>NZ_QLVE01000028.1 GCF_003331145.1 Exiguobacterium sp. TNDT2 | reverse complement strand
ATTATGGATTTTCTATTCATTTTCAAGTCTCTCTTCGATTTAAAATGTAAAAAAATTAATTTTTCCGAGATTAAATATATCACCTTATGACATTTGTTAGGTATATTTATTTTGTTTGTGGTCCTGAAAAGTTGTCGACACCATTCGACAAGCTTATATCCATCTTCCCCCACCCTCCTATAATGGTTGTTATAGAGAAATGGGCGCTAGGTGAAACAACGCCTAGCGCTTGTTTCGTGTTTCCGAGATGTTATACATAACGCTTGCTGTGACGAAACGACGCAGTTGGCGAGGTGCGAAAACAGCATAACAACCATTATGCTGTATCCACCTAGGAAAACCTGAACGCGCGCGAGAAAGCAGCCGACCATGAACGAGATTGACCAACAACTGAACGACTGGGAACCGATGATCTATTACGTGATCCGCCAGCTCCATATCCATCAAAACGAGACCGACGACTGTGCCCAAGCGGCCCGCATCGCCCTCTGGCGCGCCATCTTGGATGGAAAGACCTTGTCGAAGACGTACTGTTATATCCGGGTACGCGGTGCCATCCTCAACCACCGAGCGACGAAGACGAAGACGCTCACGCATGAAGTCTCGAGCGAACGTCTGCCGGAACAGGTCGACCCGGAGGCGATGCCGATCTCACTATGGCTATCTGACAAGCAAAAGACTTTACCAAACCGGCACTACATTTTACTCTGCCATTTGCTTCGTGGCACCGAAGATGCACTCGGCTACTCCCCGAGCCGGCTCCGCGCCTATAAGGCCGAGCTGCACCGGATGCTCCGCGAAGACAACGAGTATGAGGAGAAATAAGATCATGATTCGAATCGATGAGGCGGTCCAGCGACACCTCCAGTTTTTACGACTGACGGGAAAAGCCTCGAACACAATCGACCAGGCCGACTACAAGTTCAACCGTTTTCTCGACATCATGGGCGCAGATAGCCGCTTAGACGACTTCAAGACGCGCCAAGACGTCATGCCCTATATCGACGCGCTACGCGACAAAGCGTGTCAGCCCGTGACAATCAACAACTATTTGAGCGCTTTGCGTGGATTGTACGACTGGGCCATCGCCGAACAGCTCGTCACACACAACCCGTTCCACCAGCTCAGAGTGAAAGTGAACGAGCCCCTGCCGCAAGACGTGCCGTCCCCCCGCGGGATCCTCACCGTCATTGATGCGATCGAGGTGCCGCTCTACCGGACGTTCCTGACGCTCCAGCTCCATACCGGGATGAGGATCAACGAAGTACGGACGCTCGAACTCGACGACGTTGATTTGGACGAACGACGCATCCATATTCGCGAGTCGAAAGCCGGGAAATCACGTACCGTCCCGTTGAACGATATGATTTACGCCATCATGGAGACGTATCTCGAGGACGAGCGACGACGTGTCGACTCATCCCTCGTCTTCCCGTCACTGCGTGGGGGCACCATCTGTAAGACGACGATCAACCGTCATCTGACGAACGCCGCTCGCGATGTGTTGGGCCAAAAGATTACCTCACACAAACTGCGGCACGCCTTCACGACCCACCTGTATGAACAAGGGGTCATGGAGACGACATTATCCGAACTGCTCGGCCATCGCGAGCCGAAGACGACGCGGCGTTATATCCGTGTTAAAGAGAACCATCTACGAAATGCGGTCAATCGACTCAATCTTGACTAATCGAAATGATGCACAAAAAAACCAAGACATTCACTGAGGTTCTCTCTTTGAATCGTCTTGGTTTTTTTAGTTTGATGTTTTGCCACAAATTGAACCGCTTCTCCAAATCGTCAGCCGTTGCCTTATAGTGCTTCCAACTCTTCAAAAAATTCGACGACAGCTGTTTGAAAATCAACATGTTCATGTACCTGTTGATACAACTCTGGAGAAATGGCTACATACCCTTCTCTTCCTGTATCATACAGAACATCCTCATCTAAATCTGTTAGAAACAAGTACAATATGAAATCGCGAACGTTTCGTGTCACAAGAATACCGTCCTGAACTAGAGCAGCACACAGGACGCGAGCGTCAGAAACTTGCAAATGTTGAGGAGTTACCCCGACTTCCGCTCTGATCCGTTCGCCATATTGCGATTTTAGTATCGCGCTCAAGCGACGGAGTTGAACTTCCGCCTTTCGAGAAATCGTTTCTCCGGCGATTTGGCAGTCAGAAATAGCTGCCAAAATTCTCTTTCGTTCTGATTCTTTATGAGGATTATTCGCCAGCAATTGCACCTCGATCTCTGTCTTCGTTTCCTCAGGAATCAGTAGGACCGCGTTCTCATCTTGCTTGATTATCTCCCAAAACCGCCGGCATCGCTCAGACTGTTCTCTCACAGTCCGGTCATCCGATTGCTTACTTAAATCGCGGATGACATTCGTGTCAATCACGTATTTAATCATCGTCTGATGTGATGCCGTCATCAATCGGCTCAGTGAGTGTCGAAGCTAGATGATGGGTCGCTTGCCTTTTATGTTTATACTCCAATATAAGATCTTCGAGATTTTGATGACCGATAAACTGAGCAGACGGAATACGCCATTTACCCTTCCCGTTCAACGTGCGATACGCCTCGATTTCTTCATGCATACACTTTCTGCGTACCATTTGGGGAGAAATCGCAAGCAACTTCCCGACCTCCGCTACAGATAGATATTTCGGAAGCATCTGTACCAAATCTTCAGACATCGTATACTTATTCAATATCTTTTGATCTTGCTCCGTAATGTCTAAGTCAAGCGTTTGTTCATATTCTTTCAGCGCGTTAATCGTTCGGCGAATCGATGCATGTAGTTTGAGGCGGTCACTGATCAATTCAGAAGTCACTTCAATTTTTTTAAGTTGTGAATCTTTTTCGAGAAGCTCAATGATGGCGTGTTTGTAGTCTTTCAACATGTTTTCTCCTCCATTTCGAAACAAACGAAACAAACGAAACAAACGAAACTTAATCATAATATACCCTTTTTACTGAATTGTAACAAGTGTAGACACTACGAGGCTCAACTTCTCTAACCATCCATTCTTCGCATTTTCAATAATAAGGAAACCGATTCTTTTTATGGTATTCTTGAAAAAGAAGTCAATCCAAATCTATAACTATTGAGGGAAATCTATGAAAAAACTAATCACGTTCGCCGTAATCAGTGCGACCGTCATGACAGCGGCGCCCCTACCACCTGCAGAAGCGTCCTCGGCGACCCCATTCCATATCCGGTCCGTCCCGAACGCGACCGTCTATGAACTGAAGAATGGCCGGATCACCCCTGTGACGTCCCATGCGGTGACGAAACGATACAAAGTCGTCCGTCCTTCAGGTTGGTACTTCGTCGCCGTCGACGGCTCTAAACAAATCATGATCAAAAAAAGTGAAGCGAAGCTCCTCCTTGCCTCACCGTTGTCGGCGTCGAGCATGAATTCGACGGCGACGCGTCAACTCGCCCACGACTATGTGAAGACGACGAAACAGCATATCCCGTATGAATACGAAATCATCAGTCCCGAGCGGGCGAAACAGTACGCTGACCGCGCGCTCCGTGGCGACTGGTACATCCAGACGGCACCATTTCGTCTGACCGTGCCAAACGTCGATACGTTCAACTGGCACGTCCCGCCGTCCGAGAGCAACTCGTACCCGTTCCAGATCCACTATTTGACTGTGCTCAACCAATTGACACAGGCGTATAACGATACGGGCAACCTCGCCTATTTGAAGTACGGGGAGCGCGTCATCAAGAGCTGGACGAAGGCGCACCCGGTCGCAAACTATAAACAATTGCGCTGGCCGTACAACGACCATGGGACGTCGATTCGGACGTTCCACTTGTTGAATTTCTGGGACGCCTACAAGAAGACATCGCTCCACAAGGATGCGAACTTCACCGGCCTCCTATTGAAAACACTTCACGAGCACGGGACGCTCCTCGCGACGCCAAGCTTCTATAAGACGTACCATAACCACGGCATCTTCCAGGACATGGCGCTGACCGCGATCGCCCAGACGTTCCCGGAGTTCGACCAGAGCCGCAACTGGCAGACGCTAGCCAATACGCGTCTGCAAACACAAATCACCCACAGCATCTCGAAGGACGCCGTCCATCTGGAGCACTCGCCAGGGTATCAGTCGTATATGTATGACACGTTCGCTCGTTTCCTCGATTGGGCCGAGGCGAACCGGTTCGTCCTCCCACCGAGCATGGCCAATATGGAGGACATGCCGAAACAGCTGACGTACATGCTGAAGCCGAACAGCACGTTGCCGATCTTCGGTGACACGTCGGGCGCCATCCGAACGAAAAGCATCATCCCGGATACGGACGACTACCCGGAGCTCGCCTATGCGCTCACGCGTGGGACTGAAGGCGCCAAGCCATCTCACTTGTTGAAGCGGGTCGGTACCCAGTATAGCTTCATGCGTGAATACTGGTCAGCCCCGCCACGTGCGTTCAATCAGGCGACACAAATCATGATGACGGCCGGTTATCACTCGAGCGCGCATAAGCATCAAGATGATTTGACGATCGACGTCTACGGTCTCGGTCGTGACTTCATCATCGAGACGGGCCGTTACGGCTATACGAACCGCCCTGAGCGACAACACGTCTTCAAGGCCGAGGCCCACAACATCGTCCATCGTGACGGCGAAGGGCTCGACCTCAGCCCGTCGATGCGGGAGAAGAGCCGCATCGTCACAGTGAAGAACACGGGACCGACAAGTCTCGCCATCGGCGAAAGCAAACTGATTGGGAAAGGCGCTACCCATCGCCGCACGCTCGTCTACGACAAGGCGCAGACGCTCGTCGTCTACGATAAAATCACGGGGCCATCGTCAGCGAAATACGTCCAGCGGTTCCATCTCGCCGAAGGACTGAAGCTGCTGAAGAGTTCGATCGCGTCGCAAAACGTCTTATATGGGGATACGAACGATCGGACGGTGCAGCTCATGCAGCTGAATTTGAACGGCACGTCGATGCGGACGAGCACGAGTTTCGTAGCCGTCCGTGACTACGAGTGGAAACCACGGGCGCAAGTCATCTCCTACAATACAGGGAAAGACGTCCGCTACGTGACGCTCATCCGGCTCGACCAGTCAAAGACGACAATCACGAAAGCGAGCGTCAAAGCCGTCGGCACGAACTACGTCGTGACGTATACGCTATCGAACAAGGAAACGAAACAGATGACCGTACCGATGTGAACACAAAACAGGCTGACACCGCGATCAAGCGAGATGTCAGCCTGTTTTCAATTTAACTCATAATACATCGTGTATGCTTGCTGCCGGTAATCATTCAGCGCCAGCCCTGACAATGAAAATGTTGCAACGTAGTACTCTCCCGGGGGAATTGTGAGTTCAATTTCTTGATAATGAAGTCCTTTATCGATTACGTCTTCACTGTAACGGATAGTCTCTCCGTTCGCATCAAACAAACCGAACGCCCAATACTGACCAATTGCATTTTTGGCGTAAGTTCCAACCATATAAAGCGTTGTCCGACGATCCACACGGAACACGAACGTATCAATGTCGTCACGATCATATGTCATCCCTTCAATATAGCCACGTGCATATTGAATCACGTCCGCATCATCAAATTCGTCATTCAACTCTTGCTCTTGCGTGTCCCCTTCTCCCGAGACGACCGGTAAAGAAGGCTGTTGAACGTTCACAATCGTTTCGTTCGTATATTTTAACGATTTCAATTGCGAGACAGGTACGGCATAATTCATGTTTTGCGAATCAATCCGGCCCCATGTCACAACCCCAATCACTTGGCCATACACATCAATGAGCGGTCCTCCTGAATTTCCGTGTGTTACACTCGCGTTAAACTGGAGATAAGGATGTCCACCCTCATATACTTGACGATTACTCAAAATACCTTGCGTGATTGTATTGCTGACCCCTCTCGGACTTCCTAACGCATATACGACCGACCCGGTGCTTCCGGCCGTTGCGACCGGCAGTGGACGAATCGATGTGAGCAGGGGGATATCGAGGACTGCTAAATCAATGTCAGGATCAAAACGTTTCAATTTGAATGTTTCATACAGCGTTCCATCCGCAAAACGGACGCGTGCACGGTGGTTCATTTCACCCGATACGACATGATAGTTCGTGACAACCTCACCTTTTGCTGATACATAACCACTTCCAAACGATGTGACCTGGCCGTTTGCATCAAGCATCTCGACAATTGCCACTGATGGATTGACTGCCTTAAAGGCAGCTTGTGCGTCTAGCACTTTCGGTTTCACGGTAACGCTCACCGTCGATTTTAGCTTCGTTTTTTGAACCGATACCGTAATCGTTGCTTTCCCGACAGCTTTAGCAGTGATTTTTCCGTTTTTAACGGTAGCGATTTTTGCATTTGACGTACTCCAGACGTAAACTGGTTTGGTCACTCCGCTTGCTTTCGCTTTAACTGTTTTAGACTGGCCAACTTGAAGTGACACGGTCTTAGGAGATACGGTTAGACTCGCCGCGGAAGCCGAAACCGGTAACAATGATAACAACATGACAAGAATCAACCCAATGATGAGGCCTTGTTTCTTCACTCTTTTCCCACCTTTTCTTTTTGTACTATCTCACTTCTTTCCGCTCTCGCGGATACGGCAAGCCATGCACCTTCAAGCGTTCGAACTCGGCGTAGAGTTGCCGCTTTTGCTCGAGCATGATTTCGTGGGAGTGCAACGTGGCATAAAAGATGTTTTTGCAGTACCCCCAATATTCGGGATAGTTCGGCGCCCATTTCACGTCGCGCATGTCCTGCATCAATCCCTCAAACTCCGCTTGCGTCGTGTGACGTTTTTTCAACTTCAGTCCCCACACTTTCAACGTTTTACCGTACTCCATTTGTTTGATGATCATCCGGATGAAGAAATACGGCAGCCCGACAACGACGGCCCCCATGACGACGATTGCCAAGCTCCCTAACAGCCACATACCGATCGTGAACAATAGTTGGTTATCCATTTGCTACGCTTCAGCCCCTCAAAAAATATCATGAATCGTTGCTTCTCTTCTCTCACTCGGTCTTCCTTTCGGATACGAAATGCCTTGGACACCCAAACGATCGAATAATTCATAAATCTGTATCTTTTGCTCAAACGAAAGCTCTTTCGAATGGAGCGCCGCGAAGTAAATCTGTTTCGCCATCCCCCAGTATTTCGGACGGTTCGGAATTCCTTTCAACTTGCTCATATCTTCAATTAATTCTGGGAACTCATGTGCCCGAAGCGTTCGATCACGCAAGCCTACATGCCACGCCTCTAATTTCCGAACATACGAACCCTGTAAAATTGCTAGTCCAATGATCACAGCGAAGAATAAAATAAACAACTCCATAACGAACCAACCTCTCAAATCGAATTATCGTGAATCTTGAAACTCTGCCAGAAAACGAAGGGATTTACGTGATACCGACTGATTGTCTATCCATAGACAATCAAGCATCAAACAGTACTTCGAGTTAAAACATATCGACTTTCTTTGGCACGTCCCGACCTTTCGGATAAGGAATCCCTTTCAACTTCAAATCGTCGAACACGTCGAACAACTCACGTTTTTGCTCGAACGACAACTCCCGTGAATGGAGCGCCGCAAAATAAATCGTTTTGCAACGACCCCAATATTTCGGATGGTTCGGCACCCACCAAATCGCTTTCATGTCGTCGAGCAGTTCATGAAATTCCACTTGGCGCACATCGCGTCGTTGCAGATGAATTTCCCATTTTTTAATTTTGAGTGCATAGGAGATTTGAAACGGGATGCTGACGGCGAGGATGAGGAAGATGAGTGGAATGATCATCATCCGTTCGCTCGAGAAAAATAAGACAACGATGAGCGCGATGACTCCGTATTTGATCAGGTGACGCATCGTGCAATACCTACTTTCCTTAATAAAATAATGGCTATATTGATCGTAGCAAGCCTGATGTCACATAGGACATCACATCACAGAAACAGGGAAATGAAATTCTGAAATTCTTCAGATAACATCTCGACAAATGTCGACAAACGATATTTGAAAGGACAACCAAAAAACAGGGTGTCGTGGCTGACATCCTGTTTGGCTTATTGAAAGACATGAAGTTCCTGAATCTTTTCAGTACAGTTCGATGTCACATTCGAACGTCAAACGTTTTAGCGAACGCAACTTCGTGTGTTTTGCTTGATAGATGTTTGTCTGTTAATTGGTAAGATGCGATTCATTTTTTGACACAATGTATTCGCATGTGCGCCAGTGTAAGTATAAGGGGCAGACAATCCAATCATGAGAACCAAAGTGTTTATTACGACAAATAGCCTCGCTTATTTTTAAAAATATGCTATTGCCCTTCATTTATAAATTTCTTCTTCCTTCCAGCATCATAAAACGAGAAAAGAGATTACTCTTACTCCACAATTACTTGAACTTCTAATTGCCCCGCCGGATACACTTTGGGACCATCATAACGTACTGTCGCATTCAATTTAATCGAAGAAACTCCTTTTTGTTTGGCGATGAATCCAAGGCGTCGGTCGTCCCACTCAATCACAGGATTTTTTTCAATGAACGCGTAAGGGGAATAGAGATAATCTCCGTCTACGCTGGCATCATATCGACCTACTCCGATTTTTTCACCGACTTTCATCGTGATGGTCGTTGGACCGATTAGTTGTCTCCCTTTGACGCCGATCCAGTGTTTCGGATTGCCTGCTACGTAACGATCATCTTTTCCAGTTCCCGTTCCGACACGTACTAACTTACCACTCTTCATCTTCAATTGATGCGTGACGATGGAACGACGCATGATGTACAACGTATCATTTTTGATAGTGGCGTTTCCAAAAAAATTACTAGGGGAATCCCCTAAAAGACGAATCTTCTGCCCGTCCGGTGAACCGATGATAATCGGAGACATCACATTCTCCGTATCAAGGCCGTGATATTGTCCAAACACGACTTTGTCATAGCCACCAAGTTTGCCCACCGTGAGAAACTTCATGTTCATCACTTCTAAATACTCGCGCTTGTAAACGACGTTCCACTTCCCGTTATTCCATTCATACACTTTGATGAGATAGTCATCTGCCATATTGGTGAACGTGTCGCGATTAAAGAGAACAACGACTTCTCTCATTTTCGATTTGTTCATTTGAGCGAGCTCATAGGAGTGAACATTATACCCATTTTCTGAAGTGGTTTGAAGTTGTTGAATCAATGTTTCCGTATGACTTACGGCCTCCGCAGGCGCGACTGTCATCACCAAAAACAGGATAAACGCTGCCATCCATTTTTTCATGTGTAACGCTCCATTCATTCATTTTTAAAGTAAATCAATTTTATTGTATCAAGTTGAACTGTGAAATTTTGTTGATTTCCTAACGAATTGGAAATTAGTTTTTCAAATTCCGACTCAATAAATGACAAAAAAGCCCGCCATTTAGACGAGCTCAGTTGAATAAGCGATGGTGAAACCACGCTACTAATAAACGAATCGTATCAAGCGTTGCCTGAACGTCCACTTCTTCTTGGTCAGTGTGTTCATGTTGATAACCAACAGATAAGTTCACTGACGGAATGCCGAATTCTGCAAACACTTTCGCATCACTCGAACCCCCGTATCGTGTCGCTGTCCAATCGCTCATCCCCGCAAGTCTTCCAGCCTGCTCAAACGATTGACCGTATGACTCATCGCAAAAATCAATCACCCCTCGACATCCCGTCACGATATCGCGAGATCCTCGGCGATCTGCGACAATCGCATAGTCCACGTCATGGATAAAACGTCGGTCAATCTCACGCGCACCAAGACATCCGATTTCTTCGTCCACTGTAAAAGCGACTTTGACAGTCCCTTGGAAATCCATCTTAGAAAGTCGTTCTAAACACTCAAGAATAACGACAATCCCTGCCCGGTCATCTGCACCGAGGATACCGTGCGAACTTTTGAGAACCGTCCCGTTCTGAATGATGTCTCGTCCTCTTTCGATACGTGCCACCGTATCCATATGTGCTGACAATAACACGACGGGCCCTTGTCCTTTCGAGAGGATCGCTAATAGATTTCCTCGTTCATCTACATATTGCGTGTCAGTCAATCGTTTCAACTGCAATGCTAGCCGATGACGGACTCTCCCCTCTTTCCCACTCTCACCAGGGACGTTCAACCATGCCATAAGTTGTTTTTGAATCGCACATCGTTCCATTTCGTTGAGTCGTTGTTCATATGTCCCTTTGAGCGTAAGGTGAAATAGATTTGTCGCAATATCAAGCAATCCACGTCTTTCTTCTTCACCAACATATTCAAAATAAACTTCACGACGTCCGAAGCGCAGACGAATCGTCGAATCGGCCGGTACGGTTTCCCGCAACACATGTCTTTGATTTTTTGTAAGTGGCTCCAGCGTGAAAACGTGGGCAGGTCGTTTCCCATGACCGTCACAGCAAGCCTGCGTCAACATCCCAAGTTCGTTCATCCAGCGAACAATCCCCCTAATGTACGGGTCAAATACATGATAGGGTAACGCTTCTGTCTCTGGCTGAAATAAACGTTCACCGCCCATCTCATTCCCGTTAAGATTGTCACTCGTCATACGTAACCATTCCATAATATCCTCATCTGTCGCGTCAGGTTGCCCATGAAGTTGTTGCTCGACGTCCCCGCTCATTCGCTTCAACCATTCCGTTTCTTCACTTGCTGTTTTCAATCCATGACGTGCCAACTGTTCGATTTGATTCATTTCATTCAGCCCCTTTTTTGTTGTTGAGCTAAATGTACCAAGTCCAGTGTGACACCTTGTCACATACCAGCTGTCGTCTTATGATGAAAGAAACATTGATTGAAACGAGGGGAAGTCATGGACGAGACGGGTTATCAAGTCGAACTGATTCTTAAAAAGAAAATGATGGGAGCTTCGTTTGAAGAAAAAGAACAACTGCGTGAACAACTCGTAAAGCTCTATGTGCAGCAAGCCGAATACTTCAAACTATCGGACCAACCGAACTACAAGGTCGCTCACCAATACTTAGAAAAAGCGCTCCGTTTGAATAGACGACACCCTATCGCAAACTACCGTCTCGGTTATATCGAATATGTAGACGAAAATTGGTCCAAAGCAATCCATCATTTGAATCTCGCACTAGATGGGACTGACCTCGAAGCGATCAGTGAGGTTCAATATACACTCGCCCATATGTTCCTCGTCAACTGCGGCATCGGACTCGCACGTGAATCGTTAGAAGAGATTGAATTTAAGGAGTTGCAGCACGGCCAAGAGGAAGAGAAAAAAATTGAACAGTATCGAAACACATTGAATGTGCAAGAAGAGGGATTGTTCGATCGTCTTTACTATCGAAAGATGCAGCAGGGCAAAGAGTCCATTCTTAGCGAACAAGCATTTCGCGAATATAAACCCGCCCAAGATGAAATCGTGCTGAAAAGTGCAGAAGACGGAATGGCACTCCTACCGCCCGATAGCTTGCCGATTCCTTTACGACCGAATCAGTTTTATACGCTACTTATTTTGATGACGCTAAAGCAAACCACGTATCTTACTTTACAAGAGCATTTGACGGAACTACTCGGTCAACAAGTTAGCTATGATAACGTCAGGCAGTTAATCACACGACTCAAGCGACATGTCCCGCTGTTTAAATCGCTCGTCGACTCAGGCACAATCTTCTCACCTGACGGGTCACGCATAACTCGATTCCAACCTTCCCCCGATTGGCGTTTGACCGTGCTTTGTCGAGCGGATCAGTTTATGAAGATCGAGTGATTGCATATGACGGTTTGTCAAATTAAGCGCAACACTTCCTCGGTGAAGACCTCGTGTGCACTTTTCCAACCGAGGCGCTTTCTCGGCCGCCCGTTGCCACGACGAGTACGGGTCGGCGAAATACATCGGCACGCCCCCTCCATTGAGGCCGCGGTGCGGTCCGCGATCGGCAGGGCGAGATAGAACCAGCTCTTGCGCTCGAGGAACGTCGCGGACACAGGCCTTCGATTTCCCTCGTCCGGAGACGACGGTGTCGAGCTCCCAGTGCCCTAACGTCTGGCGACCCTTGACCTCTAGCGGCCGTTCCGAGATGGTGAATCCGACGTTGGTGCGGTCGACGATCTGTTCCGGGGACCAGGTCGCCCGCAGCTTCTCGATGATTGTCCGGCGCATCGTGTCGTCGAGCTTCGTGGCGCCACAACGGGTCTTCGCCTTCTCGTAGCGCCTCTGCGCACGTCCCGATTCGTAGTCGGGGTTCCGTTTGATTTTCCGCGAGACGGTCGAGAGCTGTCGCCCGAGCCGTCTCGCGATGGACCGGATGGACATCCCGAGTTCCAGATAGGTCTCTATTTTCACGCGTTCCGTTGTGGTAAGATGGGTGTAGCTCATGATATTTCCTCCGTCTGAATGTGTGTTGTGGTGACTTCATTCTACACGAGGAAAGCGTCATGGGCTTTTTTGTGTTCACTTTTGGGTGTTGCACTGAATTTTATAATTCATCTCACATAAAAAAAGCACCCTGAGCCGCGATGGTCAGGGTGTGTCAAAGGAATAATATATATTTGAAAATAAAAATCAATCCTCCGACATTAGCTTCGAAGGATTGATTTCTGAATCGCGTATTAGATTAACGTACGACGATTTCTTTGTCAGCGGCAACTTTGTTACCTGCTGCATCTGCGCCCGTGAGAGCTGAAGCTGCAGTTTTGACTTTGAGCGAAGTGATTTCAGTAGAATTCAATTTCGCAATATACGTATCAGCAGCTGGCGTAGCACCAGGTACTGTGATCACTGACGAAACTTTAATATCACCAGTGTTGAATGCTCCACTGTTATTTGCATCGATGTAATAGAAATCATCGCTTGCATCTGATAATGCTCCAGTATTGAGAAGTGCATTAGCAGTTACGACATATTTACCTGCTTCAGAACCAACACCTGAAGTGAAGTTTAATTGTGCCGCGTTAATGTTAGAACCATTTACTGTTACTACAAAATCACTAAGAACTGCTGCTGTTGCCAGTGTTTCATCGAACCCAAGTGTTACAGAACCATTTGTGTTCAATACTGCAGAGTTCAACACTGGTGCAGTGTTATCAACGATTGAAAGAGTCTTCACGAATGGCTTGTTAACAACACCACTTAAGTTTTGTACTCCATCAACAGTGAATGTTGCAGCTGTATCAGATTTAGCAATCGAATCTGTATCAGGAAGATCAATTGTGACTTCATCGCGATCAGCATTTAACGTGATAAGTGTTCCAGCTGGAAGCGGCTTACCTCCAAGGGTATAACGAGCTGCATCAGTAGCAGAACCTACAACAGCACCACCTTTTACAACTTGCCCAAAGTCAATTGTAATGTTATTAGATTTATTGTTTGTGCTAAGAACTTTAGTAGTGTCAATCACAAATTCTGATTGTGTCGGAGCTCCGAAATCAACTGTCTTTGTTACAGCAGCTGATGTATTTGGAGTTTGTGCGCTATCAGAAACGAAAGCACTTGAAATCATGAATGTGTATACACCATCCAATGCAGTAGCAGCATCAAGTTCAAGAGTCGCCTCTTTAGCTCCTGCAGCTACAGCTGGTTGAGCAGTTGTAGTTTCGAAGAATCCAGCTGTTACATCGACGCCGTTCTTATCGATGACTTTAACTTTAGATTCATCAAGACCACCTGGGATAGCAGCTACGCCTTCACTGAACTTGAACTTGATTCCTGTAGTAGCGCCCGAAGCGTTGTTGACTTTCTCAGCAGAAAGAACTACTGGAGCTACTTCATCTTTAGTCAACGTAACAGCTTTTGTTACCGCTGCAGATGAGTTTCCAAGCGAGTCATTGATTCCAGCAGCTACAACTACTGTAAGAGTGCGTGACTTAACTTGTGAGTAAAGAGCTGAAGATACAGGAACAATGAATTCTTTATCCATTGTAGTTGCGCCAGCTGTAGCAGTTGTAATAGTGCCAATTGCTACGTTAGAAAGCAACTCGTCTTTAACAGATACTTTTGATTGAACGTCAGCAAGACGAACAGACTTGTCAAAGATAAGTTTGATCTTGTTATCGCCGTAAGGCTCTACAGCAGCAACCATTGGAGCAGCAACGTCTTTAGTTACAGTGAATGATTTGTTAACAGTAGACTTGTTGTTCGCACCGTCAGTCAAGTTAACGATTTCTACCGTATGTTGTGCAGATGCATCCAATGACAAACCAGTCAATGTTGTTGTCTTGCCTGAAGCAGTAGCTCCAACAACAACACCATTTACTTTGATTGGCGTACCAGCGAGAATCGCTTCAGAGAAAGTGATTGTTGCTGATGTCGCTGAAGTTCCAGCTGTAACAGCCTCGACTTTAGCGATTTGAGCGCCTTCAGTGTCTTCGATAGTTACTACACCAGCGTAGAGCGGGAACTTATCTTGAGAATCTTTAATTTTCACGTTTGATACTTTAACAGCAGTTGTAGTTTTAGTTGTAACTGCAGTTCCGAGTGTCAACGTTACAGATTGACCATCAGCGTTAAGTGATGCTCCTGTTACAGTGTTGTTGTCTACTGAGTAGTTAGCTGCATCTTCAGCAGTAGCTTTATCAGCCATCTTAGTGAAGTTAACTACTAATTCACTAGCGTTAATCGCCTTAACTTCTTTAACCATTGGTGCTTCAACAACAAAGTTGACAGCTTCAGTCTTCACATCGCCAGAGCGAAGGATGAATGAATGGTTACCAGCAGGAAGGTCTTTAGCAGACGCTGTTGCAACACCGTCTTTAACTACTGCGTCGATTGCGATTGCTTTCGACTCATCTTTACCTGGGAAGATTACGAGTTCAACTTTCTCGCCATCTTTAAGGTTTTTCACGTTAGCAGTTACTGAGAGAACGTCGTCTTTAACTTCGCTCTTCACTTCAGTAAGTTCTACTTTCGTTGCAACAACTTTGTACTTAACAGTTTTCGTAACTGATCCGTACGCTTTGTTTGCGTATGTGAAACGTCCTTCGAATTCGCCAACTTTGTCTGTTTTGAAGCCAGAAACTGATACAGGTTTATTGTAGAGGATACCGTCTGCAAAGAGAACTGGTTGAACGCGGAGACCAGAAGCTGGAACACCTTGCTCGAGGACGATTTCGCCTTCAGGTTGGATGTCTTGTGCGTAGTTCAATACGCGAACGCGCTTCTCAACACGGATGCCTTGGCCTTTAACAAAACCTTTGGCAGTTTGGAAGACGCCAAGTTTGTTCATGTCGACTGAAGACTTGTACCAGTGGATCTCGCCACCGTTGTATTCTTTGTCGAGTGTCGCGTCAAGGTTACCTGAGCGAACGTAGTCCGATGAAAGACGTACCGTTTGTGTTGCTGCGTCTGCTGTAATTGCAGGCGCTACTGCTGATGCTGCTACTGCGAACGCTGCCGCTGCAGTAACGAATTGTTTCTTCTTAGCCATCTGATGTAAATCCTCCCTTAGGTAGATAGGTTTTTCTACCGTCCTTGCCCAGCCGATCTCCGTGCCGTGTCGAGTATCCATAACGAAAGAATAAAGTACTAATGATTATGTAACTGACCCTTCCAAAGACCGAACGTTCTCCCCCGGTAGAAGCTTTTTCAAGAAATAAATCTTGAACAATTTACCAAGACTGTTCTTGGAAAACCTTACATCCATAATATACATAACCCTTCCAAACGACACAAGCGTTTTTTTTTGTAAAAATGGCAACGTTTTTGAATTTTGGAGTTTTTAATTAAATTCACTTTCTCGTTTACCGTTTTTTTAAATGTCGAATTTAGTCGTATTTTGTTGATTTCACGCGATTTAATGACATTTTGGAGGTTAATGTCATTTAAATTACATTTTAAACCATTTATT
>NZ_QLVE01000027.1 GCF_003331145.1 Exiguobacterium sp. TNDT2 | reverse complement strand
GGGGGTCTCCCCCTGCGAGGATAGGACGTTGCCAGGCCAACGCGAAAGACGATCGAGCATCCGCTCGGTCGTCTTTTTTTTACAAATTTTATTATGAATATGGATTCCTTTGCAATATATATAATCTATTTCCGAACGTTATCAGTGGAAAACAAATAGAACGAATACAATTCTGAACTTTCTGAACATCGTGAATTGAATTGCACTTTCGGGCTATACCTGTTACCATTACAGAAATATTTCGAAACAAAGATTCGAGTCCGATAGGGAAAGGGGCAATCGATTTTTATGTGGGAAAACAAGTTTGTAAAAGAAGGATTAACGTTTGATGACGTGTTACTCGTACCGCGCTTTTCAAATGTCTTGCCAAGAGATGTGAGTTTGAGCACTAAACTTTGTGAAGGTCTAGAGTTGAACGTACCAATCATCAGTGCAGGTATGGATACGGTCACAGAAGCACCGATGGCCATCGCCATGGCACGCCAAGGTGGTCTAGGAGTCATTCATAAAAACATGTCGATGGAGATGCAGGCAGAACACGTCGATCGCGTTAAACGCTCGGAGAACGGCGTCATCACGAACCCATTCTATTTGACGCCTGAGCGACAAGTGTACGATGCAGAGTACTTGATGAGTAAATATCGTATCTCAGGTGTTCCAATCGTTAATTCGGAAACAGAACGCAAATTGATTGGGATTTTAACAAACCGCGACCTTCGCTTCATTAAAGATTACTCGACAGTGATTGCGGATGTCATGACAACGGAAAACCTCGTCACCGCAAAAGTAGGGACGTCCCTTGAAGAAGCAGAACGCATTCTTCATCAACATCGGATTGAAAAATTACCGCTCGTTGATGATTCAGGTGTGTTAAAAGGTCTCATTACGACAAAAGATATTGAGAAAGTCGAACAGTTCCCGCACGCAGCAAAAGACAAACAAGGTCGCTTACTCGTTGCAGCCGCCGTCGGTGTCACGAAAGATGCCGCATCGCGTGCTCAAATCCTTGTCGATGCTGGTGTCGATGCTCTAGTGGTAGACACAGCTCACGGGCATTCAGCAGGCGTCATTGAGAAAGTAAAAGAGTTACGTGACATGTTCCCGACACTCCCAATTATTGCAGGGAATGTCGCGACAGCCGAAGCAACACGGGCTTTGATTGAAGCCGGTGCATCGGTCATCAAAGTCGGGATTGGCCCAGGGTCAATCTGTACGACACGAGTCGTAGCAGGTGTCGGCGTTCCACAAATCACAGCGGTATACGATTGTGTCACAGAAGCTAGAGAACATGGTGTCACAGTCATCGCTGATGGCGGAATCAAGTACTCTGGTGATATTGTGAAAGCTATTGCAGCTGGAGCTCATGCCGTTATGCTTGGTAGTCTTCTCGCTGGTGTGAAAGAGAGTCCAGGTGAGATGGAAATCTACCAAGGACGTCAGTTCAAAACATATCGTGGAATGGGTTCTGAAGCCTCGATGAAACGTGGAAGCCAAGATCGCTACTTCCAAGAAGCGGACAAGAAATTTGTGCCGGAAGGTATTGAAGGTCGTGTCGCTTATCGCGGCGAGTTGGCAGATACGGTGTATCAACTCATCGGTGGCCTTCGCTCAGGAATGGGTTATTGTGGGGCAGCTGACATCTGTGCATTACGCGAAGATACGCAGTTTATCCGCATGACAGGGGCTGGTTTGCAAGAAAGCCATCCACATGATGTCCACATCACTAAAGAAGCGCCAAACTATTCACGCTAAACCAAAAGCCGTTGCCTCTACATAGAGACAACGGCTTTCTGCTATCATTTTTTAACAAGGATGACGGTACCACCATCGTCTTGAGCAGGCAAGCTGATTGTGACTTTCCCATCACGTTTGACCATATACTGACGACCACTGTAGCGGTCGACGAGTTTCGTGTTGTGCTTGAGTTTGGTTTGGAACGTAATCGTTCGTTTTGCTTCTGTCGTGTTCAAAGCAACGAGGACCGAATCTTTGCCGTATTTTCGCTCAAACACAGAATATCCCTTCGCAGATCCACCCGCAATAACGGCCCGTGTTCCTTTGCTAAACACTTTCGAATAGTCAGCACGAATATTGAGTAGTTTCTGGTAATGCGTATGCATTGCCTTACCTTCTCCTTTGACTCGCTTCCAGTCGAAGTCATAACGGTTTTCATTGAACTCGCCTTTATCCATATCCATAGCGTGTTTCCCGGACTGTCCGACCTCTTCGCCATAGTAGATGACAGGTTGGCCTTTCGCTGTCATTTGAAGCGATGCGGCGACCATGTGTTTCCCTTCATCTCCGCCGGCACGTGATACGAGGAAGCCGTCTTCGTCATGGCTACTGAGGAACTGTCCGAGCGTCGCTTCATTCGAGAGTTGTGTGTTGCGGTATTGTAGCGCACTCTCGACGTCATCAATATTCCCGTTGATGAACCGCTCAGCTTGGTATTTGAAGTCAAAGTCGAGTAGCGAATCCATTTGGCCGCTCTGTAAGTAACCGCCCGTGTTGTTTACACTCGCGCCGTAATGTTCGCCAATCATCTTGAAGTCTGGTTTAAGTGCCGTTAACTCGTTTTTGAACGACTTCCATGTTGTCGAATCGACGTGTTTGACTGTATCAACGCGGAAGTAGTCGATGGTGTTACCTTTTTTCGTCTTCGAGCGTTTAATCCAATCTGTCTGCCATTTGACGAGTTGTTCACGAACAGCTGCTTCCTCTGTTTTAAAGTCTGGCAGCCCAGAGAGTGACATTTTCAAGTCATCCCCATCGACCGGGTTCGAACGAATCATCCCCTCGAACGCTTTACGTTCCTGATTTGTCGGGAAGTTTGTCGCACCCGTATCGACAGCTCCTGGTTCCATGCCGTAGCCAGGGTGGTTCAGGACGACGTCGACCATAATCTTGATGCCTCGTGCGTTTGCTTCGTCGATGAGACGATGGAACGCCTTCATGTCCCCAAGATGCTCATCGAGTTTTTCAAAGTTTTTCGCCCAATAGCCGTGGTAGCCGTATTGTGAGCCGTCTTTACCATAACGAAGATCCCAGTCGATGTTGTCGACGATCGGGGTAATCCAAATTGTATTGATACCTAACTTGTCCAAATAGTCGAGTTTCTTCGTGACGCCGGCAAAGTCGCCGCCGTGATACGACTCAAGATGGTCTTGGTCGTAGTATTCACCATTCGGGTTGTTATTCGTTTTATCCCCGTCATAGAAGCGATCGGTCAGCATGAAGTAAATCCGTGCCTCATCCCAATCGAACTCTTGCTTGTCTTTCATCGAGACCGGTCGGACTGTCAACGATGTTTTCGTGTTATGAACGTTTCCGTATTGGTCAATCGCCGTAATCGTCAAATACTTATTGCCTGGTTTGACAGTATCTTTCACTGCAATCGTCTGTTTGTTCAGTGCCGGGTCGACCGCTAGCTTGGCCGGTCCACCGAGTGGACGGGCATCGATGTACATTTCTCGTAATTGGACACCTTTTGGCAACGTCGGCTTCACCTGGACGACCGCATTTTCTCGAGAACTAATCGCTTTTGGAGAAACAGAAGCGGTCAATTTGACGTTTGGACGACGATATTCAACGCTCGACGCTTCAAAGTAAGGGTCTTTTACTTCAGTCGTGACGCCGTCTTTTGTGACAAGGAACGTATAATCATGTTTCCCTTCCGGTAATTTGACCGTATGACGGAACCATTCATTTTTTGCTTCATACGTCATCGGATACGTCGTGCCATTGACTTTTAACGCGACACTGTCGATTTCATCGAGTTGTCCTGCTTCGTACAACGCTTTGTCACGGTAGAAGAATGTGACAGCACCGTTTTCTAAAACCGGTCCTTGAATCGTCGGTACTTGGTGGAATGTCCCTTTGCCGCTCTCGACGACAACTTTCGTCACCCGGTCGCTCCCGAGTTTCACATAGCGGTCCTCTCCGTAACCATCTTTCACGGCCCAATCCGTGCCTTTACGGATGACAAAACCGACATTGGTCGCATCTTTGCCGACTGGGATTCGGAAGATGGCGCCGTCTTCGGTGATTTTATACGGGTCAACTTGACCATCTTTGGCACCCGTGCTCCACGTCCATAAGTTCCAGCCCGTGTAATCGTTATCGGCCCGGACGTACAACATCTCGATGTAGCGTTGTGTTTTCCATGGATCGGCGATTTCAGTGATGGTTTTAAAAGACGTCGTCAATGCCGGCAACGTCGTGTTCGACAGGTTGCCTTTCACGGCATCCGCCGGTAGGGTCGCGGTATACGTTTGATTCAAACCGAGTGCCTCGGTTGGTGTGACGGTCACTGTCGATCCACTCGCTTCAGCCGTGAACGGTACAGCCGTCTCACCATTCATCAAGCTGATGTTCGAAGCGTCTAACGATACAGGCTCATTGAACATCCAAGTGATTGGGGATTTGATGTCCACTTGTTCCGATTGATTGGTCGGTGTGACTGCTGTCACTTCGAGTTGACTGACCGTCTCGACACCGCTCAACGTGAAGGCGGGACTATATACCGATTGTGTCGACGGAGTCGCCGAAACGTTCCAACTATCGGCGACTTTATTGGCCGAATTGCTTGGAATCGTGTCGAACGCACCATGCTCGGTCGCGTTATTCCCGCTGAGTACGGTGAGAACCCGAACGGTATCCTCATTGCTTAGGCCAAGCAGAGACAATGGAATTTTTCCTTCAAAGCCTTTCGTGCGGTCAATAGCAAACGAGGCGCCGTTCAAGTTGCTTAAGTTTGCGAGTGGTGTGGATTTACCTGCTTCATACAGAACGGCTTCTTTTACTGATGTATCGCCATCGACGCGAAGTAAAATATGATACTGTGGTTTTTTATCGGTTTGGCTAAAGTTGAACGGATAGCCAAGCGGGTTTGTCGCTACGCCTGAATCTTGTTCATTGATTTGGAGGGCGATATTTATGTACTGACCATTGTCGCCCCAGTTCGGGACGTTGTTCGCATCCACATAAAAGTAAAGGTTACGTGCATCGTTCTGCAGATAGACGTCTCCTAAATCGAATCCTTGCCAACCCGCCTGTGGGGATGTGGCGAGCGCTGGCGTGTTCGTCCAATCTGTTTTTAAGCCATCAATTGAGATTGTGGCAGGTTCAGCCAAAGCGTTCATCGGGACGCCGGCTTGGATCAGGAGAACGGATGATAAAAGTAACGTGGTCGTCTGTCGTGCCGCTTTCTTCTTCATAAAGCACCTCTTTCATGGAATGTGTCGTCTACAGGGCAACGGATTGTTAAAATTGTGCAAACGGTTTCAGGAATAGTTTAGCTGAATATGTAAGCGTTAACAATATGTTTTTTGAAAAATAATAAAAACGCCTATCGGTTAGAGAGGCGTTTGCTTCACGAGGAGTCCTTTCACAATCAACCGTTCCGTCGCATCGAACGTACACGTGACGAGTGTAATCGTCGGTTCTGTTGTCGGGTCGAGCACGTCGACCCGTGTCGGGGGAACGGTCTCAAGCGAAATGACCTCGTATTCGAACGTATGTGTCATGTCGGTCAAGTAGATGGACATGCCGACGTCGATGATGTGAAGCGGACCGAACAGTGCGGTCGGGCTTTGCGTATAGTGGCCGGCAAGTGCATAGTTTCCAGTCCCCATGTGCTGGGACGGATCCATCGTTCCGGCACCGACAGCCAAGTTCTCGTTATCGAGACCATATAAAATGGGCAGTTCAAGGTTAACATCTGGAATGGAAATGAGACCCATGGTCGGTAGTTCGTGAAACCGATTGCGCACAGTCAATAGTTGTTCCCAGGATAACGGTTCGACGTTTGAAAACTCAAATTCGCCGGTTTTGGGCTGTCTCGGTTGAATCTCGGCGGTCACTTGTTGACTATTCCACGTCGCGAGTTGATCTTTCCACCACGATTCGGATAACAGGAGTGTACCGATTAATAAGAGGAGACCACCGAGGAAATAGCGTGACCGTTTCATCAATCTCTTCCTTTCTCAATGTTCCAACACGACATGAGTGCACTGACGGCAGCGGGTAATACTTCTTCAGATAAGGCGGCAAACCCGAATAAAAGCTGTGGGACCGTATCGCTTGAGTTGATGCGATAATCGGTCATCGCATTGATTCGAATATTCGCGGCTTCGGCCAGACGTTTTAATTCTTCGTTCGACTTTGTCGTTTGGACAGATAGCACAACATGAAGGCCCGCGCTTGCCCCTGTGATGGAGACGATCGGTTCATACGGTTTGAAAGCGGCGATGATGATTTCAAGTTTACGTCGATATGTTTTACGCATCCGGTTCAGATGTTTCTCAAAATCACCGGTCGCCATAAATTCGGCCAACGTGTGTTGCTCGAAGCGGGGCACGCTGCATGTGAAGTGACGATAACGTTCCCGGTAGCGATTCAACAGCGGAGGCGGGAGTACCATATAACCGATTCGCAACGAAGGCATTAGCGATTTCGAGAACGTGCTCAAATAGACGACCCGCTCGTTTTGATCCATGCTTTGCAAGGACGGGATGGGCTTACCGCTATAACGGAATTCGCTGTCATAATCGTCTTCAATCACATATGTTTGCCGCTCTGATGCCCAGTTGAGCAGACGTTGACGGCGGCTGACCGATAAAATCGTTCCGGTCGGGAATTGATGGGCCGGTGTCACATAGAGGGCATCAATGGATGCTTGCTCCACCATATCGACACGGACGCCACTCTCATCGACAGGAATTGGAATGAACGTCCGTCGTTGATGGGCGAACAGTTGGCGGGTGAGCGGATACCCCGGATCCTCAATGCCAAACGTCGTGGTATCCGGCAACAGTTCTAACAATTGGGGCAACAGCTGCTCGGTTCCCGATCCGACAACGATTTGTTCGGGAGAACAATGCACACCGCGCGAATGGTAGAGATAGGTCGCAATCTCTTGGCGAAGAACGAAATCGCCTTGGACAGAGCCAAGTGACAACAAATCGTGATGTTCTTCCGAGACGACTTGTTTTAAGTGCCGGCGCCAACGTTCGAATGGGAAAGCGGTCGTGTCGATTTGACTCGGATACAAGTCGAACTCATATGTTTTTTTCACCGGGAGCGGTTCGATGACGCTACTGCCGCGCCGGACGTACAGTTCTTCTTGCGGCAACACGTAGAAGCCTTTGCGTGGCAACGACTCGATGTATCCTTCCGCGAGCAGCTGGGCATAAGCCAGTTCGACTGTCGTTTGTGATACATCTAAAAATTCGCCTAACTTACGTTTGGACGGAAGTTTTGTCCCGGTGGTGAGGGTGTCATCGACGATGGCTTGTCGAATGTGTAGATAGAGTTGTTCGTATAACGGGACGCTCGAGTCAACCTCGAGCGAGAACGTGAGCATATCCATGATGTATCCTTTCTAGTCAGCCAAAGAAAAAATAAAGTACGAATCCAATGACGAGGAGGAGCGGGACCATTCCCGTTTTTCCAAAAAAACTGCGCTCATGCGCTTCGTCACGACTGTTCCATTGATCCATTCCATCATCTCCTTTAATCTTTACAACATTCGAGAATCGAGAAATGAAGTCCTTTGTTTGAACTGACCACTTTAAAAAATATAAAACTGGCACTTTTAATATAGTCAAATCAATTTATACTTGCAAGTAGACTAGCTTATTGGAGGGGATCCATTTGGAAAAGAGACAAGTAGGGACAGACAAAGTAAAACGTGGTATGGCCGAGATGCAAAAAGGTGGTGTCATCATGGACGTCATCAACGCAGAACAAGCAAAAATTGCTGAGGCAGCAGGTGCAGTTGCCGTCATGGCACTCGAGCGCGTACCTTCAGATATTCGCAAAATGGGCGGCGTTGCGCGTATGGCCGACCCGACAATCATCGAAGACGTTATGGGTGCAGTATCGGTACCGGTCATGGCGAAGTGCCGCATCGGTCACATCGCTGAAGCACGTGTCCTTGAATCAATGGGGGTTGATTTCATTGACGAGAGCGAAGTGTTGACGCCTGCTGACGAAGAGTTCCATCTCTACAAACGTGACTACAAAGCACCATTCGTCTGTGGCGCGCGTGACCTCGGTGAAGCATCACGCCGCATCGGGGAAGGTGCAGCGATGATTCGGACGAAAGGTGAGCCGGGAACCGGCAATATCGTCGAAGCGGTTCGTCACATGCGTACCGTTCAAGCCCAAGTGAAACGCTTGCTCTCGATGAGCATCGACGAAGTGATGACAGAAGCGCGTGACCTTGGTGCCCCGTTTGAAGTACTCATGCAAATCCGTGAAGCAGGTCGCCTCCCGGTCGTCAACTTCGCAGCAGGCGGAATTGCGACACCAGCCGATGCGGCACTCATGATGCACCTCGGAGCGGACGGCGTCTTTGTCGGATCAGGAATCTTTAAAGCGGAGAACCCTGAGAAATTTGCCCGTGCCATCGTTGAAGCAACGACATACCATGATGACTATGAGCGCATCGCGCACTTGTCGAAAGGACTCGGCGAAGCGATGAAAGGGCTCGACGTCCGCACGCTCAAACAAGAAGAACTCATGGCACCGCGAGGTTGGTAAGATGACTACGATTGGTGTACTCGGAATGCAAGGTGCGATTCGCGAACACGTCCATATGCTCGAAGCACTTGGTGCGAATACGCTCGTTGTCCGCTCGATCGATGACTTGAACCGCATCGATGGACTCGTCTTGCCGGGTGGGGAGAGCACGACGATGCGTCGCTTACTCGATCGGTACGAGTTGCTCGAGCCGTTACGTGAGAACACGGAATTGCCGATGTTCGGGACGTGCGCTGGTTTGATTTTGCTCGCGACCGAAGTCGAAGGATATGATGCGCACCTTCGTAAAATCCCGATGACGGTCAAACGGAACGCGTTCGGACGACAAGTCGATAGTTTTGAAGTCGATTTAGCGGTCAAAGGAATCGATGACGCTGTCGAAGCAGTGTTCATCCGAGCACCACAAGTTGCATCGGTCGAAGCGAGCGTCGAGGTGCTCGCCGAGGTCGAGGAAGCGATTGTCGCGGTTCGGTATGACAAGTATATGGCCTGCTCGTTCCATCCGGAATTGACAGATGACTTGTCGATGCACCGCTATTTCTTGGACATGGTTGAAGCGACTAAGCGACAACTCGCCTGATTGAAAGGCTCTCTAGCAAATAGGGAGCCTTTTTCATGTGTTTTTTTGCTACACTGTAACGAGATACGTATAGAAAGGGGCAAGACCGTGAGACAAAGATGGATCGGATGGATGCTCGTTTGGGCAATCCTTTTAAATATGATCGTGCCGGCGGATGCATCGGCGGCACCTAAAGTTGATGCGACCGGCGCGATGCTCGTGGACATGACGACGGGACAAATCCTGTTCTCACAAGAAGAGGACGCGATGCTCCCTCCGGCATCAATCACTAAGCTGATGACCGCTTTTCTTGTCCGGGAAGCCATCGAAGCGGGTAACCTCAGTTGGAACCAAGAAGTGACCCCGAGCGACAAGGCGTTGGCGCTGACCCGAAAACCAGGATTGGCTCGGATTCCGCTCGTCAATAAACCGTACACGGTGAAAGAGCTATACGACGTGGCGTTGATTCGTTCCGCGAACGAGGCAGCGGTCACATTGGCCGAGGCCGTCTCTGGTTCGGAAGGGGTATTCGTGAAGAAAATGAACGAACGGGCGACCGAACTTGGCATGACCCAAACGACGTTCGCCAATGCATCGGGACTTGACTCTGTGTCAGCGGGACGTCCAGGGGAGAATTTGACATCGGCCAATGATTTGATGATGCTCGCTTTGGCATACTTGACGAAGTTCCCGGAAGTGCTCGATGTGACGAAACAAGCGTATGTTGATATCGACGGCGTCCGCTTCGAAGCGACGAATCGGATGCTCGCCGGTCGAGATTTGGCGTATCCGGGCATGCTCGGCTTTAAGACGGGTACGACTGATGACGCAGGTTACTGTTTCGTTGGAGTATCGACGCGAGATGGACGTACCGTGCTGTCGGTCGTTCTCGGAGCGGGAACCGATCAAGGACGCTACACTGCGACAAAGGCGCTTCATGACTACGCCTACGGCGATTTCGTCTTAACTCCAATTTTACGAACCGGTGAAATCGTCCCGGCGACACTCCATGTCGCCGAAGGTACAGTCGAGACAGCGAAAGTGCGCACGACGTCAGCCTTTGAAGTACTCGTCGAGAAAGGACAGGCCGTACCTGAACCGACATATGACCTTCCGGATACGAAAGCACCGATTGCGGTTGATCAACAGGTCGGGACCGTCACCATTGAACCTTCCGGAAGCGTCCGGTATTTAGATGGTGAACTTCCACCTAAAGGTACGCTCGTCGCGGCCGAACCAGTCGAGATGGCTTCGTTTTTGACACGCATGACGCGCGCCTTCTCGGATTTTTTAGATGAGATTCGACTCGTGCTCGGAAAACTGAGTCTTGTCGATAGAGTTGAGATGTTGTAAAGTAAAACTAATTCAATGACAGATGCAATGATGAGGAAAAGTACGTTACGGTCATCTACTGACAGAGAGCTAGTGGTTGGTGCAAACTAGTGGGATGATGTAACCGAATCGGCCTCGGAGCATTGGCTTGGAAACAAGTCACGTTACGCACACGTTACGTGCATCGAGTGGCCCGATTTCGGGCAACGAGGGTGGCAACGCGGATCCAAGGTGGTTCGTCCCTTTCCTACGGGAAAGGGGCGTGCCACCTTTTTATGTGAAAAAAGGAGGAATAACAAATGTTAGACATTAAACGATTACGAACAGATTTTGAAGAGATTAAAACGAAGCTGGCTCATCGCGGCGAGGATTTGAGTGCGCTCGATCGTTTCCCGGAGCTAGAAGAGAAACGCCGCAACTTGATTAATGAGGTCGAAGTGAAGAAAGCGAAACGAAATGAAGCGACGAAGCAAATTGCGGAATTGAAACGCAATAAGCAAGATGCGGATGGACCGATTCTCGAGACGCGCCGTCTCGGGGATGAAATCAAATTGCTCGATGAAGAGTTGCGTGAAGTCGAGGCCGAGTTGAACTTGATTCTCCTCAGCATCCCGAACATCCCGCACGAATCAACGCCGATTGGCGAAACGGAAGATGATAACGTCACCATCCGTGAAGTCGGAACAAAACCGACGTTCGAATTTGAACTTAAACAGCATTGGGACGTCATGGAAGACTTGAAAATCGTCGATGTGGAACGAGCGGGTAAAGTGACCGGCAGCCGATTTGTCTTTTATAAAGGTCTCGGCGCCCGTCTCGAACGTGCCCTTATCAACTTCATGATGGATATGCACGCCGATGAACATGGTTATTCTGAAGTGCTCCCACCTTACATGGTCAATCGAGACGCGATGACGGGGACGGGTCAACTTCCTAAGTTCGAAGAAGACGCATTCAAAGTGGCGGACACGAACTACTTCCTCGTACCGACGGCAGAAGTCCCGGTGACGAATATGCACCGTGACGAGATTATGACGGAAGACCAGCTTCCAATCACGTACACGGCGTATAGCGCTTGTTTCCGTTCAGAAGCGGGATCAGCCGGACGCGACACGCGTGGGCTCATTCGTCAGCATCAGTTCAACAAAGTCGAGCTCGTCCGGTTTGTGAAACCTGAAGAGTCTTATGAACAACTCGAACTGTTGACGGGCCACGCTGAAGAAGTGCTTAAGCGTCTCGGTCTCCCATATCAAGTGCTCAGCATGTGTACGGCAGACCTCGGCTTCACGGCTGCGAAGAAATATGACATCGAAGTGTGGATGCCGGCGCAAGGGATGTATCGTGAAATCTCATCTTGTTCGAACTTTGAAGATTTCCAAGCGCGCCGGGCCGGAATCCGTTTCCGTCGCGAAGCGAACGCGAAACCAGAATTCGTTCACACACTTAACGGATCTGGCCTCGCTGTCGGCCGGACCGTCGCTGCGATTTTAGAGAACTTCCAACAGGCAGACGGTTCAGTCGTCATCCCAGAAGTACTACGTCCATATATGGGCGGCGTCGAGAAAATTGAAATGCCTCAGTAATGAACAAACAAACCCGTCTGAAACGTATATTTCAGACGGGAATTTTTTTTGGTTTTTTTTAATGTTTTTTCACAAAAGGGTTTGACATCTGCTTGCCAAGTTGATACTATAAATCATGTCGAGCGAGATGATTGCTCACCAATTGTATACGAGCTTTGGAGGTGTACCCAAGTGGTTTAAGGGAACGGTCTTGAAAACCG
>NZ_QLVE01000026.1 GCF_003331145.1 Exiguobacterium sp. TNDT2 | reverse complement strand
AAAACTTTTTTTGCCTCATCGTTCAGTTTTCAAAGTTCGTCTGTCGCTCATTGGCGACTCTTAAAATAATACAAGTCATCGACACAGTTGTCAACCACTTTTTTATTCTTTTCCGCTGCCATCAGCGGCAACGTTTATTACTTTACCGCATCCCTAAATAGAACGCAAGACTTTTTGCAAAAGTTTTTCTGAAAAAGTTTTAGCCTCTTTAACCCGGCAACATTCTCCACAGAAAAACCTCTCGCCCGTAAGAGCGAGAGGTTAAAACGATTCTTTACTGTTGATGTCTCATCGTCGGGAACAATAGAACATCACGAATCGATGGTGCATTCGTCAACAACATGACGAGGCGATCGATTCCGATTCCAAGACCGCCCGTTGGTGGCATTCCGTATTCGAGCGCCTCAAGGAAATCGTTGTCCAATTCATGGGCTTCGTCATTCCCTGCTTCTTTCTCAAGAAGTTGTGCTTCGAAACGCTCACGCTGATCAATCGGATCATTCAATTCCGTGAAGGCGTTAGCATGTTCACGACGAACGATGAACAATTCAAATCGATCCGTGAAGCGTGAATCTGCATCGTTCTTTTTCGCCAATGGCGATACTTCGACAGGGTGACCCGTGACAAACGTCGGTTGTAACAATGTTTCTTCGACTTTCTGCTCAAAGAATTCATTGACGATGTGACCGAACGTCATATGGTCTTGAATCTCGACACCGTGCTCTTTTGCAAGCGCACGTGCATCTTCATCAGACATCTGTTGCCAGAAATCGACGCCTGTTTCTTCTTTAACCAAGTCGACCATGTGCGCACGTTTCCAACCGACAGCCAAATGAATCGTATCTTCTCCATATTGAACGTCCGTCGTGCCAAGAACTTCTTGGGCTACGTGCGCTACGAGTTCTTCCGTCAAATCCATGATGTCATTATAGTCCGCATACGCTTCATACAATTCAATCATCGTGAACTCTGGGTTATGACGCGTTGAGATCCCCTCATTACGGAAGACACGGCCAATCTCATACACGCGCTCGAGACCACCGACAATCAAGCGCTTCAAATGAAGCTCGATGGCGATTCGCATATATAATTCCATATCAAGTGCGTTATGATGCGTCAAGAACGGACGGGCCGCCGCTCCACCTGCGATTGTATGCAACATCGGCGTTTCGACTTCCAAGTAACCGCGATGGTTCAAGAAATTCCGAATTTCCGAGATGATGCGGCTACGCAGAATAAACGTTTGACGTGAATCGTTATTCGTAATCAAATCCAAGTAACGTTGGCGATAGCGTTGTTCCACATCTTTTAAGCCATGATATTTATCAGGGAGCGGACGAAGTGCTTTCGTCAACAATTCAAACTCTTCGACGTGGATTGATAATTCGCCGACGTTCGTCTTGAACAGCTTCCCTTTCACTCCAACGATGTCACCAAGGTCAGATGATTTGAATAAATCGAACGGTTCGTCACCTACGTCATTTTTACGAACGTAAATTTGAATTTGTCCTGTGACGTCTTGGATGTGGGCAAAAAAGACTTTCCCTTTTCCACGTTTCGTCATGATTCGTCCGGCAAGCGTCACTTCGACGTCTTGTTCGGCCAAGGCTTCTTTTTCAATCGCCTCATATTGTTCATGTAATTCACCGGCATGGGCAGAACGTTCGAACCGACGTCCGAACGGGTCAAGCCCTTGCTCACGCATCTCGGTCATTTTTTCAAATCGAACCTGCATTTGGTCATTCATTTCCAACTCGTGACTCACTACTCCATTCACTCCTCTATACGTTTTGGGGTTGTTCCTAACAAAAAACTGTCAGCCTCACGGCCAACAGCACAGCCTAAACCGTTTGCTTGTGTGGTTCACTTTTTCGCCAAACAAGCTTACCACAAATCACTTTGTTAAACTAGTTCACACTTCTTGCATTTGTCGCTCGAGCTGTTCCACAAAATGATACAACACGATGCCAAAAGCATCTCGCGATTCCGTTTCGTTGATTTGCTTCCGAACCGGGCCGCTGCCTTTCAACCCTTTCAAGTACCAAGCCGCATGTTGACGCATCTCGCGAACGGCCGTCACTTCTCCTTTGATGGCAATCAAGCGATCGAGGTGCAACATACAGATGTCGATTTTTTCACGCGCCGCTGGTTCTGGCGGAAGTTCACCCGTTTCCAAATACTGCACCGTTTGATACAGCATCCATGGGTTGCCAAGTGCTGCCCGCCCGATCATGACGGCATCGACACCGTAGTGATCAATCGCATGTTTTGCTTCTTGAGGTGTCGAGATATCGCCGTTACCGATAATCGGAACCGTCGCAATCTTCTTGGCTTCGCCAATCCAATCCCAATTCGCTGTTCCTTCATATTGTTGAGACCGCGTACGACCATGAATCGCAATCGCCGCCGCTCCTCCAGATTGAGCCGCCCGAACATTGTCGAGAATATAAATATGGTCTTCGTCCCAACCGAGGCGCATTTTGACCGTGACCGGCTTATCGACCGCATTCGAGACGGCGTTCACCATCTCGTAAACTTTATCTGGGTCGAGCAACCATTTGGCACCCGCCTCACACTTCGTGACTTTCGGGACTGGGCAACCCATATTAATATCGATGATGTCCGCATTCGTGTTTTGATCCACGTACTGGGCCGCTCTGACGAGTGTATCTTTCGAACCGCCAAAAATCTGAAGGCTGAGCGGCTTTTCCCGTTCATCGACGTACAGCATCCGGAGCGTTCTTGCATTCTCCAATAAAATCCCTTTATCGCTGACCATTTCAGCACAGACGAGTCCCGCGCCAAATTCTTTAGCGATCAAACGAAACGCAGGGTTTGTCACTCCGGCCATCGGGGCAAGGACGGCGCGGTTCTTTATATCGATGTTACCAATTTTGAACCCTGACACTTCTCCACTTCCTTTGCTAACGTTAAACCGAGCTGACCAATGATTGTAACGGTCCGAGACGGACGACGTCTTGCCGTTCCGACGCAGGCAGGGCTTCTAGCAACGCCCGCACCGTCATTCCCTTTACCTCGACCGCCGGAGCAACCTCCGCGAACGGGGCAAGGACAAAAGCGCGTTCATGCATCCGTGGATGCGGAACAGTTAACTGCTTCGATTGTATATCTTCGCTGTTATAGACCAAGATGTCAAGGTCGATTGTACGCGGTCCATTCTTGAATAGTCGTTCTCTCCCTAGGTCCCGTTCAATTTGCTGGAGTTGAAGCAAGGCCGCCTCCGCAGAAAGGGACGGCTCGACTTCGACGACCATATTGTAGAAAGGTGGCTGATCTGTGTATCCGACCGGTGCCGTCTCATATACGGATGACTCTTTCGTCACCTGAAGACCGTTTACCGCCATCGCTTGAATCGCTTCTGCCAGATAGTTGGCACGCTCCCCAATGTTCGATCCCAGCGCTACGTACATCATACGTTCCGTCTCCGTGTCATCTCGATTGCGACTGAGTCATAATGACCCGGGATGGGCGGGTCCGGCTTGATCACTTTGACGGTGACGCTTTGAATCTTGTCGCTGTGGGCCATGACAGCCGTCGTGATGCGCTCGCCCAGCGCCTCGAGCAAATTGACTGGCTCCCCAGTGACGATGTCTTCCGTCAATTGATAGAGTCCCGCGTAACTGACGCCGTCTGTCAAATCATCCGATTGTCCGGCCGGCGCCAAATCCAATTCACACATCAAATCGATATTGAACCGTTGACCGAGTCGATTCTCTTCTGCAAACACACCGTGATAGCCATAAAAACGCATCCCATTCACAAACATCTTATCCAATTTGTCCGCCTCCCAGCATCGCGTCCATCATGAGTGACGCTCGTTTATTCTCTCGTACGTCATGAACCCGAATCCACGCACAGCCTTTCATAATGCCTAGACACGTCGTCGCCAATGTCCCTTCCAGTCGTTCTTCGGTCGGTAAATCAAGCGCTTGACCGATGAATGATTTTCGCGACGTCCCGAGTAACACCGGATAACCGAGATTCGTGATCACATCGAGTCGATTCATCAACTCCATGTTTTGCGCATAGTCTTTCGCAAAGCCGATTCCTGGGTCTAGCCAAATCATCTCATCCGGGACACCTGCCGCTTGAGCGATTTCAATCGATTCATGCAAGTCACCGACGACCTCCTCGATGAAATGACCATAGTTTCGATTGTCACGATTGTGCATCAAGATGATAGGGACGTTAAATGCCCGTGCCACTTGTGCCATCGACTGATCGCCCCACTTCGAGCCCCAGACGTCATTGATGATGTCGGCCCCGGCTTCTAATGCTGCCTTTGCCACCACCGGTTTGTACGTATCGATCGAGATGAGCACGTCGAGCTCTTGCTTCAGTTGACGAATGACAGGAATGACTCGCTCGATTTCTTCTTCCGCTGAGACGAACCGGGCTCCCGGCCGTGTCGATTCCCCGCCGATATCAATCGCGTCCGCTCCGTCTTGAACGAGTTGCTTGGTGTGAGCGACCGCCTGTTCGAGCGCCGTATACCGTCCTCCGTCCGAAAACGAATCCGGTGTCACATTTAAAATTCCCATGATTTTTGTCATCGCGTTTCTTCCCTTTCAATCGCATGCAACAAGACAGACCAACATGCTTTAAATTTTGCCCCGTCTTTTCCTGGATAACTGTTCCCGGCATAGTCTGTGACCGGAGCAATCTGTTGAACCGAATTGGTCAACCAAATCTCGTCTGCCTGTGTAAGTTCCGCAAACGTCACATCACGTTCCTTCACCTCAAACGTATCCATCACCCAACGTCGCGTGACCCCAGCCAGAGGTCCCGTCGCGAGCGGCGTCGTCCAAACTTGGTCAGCTTCGACCCAGAAGATATTCGAGACAAGCCCTTCTACGACATGTCCTGAGTCATCGGCGAACAGTCCTTCCGCCTCCCGATCAACAAGCATGCGCTTCCCTAATATATTGTTCATATAATGATGGGATTTTAAGCGGAAGGCCGCTTCGGGCCGACTTCTTGGAAACGGGATGGCTTCCAGCCGTTTTTCCGTGGGCTGGAACGATTCCGGTAACGGCTTGACGAGCAGTGTCACGTTTGGACGAGTGTAGCGTCCGTCGTAGAGTCCAAGTGGCGCCACCCCCGCGGACACGTTCAAGCGCACATACAGGTTCGGGGTCCCGTTTTGACGAACGACGTCTTGAATCGCCTGCCCCATCTCTTGTTTCGTATACGGTAAATCAATCCATAGTTCCGCTAAGCTCTTTTCGAGACGTGCCCAGTGAAGATCAAACAAGAACGGGATGCCATTGAACGTTCGAAACGTCTCGAATAGGCCCATCCCATATAAAAATCCGTGATCTGCCACCGGAACCGTTACTTCAGAGCTGCCCCGCAGTTCGCCGTTATGCCAAAGCCACATGGCGATACACCTCGACGAAATTACGAATCATGTCTTTGCCGTGTTCTGTCAAAATCGCTTCCGGATGAAACTGGACCCCTTCAATCGGTAATGTTTCATGCCGGAGTGCCATAATCTCTCCCAAGCTCGTCTCGGCCGTGACTTTCAAGCACGACGGTAACGCATCTTGTTCGACCGCGAGCGAATGGTAGCGTGTCACGATCGTCTGTTGCGGGATGCCGTTAAACAGTGTGTTTCCGTCATGTTGAATCGCTGACGTCTTGCCATGCATGAGCCGCTCGGCATGGACGACTTTTCCGCCGAACGCTTGAGCAATCGCTTGATGTCCGAGACAGACGCCAAGAATCGGGATGCGACCGGCAAACGCCTGAATCGCATCGATGCTGATACCCGCCTCACTCGGTGTGCACGGACCAGGCGAAATGACGAGATAACTTGGGGCGAGCGCTTCAATTTCCTCGATCGTGATGTCATCGTTACGACGGACGACGAGTTGTTCACCGAGCTCCCCGAAGTATTGAACTAAATTGTATGTGAACGAGTCATAGTTATCGATGAGTAAAATCATACCGTCGCCTCCGTCATTTCTTTCGCCGTCCATAGCGCTTTCGCCTTGGAAAGTGATTCGGCGTACTCCGCTTCAGGATTCGAATCAATCACAATCCCGGCACCAGCCTGAACATGGGCGATCCCGTCCTTGACGACCATCGTCCGAATCGTGATGTTGAACACGAGGTCATCATCCCAACTGAGCCAGCCGTATGAGCCCGTGTAAATCCCACGCCGGACCGGTTCGAGTTCCTCGATGATTTCCATCGTCCGGATTTTCGGCGCCCCGGTGATGGTGCCGCCCGGGAACATCGCGCCGAGTGCTTCGGCTCCCGATACGCCGTCCCGCATCAGACCGCGCACGTTCGAGACGATATGTTGGACGTGCGAGTACTTCTCGATGACCATCAGCTCATCGACATGCACTGTCCCGTAAGAAGCGACTTTGCCCAAGTCGTTTCTTTCAAGGTCGACGAGCATGACGTGTTCAGCCCGCTCTTTCTCATTGTCAAGTAGCGTCCGAGCCAGTTCCAGATCTTCCGCCTCATCCCGGCCTCGCGGTCTAGTTCCGGCGATCGGACGGGTCGAGATGGCGGCGCCATGTTTCTCGAGCAACAGTTCTGGTGAAGCCGACACCATCGTGAGCGAGTCGTCAACGAAATAACCCATATACGGTGAAGGGTTCACTTTCCGGAGCGTGTCGTAGATGTGACGCGGGTGTGCGAGCAGCGGTTCCGATTGCCGGACGCTCAAGTTCACCTGAAACACATCGCCCTCGACGATATAGTCTTGAATCTTTTGCACGGCCGCAACGAATTCATCCTGTGACAGCGAACGGGATCGCTCGACCGTTCCGCTCGTAAGCGGCGGAAACGCATAATGTGTTTCTGTTCGCCAAAGGGCGGCAAAGCGCTCGAGCTTCGCCTCCGCTTGCTCGTCGGCCGTGACCATCACGTATAAAAGCGATTCTTCTTCATCGAAGACTGCTACTTCATCGAACAGCAAGAAGGAGACGTCCGGTGTCGCCAAGTCGTCTGCCGCCTGCCGTGGTAAACGTTCGAGCGTTCGGGCCACGTCATAGCTCACGTAGCCGATCATCCCGCCAAAAAACGGAGGAGCGCCAGCTGGCCGCTCGGTGGCGTACCGGGTCCGGATTGTTTCGACGATGTCGAGCGGCTCACCGTACAGTGTTTCCGTCGCCTCTGCTGTCGCGAACGCCCCGACCCCATCTTTCACCTGAAGCGTAGCGAACGGCTCGATCCCGGCCATCGTATAGCGGCCGACGCGTCCACTCTCTAGCCACGCGTAGTGCTTCTTCCCTTCGGTCAATGTCATGTACGTGTCGTACATTTTCTCTTTTGTCATGCTCATGGTTTTGAACGCTGTTCGTCTCACGCTACATTCCCCCGTTCCACTGATTCATGCCTTTAATTGTACACAAGAAAAGGCAGTTACCGAAAAAAGTTGTCTCCCGGTAACTGCCGTTTGCTTATGAGCGTACGCTATCTGATTCTTCATCAAATTGATAGAGCGGTGTGCTGAGGTAGCGTTCTCCGTTTGACGGGATAATCGCGAGCACGTTTTTTCCTTTGCCGAGACGTTTCGCCGTATCAACAGCGGCTGCAATCGCCGCCCCAGATGAGATGCCTCCGAGCACGCCGTTCGTTTTGGCCGCAAGACGTGCGTATTCGAACGCCTGATCGGTCGTGATTTGAAGGACACCTTCATAAATCTCCGTATCGAGAATCGACGGGATGAACCCGGCCCCGATGCCTTGGATTTTATGAGGACCTGGTTTACCGCCCGACAAGACCGGTGAATCGACCGGTTCGACCGCTAGGATTTGAACGTTCGGATAGTGGGCTTTCAACACTTTACCCGCTCCCGTGATCGTTCCACCTGTCCCGACGCCGGCGATGAACGCATCGACTTGCAGGCCTGACGCATCGAACGCGTCGACGATTTCAGGCCCCGTCGTCATCTCGTGAACGTTCGGGTTAGCCTCGTTGTTGAACTGTTGCGGAAGGAAATAACCGTTTTGTTCAGCCTCTTCCGTCGCACGGCGAATCGCTCCGCCCATCCCTTCTGGACCCGGTGTCAAAATGAGTTCGGCCCCGTAGCCACGAAGCAAATTGCGACGTTCCATGCTCATCGTTTCCGGCATGACCAAAATCGCTTTATAGCCTTTGGCCGCACTGACCATGGCGAGACCGATTCCTGTGTTCCCACTGGTCGGTTCGATAATCGTATCTCCTGGTTTCAAGACCCCTTCTCGTTCCGCCGCTTCAATCATGGCGAGCGCGATCCGGTCTTTTACGCTAGATCCTGGGTTCATGTACTCTAATTTCAAGTAAACGGTGGCATCATTGTCGCCCGTCAACCCATTCAACTTCACAATCGGTGTCTTTCCAATCAAGTCTGTCACTGAATCTACGATACGCATTTCATTTCCTCCTCCATAATTCCGACTATTCCGATATTGTAATCATACCCTATCAGATTCAAAATATGCAATTTGGAGCAAAGCGGTCAGCGTGCTTGTTGTTTCATCGTTTCTAACTGTTCAGCCGAGAAGTGGTATTTCTCCCCGCAGAAGTGGCAAACCGCCTCGGCGCCGCCATCCTCTTCGATCATTTGACGAATTTCTTCAGTGCCAAGCCCGATAATCGCGCTTTCCATGCGGTCGCGGCCACATGTGCAATTGAATTGGACCGGCTTTTGATCCAACACTTCGAGGCTATCGCCAAGAAGCATTTGGAGCATCTCTTCCGGTGTCTTTTCTTCCCCGATGAGGACCGACACTGGCGGGAACGTCTTGAGCGCCTGTTCAAGCGCTTGAATCGTCTCTTCTGACGCATCCGGCATCAATTGAACGATAATGCCACCGGCCGCGAGAATCGATTCATCTTCCGGGAGGACGAGGACACCTGCACCGACGACTGACGGCACTTGTTCTGACGTCGCGAAATAGTACGTGAAGTCTTCGCTAATCTCACCCGTTTGAATCTCAGACGAGCCACCGACAAAGTCTTTCAAACCGAGGTCTTTAATGACCGAAATCGTCCCGCGTCCGACGGCTTCACCGACTTTCAACTTCGTCAAACCGTGATCATTCACGAACGTGCCGCCTTCGACACGAGGATGTGACACGTAACCGCGCACGTCTCCCGCCGTATCAGCATCGACGATGATCTTCCCGATCGGTCCATCACCTTCGACTTTAAGTGTCACGCGAGCGGCGCCTTTTTGCATCGCACCGATCATCGTCCCGATTGTCATCGTGCGCCCGAGCGCTGCTGAAGCGACCGGTGTCGTCTGGTGACGGAGTTGCGTTTCAAAGATCGTTTTCGTCGTCCGGACGGCAAACGCGCGGACTTCCCCGTTGAACCCGAGGGCCCGGACGAGGTAATCGGCTTTCATTTGGTCAAGTAATGCTTGTTGTTCTGGTTGAATCATATCGAGTAACTCCTTTAAGTTTTATTTCTGGTTGCGGTCATAGATGAGACGAAGCCCATCGAGCGTCAAAAATGAATCCACGGTATCAATCGTCTCGGCATGCTCGCTAATCAAACGCGCGAGCCCGCCCGTGGCAATCACGGTCGCTTCTCCGACTTCACGTTTCATACGACCGACAATCCCGTCGACTTGTGCGACATAGCCGTAATATGTCCCGGACTGCATCGCTTGAATTGTATTTTTCCCAACGACCGTAGGCGGTGTCGCGAGCTCGATGCGCGGCAGCTTGGCTGCTCGTTGATAGAGCGCCTCGACCGAAATCATGATCCCTGGTGAAATGATGCCTCCGTGATAACGGCGATTCTTATCGATATAGCAGTATGTCGTCGCCGTTCCGAAATCCACGATGATGAGTGGTCCATCATACTTGGCAATTCCCGCGACCGCGTTGACGATGCGATCTGCACCGACTTCGCGCGGATTGTCGACATGAATGTCGAGACCGGTTTTCACGCCAGGACCGACAACAATCGGCCGGACATTGAAATAGCGTTGCGACATCTGCTCGAGCGGAAAGATGACCGGTGGAACGACCGAAGACAGAATCACGCCGTCAATCTGATCGAATGAGACGTTCGAGTGGTCAAACAGCGACTTGACGAGCATTCCGTACTCGTCGGTCGTTTTCGTGCGGTCTGTCGAGATGCGCCAATGATGGACGAGCGTCTCGCCGTCATACATCCCGAGGACAATATTTGTATTCCCAACATCGATCACTAAAATCATGATAGCGTTCCTCACTTTGTTGTCAATTACAGTTCGCTCGAATTATAACACGAAAAAAGACGAATGCCTTGTTTCGGGCATTCGTCCATTTCGTCTTAACGTAAATCGCTGTTCGGGCGTTCCGTCGGTGTCGCTTCCGGCTTATCGCCTTCAGGAACCACGTCCGGCTTCGCTTCTTGAACGACTCCAGGCTGATCGATGACTTGTCCGTGCTTGACGGCCGCCTCATCTTTCTTCGCTTCGTCGTTTGCATCATCTTTCGATGGTTCAGACGGCTCTTCCGGTTCGTGCGGAAGATATTCGCGCGTCTTAATCAAGTGACGAATCTGTTTCGAATCGAGCGTTTCGACTTCGAGCAACGTCTTCGCGACGAGTTCGAGATCGTCTCTACGATCCGTCAAGATTTGTTTCGCTTTCGCGTAACAACGGTTGATGATATCCCGGATTTCAAGATCGATATCTTGTGCAATCGCATCCGAGTAATTTTGTTCCGTTTGGAAGTCACGGCCGAGGAAGACTTGTCCACCATGGTTCGACCCAAGTTGGAGCGGTCCGAGCTTGTCACTCATCCCGTAATCCATGACCATCTTCCGGGCGATACCAGTCGCACGTTGGAAGTCATTGCTTGCTCCTGTTGACACCTCACCGAAGATGACGTCTTCCGCCACACGGCCCCCGAGGAGACCAACGATTTTGTCTTCAAGTTCTGGCTTCGTCATGAAGTAGCGATCTTCTTTTGGAAGCATGACGACGTAACCGCCGGCGTTTCCACGAGGAACGATCGTTACTTTATGCACTTCATCCGCATTCTCGAGTTCGAGACCGATAATCGTGTGACCCGCTTCGTGGTACGCAACGATTTGGCGTTCTTTGTCCGAGATGATGCGACTCTTCTTCGAAGGACCAGCGATGACACGGTCAATCGCTTCTTCTACATCGACGACCGAGATGGCCGCACGATCCGAACGGGCTGCAACGAGTGCTGCTTCGTTCAACAAGTTTTCAAGGTCAGCCCCTGAGAAACCAGGTGTCCGTTGCGCGATCGACTTCAAGTCGACTGTTGAATCAAGCGGTTTGTTGCGCGCATGAACTTTAAGGACTTCTTCCCGACCTTTGACGTCTGGACGATCAACCGTGATTTGACGGTCGAATCGGCCTGGACGAAGCAAGGCTGGGTCAAGGATGTCCGGACGGTTCGTCGCGGCAACCATGATGATGCCTTCGTTATCGCTAAATCCATCCATCTCGACGAGAAGTTGGTTAAGCGTTTGTTCACGTTCGTCATGTCCGCCACCGAGACCAGCGCCACGTTGACGTCCGACCGCATCGATTTCATCGATAAAGATGATACACGGTGCGTTCTTCTTCGCGTTCTCGAATAAGTCACGAACACGTGATGCCCCGACACCGACGAACATCTCGACAAAATCAGAACCTGAAATCGAGAAGAATGGAACACCGGCTTCACCTGCTACAGCGCGGGCGAGAAGCGTCTTACCTGTTCCCGGTGGACCGACGAGCAAGACACCTTTCGGAATCCGCGCACCGAGTTTCGAGAACTTGCGTGGGTCTTTCAAGAATTCAACGACTTCGATGAGCTCTTGTTTTTCTTCGTCTGCTCCAGCGACGTCTTGGAACGTCACACGGCGCTTCTCTTGGTCGTATAGTTTTGCCTTCGATTTCCCGAAGTTCATCACACGACCACCACCGCCACCACCTTGGGCTTGGTTGAGCAAGAAGAAGAATAAGATGAAGATGATGATAAACGGTAAGATCGCGAATACGATGCTGAACCAGCTACCACTCGACTCTGCTTCTTCGATTTGGATGTCGGTATCCGCGCGAAGTGACGAAAGCACTTCGGCGTATTCGGCTTCATTAGCCGGGATATTTGTTTCAAAACGCTGATCTTCATCTCCTGTTAGATCTCCTGTGATTGAGATAGCTCCCGGAATTTCTTGTACGGTTGCCGTTTCAATTCGACCTTCTTCCACATATTCCAAGAACTTCGAATACGTAAGCGTCTCGCTCTGGCTATTCGGGTTTTGTAAATATTGAAGGAACAAGATCAAGGCTAGGAAAATCACACCGAAGACTAAGGTGTTTTTCACTGCACGATTCATTCTCTGCCTCCTATTCCGAGAAACGATGTTCTCGCCCATTCAGTATATGTGTATACTTTGGGTATTTCTTTTATCTTAACACGACCCATTTTCAAAAGAAAAACGTTAGCCCCCGTAAATACTCGGCTTGAGCACACCGACGTACGGAAGGTTACGATATTTCTCTTCATAATCGAGACCATAACCGACGACAAACTCATGTGGAATCACAAATCCGCTATAATCAGCCGACAATCCATTCTTACGGCCCGTCGGTTTATCGAGCAACGTCACGATTTTGACCGATTTGGCTTTGCGGTACTTGAGCAGGTCGACGAGATAACCGAGCGTGAGCCCACTATCAATGATATCTTCTACAATCAAGATGTCGCGTCCTTCTACAGATGTATTTAAATCTTTTTCGATTTTGACTTCTCCTGTCGATGACGTTCCGCCGTGGTACGTCGACACGTCCATGAAATCCATTTCTAAATGGATGTCCATTTCTTTGACGAGGTCTGACATGAATGGCATCGCACCTTTTAATACGCAGACGAGGAGTGGGAACTCTTCTTTATATTCTTCGCTAAGCGTGGTAGCGAGTTCTTTCACTTTACCTTGAATCTCTTCGCTTGAAATCAGCACTTTCTCCATATCGTTCATTAATGACATCTTGAAATCCTCCTCTTTCTTATCCGACACAATCATCATTTTACCATTAATCGTGGGCACATCGCACCCGACTTATCTGGAAAATCGGAAACTCTTACCCCTACTATAGCGATAATCCGTCCCGTCGCGTCAACTACCAATGGGACAAAAGGCCGTTTTTCTCGCGGAATCTTCGCGTCAATGAAGATGCGGGCGACTTTTTTCGTCCCGACGGACAGTTTCATCGCGTCTCCAGCCTCGACAGAGCGGATGATCAACGGCAACTCGATCGCCTCGAGCGGAATACCGTCCGTACCTTCCTCAATGTCTAACGAGACTAGCGTCGCCCCGAACGTGACGCGTGCCGGGAGTGTCGTCACTACTTGTTGCTCTGGGGCTAGGACCGATTGAGCGGTTGTTTGTAACGACAACATCCCATCTTGTTTCCGCAGGATCCATGGCCCCTCTAAGTCGAAGTAGCCTGAACCTTGGGCACTCGTTAACAGACGATCCAGCGCGGTCCCCACCTCTACCCCATAGCACCTTGAGAGCAGGCGCCCAACGGTGTATCGTTCGACAGCATTCAAATGCATCAAATCATCTGTTTTCACGTGAAACGCTTTCATCTCGAGCTGCACGTTGTCCTGGATCCAATTCTCCATCTGACGGTAGCGGGTCCGCCACAGATCGTGTTGACGCCGCGCCGTCTCGGTCACGATTTGAACGAGATTCGGTTGTGACGCGAGGAGCTGGGGCACAATCTGATGTCGCACTTGATTGCGCAAATAATCGCTCGTAGCATTGCTCGAATCTTCTCGCCATTCGAGCCGATGACGCTCGGCGTAAGCGATCAGTTCTCGTTTCGGTTCCGATAGGAGTGGGCGGACGAGCTCCCCTCCTGCGAACGGACGACGCTCGGGAATCCCTGTTACTTCGACGACGTTACGGTGTAGCTGGATGAGGACCGTCTCGAGTTGATCATCCGCGTGATGGGCCGTCATCAGTTGTGTATATCCGAACGCACGCATGACTTTTTCAAAGAATGCATAACGTGCCGTCCGGTAAGCAGCTTGTGAACCACCGTTCGGGAAAGCGAACCGTTTGCCATGAAACGGCACGTCGTACGAGTCGGCCAGACGTCGCACAAATTCATACTCTTCATCCGAGTCGGGACGCAGTCCATGATGGACATGGGCCACGCCCACTTCCATACCGTTCCGAATGACCCGATCCAACAAGACGACCGAATCGACTCCACCTGACACAGCAATCAATACTTTCGTCATCCGTCGCCCTCCTTGATATAACAAAAGAAGCCATCTCGAGTGAGATGGCTTCTTTTCGCTTAGGTAAGTGACCCGTACGGGATTCGAACCCGTGTTACCGCCGTGAAAGGGCG
>NZ_QLVE01000025.1 GCF_003331145.1 Exiguobacterium sp. TNDT2 | reverse complement strand
CCCGGGAGCGAACAAGTCGCTCCCGGGGGCCTCTTTGTTATAAATCTACTGAGTTATGTCCCAGCCTCTTTTGACTGCCTTTATTTTGGAAAGAAATCAACTTTCTCTTGTTCGTACACTTTATGCGTGAAGCGTTAGATGTCGATATTTTTAATTCTCTAATACATTAGTAAACATTAAGTCAAGATAGTGTCTGGAGAAAAATTCAATGTATCAAGAATTTGTTTGATTTGGTTCAAGCTTTCAATAGCAAATTCTATATCTTTTTCATCGTATGAGTGAACCAGAGCAGTCAAGTTATCAATTGAGTTTTTCCATTCATTTTCGAGATGATCGGCTGAAGTATTGAATGCTTCTCGAGTTTCATCCCAAAACTTATTAATTTCTTCATTAAACTGATTAACTACATTTTGCACACTGTATGATTCAACAAGTTTTTTCGCTACTTTTTTTCTCCATCCTCCAGAGAAAATAGCAAATACTGACATACTAACAATTGCTGCTAATGCAATTCCCAGTACAATAGGTCCTCCTAAAGCAGCAACCCCTGCAACCGCTCCTGCCACTCCACCACCAATAGAAATTCCAATTGCCGATAAGACGCTTACCCCTTTGGCGACAAGTATATAAGCTCCAAGATTTCCTAGTGTGGAAGCCCATGCAGCTAATCCTCCTAGAGTCGCTGCTCCTGCTAAACCACTTGCAAAAATCTTTAGTGTGTCAAACGGAATTTGAATAGTACTTAAACCTTTATCAAATTTTTTAACTCGAATCTCAAATTCGTTTAGATAATGCTCAATTTCTCTTGTTAATTTCTCGGACTTATTTTTCAACGTTTCTTGAAGTATCATTTGTACTTTTGAAGTCAAATATCCAGCTAGAAATTCAATGTCCTCTTTTTTCTTTTTATACTTTTTTTCCTCCATAATTCTCACAATGTTCTCTACGTTTATTAAACGATCATACTCATTTTTAAACTCTTTTATAGACTGCACCTCTAAAGTAGAAATTAACTTTAGTATTGTTTCTCTAGACTTTGCATTATGCTCTTGCCTTGTTTTCTCATTTCCTTTTATATCATTAAGAAGAGCCACGTATTTGTTTTTCTCTAAAATGATATCCTTTTGAACAGCCACCTTGTTTTCAATGTCAACTTTCAGACGATTGACATTTTCTCGCACGGTATCAAACCCTTGTTGCTGAATAATTTGCGGTAATCGTTCTAAAAGTGTACGGAGTTCCTGTTCGAATTTCTCCCGAGTTTTTAATTTATCTTTACTAAATGTGAAGAAACGATTCCGGATGTCTTGCCGAGTATAAAGATAACCAGACTGTTCACGCTTATTCTTCCAAATTTCTTCTGGAGTCAATTCATACAATCGATCAGCACCTTTTTCGAGTATGCGATGAAGTTCTGTTAAATTTCCATCATTGATTGTATGTGCTTGAGATGCAACAATAAAAAAGTTGTTGAGTGGTTTTAATCCATTGTTTTCACTTTCAATAGTGGGTAATCCATTCAATGCAGATTTAATAAATTCAATATCTGTGCCACGTAAAAACCCATTTGCAATCGACAAGTAGATTACAATATCTGCAAACTCTTTAGATTTTTGAGCTAGTACATCATCATTTTTTCTATCACCCGTCCCGAACCCAGGTAAATCTACTATGTCACATACTTTTAAAATTGGACTTTCCACATAGATAACTGCAGCTATTGCCTCTTCATCTAATGAATCAGCACTATTCTGACGAACACCGAATTTAGATAAGATTGAAGCGTCGCCTCCGGCAATCTTCATTTTTTTTGAGTAAGACTCCTCATGTACTTTTTTCATGTTGAAACCTGTTTTATTTCCTTTAAAAACCCAAACTTCATCTTTAATAAAACTAGGACGATCATCTAAATGTTTAATATGAACGCTAATTGAGGTAGTAGGGGTCCAAGCTGCTGGTAGTTTATCCTCACCTAAAAGCGTATTTATTAAGGTGCTTTTCCCTGCATCAGACATTCCTACAATGGCAACTGATGGCTTTACAATAGTTTGATGAATTATATTTTTAACTTCTTCAAGATAACTCTTTACCGAATCATCAACACTATGTTTCTCTATTTGCTGAAATGACTCTGTTTTTATAAAATTTGCTTGACTCCATGTGTCTTCGACTTCAAAAGGTTGAGGCATATAGTCATGGTAAGATGAAATTTTATCAAAAGGGATTCCTGCGACATTAGATAACTTTCGGAGTGTACTGAATGTGATGTCTTCCGGATGTCTCTCCATTTCATCCAATTGCTCTAGAGAAATATCTAATCGGTTTGCTAAATCTTCTCGCGTAACCTTCAACAACTTCTCCCTAAAATGCGTCAAATTGAAATGTTCATTCATACTTTTCTTATTCCTCTTTTCTAATTAAAAATAAGCTTACACTTCATTCCCACTGTCATAGTCTTGTTGATCACGAGACATATTTTTCTTTGTCTCTTCCATTGTCAAATCGTCAATAAAATATGAGATGGCTCCTTTTCCTATCGCAAACGTCCCAGAAGACGCAATCCCTCCACTAATTGCTGAAGCGACTCCTGGAATAGTAATGTTGAGTAATTTCACACCTTGCTGCGCGACAAATCTTAACCCAACCCCTAGCATCGCGACACCACCGCTAGCAATAAAGAAATCTCTCACACCTTTTGCATCGAGAATAATACCGTTTAAATATGCAATTAGTGAGATTAGAATCATTTGAAGCGGAACTAGTATATAGATGTCACTTAATGGAATTGGAGATAGTCCGACTGCTCCTGCAATTCCAGCGAAAGCTTTCACAAATTTATTTGCGATTTTTCTTATAGCCTGATCAATTTTGTAATGCATCATTAAATAAATAGACGCTTTAAGGTCAATGTTATCTTCTAAAAAATCAACTAACTCGTCGATATTATAACGCCCATCAAATTCAATCTCTAATTGTGCTTGCTTTTCCCAAGATAATTCTTCAGGGGTTTCATGGGTCCACTCAATATACGAGGACACTGGAATCACATGTACATTCTCAATTTCTTCTTCGATCATAGTCACTCTTACATTTTGTGCTTTTAAATTGATATTGCTAATTTTCTTGCTAGAGTATTCATTCGCATCTTTTATTCGAGCAGGTTCTAATTCATCGATTTTATTAATCACTGTTACGATTGGTAATTTTGAATTAATCATATTTCGTACTGTATTCAAATAATTAATGTCTTCTTTCAGACTTGAAGATCGATCCGATGCATTTGTAATCAAAATAAATGCGTCCGGTTCAAACTGCTCTATCGCTTCATTCAGAGCGCTCTCTGCAGTTTGAGAGTCGTTCGTGGAACTTTCTTTTATCCCTCTCGTGTCAAGGATTTCAAATAATACCTCTCCATCTTTAACATAGTTAAACTGCTGTGTTTCGGTAGTACCGATTTCAACCGGGCTTGTCTTCGCCAAATAAGAGCCGAACATCGCATTAATAAGGCTACTTTTCCCTACTCCGGTTCTTCCCATAATGACAAACCTTGGGGGTCTGCTTTCTTTTATTGCATCCATCAGTTGTGTTATGTCCTTTGATTTTAATAACCCCGTAATTTTATCTTTTGCCATGTTCGGTATATTAATTCCAAGACCGTCAATAAATTTGTCCAAGTTTTCAAATGCTTCAGTGAGATTTTTTAATCTTTTCTCAAGATTAGCTTTCGGATTCATAAGTTCATCTCCTAACATTTTTTGTTAAATCTCTTAATTCCATTTTAATTCATTCCGATTTTATTTAATGAAGAATTTTAAAAATAAAGGGTATGAATTACACAAACGGCAACGCTTCTTCATGCTGCGTATTTGCATTGATCAATCCACGGTTATGGAACGTCGAACTCAAGTCCGCATAGTGTGTCGTAATCGGCAGTCGTGTCTTTAAGAGCGAGTGGACATGCATGAACGATAAACGATACACATCGCTTAACACATCCTCAAACGGTAAGACGTTTGTCTGTTGCACCACTTTGAGCGGTTTCGCCATCCCGACACGCACGTGAGGGTTAGTCGAGAGTAGATAGCCCATTCGCTCCTTTGTATAACTAAGTCCCTGTGATGTCTTCCATTCTTTCTCGTGAATCGCCATACGTCGATTGACGTTCTTCAAAATTTCCACGTAGTCGAAGCGAATCCCACGTGGAGAAAGAAGCGAGTCGATGAGAGCCAAATCTTCACGGCAGAATCCATCCCGGTGGAACGTAATATGAGCTGGCGTATGACCGTACTGTTCTTCAAACGCATGAAGCGTGTCATAGACGATTTCCCGCATCTTCTCAGCACTGATTTTCTCCCCTGCTTCACTTGTCGAGAGTGATTTCTGCTTAATCATCGCCCCGTCTTTCCCAATGATTTGAATGATGCCCGACGCATGTTTTCCATTCTCATGGCTTACGTCTAACCCGACAAAACAATCCGAGTGGAGCGGTTCACCGAGAATCCAAGGTTGTAGGCCGGCCTTCACGTACACACCGAGTAGGATGTTGTACAGTGTATCTTCAGAGTTCAACACGCGGTCATGCAGCTCCACACATTGAGTCACGACATCATGTTTCCCACCAAATTCCCGCTTAATGGCTTGATACGAATGATTGAGCGATGCTTCCTCGGCAATGACAACGACGACACCTTCAAAGTGTTTCGGGACGTTCTTCAATTGGAACATGACGTCTTCTGCCTGCAACAAATCGGTAGAGAGCGTTTGGCTCAGTCCTTTTGGTTTATTCGAGACGTTGAGTGTCACGCCAAAGCGTTCAGACGTGGTCTTAAGCTTTTTGATAAAATCGAGGACTTGTTGCACTTTATGGCGATCGTGTAGTTTCGGGTCGACAAAGAAACTGACGGTCGCCTCCCCTGTTTCAAACACGCCGCCTTGATTCAAACCACCTTTGGCGTAGCTAGCCGTCTTTCCTTGACCAAATCGAAGCCGAGGAGATGATAACGTTTTGATGGTATAGCCGAGACGAGCGGCCCGCACATCTTTCCGCTCAAACTGAAGCATCGGCAGTCGACCGATCAAATCGAGTGCTTCCGGCATTAGTTTCGACATTCGCGCGTCAGGCGACAATTTGATGATTCGATTGACTGCGCCGAGCTGTTTAGCTGGAATCGTCTCAAATGAACAACTCTGTTTCAGTTGCTCAGGTAAGTATGGAAGAATTTGATTGTTTCGATCTTTGACGTGTACGACGAGTGCGTCTGGTGCGATGATTCGTTTCGGATCTTTCTTTGCGAAATAATCAATGATCGAACACTTTAGAATCGGACTCACTTCACTCGCTCGATAAGGCGCAACTTCTACAAATTCGTATTCATACGATTTCGGATGAGTCGAATCGATGACACGCATTCCTGCAGACACGGATTTCGGCTCACGCTTGAGCTGCTGCAGTAGGTTTTCGCGGTATTCAAATTGATGGGTCAAATCGAATCCAAAGACAATTTCATCCGTCTCCGACACGTTCACGTTGAGATCGAGTGCCGGATAGATGAGTAGCCCACTTGTCGACTGTAGGTGCGCCTGTTTCGAGCGGAACTTACCCCGGTTCATCATGTACTGTGGATGTCCCAATCGCTCCAACTGCTTTTTTAACAGTCGTTCAAGTAACGTTCGCTCGACATTACGTGAAAGATTGATCGGACGCGCTTCATATTGAAGAAACGTCTCGTTTCCCCACTGTTTGATTTCCTCAAACGAAGCAATGTACTGATCAAAGAACACAATCGGTTGAAAGTTGTTCAATTTGTTTAATTGAAAAATCAACTTCCCCCCTTGCGTATGTCGTGACGATGGATCCTGGAGCGGTACGGTATAGAGATGGAGTGTCACGTCCGTTGCTTTCGTTAATGCTCGCCATTCTGTTAAATAATACTGGTTCATCTTTCCCTCATCCTTCCCCGTTGTTCAATCATTGCATCCACTATAACGGATTTCCTAATATTAGGTAGATAAAATAACGGATAGGGTTCAAATGGGAAGTTTACTTCTGAGACAAAAAAACTCCATCACAGTGATGGAGTTCACATAATTAATTCGCTTCATAGCTTTTCTCGATGTAAGGCTTCGCTTTTTCAAAGTCTGCATTAGAATATAAGACAATTTCTAAATCTCCTGTTCCGTAGTGTCCGATTCCTCGCATATCGCGCGTAAAGCCACGTTCAAGTGTTACGGTATCCGGGTCTACTTTCACATACATCAAAATCTTTTGCGTACTCGGATGAAATTCGACACAGGCGAAGTTTTTGATGCGCTTGTAAGCAATATAGTGCTTCGTCACATTTTCCTGCACATCATCACCGAGTGCCATAAGATACGACACGAGACCATCAAATAAGTCCTTCGATTCTACCGTCGCTTGTTTCAAGTAGTCACTGACCGTCTTACTTGTTACGGAGAACTCCGATGAAGTCGTGACAGGCTTCGCTGTTGTCGTATTGACGAGATCTAGTAGCAACAGATCATTCTCGTAATATTTGTATTGGTACAATTCAATATTACGATTGATTTGTTTAACAGCGTGCTCATCATACTTCGTGAAGCCACCTGCGATACAGACGAGACGCGGATTACTCCAATCGATCGTATCGGACACCTCTTTTCCATAATGCTTCAAAATGGATAGTTCGAACTCTGCTTGGTGGTCGAGTAACCAATCCAAATAAAACAATCCTTGGTTAATCACATTTTCGTTTGTCGATCGCTTGTATTCAATAATGACAGGCGAGTTATTTTCATCTAACCCAAGCGTATCAATCCGACCCCCGTGTGTACGACCCGTGCTGTACTCCGAAGCAACAAAACGAATACCGAGCAATTGCTCTAAATTTTTCTCGAACAATTGTTGTAGCGATTTTTCAATCGCCATTGATTGACCGTATAATTCTTCCGTACCCTGTTCACTTATTTGAAATAGTTTAAGGTCTCCCATTGTATTCTCCTTTATGAATCTATTAACAATGAATATTCCTCTTTCGTACGAGCAACGACTTCATGTAACGCCTTCATTTTAGACGAGATTCAATGACCATACAGAAAGGATCAAGTCGTTGCTGTTCACTTTCTAAAACTGCTTTCATGCCTTGCACTTCTACGCAATTTGATATCCTCATTTTACCAAATTTAAAAGCAACAAAGTGCCTGATTTTCATCAACTAGGTAAATTCCTATACACAAGTTAGAAACAACTACCACCTAGTATAATTTTTATCTCCCTTTCTTTTGAAGTGGACGTTATAATGTTAATTGATTCCTAAATAGGCGGGAAACATTCCCTATGTTTGGAATGAGACGACTGTCACATCATCGTTTTTGAAGAAAGAAGGATTTAACCATGAACGCAACAACCCAACAAAAGACAGCTGATTTATTTAAGTTTTTAGCGGCTGTCAAACGGATGGATATTCGTACTGAAACCAATACAAAAAGTTATGAACTCCTTTTATCTCCCGAGGCGTCAACGTATCCGAACGTTCGCGTCACTCAAGAAGAGGAGCTCTCCATCGAAGTTCATTTTCTCGCACCATTCGCAGAGAAGCGACCGAGTCTTCCGCGAGAGTTGTACGCCTACGTTCTCCAAGAAGGCGAAACGTATAAACGGACAGAATTGTTTCCTGAAAAACTCGACGCGACGTTCAATGACTTTTTAACCTCGATTGAAACGTGGGAACAAGAGAAAAAAACACACGAATCTGCTCGAAAATTATACGACACGATGTATCGGACGATGCAACTTCTCTCGACCGAGAGCGATACATATGAACTTGTCTATTCATTCGGGATGTTGCACTGGCTGAATGACAAAGTCGAACGGCCGTTGTTCACACGAGCAGCCGTACTCGAGTTCGATCAAGAGAAAAGTCTGTTCCGCATCGAAGCGTCAGCCATACCGACGAAACTCGAACTTGATATGCTCGACCGTGACCATGTTTGGATGTCATCTGAGCTATCCCGATACGAAGTCGATTTTAAAGAAGAGCTCACCTTCGACTTCAAACCATGGGTCGAGACAGAATTAAAAGAGCAGTCCGAGCGTGTATTGAAACTGTTGAATGACGACCACGCCTATGGCGAAATCGCAACCGTCTATGCAATGCCAGGCATGCGCTTATACGTTCGCAAGAAGTCTGCCCATGCGTGGGTCGAAGAACATGAGAACTTGGCCACGTTGATTGAAAACGGTCTATCACCTTCACCTGCCTTGCAACAGTTTTTGACGTCGAACGACGAAGAAATCCACGCGTTGGACGCGCTCGACCGTACTGCCTGGAAACCTGTCGGCGAGGAGATTCTTTTCCCGCTCCCTTACAACGAGGAACAAAAACGCATTTTAAGTCAATTGAGTAACCATGCCGGTGTCGTCGTACAAGGACCCCCTGGCACCGGGAAGAGTCACACGATTTCAAACTTGATTTCGCACTTGCTTGCACACGGAAAGCGCGTCCTCGTCACCAGTGAAAAGGAACATGCGTTGAACGTCTTGCGTGATAAACTTCCGGCCCAAATTCGCCAGCTCGCGGTATCCGTCCTTGGATCAGATTCAAAGACGACAAAGCAGACGGAAAGTTCACTCCAAGAGATTGCCTCGTACTTGAATCGCACGACTGCTTTAGAGTTAGAGGGTAAAGGAAAGCAAAAGCAACAAAAATTGTATGAGACACGTGAAGAGATTGCCCGTCTGCGTCGGAAAATGATTGAGCAAGCCGCTAGCGAGCATACAGTGATTCCATACCTCGATGAGACGCGTTCACCGACCGATTGGGCGAAATGGACGAGCGAACAAAAAGTCACGATGCAGCTTCCGCTCCCCGTATTGACAGACACTTGTCCGCTGACGGCTGATGAATTGGCGGACTTCTATCAACTCATGGCAGAGCGGGAAACGCTCAACCAAGGACCGAATGTGACGACCTATCCAGCGACGACAACGCTTCCGTCCCTTGAAACGTTCTTAGCCGAAAGCGGTCGTTACGAAAAACTCGCCGCTCTCGAACAGACGCAGGCCGCTGCGTCATGGTTACAGGAAAAATCGACGTCACTTCGTCAACAGACACGAGACCATATTCAGACGTTGCTCGAGTCATTTGATCGTCAACCCGAGTGGCTACGTGAACGGTACAGCTACTGGTCCACCCATCGAAGCGATGAAGTGCAATGTGAAGAAGACTGTCAGACGTTTGAACGCGACGTCAAAGCACTCGAGTCGTTGGAGCGTAAACTCGCCGTCCACGACATCGAATTGCCGTCTACTTTACCGAATGATGTCTGGACGCTCGCTGACGAACTCGGTCCAGTTTTAGACGAAGGAAAGACCGACGGATTTTTCTTCAAACTGACAAAACGTAAAAAATATGCCGTCTTACTCGATGAAACCAAAATTGACGGGAAGGCTCCGCAATCGAGTGCCGACCTTCAACTGTTGAAACAATTCGATGAATTGAAGTCATCGTTGACGACATTATCACGTCGTTTCAAATACGCGTGTGAACACTTTGAGCTCGAGTTAGAGACGCCTGAATTTTCGTCTTATCGGACGGCGCTTCATGCGCTCCGTGAATGGAAAGCTGTCTTTGTGACGTACAACGAGTCATTGGCTCCGACTTTCCGTCTGTACGACGAACGGTTCCGCTATGAGAAAGCTTGGTTGACGCAAGCGAAACAAGAGCTAGATGCCTCGCTGGCGCTCGACGAGATGAAGGAGCTACAGACCATCCAGACGTCTTATCTCTCACTCGTCCATGATACGCACATCCATCCAGCGGCGTTACGTCTCAAACAAGCGGTGCAATCTTGGGATGCCGCACGTTACACACAGTCCATTGAAGAGTTGGCATTACTCGAACAACAAAACACAAAAGCGACACGCCTAAAAGAACTAACAGAGCGCATCAAACAAGTCGCGCCAGGTTGGTTGAACGCATTTTATGACGGGACTGCTCCGACACTTCAACTTCAGACGTTCGAACTCGATTGGAAAGTAGCACGTGTCTTGACGCTGCTCGAAGCACTGAGCGACGACGATTATCGGGAGAAGATGAAACGATTGGAGAAAGAGGAAGGAAGAGCGACAGCGGACTTATGTGCGACATATGCGTGGAAAGAGCAGCTGACGCGGATGACACCGTCGAAACAAGAACGTTTGAACAGTTGGGCGAAGTTGATTCGCCAAATCGGGAAAGGTACCGGGAAACATGCGGCCCGTCACAAACGGGAAGCCGCCCGTCAAATGGCTGCGGCCCAAGATGCAATCCCAGTTTGGATCATGCCGGTGAACCGCGTGCTCGAATCGTTCAAAGAAATCGACGAGCTGTTCGACGTCATCATTTTCGATGAGAGCTCACAAAGCACGATGGATGCCATCTCGCTTCTATCGCGCGCTCGAAAAGCCATCATCGTCGGGGATGACCGCCAAATCAGTCCAACGACGTTCCAAGACCAAAATGCGATCCAAGAGAAGAAAAAGACATACTTCGGAAACGACACGACGATGACGTTATTCGATGGCTCATCGAGTCTATACGACCTCGCCTCCGTCAAGTTCAGTGCGACGGTCGGGCTCCGTGAACATTTCCGTTGCGTACCGGAGATTATCGGTTTCAGCAACGCTCATGTGTACGAAGGTCGCATCGTCCCGCTTCGACTCCCGCAACGTGCCGAACGGTTGACGCCAGCGGTGCAGAGCGTCTTTGTCGAGGATGGGAACGTCGCCGAAACGACGAAAGACAAGTTCAACGTCCCGGAAGCGAAAGCGCTCGTCGCTCACTTGAAGCAGTTGATTGACGACCCACGCTACGCGAAGCGGACGTTCGGGGTCATCTCGCTCCTCGGGAAAGCCCAGACGGATCAAATCGAACGGATGGCGACCGACTTGATTGGCATCGACAAGCTGATTGAGCACAACGTCCGATTCGGTGACGCCTATACGTTCCAAGGTGATGAGCGTGACGTCATGTTGCTGTCACTCGTCGTCGCACCAAACCGTCGTTTTGCGGCACTCACGAAAGAGACCGACAGCCAGCGCTTCAACGTCGCGGCGAGTCGGGCTCGAGATCAGATGATTTTGTTCCACTCTGTCACGCTACAAGACATCGGAAATCAAAACTGCATGCGTTACAAACTCGTCAACTACTGCCAGAACCCGCTCGGCGATCAAGAGTCGTTCGAAGCGGTCCAACACTTGTTCGACTCTCCGTTTGAAGAGGAAGTATATAAGCGTCTGACGAATCGCGGCTATCTCGTCCGTCCGCAAGTTCAAGTGAACGGCTATCGCATCGACCTCGTAGTCGAAGGCGAATCGAACCGCCTGGCAATCGAATGTGACGGCGAACGTTGGCACGGTCCTGACGTATACGAGCAAGACATGTTCCGGCAAAAAGTGCTCGAACGGGCCGGCTGGACGTTCTGGCGTGTCCGCGGTCGCCATTTCTACCGTGATGCGGATCAAGCGATGGAGCCGCTATGGACGTTGCTTGATGAGATGGGTATTGAGCCGATTTTAGTTAATTAAATTTAATTGCCCCTAAGCAGAAATAGAGAAGGAAGCTGATGTAACAGTCAGCTTCCTTCTCTATTTCTCAATCAAATTTCGCTAAATCCCACTGTGTCACAATCCCCAATAACGCTTGATTCGACTTCCCTGATTCCGTAATCAATAATGCTTCTAACTTTTTGCCTTGATTTGCGGCCTGCAAAAAGTAATCTTTTGCTTCATAGATAGTATTTCTTCTCGAAACGAAGCGATACTTCTCAGCAAGTTCATCGACGGAAATAAGATCGCTCACCCTAGTCTCTTCGAATGAAATGAGATCATCCTTCACTTTTGACGCCAGCCAATTCGTGATACCGCTTTCAGTCACAAGCGAAATAAATTCTCCGTCGGAATTAAAAACAGGAAATTGAGAGTATTGGAATTGATGAACAAACTGGAGCATTTTACTCATCGAGTCCGTTTCATTCAATGAATAGACGTCACAGAAAAAGGTATTCATTCGCTTCGGAGAACGTAACTTTTCTTCAATTTCAATAATCTCACTCACAATTTTCTCGTGAGGTTCCGCAATCGGCTCACCGTTCAATCCGCTCCCATGTTGAATGGCGTTACGCAAGCGTCCAAAACTTTTTAACCGCTCTGCTTTTTGCCGAATCAAAGGATTATGTTTAGCGGCTTGATCCACAAGATAGGAAAACGAAATATGTTCTTCTTGTCCTAATTGCTGACGCAGTATCGTTTCAATGTTGTGGAACCGATCCAAGAAAATAACAGAGTTTTTCATGAGATGCCTCCTCACTAAGAACACGTTAATCTTCATTTACATCATACCTTCATTTTATCAAATTCACTTTAATTAGATTTACCCACAAAAAAATAAAAAAGCTAAGTCATCACCGAACTTTGTTGTAAGTTTGGCATGCCTTAGCTCTTCAAATTGGTTCAGCTAATCCCCAACGTCTTAAACACTACATTCTGAGTAATGCGATTTCACTATCTTCAGAGCGTCGGTATTCCAACATCTCGTAAAAATCAGATTCGTATTACAAAATAAGTGTCTTCATACATCCTTTATACATAAAGTCCATATATTACAAGTCTAATTAATGATAGTGTCGCTTACAATCAATGAAAACCTGAAAGAGCCATGGATTTTTCATTCAAATAACTACATTGAATCAATAACCGACAATAAGTTTTGATAAGTGTCCACATCATGATACTTAACTTCACTTGTAGACAACTCATTGAACAGCTTCTTTGCACAGCTGATCTTGGCTTGTTCTATCGGCCTTAATTGGAGGCTGTCCATTGTGCCCTTCGTTTCTGCTATGAAGAAAATATGCTTTACAGCACCTTTCTTAAATGAAATCGCCCAGTCTGGTGAATACTTCCCAACTGGAGTTGGGATGTAAAAACCTCGTGGTCCCCTTGGCAATTTGGCATAAACGGCTACTTCATCCGCGCTATCCAAATCTTCAGCAAACCGCCTTTCAATACTCTCTGTTGCTGTTCCGTCTGTGAATATATAATCCTGTATGGCATGCTTTGCTTTAAAGGCTTTGGCATATTCATCAGAAGCACGACTCATATTGAAGATATCATGCGAATAGGGTTCTTCTGCACTAGGGGTATAGGTGATATGCTCTACAACCACTGCTGCCTTTTGATGATTAATGATATCAGCCACTTTGGTAATAAATTCTTCAGGATTTTCTCTGAATAGCCAAAGTTTATCTTTCTTCATTCCTGCCAAAATCGCTGCTGCGGAACGTCGTGTTAACGTTGTAGCTTCAGCAATTTTACCAATGAGATCATATTCAGCAAAACTTCCTTCGGCTTGCTCAAGTTTTTTTGTAACAGTATGGTCCACTCTAAACTCAGTACCTATTTGTTCACCTCTTGTTAATGTATACGTCAACTTAGCTACTCTTAAATCACTGTTAATAACAGCAATGGTTTTTTCAATTAGCTCTTCACTATTAAAATTCACGGTGTAAGCATACTTTTTATTGATTTTTTCCCAAAGTTCCTGAAATTCTTTCCAGTTTTCATTTAATGGATTTTCTTTGACTTTGGTTTCATGGGCATTTCCAGCCATCTCTTTAAGGATGTTCGGATCGAATACTGCCTGCACAAGCTTATGGATGTTTTCTCCAAACGGCTCTAGTTCAGGCTTAAGGGGCGCAAAACTATCTAGTTCAGCTGCAGCTCTATAAATGTCGGTCACACCGCCATTATCATCGACGTAATCATTGCGAACAAGATAATGGTATACTGCCGTAGCTTCTGCAACTGTAATTGAATGTGTATCATCACCATTCATCACATGCTTACCGGTAAAGTAATCTACACTGACCTTTGTTGGCCGCTCATATAGGTCAGATTTAATTTCTTTCTGCAAATCACCTACAAACCCGGCATAACTTTCACTAGCAATAACAGTCAGCACATTCAAACCGTGCACCAGTGTTTCTCCACAAACCTCAAGGTCTTGTCTCTCTCCAGCCTCATTGACACAAAGGCGCAAACCTCGTCCTACTTCTTGTCTTTTTGCAGTGGCATTATCAGAGTATTTCAACGTACAAATTTGGAATACATTGGGATTATCCCAACCTTCTCTAAGGGCAGAGTGTGAGAAAATGAATCTTGTCGGTTCCTCAAATGATAACAATCTTTCCTTATTCTTTAAAATGAGATCATATGCACTAATATCATCCGAAAATTCGCTTCCTCGTTTAACCTTACTATCAATTGCTTTACCTTTTTTATCAATAGAAAAATACCCTTTGTGCGTTTCTATAGTATTAATTCCTCTTAGATACTTTTGATAGTTTGTTGGGAAAAGCGTTAGTCGTTCATTCAAGGCAGCATTGTACTCTTCCTCAAAAATTTTCCCGTACTCACCTACAATTTCATTTCCATCCTCATCATACTTACGATATTTGGAAACTTCATCAATAAAGAACAGTGATAGACACTTGATACCTTGCTCAAAGAGCTTCTCTTCTTTATCAAAATGTGAAGCAATGGTCTCCCGGATTTGTATTCTACGAATATCATCCTCATTTACGTTCCCACTCGCTTCACCAGTCTCTAAAATGTCTCCATTTGAAAAAGTCACCATAGAGCGAATTGGATCTACTTCAGAAATTGAAATATCTTTATATGCCTCTAAACCATTAGATGCCGTGTACAAACTATCCCCTGCACTAAGCAACTGTATTTCTCTTTTTATACCACTTCCACGCTTCACTTCAAATTCTAAGCGAGCACGAGGTGGTTTTTTACGATCAATGACGATGGCAGCAAGATACATATATCGATTAGTTCCACTAAGATTCTTAAGATCAAAACCTTTTACTTCAATTTTCTTAACAAGCTTCTTTTTGAAAGCATCAAGTGCATCTAAAACATACACTAAATTATGTGATGTTTTATGCGTGGCTGAAAAATTCAATGAAAATAAAGGATTAAAATTCTTCTTTAGGGCATTTTGCGTCGCTTTACCACCCATCTTTTGAGGCTCATCCAAAATAATGATGGGGCGATTCGCTTTGATAACATCAATCGGACGACGGGAACCAAACTCGTCACGTTTCGTGTAGATAATTCGAGCCGCCTCATTTCCTTTTCTACCTTCAACACTTTTTTCCTCGTTCATCGTTGTATTAAAGGCCTGCGTGTTGATAATCATTACATTGATTCCAGAGCTTTGTGAATACTCGTCAAGCTGGTGTAAATTCGCAGAGTTGTAAACAAAGAATCGTGCTTTAACACCATAGAGCTCCATAAAGTGTTCTTGTGTCATTTCAAAAGACTTCTTGACACCTTCACGAATCGCGATGCTAGGTACAACTACAATAAATTTACTCCACCCATAAGTCTTGTATAATTCAAACATTGTTTTGATGTAGACATAAGTTTTACCAGTACCAGTCTCCATCTCCACATCCAGAGACACTAGACCTAGACCTTCTTCTAGAGTAGTTGAGTTCTTTATATTATTTGCTGTCTGGATGGAACGGATGTTTTTTAACAATTGGTCTTCACTTAATTCTACGTCTGCATTGCGATAACCCATTTCAAATTCAGCATCTTGCTCAGCTAAATTAAGCTGTATGTCTCGTTCATTTATATCTCGACGATATTTTAGGAATCCTTGTTTCGGCTGTCCATTAAATACTTTGACAATACTATCTACAGCCTCGGTTTGAAAGGGTTGTACCTTAAATTGAAACTTCATTTACAATACTCTCCTTATGGTACTTGGGCTATATGTGTTGAAAATCTGCTCAACATTTACTAAAGCACTATCATTCATAAAGCTACTATCTCGGAACACAGCATAATAGGGTTGTTTTTGCGCAATTTCAGTAATCATGGCAGTATCAACTGTACTGAAGCATGCAATCAGATAGTTATCATTAATGTTAAACACTTTTCCATCCTCTTCAATCTTAGAAGAAAGTGGAATCCCTAAATCAAGCATGACTTGGAACAGTAAGTCTTCATCAGTTCGATCGGGTTTAATATTATCCGTAAAACCTTCTAAATCAAATCCCATCTGAGCGTAATCCTCTGGAGTATAATAAACTTCTTTCATGTTACTGCTATCTAACTTAAGTACACGGAAGCCAACATCGAGATTCTGAGCTGTTAAACCAGCTTCTTCTTTTATCTTTGCTCCAGAACGACGAATACGCTCCTTACCTATTTCAGAGATTGTATGCGGTTTTTTTATACTATCTAGAAATTCAGTTACATCTAAGTTATTTTCAATGTTTTCTGGCAATTGCACCATAATAAACTTCCGGTTTCCTCCATCTTCAGAATTTAGTTTCATTAAGGCATGAGCTGTTGTTCCTGATCCAGAAAAAAAGTCCAAAATTATATCTTTATTATTTGGTAACGAAACTAATTTCAGTATTTT
>NZ_QLVE01000024.1 GCF_003331145.1 Exiguobacterium sp. TNDT2 | reverse complement strand
AAAGGGTTCACAAGCAGGCGATTCATCTCCCACCTACGCTGGGCTTCGCCCGAAACGCTTAGAGGTGGGAGAATTCTCGCCAAGTTTAGTTAAAGCCGTCAACGATACATACGATCATTTGAATGGCGACCGGATGTTGCAAGAATACGCACGCAGTCTAAAAAAAGCCACATTCACGAAAGCGAACGTCGCAAGACTCGGTGGTGACGAGTTCCTCGTCGTCACGACCGACAGGATGAATGAGACGGAGATTCCGGCTGAAAGCACGATTTATGTGGATGGCTCGGCAGCGAGGTTTGCGGCTTCAATTGGAAAAGCAAGTTACCCGGTCGATGGACGGACGCTCGATTCACTTTTCGAAGTGGCAGATCGATCGATGTATCGACGAAAGTCGGCGCTGAAGCGTGAGAGAATAGAGAAGTGAAATAGAGAAGTGAAAGAAAGGGGGGGATGCAGTGAACGACAAAAAATGGGGTCAACATATAAACAGGCACCGCATGAATCAAGGTTATGAAATGGCATCGGATCGACTACGGAATGCTTCGTTCCATTTGGCTGGCCTTGTCCTTGGCGGTGTCAACGTCATCGGAGGAGCGCTCCTCACGCTGTATGTGCTCATTTTGAAGGCCGACTCAGGATGGATCGATTATTTGATTCCAATCGTCATGCAAATCGTCGGCTACGGGACACTATGGCTTCGGCGGACGAACGTGAAAGACGAGATAAAGCTTCGACTTTATTCATTGAACTATGTGATGATTCCCCTCCATTTGTACTCGTTTTTAAATGATGCGGCTGACCCGTTTTGGGCGCTCACCTTCTTATATGTCACATTAGCGTTTGCTCTGCAAAACCGGATGCTCGTCTTGACGTCGTCCATCGCCTCGTTCGTTGGACTCATCTTGATTATGGTGTTGTCATCGGTGGAGACGATCACAGTCGTCGATCGGGAAGACCATCTGTTGCGACTGATTTTATTCGCGATTTTTGTCGCGTACGTCATTTGGGGGCTGAAGGTAGGCAAGGAGAAAGAGGCGCTTCTGTACGACTACATGAACCGGGCCGAGAATACGGCCTATGAAGACCCGCAGTTGGCGATGCCGAACCAACTCGATTTTAATCTGTACGTCGACTATCAGTTGCAAAAGACGGAACTGATTATCGCCAAAATCGAAATCAACGACTATCAAGCGATGTGTGACGTACTCGGCCATCAGAAATGTGACGCGTTACTGCATGTGTTCAAAGAACGAGTCATCGAGTCGCTCACAGACGCCGCCCATGTGGCGAAAGGGGAAGGCGGACAATTTCTCGTCGCGTTCAAAGCAGATGAAACGGAACAGACGGCACAACGTTTGGCGGTCCTTCCGGAGACACTCAGCGGGATGTACATTTTGCAATCGTTTGATTATATCCTCAGCGTCAGTATCGGCGTCGCAAAATCGGCATTAGACGGACGTCACAGTGACGAGTTGATGAGAAACGCCCAATTCGCATTAAACCACGCGAGATCGCTCGGCATGAATCAACTCATCTATTGTACGCCCGAGTTGAAGCGGTCATCCCTCAAAACGATTCAATTGTCAGACGGCCTGCACCGGGCTAACCTCGACGAGGAGTTTCATCTCGTCTATCAGCCCCAGCTCAATCTGCGGTCGAATCAAATGAGCGGGGTCGAGGCGTTGGTCCGTTGGGAGCACCCTGACCTTGGGAACGTCCCACCTGGCGTCTTCATCGAAGTCGCAGAGAAGAATGGCTTTATCGTGACGCTTGGCACATGGATTTTACGCAAAGCCTGCGCTGAGGTCCAGGTGCTAAACGACAGTTTCACGCATCCTCTACGTCTGGCCGTGAACGTCTCGGTCATTCAAGTGGAACAGCCCGACTTTGTGGGAACGGTGCTCGCGGCGCTCGAAGAGACCGGCATGTCCCCTGACCTCCTTGAAATCGAATTGACCGAGCGTGCCTTCTTGAATCACGATGAGGCCAACCTGAAGAAAATCAGGACGTTACAGTCTCACGGGATTCAAGTTGCGATTGATGACTTTGGGACAGGATATTCATCGTTTGACGTATTGAAAAAGGTACAGGTCGATAAAATCAAGGTCCCCCGAGAATTCGTGGATTATGTTGATGAGAACATCGACAATCAGCATATTCTCGAGACGATTCTGTCGATGGCGAGCCGCTTCGGGGTGACGTGTTTGGCCGAAGGGATCGAACGGAAAGAAGAAAATGATTTTCTCGTCCGCCATGGCGGTGAGGAAGTGCAAGGCTATTATTATTCAAGACCGGTGACGCTAGACGATGTCCGACGACAACTGGTCGCTTTGAAGGCTTGAAAATTGAAGGTCTGTTCGAGGCGATTGATGTATATATCCCTGACATTGAACTTTTAACGAGGTGCTGGAGAAATAAGTGTCCTCCAGGTTCTTTCCCCTCAATACATGATGTCACGAAAAATTATATCAGTTCAGTAAACCCTATAAATAGGATAAAAACATAAGATTAACCGTCAGAAGAGGGATTTTCGGATTTTTTGTCTAACCTAGGAATTCAATCTACTTATCTGTTTAGTCAGCTAATCATGCAGATATAAAGTGACCATCACCATATCCCCACCGCTTTTACCAATCGCAGCTCTGATTTCATGATTGATGGAGATAATCTTGTCTTCATTTTTTCTTGGAGCTAAATTAATGTTTTTTATTTCATAATCATCAATGGTCCCAGATACTTTTAGGTATCCCCATTTCCCTTTAATACCGGCTGTTCCAGGAAGTCTAATGTGATATGTCCATGCTCCAAATCCTTTTTTGTATTGTAATTCGAGTTTCTGATTGTCAATTATTTTGATCATTATAAGTCACCTCATTTCTCATTAAGTTTATCAAGAATCAAGAGCTAGCGGTATCTGCCGCTACTGAAAATCGCATTGTATCCTGAAAAATGGACATGGAAAGCGGAAGTTTCATTAGGCAGCCACATTCAAACGAGTGCTTAACATGAATGTGTAAACCGTCCATAAAACAGGACCACTTATTATTTAAGTAACACGGTATCCATGCGGCCAGAAGCAAAACGATTGAATGATGAACTGCTTGGCAATGAAACGATTGTGGCGAATCCGTATGTGGAATCCACGGAGTGGGGCTGGTCGATCGATTCGATCGGGTTACGCTACTATTTGAATTTGTTGAACAACCGTTATGAGTTACCGATCTTCATCGTGGAAAATGAATTTGGGTATGCAGATCGATTTGAAGATGGACGAGTTCATGACCAAGAACGCATCGAATACCTTACTCAACACATCACACAGATGAAGTTGGCGATTGAAGTAGACGGTGTCGATGTGATCGGCTATACCGTATGGGGATGCATCGATCCGATTTCATTCACGACAGGGGAGATGAAAAAACGCTACGGATTCATTTATGTGGACCGTGATAATGACGGGAAGGGGACGCTCAATCGCTATCGAAAAGATTCGTTCGAGTGGTATCATCACGTCATTCAAACGAATGGGGCGAGTCTTCGTTAAAGAGAGGTGAGATATCAAACAAGTGAGATATCTCTGGAGTGATGTATCTCTGTAGTGATATAAGCGTCATATAAAACCCGCACTGGTTCCCAGGGCGGGTTTTATAATCCAATTCAATCGATTTTGTTAACTGAACAACATTTAAATTAAAATTTTTAAATTACTACACTTCAATATAAAAAGGCAAAAAAACATAATTTGTTTACTAAACATTATTTATTTTATAGATTGAATACGTTAGAATCAGAGTGTGATGAAACTGATGAGGAGGGAACGGCTATGAAAGACATGATGAAACTGTCTGAAGCATTTACAAACACTTTTCACGAGGACTTCGAGCGGGTATTTTTTGCCCCTGGGAGAATCAATTTGATTGGAGAGCATATCGATTATAATGGAGGACACGTCTTTCCTGCGGCGTTGACGTTTGGGACATATGCGTTGGTACGACGTCGGACGGATCGACAGTGCCGTTTTTACTCGATGAATTTTCCGGAAGCTGGAGTGGTCACTGTGCTGTTAGACGAGCTTGATTACCAGGACGCGCACGGGTGGGTGAATTATCCGAAAGCGATGCTCCGTTACATGCTTGATGGACGTGAACCGTCGTTCGGGTTGGACTTTCTGTATTTTGGCGATATCCCTAATGGTGCGGGCTTGTCTTCGTCGGCTTCGATTGAGTTGGTGACGGCGGTCGCTCTGAATGCGGTGTATGATTTGAACTTTGACCAACTCGACCTCGTCAAATTCGGACAACGCGCCGAGAATGAATACATCGGGGTCAACAGCGGGATCATGGACCAATATGCGGTCGGGATGGGCAAGAAGAATCAAGCGATGTTACTCGATTGCGATACGCTTGAATGTACGTATGCGCCGTTTGAGTTTGAGGATGTATTGGTCGTCATTATGAATACGAATAAGCGGCGTGAACTGGCCGACTCTAAATACAACGAGCGGCGACAAGAGTGTGACACGGCACTAGAAGTTCTCAATCAAGAATTGAATATCCGTGCGCTCTGTGATTTGGACAGTGACACACTAGAAGAAAGACAAGGTCGATTTGAAGATGAGACCATCTATCGCCGGGCAAGACACGTCGTCAGTGAAAATGAGCGCACACGTGAGGCTCTCCGCGCGCTTCAGGCCGGTGACGTCCATCGCTTCGGAGAACTGATGGATGCCTCTCATCGCTCGTTGGATAAGGATTATGACGTGACCGGTGTCGAGTTGAACACATTGGTCGAGAGCGCATGGAGACATGGGGCGATTGGGGCGCGCATGACGGGCGCTGGTTTTGGAGGTTGTGCCATCGCTTTGGTACGGGAACATGAGATTGCTCGTTTCATCGACGAAGTGAGTGCGGACTATGAACGTCAAATCGGATATGCGCCGACTTGCTATGTCGCTTCTATCGGGGAAGGAGCCCATGAAATCAAAGGAGGGAGCATCTCATGAGTATTCTCGTTGTAGGGGGCGCCGGTTATATCGGCTCTCATGCGGTCTATCAACTGATTGATCGAGGTGAAGATGTCGTCGTCGTGGATAATTTGTCGACGGGACATCGCCGAGCGTTGCATCCGGATGCGACGTTTTATGAGGGGGATATCCGAGATAAAACCTTTTTAGACAAGGTGTTCTCTCAAGGTCAGTTTGACCAAGTGGTCCATTTTGCGGCAAATTCGCTCGTCGGTGAGTCGATGGAGAAACCGCTCGATTATTATGACAACAACGTCTATGGGACCCAGGTGTTGTTAGAGACGATGGTGAGACACGGTGTGCTTGAGATTGTTTTCTCTTCGACGGCAGCGACGTATGGCGATCAGGAAATCATGCCGATTGCCGAGTCGGCCCTGACACATCCGACGTCGACGTATGGTGAAACGAAGCTCGCAATGGAGAAGATGATGGGTTGGGTCGGGAATGCCCATGGACTGCGCTATGTGGCTCTACGCTATTTTAATGTGGCAGGGGCGAGGTCGGGTGGAGAGATCGGTGAGGACCATCATCCCGAGACACATCTCATTCCGCTCATTTTGGAAGTGGCGAACGGGAAGCGGGACCACATCTCCATCTACGGAACGGATTATCCAACAGAAGACGGGACATGCATCCGTGACTATATCCACGTCGAAGACTTGGTAGATGCACATGTGCGTGCTCTCCACTATTTGCGTGACGGTCAGAAGAGTGACGTGTTCAATTTGGGATCGAATACGGGATTCTCTGTCAATGAGATGATTCAGGCGGCCCGTCAAGTGACGGGACACGCGATTCCTGCTCAGGCGACGACACGCCGAGCTGGCGACCCGGCACGTCTCATTGCCTCTGCGGAAAAAGCGAAGCGAGTACTGGGGTGGGCTCCTGAAAGAACGGATATCACCCGTATCATCGCAGATGCATGGGCATGGCATGCCGCCCACCCTGACGGATATCGTGAGGTGGGACGATGAGTGCGCTTGTGAATGGACTCGTGGCGGCAACGCTAAAAAGTAGACTCATCCAGGAGCGGGATGTCATCTACGTGAAGAACCGGTTGCTCGCCATGACGGGGGCGACACCGAGCGATGAGACGACGAACGGTCGAATCCCGGAGCTCGTCGACCGATTGGTGGACGAGGCGGTGCGGAACGGTTTGACTGAGGACGGCCAGTCACAGCGGGATCGATTCGCGGCAGACATGATGGACCAATTCATGCCACGCCCCTCGGAAGTAGAACGGGTGTTTTACGACAAGTACGCGACGGACCCGGTCATGGCGACGGATTACTTTTACCGGTTGTCGACGGACTCGAACTATATTCAGACAGAGCGAACGAAACAGAATATCTCTTATCAAGTAGATACAAAATATGGAATGGTCGACATCACCATCAACGTATCGAAGCCAGAGAAAGATCCGAAAGAGATCGCACAACAGAAGAGCGTGAAGAAAGAGGGGGCCCCGTACCCGAAGTGTCTCCTCTGTGTGGAAAATGAAGGGTACGAAGGGCGTTTAGATCATCCGGCGCGAGCCAATCATCGGCTTGTGCCGCTCGAACTCGGAGGCGAGGAATGGTATATGCAGTACTCGCCTTACGTCTATTACGATGAACACTGCATCTTATTGTCAGGTGAGCATCGAGATATGCGGATCGACCGTTCGTCGTTCGTCCGTCTGCTCGACTTTGTAGAGAAATTTCCGCATTACTTCGCGGGATCGAATGCCGACCTGCCGATTGTGGGCGGCTCGATTTTATCGCACGACCATTACCAAGCAGGACGATACACGTTTGCGATGGCAGAGGCGCGCGAGACAGGCCGATTCTCTTTTGAGGGATTCTCAGATGTGAGCGGACACACGTTGCTTTGGCCGTTGTCGGTCATTCGGTTGCGTAGCCAAAATCAAAACAGCCTCGTCGCATGCGCGGATCGTGTCTTGTCGACTTGGCGCAACTATTCGGACGAGGCATGTCACATCTTGGCCCACACGGACGCCCCGCATAATACAATCACACCAATCGCGCGAAAAAAAGGTGAGTTCTTCGAGTTGGATCTCGTTCTTCGAAACAACCGGACGACATCGGAACATCCACTCGGACTCTTCCATCCCCATGCAGATGTTCACCATATCAAACGAGAAAATATCGGATTGATCGAGGTGATGGGGCTTGCTGTACTGCCGGCGAGGCTCCAAGCTGAGATGGACGAAGTTAAGAGATTTATTGTAGGAGAAACGGACAACGTACAAGATCTCCATCAAGATTGGGCTTGCGAATTGAAACGAGCATACGATGGAAGGGAGAATATCGAACGCTTCATCGAAATGGCCGTGGCCGAAAAGTTTGTAAAGGGACTTGAAGACTGCGGCGTCTTTAAATTAGACGAAAATGGACAACGAGGACTTCAGCGCTTTATTCAAGTAATTCAATCACGGGACTAAAGGGAGGCAGACAGGTGAAGACTTGTCTGCTTTTTTACTTTACGGTTGAAACAATCATTTTTGTTTAGTAAAATGAAATCATATTTTACTTAATACTGGAGGCATGGTTAGTTTGACAAGCATTCGTGAAGTGGCGAAGCAGGCAGGCGTTTCGATTGCGACGGTATCCCGCGTATTGAATTCGGATGAGAAGTTGTCCGTCAGTCAAGAAACACGTGATAAAGTGCTACAAACAGCGAAACAATTAAAATACAGCCCACGGGAGAAGAAAACACATAAGAACCGGATCGCGACAGTTGGGCTCGTGACCACGGTCAATGAGATCCAAGAGATTGATGATCCATATTTCCGAGCGATTCGACGCGGTATTGAACAAGAAGCCGAACGGCTGAAGGTGAGTGTCAACCGGGTGATTCGTCTGTCTGATAAAAAAGCGGACTGGGAAGGATTGAACCATCTCGGAGGAATCCTCGTCCTCGGTACGGTCGACCCGAAAACATTGGAGTCGCTCTATAACGAGAATCCTAATATTGTCGTCATCGATGACTCGCATGCCGACGCACGGTTTGACGCCGTGTATTCTGATTTTAAAAGCGCGACCGTAGCGAGTCTAGAGCATCTGTACGAAAATGGACATCGCAACATCGCCTATATCGGAGGGCAGCGTGTCGTCATGAACCAAGAGGGTGACGTGTATTACAATGAGGACGAGGATCGGTATCGGGCCTATATTTCTTGGATGAACGACAAAGGGTTGCAGCATCTCAGCTATGGGTTATTAGGGGGATGGAGCACGTTGGAAGGACTGCGTTTAGGTGAACAGTTGACAGAGCGTGCCGACACGACAGCGGTGTTGGTCGCGAGTGACCCGATGGCCGTCGGGGTGTATCGCGCTTTTCAAAAAAAAGGATACAGCATCCCGGAGGACATCTCAATCTCTAGTTTCGACGACATTGAAATCGCTGAATTCTTGACACCTTCGTTGACGACCGTGAAGGTAGAGACCGAAGAACTTGGGAAATTTGCCGTCAAGTTGGCGTTAGAACGGATCCGCGAAGAACGAGACATTCCTGTACGAGTCATGATTCCGGCCAAACTGATCAAGCGCGAAAGTGTCCAGTATAAAAATTGAATAAAAGCGATTGACAAAGTGTTTACTAAACGTTAAATTATAGATGTGTTTAGTAAACGCTTTCATTTTAGTTTTTAATGAAAGCGCAACCACTATTGGGAGGTTGAGCGATGAAGTTGATTCATGTTAACGAAACAGAGAGAGTATTCCATTTGTCTAATGCAGTGTTTAGCTATGTACTCCGTGTCGAAGAAGGCAACGTATTGACCAACGAATATTTTGGTCAGGCGATTTCGGCATATCGCGGAGGACGGAAGTATCCGCGCGTCGACCGTTCCTTTTCCCCGAACTTTCCGGAGGCGACGGATCGCCTTTATTCCCTCGATACGATCTTGCAAGAATATCCAGGTTACGGGACGGGAGATTATCGGACGCCGGCCCAAGTCATCCGCCACGAAGACGGATCGACTGTCACGGATTTCCGTTACAAGTCCTATGAGGTTGTGACAGGAAAACCGCGTCTTGATGGCATGCCTTCGACGTATGTCGAACAGGATGAAGAAGCCGAGACGCTGATCATCACACTCGAGGACCCGAAAGAGCGACTGACTGCCCATCTCGTCTATACCGTGTATCGTGATCGTCCGGTGTTGACGCGATCCGCTCGAATTGAAAATGAAGGAGCGAAGACCCATTACCTTCAAAAAGCAGCGAGCCTCTCATTGGACCTTCCGCTTCAAGAGCTCGAGGTCATCACGCTGAACGGAATGTGGGGCCGAGAACGAATGATGGAGCGTGAACCGGTAAAACGTGGCGTGAAAGTGTTCGACAGCAAACGTGGCTCGAGCAGTCACCAGATGAACCCGTTTCTCGCACTCGTTTCACCCGAGACGACGGAGTATGCGGGAGAAGCGGTCGGATTCAGCCTTGTCTATAGCGGAAGTCATCAAATGTTGCTCGAACGAGATCCATACGGACAGACCCGTGTGCAACTCGGCATCAACGAATTTGGATTCGAGTGGCGCTTGGATCCAGGCGCATGTTTCCAAACGCCGGAAGTGAACATCGTCTATAGTGCAAACGGGACGATGGAAATGTCACAAGCATTCCACGCCTTGTATCGGGAACGGCTCGCACGCGGAACCTTCCGTGACGCGGACCGACCAATTTTGATCAACAACTGGGAAGCGACTTATTTCGACTTCGACGAAGCCAAAATCAAATCGATCGTCGATGAGAGTGCTGAGCTCGGAATCGAGTTGTTCGTGCTGGACGATGGCTGGTTCGGACGTCGCGACGACGATTACACGTCACTGGGCGACTGGTTCGAATATGAGCAAAAGATTCCGAACGGATTGAAAGGACTTGCAGACTACATTCACACCAAAGGCATGAAATTCGGTCTATGGTTCGAACCGGAGATGATCTCGAGAGAGAGCGAACTCTTCAAACAGCATCCGGACTGGGCGATTCAAATCCCGGGACGCGGTCTATCCAAAGGACGAGATCAATATGTACTCGATTTCAGTCGGAAAGAAGTACGAGATAACATCGTGCAGCAGATGACCGAGGTGTTGGACCGCGTCCCGATCGATTATCTCAAATGGGACTTCAACCGTAACGTGACCGAGGTGTTCTCGACGTCACTACCAAGTGACCGTCAAGGAGAAGTGTTACACCGCTATGTCCTTGGACTATACGAAGTGCTCGAGACGATCACATCACGCTATCCGAACATCTTGTTCGAGAGCTGCTCCGGCGGCGGCGGTCGGTTCGATCCAGGCATGTTGTACTACATGCCTCAAACGTGGACGAGTGACAACACGGACGCCATCGCGCGTTTGAAAATTCAACATGGGACGAGCATGGTGTATCCTATCTCCTCGATGGGCGCACACGTCTCGGCTGTACCGAACCACCAGACACACCGTGAGACGAGTCTCGAGATGCGGGGAAACGTCGCGATGGCTGGCGTGTTCGGCTATGAGCTCGATGTGACGGAGATGTCAGAAGACGAGAAGGCGATCGTCAAACAACAAGTCGCATTCTATCAGGAACATCGTCGTACGTTCCAATATGGGACGTTCTACCGGCTAGAGAGCGCATTCGACAGCAATCATCCTTCTTGGATGTTCGTATCGGAAGAGGAAGTCATCGTCTGTGACTATAGCGTGCTCAGCGAAACCGCACCGCTCATCCGCTTGTTGAAATTGAGAGGATTGGACACAACAGCCGTCTATGAAGTAGAAGGCCAGCGTTACGGTGGTGATGAGCTCATGCACGTCGGGCTTTACGTCGAGCCGATTGTTAAAGGTGATTTTGTAAGTAAGTTGTACGTACTAAAAAAAGTAAACGAACTTTCAGGAGGCCAATCAAAATGAACAAGACAATGAAACTAGGCATGGTAGGGCTCGTCGCATCATCACTCGTACTCGCAGCCGGTTGCTCAGGCGGGTCAGATTCGGACAAGACAGAAATCGAATTCTTCTCCCAAAAAGTCGAAATGAAAGGGACGCTCGATGAGATCATCGCTGATTTTGAAAAAGAGAATCCTGATATCGACGTCAAATTGACGAGTGTCAGCAATGCCGGGACCGTATTGAAAACGCGGGTCGCCGGCGGGGACATCCCGGATATCGTGCACACATACCCGCAAAACCCAGACTTTAAAGGGTGGGCGGCTGACGGGAAGTTCCTCGACCTGTCTGGCGAAGATTTCTTGAGCAACTTGAAAGAAGGCGCGGCTGAATCGTACGCGGTCGACGGAGGGATTTACTCACTGCCGCTCAACTCGAACGCGTGGGGCTTCTTCTATAACAAGACAAAATTTGAAGAGCTAGGACTAGAGGCGCCGAAGACATGGTCCGAGTTTGAAGACGTCGTCAAAGAGATCAAAGATGCCGGTGAGACACCGTTTGCGGCAGCACTCACGACCGACGATTCCTGGACGATGAACGGCTACCATCAATTGGCTTGGGCGACGACGACGGGCGGTTTCGACCAAACGCAAGACGCATTGAAAAACAGCCCTAAAGATGGCATCAAAGTCGGTAACGAAGATTTTGAGACTGTGGCAGATGCGTTGAGCCTCGTCAGCGGTAACACGCAAAAGAATGCGAACGGGGCATCTTACAGCGATGCGGTCGCACTCTTCGCAAGGGAAGAAGCGTTGATTTTCCCGAACGGCATTTGGGCACTCCCGGTCATCCGTGATCAGCAGCCTGATTTCGAAGTGAGCATGTTTGCCTTCCCGGGCCAAGAAGCAGGTCAAGAGATGACGGTCGGTGCGGCTGACTTGGCACTCTCTGTGTCGAGCGCTGGATCGGAAGCGGAACAAGAAGCATCGAAAAAACTGCTCGCGTATATGACGGAAGGGGAAGTCATGCAGAAATACTACGACAAGGACGGTTCTCCGACGTCGGTCGAGGCGGTCGATGCAGATGGCGCGTTCGAAGAGACGAAAGCTGTTTCGGACCTCGTGTTCACAGACAAACAAATCGTCTGGCTCCATTCTGAATGGCCATCGGAAGAAGAGTTCTGGCACCTCACAGTCGATTATATGAACAACGGAGATAAAGACCAACTCGCCAAGGATTTGAACGCCTTCTTCAACGGTATGAAATAAAAACATTAAAGGAGTTGCACCATGAGAGAGAAAGGGTTTGTCAACCGCTACTGGCCGTACCTGTTCATTCTTGTGCCGCTCTTGCTTCAAATCGTGTTCTTCTTCATACCGCTCGCACAAGGTGTGATCTACAGTTTCACGGACTGGACAGGGCTAACAAGTTCGTACAATTTCATCGGAATCGATAATTATCTGGCCATCTTCTCAGATGCGAAATTCTTATCGAGTATCGGCTTCACGTTACTCTTCACGATCGGCCTCGTCGTTGGACAAATCGTGTTAGGGATTGCGATCGCACTGCTATTGAATCAAAAAATCAAAGGGGTCGGGCTGTTCCGGACAGCCTACTTCTTCCCTGCGGTCATCAGCACCGTCACACTCGGTTTGATCTTTAAACAGTTCTTCAATTACGGGCTGGCGCCACTCGGTGAATTTTTAGGCATCGAATGGCTCTCGCAAAGTCTAATCGCGAACGAAGGGACGGCGTTCTGGGGCCTCCTCTTTGTCGCCCTCTGGCAAGGGGTCGCCATTCCGGTCGTCATCTTCTTGGCGAACTTACAAAGCATCCCGAACGAGATTCGGGAAGCGGCCTCGATTGACGGGGCGAACCGGTGGCAAACGTTCAAGAGCATCGAATTGCCGTTCTTATCACCAGCCATCAGCATCGTCCTCATCTTGGCGATGAAGGCTGGGTTGACGGCGTTCGACCTCATCTACGCCTTGACGGGCGGGGGACCGAGCGGGTCGACGACGTCACTCGGACTACTCGTATACAACTATGCGTTCAAAAACAACCAATTTGGATACGCCAGTGCGATCGCGATCGTCCTCTTCATCATCATCGCCATCGTCTCGGTCATCCAAATCAATTCTTCGAAAAAATTTGAAGTGTAAGGAGGGGCATCATGAAAAAGGACAAAATTCATATCCCGACGTATGTGTTTCTGACAGTAGGGCTCGTCTTGATCGCCCTTCCGATGTATTTGACCGTCTTGAACTCGTTCAAAGAGACACGGCAAATCACCGGTGGCTTCTTCGAATTGCCGGACCCGTTCACGCTCGATAACTTTCAGCGTCTCTTAGACGACGGGGTCGTCCAATACTTTGCGAACTCGATGACGATCACCATCGCGTCCATCGCGCTCATCATCTTGATCGTCCCGATGGCAGCCTATGCGCTCGCACGGACGATGCCGCGCAATCGCGTCTTCCAAGGGATTTACATCATGTTGATTATCGGGATATTCGTCCCGTTCCAAGTCATCATGATCCCGATCACGTCGATGATGTCGGATTTGGGGTTATCGAGTAAACTCGGGTTGATCATCTTGTATCTGACGTACGCGGTCCCGCAGTCACTCTTCTTGTACGCGGGGTACGTCAAGACCGTGATCCCGAAAGAGTTGGATGAGGCGGCGGCTATCGACGGCAGTGGGAAGTTCAACACGTACTTTAAAATCATCTTCCCGATGATGAAGCCGATGCATGCGACGGTCCTCATCTTGAATGCGCTCTGGATTTGGAACGACTTTTTGCTTCCGTTGCTTCTACTCAACCGAGATGAATCGACATGGACGCTCCCGTTGTTTCAATTCAACTATCAAGGACAGTATTTCAGTGATTTCGGACCTTCCTTCGCCTCGTACGTCGTCGGAATCGTATCGATTCTCATCGTCTACTTGTTCTTCCAGCGCCATATCATCGATGGGATGGCCAACGGATCCGTCAAATAAACGAAGCTCCTACACGTGAAAGCAAGGCGGGTAGGAGCTTTTTAAAAGGAGAATGAACATGAAATTGAAAAACGAAGTGATGTTGATCACCTATGCAGATAGTCTCGGTAAAAATTTGAAAGAACTTGATGAGATCACCCGCACGCATCTCGATGGGGTGATTGGCGGGATCCATTTGCTGCCGTTCTATCCTTCGTCAGGTGATCGCGGGTTTGCCCCGATGGATTATACGAAAGTGGACGAAGCGTTCGGGTCATGGGAAGATGTGCAACGCCTCAGTGAACGATATGATTTCATGATGGACTTCATGGTGAACCATATCTCGCGTCAATCGCCTTATTTCCAAGACTTCTTGGAGAAGAAAGACGAGTCCGCCTTTAAAGACTTTTTCATCCGCTATAGCGAGTTTTGGCCTGGCGGGGAACCTACCTCTGAACAAGTCGACCTGATTTATAAACGAAAACCAAGAGCGCCGTACGTAGAAGTCACGTTCGCCGATGGGACGATGGAGAAGGTGTGGTGTACGTTCGATGAAGAACAAATCGATTTAGATGTCACAAAGGACGCCACACGGTCGTTCATCAAGCAACAACTCGAATTCCTTGTAGGGAAAGGGGCATCAATTATCCGTCTGGACGCGTTCGCCTACGCCAATAAAAAGATTGGGACGAATTGCTTCTTTGTCGAACCGGATATTTGGGAGATGCTCGAGTACTGTGAAGAGGTAGTTGCTGACAAAGGCGCGACGGTCCTGCCTGAAATTCACGAACATCATTCGATTCAAGAACGAATCGCCAAAGAAGGGTATTACGTCTATGACTTCGCTTTGCCGATGCTCGTCCTTCACGGCTTATATAGCGGACGGTCGGAGCGGCTGATCAACTGGATGGAACGTTGCCCGCGCAACCAGTTCACGACGCTCGACACGCATGATGGCATTGGAGTGGTCGACGTCAAAGACCTATTGACCGACGATGAGATCGAGATGACGCGGGAGGCACTGTACAGCAAAGGTGCGAACGTGAAGAAAATCTACAGCTCGGAAGCGTATAACAACCTCGACATCTATCAAATCAACTGCACGTACTATAGTGCGCTCGGAAACGATGACGCGTCATATTTGCTTGCCCGAGCCATTCAGCTGTTCGCTCCAGGCGTCCCGCAAGTGTATTACGTCGGACTTTTAGCTGGCGAGAATGACATCGAGTTGTTAGAAGCGACGAAAGAAGGACGAAACATCAACCGTCACTACTACTCGAAAGAAGAAGTCGCGAGCGAAGTTGAACGGCCTGTTGTGCAGGAACTGTTCGAATTGTTCAAATTCCGTAACCGTTCAACGGCTTTCGATGGGGAGTTCGAAGTGCGGCAACCAACCGAGCACTCACTCGAGATCACCTGGACACATGGATTAGATAAAGCAATATTATCCGCCGACTTGTCGACGAAAGCATTTAAGATTCAAGAAACAAAGGAAGACGAGATGTCGTATGAGTACGAATCACCATTTTTAGTAAACGAATGATGCTAAGCCCACACTCAATCATGAAGAGTGTGGGCTTTATATTGACTTATCAACGATTGTGTTCATAAGCCGTAATCCATTGCTCCGGCGTCATCTTTGAGACGAGCTCGCCGATCAACGCGTACGGGATATGTTTGACGTTGCCGAAGCGGATACAGCTCTTGCCCATGTTCAATTTCGTCGGCACTTGGGAGGCGTATGACTCCTCGAACCAGCGGAGCAGTTCGGGGTCACTACAGACGCCCAAGTGGTATACAGCGACGTGGTTCTTCTGGGCGATGACACTCAAAAACGGGAGCGGGGTGCCCGGTGTGACGTGATACCCCGCCGGATACGTCGACAACGGTACGACGTAATGGATGCCCGTCCCGTCGGTCGTCTTTTCAAACCCAGCCGGCAAGTTCGCGTCGATCACGTCGATCAAACGGATGAAGGCATCGAGCCGTTTGTCATCGACGAGTGTCGTATAGTCCATCAGACGTCGCCTCCTCGTAAAATCTTCGCCATCGCCTTGCCTTTGGCCAGTTCATCGACGAGTTTGTCCAAATAGCGAATCTCGCGCATGAGCGGCTCCTCGACATTCTCGACGCGGACGCCGCAGACGACGCCTTTAATCAAGGCGCGGTCTTCGTTCATCTTGGGCGCAGCGGCGAAGAATGTGTCAAAGTCGACCTCGGCAGCGAGTTGGCGCTCGAGTCCGGCCTCGTCATAGCCCGTCAACCAGCGGATAATCGTATCGACTTCGTCTTTCGTCCGGCCTTTCCGTTCGGCTTTCGCGACGTAAAGCGGATAGACGCTCGCAAAGCTCGTCGTGTAAATGCGGTGTGCCATGAGATCCCCTCGTTTCGTGGAATGGTACCTCCATTTTCTCACATAATCAAAGTTCATATCCAAAATACTTTTTGTTGCAAATACAACTAAATGGATTATACTGAACGTAACGTATTGTAAATACAACAATCAGGAGGATTGTATGAGAGACCAGTTGCGTGAAATCGGGATGATCGCCCGCGCCCTCGACTCGATCAGCAATATCGAGTTCAAAGAGCTCGAGCTGACGAAAGGGCAATATTTGTATTTGGTCCGGATTTGTGAGGAGCCGGGCATCATTCAAGAGAAGCTCGCCGAATTGATCAAAGTCGATCGGACGACGGCGGCGCGGGCGGTTCAAAAGTTGGAAACGAACGGGTTGATCACGAAGCAGGACGACCCGCACAACAAGAAAATCAAGCGGCTCGTCCCGACTGAACGGGGCAAGGCGCTGTATCCGGTCATCATCCGCGAGCATGAGCATTCGACGGATGTCGCGCTCGCCGGGCTGAGCGACAAGGAAGCCGAGCAGCTGCTCCGGCTGTTGAAACGGGTCCGTCACAATATCGAAGGGGACTGGGACGCCGTGAAGAAAGGGAAGAAACGCAACTACTAGGGGGAACGAACATGATCACCATCAAAGCTTGCACAATCGAAGACATCGATGCACTCCGAGACATCAGCATCGAGACGTTCACGGAGACGTTCGAGGCGGAGAACGACCCGGTGCATCTGGCGGCGTATCTCGAGCGGGCGTACAACGTAGCGCAACTTAAAAAAGAGCTTTCGAATCCAGACTCACAGTTCTTCTTCGCCATACTCGACGGGGAAGTAGCTGGTTACTTAAAAGTGAACGCCAACAACGCCCAGACCGAGGCCATGGGCGAAGAGGCGTTCGAACTCGAACGGATTTATGTGCGCCGCGCCTTCCAAGGGAGCGGCGTCGGGAAGGCGTTGTATGACCAGGCCATCACGTGCGCGGGTGAGCTGAACAAACGTGAGATTTGGCTTGGTGTGTGGGAACATAACCATAAGGCGCTCGCCTTCTATCGAAAGCACGGTTTCGTCCAGACCGGGGCGCACACGTTTTATATGGGTGACGATGCTCAAGTCGATTTGATTATGGCCAAGCCGCTTCGTCCGTGACCCATTCCAGTATCCCGGACAAGTCCTCATAGACGGCGTCAGGGGCCAGGTCGGGCATGTCAAGCGGTTTGCCGTCGCGGTTGATCCAAGCCGTGTGGAACCCGAAGTTTTTCGCGCCAGCGATGTCCCAACCGTTCGAGGACATAAACAGCACCTCGTCTCGCTTCAACCCGCTGTTCTTGAACCAGTGCATGTAGGCGGCCGGTGACGGCTTGGCTTGTTTGATGCCGTCGATGCTGACGAGTTCGTCGAAAAGCTCCGTGAACCCGGCGTTATGGATGAGTTCCTCGAGCATCGCGTCCGTCCCGTTCGAAAGAACGACGGTCTGTTTCGATTGCAGCTGTTTCAACACGTCCTCGACTTCCTTGTACGGCCACAGCTTCGCATATGTGGCGATCAACGCATCCTCGGTCTCGGTCGTCCACGTCACTTCGGCCGCCGACAAGGCGTACCGGAGCGCGTCGCGTGTGACGACAGAGAAGTCCGCGTAACGGCCCATGATGTGACGGGTGAAGAAGTAGTCGAGCTGTTTCGTCCGCCACGCTTGGCTGATTTGTTCACCTTTTCCAGGGAACTGTTCGTCACACGCCGTCTTGACGGAATGGACGTCGAACAACGTCCCGTATACATCGAACACGAATGCTTTAATCTGTGGTTTCATGAAATCCCTCCTCAGTCATTTAGCGTCATCTACTCTTTACCCTAGTTGGCGTGAATTATACGGGAGGGCCAGTCAGTTGATGAACGAACAAGGTAGGAGGAATACGATGTACATCCCAAAACTATACGCTGTGAACGATTCGAAAGAAGTCCACGCATTTCTGAAGGCCCACCCGTTCGGCACCGTCGTCACGCATGACGGACAAAAGCCGATCGCGACGCATGTGCCGCTCCGATTTCACGAAGAGGACGGTCGCGCCTGGTTCACAACGCACATCGCCAAAAACAATCCGCAATGGCAAACGCTTGAAGACCAGACCGTGCTCCTGATCATCCAAGGTCCGGACGCCTATGTGTCCGCATCCTGGTACGGTCATGAGGACGTGTCGACGTGGAACTATCAGGCCGTCCATGCATACGGGCAGGCGACCATCCTGGACGCGGACCAACTCGAGGCAGACCTGGCCGGATTGCTTCAAGACCATGAAGGGGACCGCGAGCATGCCGTCATCTGGGAGGAGCTATCCGAACCGGTGCAGCGACAGAAATACGGCGTCGTCGGGTTCCGCATCGACATTTCGGACATGCAGGCCGCGTTCAAGCTGAGCCAGAATCGGAACGAGGCCGATTATACACGCATCGTCTCCGAGCTCGAACAAGCAGGGTGTCCGATGGCGAATGTGATGCGTAGGCAACGATAATTTCGATTCATTGACCGGACGTTCGATTCTCGTCTACCCACGGGAAGCGGTGAGGCGTATCATCAATCGTGGAATCAAATTCAATGATGAATCGAGCGAAGACAGATGAACAAGAAACGGTTGATGAGGTTGCTAGGTTGGCTGATTGTCATTTTGGCTTTGGTTGAACTGGCGACGGACTGGCCAGACCCACCGAACCCACCGATTGAACATCAGTTTGAAGAACCGATTGAGTTTCCGTTTGAGATCACTCGGCGTTACACAGAAGTCGACATTGGAGTGCCGCACCACATGCATCAATTTGTGTTTCACTATGCGAACGAAGAGACGGCACAAGAGCTGCGCTACATCGTCGATAAAGTCGTCGATGAACATGAAGACATGGAGGACATCTCGTCATACGGAGACCAATACGTACTTGCTGATGGCACTTCTGCTTTTTATGATGAGGCGGAATCGACGTCCCAAGGGTTATGGTGGATCAACAAAAACGGCTTCACCGCCCGAATCATCTACTACATCGATGGCAACTCCGTCGAACTTGAAGACGAGACCCGCTTACCGGTTCAACAATTGATCAATTTGGCCAATCAAACGTTATAACGTCAGCCCGCTTTCTCACCGAATGAGAGAAGCGGGCTGCTTCTATTTTCAGAACATATCTTGAAATTCAGATTGACAGCGTTTAACGATTCATCCTATACTCATAAATGATAATGATTATCAGTATCGACGTTAGAAAGTTGTCATAGAGAAAAAGGGGATTAGGACATGAACAGCTATAAGAAAATGCTACATATGTTCATCATCATGTCTGCTTTCGTGCTCGTGCTCGCAGGATGCGGCTCGAACAATGAAGACGCAGCCACGACAGATGAATCTGCCGAAATGGCAGAGGGCTATCCGATCACAATTAAACACGCGCTAGGTGAGACGGTCATCGACAAGAAGCCGGAACGCGTCGCAACGGTCGGTTGGTCGAACCAAGACGTGGCGCTCGCGCTCGACGTCGTACCGGTCGGTTTCTCGGCTGCGAACTACGGTGTCCAAGACGGCAGCGGTATGTTGCCATGGACGGCTGAGAAGTTGAAAGACCTCGGTGAAGACAACCCGAACATCTACCAAGACACGGACGGCCTCGATTTCGAAGCGATCGCCGACTCACAGCCGGACGTCATTCTCGCCGCCTACTCAGGCATCACGCAAGAAGACTACGACACGTTGACAGAGATTGCACCGGTCGTCGCCTACCAAGAGACGCCTTGGGTGTCATCATGGCAGGACACGGTCCTTTATGACTCGATGGCCATGGGCATGGAGGCAGAAGGCAAACAGTTGATTGAAGACACAGAGAAGCTCATCGCTGACAAGGCGGCTGAAGTACCTGAGATGGAAGGGAAGAAAGCGGCATTCGTCGCCCTCAGCCCGGACGATCTTTCGAAGTTCTACATCTACACGACGGGTGACCCGCGCGGTGCCTTCATCGAAGAGCTCGGCATGGAGTACCCGGCCAACATTACAGACCAGTTCGAAGAAGGCAGCTTCTACCTCGAGCTCAGCTCAGAGAACGCTGACATCTTGAACGACGTCGACATCTTCGTCGCCTACGGGAACGAAGAGACGTTGAAAGCACTTCAAGCTGACCCGCTCTACAGCAAAGTACCGGCCATCGAACGCGGCTCGGTCGTCATGATCGAAGATAACACGCCGCTCGCGGCTGCTGGGACACCATCACCGCTCTCGATCGAATATACGATTGACGACTATGTGAAACTCGTGTCAGAAGCACTCGCGAAAGTCGAGTAATCAAATGAATATGCCGAAGAAGTTACACACGCCGAAACGGTTCGGGCTCCTCCTCGTAGGGTCGCTCGTCCTGCTCGTCGTCTGTATGCTCGCTTCGCTTGCTTTCGGCTCACGGACAGTCGGATGGGATGAACTGCTTGACGGTTTATTCCGTCCGGCTGTTCAGTCGTATGAAGCGGACATCATCCGGCAGCGGGTCGTTCGGACGGTGTTCAGTTTCATGTGCGGGGCGGCGCTCGGCGTCTCGGGTGCTCTCATGCAATCGGTGACGCGCAACCCGATCGCCGACCCGAGCATTCTCGGGGTCAATACGGGCGCGGCGCTGTTCGTCGTCGTCGGGATCGCGTTCTTCAATATCTCGAGTGCGAGCGACTATATTTGGTTCGCGCTCGCCGGGGCGCTCTTGACGGCGGCGTTCGTGTTCGGCATCGGGTCGCTCGGTCGGGGCGGTTCGACGCCACTCAAACTTGTCTTGGCCGGCGCGGCGACGAGTGCGGCGCTCTCGTCACTCGTCATGGCCATCATGATCCCGCGCTCGAACGTCATGGACCAGTTCCGGTTCTGGCAAGTCGGTAGCGTCGGGGCCGGGACAATGGATTCGATCATGACGTTCCTGCCATTCTTTATCGGCGGTATCGTCATCGCCATCTTGGCGGCACCATCCCTCAACATCTTGGCGCTCGGGGAAGAGCTCGCCACAGGTCTTGGTGTCCGCATCGGCACATTGAAATTGATTGCCTCGTTCGCCGGTGTCATCTTGTGCGGAGCGGCAACGGCACTGGCTGGACCGATCGGCTTTATCGGTTTACTCGCGCCGCACCTCGTCCGCTTGGTCATCGGAGCGGATGAACGGTATATCATCCCGATGTCGGCACTCACCGGCGCGATTTTACTCACGTTCGCCGACGTGGCGGGCCGTTTGCTCGGCAGTCCCGGTGAACTTGAGGTCGGAATCGTCACAGCGTTCGTCGGGGCGCCGATTTTGATCGCGTTGACGATGAAAGTGAAGGTGCGTGGCGTATGAACAGTCAATCGATTCAACCCATCATTCAGAACAGTCGTAAGCGCCGGCAACGGACAGTCGTGACGACGCTCGTTTTGTTCGCACTCGCGCTCGCCTTGAGCGCAATAATGCTCATGCTCGGCAACACGATTTATCCGGTCGCGGACGTCGTCCGTGTCTTGTTCGGGGAACAAGTTCCGGGCGCCTCGTTCGCCGTCGGCACGATCCGTCTGCCGCGCATGCTCGCCGGCGTCTTCGCCGGACTCGCGTTCGGGATTGCCGGGACGGTGTTCCAGACGATGCTTCGTAACCCGCTCGCCAACCCGAACGTCATCGGCATCACGACCGGGTCGAGTGCGGCGGCCGTGTTCGGCATCGTCGTCCTACAGGCGAGCGATACGTTCGTCTCCATCATCTCGATCATCGGCGGGCTGTTGACCGTCCTCGCGATTTACTTCTTGTCAAAAGGCGCCGCCTTCTCCATCGGCCGGCTCGTCTTGGTCGGCATCGGGATTCAAGCGATGCTGACGGCGGTCATCAACTATCTGCTCCTCATCAGTCGCCAAAACGATGTCGGGACGGCGATGCGCTGGTTGAGCGGTAGCTTGAACGGGGTGAAGATGGAGACGCTCCCGCCGCTCATGATCGCGGTCGCGCTCTGTCTGCCCGTCATCCTCCGGCTCAGCCGACAGTTGCAGATTTTAGAGCTCGGAGAGATGACGGCGACGTCGCTCGGCGTCAAGACGAACCAGACGCGGGTGCTGCTCATTGTCGCCTCAGTGCTCATGCTCGCACTCGCGACGGCGACGACCGGACCGATCGCGTTTGTCGCGTTCCTCGCGGGACCGATCGCGAAGCGGCTCGTCGGGGACGGTCGCTCGACCATCATCCCGGCGGCACTCGTCGGCGTCATCTTGGTGCTCGCGGCCGATCTTATCGGCCAGTTCGCCTTCACGGCCCGCTACCCGGTCGGTGTCATCACCGGCATGGTCGGGGCGCCGTATTTGATTTATCTCTTGATCCGGATGAACCGGAGAGGGGAGCTATAACGAGAAATGAGCCACATCCGGCGTCGGATGTGGCTCATTTTTTAGTTTAGTAGGCGGTCCAACCACCGTCGATGGCGACGACTTGACCGTTGATGAAACTCGATTCGTCCGAGCCGAGGAAGAGGGCGAGTTGAGCGATCTCTTCCGGTTGTCCGACGCGTGGGTTGATCGCCATCCCGAGTTGCTGGCGACCGAACCCGGCCTGGCTCATGTTCGTCATCGTCGAGCCGATGTTCGTCGCGACCGCTCCCGGTGCGATCCCGTTACAACGGATGTTTTGGTCGGCATACATGAATGCCGTGTTCTTCGTCAATCCGACGACGGCGTGTTTCGACGCCGTATATGCCGCGCCGGCCCGAGCGCCGTACAAACCGCCGGCCGAGATATTGTTGACGATGACACCGTGCCCTTGCTTCGTGAACAAATCGACGGCGATGCGCATCGATTTCATGACCGACACCGTGTTGACGGCAAAGATTTTCTCCCAGCGCTCGTTCGAGATCTCACCGACGGGTTCCATCCCGTCCATGATGCCGGCGTTGTTGACGAGGATATCGACTTGACCGAACGTCTTCACCGTCTCGTCGAGCAACTGCTGGAGCGCCTCTTCAGACGTGACGTCCGTCTGGATGGCGAACGCCTCACCTGAGATGCTTTCAACGACGGCCTGCGCCCCGTCAAGATTCATATCCGAGACGACGACGCGGGCTCCTTCCTTCGCATATAGTTCCGCGATCGCTTTTCCCATTCCTGATGCTGCACCTGTGACAATTGCCACTTTCCCCGATAATCGCATGACTGTCTCCTCCTTTTATTGAACATGTGTTCAATAACTATTATAATAAATTTTAGAAAACGCTTACAATCATCAAAAAATGAGGAACTGTTGAGTAATCAACACTTTAGGTCATGACTGTTGAGAGGAATGTGCGAATCATGAAGCCGGACTTGCGTGTCATCAAAACAAAACGAGCGCTCCATGAGGCGCTCGTCGAATTATTGAAGAATCATTCGCTCGAACAAGTGACGATTTCAGCACTTTGTCGTGTGGCTAATGTCAATCGGGGTACGTTCTATCTTCATTACGGTCGAATCGAGGACGTGTTCGAGGAGTATTTCCAAGAGATCACGGCCGACCTCGCCAAATCGTACGAGGAGCCGTACCGTCATGTGAAGCTGCTCAATCCGCGCGAGCTCGAACCGTCGACAATCCGTATCTTTCATCACGTCCAGACGTACGTCGACTTCTATCGCATCGTCTTCTCGAAAAATGTGCCGCTCGCGTACTATTACATGTTGTTCGACGAAGTGCGCAAGTTACTCCTCCGTGACACGGCGTCACACAAGCAAGACGAGATCGACCATGAGTTGTTCTGTTCGTATCAAGCGAATGCCATCGTCGGGATGATCATCCATTGGGCCGAACACGACTTTGCGGCCACCCCGGACGAGATGAACGAGCAGTTGGCGAGAATGTTAAGACTCAAGTGAAAGCGTCAACAAAATTTCGTTGACATCTCTATCGCTTGAGGTGTATGCTAAAAATCCTGCCCAAAAAGAGAGGCCGGGAACTGGCATCAGTTCATTTCGAGTCAGAGAGGACCATGATCCCATGAACCAACAACAACTAGTCGAGCGTGCCCGCCAAGTGAAAGAGAACGCCTACTCGCCGTATTCGAACTTCCGCGTTGGAGCGGCGCTTCTCATGAAGGACGGTACGGTCATCGACGGCGTCAACGTCGAGAACGTCTCGTTCGGTGCGACGAACTGTGCCGAGCGTACGGCCATCTTCACAGCGGTCGCGCAAGGGTATAAAAAAGGTGACTTCGAAGCCGTCGCGGTGTCAGGTGACACGGTCGACTTCTTGCCGCCATGCAGCATCTGCCGCCAAGTGCTCGTCGAGTTCGGCGACCCGGACTTCAAAGTGTTGCTCACGAACGGCAACGCCGACGTGAAAGAAGTGACGCTTGAGGAGCTCGTCCCGCTCGCGTTCACAGAACTCGAGATGTAAGTAAAAACGCTGAGTCGCGCGACTCAGCGTTTTCTTATTCATTCGGTTCCCACGGATTGAAAAAGTTGTACGCGGGATGTACCCCTTCTAACGTCCGGAACTCATAGTCGCGTTCTTTCGCATAGCGGATAATCGTATCGAGCGCTTTCGGTGTCATCGAGTGATCGTGTGCCAAGATGATGGAGGCGATATTCATCTCGTAATTCGCCTCGAGCCGGTTGAACACACGCTGCTCGATCGGAGCGTTGTCTTTCTTATAGATATGGTCGAGACTGCCGACATTCCAGTCCCAAATCTCGAAACCGGCCTCGTCCATCGCTTGCCAATGCGCAGGCGTCATGCCTGCGTCACTACCGTAAATCGTACGGGCCATGTTCGTATGGATGCCTGTCACTTCATATATGAGACGTTGCACGTCCTTCATTTGACGCACGGCCGTCATCGGCGACGCATAAAACTCCTCGCGCACGTGTGTCATCCCATGCAAGGCGATGAGATGGCCTTCGGCGACGATGCGTCGGATGAGGTGCTCATTGCCCTTGATATTCTTCCCAAGAATGAAGAAGGTCGCCTTCACCCGATGCTTCTTCAAGACATCGAGCAGCGCGCCCGTCTTCCGGTTCGGTCCGTCATCGAGCGTCAAGTAGATGAGGTTGCGGTCGTTATAAGCTTTCGGTTTCGGAATCGCCGCCTGTGTGAGGGAGCTGATTAACAAAAAGATGGACATGAGCAAAATGACGCGTTTCTTCATTCTCATAAAACTCCCTCGAGGCAAAAAACGGGTGACATGGCATCGGTATGAAGCATAGAATATCACAAACAGAAGTCAAAGATGAAGCTAAAAATGCCCCTGACGTGGGAGGTCAGGGGCATCGTTTCGTTAGCGTGAAATCATCTCGCCGTCTTCAGGAATGATGAGTTGATCGGCGAAGTTGTGTGATGCCGCATAAGCACGTAAATCAGGACGCGATAGCTTCCAATGGTTGACCGCTTCCATATGGACCGCGATAATCGTCGCGGCTGGAGCCGCCTCATGCACATGGCGGACGTCCTCTTCGTTCATGACGAGCGACCCGCCTTCGACGAATTGGTTGTCCCCGGCGTTGACGACGATGACTGCTGGTTGATGCGCTTGAATCGTCTTGGCGACTTCGTCATACCAGACCGTGTCCCCGGCGACGTAGAGCGTCTGTTCCGCAGGGTGGGTGAAGACGACACCGCACACGAGACCGGCCATTTCTAAAATCGGTCCGCGACCGTGCTCCCCTGCTGTCTTCGTGAGGCTGATTCCTTCGAACGCTGTCGTGTCGCTCAACACGGTCACGTTCGTGAAGCCGTCGCCTTCGATGACAGTCAAATCGTCCTCGTTTTGCACGAAGAGCGGGATCGCTTTCGGAAGAACTTGTTTGGCGACCTCGTCGTAGTGGTCGAGATGCAAGTGGGTCAAGATGACGGCGTCGATGCCTGTCAGAATGTCGTCAATCGCGATTGGCAGGTCGGCCAATGGATTAGCGTCTTGCCGTTCCGAGTTCGGGAACGGGGGATAGGCGCCCTTCTCCCCGAGGAACGGGTCGATGAGGAACGTCTTTCCGGCGTATTCAACGCGGAGTGTGGCATTACGGATCAGTTGCACGTGCATAGAAAAATCTCTCCTTTTAGCTATAATGTATGTACAGTTTAACAAGCAGCCGTCGTTTCATACATTACACGAATCAAGTGTTTGGACGGATTGGCTTGAATCGTGAAAGGAGTCACCCATGCTCGATCCAACTGACCGCCTCATCATCGAGGCGCTACAGGCGAACAGCCGGATAACGATGAAAGAACTCGGGGCACACGTGCACTTGACCGGGCAGGCGACGGCGACGCGCGTCAAGAAGCTCGAAGACCTCGGTATCATCGAAGGATATACGATTCGCGTGAACGAGGACAAGCTCGGGTTACCGGTCCACGCGATGATCACCATCTTTACGTCGAGCACGTTCCACGACCCGTATCTCCTATTCCTCGAGGAGCACCGGCCGTACGTCCGCAATAACTACAAGGTGAGCGGGGACGGCTGTTACGTCTTGGAGTGCCGATTCCCGTCGAACCAAGAGCTGAACGCCTTTTTGGACGGGCTCAGTAAGTACGTCAATTATAAGTTGTCGATTGTCATTGACCGCTGACAGGCACGCGACCGATCCGGTCACGTGCCTGTTTTGTTTGGCAAGAGGTTGAGTTGATAAATCTGTTCGTCGTCTTCCATCGTGACATAGACGAAGTTCAACTTTCTCAAGAGGGCGATGGAGGCCTCGTTCGTCGGAAGGGCGCCGGCTTTGATTATCTCGGCTCCTCGGTCGGACAAGTGACGAATTAAACCAGACACAACTTCGGACGCATAGCCTTGGCGAGCGTGTCGGGGTGAGATCGTGTAGCCGATCCAATACGTCGTCTCCTCTTGCTGTACATACAAATCGCCAATCAATTCATGCGTCTCTTGTTCGCTGATGGCGAGTTGCATGCCTTGAGCGATAGCCTGATCACCGAGTAAAGAGCGTTCGTATGCTTCGTAAGTCAACCCTTTAAACGATTGGTGCTGCATCCATTCCAAGTCGTTCCGATATGCCATGAACGGTTCAATGTCATGTTGCTCGAACGGTCGGATGAGGCAGCGGGTCGTCGTAAATATCATCATGAATCCCTCCTGTGTCCTCTTAGTGTACCGTGCATCACCAGCAGGGGATAGTCGTAGAAAAGCCCCTCAATCCTCAGATTGAAGGGCGTGTTGTCAGTTCATGAACGACGGTGCTTTATAATTATGGACGAGCTTGATGAGTGTCGATGCGACGAGCCCGATAGCGAGTGGTAACGTGATGACGCCGATGCCTTGCTCGGTGACAATCATATTGCCTTCCTCATAGTAGCCTTTTAGATAGAACAGCCCTGATCCGATCGTCTCGTTTAGTTCGAGCGTCGAGACGTTGAGGTACACCATGATAGTGAACAATGAGATGACACTGATGGAGACGAATAGCGTGAAGAATGATAGCTTAGTAGTCATGGTAGCGCTCCTATACTGTTAGAATGAGTAATTTTAATTTACCATTAAATTACAATAATCGTATAAGCCAAAGGATTCATCCTTTTAAAGTGTTAGTCCCTGTTTCAAGTATGCCTTATACTGATTCGGGTATAATATAGATACAAAATCTTTTAAATAGGGGATATGACCATGGCTGCTATCTCTTTTGAAAAAGCTCGAAACAACTTGAAGCAAGTCTTGAATCAAGTGCACGAAAATAGTGAAACGATGACCATCGTCCGAAAGAATGGTCGCAATGCCGTCATCATGTCCGAGCAAGAATACAATCAATTGATGGAGACGATGTATCTGTTGCAGAGTCCTAAAAATGCCGAGCGGCTCTTTGACTCAGTTCGTCAGCTTCAACAAAAATCAATTTAAAATGGACTCACACCTTTCCCGGTATGAGCCCATTTTTTATTCATACATATCCCATAACCTTTCGGCGTGCTCCCGCATCATCTCTCTCAGTTCAGTCGGCTCTAAGACCTCGACTTCCGCCCCGGCCGCTAGCAATTGTCGCGACAAGAACGGGAGCTCGGCTTCCGGTACGTCCCACTCATTCTTTTCGCCGATATCGGGTAATACGTCTTCAAGTAGACGACGGCCAAGCGGGGTGATGGTGAGCCGAACGGTCACACCGATTCGTTCATCACTCGCCTCGAGGAGCATCGCCAAGTCGTCCGCTTCGAACGTCTCATCAAGTAGGCGCATCGCTTCGATCCGGTCGATGCGATATTGGCGCAGTCCGTACTCCGAGAGGCCGTACACGTACCATTTCAGATCGAGAAGCGCCATCCCGACCGGAGCGACGGTGAACGTGCGTGATCCTTTCGTCGTCGCGTATGTCATCTCGATATTCCGCCGTTGCTCGACCGCCTGAAACACGTCTTTCGTGAACGGGGCCGACGGGACGGTCTTATTCCCGAGCCAAAGGATGTTCTTTTCGAGCCAACCGATTTTCGTCTCGAGGTCGTGCGGCAATTCGTTCACGTACCAATCGGACAGCGTGTCCCGCATGTCACCGAATGGCACGTCCGGAATTTGTTCCATCCATTTGAGGGTGAGGTAGAGCGCAACCGCTTCCTGTTCTCGGAGCTGGAGCGGGGGCAAGAGCCGATTCGGCAACATTTCATAACCGCCACCCGTTCCAGGGACGCTCCAAATCGGATAGCCGAGTTCCTCGAGCGTCAGCATGTCGCGCTGAATCGTTCGAATCGAAGCGCCGGTCTCATGGGCGAGTTCATCCGCCGTAAACCGGCTTCCCCGGTTCAACAATCGAATCAAGTGCAGATGTCGTTTTTTCATCTCATCAATTCCCGTCAAGTTTTGTCGTGTTGATTGAGTAAGCTGAATGTATCACGAATCAAGGAGGAATTCACCATGTCAAACGTCGTCTTATATATCGCGACAAGTTTGGACGGAAAAATCGCCCGCACGAACGACCAACTCGATTGGTTGTTCGAAGTCGTTGGGCAAGGGGACAACGGCTACGCCGACTTCTTCCAAACGGTCGGTGCCGTTATCATGGGGCGTAAGACGTACGAGGAAGTGCTCCGGCTCGAGGACAACCATTACCCGTACGCGAACATCCCGAACTACATTTTGACGCGGAGTCCGGACCGGGAAGCCGAGCACGTCACGTTCACGGACGAGCCGATCGAACAGCTCATCGAACGATTGAAGCAAGACATCGACGGAGACATTTGGCTCGTCGGTGGAGGCGAAATCATCAAGGCCGCGATGGCGCATGACTTGATCGACAGCTATGAGATCGCCATCGCCCCGGTCGTATTAGGCGAAGGGATTTCCCTCTTCCCGGAAGGCACGAAAGAGACGAAGTTGAAACTGACGAGCCAACGCGCGTCGGGACAGTTCGTCATGGTGACATATGAGAAGGCATAAAAAATGATCCGTTACCGTAACGTTTGAGTAATTCCACGTTATGGTGACAGACCAAAAGTTATAAAAATTCAAATGCAAAACGGGATACAAAGTAGAGGATTGGAAGAAAGGTAACGACTAAACCGATGACTCTAGTTGCCTGTTTCAACTGCATGACTAAACCAATAAACCATACCCCGAATAGCAGCAACCAGTAGTAGCTAGACGCGGGTTGAGACCCTTCTGCCATGCCACTTATTCCAAGAGCGAAAATAGTGATCGCGGTAACGACTAATCCAGTGACGATGTTAATGATAATTAAAAACGCTTTATTCAATTTCTTTCCTCCCTTCAATCGCATTTATATCTTGTAAGATTGAAAGATACTTTGTCTACATCACTCAAACGATTTCTTTTTCTTTTTTGAAAATGCCGAGTAACAATAGAGTGAGTCCGATGAAGAAAATAAAGGGGAAGATAAGCCACATGATTAATCCAGCCCAAGCATTTTCGACACTGATTGCATAGGAGAGTCCGATCGAAAAAGCTAAAGCGGGTGAAATGGGAAGCATCAGAGCGATGCCCCATGTTTTAAATTTTGTCTTTCTCGACTCTCCCGTACTAAACCAATAAGCCACAAATGCACCTATACCTGCAATAATATATCAGATCGCAATAGCCATCTGATTACTCCCTCCTCTTTAACGTATTACGAAAATAAACGATTCTTAGGTAAGCTACGACAAGTTCAAACCTATTTATATTTTTCATATAAGCAATCCAACATCCTTTAATCATCTAGTTATTCAGCAAATGATTGTACTCTGACGATGAATAGATTCTAGCACCTCCAACTGAACCCATCAAAAAGCCGAGCTCTTGAAGGACTCGGCTTGTCTTATACATGCTTCCGCTGAAAATCTGAGATGGCCTCGTATTCTTCCGCGAGGTGTCGCGACAAGCGGATGTAAATCGGCAGCAACTCCCGGTAAACGGTCGTCGCCTCCATGTTCGGCTTATGTTCATGCGTCACTTGCGGCACGGCCGTGAAGTCGTCGATGTCGCCGAACGCATACTCGCCGAGCATGACGGCACCGAGACACGAGCTTTCATGGCTCTCCGGAACGACGACCGGCGTATCGAAAATGTCGGCCATCATTTGGCGCCATAGGCTCGACTGGGCAAAGCCGCCCGTCGCGTGAATCCGGTTCGGCGCACCCGTCAATTCGTCGAGCGCGAGCATGACCGTATATAAGTTGAAGATGACACCTTCGAGCACTGAGCGGATGAAGTGCTCGCGCTTATGGTGGATGCTCAAGCCGAAGAACGAACCACGTGCGTTCGAGTCCCAGAGCGGCGCCCGTTCACCCATCAAGTACGGGTGGAACAACAGGCCGTCCGAGCCCGGCTTGACCGTCTCGGCGATGCGCGTCAACACGTCATAGGCGTCCATGCCGAGCCGTTTCGCCGTCTCGACTTCGCTCGCCGCGAACTCGTCGCGGAGCCAGCGCAAGATGATGCCGCCGTTATTGACCGGTCCGCCGATGACCCAATGCTTGTCGGTCAAAGCATAACAGAAGATACGTCCTTTCGGATCCTCGACCGGCTCGCGGACGACCGTACGGATGGCGCCACTCGTCCCGATCGTGACGGCGACGACGCCTGGTTCGAACGCCCCGACACCGAGGTTTGACAACACCCCGTCGCTCGCCCCGATGACGAGCGGGAAGTCCCAGCCGAGCGTCTCAACAACATCCGATTTCAGCGTTACAATCTCCGTCGTCGGCACAAGCTCGGACAGTTGTTCCGGCGTGACCCCGGCGATGTCGAGCGCCTCCGCATCCCAGTCGCAGTTCTTCAAATTAAACAACCCTGTCGCCGAGGCGATCGAATGGTCGATGACGAAACGACCGGTCAGGCGATAGAAGACGTACTCCTTGATTGAGACGAACTTGGCCGCCTGGTCGACCACGTCCGGATGTTCCGCTTTCAGCCAACGCAGTTTCGACAGTGGCGCCATCGGATGGACCGGTGTGCCGGTGCGCATATGGAGCGCGCTCGCATCGAACTCGCGTTTGATCTCTTGCGTATACGGGTTGGCCCGGCTGTCGGCCCAGGTGATGCTGTGGGTGAGCGGGCGCCCGAACGCGTCGAGTGCGATCAAGCTATGCATCGCCGAACTGAATGAGGCGAAGCGGACGGGACCGTCGGCTTTGGCGCGGACGGCGGAAATCGCCTCGAGCACGGCCCCGTAGATGACGACCGGGTCTTGCTCGGCCGTCTCCGTGTCCGGAGTGAGGAGCGGGTACAGCACATTATGTACCGCGAGTAGTTGCTGGTTATGAAATAGGACGGCTTTCGTGCTCGTCGTCCCGATATCGACGCCAATGGTGTACACACACATCACTTCCTAACTTAAATGATAAACAAGCTGATCAAGAAGACGACCGCGAAGCCGGTCAATCCGATAATCGTTTCCATGACGGTCCACGACTTGAGCGTGTCTTTCACGTCCAAACCGAAGTACCGGTTGACGAGCCAGAAGCCCGAGTCGTTGACGTGAGACAAGACGGTCGCACCAGAGGCGATCGCGATGACGATGAGGCCTAGCGCGGCACCGGTGATATTTTGGATTTCGAGAAGCGGCGTGATGAGTCCTGCCGCCGTGACCATCGAGACGGTCGCCGAACCTTGGGCGACACGGACGACGGTCGCGATCAAGAAGGCGAGTACGATGGCTGGAAGCGGTGACCCGGCCATCATTTCCCCGAGCACGTCACCGACACCTGAGTCGATCAATACTTGTTTGAACACGCCACCGGCACCGGTGACGAGGATGATAATCCCGGCCGGTTCGAGCGCTTTTGTCGCGATCTCTTGGACTTCGTCACGCGTATAACCGCGGCGTGTACCGAGGAAGATGAAGGTGAGGAGTGTCGCGAGCGTCAAGGCGACGAACGGGTGACCCATGAACGTAAAGAACGTGCGGATAGCGTTGCCTTCTTCTAATAAGACGGCAGACAACGTGTTCGCGAGGATCAGCACGAGCGGAATCGAGATGAGCGAGACAATCATCTTGAAGCTCGGGAGTTCTTTCGACGTGTCGATCTCTTCGAACTCCATATAGTCCGGGATGTTGACTTGAATCTTGTTCGCAATATACTTCCCGAAAATCGGTCCGGCTAAAATCGCGGCCGGAATCCCGGCGATGACCCCGAACAAGATGACCCAGCCGAGCTCGGCGCCGATCAAGTTGGCGACGGCAATCGGACCTGGCGTCGGCGGGATGAAGCTGTGCGTGACGGCGAGACCCGCGAGGAGCGGAATCCCGTAGTAGAGGAGCGAACGGCCCGTCTTTTTGGCGAGACCGTAGACGATCGGGACGAGAATGATGAAACCGACGTCGAAGAAGACAGGCACGGCGACGATGAAGCCGGTGATGGCGAGTGCCCATTGCGCCTTGTCCTCACCAAACTTATTGACGAGCGTCTGGGCGAGGCGTTCTGCGCCACCCGATACTTCGAGCATCTTCCCGAACATGGCACCGAGACCGACGACGACGGCGACGAAGCCGAGCGTGCCGCCCATCCCGTTTTGAATCGAGACGATGACGTCCCCGAGCGGCATGCCGGCCGCGATCCCGACGAGTAGACTGACGAGAAGAAGTGAGACGAACGCGTGGAGCTTCGTCCGCATGACTAAGAATAAGAGCAAGAAAATCCCTGCGACTGCGATCAATATAAGTGTAGAGCCAGACATTATGTAGTTCCCCCTTTATTTTTCGTGTAACCGTTTACAAATATTTACAAAGGAAAAGGCCACCCCCGACCTTTTCCTTGCCGTTATTTCTTGACGACCGCATGGCCCCCGAACTCGTTGCGGAGCGCCGCGACGACTTTGCCGGAGAACGTGTCGTCCTCGAGCGAGCGATAGCGCATCATGAGCGACATGGCGATGACCGGAGCCGCCGCCTGTAGCTCGAGCGCCGTCTCGACCGTCCATTTCCCTTCCCCTGAGGAATGCATGACGCCGCGGATGTCGTCGAGCTTCGCGTCTTTCGAGAACGCGTTCTCGGTGAGTTCCATCAGCCACGAGCGTACGACCGATCCGTGGTTCCAGACGCGAGCGACCTGTTCGTAGTCGTAATCGAACGGGCTCTTCTCCAAGATGTCGAACCCTTCGGCGATCGCCTGCATCATGCCGTACTCGATGCCGTTGTGGATCATCTTCAAGAAGTGGCCGCTGCCGGCCGGGCCCGTATACAAGTAACCGTTCTCGACCGAGAGGTCTTTGAAAATCGGTTCGATCAATGGCCAAGCGTCGGCATCACCGCCGACCATCGTGCAGGCACCGTTACGGGCGCCTTCCGTGCCGCCGCTCGTTCCGCAGTCGAAGAAGCCGATGCCTTTGGCGCTGAACTGTTCGGCGCGTGCGACCGACAGCTTGTAGTTCGAGTTGCCACCATCGATGACGATGTCACCCGGCTCGAGTTTTTCGAGGAGTTCTGCGAGGACGGTCTCGGTGACGTCACCGGCCGGCACCATCGCCCAGATGATGCGTGGCGTCTCGAGCGAGTTGATCACGTCTTCAAGCGTCGGCACGATCTCGAACTTCGATGTCGCCTCAACGTTGCCGGCGTCCGTTCCGACGACAGTGTAACCGTGGTCGCTCAAGTTGAGCGCCAAGTTGTATCCCATCTTGCCTAATCCAATCAAACCGATTTGCATATCGTCACCTCTAAATCGAATTTTTTTCCATCTCTCCAATATAATATCAAATTAAATTCGATTTTCAATAGAGATTGCGGAATTTTTTTCGTTTATGGTATCTGATTTCGCATCGTTGTAAACTTAAAGTGAGTAAAGCAAAGAGGAGTGGTTTGCAATGGAAAAAACAAGGCTAACAATAACCATCGTAGTGATAGGCTTACTATTTCTTCTTTCAACGATTCCTATATATATGTTTCAACGTGAATTTTACATAAATAATCGTGTGGCAATTCGTAAGTTTTTTTATGGGGTAATATTGTTAGGTGTTGTACTATGGATTTTCGACAATTTCCCATTTGAAACTGTGCCTGAACTAACAATTTTTTTAGTTAGTGTCATCATCATAGACCTAATGATCTTCCAAACTCCTGACATTACTAAGTTTCTTACTAATGAATTAAAGCATGAACAAGTAGAAGAAACATTTGATAAGAACCGTGGAGCTTACGAGGATTTATTGTCGAAGCTAAATAAAATGAATGAAGTAATTGAAGATAACGAAGAATTTTTCCAAACAGAAGTAATGGATTTTACTGACCCAGAAAACTATGTAAGTTTTATTAATGACTATTTAGAAGATTTTATTCAAGAATCTACAGCCAAATCATATATATATTATATAGACCCTGATGTTCCACTCATCCAAGGAATCGAGAGTGCTTACAATGAAGTGTACAAACAATTTCCGTTTACTTACAGTCAATTAGGGATGCGCAAGTCTCATTTCTTCAAAAAATTAGCCGAAGGTTCGAGTATTGAAATTATGAAACAACCTCCTTTTACATTTTCAACCACAAAAAATTTTTTTGGTAGAAATAAGCTAACAGAATCTTCGGAGTCTTATATGTTTTTTGTATACTCCGGTGAGTATCATAGTCTTCTATTTCTATTAGCGTCGAATCAAGAATTTGGAGCAACGGGAGCAAACACTCCAATTATTCAAAATTTACTTCGAACTGCAGATATGTGGATTCAAAAACAGATACTGAAAGGAATTGATGTTGAGGAAAGGGACGATGAATTCAACGTATCAAGTATTGACGTTGAAGATGTTGAATAAAAAATGATAGAATAGGGAAAGAATTAATTATGAAGGAGTGGGGAAATATGACTTCGGCGACAAAGTCTTCAGAGAAAAGAAGGATTGATCAATCGTCTCAGAATATGTCGGATCTCCAGCGTATAAAAGTACCTACTCGTAATCCACATAAGCGCATTGCGAGAGGAAATGTAGAACGCTCCCTTGCGAGAATGAAAGCTAGAGAGCTTGAAGCATTAGGAAAGAGATATTAATAATTATTCGTAAGGCTAAAGTTTTCTTTAATATGGCTATGTTTTTTAACGAACCCCCCTTGCTATATATAGCGAGGGGGGTTCGTTGTATTTTTTTATTAAAAAGGTAGCCCACTAATTGGCACATTATGAGATGGAATACTCGGTCTTTGATTGCGGAATTTTTTTCGAAACGGTATCGTTAAAAGAAAAAAAGGGTGAGACATATGGAAACGATGAATGGCCTGGCCCGCATCCGTGGCGCCTACTCGACACTGAGCAAGAAAGAGCAACGCATCGCCGACTATATCTTGAAACAGCCCGAACGCATCATCCACCATACGATCAACCAAGTCGCCGACGACCTAGACGTCGCCGAGTCGACCGTGTTCCGCTTCTGCCAACGCGTCGGTTTTAAAGGCTATCAGGCGCTGAAAATCGCGCTCGCCACCGATGTCGTCGCACCGCTCCAAGACATTCATGAAGACATCTCGAACGAGGACACACCGCATGAGATTGCTGAGAAAATCTTCACGTCGAACGTGAAGACGCTCGAGGCGACACGACAAATCTTGGATGCGGCCACGCTCGACAAATCGGTCGAACTGCTGTTGTCCGCCCGTCGCATCGAGTTCTTCGGGAGCGGGGGTTCGGCCGTCATCGCACTCGATGCGTATCACAAGTTCATCCGGAGCGGATTGCTCGTCACGGCGAACTTGGAGTCGCACATGCAGCTCATGTCGGCGTCGCAATTGACGAACGAGGACGTCGCCGTCCTCATCTCACACTCGGGTGCCTCGAAAGACACGCTCGATGTGGCGAAAGTGGTGAATGAGCGCGGTGTCCCGACGATTGCCATCACCAACTATGCGAAGTCACCGCTGTCGAAACTGTGTGACGTCGCCCTCTATACCGTATCGCAAGAGACGGAGTTCCGCTCCGAGGCGCTCGCCTCCCGCATCGCCGAGCTCAGTCTGATTGACGCCTTGTTCACCGTCGTCATGATGCGACGTGGGGAAGAGGGAAGAGAATCGCTCCAAAAGATGCGCGAAGCCATCTCGCTCCGGCGCATGTGAAAAGGCTGACCCTCGGGCCAGCCTTGTTCTTATTTCCCTTTGATTTGATCTGCGACTTTCTTGACGACTTTTTCGACACCGCCCGCCGGGGCATCCAAATCGTGATGGAGCGTCTTGTCCGGGATGTCCATGACCGGTTTCTGGCCTTGTGGGGCCGGGTCGCTCAAGTAGACGAAGTCGCCCGCACCGTCCGGCGCGCTGCCGGTCGCCCACTTGCCTTGGCTCGACTCGTTGCCTTCTGACAAGTCCCAGAATTCGAGGCCGTGCTTTTCAGCTTCTTTCTCGTCCTTCGCCGGGAAGCTCGCCGGTACGATGACGCCGTTCTTCTCTTCAAGCTCATCGATTGCTGCCATCCATTGGTACTGGTGGTAACGGTCACGGGCGAGCATCTTACGGAACACTTTGCGGACGCCTTCGTCTTTCGTCATATGATATAGACGAGCGACTTGGAGACGTCCTTGCGTCTCGGCATGTAAGTTCGAGCGCATATCGGCGAGCAAGTTCCCGCTCGCGACGATGTACGACCCGTTCCACGGCACCCCGTTCGAGTTCGTCGGTAGTCCGCCGAGCCCGCTGACGATCAAGTGTTGCGGGTTCATCCCGCCAAGGATTGCTGCTGTCGCCGGGTCTTTCGCTGCCTCGGCCTGGTCGTCCGGTGATGCACCGTCGAGCAGTTGCGAGATGAGGGCACATAGCATCTCGACGTGACCGATCTCCTCGGTCCCGATGTCCATGAGCATATCCTTATACTTCTCTTCCCCGCGACAATTGAAGCCTTGGAATAAGTACTGCATCATGACGGTCATTTCCCCGAATTGACCGCCGAGCACTTCTTGGATTTGACGGGCGAGCTGCGGATCGGGACGATCGACTTTTACTTCGAACTGCAATTCCTTCTGATGGCGAAACATAGAACTCCTCCTTTTTTTGTACAACTGGTAAATGCACGACAAAGTTATAGTTCCACTCTCGAAAAGATTGAAAACCTAAATTTTTGAAAAGATTTGGAAGATACAGGCGGGGGTATTCTTTTGAAAAGAAGTCTTGAAATGACTCGGAACAGGGTTATCGTTCACCAAATCGTGGAATTAATATACACTGAGTCAAAAAAGACAGAGACGAGAGAGGAATTAGCTATGAACAGGATTGATTTCATATCAACCGAGCACTATAACGTGTTCAAACGGTTGGTAAGGCAGCTGACGGACCCGGGGGCCGTCGGGAACGAATACTTTTCTGCCTTGTATGTCATCGCCGGCAACGAGCGCGTCCGTGACGTGTTTCTTCCCTATATTGATTTAGAGGCGGGGAGAATCCGCACCGCGACGATCATCGACAATCATTCGTTCGAGAAACCGACGCTCGTCCTCGTCAAACTCGTCATCCATCTATACAACAATAAAGAATGGGTGCTGCCGGCCGAGTTGATTACGTTGCCGGAGTTAGATTATCAGCTTGCGATGCAGGCGATCACGCTCTGCCGTGACCAACAATTTGATGAAATCGTCATCCCGACAGAGGAAGAGACCTGAACGAGGTCTTTTTTTTGTTTTCTATCCGCAAATGAAGGGTAATTCAACCATGCATTCAAAACACGTGAATCGATATGGAGGAGGGACACGCATGTTACAAGATTTTCCGAAGTCATTTTGGCGCGACGTCGAAGTGAAGACGTTGAAGCCGCTCGACAAAAACGTCCAAACCGAGGTCGTCGTGGTCGGGGCCGGCATCGTCGGGGTACTCGCCGCACTTCAGTTGGTCGAACGAGGGAAGCAAGTCGTCTTGGTCGAGGCGGCCCGTTTCGCGACGGGCACGACCGGTTACACGACGGCCAAAGTGTCGGCTCAGCACGGCGTCGTCTATACCGAACTGGTCAAGTCGATCGGGGAAGAGAAGGCGCGGCTCTATTACGACGCGAATATGGAAGCGCTCCGTTTCCTCGAGGAGCAAGTCGACACGCTGAACATCGACTGTGACCTCGAGCGCCAGCACGCGTACATGTACTCACTCACGTCATCGAGCTCGGCGAAACTGCTCGAGAAAGAAGAAGAGGCGTACCAACAGCTCGGGATTGATGGGGGCGACGCGACGGATGAGGTGAACGGTCTGTTGCCATACGAGGTGAAAAAAGCAACCGTCATGCGCGACCAGCTCCAGTTCCATCCCGTCAAGTACTTACGTGGGTTGATGGACCGCTTCCTCGAGCTCGGTGGGACGCTCTATGAGATGACGCGGGTGACGGGAATCGAATACGGGACGCCGAACCGGCTTGAGACGATCACGGGCTACACGATCGAGGCACAAGACGTCGTCGTCGCCACGCATTTCCCGTTCAACGATTTCAAAGGACTATATTTCGCGAAGATGGAGGTCGAGCGTTCATACGTTGTCTCGGCTGAGCTTGAGACGTTCCCGGAAGGCATGTTCATCAGTGTCGACAAACCGAGCCGTTCAATCCGACATGTCAAACTTGAGAACGGTAAAAAGATGGCCTTGTTCGGTGGGGAGAACCATTTGACGGGTCATAAGCAAGAGACGCAGACCTGTTACGATAAACTAGGGGAGTTCGGGACACGTCATTTCGGTGCCGAGACGTTCACCCATCACTGGTCGGCCCAAGACTTGATTCCGCTCGACAAGGTGCCGTATATCGGCCGGATGACGAACGACACGCCGCACGTCTTTGTCGCGACCGGATTCTCGAAATGGGGAATGAGCCAGGGAATCGTTGCGGCACGCCTCGTCGCCGACTTGATCACGAAACAATCGAACCGCTATGAGGACTTGTACGACCCGACCCGGTCGAAATGGAAGCTCGCGGATGCGGCCCGGTTCATCAAGACGAATGCCGACGTGGCGAAAGAGCTCGTCAAAGGCAAATTGAAGCCGGCGGACAAAGCATTAGAAGAACTCGGTTTCGACGAAGGGGCGATCGTGAAGCATAACGGCGAACACGTCGCCGCTTACCGTGATCCTGACGGTCATGTCTCGCTCGTCGGTTCGGCCTGTACGCACATGGGTTGTACCGTCAACTGGAATCAGGCGGAGCGCTCATGGGACTGCCCATGTCACGGCTCGCGCTTCAAACCGAGCGGGGAAGTGATTGAAGGACCGGCCGTGAAATCACTCCCGTCCAAAGCTTGACATCGAACTGTAAATGTTTCTAGAAAATCATAAAGGTGAACCGTTCAATTAGAAAACGGGGTTCCTACTTCGATTCTGAATAGATTGTTCGACTCTCGTTCTGTTCAAGATATAACGATTGTAAAACAATTCGTTTCAATGCGAGCAGAGTTGGAAAAGAGATACATGTACGCGCGCCACTATACCAGGGGAAGGAGGAAACACCGATGCAAGTAAATCATGGAAAAGCACTAAGTATCAAACTAGGAGCTTTGCTTGTCGTATTTATCGCCATCTTGACGCTCGGGTTTGATGTGCCATGGTATCATGCCGCATGGATTTCGATCGCGGTTGGACTGATCGCCTATGGGGTGGGCGACATGTTCGTGTTACGGAAGTTCGGAAATCTGGTCGCGACGGCGGCCGACTTTGGTCTCGTCTTCTTCTTGACCTGGTTCTTCCTGTGGATTCTCGACTTCGATATCGGGACAGAGACGAGTTTTGTGTTGCTCGCGCTCTATACGGCTCTCGCGACCGCGGTCGTCGAGTTTGTGTTCCACGGTTGGTTGCTCAAACATAAACGAGAAGAGGCACACGCCCATTCGACACGATAAAAAGGAGGAAGGAACATGGCTAAAAGTAAACTTGCCATTCATGAAGTGTTAGAGATTCACGAGATGTTGACATTGAAACAAGCGGGGCTCGTCAAAGGGTATGTGAGCGAACCGCTCATCAAAGACGAGAAACTACAGAAAATCGCTCGCAATCATTTGAAGAACACCGAACAGGCGATCAGTGAACTGAAACAACTGTTGCCGGACAAAGCGTAAGGAGGAGACATATATGGGAATCCAAGAGAATTTGAAACGTGCGAGCAAGCAGCGTGATGAATTGATCGCGACCGATCTGCTCATCACAGCAAAATCGGCCGTCCGTGCCTATGCGGTGGCGGTGACCGAGACAGCATCACCGGAAGTCCGGAAAGTGCTCGTGAAGCAATTGAATCAGGCGATCGAAGACCATGCCGAGATCGCGGAGTATATGATTCAAAACGATATGTATATGGCGTATGATATCGAGAAACAATTGAAGCACGACAAAGAGAAAGTCGAGAAGACGATGGAATTGATCAAGGATTGAACGAAGGGCCGGCGCTTGCGCTGGCCTTTTCGTTTCGGCGAAACGGGTCCTTGGTATCGGATAGAAACGATGAATGAAGGAGGCCGATCCTCATGTCCGTGAATACGATGATGCTCGCCATCGCGCTCGTCCTGATCGTGTCGATGATTGCCGCTCCGTTCCTATTCGTCTTCTACTTCTGGCGCAAAGACCGCCACCAGCGGGGGCACTCCGTCCTCCGGAACTTCCCGATCCTCGGCAAGGTCCGTTACATTTTGGAAAAGGTCGGGCCCGAGATGAGACAGTACTTGTTCTTGAACGACAACGAGGCGAAACCGTTCTCGCGAAACGATTACGAGGCCGCCGTTATTTCCGGGAAATATAAATCGCGCATGATCGGGTTTGGTTCGGAGCGTGACTTCGAGAATGGCGGGTTCTATCTCCAGAACGTGCTCTATCCGACAAATCGGGATGAGCTTCGGCTCCCTCGGCGAGAACGCCATCACCGCGCTGTCGATCGGTCTCGACCGGGCGCGCGGGACGTGGATGAACACCGGGGAAGGTGGGCTGTCGGACCATCATCTGAAGGGCGGGGTCGACCTCATCTATCAAATCGGGCCGGCGCTGTTCGGCGTACGGACGGAGGACGGAGCGTTCTCCGAAACGGCGTTCAAAATAAAGAGCAAGATCCCTCAAGTACGTGCCTTCGAATTGAAGCTCGCCCAAGGCGCGAAGACGTGAGGCGGCCATATCGAGGGGGAGAAAGTGACCGAAGAGATCGCCCGCATCCGGAACGTGAAGGCCGGCGTGACCATCGCCAGCCCGAACCGCTTCTCCGAGTTCAAAACGGATACAGAGCTGTTGGCGTTTATCGAGCGGCTGCGCGCGATCGGTGGCAAACCCGTCGGCATGAAGCTCGTCATCGGCCGACTCTCAGACTTCGAGGCGCTCGTCAACGAGATGACGACGTCCGGTCGACATCCTGACTTCATCACGGTCGACGGCGGGGAAGGCGGGACCGGGGCGACGTACCAAGAACTCGCCGATAAGGTCGGTCTGCCGCTGAAGGCGGCGCTCCCGTATGTGCATCGACTGCTCGTCGAACATGGATTGCGGGACCGCATCAAACTGTTCGCTTCCGGCAAGCTCGTCACGGCCGACAAGATCGCCGTCGCGCTCGCGCTCGGGGCCGACTGCGTCAATATCGCCCGCGGACTCATGTTCAACGTCGGGTGCATCCAGGCGCAAGTGTGTCATACGAACCGTTGCCCGGTCGGCGTCGCGACGACCGACCCGAAATTGCAACGTGCCCTCGTCGTCGACGAGAAGAGCTATCGGGTGACGAACTATATCATTTCGCTCCGGGAGGGACTATATAACATGACGGCTGCAGCCGGTCTCGATACGCCGACGAAGCTGTCACTCGAGCACATCGCCTATAAATACCCGGACGGTCGTGTGAGACGGGGTGAGGAATTGTTTGCACAGACGAAAGACGGATGATCGTGGTCATCCGTCTTGTTGTGTGAGCTGGTGAAACAGTTTCGCATACAGGCCCATTCCGATCAGCGCCGACAGAAAGATGAGCGTGAAGACGGCAATCGGGGAGACGAAGCCCGAGACGAGCACTGTCACCGGCGCGAGGAACTTGCCAATCGTGTTTTGAAGGGTATCGGCCGCGAGGTATTGGCCACGTGACTCGGGCGGTGCGTAGCGGCTGACGAAACTCTGGCTGACCGGAGAGCGGATCAACTCGCCGAACGTGAACACGGTCGTGACGACGAGCAAATACCAGATGTTCGATGAGAAGGCGACGAGGAACGTCCCGAAGCCGGCGAGAAACGTCGACAGCAGGAAGACGCGCCATTCGTCCCACGTCCGGAACACGCGCGTGACGGGAATGATGAAGACGACGAACAAGAGCCCATTATAAGCGACGAGCCAACCGAACAGAACCGTGTTCGAGACGTCGGACATGGCCGGTGCCTGTTCAATCAAATAGACCGGCAGATAGACGTCGAGCTGCATGATCGGGATTAAGGCGAACACCCCGGCAATCAAATAGAGCCGGAACAACGGATCGCACAAAATCGTCGCATACGATTTTCCTTGGGTGCGGAATGTTTTGGCGACCGTCTTCCCGGTCGAGCCCGGCCGTGTCTCACGGGTGAGCGCTGCGAGCAGCACTCCGTATCCGAACAGGGCGACGGCGCAACCGAGGAGGAGCGCCTGACGATGTTCGAAGAAGAGCACGGCCCCGAGGATTGGACCGAGCACGGCGCCGATATTGTTTGACGCCATGAACGTCGCGAATACGTCCCGTAAATGTTCGGTCGGCACGAGGTCGGCGACCATGGCCGAGCTCGCCGGTTTATAAATGGCGCCCATGAAACCGATGCCGATATAGGTGATGTAATCGACGTAGGCGTTCGTCGACAGGGCGAAGGCGGCGAACAAGAATCCTTGTGCGAACGTCCCGACGAGCATGACGGGGCGGCGTCCGATCTCGTCCGCGAGCGAACCGCCAATCAAACTGCCGACGAGGAGGAACAGCGGGGGCACGGCCATGAGCAGACCGGCCAGCTCGACGCCGAGCGCCTGGGCGAAATAGACGGTGATGAACGGGAAGTACATCCAAAACAACAGGTTGAACAGGCCTTCGCCGAACAAGCGGACCTTCAGGTTGAGGTCCCAGCGGTATGATTCCATCGTTGTGCTCCTTTCCAGAGTCTATCTTTACTGTAGGGAGTCGGAACGAGAAAGTATAGACTTATGTTGCGGGATTTGCTACGCTAAGAATAGAAAAAGCGAATATATAGGCGCTTGTTTGCGCTGTATCATAAAACGAACATATGTTTGTAAAATGACCCCCGATGGTTTCATCGGGGGTCATTTTTATTGGGTCGTCTTCTTCGCTTTGAAGCTACGAGCGAAGAATTCTTCGAATCGCTTGTCGTCTTCAAGCAACAATCTTCCGGTCATCGAGAGGCGGCGTGTCGGGTAACCTTTCGACTGGCTCGGTGTGACGAAGTAGTCATCCGGATAGGCGGCCAACGTCGTATGGAGGAGTTCTCGTAGCACAGTCTCATCATCCTCGACCCATTGTTCGGGCGGTCCATCAAGATTGTCTTGTGTGAGTAAGAGGCGCGAGCCGTCTCGAAGGAACGGGTTGAAGCTGATTCGTCGCGTTTCCGGTCCTTTGAACGTGCGGAACTCGTGGGTGATGCCAGTAGGCGTGACTTCGCCGATAACATAGCCGGTCGGCCACGCTTTGCCGCATCCGTCCCACACCGAAAAGATATGACCGGGGTAGACGAGGTTTGCTCCGCCTCGATGGATTGATTCATAGCGATGGTGGTGTCCGAGGGCATAGTACCTGAAACCGAGTCTGGTGACGACAGATGCAGGGAACTGGTCACGGCTACCGTGACTGAGGAAGATGTTCGGATACGGGTCGTCCCGTAAAGGGGTGTGCGCGAACTCTTCCTTTAATCCGGCTTGGTTCGTCTCGCAACTGAGTCCTTAAATTCCGGCACCTAGCGCTTCATCGAAGATGTAACCAGGTTGAAGGAAGCTATGCACATGCTCCATCTGAAGCCAACAGTCGTCGTAAGCGATCCGATTGAGATCATGGTCTCCATATACCACATAGACGGATGCGCCGAGAGCGGTCCACGTCTTTAAATACGGGACAAAATCTTCCGGGTCGCTCACTTCGATGTCGCCGGCGATGAGGACGGCCTTGATGGACTCTTCCCGAATCACGTCAGCGAGTTGGGCGAGTTTCTCCGATTGGACGTCAAAACTCGTCCGTTCGGCCGTGATGGCATTCCCGGTATGTCTCGCGTAGTGTAAATCGGCAATATGGATGAAGCGTGTCATTGGCTGGACCTCCCGAATCTGTTTTATCCTCATTTTCCCATGTGGAGACAGACCTGTCGACAAGATTAAGCTTCTTACTCACCGGGAACACCTAACTGTTGATTACTTAAGGAGGGATTCGATGAAAGCCTTATTCTTGAACTGTTCTTTGAAGGGCGGGGACACGACCTCGCACACGGAAGGGCTCATGAAAGATATCATCCCGCACTTCGATAAGCTCGGGGTCGACTCGGAGATTGTCCGGGTCGTCGACTACAATGTCGCGTTCGGGGTGACGGAAGATGAAGGGGACGGGGATGAGTGGCCGCAAATCTTCGAGAAAGTGAAGGCGGCCGATATCCTCATCGTTGGTACACCGCTTTGGCTCGGCGAGAAGAGTAGCGTCGCCACGCAAGTCATTGAGCGGCTATATGGTGGTAGCCGTTTGACGAACGACAAAGGACAGGCTATCTACTACAACAAAGTCGGCGGTGTCGTTGTGACGGGGAACGAGGACGGAGCGAAGCACGCCTGTGCATCCATCTTATATGGGCTGTCCCATATCGGCTTCACCGTCCCACCGAACGTCGACACGTACTGGGTCGGTGAGGCCGGTCCAGGTGACTCGTACATCGATGCCGGCCGCGATAACGCCTTCACGAGAAAAAACGGTCGTGTTATGGCGTACAACTTGTATCATTTCGCCAATATGTTAAAGCAGACGCCGATTCCGGCTGAAGGGAATATGATGGAGTGAAAAGGCGGCCTCGGCCGTCTTTTTTGTATCAGACAACATCCATTATTGATAATGAGGGAAAGCACATATTTCTGAGAATAGAGAGGCATTTGATACTTTTTGTAATGGGGTCTATAATAAGTATTAGGTTTCGTTTGTTTCGTTTGTTTCATTTATTTCGAAAAAGGAGTGATTAGAATGGAAAAGAAATTGATGGATATGCTCTTTCAAATTATTGAAGATGATCCACAATTCAAAGTTATTGAGACGACTAAAGATTTGACGAGTGAACGTTTACGGCTTCGGGCGTCAATTGGCAGAGCGATAAATCGCTTAAAAGAGATGGAAAAAGAGATAGACCTAGATTTGACTGATGAAGATATTCAACTGATTCACAAGTATGCCCTACCGAAAAATGCGCTTGAGGCCGTTCCTGAACACTTGACTGTTTCAGAAGTGGCGCAACTAATTGAAGTATCTCCCCAAATGGTCCGAAGAAAATGTATGACCGGCGAGATTCTAGCTCATCGTACGTTGAATGGAAAAGGTAAGTGGCGGATTCCTGCCAATCAATTCATGACACATCCTCGCTTTGAAGAGTTGGTCATGAAATATCAGCTTTTGAGAGAATCTAGTGAAAAAGTGGCGTCTGCTATGGTGAAACTTGCTGAGAAAGATGAGAAATCTTTGCAAGATGCATAAGTATATTGTAGATACAAATATATTTCGAGATGCTAGTGCGCCAGGGAATGACGAAGCAACTAAAACTAGACGTAAGCAAGCGAAAGAATTTTTTCGGAAAATGGTGGATGACGAGAAAGCGATTTTGTTAATTCCTGATGAAGTAAAACTCGAACTGATGGTTCAAATGGTTGCAAAAGGTTTGCGAACAAGTGAAATGCGAAAGATTGCTAGGTTAATTAACCAATGCACGCAATCTTCAAGCAAACTAAGTTCAGAAATGGAACAACATCTTCGGCTTATGAGTGCTTTTATTTCTAAGCATTACCGAGAGAAGTTTGAACAAGAAACAGGGGTAAAAGCTGAATACCTTCGAACTTCCGATGCCCGTATTCTATACAATGCATTTTTTGAGGAAGGTATCATTGCTACGCGAAATGTAAAAGATTTTTTGTTGTATTTAGTATTGAATGACTTTGACGAGGAAGTACTATACAACATTGGGAACAGCAATTTTGTGAGAATATCTGCTGAACTTCATGAAACAATCCATCAAGATACTCGTTTCAGCAATTTGCTTTCTAATTTTATCAGATTGGCTGAACTGCAGGACGAGTAAAAGTAGCCTGTCCCGCCGAACGTTGACACGTACTGGGTCGGTGAGGCCGGTCCGGGTGACTCGTACATCGATGCTGGGCGCGACAACGTCTTCACGAAAAAGAACGGGCGTGTCACGGCGTACCACCTCTACGATTTCGCGAACCTATTGAAGCAAACGCCAATCCCGGCGGAAGGTAATGTGATGGAGTAGACTGCAGCAGAACAGCCCCTAGACATGAGGGGCTGTTCTTGTTAGAAGCGCACTTTAGGCTCTAGCTTGCGAAAATGTTCTAACAACCAAATCGAGATGTCATCGATGAAGTCTTCCCCGACCCAGCGTGGCTCCAAGTGTAACCAATTCACAGCCGAGTCCGATTAGGAGGACCATGATCCCGTTCGACAGCCAGGCCATCCTCGCACGCATTATGACTTGATCAACACGGAGCGTGACATAAATGTTCTTCATTCCCTTTTGATAAATCACGATCATCTCGACACCGCTACCATCCTCTGCTGTTCGTCGGAGCCTGAGGAAGGAAATGGGCTCGGGTAGCAGGGATGGCATAGGCCTGAAAGTAGAACAGACCGCCATGTTCGGAAGCATGAAACGCTTGCTGGACGAGACTGATAAAGCAAGCATCCAAATCGCGCCAATCATTTGTCTGTCGACGAAATACTGGCCTGTCTCCGGGCTAATAAAGCTCTTTCGGGATATAAATGTTTATAATCCGGTAGTTTACGTATCATGCCGGCTCCTTCTGTGTCACAAGATATGCTGCTCTTTCATCATACGTCTGCTGAAGCGAAAAGAGTTTTACAGAAATTAGTATATTTAATCACCGAATGTATAGATGTTCCATTCATATCAACGTTTGTTCACAACGAGACGAGCGGATAACTGTCCCAGTACAAAAAAACGTCGCCCGAGTTCGACTCGATCGACGCTTACTGCAATTATTTTTTCTCCACCGCATGCCCGCCGAACTCGTTCCGGAGCGCCGCGACGACTTTTCCGGAGAACGTATCTTCTTCGAGTGAACGTTGTCGCATCATGAGTGACATGGCGATGACCGGCGCCGGCACCCCGTACTCGAGTGCCGTCTCGACCGTCCATTTGCCTTCCCCTGACGCATGCATAACGCCTTTGATCGCGTCGAGCTTCGCGTCCTTATGAAATGCGCTCTCGGTCAATTCCATGAGCCACGAGCGGACGACCGAGCCGTGGTTCCAGACGCGCGCGACTTGCTCGTGGTCATACTCGAACGGACTCTTCTCGAGAATCTCGAATCCTTCGGCGATCGCCTGCATCATGCCGTACTCGATGCCGTTATGGATCATCTTCAAGAAGTGGCCACTGCCACTCGGCCCCGCATACAAATAACCGTTGTCCGTCGACACGTCGCGGAATAACTCTTCGATCTTGCCGAACGCCTCCAAATCCCCGCCGATCATCGTGCAGGCACCGTGCCGCGCCCCTTCCATGCCGCCACTCGTCCCGACGTCAAAGAAGTAAATGAGCTTGTCTTTGAAGTGCTCGGCCCGTCGCATCGACTCCTTATAGTTCGAGTTCCCGCCGTCGATGACGATATCCCCCGGTGACAAGAGCGCATGCAGGTCGTTCAAGACGTGCTCCGTCACGTCGCCCGCCGGCACCATCACCCAGACGACACGCGGCGCCTTCAATCCTTCGATTACTTCTTCAAGCGACTGTGTCGTCTCGAACTGACTCGTCGACACGTTGCCCGGGTCATAGCCGAGCACCCGGTGTCCATTGTCCGTCAAGTTGAGCGCCAAGTTCAGTCCCATCTTCCCAAGTCCGATCATTCCTAGTTCCATATCGGTTCACCCCTCGTTGATTTGGTTTCCTATAAGGGTTACCCGAAACGGAGACAATTCAAAAGGGTTGCTTTGCTTCATCGATGCGGTAGGCAAGGAGCGAGCTGACTAGCAGACGTTTTCAAGTGACCATATGGCCGCTTTCAAAAACCAGGACGTCTTTCGACTCGAGGGGTCGGGTGGAAAAGCAAGCGACGGCATCTATTACTGGAAGCCGGACGCGGCGTCACTCGAAGACGTGAAATCGTATCTCGGACAATTGATGGCACAGTGACGGCTCGCCTCATCCAATCGGATGGGGCGTTTTGATTTGTGTCATAATAAAAAGAAAAGGAGTGGCCCGAGTGCTCGACCGCCTGATCCGCCTCATCATCGATGTCCGCCATCGGTTCAAGGACCACCACATCAACGATTACAGTGCGACGCTCGCTTTCTTCTGGTTTCTCGCCATCTTCCCGACGTTCGTCCTCTTGTTTGCCGTCATGGCGTGGCTTGACATCGACGACGCCTTGTTGATTGAGCAGATTGAGATTCTCATCCCGGGTTCGAGCGTGCGGGACATGTTGTCGATCGTCTATGACGTGAGCGGCAACATCAACGCCGGGCTCGTCTCGATCGGGGCCATCATTGCCGTCTGGTCGGCATCGAACGGGACGGCTCGCCTCGTCAAGCTGACCGTGTTCGCCTACGGGGAGACGGAGGCTCGGAGTTACGTCGTCCGCCGATTGATTGGTTTCTTCACGCTCATCGCCTTCAGCATCGGGGCGGTCATCTTGATCGTGTTCCACATCTTTGGCCGTGAGTTCGTCGAGCTCATGTACACGTGGTTCCCGCGGCTCGAGGATTTTGACCGGCTGGCGACAATCACACGCTACACGGTGTCGACCGTCATCCTCATCTTCGCGTTCTCGCTCTTCTATAAGATTGCCCCGCAGCAACACGTCACATTCACGGAGACGCTCCCCGGTGCCGTCTTTGCTGTCATCTCCTGGCAGATGCTCTCGACCGCCTACAGCATCTACGTCGACAGGTTCTCCATGTTCGGTGACACGTATGGCACGATCGGCATCGTCATCTTACTTCAGATTTGGCTATATTTGACGGCGGCGACGATACTGCTCGGGGCGGAAATCAATGCAGCCTGGCCCGACCATAGGCGTGATACCTATCATCAGACACATTTTCCGTGAAAATTGAAAAGATATGGGTAGAATTTTTTGGGAACGCACTATAATACAAGGCATGAAGTGGGAAAACATCTGTATCAAAATCTGAGATTTTTGAAAGCAGGTGCATAGATGGCGAGACACAAGAAGAAATCAAACTGGAAAAAAGTGTTGATGATCACGCTCGGCGTCTTGACGGTCTTCCTCGTCGCCGGCGGCTTGTTCGTCTGGTCGATGTATCGGGACGTCAACGAGACGGTGACGAAAGTGAACGACAATTTGGAGATCAGCGAGGAGCGGAAACAAGTCGAGACGATCGAGCAGAAAGAATCCATTTCGGTCTTACTGCTCGGAATTGACCGTCGCGACGGTGAGCAAGGGCGGAGCGACTCGATCATCGTCATGACGCTCAATCCGGAGACGGATGAAGGGGCGATGCTCAGCATCCCGCGGGATACGTTGACAGAGATCGTCGGGAAAGGCATGAACGACAAGATTAACCATGCCTACGCGTTCGGCGGGGCCGAGATGGCGATGGATTCAGTCGAAGCGCTCCTCGACATCCCGATCGATTACGTCGTCGAGGCAGACATGGAGGCGTTCACCGAGATCGTCGACGCGCTCGGCGGCATCACGGTGACGAACAACTTCGCGTTCTCGTCGGACGGCTACTCGTATCCGGTCGGGCAGGTCGATTTGAATGGTGCCTCGGCGTTATCGTACGCCCAAATGCGCTACGATGACCCGAACGGGGACTTCGGTCGTCAGGAGCGGCAGCGCGCCGTCGTCGCGGCCATCGTCGAGAAGGGACGTTCCAACTTCTCGGTCGATAAAGTGACGAAATTGCTCGACGTCGCCGGCCACCGGGCCAAGACGAACATCGAATTCAACGAGCTCGTGACGCTATCGACGGACTATATGAAGGCATTCCGGAACGCCAGCACGCTAAGAATCGAAGGAGTGGGCGGATTGGAGTCGGACGGCATCTACTACTGGCATCCGGATGAAGCCTCGCTCGCCGACGTCCAAGCCGAACTGCAACGTTTGATGAACTGAGTCGTCCTTTGGGACGGCTTTTTTTGCGTTTGAAATGTGCTTATTGGTGGGAGTGATAAAGAGACACAGAGGAGGGGTTATATGCTTTGGGAAACTGTTGAACCGATCATCAACCGATTAGAGGACGACCATACAGCAGAAGATTGGCAAGAGCTGTTCGGTAAGTGGGACGGGCATCACTGGCACGACGGGGAGAAGGTGAGCGAGAAGACGAGTATCCTCATAATGGACGCGAACGCCGTCACGACGGACGGGCACCCGGACTTGGACGCACTCCATGAGCTATTAAAAAAACACGTTCAGGCGTCGATCAGCGATTTGTATCTCGTCTCGCTCTTCCCGTATGCGGCGAAACCGACCGACACGGCCGTCAACCCGCGCATCCGGCTATATGAAGACCTCGGACGCTTCACTCATGAGTTCGAGCTCATGTATGACACCGAGCCCGACGTCTATAACGAGCTGCAGTTCAATCTGCTCGAAGAGACGGACGCCTTCATCGAGCGGCTCGCGCAAGGGGCGACGAAGCTGCGCGTCCACGTCCAGTCGTTCCGCGGCATGCCGGAGGAGAGTATCAAGCGTGTCATCGAACTTTGGCACGCGGTACTCCATCACTATAAACCGCACGGGCAGTTGGTACTCGCCTATGAAGGGGATGTGCAAGACATTGGCTCGTACGTCAACGTCGCCGACGCCATCTGTCACTTCGACCTCGCCTCGCACACGATGCTCGCCTTAGCGCAAGGTGATGCCAAACGGCTATCCGACTGGGCGAAGCGGATCGAGGCGCCGGGATTCGGGAAGACATACTTCAACTTCTTATCGATTCATGAGCGCGACCCGTTCGAGAAGAATTTGATCGAGCCGAGCGTCGACATGATTCTTGCCGCCCATAGTATCCTGTTCTCGCTGCAAGGTATCCCGGCCGTCGATTACCGGACGCTCCTTGGCATCTCGTCACCGATCGACCGTGACGCGCTCATCCACGAGCTGAAGACGGACCCGTACCGCCTGCAAGTGTTCTCGGGCATCATCAGCCAGTTGAACGTCAAACGGACGCATCCGGCGTTCTCGCCGTATGCCGAGCAGCGGATTGACACGTCCGACAAGCGTGTCTTCACGGTCGAACGAAAGAGTGAAGGAGAGACGCTCATGCTGTACACGAACGTGAGCGAGGAATCGGTCACAATCCGGACGCGTGGGACGAATTTGTTCACGGGCGAACCGGTCGAGACGATCGAACTCGGCGCTTACGGCTACGCCTGGATTAAACGATAAAACAAGCAGGTCCCCATCGAATTGGATGGGGACCTGTTTTCGGATTAGCGATAACCGTTCGGGTTGTTCGCTTGCCAGTTCCAAGCGTCGCGGCACATGGCGCGGATGTCATGTTTCGCTTCCCAGCCGAGCACGCGCTTCGATTTCGATGGGTCGGCAAAGCACACGGCGATGTCACCTGGACGGCGCGGTGCCACTTTGTATGGGACGGCCTTGCCACTCTCGGTCTCGAACGCTTTGACGAGGTCGAGGACGCTGTAGCCGGTCCCGGTCCCGAGGTTGAACGCCTCGGCGCCGGTATGGTCCATGACATAGTCGAGCGCCTTCAAGTGACCCTCGGCCAAGTCGACGACGTGGATGTAGTCGCGGACACCGGTCCCGTCCGACGTGTCGTAATCGTCACCGAACACGCTCAACTCGTCCAAGCGGCCGACGGCGACTTGTGTGATATACGGCATCAAGTTGTTCGGCATGTCGAACGGGTCCTCACCGATTTGGCCCGACTCGTGGGCACCGATCGGGTTGAAGTAACGCAATAGGGCGATGCTCCATGACGGGTCGGCGACGGCGAGATCACGCAAGATTTCCTCGATCATCAGTTTCGTCCGACCGTACGGGTTCGTCGCACTGAGCGGAAACGACTCGTCGATCGGGGTCCGTTCCGGCATACCGTATACGGTCGCCGAGGAGCTGAAGACGATCCGTTTCACGTCGAACGCGTCCATCACGTCAAGCAGGACCGTCGTGCCGACGACGTTGTTCTCGTAATAACGGAGCGGCTCCGACACCGACTCGCCGACGGCTTTCAATCCGGCGAAGTGGATGACGGCGTCAATCGTATGTGCCAAGAAGATTTGTTCGAGCCGTTCGCGGTCGAGCAGGTCACCGAGATAGAACGTGACCGATTTCCCGGTCAACGTCTCGACCCGGTCGAGCGCCTCGCGGCGGCTGTTCGACAAGTTGTCGAGGACGATGACGTCGTAGTCGTTTTCAAGCAGTTGAAGGACAGTGTGTGTGCCGATATAGCCGGCACCGCCTGTGACGAGAATGGTATGCATAGGATGGACCCCTTCCTGAATAGGTTTTGATTATTTTTCGGTCACTCGGATTCGTGTCGACACCCCATCCGTACTGGCGAACAGGCGCAGCGAGTACTTCGGGCTCTCGAAGACGATCGCGTCTTCCGTCTCGTACACCGGGGTGCCGAGCTGTTGGAATGCCTCTTTCGTCGTCGGGGTGTTCATCCAGTCGATGGCGTGGACCGCCTCGTCTTGGATGACGAAGAAGATGCCGGTATAAAACGCATACTCATTTAACGCGTCCTCGTCACGGCCGAACGGCTCACCTAGAACGTCATACAGTTCGGTCTCACTGAACGACAAGTACTCGTCGACGGTCGCCCGTTCGAGATAGATTTGATCGACACCCGACTTTAAGAAATTGAGCACTTGTTGGTCGCTGAGTGTGAATGATTTCCATACCGGCGTCGTCGAGGCGAGCGGTGCCCACGCCGTCACGTCAGCTCCGAGATCAAGCAAGACGTGGTCGTCTCGTTCTTCGAGGACGTCATAGCGGTCGCCGATGTCCCCGACGTACGTCACATCCGTCCCGTTCGGTTCACTCAGGAGCGAGACGTTCTTCTCGGTGAGCCACACCTCGGTCGGTTCCGGCATCTCGGCGACCGGTTCCGGTTTTGGCTCTGCCGTCGGCGTGTTGACGTCTACTTGCTCACTCGGCTCAAAGAGTGCTGCTACATACGGATACCCGATATAGCCACCGCCTACTAGTAACCCGATCAAGGCGCAGACGCCCAGCCGTTTGGCTCCGGACTTCTTTCGGGGTCGGGCCGGTTCGATTGTCCGTTGATATTTCGCTCGTTCCGAGCGGTATGGTACTTGTATTTCAGCAGTATAACGTTTCTTTTCGCCAGACGAATTGATTTGATGTTCAACAGGTGAGTAAATTGATGCGATGATAGTTTGCTTATCCAGTTCAGGTGAAACAGGTGTGGACACTGCTTCGACACTTTGCTTTTTAGACGCAACGACTGTGTCAATTCGTTCTAATAATTCGACATAATATAACAGGAAAGCGTGACACCGTTTTCCTTTTTTAACCCATGAATTAAAGTCGTTCGCCGATAAAGTATCAGTGGATAAAAAAGACAGTGTTTCCCCAGTTAATTCTTGAAATGAGACAACAAGTGGTTTCCCATTATGTAAATTTTTTTGAATTTTTGCGCGTAATACGGTCCGTTTTGAGCTGTCATGCTTGGCATATAGCTGAAGTAAGCGCTCACTTTCATGCACAGTATCTCTCTCCTTTTACAAAAAGTCCTTAATTAAAATTTTAGCAGATATAGGATTTAAAGATACAATTATTTGAAGCGAATATTCAGTAGACTGAAGGATTGAAACTAAGGGTATAAGTAGTAAACTTATATCTTTATTCCCCATCTAAAAGGAGAGTAATTTATGATTGATATTCATTGTCATTTTCTTCCCGGAATCGATGATGGGCCAAAGAGTATGAATCAGGCAATTGAAATGGGCGATTATGCTAATGGAGAAGGTGTATCTGCGATTATAGTCACGCCTCATGCTTTCCATAGTCACTTTGATACCGCTGATTTAGATGTTTACAGTGCGGTCACCATGCTTCAACAGGAATTACGAAAACGAGACATTGCTCTTGAATTGTATGCGGGTCAAGAGATTCGGATATTTGGTGAGTTACTAGACGCTCTTGAAAAAGGAAAAGCGTTACCACTTGCTGAATCGCGGTATGTTTTAATTGAGTTTCCAAGTGATTTTATACCTGCTTATACGGAATCTCTTTTTTTCAATCTACAAATAGAGGGATATATTCCGATCATTGCCCATCCCGAACGCAATAGACAATTCGCAATGAATCCGAAGCGATTATTCAACTTTGTCTCCTCTGGCGTTTTGTCCCAGATTACAACAAGCAGTTTAACTGGTCTTTTCGGTAAAAATGTACAAAGTCTTGCCTATGCTTTTTTACGCAATAATTTAAGTCACTTTGTCGCTTCAGATGCTCATAATCTTGAAAATCGTTCGTTTCATTGGATTGATGCTAAAAAACTCATTATTTCGGAATTAGGAGTCGAGAAGTGGGAAAGGTATACAATGAATGCAGAAGCCATTTTAAAAGATGAATATATTAACTTAGAACCCCCAACATTGCCCGTGAAAAATTGGATGGGGAAATGGAAGTTATGATGCGTAGAAACGTATTATTGATAGATGCTGGTGAGTGTCCTGTCCTTCTAAGCAATTAACAGACCCTTAATTAAAAGTCTCCTTATTAAAGATTTATGTCTGAACTCATCACATTTAAAAATTCAAAAACATGAGTGTTAGTACTTGAATGGACATAAAAACAGGCACGCCCCTTCTTTGTAGCCAAGGGACCGTGCCTGTTTGTTTAGTTCACTTGACGCAGTTCGATACGTTTGACGTCTAGTTCAACCTCACTCGACAGTTCAAATGCCACGGTGCCGCTCTGTAACTCAATTGCATCAAACACGACCATGTTGAGCGTTGGCGCAACCCCGTCATTTTGGAGGGCCATACCTCGAATTTCTTGGTCATCAATCGTGAGCGTGAGTGGGGTCTCGTCTTGGTTTTCGATATAGGCGATAACTTGATAACGTCCGCTCTCAGGAATGTCGAGTCGCAGGTCTAATGGGCTATCAGGTGTCATCGATTCATTCAGCTCGACAGCAAGTGCTCCTGTCTGGCCTGAGGGGAGCGGGAGAGCTTCATCTGTCGAGACCGGTTCACCGAACACCGGGACATTGTCCTCCCACGTGAACGGCTGCATCCGCACGTTACGCGTCCAACCGCTCCCTTCGGCGCGGGCAGCGTGATAGACGATCCAGTCCTCGCTTCCGTCAGGGGATGTCACGAACGAGGCGTGGCCGGGACCGAAAACGTCTTCATTCGATGAGAATACAGGTTCTTCTTGTTTGGTCCAGGTATCAGGATCCATCAAGTCGGCATCACTAGGCGCCGACAATAGGCCGAGCTGGTAAAAGTCGGTCCAACTGCCACTCGCTGAATAGACGATATGGATTTGATCCTCTTTCATCAGGATTTGAGGCCCTTCGTTGATTAACGGTGGGGCACCGAGCGACTCCCAGTCATAGGTCGGACGAGACAACTCGACCCGCTCGCTCGAAATCGTCATCGGGTCGGACATCTCGGCGATATACAGGTATTGGCTGACGTTGACGTCGCCTTCCCAACCCGACCAGACGTAATACAGGTCATCGCCGTTCTTGAGAATCGTGCCATCGATGGCCCACTTACCGGATGGGTCCTCGATGACACCTTTTTCTGTGTAATCGGAGAACGGGTCCGCGGTCGCCGACTCGAGCACGTACATCTTGTGCACCTCGCCCGGCATGACGGCCGCATAGTAGACGTACCAGCGGTCGTTCACGAAATGGATTTCCGGGGCCCAAATGTCCCGTTCGCCTTTCGTCGGTTGCCAGATGACTTTCGACTCGGCTGTCGCCAGTTCGGTTGGGGCATCGGTGCGCCATAGTGTGACGTTGCTGCCGGTCGTCTGCGTGTATACGTATGACCCGTCATGCTCATATAAGAACGGATCAGCCCCGTCCGGTAAAATCGGGTTCATGAACGTATCACTCTCGGTCAATTGGTCCGCCCGTGTGAGCGATCACCCGACGAGTGCGATGACGATGACGCCGACTAGGACGGCAATGATCCACATTGATTTTCGATTCATAAGCTCCTCCTTTAGAAGAAAAGGTGCCCTTGAGAGGCACCTGTGATGGATTAACGGATGTCGTGATGCCACTGGTCATTGATTTAGCGGATCGTCTCGAGCGGGACTTCGGTTCCTGGTCATACGTCAGCAACCCGTTGATCTCTTGTTCGACATCTGTCAGTAGCGTATAGCAATAGCCGTGGAGCGCGCGTGACGCATAGACGGCTTCCATGATGCGGTCATGAAAGGCAACGGCGTCTTCTTGCCGGAGCGAATGATGGTCGGCAAGTTCTTGGCAGACGACGGATATCGGATGATGAATGTGATGATCACGGAAGACGAAGTGCCGAAAGCATTGCTGATTGCGAGCGACACGCTGGCCATCGGTGCTCTGCGTACCCTCCATGAGAAAGGGGTACGCGTCCCGCAAGACGTCTCGATCATCAGCATCAACGACATCAGCGTCTCGAAGTACGTGTATCCAGCCTTGTCGACGATTCATGTCCATACGGAGATGATGGGGGAGACGAGTGTCGAGCTTTTATTAGAGCGATTGAACGGTCGAAAGATCGGCAAGAAAGTCGTCTTGCCGACAGAATTGATTCTTCGCAACAGCAGCCGGGTCTAATCCGTCACACATTTTGTGTGACGGTTTTTTTGATGGGATTATAGATCGTGAAGTGCGGGAACAAGTAGCATAGTTGCTATTCTAATCAAAGTAGGTGAGCCAGTTGAGAGAAGGAACGATTGAAAACAAGAACGGCATGCGCTTGTCGGCCATTTCGTACGGGTGTGCCATGACCGAGTTGACGGCACCGGACCGTGACGGAAACATGGGTTCCGTCATTTTGAAGTACGCGCGTCCCGAACAATACCTCGAGAACCCGGTCTATCTTGGCTCCGTCGTCGGACGGATCGCCGGACGGATCCGCAATGCAGAGATCGATGGGGTGGCCTTGACCCCGAGCGAGGACCCGCATCATATCCACGGCGGGGACGAAGGCATCACGTTCCGACATTGGGACATGGACGTCGAGGGACAAGCGATCACGTTCACGTATGTAAGCCCGGACGGTGAAGAAGGCTATCCCGGCAACGTCACGTTCAAAGTCGTCTATGAGTTGACGGACGACAACGAGCTCGTCGTCACGATGACGGCCCAGACGGACAAACGGACGTGGGTGAACTTGAACCATCACAACTATTTCAATCTCGGCGGACGGCCGACGATTCACGACCATGTGTTGACGCTCCCGGCCGACCACGTCGCGAAGCTCGATGACGAGTCGCTGCCGACGGGCGAATTGTTAGAAGTGGAGGCGACACCGTTCGATTTCCGGGACGGGAAGCCAGTCGGGGAGGCGATTACGTCAGAGGACGAGGCGATTGTGAAGGCTGGGGGACTTGATCATCCGTTCATCTTGAAGGACGGGGTGACCCGGCTGCACGACCCGGTGAGCGGTCGCGTCATGGACGTCGAGACGAACCAGCCGGTCATGGTCGTCTACACGGCCAACTTCCTCAGTGAAGAGACACCGGTCACGCTCGAGGGAAGGCAGAAGTATAGTGCCATCTGTCTCGAAGCGCAGGCGTTCCCCGACGCACCGAACCATCCAGACATCGCCACATCGATTGAACTGAACCCGGGAGAGTTGTATCACTCGAGGACGGTTTATCGGTTTGGGATCAAATAATCAGGAGACCTCACTGCGTAGAGATACGTGGTGGGGTTTTATTCGCTTTTATTTAATTATCATTTGAATCGATGATATGCCATAATTTAGCTAAAGTCATAAATCATGATTTTCTTCAATGCTTACGCTCAAACATTCATTGATTAGATGATCAAACAATGAGGGGAACATGCTCATGAGAATTGAAATAGATTATATTGGATTGATTCAAACAGCAAAAATTGATGTCAATTCAATCACCGTGATTGCAGGAAATAATAATACTGGGAAAAGTACCGTAGGAAAAGTTTTGTACGCCGTGGCGACAGGTTTAAACTTGCTTGAACCTTCAAAGGTTCTTAAAGAAAAAGCGGAAACGATTGCGAATCGACTCCGTCGGATAAATCGAATTGTGCCAATTGATGAAGAGACGGATAGTAAAATCTCTGATTTATATGTCCTTTTAATTTCTGGATTGTATATGGAAGCGGATGAAGAGTTATCTAAAGAAAAGTGGCTTTCTATAGTAAACTCAGAAGCAAGTCGAAACTATACAAAAGAAGTAGAATTGAAATTCAATGCCGCGATTCAATCGAAAGTGGATGGACTATTCGATAATATGCTTGCAAAGGACAGAGGAAATCAGGAATCTATAGTAAATTTAAAAAACGATTTGCTATGGCTTCTCAATAAGTCGATTGATGATGATGACTTTAAATCGAATATTATGCAAAAAGTTTTTGATATAGAGTTCTCGCAACAAATTACAAATGTGAATTTCATGGACGATGATGCGTCGATCTCAATTCAACAAATCAATCAACCTGAAATTCGATTGATTTTTAACAAACATAAATTGAGACCAGATTTGAGTCAAATCCATACAAATCGAATCTTTTCAAAAGCGATTTATATTGATGATCCATTTATTCTAGACGATAAATTCGCTCTCAGTCCCGGATTGTTAAAAAAGAAAAACGCTTCGCTCTCCCATCGGGGACTTGTACGTGAACTCCTCATGCCTACTGAGGGATTAGAAGATGAAAATCTATTTGCCTTGGATGCGCGCGAAGAAAAAATTGATCGGTTATTTACCCAGGTTTTTAATGACGGAAAACTTATTTATAAAAATCGCTCTCTATATTTTAAGGAAAGTAATCACGCACCGCTAATCAACTTCGAAAACCTATCCACAGGAATGAAGTCTTTTTCAATTCTTTACATGTTGATTCAATCAAATAGCTTTGAAGAATGTGAGTATATCATTTTAGACGAGCCGGAAATTCATCTCCACCCGGATTGGCAGCTCAAATATGCTGAACTGATTGTCCTTGTTTCAAAATCATTTAATCTTAAGTTGATTATTGCCTCACATAGTCCTTATTTCATTGAGGCAATTGAGCTATATTCAAAGAAACATGATTACTACGACGATTTGAAATTTTATCGAACAGTTCGTGACGAGTCGACGTTAAATTACACAATTGAGGACGTAACCAATGACTTACCTCTGCTTTATCAAGATTTGGCTAACGCATTTTACAGCTTAGAAGAATTGCGAGATGAGTTAAGCGATGTCGAGTGAGCGAATTCGTGTATTCAAAAACAGATTAGACAGTGAGTTTGATGTTAGTACGATTTCGAACTGTTCATGGGATGATGCCCAATCCGTTACTCTTGTCTCCAACGTGAATCTTCCTGTTTATAACTTTGATTCAATTGTTCAACGCGTCACTGAACAAACAGGACGTTTTCTCACGCCAAGTTCGGTAGATGGCTTGTATATTGACGATGTAAATCTAATTTTCATAGAGTTTAAAAATCAAATTTGGTCAAAAATCAAATCGTCAGATGTTCAACTGAAGGTTCACGAATCCATCGCGTTGTTAAAACTGAAATATGGTTTAAGGGATGAAGATTTTCATGGGAGTACGGTGTACATCGTTCATCGTCCAAATCCGGATACCCCTTCAACACATCGGCATTTTCACAGTTTGCGAACCCCTGACAAATATAAATTCATTGAAGCCGTATTCAATCTGAATGTGATTCGATATAGAGCGGACGATTTTGAGAAAGAGTTGATGGAGCAAAAAGTGTTACCCTTGACTCGCTTGTAAAGGGATAGCGCAATTTGCTTAGACGCCAGGCGTTCCTGGACGCGCCGAACCATCCAGATGTGGCGACGTCAATCGAGTTGAATCCCGGGGGAGTTGTATCACTCGAGGACGGAATATCGGTTTGAGGTGGAATAGAAGTAGATTATTTATGTGACCACTACGTAGTATTGCGTGGTGGTTTTCTAATGCCAACATTGAAACCCTCGTGTGCGGTCTTTCAGCCCAGGCACTTCCGCGGGCGACCATTGATTTTGGCGAGCGCGGCCATGATCTTTCCTTGGCCGACCGTCGCGAAGTCCGATCCTTTCTGGAAGAACTCGCGCAGGAGGCCGTTGGCTTTCTTGTTGTGGCCGGTTCGAGATGGTCAACCCGACGTCTATGTGCCTGCGTGTTTCTACCGGTTTCCGGCGCTTAGCCTTCTGGCGGAGCGCCCGAGCCGTCTCGCAATGGACCGGATGGACATCCCGAGCTCTAGATAGGTCTCTATTTTCATGCGTTCGGCTGTGGTAAGATGGGTGTAGCTCATAGCGATTCCTCCGTCTGAATGTTTGTGTGGTAACTTCATTCTAGACGAGGCCGTCGCTATGGGCTTTTTTACGTTCATTTCGGGGTGTTGCACTTAATTTTATAATTTCCCAGTAAAAAACTATATATTCTATGCAACAATCAAAGGGTTCTGATAGTTTTCCGGGGCTGTCTTTTTTAGGTTCCGGCGACCGCAATGTTGAAATTCAACCGTTCGAAATAATTTAAGTTTGAAATACGTATATACAACGTATATACTTTATATAAGAAATAGTACGTGAAGGAGTTGAATCGAGTGCTACAAACTAAGCGTAAAATCAGTCATCGTGAGGCTAAGCTACAGAGTTGGGGCAACAGTAAGGCTATTCGACTTACAAAAGATATTCTCGAGGAAGCCGGTTTTAATACAAAGGATGATGTTTTGCTTGACGTGGAGGTCGAACCTAATCGGATTACTTTCGTCCGAAAAAATGAGCTAACACCATTTCAAAAATTGTTTGTTGGCTATAACGGCGAAAAACCTGAATCTGAGGAGCTTTGGGATGAAGTAGAACCAATTGGAAAAGAAGATTGTTGAGCAAGTGAAGCGACATAACATCTACTAGCCTGTACTTAATCCTTATCGGAAAAGTACAGGTAATTTTTGATTGGGGGAATGAGGATGACAAAGTTTTATAAAGTTGGTGATATTATAAAAGTTGATATGTCACCATCAAAAGGCCACGAGCAACAAGGTTATCGTCCTGCTTTAGTTGTTTCAGAAGAAACTGTACATAAACAGACAGACTTAATTTGGATTTTGCCAATCACGAATACAGATAAAGGTTTTCCGACTCATGTACCAGTGAACGGACGCACAAAAAATAACAAGACTGCCGATGCAAGCAATCGAACTACCGGGTATGTATTGTGCGAGAAGATAAAAGCCATCGATCCGTTAGCTAGAAAGGTTAAATTGACTGACGAAGCCGACCGTGAATTGATTGAAGAATGTAAAGCAATTATAGACGCGATTACTTATATAGGATAACAAAAGAGTTCCAGCCAATTCGGTCGGAGCTACTTCACTTATGTCTCTACAGACATTTCAAGCATCGCCACTTCATCGTTCGGGAAAAGGCTCAGGAAATTGATAGACGAAGCGCCTTGAAGTGCTTGTCTATGAATTGGGTCGCGTCCCATGCCAATAGAGATAAACATCATTCTTGAATTGAAACCAATGTAGAAGAGGACTCGTATGTGCATTAACACCAATTAAAGGAGTTCTGACCATGAAACGTGAACAACACATCCGCCGCCTCGTTGACTATGCGAAACGAAGTCAACGTTGGGCCATTCTGCTCGCCATCGCTTCCTTCTTGATCACCGGGACGCTCATCCAGGCGGTCGACCAATCTGACTACCTCTTGTTCGGACTCGGATTTCTCGGCATCGTGCCGCTCCTCGTCCGGGAATGGCGTCTCGGGACGATTCGGGCTTCGTTCAACGACAATGCGACGTATCAACGGCTCGTCCGGTTGCCATTCTGGTTGACGCTAATCGGGTTGGTTATTTTTTACTTGCTTCTCGGTTGGTACGATTTCGGTTCGCCTGGCCCATCGATCTTCTTGATGATTGCCGTTTTCCTTGGCGGGATGTACTTGCTCCATCGTTATTTCGAGCGAATCATCTTGAAACTCGAGCCGGATTATATCACCGACCGCGAGCTGCATCGCGAGCTGAAATGAAAAAACGAGGTCACCCAGCGCGGGGAGACCTCGTTTTTGTGTTCACAAGTATCTCTCGTTCATGACCCGTCCCCGAATCGGTTTGGCCGGTGAACCGTAAGCGACGACGTGGTTCGGGATGTCCCTCACGACCGTGGCGCCGGCTCCGATGACCGTGTCGTGACCGATATGGACGTTATGGATGACCGTCGCACTCATGCCGATGAACGAGCGGGTGCCGACATGGACGTTGCCGCCGAGATGGGCACCCGGGGCGATTGAGGCGAACGGTTCGAGCACACAATCGTGATCGACCGATGCCATCGTGTTGATGATGCTGTGCGGACCAATGACGGCGTTCGGATTGATGACGCTTCCGGCCACGACAGCCGTTCCTTCACCGAGTTTCACGTTCTTGCCGATGATGGCGCTCGGATGGATGGCGTTGACGAACTCGAAGTCTGGATTATAGTGTCTCACTTTTTCAGCGATCTGTTCTCGTTGTACATTGTCACCGATGCCAACGATCCCTTTTTTGACAAGCATTTTTGAATCGGCGAAACCTAAAATCGGATAGCCTGCAATGAACTTCCCGAAGAGGGCCGGACTATCATCGTAAATTCCAGCGATCCGATAGATGCCCATCAACTCGAGAATATCAATCAACACTTGCGCGTGACCGCCTGCACCAAATATGACAATCCACTCCACGATTGATCACCCCTTTTTGCCGAAAACTGTCGAAAATATGATTCTGTACGTATGTTATTGCCGATTCTCTCTATTTCAAACAAAACGAAAAGGAAGTAGCGAACATAGTTTGAGATCAAAGCATATTTGAAAGTGTAACGTGTCGCTTCATATATTGGAGTCTTTTCAGAAATTCGAGACAGCGCGATTTGGATTGCAAAAGCATTCTCAAGTTTTCCGTTTTGTTGTTTTTCGGACGGGCTATCTTCCTAACGTAGTCTAATCGATGGGAGGAGTGCTCGCCATGCCTTTGAAGCTGATGTATATCACTAATCAACCCGAGATCGCCTTGCTCGCGGAACAGAACGGGGTCGACTGGGTGTTTGTCGACTTGGAATTGAACGGGAAGGAAGAACGCCAAGGTCATCTCGATACGGTCATCTCGCGGCATGCGATGCGCGATGTGAGCCGGTTGCGTGCCGTCTTGAAGCATGCCGAGCTGCTCGTCCGCGTCAATCCGATTTTCCAAGGGTCACGCTTTGAGATCAATGAGGTCATCAATCGCGGGGCCGACGTCGTCATGTTGCCGTACTACAAGACGGTCGAGGAAGTCATGACGTTCATCGAACTCGTCGACAAGCGGGCGAAAGTCTGTCTGTTATGTGAGACGAAAGAAGCCGTCACCTGCATGCCGGACGTGCTCAAATTACCGGGCATCGACTACATCCACATCGGATTGAATGACCTTCATTTGAGTTACGGGCAACATTTTTTGTTCGAGCCGCTCGCCGACGGAACGGTCGAGACGGTCACGCGTCACATACGGTCGACGGGCATTCCGTACGGATTTGGCGGCATCGCCCGCATCGGGGAAGGGAAGCTCCCTTCCGAGAAAGTGCTCGGGGAGCATGTCCGGCTCGGCTCGTCGCTCGCCATCTTGTCGCGCAGTTTCTGTAATATCGGCTCAATCGGAAAATTTGACCCAAAACAGGCACAAATGTTCCAAGAAGGGGTATGGAAAATTAGAGTGTACGAGCAACAGCTCGAACACACGACACCGGAGTGGTTGGAATTGAACCGGTTGAGCCTCGTCTCGACTGTGCACGCCATCACGACGGAAATCCAGAACCGGAAGGGGATTTTATCTTGAATTTGCTGTCGACAGGAGTGCGTTTGACTCCTGAACAACTCGCAAAACTTGAACAGCTCGGCTATACGGTGACGACGCTCCGCGAAGAAGCAGACGTGACGGAGATTGACGTCTCCGAAGTCGAGGGTTTGATTTGCAACAACGTGTTCCAATATTGCCATGTCGACGATTTTAAACGGCTACGGTTCGTCCAAGCGATCAGTGCCGGACTCGACCGTCTGCCGCTCGATGAGCTCGAGGCACGAGACATCCGCGTTTATAATGCCGGTGACACGTATGCCGTACCGATGGCGGAATGGGTCATCTGGCAACTGCTCGACTTTATGAAACACGGGGCGGCGTTTCGGGAGAAGCAGGCGAACCGGCATTGGGAGAAGGAGCGCCGATTGCGTGAATTGACTGGGAAGACCGTGGCGCTACTCGGGCTCGGGCATGTCGGCGAGGCGGTCGCGACCCGGCTCCGGGCGTTTGACATGACGGTCATCGGCGTCGGCCATCGCGAGAAACAGGTCCCGTTCGTCGACCGCTACGTCTTGATGGATGAATTGCACGACGTCTTGGCCGTGAGCGACGTCGTCGTCATCGCCTTGCCGCTCACTGACGACACGTATCACGTCATTGACGAAGGCGCGATCGCGGCGATGAAAGAAGATGCCGTCCTATTGAACGTCGCGCGCGGGTCGATTATTGACGAGGAGGCGCTCATCGCGGCGCTCGAGGAGGGCAAGTTTTTCGGGGTCGCCTTGGACGTCTTCGAGACCGAGCCGCTGCCGTCCGATCACGCGCTCTACAATTTCGAATGGGTGACGCTCACGCCGCATAACTCTTACGTGTCAGACCGGGTGAATGCGCGTTTATTTGAAAACATGATGAATCATTTGAAAATCGAACAAGTGAACCGCTGACAAAGGAAGTGCAGGGACGAAAAACGAATAAGGGAACGAGAGGACGATAACGTATAGAGACGGATGGTGAGACATGGATGAAGGTGTTATGGTTGATCAATATCCCGTTGCCCGAGGCGAGTCATCTATTAAATGAATCCTCGACCCCGTATGGCGGTTGGCTCGTCAACACCTCGAAATATTTATCGGATCGTGATGACGTCGAACTGTCGGTCGCATTTCCAAGTAAACAAGCGAAACGCAGGATAAGGTTAGACGGCGAGAAAATCACATACTTTCCGTTCGCGCCCATTAAAAAAGTGACTGACCCCGTCATTCAAGACCATCGACGATTCGCGGCGATCCTCAAGGAAGTGTCACCAGACCTCGTCCACATTTTCGGGACCGAGATGCCGCACACGTTGGCGATGGTCAACGCATGCCGTAAACATGGCGTGAAGACTGTGATTTCGATTCAAGGACTTGTCTCGGTCATCGAGAAACATACGTTTGCCGGATTGCCACATGACGCCATCCACAACAAGACGTTTCGCAACTGGGTTCGTCACGACCATGTGAGTGGATTGCGTAATACGTTCCAAGTGCGCGGGGAGGCCGAGCGGGAGGCCATCCGAAAAACGGACTACGTCATCGGCAGGACGACTTGGGACCGGGCATGCGTCTCCCAAATCAATGAGAAAGCCACGTACTTTCATTGCAATGAGACGTTACGGGAATCGTTTTACCACGGGACGTGGGAGCGGGAGAGATGTGAGACCCATTCGATTTTCTTGAGCCAAGGCCAATATTCCATCAAAGGGTTGCATTTCATGTTGGAAGCGATGCCGTTAATTTTACAAAAGTATCCGCATGCACGTCTCTACGTCGGCGGGAGCGATTTGACGGATCGATCCGGGTGGAAGAATAAGCTGTTCGCCACACATTATGGCAATTATATTCAATCGCTGATTGACCAGTATAATTTAAGTGAACATATTTCATTCACCGGAACGTTGGACGAGCAAGCGATGTGCCAACGTTATCTCGAGTCTCATGTATTTGTCTGTCCGTCCACCATCGAAAACAGTCCGAATTCATTGGCGGAGGCGATGCTACTCGGGGTGCCGTCCGTCGCGTCTTATGTAGGCGGGACGAGTGACATGCTGGCCGATAAAAAAGAAGGGTTCTTGTACCAACATGATGCCCCTTACATGCTGGCCTATTATGTCTGTAAGCTTTTCGAGGATGATGCGTTAGCGAAACAGTTATCCATGGCCGCACAGCGACGGGCCAAAGTCACCCACGACCAAGAAGTGAACCTGAAGCGCCTGTTGCAGATTTATCATGACATGTTCACTCCATAATTCTAAGTCGAAAGACGAACCGATTGCGACGCTGCAATCGGTTTTTTCCGTTTTTTATACTTCACGAAAAGATTATTAACGGCTCATCCCATTTGTGAGTTACCGGAAACGGCTTACGGGAACAACGAGGATAGCATCCTCCCATCACGAAACGACAACTTAAGAAGGAGTGACCCACATGCCAAGCCTCACCCCGCTCGTCAGTCTGGTCATACCCGTCTATAACACAAGCGTCTACTTGAGACAGTGTCTCGACAGTCTCGTCCACCAGACGTATCCTCATCTCGATATCATCTGCATCGATGACGGCAGTACGGATCACAGTCTCGATATTGCGTTGTCCTATGACAAAGATCCACGGGTTCGTGTCATCAGCCAGACGAACCGGGGATGCTCGTCTTGCCGGAATCGTGGCCTCCACTTGGCATCGGGCGAGTATATCATGTTCATCGACAGCGATGACTGGCTTGATTTAGATGCGATTCGCTTATTGGTCGAACACGCAGAGGCTGAGCGCGCCGACGCCGTCATGGGGACGTACGTCCGGGAATACGACGACCGTTCCCTCCCGAAACGAATCTTTGAAGCGGATTATTTGTCGTATGACGCGGAAGAAACGAGACGGTATGTCCATCGCCGGCTGTTCGGGCTAGTCGAGGAGGAGCTGGCCCGTCCGGAGACGGTAGATGCGCTCAATTCGAACTGTATCACGCTCTATCATCGTGACCTCATCAAACATCTATCGTTTGGCGGTCCATACGGCACGTTCATCGACTTGTATTTTCAAATCCAAGCGCTCGAGCATTGTCAACGCTTCATTTATATCGACTATCCCGTCTACCATTATCGAAAAACAAATGCCAAATCGGAGACGAGTGTATATAACGACAATCTTATTGCCTCACGCCTGCAATTCTTTCATATTTTGATGCGCTATATCGAGACGCACCAGCTCGGAGAGGAGTACAATCACGCCCTCTATAATCGAATCGCCCTCAGTATGATCGGCATCGGCTTGAACGAGCTCGCGGCACCGAAGTCCCTCTTTGCCCAGGCCGAGTCGCTGAAACGAGTGCTCCGGCAAGAAGAGTATAAACGCGCCTACTCGCAGATGGACATGCGTCATTTCGACATGAAATGGCGGACGTTCTTCCAGCTCTGCAAACACGAACAGGCCGTGCCGCTCGTCTTGATGTTGCGTGGGGTCGATTATCTTCGAAAACGTGTGTGAGGAGGAGAGAGTGATGAAACGAGTGCTCATGGTCGCCTCGGTCGTCTCGATGATCGAGAGCTTCAATCGCGACAACATCCGGATGCTGCAAGAGATGGGGTATCAAGTTGACGTCGCCACGAACTTCGAGTGGGGCAGCATGTATTCGCCTGAGAAAATCGCCCGCATCAAACAAGATTTGACGGCGAACGGCGTCACGTTGTATCAAATCGATTTCGAGCGCGACATCAAGAAGATGAACGGACACGTCCGGGCCTATCAACAGTTGAAGGCCGTCATGACGGCGAACCACTATCACTTCATCCACTGCCACTCGCCGATCGGCGGGGTCGTCGGCCGGCTCGTCGCTCGTCAGACGCACACGCCGTGCATGTATACGGCGCATGGCTTCCATTTCTTCAAAGGCAGCCCGTCACTCAACTGGATGCTCTATTATCCGGTCGAGCGCACACTCGCCCGTCTGACGGACACGATTGTCACCATCAACGAGGAGGACTTCTCGCGGGCGCAGACGTTCAAGACGTCGCACACGTTCCGCATCCCCGGCATCGGTGTCGATACGAAGAAAATCGAGGCGGTCACGATCGACCGGCCACTGAAACGTCGTGGCCTCGGCATCGACAATGATACCGATTTCGTCTTGCTGTCGGTCGGGGAGTTGAACGAGAACAAGAATCACGAGACGATTCTCCGCGCCATCGCTTCGCTCCACGAACCGACGCTCCGTTATTGGATCGCGGGGACAGGTGACAACAAGGGAAATCTCGAGCGGCTCATCCGTGAGCTCGGGCTCAAACGGCAAGTCACCTTGCTCGGCTTCCGGGACGACGTCATCGAAGTGATGAAGGCATCCGACTGTTTCGTCTTCCCATCGAAGCGGGAAGGGCTCGGCATGGCCGCGCTCGAGGCGATGGCCGCCGGGCTCCCGCTCATCACGTCAAACGTCCACGGCATCAACGACTATTCGATCGACGGGGTGACTGGTTATAAGTGTTCGCCGGAAGACGTGGCCGGATTTGCTCGGGCCATCCGGACGATGCAACTCGATTTCGATTTATCCCACCAGATGGGGCTCCATAACAGCGAGTCCGTCAAGGCGTTTGACGTCGACCGTTCCAAATCGGAGATGCGGCGCATCTATGCCCAATTTGTGCAAGATAAGCCGACATGATAGTTCATGAAAAGATGGTAACCATTTCTTTTCAGTTATCAGATGGCGGCGGGTAAGGAGTATAGACATAGAACGACCTCAACGTCATCGCAATTGGAACTTTGAATGAAGGAGGGCTTACGTGTGAACAGTCAAACGATGTTACTTTCCGAAATATTCGGGGTGTTCAAGAAAAATGTGCTGCTGTTATTGTTGATGACTCTCATAGGCGGTGGTGCAGCCTATTATTTGAGTCAATATGTGATCGCACCCACCTATGAAGCCTCGACACAAGTGTTGATTGTACCGAAGGAAGAGGCCGGTACGAATGTGGTCGACAGCTCACAAGTTTCGTCTTCATTGTCTCTTGTGAACACGTATCGTGTCATCATGCGCAGTCCGGCCATTTTGAACGAAGTGCAAACGCGAGTGGCGGAAGCGCCGCAAGACATCAGTGAGATTCTGTTAGTCGAAAGTGAAGAGGAATCGCAAGTCATCAACATCGTCGTTCAGTACGGCGATCCAATCGTCGCCGCTGAAATCGCGAACGTCATCACGCGCGTGTTCGCTAGCGAGATTCCAGAGTTGATGAACATCGACAATGTACGCATCTTATCAGAAGCCGTCGTACCGGGCGACCCGATTGCGCCAAACATTCTCATGAATACTGCGATCGGCTTGATTGCCGGGTTTATGGTCGGAGGTGTACTCGCCCTCATCCGCCATACGTTCGATAAACGGATTCACAACGAGCGGGAGGCCGAATTGATTCTGGCCATGCCGGTCATCGGTTCGATTCCGGTCATTGAACGTCGTGATATGAACCCAAAAGTCGTCAAACCAAAAACGAAGGCTGCCAACACGCCGAAAGGAGACGATCCACATGTTCCACCTGTCAAAAAGACAAGACAAACGTCGTGATTCCGGGCGCAGCCTCATCACGCTAGCGAACCCTACCTCCCCGATTGCCGAACAGTACCGAACGATTCGGACGAATCTCCAGTTCACGGCGCTCGGGGCGACGTTACAGACGATTGTCGTCACATCGGCGTCGGCCGGTGAAGGCAAATCGACGACGGCCTCGAACTTGGCGATCGTCTACGCCCAGCTCGGGAAACGGGTGCTCCTCATGGACTGCGACATGCGTAAGCCGACGGTACACTTCACGTTTCAACTCGCAGGTCAGACCGGCCTGTCTACGGTCCTTGCGAAACGGACGACGTTCGACCGCTCGGTTCAAACAACGAAAGTACAGAACCTTCATTTGTTGGCAGCAGGCCCGATCCCGCCGAACCCGTCAGAGCTGCTCGCCTCGCCGATGATGAAACAGCTGTTGGACGAGGTGAAAGAAAAGTACGACTTGATCATCTTGGATGCGCCGCCGCTCATGCACGTGGCCGACAGCCGGCTTTTAGCGAGCGAGACGGACGGGACGATCCTCGTCGTCGGGTGTGACAACTCAAACCGGGACTTGGTATTAAAAGCGAAAGAACAGCTCGTTTTATCTGGGGCCCACATGTTAGGGATTGTCATGAACAAGCGTGAACGGGCCGGCAAGGATGCCTACTACGCCTACACGTACGAATGAAGCAAACGTTTGGATTGCGGGAAGCAAGAGGAGGAACTGAAATGAAAACCCCACTCGTCTCAATCGTCATCCCCGTCTACAATGGAGCGGACTATTTGAAGGAAACCATCGAAAGCGCCCTCGCCCAGACGTATGAGCGGGTGGAGGTGCTCGTGATCAACGACGGCTCGACAGACGGAGGCGCGACGGCAGAGATTGCCCGTAGCTTCGGAAACAAGATCCGGTACTTTGAAAAGCCGAACGGCGGTGTATCGACAGCGCTCAATCTAGGTGTCGAGAAGATGCGGGGCGACTGGTTCTCATGGCTCAGTCATGACGACCTGTATGAACCGGACAAAGTGAAGGATCAAGTCGAGGAGCTTCGAAAGCTCGGGGACGCGGCCCACCACTACATCTTGTCTTGTGGAACGTCGTTGATTGATGAAGCCGGTGCGCCGATCTATCGTCCGAGAAGACGGTTGAGCGGTGTGTATACGGATGAGGCAATGTTTGATTATCTGTTGCTGAAAGCGTGTTTGAGCGGCTGTGCGTTACTCATTCCGAAACGAGCGCTCGAACAGGTTGGGGGCTTCCCAACGACGTATCGATACATTCAAGACTGGGTGTGTTGGGTCGACTTGGCGCTAGCAGGCTATCAGTTCAAAGTGACGACGGCCCCGCATTCGAAGACGCGAATCCATGCGAAGCAACAAACCAAAAAAATCGCCGACCTCGCGCCGATCGAGACGGCCCGCTTTTTTGAACGGTTGCTCGTGCGACTCGATGCCACGAGCAGTAAGACGACGCCGCAAATCAAAACGGTGTTCAAGGCGGTGTACCGCTCGACTGACCCGGAAGTGAGGGAGGAGCTGCTTCAACGCTTTGACGGTCACCGTCATTTGAGCCGGATGGAACGGACACGATTGAATGTGTCAGCCGTCATGTACCATCGGATGTTGACGCTTTACCGGGGCATGATGAATCTTCGCTATCGCTGAACGTGAGAAGGAGGAGTTGAGATGTGGATCTATCTGATCAATATGTTGCTTCTGATCGCATGGGCGGCCCTCCTTTTGCGTGATGACGGCATCAAGCACGGAAAATTATTGTTTGTGACGATCGCGACATGCCAATGGATTCTCTTGTCCGGGTTTCGCCACTTCAGCGTCGGTGCCGACACGATGCAATACAAATGGATGTTTGACGAGACGAAGCGAATCTCATGGGAACGGCTAGGGGACAACTTTATCCACATCTTGTTCGGCGACGGAGACGGACGCGACCCAGGTTACTACTTACTGCAAAAAACGATTCAACTCGCGACCGAGAACTACCAATGGTACCTTTTGACGGTCGCCCTCTTGTTCCTCATTCCGTTCGGGGTTTGGATTTATCGCAATTCGACGGAGCCGCTCCTCAGCTTTCTGATTTTCTCGACTTTGTTCTATGCGTTCTTTGCCATCACGGGGATCCGCCAAACGATTGCGACGGCGATTGCCGTCTTGATCGGCTATTTCTTTATTCAAACGAGACGCTTTTGGCCGTTTTTCGGGGTCGTGCTTCTTGCGGCGACGATTCATCAATCCGCTCTCGTCTTTCTCCCATTCTATTTCGTTGCCACCAAGACGATCACGTCGCGTTATTTGTTGTTCATGGGCGCGTTGATTCCATTCTTGTTCGTCTTTCGCGTCCAACTGTTCGAATTTTTCCGCACCGTTAGCGGATACGATGAATACGATTACTACGCAGGGGCCGGTACGCTCAACTTCTCCCTCATTTTAATTCTCATCACCGTCGTGTCGCTTTGGCGTCGTGAACAGATGATCGCGGTCAACCCGAACGTGACCCACTATTTGAACGCCTTATTGCTCGCGCTTTGCTTTCTCCCGCTCACGTTCATCAACCCTTCGATGATGCGAATCGTCCAATACTTTTCGATCTTCGTCATGCTGTTGATTCCGGAATTGCTCCGCTCGTTCGAACGTCGCGAGCGTCTGCTCGTCTATTACGTGGCCATCACGATGCTGTTGCTCTTGTTCGTCCGCAACGAACCGCTGTATATGTTCTTTTGGCAACAAAAGTAAGGGGAGGGGAATCGGGTGACGACGAAAGTGGAGTTTGATGAACAAAAAAGTTCACGTCAAATTAAAATCGGCGTCCTCATGTCTTACGTCGCCATCGGATTCAACATTCTCGCCGGTCTGTTCTATACACCATGGATGATTGCGGAAATCGGGAAGGCGAACTACGGGCTTTATATGCTCTCCTTGTCCCTCGTCAGCATCTTTGCCATGGACTTCGGCCTAGAGGCGGCGGTGTCACGGTTCCTGTCAAAATACCACGCGCTCGGTGATGCAGCAGGGGCGTCCCGTTTTCTCGGAGTCGCTTTCAAACTGTTCCTCGGGATCGCGGTACTGATCGGCCTCGTCTTGATCGGGGTCTACATGATGATCGACACGATTTATGCGAGCCTTTCACCTGCTGAAGTGGAGACGCTCCAAGTGCTCTACATCATGGTCGGCTTTTACATCATCGTCTTGTTCCCGACGAAACCGTTCAACGGGATTATGATTGCGAACGAACGGTTCGTCGTCCTCAACTGGTTCAACTTGATGGAGAAAGTGTCGACCGTCGTCTTGATGGTCGGGGCACTCTTGTTCGGCTTCGGCTTGTATGCGCTCGTCTTCGTCAACGCGCTCGTCGGGTTGTCCATCATCATTGGAAAAGGGCTTTACTTGCTCCGTAAAACGGAGACGGCGATCGACATTTTGCATAACAGCCGGTCGATGTACCGTGACATTTTCACGTTCTCTTCTTGGACGACCGTCATCGCGATCGCCCAACGTTTCATTTTGAACATCACCCCGACCATTCTCGGGGCGTTGGCGAGCAGTGCCTCGATCGCCTTGTTCTCGATCGGGATGGTGATTGAAGGGTATGTCTGGACGATCTCTTCAGCCATCGGTTCGCTGTTCCTGCCGAAAGTCACGCGGATGACGACGCATCATCGTGAGTCGGAATTAAATCAGCTGTTGATTCGTGTCGGACGCATTCAGTTGTTCATCGTCGGCTTGATTATCGTCAGTTTTGCGACGATGGGACGTGAGTTCATCGGGCTGTGGGTCGGGCCGGACTTCTTTCCGTCCTACGTGGTCGCGTTACTGCTCATTCTTCCTGGGTTCATCACCTTGACGCAAGAAATCGCCTACGCGACGTTGATCGCGGTCAACCAAATCAAGTACCGGGCGTTCGCCTCGCTCATCGTCGCGACGGTCAGCGTGGTGTTATCACTTCTCTTGTCGCCGCATTACGGGGCAATCGGTGCCGCCATTGCCATCTTGGTCGGTAATTTGATCGGCACGGTGGTGTTTATGAATGTGGTCTATGTCCGCGTCTTGAAATTGAATATGCGAAAATTCTTTTATGAATGTCACGTAAAGATTGCACCGGCCTTGATTTTCCTAGGCGTGACGGGTCTGTTGGTGCAGCAATATTTTCCTGTCGAGTCGCTCGTTCACTTCCTGTTTAAAGCGATCTTACTAGGCGGCGCCTACTTTCTCTTCTTATGGATGTTCACGTTTCGGGATGACGAAAAAGAGTTGTTGCGCGGCTTGGTCCGTCACGTGCCGAAGACATCCTGAACAGGGTGTCTTTTTTCGTGAAGCACAAACAGCAGACATGTCATCTTTCAAAAAAATGATACACATTTCTTTCCTATTCTCATACCGAGGCGGGTAACACGATAGTATCAACCTCATTGCAATGGTTTCCGACACAACTTTCCCATCACCTTTAGCAGCAACTGACATCATGACAAAGGAGAGGATTTGCAATGTTCACCGACAAGACGTTATTGATCACCGGGGGCACAGGCTCTTTCGGCAACGCCGTCATGCAGCGCTTCCTGAAAACGGATATAAAAGAGATTCGAATCTTTTCACGAGACGAGAAGAAACAGGATGATATGCGAAAACTCTATCATGACGATAAGCTCAAGTTTTATATCGGGGACGTACGTGATATCAATAGCGTCCGCAACGCGATGTATGGGGTCGATTACGTGTTCCATGCGGCCGCGTTGAAGCAGGTCCCTTCCTGCGAGTTCTTTCCGCTAGAAGCGGTCAAGACGAATGTGCTCGGCACGGACAACGTCTTGAACGCGGCCATCGAACAACACGTTCAAAAAGTCATCTGCCTGTCGACCGACAAGGCGGCCTATCCGATCAACGCGATGGGCATCTCCAAGGCGATGATGGAAAAAGTGTTCGTCGCCAAAGCGAAAGCCGTCGGGCCGGATCAAACGTTGATTTGCGGCACCCGCTATGGCAACGTCATGGCGTCACGTGGCTCGGTCATCCCGCTCTTCGTGGATCAAATTAAACGGGGTGAGCCGTTGACCGTGACTGACCCGTTCATGACCCGCTTCTTGATGAGTCTCGAGGATGCGGTCGAACTCGTCGTCTTCGCCTTCAAACATGCGCATGCGGGCGACATCATGGTGCAAAAATCACCAGCATCCACAATCGGGGTACTGGCACAGGCGCTACTCGAACTGTTCCATGCGAACAACCCGATTAAAGTCATCGGCACGCGGCACGGTGAGAAGTCATACGAGACGCTATTGACACGAGAAGAGAATGTCGTGGCGGAGGACATGGGCGGCTTTTACCGGGTCCCGGCCGACACGCGCGACTTGAACTACGATAAATATTTCAACGAAGGCAGCAAGCGCTTGACGGTCGAAGGTGAATACAACTCGGCAAATACCGAGCAACTGAACGTCGAGCAAGTGAAGCAATTGTTGTTGACCCTTCCTTATATTCAACAAGAACTCGCGAGCTGGGTGAAAGTATCATGAAGATTCTCGTCACCGGTGCAACAGGATTCATCGGTAAGAATCTGGTCGCGGAATTGACCGCCCGAGGCCATGAAGTGTTCTCGTCCACGCGTGATACGTCAGAAGCCGAACTTCAACGATTTTGCCAACACGCCGAGTTCGTCTATCACTTGGCCGGGGTGAACCGTTCGGAAACGGAAACCGACTTTGTGGAAGGGAACACCAAGTCCACGGAGCGATTGATCGCTTCGTTGAACGCTCATGAGAATGACGCGCCGATCATGTTCGCTTCCTCGATCCAAGCGGTTCAAGACAATCCATACGGGCGCAGCAAGCTCGCGGCAGAGAACGTCTTGAGACACGAACATGAGACGACGGGACGCACCGTCCATCTGTTCCGCTTCCCGAACCTGTTCGGAAAGTGGGGACGGCCGAACTATAACAGTGTGGTCGCGACGTTTTGTGATCGGGTGGCGCGTGATTTGCCGATAGAAATTCACGACCCGGCCCGCACGCTGCAACTGGCGTACATCGATGACGTGCTCGAGGCGTTGGTCGGCTTGCTCGATGCGAGAGGACAAACACCGGCCGTGTATGAGGAAGATGTTACAGTCCATCCACCAATCGCGCTCGGCCGGATCGCCGACCTGTTACAGACGTTCAAAGAAAGTCGTCAAAATCTGACTGTCCCGAAACTCGACGATGCGTTCATGAAGCAACTGTACAGCACATATCTCAGTTACTTGCCTGTCGATCGCTTCGCCTATGACTTGAACGTGAATGAAGATGCGCGCGGGTCGTTCACCGAATTCATCCGGACGCCGGACCGGGGACAAGTGTCAATCAATGTGGCGAAGCCTGGAATCACGAAAGGGAACCACTGGCACCACACGAAGAACGAGAAGTTCCTCGTCGTCAGCGGCGAGGCGTTGATTCGCTTCCGCAAGGTCGGAGAGAGCGAGGTCCATACGTATCACGTCACAGGAGAGATGATGCGTGTGCTCGACATCCCGACCGGCTATACGCACAACATCGAGAACGTTGGAACGACCGACTTGGTGACCGTCATGTGGGTGAATGAGGCCTATGACCCGAACGACCCGGACACATACTTTATGGAGGTGCACGATGAAACGACTCAAAGTGATGACCATCGTCGGGACGCGTCCCGAAATCATACGCCTGTCGGCCGTTATTCATAAGCTGGAGCACTCGGAGGCAATCGAGCACGTCCTCGTGCACACGGGACAAAATTATGACTACGAATTGAACGAGGTGTTCTTCGAGGATTTCGCGTTGCGAAAACCCGACTACTTCCTTCATTCCGCGACAGGGGGCCCGATGGAGACGATCGGCAATATTCTCATCCAAGTCGATCCCGTGCTCGAGCTCGAACGTCCGGACGCGGTGTTGATTCTCGGAGACACGAACTCGTGTCTCGCGGCGATTGCGGCCAAACGCCGGAAAATCCCGATTTTCCATATGGAGGCGGGCAACCGGTGTTTCGATCAACGCGTCCCGGAAGAAATCAATCGAAAGATCGTCGATCATACAGCGGACATTAACTTGACGTATAGCGATATCGCCCGGGAATATCTTCTCCGGGAAGGGATTCCGGCGGAACGGATCATCAAGACCGGGAGTCCGATGTTCGAGGTGTTGATGTCGAAACGCGAGGCGATCGAACAGTCGGACGTGCTCGGACGACTCGACTTGACGCAGGACAAGTACTTCGTCGTCTCGGCGCACCGGGAAGAGAACATCAACTCGGATACACACTTTTTGGCACTCGTCGGCAGTTTGAACGCAATCGCGGCACAATATGGACTGCCTGTCATCGTCAGCACCCATCCTCGGACGTTGAAGCGGATTGATGAACTCAACGTCTCGTTCCATCCGTTGGTCCGGCTCCTCAAGCCGCTCGGATTTGTCGACTACAACCACTTGCAACTGCACGCCAAAGCGGTACTCAGTGACAGCGGAACGATCAGCGAAGAGTCGTCCATCCTTGGATTGAGAGGGTTGAATATCCGAGAGACGCATGAGCGGCCGGAGGCGATGGAAGAAGGGGCCGTCTTGATGGTCGGGCTCGAGACAGAACGGATTTTGCAAGGGTTGTCGGCCGTCATGGAGCAGGAGCGGCCCCGCATCGTCAACGATTACAGTATGCCGAACGTCTCCGACAAAGTGGTCCGGATTTTGATCTCGTACACGGATTACGTCCGACGTGAGGTATGGAAAGGCACGACCGACCCTCGTCAAACTGTAAAGGAGGGTGAACGATGAAACAAAAACTCGTCTTTATCGGGAATATCGCTTCCCCTTATCAAGTGAAACTGTGTTACGCGCTAGAGGAATATTTCGATGCTGAATTTTGGTTTTACGAGCATCTCGACCAAAACCGGCCGGACTGGTGGAAGATCCCGCTCGGCGACAAGTGTCGCATATTGAACTACTCAAAATGGTTCCCCAAAATCGGGTATCTCTCACTCGGCTTGATTCCTGAATTGATGCGGTTCAAACCGGACGTCATCTTGCTCGGGGGCTTCATGGCCGGCCACGCCGCCATCGTGCGAGTGGCCAAACTGTTCGGAATCAAGACCGTCGTCATGAGCGAGCCGCTTCGCCCGCTGCAAAACGATGACGATCCGTCGGCTCGGCTGACAAATCCGGAAGACAATCCATACAAGGTGAAGCTGCTCCATTGGCTGTTCAAGGACGCCGACCTCTACTTCGGGATGGGGACGGTGGCGGTCGAACAATTCAAGCATCAACTCGGCTTTGACCCGGACAAGGTTGTTCACGCAACATATGCCCAGGACATCGACGCCTATTTCGATCACGGGTTGAGACGGAAGCGGCCGGGTGATACGTTCAAATTACTGTTCGCGAATCGGCTCGTCGAACGTTATCAGCCGCTACTCGTGTTAGAGGCGTATCGGAACTTATCACACCGCTATTCCCTCGAACTCTATTTAAACAATTCGGGGCAACAACTCGAGGCGTGTCAATCCTACATCGCCGAACACGATTTGAAGAACGTCCACTTCTTAGATGAGATCCGGGCGTGGGACGAGATGCCAAAAGTGTATGAACAAGCGGACATTCTGATTTTGCCGGCCACGTACTCAAACGGGAACGGGACAATCATCGAAGCGAGGGCGTCAGGAATGGGGGTCGTGATCAGCAATCAAATCAACAACGTCGCCCATCACTCCGTCGACGGAAAGAACTGTTATATGTGTGACGTCACGGTCGAGTCGATTGAACGAGGGATCGAACAGTATCTCGAACATCCCGAGCGTCTCATCGAACATGGCACGTTGTCGCGGGAGCTCGTCAAGTTCCACCGAAACGATGTCACGGCCAAAGGGTACTATGACACGTTGCGCGCGAACCAAATCATTTCGTAAAGGAGAGACGTCATGAACGTCGCCATCATGCAACCTTACTTCTTCCCTTATCTCGGCTATTTCCAATTGATTCACGCAGTCGATGCATTCGTCGTGTATGACGACGTCCACTTCATCAAGAAAGGATGGATCCATCGCAATCGCATCTTGCTTGATAGCGTTCCTCATCCGTTCACGTTGTCCGTCCAAAAGATGAGTCAAAATCGTTTGATTGGTGACCATGAACGGGCGCAACCGGATGAGATTGCCGAACAACAGTTGCAGTTGTTGCGACACGCTTATTCCAAAGCGCCCCAGTTCGAACATGCCTATCCATTGCTTGAGCGGGTGATTCGTCACCCGGAACGAAACGTTGGGAAGTATTTGGCATATGGCCTCGAAGAAGTCGCCCGGCACCTCGGCATCTCGACGACGTTCATCCTGTCCTCAGAGCTGAACGCTGGGGTCGGGTTGAAAGGTCAGGCGAGAATCATCCATATATGCGAGCAGTTGGGAGCGACGCATTATATCAATGCGATCAATGGGGTAGACTTGTACGATGCCGACGTGTTCGAGCAGACGGGAATCGATTTATCCTTCATCGAGACCGAGTCGATCGCGTACGATCAAGGACCGTGTCCGTTTCAACCGAATTTGTCCATCATCGATGTGATGATGCATTGTTCCCCACAAGAAATCCGGCTCATGCTCGACCGTTACGCACTCGTCTCGAATCGCCAAGTGACCTAGGAGGTGCTGTATGCTACACATCGTCGATATCCAATCCGCCGCTTTCCCGGCAAATCAGCCTGACCGTCCGCCAAAAGCCATCCCCGTCACGAAATCTGTGCTCCCATCGTTGGACGAATACATGAATGAGATTCGTGAGTTGTGGACGTCAGGATGGTTGACGAACAACGGCGCAAAACACCAGCAACTTGAACGAGAACTTGTCGATTATCTCGGGGTCGAACACGTCTCCTTGTTCACGAACGGCCATTTGGCACTCGAGGCGGCGATCGAAGCCCTCGGATTGACGGGCGAGGTCATCACGACCCCTTTCACGTTCGCCTCAACGAGCCATGCCTTGATCCGTAAAGGATTGACGCCCGTGTACGGTGATATCCGTCCAGACGACTTTACGCTCGACGCTTCCAAATTAGAGCGGCTGATCACGGCGAAAACTTCGGCTATCCTGCCCGTCCATGTGTATGGAAATGTATGCGATGTCGAAATGATCGAGGCGATCGCCAAGCGGCACAACTTGAAAGTGATTTATGACGCGGCCCATACGTTCGGCGTCAACGTGAACGGACGAGGGATCGGCACGTACGGGGACGTCTCGATGTTCAGTTTCCACGCCACGAAAGTGTTCCATACGATTGAAGGGGGTGCGTTGACGTATAACGACCCGGCATTGAAATCCCGTTTCGACCAGTTGAAAAACTTTGGTATCACGGGCCCGGAAACGGTCCAAGCGCCAGGCGGGAACGCCAAAATGAATGAGTTTCAGGCGGCGATGGGGTTATGTAACTTGCGTCATATCGATGAGACGATCGCCCGGCGAAAACGCGTGCGCGAACAATATGATGCGTTGCTCAAAGATGTCCAAGGGGTTCGGATTTTGACACCTCAACCTGGCGTCGAAACGAACCATTCCTATTATCCGATCATCTTGACGGCAGAACAGAATCGACGAGATGAGTTGCATGATGCTCTGGCGCAGGAAGGCATCTTCACCCGGAAATATTTCTATCCGCTCGTGACCGACTATGCATGGAACCAGAATCGGTTTGCGAGCCGTCGCACCCCTGTCGCCCGTGAGATTGCCGAACGTGTGCTGACTCTTCCGCTCTACCCGGACCTTGCCTTAGAAGATGTGACCCGGATTTGTACGATGATTCAAGAAAGGGTGAAGACGTGATGAAAGGGATTATCTTGGCAGGTGGGAACGGAACGCGCCTCTACCCGATGACGAAGGCCGTTTCCAAACAACTGTTACCGATTTACGATAAGCCGTTGATTTACTATCCGATGTCCGTGTTGATGCTTGCCGGGATTCGGGAAATCCTGCTCATTTCGACCCCGCAAGACATCAAAGGATATGAGCGTCTGTTCGGGGACGGTCATCAACTCGGGATCGACATCTCGTATCAAGTGCAGACGAAGCCGGTCGGACTCGCCGATGCATTTATTCTCGGGGCAGATTTTATCGGTGACGACTCGGTCTGCCTCATTTTAGGAGACAATGTGTTTTACGGCCCAGATTTGACGCGCTTCTTGAAGCACGCACAGGCAAAAAAACAAGGGGCGACCATCTTCGGCTATCCGGTCAAAGACCCGCGTGCCTTTGGCGTCGTCGAGTTTGATTCAGAAAACCGGGTCGTCTCGATTGAAGAAAAACCGGCGGTGCCAAAATCGAACTATGCGGTACCAGGCCTTTACTTCTACGACAACCAAGTCGTCGACTTCGCCAAACGCGTCGAGCCTTCCGCTAGGGGCGAACTTGAAATCACGTCGATCAACAACATGTACCTCGAGCGCGGGGAGTTGAATGTCGTTCTGTTCGCTCGTGGGATGGCATGGCTCGACACCGGGACGCCCGAAGGCATGATCAAAGCGTCCGTCTTCGTCCAAACGGTCCAAGAGCGCCAAGGATATTACATCGCCTGCCTCGAGGAGATCGCTTGGCGTCGCGGGTTCATCACACGAGACGAGTTGAAAGATATCGGGTTGACGCTCAAGATGACTGATTATGGACAATATGTCTTATCACTCGTCGAGGAAGGGGAGAGAACGGATGCGAACAATCCTAGTGACTGGCGGAGCCGGGTTCATCGGTTCAAATTTCATAAAACACTTTCGGGCAAAACATCCAACGTACCGCATTCTTAACGTCGATGCGCTCACATATGCCGGGAATCTGGAGAACCTGCGGGAGTTTGAGGCAGATTCGCTCTACCAGTTCGAAAAAGCCGATATTTGTGACCGAGAAGCGATAAACCGATTGTTCACGACGTATGAAGTCGATGAAGTCGTCCACTTCGCGGCAGAGTCACATGTGGACCGGAGCATCACCGAGCCTGAACTATTTTTGACGACGAACGTTCTCGGGACACAAGTGCTGCTCGACACGGCGATGCGGCATTGGAAAGTCACGCCTGACGATAAGTACAGCCGTGCGTATAAGGAAGGCGTCTGTTTCGTCCATGTCTCGACGGACGAAGTGTACGGGTCACTCGGCGCGACCGGTTATTTCACCGAAGACTCGCCGATTGCCCCGAACAGTCCGTATTCGGCATCGAAAGCGAGCTCCGATCTGCTCGTTCGGGCCTATTATGAGACGTACGGGTTGCCCGTCAAGACGACGCGATGCAGCAACAACTATGGACCGTACCAGTTCCCGGAGAAGCTCATCCCGCTCATGATTCATAACTGTCTGTCGAACTTGCCGTTGCCGGTTTACGGTGACGGGCAACAGGTTCGGGATTGGCTCCACGTGAGTGACCACTGCGCGGCCATCGATGTCGTTCGAGAGAGCGGACGCTTCGGCGATGTGTACAACATCGGGGGGCACAACGAAAAAACGAACTTGGAGCTCGTCCGCATCATCCTGAAAGCGCTCGGACGATCTGAAGAGTTGATTCACTTCGTGCCAGACCGTCCGGGACACGACCGGAGATATGCCATCGATGCGACAAAAATGAAAGACGAACTCGGATGGATCCCACGATATCGGTTTGAAGATGGGATCGCCGAGACGATTCAATGGTACGTGGAGCATCCCAAATGGATCGAACGGATCGTGTCTGGCGCCTATCAATCTTACTACGACTCGATGTATTCTTCGTTCCGATAGGAGGGGTTTTCCATGTATGCACGTTTCATAAAACGCCCCCAGGATGCGGTACTCGCATCGACCGCGCTCGTCGTACTGAGCCCCGTCCTCGTGACGATTGCCGGTCTCATCAAGTGGAAGCTCGGTGGGCCGGTGTTGTTCAAACAGAAACGTCCCGGGAAAGACGGTGTCATCTTCGAGATGGTGAAGTTCCGGACGATGACCGACGAACGGGACGAGCACGGGGAGCTATTGCCAGACGAGAAACGTCTCACGCCATTCGGGCAAGCGCTTCGCTCACTCAGTCTCGATGAATTGCCGAGTCTATACAACATCGTCAAGGGTGACATCGCCATCGTCGGACCGCGCCCGCTACTTCTCGAGTATTTGCCACGGTATAATGCCGAGCAGTGCCGCCGACATGACGTCCGCCCTGGACTGACAGGTCTCGCCCAAGTGAATGGCCGGAACCGGTTATCTTGGCCGGATCGCTTTGCGCTCGACGTCAAGTACGTCGACAACGTCACGTTTTTAAACGATTGGAAAATCATTGTGCAGACGGTCGCGAAAGTCGTGAAGAAGGACGGTATCTCGTCGGATACGGCGGCGACGATGGAGGCGTTCATGGGAGAGGAATTTAAATAACAAAGGCATCGCACTTGAGCTCATATGCTTAAGTGCGATTCTTTTGTCGTTGCTACTGTTCGAACGGACCGCAGGCAATGCCATCCCCGTCCATATCCAATGCGAACGAATAAGCGTCATGAGCGAGCTCGACGCCGTCGGGATAATACAGGTTCAACTCTTCGCATGAGTGATACACTTCAAGGAACGCTTCTTCAGGAGGTTGTTCTCTGTAGGGGTTGTTGTCGTAAGAGTGAAAGTTGTCGAGTTCTTTCTGCAATAGCTCATTATCGGACAATGCGACACGCAACTTGTCTTCAAGCGCGTAAATCTCACTGCGCTGGCTTTGAATCGTCTCTTCTAAATCGATTGTCTTCTCGATTAACGTTGCGTTCAATGAGGTTTCTTTATACGCGTATTTGGCTTCGAGTTCTTCGCGAACTTCCCGCTCGATTTCGATGCGCTGCCATTCCAACTCTTCCTCATGTTCCTCGGTCAGTTTTAAGCGTTCTTCATCATGGGTTGACGCTAATGTCTTCAAGTCGGTGGTCGTTTCATTCAATGCTCGTTCGGTTTGATAAACGTAGAAGCTCGTGCCAACTAACACGAGACAGAGTAGCGTCGCGAACATTTTCAGCTTCGTGCGATTGACCGGACGTTCGGCGAACCAAATGAAGACGAGACTGATTGCGCTGAGTAGGCAGACACCTGTAAGGACATACGTGACGGACATGAATAGGCTCCTTTCGTTCGTTTTTCGACTCATTCTCTTATACCACATCCAAATCCTGCCTAATCTTTCCTCCTTATTCATTATTTAGTCAGGTGTATGGTTAGTGACCACAATGGCATGGCTCATCAGTTTTGTCTCCTCGTTCAACAGAACGTCACTCGAGTTTGCCGTTCAGACGTGGTATAACTAAATATGTGAATCATTGAACAAATGGGGGTTTTGACATGAAACGATGTTATCTGCTTTTGGTTGGATTGATCTTTGTGCTCGCAGCTTGCGATCGAAGCGAGGCCGTCGACGCGACGAAGCTGCACACGTACACGAAGTACGAACTCCCGCTCGAGGACAAAGTCGCGCTCGGGGAAGGGGAGCATGAGATCGTGTTCGTCTTCGACTACAGTTGTCCGTGGTGCAAGAAATGGATGGAAGAGGTGCTGCCGGAAATCGAGGAACGCTGGCTTGAGACGGGCGACGCGACGTTCAAAGGTCAACCGCTCGTGTTGTTGAACGAACAGTCTCAACTGCTCGCGAATGTGGATTATAATGTGGAACGGCTCATCCCGGACCGCTACTATGAGGTACAGCGCGCCATCGGGCTCGACTCCGGCTCTGACGGGTTCGGGACGGAAACTTACGCTCGGGAACTCGCGGCTCAGTTCAACCTCAATGTGGACGAGTTGCTTGAGGGCCATGTCGACATCGGGATTCAAAACTCACGCTTGTTCACGCGCGATTTTGGCGTCGCCTACGTGCCGACGGTGTACGTCGACGGCATCCGACTCGTGGACGCGTTCAGCTTAGAGGAAATGGCACATATCATGGAAGGGACGATCAAAGCAGGGGACACGGTGAAATTGCCGCAACAATGAGAGGTTTCTTGCTGAACCAAAATAAGGCATTCGACATCGCTGTCAAATGCCTTGCTGCTTGTTCTGTTTATTTTGTCTGTCTTTGCGCCACTTCCAAACGAACAGACCGATGAGCGCGAGGACGGGTGCCGCAACCCAAGGACGGGCTTCGATGATGGCGACGAGCTCGAAAATCGAGAGCCATCCGCTAATCATGATGAGAATCAGCAGGAAAGTCTTGAGTCCACCTCGAATAGGAAACCAGTAGAACACGAAAAGCGATATTAAAAAGAAAGCGAGCAATCCCATGCGATTATTCCTTTCTAGCCTCATTTTGACTCATTATAGCAGAGAATATTCAGAGAGTGTTAGAGCCTTCCCTTGTGCGCCGCTTTTCGGTACTGTTAGTAGAAGACTATTGAAGGAGGAACTATCGTGAAATTTGGAATCATCGGCCTTGGCTATGTCGGGCTGGCCACCTTGTGCGGGTTAGTGAAGGCGGGGCACGAGGTCATCGGTGTCGAGAAAGATCAACCGAGACTACTTCGTCTCATGAACGGGGACGTCCCGTTCCATGAACCAGGCATGGCAGACGTATTACGTGACTATCCAGGTTCAATCACGTTCACGGACTCGATTGCCGATACGGAAACGGTCGATTATATCGTCCTCGCCGTCGGTACGCCGAGCAAGAAGGACGGAAGCTGTGATTTGACGTACGTCGACGCCGCCTTGTCGGAGGTCAAGTCAGCACACAAAATCATCATCCGCAGCACCGTGCCACCGGGAACGACCGACATGCTGTCCATCATGTACCCGGCCCACACGTTCGCCGTCGTGCCGGAATTCCTCCAAGAAGGACGCGCCCTCGCCGACGTGTTAAAACCGCACCGCGTCGTCATCGGCAGTGACGACCTTGAGATGTGTGAAGAACTCGCGGGCATTTACGGACGTCTCGGTGTCCCGCTCGTCTGCACGTCACCGATTGATGCCGAATTCATCAAATACGCCTCGAACGCGTTCCTCGCCACGAAAATCAGCTTCATCAACGACCTGGCGCGCCTTGCTGACAAGGCTGGGGCAGACATCACGACGATTGCCGACGGGATGGGGCTCGACCCGCGCATCGGACGTTCGTTCTTGAATGCCGGACTCGGCTATGGAGGCTCGTGTTTTCCGAAAGACATGCAAGCGCTCTTGAACGTCGCGCGTGAGAACGAGCTCGACTTGCCTGTGATCGGTGCCGCCATGCATGCGAACGATGCCCAGATGGCATACGTCGCCTCGAAAGTTGAACGAAAGCGCGGGCTCAAAGTCGCTTTTCTCGGCCTCGCCTTTAAACCGGGGACGGACGATATGCGTGATGCGCCTTCCATGACGCTCGCGCGGCACTTGGCGCTCCGTGACGTCGATATCATCGGGTATGACCCGCTCGCCACGTGGAGTTTCCCACAAGCGACGACGGTCGAAGCGGCGCTCAAGGGAGCGGACATCGCCATCCTCGTGACGGAATGGGATGAGCTCGTCAACTTGAAGCCGGAAGCGTTCGACGGGATGCGGACGAAGCGATTGATTGACGCCCGCAACGCCTGGAAGTACGGACGTAACCCGGGTGGCGTCCAGTATGAAGGTGTCGGCCGAATGCAAAATAAGATGAATACGCCGTCTTCGACGTGACGAGAGGTGAGACCCCGCGGGGCCTCACCTTTTATCATGTCTTCAAACGGATGAAACGTCGCCAGCTTTTTTTCGTATACTATGGAAGAAAGGAGTGACGTCTCTATGTGGGGATTCATCATCGCAGCACTTATCTTGTTCTTCCTCGGCTTTGCCGTCCATCGCTTGGGCTGGCACTTCCTCATCTCGGGCTATAATACGATGAAGCGTGAGGACAAAGCGCGCGTCAACATCAAGGCGATGGCGCGATTGATCGGCCTCATGTGTTACGGCTTAGCCACGATTTTCCTGTTGATCGCCGCCATCCATGGGCTCGGATTCGGACTCGACATCCCGGTCGAGCCGTTCTTCGTCCTGATGCTCGCCCTCATCGTCGTGACGCTTTGGCGCGCCCAAAAATACGACGGCAACATTTATGACGAGGACGGACATCTCCGTCCCGGCGCTAAGAAAAAACTTGTCCCGGTCGTTGTCGTGTTGATTCTTCTCGTGACGCTCGTGCCGGGCCTCTGGTTCTGGTTCAGCCAACCGACCGAGGTGACGTTCACCGACACGGCGCTCGTCATCGAGGGCAGTTACGGGGAGACGGTACCGTACGAGGAAATCGAGGCCGTCACGTTGACGTATCGGCCGAGCCTCGACCGCCGGACGAATGGCGCCGCCGTCGGCTCACGTTTGACCGGCCACTTCCGGACGACGGGCGGAGAGGACGTGCTCGTCTTCCTCGACCGGGACATCGAGGCTGCCGTTCGCATCGACTGGAGCGGCAAGCCGATTTATGTGAACGTGGAGTCGAACGAGGCGACGGAAGCGTTATATAGGGAGGTACGACTGAAATGAAGCAACCTTGGTATACACGGCACATGCCGTTCTTTTTCTTGACGTTCTTGTTCGCCCCGCTCGCCCTGCTTCTCCTCGTCTGGCGTTGGGAGAAGTTCGAGGGACATGAGCGGGGCGTCAAGCTGTTCTTCGCCATCGGGATGACGGTGTTCATCGTGTTCGGACTGTTGCCGCGCGGGTCGCTCCCGATCATCTTACCGGTCATCGGCCTGTTGATCGCCCTGAAGCTCGTCTTCCAGCTCATCAAACGAAAAACCGGCTGACATATGTCAACCGGTCGCATGAGGTCCTCGCTTAACGGGGACCTCTTTTTTCATTCACCCACGCCTCGAAAGCGGCTGCGTCGAGGGCGGGGGCGTAGTAATAGCCTTGCCCGAGCTCGACACCTTCGGCGAGGAGACGCTCCAAGTCTTGTTTCGTCTCGATGCCTTCGGCGAGCGAGGTCAGCTCTTGTTCGCTCGCGAAGCTTGAGACGGCCCGGAGGAACGACGTACTGTCTTTCGCTTTGCCGCTGACGTACATGCGGTCGATCTTCACTTCTTGGATCGGCAAATGCCAAATCGCTTCGAACGAGGCGTAACCGGTGCCGAAGTCGTCGATCGAGAGACAGTAGCCGAGGTCGGCGATGTCTTCGAGCCGTTCGAGCTCGTTCGGATGCGACATGATGTCGGCCGACTCGGTCAGCTCGATTTTCAAGTGGTCCGGGAGCCATGGATGTGCGTCAATCAAGTCCCGTAATTTCATGACGATGGACGGGTCGACCGAATGGGCCGACAAGTTGTACGACAACGAGATGTCGGCGAACGGCGTATCGCGCCAGGCGACGAGTTGACAGACGACCAAATCGAGAATCGAGTGGGAGAGCCAAAGGATCTGGTCCGAGCGTTCGGCGATGCGGATGAACTCGTTTGGTGGTACGTCGCCGATGTCCGGATGGTGCCAACGCGCGAGCGCTTCGGCCCCGACGACACGGCCTGTTTCCAGCTCGACCTGCGGCTGATAGGCCACGGTGATATGGCCTTGCTCGATCGCTTCGGGGAGCGCCTGTTCAATCAAAGCGGCCCATTGAAGCTGCGCGAGGATGCTAGCGTCGTACCAGACGAACGGGGTCCGTGTCTCTTTTGCATGTTGCAACGCCTTCATTGCTTCAAATAGACAATCGGTATAGTTCGGCGTCGTCTGCGTCGCCCCGATCTGCAGATGGACGGTCTGGCGTTTTTGATTGATCAACAGCTCGGTCGGGAACAGTTCCAGCAATTCAAGCTCGTCAAGAGTGTTGAGTCCTTTCACATACAGCATGAGCGTGTCATCACGATAGCGCCCGAACAAATGATGTGCGTATTTCTCAAGCCGCTCCTCGACGTGACGGGCGAACTCGGTCACGAGCAGGTCGGCATACGTCGGGTCGTACCAGTCGACGAGATGATGAAAATCATTCAGTTTGATCAACAGGAACGTGCCGTCGATGTCGTGTTTCTCCCATGCTTGAAGGAAACCATACTCGTTGTATAGCTCGGTGGCGAGGTCGAACCGAACGAGCCGGTCGACTTTGCGCTCGCGCTCGACGCGTTCGGTCTCATCTTCGAGGATGAGGTAGTACGTGAGTGTCTCGCCGCGCTTGAGGGGGATGATTTTGACATTCAAGAAGCGAACCCGTTCCCCTTTCAAATGCAGGATGAACTGGGCGCTCGTCCCGTTCTCGTTCACGCCGGCAAGTGCCTCGCGCAACAGGCGGCGTCCCGTATCGGTGAACAGTTGGTTGATTTCATATAAGTTGCGTTCCCCGAAGAATTGGCGGAACATCTCGTTACGTTCGATGAAGTTGTACGTGTCATCGATCAACGCGATGGCGAGACCGGTCTCGGAGAAGAGCGACGACCAGCGCTCGTGGTAGCGGAGCAGGTCGTTCGATTTCGTCTCGAGCGCATGGACTGTCGAATGTACACTGACAGCAATGTCGCGGAGCTCGTCTTCGATGCCGCGGAAGTCATGGTTTGGCGGAAACGTATCCGCGACCGGTTCTGTGCACGGGTCGATGGCGAGGGCCCGTGCCTTTAAATGCGCCAAGTCGTCCGCGTACCGCTTGCGCGTATAGCTCAGGGCGAACAAGAGCCCGGCCGACAACAAGAGTGTGGCGATGAGAGCGGTAAAGGCGAGCGTGGTGTAACGGTCACGCTCGGCCAAGAGCATGTCGTCTGCCGTCGAACGCACGGTTTCGAGGGCGGCGTGTGAATCTTCATAAAAGTTCGCACCGTTGACGTAACGGGCCTCGAGCGTCGAATTGGCTGCCGTCACCCGACCGAGGGCGAGCGCGCTCTCCATCAAATCCTCGACCGATTTGGTTTTGAGCGCCGGGTCGTTCGCGACGATGTCTTCGATCAGCCGGGCCTCGTTCGCGATCCTCGTCACCTCAGAGTCGAGCCGGTCTTGGTCCGGTGTCTCGGCGAGCAGGTTCGTGACGCCCTCGACGAACGACATCTGCATCCGCATGACGGCATCGGTCAGCTCATAGGCCGTGTTCGCTTGGGCGGTCCGTTCAAGTCCTTGATACAGCCAGCGCCGGTTGATCGACTCGATGACATCGAAAGGCACGGCCTCGAATCGGCTCGACCCGTCCTCGTTCAACGTGTCCTCGAGTTGTTCGGAGAAACGGAGCAACGCCTCGCGTTCACGCTCGTCGACCCCGGTCTCGAAATCGTTGAGCAATTGAACGTTGTATTGAAGCGCCCGTTCACGGTACGGTGCCGACAACAGGGCCGTCGGTTGATTCGAGTTCGTCTCGTAAAGCTTTGCCGCATGGTGCAAGACGAGATAGGACTCAACCCCGGCCAAGTCGTCGGCATGACGCAAGTCGCGCACCGTCTCGTCGACGGCGACGTGCTTTTCTTTCCAGTAGTAGCTCAGTCCGAGCCCGAATGACAATACGCCGATGAGACAGGCGACGGCGAGGGCCATCGTGTAAATCCGGTACGGAATGTTAGCGAATCGATTCTTTCCCATCGGACACCTCCTTCTTTCTCTTCCCATTCTCTAGGTCGTGTTCGAGTCTTACAAGGGAAATCCTGCCCAATGAAAAAAAAACCCGACAAAGGTCGGGTCAGCTTATGCGTCAAAGGTCACGGTCGTTTGTAGCCGATGACGCGAGACTTCCAGTAAGGTTCTTTACTGAGCGCGTTGTACCCGAGGCCGTGCGTCCCGGCGTGGATGAACGTGTCCGCGTCGACCATGATACCCATATGGGACGGGCCGGCCGTATATGTATTCTCGAAGAAGATGAGGTCACCCGCTTGCGGGACGAACGATTCGCTGAGCTGGGGCCCGAAATAAGCCCCGGCCCAATAGTTGGCGACGTTCGTGCGCGGGATGTTGACGCCTGACTGGTTGAAGACGTAATAAATCAGTCCCGAGCAATCAAAACCGCCATTGGCCGGGCTCGATGAGGCCCATACGTAAGGCGTGCCGACATACTTTTTGGCGACGGCGATCGTCGCAAGACGGGTCGCTTGGGCACTCTTTCCGTTGATTGCCGTGACGAACGCTTTCGACACGAAACCGGTCGTCCCGTTTTCTAGGACACGGTAGTGCGACGAGGTCTCGCCGACGACGTTCAAGAAGCCGCCGCGGAGTGTCGTGCCGACGATCGCGCTCGAGTCATTCGCCTGTGCGCGGATCGCCGCCGGGCTCGCCGTGAAGAACGTGTGCGCGTCGTAAGATCCCGTCTCCCATGTCGGGGCCGTCGTCGCGCCTTTGGATACGGATTTGACGTAAGATGCCGAGACGAAACCGACCGTGTTGCCGATGTAGATTTGATGCCATCCGTTCGACGTCTGGACGACGCGGAGCGTCTGGCCGGCCGTGACACTGCCAATGACGGCAGCGCTCGTCGCCGCCGAGGCGCGGACGTTGAGGGATGGGGTATTGACGACGTAATCCACTGTCGCGTTGCCCGCACCGCCGTCCCCGGCGTTCGGTGTGACCGGCGCGCTCGGCGCCGTCGTCGTCTGCTTCAAGTAACCGGTGCTGACGTAGCCGCTCTTGCCGTTATACGTGACGTACACCCATGTGCCGCTCTGTTTCGTCGCGTTGACGCTTGTGCCGTTCGGGATATTCGTGACGAGGGCATACCCAATCCCTGGGCCTTGACGCACGTTCAAGTTGGCCGTCGTGACGAACGACTGGCTGATGGTTTCTTCTTTAAGCGCGGGCTTCGCTGGTGCGACCGGTGTGGCCGGTTGACTCGGTGCCGATGTCGAGGCGGCTTTCTTCAAATATGTATTGGCGACAAAACCGGTCTTCGCACCGTATTTGACACGGGACCAACTGCCCTCGGTGTTCAAGACAATGACCGCCTTGCCTTTCGGGATCGTGACGAGGACGTTTGCCTTCGTCGACTTCGAGGCACGAAGGTTCAAGTTGACGGTCGTCGTTTGGACCACACTTGACGAGGTTTGAATGGTGGCCGGTTTGACGGTCTCTACGGCGCCTCCGCTCAACTTGAGTGCTTGGCCAATGGCGAGACGATCAGAGCTTAAGTTGTTGATGGTTTTCAACTGGGCGACCGGCACGTCGTGGATTTGACTGATCGACCAGAGCGTGTCGCCGGCACGGACGACGTGTGTGCTGGCTGCGGCGGTTTCATCGGCCTGGGCGACGATGCTTACGGCGGCGATGGCTGCGAATGAGTACATAAGACCGGACTTAGCGGACATGAGGTCACTTCCTTCTTTTCAATTCCAGTGACGAGATCGACAGGTAAAGCAATACATGTTTATTGTATGGGGTACGCATAGGGCAAGCAATGGTGTAAATGGCTCAATCAGTGGGTTTTTGTTGAAAACGAGGTCAATATTTTTGGGACGGGGATGAGTGGAAAGGACTAAAGAAATAAGGGAAACCGATAATTGACTTTCTGTTGAATTTTGGGAATCAATCGGCAGCGTGATTCATGCTATCATGGATGCATAACGTTTGAACGGGAGTCGGGAACTTATGAACGAGGGGAACCAGTTATCACATATGTATCGCAACCACCAAGAGAAACTGTTCGAACTCATCCGGATGCCTGACGTGACAGAGGAAGCGGTCCGGCAGACGCTCCATTATATGTGCGAAGTCGTAGCCGACATGCTCCATGTCGATACGGTCTCGATTTGGCACTTCGACGAAACCGATGCCTCGATCCATTGCCAAGTCGCCTATTCCAAAGAGCATGGCCCGAGCGAGCCGACGCTGACGATTTTGCGAGAAGATGCGCCGGATTATTTTGATGCGTTGCGGACGAATCGAATTCTGCGAATCGAAGACGTGCGGACGCATGAATGGGTGAAAGACCTGTATCAGCAATACTTCATCGAAGGCCAACGTGTCCAGTCGATGCTTGACGCGCCGATTTATGCCAACAGCCGGGTGAAAGGTGTCATCTGTTGCGAGACGTTCGCCCCGCGTCAATGGACGTTCATCGAGGAGTTGATGGTCAGCACGTTGTCCGACTTTATCGCCATTCTTTATCTTCGGCTTGACCGCCACGTGACCGACGAACGGATGGCCCAACTTGCCTACACGGATGAACAGACCGGTCTGATGAATTTGAACGGGTTTGTCGAACGGGTGGACGCGCTCAGAGAACAAACGCCTCATCAGCTGGGCTCGTTGATTTATATACGAGCGGACGAGTTCCGTTCTGTCGAGACGGCGATTGGCATCCGACGTGCTGATGAGATCGTCATCGAGCTCGGGAACCGGCTCCGGCAAGTTGTGGATTCGACGTTACTGGCCCGAGTCTCGCAATCCGGGTTCGTGCTATGGACGCCTTACGGGGACCGAATTAAAGTCAAAGGGTACGCCGATTTGATTTGCGAGGCGGTGACGAGTGAACCGTTCGCGGTCGAGGAGCTCGACGTGATTTTAACGATGAGCGCCTTCATCTCGATCGAGGACAAGGCCCGCTCGACGCTCGAGCTGATGGACACGGCCCGGATCACGGCCAATGAGCGACACGTGCAACGCGGCGGCATCGCCTTCTATGAAGAAGAGATGAGCGAAAAGGCGACAGCCCGGTTGACGCTCGAGATGAACCTCCGGAAAGGGCTCGCCATGAACGAGTTCACGTTGTATTACCAACCGAAGATGGATGCGGCGACGGGTAAGTTGAACGGATTTGAAGGGTTGATGCGCTGGGTGCATCCGAAACAAGGATTGATTCCCCCGCTCGACTTCATCTCGCTCGCCGAATCGACCGGCGTCATCATCGCGCTTGAAGAGTGGGCGCTCGCCGAGGCGTGCCGTCAATTGAAGACGTGGCACGATGCGGGTCGAATGTATCACCTGGCCTTGAATTTGTCGGCTCGTCACTTCTTATCGGATGGGGTCGTCGACAAACTGGCCTTGATCGTCAAAGAGATGGGCGTCTGTCCGACCTATTTGACGTTTGAGATTACCGAAAGCGTCGGGATGGAGAACCAGCAGCACGTCATCGATCGTTTCATCGCCTTTCGAGAACAAGGATTCTCGATTTCGATCGACGACTTCGGCACCGGTTTCTCGGCGTTCGTCTATTTGAAACACTATCCGATCCATGAAATCAAAATTGATCGTCAATTCATCCAAGTGACGGAGAATGACCCGACCGGCAACGTCATCGTCCAGACGATTATCGAACTCGCCCGCGGGCTTGAGCTGAAGACGGTATGCGAAGGCATCGAGACGCCGGAACAGCTCGACACGCTCCGTTCGCTCGGTTGTGACGAGATGCAAGGGTATTATTTCTCGCGGCCGCTCCCGATCGATGAACTTGAGACGTGGATTGAGGACTATGAGACGACAAACGATGATTTGCCGCGGTGAACGGTGGCGATTCATCCGTTCATTGATGGAATGGACGTACGTCTCGATTATTGCTCAATTATCCCAAAAACAGCCCTTCCTGACGATTCAGGAAGGGCTGTCTCATGTCCGCTCATTCATGCGACAGTTTGGTTTTTAATTCTAACTGGAGTATGTACGCCAATTCTTTATGGGCCAACTGGGAAAAGTTTGTCTTTTTGACGTGTGTCCGGGGCCGTAGCCCGCATTCCAAGGCGATATCGACGATAGTTCGAATCTGATTTTCCGTATAGAAGCGCTTGCGTCCCATCGTGAACGGGGTCGGTGGCAAGACGCCGTCGGTTTCCCATTTGATCAACTGTTGCTGGCTACGCGGAATCCCGGCGACATGAAACGCACGGCTCAGTTCTTTTAGTGGATAGATGGTCAATGGGCGTTCGTTGTACAGGAGCGGCTTCGCGTTTTCGGGGCGATAGTCATCCCAGTCAGTCGCGTAAAACGTCAGATCGGTTTGGTCGAAGTCGAGTTGAGCGGAAGGAATAGGGGTGTTGAGTGCGAAGTCTAAGCTGTTCATCTAGAGTATCTCCTTCTTCAAGTCAAACTGGTCATTTCGAAAATGCCCTCCTCCGTATAGTACCCCATTTTCAAGCAAATAACTGCCAGTTTTTTCAAACCGGGGAAATGAATTCGTAGGACTTTAGACATGTTTTCAAAAAAAGATTGACGCTTATAAAGATACCCGAACGAGTATCGAAATTCAAGGAATAAAGCCGATGGCGTTCCAAAACAGGCATCGTTGGTCCTAGTAGGTCTATAGTGGCTGAGAAAAAATTGTCACGACAGATGAGCAACCATTCACCAACTCCGGTTAATAGGGGCGAAGGAGGTGAGACATATGGCAGTGTATCGAGAATACGCAAGCGTCTTTTATCTCGACACGAAACGGCTCGTTGACGGCAAGGAAAAGCGTCAGCTCGTCCGGTTCGGTCCACTCGGTGCGCGGATGGAGACCGAGGAGATCAAGCAGTTCGGTGATCTGTTGATTCCGCTTCTCGCGGTCGAATCCGCCGCATACGTCGTGTCGCGTGAATTCCACGTGACGTTCTAATTGGAGGAACCCCTGATGCGTGTACCGAAGCGTTCCGCCGGAGCCGCATATGGTGATGACGGGGTGGCCCTATGAGCTGGCCCGAACTCATCTCGAACCTCGGCTTCCCGATCGTCGTCTCGCTCTACCTGCTCCACCGGATTGAGACGCGTCTCGAGCGCATGATTCAATTGCTCGAGCGTCTTGACTCGACCTATCCATCTGAATCGTAATCCATCCCCGAAAGGAGCCATTCCCCATGGCCGTATTGACTGAAAAGAAAGCCACGCTCGTCTTGACGATGTACCACGAGATGAACAGTTTGAAACCGACGAAGAAAACGCAGCGTTTCGGTCCGATTCGGGCGGAACTCACGGCTGATGACGCCGAGGCGTTCGGTCACCTCATGCTCGACTTGACCGAGCAAGAAGACTTTCTCGTGTCGGTCGTTCGCGAATACGATCTCGTCTAATCACACCCACACCCAAGGAGGACTAACCCATGACTGAGACTAAAGTAGAAATCGCATTTTTGGATATGTTCAATAAAGTATCGCGCTTTCGTTTGAACAACGTGAAACAACCGGTTGACGCGTTGAAAGTTCAAGCGCTCGCCGACTTCATGGTCGCCAACGACCCGCTCGGCAAGAACGTCACCAAGTGGACGGAAATCAAGATGATTGAAGGCACGGAGACGGTGTTGAACGTTAAATAATCTAAAAGGCATCGTCTCTTTAAAAAGAGACGGTGCTTTTTTCCTGTTTCTCTTCTAAAATTCAAAAATAAACGATATATTTAAATATATTGAACAAAAGGTAGGTTTTGTAAATGAAGAAATGGCATTATATGATGTTGCTCGTCGTATTCTTGTTTGTCGCGTTTCCGAACGGTCAAGCGAATGCGACCTCAAAATTTGAGACGGGCAAATTGCTCGAGCAAAAAGTGAAAGTGATCAAAGGATCGCCTTTCTACTTAGACTATCACGACGGCGTCTCACGTCTTCATGACTTGAAGAATAAGACGACTGTCCCGATCGATTTTAACGGTAATCTCGGAGCCGACCAATCGTATGACGAAGGCGCGAGAAATGGTGAATATTATACCTTCAAAGCCAGCCTTGACCATACCGAGTTCATGGCGACGTTTGAACGGACCGGGGAAATGATTCGCGTCAACCGTGATGGATCGACCCGCGAATTCGTCCCGCCGTTCGACACAGAATCGATTCGACTTATCACATATGATGCAGGCCGTGACATGATGTTGTGGGAGAACAAAAGCACGAAGCAAGTCATAATGACGGATGCGGCTGGAGTCAAAACATGGGAACGTAACTTCTCACAGCATGAACGCGTCATACTAGCGACGACAGTGGAAGAACTCGTCATCGCCGACACGTACTCGGACGTCTTGCACCGCCTCGACGTGGCGACAGGTGAGACGGTCGAGACGATTAAAATGCCGAACACGGTGACGGCAGTATTTGCTGAACCTAAGACAGATCATCTTCTGTTGGAAGGGTTCAGTGATTTACATGTGTATGATATGAAACAAAAGACGATTAAAAAAGTTGACTTGAACAATCAGTCGCTGTACGGCATCAAGTCTATTACTTATCACAATGGTATATATTACGCGATGACCGATTTCAATCGTTTGGTCACTATCGATTTGATGGCCAACACATTGAAAGAACAAAGATTGGACCCTTTCAACGCCAAGCTCAATTATGAGCTGTTGTCAGAAGGATACTTGTTACAAAACGGTCAGCGCTTATTGGCAACGGAGCGGGTCGATTTCATCCCGGGGCAATTATATCCATGGATGAAGGCAATGAAGCCGACTGGAGATGGAAACATCTGGTCAGGCGAGTCCTATCAATTGATGGCGACCGTGGTGACCATCAATCGGACTTCCTATGAAATCCCGGTCGCTGATTTGGGGACAGACGCAGAAGTCGTTAATGCGACACGCTCATTCGAAGAAAGATATATCGTCCCTTCGTTCGATGAGTCGTTCAGCTACGGGATTCGGTTAGGTTGGGTGACGAGCAAACCGGTCACGTTGAAACCGGTGACGAAAGTACCGTTAAATATCGAGACGTCATTTACCAACGGACCGGTCGGTGAGATTACAGGTACGACTGCGCCGAACATGACAGTATACGTGACATGTGAGAATAATAAATATGCGAGCTGTGACGGCTCTGTCACGGCTGATGAGACAGGACGTTTCACATTCTCACGCGGCATTCTCTGGGGAAATCAAACCATCACGATTTGGGCAGCAGACAACGCGACGTATAACCAAGCCACAAAAGCATCGGTCAAACAAACGTTCCAAATGAACGAACCGTCCGATACGAACATTGCCGAAGTGTTGACCGATACGGCGATGGAAGGTGTGACGATTCAGACAAAACCAAATGCCCGAGTCGAAGTGCGTCAATTGTTCTCACCGACCCACTTCGAAGTCCGTGAAGTGAAAGCAGACGCCGTGGGAGTTGCGAAGTTGACCGAGTACAATCGGGACAAGCCGATGTATTACCGTGTGATTTATCGCATTCTCGACACGAACAGTCAGTATGCCGACCTTTACGTATCAACCGATTACCCGGTGCCTGACGTCACGTGGACGAAACCGCCGAAGACGGGCGACACGACGGTGACCGTTCATTATAACGGGTCCCTCTCTCCCTTGCTCGCAGTTGCTCGAAACGGTCGGGACGAGGCGGCGAAACGTCTCGTTTTAGGGACGAACGTCATCACGTTGAAAGAACCACTTTTAGAAGGCCAGACGATTCGACTAATTGTCAGTTTCCGTCCAGAACTCAGCAAGACATTTGAACAAAAAGTAACGAGCGATGCCCCGAAGACGTTACAGATAAATGATGTGCTCGTCACATCGACCAAGTCGACGTTCACGGTGTTGAAAGATACAGCGGCTTTCTTGAACTTCATTGTCGCTGGAAAACCGATCTCCTACACTGAAGTCGGGAAAGACCGTTATCAAATCTCAATCAAACCAGGGACGTCAGTCGTCATCGAGTCGTCAATCGGCTCAAAAAAGATCAAGATGACCTATAAAATTCCGGCGGCATCCTTAACATCGTTCGCACCGTCTGATGAAATGAGCACGTGGAAAGGGCAAACACTTCCGAACGCCGCCATTACAATTAAGGCTGGAACGAAAGTGATTGGCCGCACGACCGCGAACTCGACCGGTAGCTACCAAGTGAAGTTTGCCCGCCAACGGACCGGGACGAAGCTCGTGTTCGAGGCGAAGACCGGTATAGCTCGTGATGCAAAGAGCGCGACCGTCAAAGCAGGTGTCCGACCTACGGTGAGCACTGGCACGATTCGCTCGACGACGAAATCGATTGTCGTCCGAACGAATGTCCCGTACGGCACGGTCACGATTTATAATGGGAAGACGCTCGTCGCGAAGAAAACCATCACATCGACCTCGACGAACGTGTCCATCAAACCACAAAAGCGTGGTTCAAAATTGACGATTAACGTCGTGACACCGGCCAACCGCAACGGACAGACCGTCAAGACCGTTTTATGATGAAGCGAGAAGGTGACTGAGTTTTCAGTCATCTTTTTTTATTTTGGTCAATCTCCTAAAACTTTTCACATGTGGCGACGATATATGAAGAAACGTTGCATGCGAGAGGGGAACATACATATGTCAATGAAACAGAAGTGGCAAGCGGCGCTGAGCCGATTAGACGTCCGGCGCTTTCAACGGGAACCGAAGCGGCGAAAACCGAGCACGCACAAAAGGAGGCAGGGAGTAGGCAAGAACCTGACCATCCGTCAAAAGCTGTGGGGACTCGTCATCCTCGCCCTCATCATGGTCGCGGGTGTCGGCGGGTATTCACTTTTGTCACTTGCCGATGCGAACCGGCAAGGCGATGATATCGTCAATAACTGGAACAAAGGGCTCGACTACGCCCATGAGCTGAACACGCTCGCGGCGAACTATCGCGCGCTCGAACTTGAACACATCGTGACCGAAGATGCGGCCGCGAAAGAAGAGCTGACGACGAGAATGCAAGATATTCGGACACGGATCAATGAGATCGCCCCGAAATATGAACAGACGGCATCCGGCGAGACAGACAGAGAGTTGTTCGCCAACTTCAGCCGGCAGTGGGAGATGTATCAACGCGTGTCAGATAATATGCTCACGTTCAGCACGTCCGGCAACAACGGGATGGCCCGCTCGTATTATGAGGCCCAGTCCCAATCGACATATGATAACTTCACGCAGCGCTTGACCGAGCTCGTGGCTTATAATTCAGAAGGGTCACAGCGTGTCGGGGCCGACATGGAACGCGAGTTCGGGCAGTCGCTGATCGCACTGCTCGCGGTGACGATCGGTGCGGTCGTACTTTTATTGCTCCTTGGACTGAGCTTACTGCGCTCGATCATCAAACCGATGCGCGTGCTTCAAAAGAAGTTTGAGGAGTTGGCCTCACAAGGCGGCGACTTGACGATGGCCATCCCGATCACATCGAACGATGAGATCGCGCAAGTGAGTCGCTCGTTCAATACATTCCTCGCCACGCTCCGTGACATCATGATCGACGTCGACAAGACGGCAAAAGTCGTCCTCGTCTCGTCAAACGAAGTGGCGACGGAAGTGACCGAACTGAGCCGTTATATGGAAGAGACGTCAGGCACGGTCGAGGAACTGACGGCCGGCATGGAAGAGACGGCCGCATCGTCGCAAGAGATGAGCGCGTCGACGGTCGAGATGGGCAGCTCCATCGACACGATTGTCGACCTCTCGAACGAGAGCGCCCAAAAAGCGGGTGATGTCGAGCGTCGGGCCCACGCTATGCGTGAACAAGCCGTCGCATCGAAGACGGAAGCGAACGCCATCATCGAACAAAAACGCATCGAGCTCGACGACGCCATCAAAGGGGCGCAGTCGGTCGAACAGATCCGTGTCTTGACGAGTGCCATCCTCACGATCGCCGACCAGACAAACTTGCTCGCCTTGAACGCATCGATCGAGGCGGCCCGGGCCGGCGACGCCGGTCGTGGCTTCGCGGTCGTCGCCTCGGAGATTCGCAAGCTCGCCGAGAACTCGCGCCAGACGGTGAACGAGATTCAAGCGGTGTCGCACACGGTCATCGATTCGGTCGCCCGGCTCAATACGAGCTCGGCGGATATGTTGACGTTCCTCGATACGAAAGTCCTCGCCGATTACGACCGGCTCGAGGAGTCGGCTACGCAATACGAGGCGGATGCGAATGTGTTCGGACAGACGGCAGAGACGTTCGAGGCGAACGCGCTCCAACTTCGTCATATGACCGATAGCATCCTCCACGTCATCCAGGAAGTCGCGACGACCGTGACCGAAGGGGCGGACGGGACACAATCGATCTCGGAGAAGGTCCAGCTGTCCGTCGAACGGTTCAGTGACGTCCAGACACGGATGCAAGAGACCGAACAGCGCGCGGTCGAACTGTCGAATCGCGTGTCACAATTCAAATTATGAGGGTAGGCCGCAGCCTTGTGCTGTGGTCTTTTTTGTTACAAAAATTGGAACAAAAATTTTGTAAATAAGGTCAATCCGTCCTGAAGTGATAAACATATATGGAAATCATTTGGCATCGACCGATAGAAACCATGTGATTCACAAATAGAAAGAAATTGAGGTGGGAGAGGACGAGTTCCTCGCTCGCGCTCCGGTTGATGCCGGATGTGACGGCATCGATCATCGAGTCGGGCGAGGCGATGCAAGCCGAATCGGAAGCCGCGATGTTGGCGAAACAAGCACAACTTGAAAGTCGGGGCGAACGTGCCTTCATGACCTCTACGGTGATTGCCGTCATCATTTTCTTGTTGACGCTCGCCGCCGGATATATGCTCCAACGCATGGTCACGGTCCCGCTCCGACAACTGTCGGACGAGGTCGGCATCGTCGCCGATGGTGATTTGACGCGCGCTAATCTTGAAGTACTCACACGCGATGAAATCGGTGAGCTGATGCTTGGCTTCAACCAGATGAAAGGCAACCTTCGTGAACTCATCGACGAAGTGACTCGGAATGCCCAAGAGATTACGGCCCAGTCAGAAGAACTGTATGCGAGCACAGAAGAGATGTCGTCGCAGACAGAAGAGACGACACGGATGATCGAACAAGTCGTCAGTGAGACGATCAATCAAGCGGCGGCTGCCTCGAAAAGCGGACAAGCGGTCGCGGCGGCCGATGAGGGTGTCGAACGGATCGCGACCTCGATCGGGACGATCAGCCAAGACGTCCAGACGAGCTTAGCGCTCGCTGAACGCGGCGAACAGACGATTCAACAAGCGAAACAAGAAGTACTCGCACTCGAATCCGAGACGGTCATGACCGGCCAGTCAATCACGGCGCTCAAACAGCAGTCAGACGAAATCGCCCTCATCACTGAGGTCATCCAGTCGATCACCGACCAGACGAACCTGCTCGCCTTGAACGCGGCCATCGAAGCGGCCCGGGCCGGGGAGCAAGGGAAAGGCTTCGCCGTCGTCGCTGAAGAAGTACGGAAACTTGCGGAACAGTCGAAACAATCGGCGTCTCAGATCGCCGGCTTGATCGAGTCGATTCAAGCGCAATCGAACGCGGTGCTCGAACGTCACGCCATCAGTGCCCGTCGCGTCGAAACGAACACGGCGCTGCTTGAAGAAGCGACGGCATCGTTCCAACAGATCGTCGGGCAATTGCACGCCTCGGTCGAGAACACGGAACAAATCCGCGTCGCCTCGAACGAGATTGCGACAACGACGAAACAAGTCGCGACAGCGGCGATCCATATGGCGAGTGACAGTGAAGGCATGGCCGAGACGATGCGCAGCGTCGGGGAGACGGCCGACGCCCAGCTCGCGATGATTCAAGAGTTGAACGGCGTCGCCGAGTCGCTCGGTAATATGACCGGAGACTTGCAGACGCTCATCGGACGTTTCCAAACGTAATGGGGACCGTCCTTTCCTGTTCTAGGGAAGGACGGTTTTTGCGTGTTCCAAGGATTGAGGGGACGGCGTTACGGGAATTGTGGAAGAGAGACAACATCTCGACTACAGTGAAAAGGGGACACATCATGAAATATACCGTCATCACCGGGGCAAGTTCAGGCATTGGCTATGAAGCGGCGAAACAGTTCGCCAAGCAAGGGAAGTCGCTCGTGCTCGTGGCACGCCGCCACGACGAGCTCGAGAAGTTGCGAAGCGAGATCAAATCGATCTCACCGAAGAGTGACGTCATCATCAAGGCGAAAGACTTGTCATACAGCGAGAACGTATACGGGCTGTATGAATCGCTCGCCGATCTCGACATCGAGACGTGGGTCAATAACGCCGGGTTCGGGGACTCGAATCTCGTAAAAGACGTCGAGGTCGGGAAAATCGAGAACATGATCCGCTTGAACGTGGAGGCGTTGACGGTACTGTCGAGCCTATACGTCCGCGACTATCATAACGTCGAAGGGGCGACGCTGTTGAACGTCGCATCGGTCGTCGGCTATCACATCGCCAAAAAAGGCGTCACGTATAGTGCGACGAAATTCTTCGTCAGTGCGTACACGGAAGGGCTCGCCCGTGAGCTCATGAACGACGGGGACAAGCTGCGGGTGAAAGTGCTGGCGCCGGCCGCTACGGAGACGGGCTTTGCGAACCGTGCCCGCGAAGAGGACGACTTCGACTATAGCCAAAACGTCGAGAAGTATCATACGGCCGAAGAGATGGCCGAATTCTTAGTGCAACTGCTCGAGAGCGATCAAGTCGTCGGCATCGTCAATCACGAGGACTACTCGTTCGAGTTGCGTGGTCCGATTCATCCGTATATGGGGTAAGTAAGTAGATGAAGTGATTGTGCTCTGAGGAGTCATGTGAGATATATTAGGCACATACATTGTGTATGAGACGTGTTCAATGGGAGTGATAGTATGGATGAGCAAAAGCAATATGAGAAAAGATTAATCAAGCATGGCGACTCCATTTGCATCCCTATTCCAACGAATGTGTTGCGACAATTGAAGTTAGATGTGGGTGACGAAGTCTCGATATTGACGATAGATGCGGGCATCATGATTCGACCGATTGAGGACGCACGACAAACGGATATCGATGCAAACTTTTCTCACGAAATGGAACGAATCATGGAACGGCACGATCGTACGTTCAAGGGTTTGGTGGGGCGTTAACGATATCAAAGAATACATCAGCAAACAGCCCGAACCCTTTTAAAGAGTTCGGGCTGTTTATTTACACTTACGACGAACGCATCGAATCCCCGTAGCCCCCGGTCAAGCGGTGCGTGAGCCGGTGATACCAATAGCGGAGACGCAAGCGGTATACATAGAGACGTGATGTGTTCGGCAAGACGACGTTGTCGATATAATCGGCGAACATGGCGCGGAACATATGGTCCTCGCTGTCGTCATACGTCGCGCTCCACATGCCGTGCTCTTCGACCTCGAGCAACATCGCGATCGTCTCATCGTCAAGCTGATGGTTGTCTTCTGGCAAGCGCTTGATGAGCATCTCGACCCGATGGCTACAGATGGACGCGTAGAGCGAGTGGGCGTGCGGGTTGCGCGGGTTCGCGTTCAAGTACCCGATGGCCGCCTTGAGCAAATCGTCATTCATCTCGAGCGGGATCTCATCGAACACTTGGAAAAAGTCGAGCAACATCGGCACCGTCTCTTCGTTGAATCCGGCGAGCCGGACGTAATGCATCAAGTGAAGACCGGCCTCTCCGTGAAACTTGCGCTTGAAGTAATGGACGGCGATGGCGCGCTGGACGATCGGCACGTCCGGATAGCGTTCGACGGCACGAAGGAAATGCTGCTCGGCCTCGAACAAGAAATTCGTGTCGTCGCTCAAGATGCCGTGGAGGCAGTGAATCATATAATGGTCGCCTTTCATGCTCGCGGCTTCGAGCACGTCACGGGCCCGGCCGAACTCGCCTTCACGGATGAGCGGATACGCCCGCATCGCCGGGAAAAACGGGTCCTCAGGAAAGTTCGTCTCGCCGCGGACGACGAGCGATTCGATTGCTTCAGCATTATAATCATCAATCATTTCTTCAAGGAGCATCATCTCGAGGAAGGTGCGCTGAAAGTCTGGATGATGTAAATCAATGGTGTGCTTCATAAAAGTTCCTCCCAAGTAAATGAGTGTGGCTTCATTATACCGGGCAATCGATTGGACGAGTAGATTTTTTTCAAGAAATGGGAAAAGAAAAAGGAAAGGTTTTCCGAAGAAATGGAGGAATGGAGATGGTCACGTTCACAGGCTATATCGTCGAGCTCGAGCCGACGCGGATTCGGGTCGCACCGAACGTGGACGCCGAGCCGTTTGATGGCATCGTGTTTCATTGGGTGGAGCCGCTTCGAGAAGATGAGACGCCGCTCGCCGTCGGGCAATACGTGCGCGTCGAGCACGATGAGAAGATGACCCGCTCGCTGCCGCCCCAGGCGACGGCGCATCGGATTGATGTGCTATGATAGTCTCGAGGTGAAACGAATGGGACAGTCGAATTTTTTGTGGATGGGTGTCGTCATCGCCATCAGTGCGCTGATCGTCTGGTTGTTGCAGGACGTGATGCCGTTTTGGATGTTGTCGATCATCCTGCTCCTATTCGGAGCCGCGGTGGGGAACATACAGCGGCGTACTCGAAAAGACACGTGAAAAAGCACGTCATCACTCAGATGACGTGCTTTCTTCGTCTTCCGTCGGCTCGTCTTCGGCCGTTTCTTCGGCGACCGGTTTCTCCTTGGCGACGGGAGGCTTCTCTTTCTTGTCAGGTGTAGCAGTTGGTTTCGGCTTGTCTTGTTTCTTGACCGGCGCCGTCGCTTCCGCTTCTTTGTCTTGAGTAGCCGGTTGTTCCGGCTCGACCGGTTCGGCTGGTTCGGTCACGGGAACATCGGGCTCGGCCGGTTGCTCCGTGACAGGAGGCGTCTCGGGTTCTTCGGCCGGTTGTTCCGGTTCGGCTGGAGGTTCTTCTTCGACCGGTGCCGGCTCTTCGACAGGAGGCTCGGTCGGTTCCGGTGTTTCAGGAGCTGCTTCTGGTTCAGGAACTGGCGCTGGTTCCGGTTCGGGAGCCGGAGCTGGTTCGACCGGGTCCTCACGTTTCGGGACCGGTGTGATCGGTGCGACCGGTGCGAGTTCAGCGGCCGGCGCACTCCGTTTCGTCGTCGGTGGCGGGGCTGGTGTGTCCGACTCAAGGAATGACAGGACGTCTTGTTCGAACAGCGCGACCGGGAGCGTCTTCGTCGCCAAATGAATGCCGAGTACACGGCCACTGGCCGTGACGATCGGGCTGCCGATGGCGCGGTTCGGTAAATCGAACTCCCGCTTATAACTGTCTTCTTCGAACGTGAGCGTTCCTTCAATCTGTTCATCCGGTGTGAGGGTCACCACGGATTCGTCCGATCCGACAATCGCATGGCTGAACGAGAACGGAGGTGCTTTCACTTTTTCGATGCGGATGACGGCGATGGCGTCGGTCCGTCCGACGACGGTTCCATTCACTGTCTTGCCGCCTTGTTTTAATGTGACACGGGTAATCCCCGCGACGTTATAGGCTGCCGTCAATACGTCTTGTGGGCTGATTAAAAACCCGGAGCCCGTTCCAATTGTATAAAGGCTGTCTTGTAGCGCCTCAAGGTCGACGGCTTTGGCATTGTCGGCCGAGACCGTCTCTTCCGTGATGTTCAAATCGACTTTGTCGGCGAGCGATTCGCTCGAGCGCGGGCTGTCGGTAAAATAGGCGTTCGTTAAAAACGAGACGAATGCGATGATTGCTAGGGCGATCGGGATAGCCATCCATTTTATGCGACGCGGACGATGGCCGCACGTCGGACAAACGGTAGTTTTTGAGCGGGTCTTCGTTCCGCAGTGGGGACAAGTCACAAGAGGACACCTTCCTTCATTGACATAGATGATATGCTTATTCCTCAAATGTTCATGGGATAAACAATAATTGACCAGGTTTAGAAATAGAAATCGGGAATTGAATAACGAACGCTTTTTTGAGATGTCTAGGATGACTCTAAACTTATGAATACGAGGTGACTTCCCTTGATTGTAAAATGTAGCTATTGCGGATTTGAACAGTTCGTCAAAGACTGTAAGTTTGACCGTCTCTATCGCGAAGAGTATGAGACAGCGATTCTCGTATTTTGTGACCGTACATGTTGCGACTCGTCCCAGGTCCCAATCTCGAAAGGATATATCAAATCCTTGATGTGGCTAGGTGGATGGTCACTCGTCCGATTGATGACGACGGAAGAGTACAAAGCTATGAAACGGGCAAAACAGATATTAGAAGCCGGTCTCGCGCAAATGGACACTGATTCTTAATGCATTCGCTCCGTCTAACGTGATACGGTCAGCTTTTTCCTCTTTTGTGAGACCGCTGAAGAACTTCTTATGAACGTCCACTCGTTTTTCATTTATCTTCGAACCACATGACGGCCATTGGGGTATGTTCGAGTTGCACGATTTAGAGCCAAGCACCTTGATCGGTATGGCAATTTCAATCAGTTCATGCATGGCGACGAGCATGTTGTCCTATATTTTCGCGGTACATCTCTGAGAAGGTATTTGTTTTATGATTTTGAGTCTAAAGATTATGATGAGAAGTGACTAAGGAAAGGCGGGATCATATATTATTCAAACAGAAAGCGACAGACGAACTGGCGGAGACGAAACGGTTCCACGTCAAATTAACGGAACAACTGCCGGAACTCGGTCAAATCACCATCCTCATCGACACGGCGACCGGCGTGAACTACATTCAGACGTGGGTCGGGACAAGTGGCGGCATCACGCCGCTACTCGATGCAAACGGGGAGGTCGTGGTCGACGACCGGTAGTACGACAGATCAAGAAAGGAGAAGACGCATGCACATTATCGAATTCAAAAACGTGAGTCATGGAGACATTTTACATAACGTGACGGGTTATTTCCGGGAAGGACGGATCACGACGTTTGTCGGTCCGAGCGGTGCTGGTAAGACGACGTGCCTGAAACATATCAACGGCCTGTTATCACCGGACGCCGGAGCAATTTATTTTAAAGGGGAGAACATCGATTCGATTGACGTCATCGAACTGCGCCAACGTGTCGGTATGGCGTTCCAAAGTGCGCCGATGATTGATGGCACGGTGTATGACAACATGAACCTGCCGAAAGCCATCTTCGGCGAGACGCTCGAACGCGAGCGGGCGGCGGACCTGCTGCAGAAAGTCGATTTGAGCGGTATCTCGCTCAACCAACCGATCAAGACGTTGTCAGGAGGGGAGCGCAGTCGCGTCGCCATCGCCCGGACGCTCGTCAACAAGCCGGACGTGCTGTTATTGGACGAGATTACGGCGAGCCTCGACTATCGGACCGTGAAAGAGATTGAGCGGTTGATTGTGAGACTGCAAAAAGATTTCGGGGTCACCGTCGTCTGGATCACGCACGACTTGGATCAGGCCCGACGTGTCAGTGATGACATGTGGTTCTTGCGAAACGGGGAATTGATTGAGTTCGGCGACGCGACATTCATCGACGAGTCGGACAACCCGATGATCGGTCGTTTCGTGAGGGGGGAAGAGCTATGACGTTCATCGAACTGATGACCTCGTTGATTTTCGTCGCCATCCCGCTCGGTTTAGCGCTGTTCTTGAAACTCGGGCTCGAACGCGACATCTTGATCGCGACGGTGCGCTCGATCATCCAGTTGCTCATCATCGGCTACATTTTGACGTTCGTCTTCGAGAGCGACAGCCCGGTGTTCATGCTGCTCATGATTCTGTTGATGATTGGGGCGGCGACGCAGAACATCATCAAGAAAGGGGACGGCATCCCAGGCATCACATGGATGATTCTGCTCACGCTCGTCACGGTCGAGACGTTGACGATGGGGCTCATGCTCTGGCTCGGCATTATCCCGTTCGAGCCGGAGAAAGTCATCCCGATTAGCGGCATGATCATCGGGAACTGTATGGTATTGTCGCTCCTGTTCTTGAACAAGTTCAAAGACGAGGTCGAGCGGAGCGATGAAGTGATTGAACTCATTTTATCGTTCGGCGGCACACCGAAAGCAGCGATCGAACGCAGTTTGAAGAGCGCCATCCGCACGAGCATGATCCCGACGGTCGAGGCGCAAAAGACGATGGGACTCGTCCAACTACCGGGTATGATGAGCGGTCTCATCATCGGCGGGGCCGACCCGATGGAAGCAGTGTTGTATCAGTTGCTCATCTTGTTTCTCATTTTGACGACCGCGTCCATCTCGGCGGTCATGGTCGGTTATCTCGCGTATCCACGCCTGTTCAACCAAAAACTTCAGTTCGTCGGGTTGACTTATCGAAAGGGGAAAACGACATGATTCAAGGCATCCATAACGTGCAAATCACGATCCCGAAAGGCGAGGAAACCCGTGCCCGTGCGTTTTATTGCGGCGTGCTCGGTCTTCGCAATATCGACAAATCCGAGTCGCCTATGCGGTGACCGATTTAACGGAGTTGGGATAGAAACTCGAGGCAGAAGGAATCAAACGACTTGAAGATATTCCAATTCCTGCATCCAATCATTTCGAGTTCCGCGACCCGTTGACAATGGTTATTTTTTATTACATTTTCCTCCTCTCTTTATTTGATGAAATCACAGGAAATGACAGGACAGATCATGATACTCCATTGTACACTTTTTAAAAGACTTTTAAAAAGTGTACAATGGAGTAAATAAAGGGAGGAAATGATTATGGGTATGAGAACACTCGATGTTCCAACCACTTCAATTTCTGATGTCAAACGGTCGCCTATGGAAGCGTTTCAAAGAGCTGATCGTGAAGCAGCTGGCGTATACGTCTTTAACCGTGAAAAAGTTGCGGGTGTCATGCTTACCCAACAGCAATACGAGTCACTAAATAAAGAAATTGAAGAATTGTACAGCCGATTAGATGATTTGACAGTCGAAATGCGAATATCCAATAAAAATGTCCGCACATATTCTGATTCGGAAGTTCGTGGAGCACAAGTAAATCATCCATCGACTATTGATGAAATGGATGGGTGGGAATGATTATTGTATCAGCTTGAGTGGACGCAATATTCAAAGGATGACTACGATGATCTCGATGGTAGCCAAAAGATATTTGTGGATAAAGCAGTGAACTAAAAAAGCCTTACAACCATTCTAATGTCGAATGGACGTAAGGCTTTTAGTGTGGAGGATTTCCTCACATCATTGTTTAATCCACTTTGCGTTTCTTCCCGAACCGGTTGATACAATCATCCCTTCATTTCGTAACTCACGAAGCACGCGGTGGATTGTCGCTTCACTAATATCAGGGTGTGCGCTTCGGATATCCGTTTTCGTGAAAGAACCGATTTTCCCCTCAATGAAACGTCGAATTCGGACGGTCTTGGTTTCCGTCCCAGATGAAAGGTGGCCAACGCGATCTTCAAGTTCTTTATATGCGTACAAGATGACACTAAGCAGATAATTGACCCACGGAAATGGATCTTGTCGATTTTCATGCCAGTGAATCGAGGATAGCCGCAACGATTCGTAATAGCCTTCTTTTCGAGACTCGACAATTTTCTCTAGACTGATGTAGCGTCCGACTTCAAAACCATGTTGATACAGCATTAACAACGTTAACAAACGTGCCATGCGACCATTACCGTCATTAAATGGATGAATAGATAAAAAATCTAAGATGAAGAGACTCGTCAATATAAGAGGGTCGACATCTTCTTTTTGCCGTCGTATTTTTAGACTATCACATAATTCTTGAATGGCAGCAGGCGTTTCAAATGCTGGAACTGGAATAAAACGTGTACGACGAGTCCCATCTGAAAACGTTTCGCTGATCTCATTGTCGACGTTTTTCCAGCGGCCACCTTCGACGGGGACGAATTTATACAATTCTTTGTGTAGTTGAAGTAAGATGTTCGGATTGATTGGAATATCCTGTGCCGATGCATGAATCAAATTCAGAACATCGCGATATCCAGCAATTTCGGATTCCGATCGATCGACTGGATCCGTTGTCTTCGCCATAATGGTATGAAGTCGACTTTCCGTCACGAAGATACCTTCGATTGCATTCGATGCTTTCGTCGACTGAATGACGGCCACGTCGCGCAACGTATTTAACGTTTGAGGCGCTTGTTGTTTGTAAAGGTCTTGCTTTCCTTTATACTCATTGATCCGTCCGATGAGGCGAACGGTTTCCATCGGGAGAGCCATATTCGTTAAGAATGTGTAGTCATAATTTCTCAAAATTGCCTACCCCGTTTCATAGTCATCATAGTCTAAACGTAGTCATAGTTCGAAAAAATGAATAGGTTTATTTGAATTATAACGTATTTAAACTAGTTCATAAACGAGTAAACCTATTCATTTTTAGCAAAAATGAATAGGTTTACGGATTTGCTGAACAAATAGGTTGATTCCATCTTTCATGTCAAAAAGGTGAAATGTCGTATTTCCCATTTCACCTCGCTCATTCATTGAAGCCAGGGTCATGTTGCGTACAGTTAGAATGATAGGAAGGTGGGATATCATGTTATTCAAAAAGAAAGCAGCAGAAGAAGTGGCGGGAACGAAACGGTTCCATGTCAAATTGACGGAACAACTGCCGGAACTCGGCCAAATCACGATCCTCGTCGATACGGCGACCGGCGTGAACTACGTCCAGACGTGGGTCGGGACAGGTGGCGGCATCACGCCGTTACTTGATGCCAACGGGGACATTGTGGTCGACGAAGTGTCTACTTTTTAGTACGACAAATCGAGAAAGGATTGAAGGCGCATGTATATCATCGAATTCAAAGACGTGAGTCACAAAGACATCCTACATAACATCACCGGCTATTTCCGAGAAGGTCGGATTACGACGTTTCGTCGGGCCGAGCGGTGCGGGGAAGACGACATGTTTGAAACATATTAACGGGCTGTTGTCGCCGGATTCGGGTGACATTTATTTCAAAGGCGAAAACATTCGCCACATCGACATCATCGCGCTCCGGAAACAGATTGGGATGGCGTTTCAAAGCGCTCCGATGATTGACGGGACAGTATATGACAATTTGAATTTGCCAAAAGCGATCTTCGGGGAGGCGCTCGACCGAGGGAAGGCGGAAGAGTTGCTCGGGAAAGTCAACTTGGAAAATCTCTCACTCGACAAATCAATCAAGACGTTGTCGGGCAGGGAACGGAGCCGGGTCGCCATTGCCTGGACGCTCGTCAACAAGCCGGATGTGTTGTTGCTCGATGAGATCACGGCGAGCCTCGACTATCGGACGATGAAAGAAATCGAACGACTCATTCTCAAGCTCATGCTGTACCAACTCCTCATCTTGTTTCTCATTTTGACGACGGCGACGATTTCGGCCGTCATGGTCGGTTATCTCGCCTATCCACGCCTGTTCAACCAAAAACTGCAGTTCATCAGATTGACATATGAGAAGGAGAAAACGACATGATCATAGGCATCCATCACGTACAAATCACAATTCCAACAGGTGAAGAAGCGAGAGCCCGAGCGTTTTATTGCGACCTGCTCGGCCTGAATGAAATCGACAAACCGGAGTCGCTTCAAGGACGAGGAGGGTTTTGGCTTCAAGTCGGCGACCAAAGCGTCCATGTCGGCACCGAGGACGGGGTTGACCGCTTGTCGACGAAGGCGCATGTGCCTATGCCGTGACAGACTTGACAGAGTGGGGACGGAAACTCGAAGCAGAAGGGATTGAACGGATGGCGGGCATTCCGATTCCCGGATTCGACCGATTCGAGTTCCGTGACCCGTTTAGCAACCGGGTCGAGCTGCTTCAAGCAAAAAAGTAGGCAGGAAGCTTAGATTAGCTCCCTGCCTAGTTTTTATTTGACGAACACTTGTATCGCGCCGATGCCGCCTTCAAACGACACTTCTTTACCGCCGATCAAGATTGTCTTATAGACGCTCTTTTTGTAATGTGGTGTTTTCTTCATTTCCGCGATGAACTGTTTCGACGCTTGACTGCCGATCCCGAACTGGGTCTCAGCATATCGTTTGATTGCCGAGTTGACGACAGCCAATTTTTGTTTCGTCAGATCATATGCTTCCTGTCCGAAATCTTCAGGTTCGATATAATGCATAGATGTGTAGTCTACCATGTTCAAGTACAAATAAGACTGGATCGTCGAAGCATTTTTAAAATCTACGAGGAGAGTCTCCTCATCTCGCGTGTCGAATTTTAGGATGAAGTCCTCATCCTTCTTTTCTAGAAATGCAGCCAAATGTTTTTCCGCTGCTGGTCGCGTCATGCCTTTTGCGACCGGTACGGGTTTAATTGTAGTGAAAGGAACGTAGCCTGTTGTCTTTCCGTATTGGACTTTCGCCCATGATCCTTCGCGTTTCACAAGCTTTACTGTTTTGTTTTTGGCGACGGTGACGAGCGTTTTGTGATTGCGATGTTTCCCGGCTTTGACAGGAACGTTCGCTTTTGTGTGGTAATAAGACGTAGCATGTTTCGATAAATCCGCGGATACGGTGGAAGCAGTTGCCGCAAACAATAAGAAAGACGATAAGACGAGTAAGAACATATGGGTCAGTCGTTTCATGTGATTGATTCATCTCCTTTTCAGCAATATGAAAAGTATACCAATAAACATTACGATTCCCCTTATTTTGGAAATTGGAGGATTGCGGATTGAAAAGGAACTCTGTTACAGCAACGCCCGTTCCTGTTGTTCGATCAAGTCAGCCGCTCCTCTCGTTTTTCGACATTCATGACGATGACGCCGAGCACGATGACGATCAGGCCGATACTGTTCAATGTCGACAGTACTTCCCCGTACACGAACACCCCGATCAGTCCGGTCGCGACCGTTCCGAGTCCGGCCCAGACGCTGTAGGCGATGCTGAGTGGGATCGTCTTCAAGACGAAGCCCATGAGTATGAACGAGATCGCGAAACTCACCAAAAGAACCACGCTCGGCACTAAGTTTGTGAACCCGTCCGACAGCTTCAGCATCGACGTGCCGAGCACTTCGAACGAGATCGAAAACAGTAAGAATACATAACCTTTCACACGTGTCCCTCCTTCATACTTTCATCAAGACGAGCCCGACGATGACGAGTCCGATGCCGATAACGGTCTGTTTGCGAACGTGTTCCTTGAAGACGAGAAAACCGATCAACGCCGTTGCGGCCGTGCCGACCCCGCTCCAAAACGCGTAGGCGAAACTGAGCGGGATGGACAGGAGAGCGAGCGACAATAGATAAAACGCCGTCACGTAGCCGAGGGCGACACCGAGGATCGGCAATCGGTTCATCGACGTCGCGTTCAGTTTCAACATACTCGAGCCGAACACTTCCGAGACGATGGCCCCTATCAAATAGACGAAGCCCATCTTAACTCGTTCCTTTCGCCAACGCATCAGACTTCTCGCGGATGATACGGGCGGCCCGATCTTTGAACGAGTCACTGTAGCCGTACGTCATCGCGAACCAAAATCCGTCGCACAAGAGACGTAACTCGAGTACACGATCGGCGTCCAAACCGTCAGCGGCAAATTGTTCGTCCCATCGAAGCGAGGCGTCCGTCCACAGTTTACCGCTCATCTTGTCTTCTTGCGACGAGATGAAGACGGCAATCAAGTCGGCATCCTCGGCTGCTAAATAGTCGAGCGTTGCCAGTGCATACGCGCGTGTGAACGGGTAGGGCGCATCTGTCAGATGTTGATTGATCCGTGTTTCGAACTCTTCGATGGCCATTTTGTTCATCTGTTGGAGCAGATTGCTTTTGCTATCGAAATGATACAAGACACCACCTTTTGTGATGCCAGCCCGTTTTGCCAATCGTTCCATCGATAGCTGTTGAATGCCATCTTGTTGGATGATGGCAGCCGCGGTCCTTAATAAGGATTGTTTCTTACTCATTAATCTTCCTCCTCACTATACTGAGCGGTCAGTACAGTCGTTGTAGCAAAACTATGTATGGGTTGTCGATGGAATGAGGGGATGGGATAATTAGTAAAAAGGAGGGGTGGGATGACGAAACGTCATTATGCACCGCTTTATACCAAGCTCGCACTTTTCTTGGTGACACTGCTAACGCTGTTCACATTGAACGGTCGCATGTTTCCGAATTTAGACTTACTGACAGCGATCTGGGTGTACCTTGCCTTGGACCTTGCGTTACTCGCCACACTCATCTGGGGACTATTCTCAAAAGACAAGTTTGTAAAAGTGTTCACCCTCGTCGCGTACATCGGATTGATTGTGCCATTATCGATTTGGATTTTTCTGTTGCTCCTCGCGAATGGGATCTCGGAAGCATGAGGGGCGATCAATCAAACGTGCCATTTTTGATGCGGCCTGTCCTGTTTTTCATCTTGTTTGCTTTGTGCGGGCCGCTCGCGTTGGCACTCGTCGTCATTTACTGGCGCGATCTGCCTGAAGATATCCGGGGCCCTCATCTGATAATTGCCATCATCTTTTCGCTATTTTTTATCGTGAAAATGCTTCTGGACGGCCTCCCGCAAATCATCCTCTTCTCGTTGGCGTACACGTTCGTGTTATTTCTCACCTACAGTATTCTAGTGAGAAAGCGAGATAAGAAAAACTGAACGCTAACCTTCAGAAAGTGGTCTCGCACCACTTTCTTTTTATTTTGCGATGAATTATAAAATTAAGTGCAACACCTGAACGTGAACGCAAAAAAGCCCATAGCGACGGCCTCGTGTAGAATGAAGTCACCACAACACACATTCAGACGGAGGAATCGCTATGAGCTACACCCATCTTACCACAGCGGAACGCGTGAAAATAGAGACCTACCTGGAGCTCGGGATGTCCATCCGGTCCATCGCGAGACGGCTCGGGCGACAGCCCTCGACCGTCTCGCGGGAGATCAGAAGTAACCCCGGCTACACGGCCGAACGCGCACAGGAGCGCTACGCCAAGGCGAAGCGAAACTGCGGCGCCAAGACGAAGCTCGACGACAGGATGCGCCGGACGATCATCGAGAAGCTGCGGGCGACCTGGTCCCCGGAACAGATCGTGGGTCGTCTCTTCGACGGGAAGATCGCCTTCTCGACCATCTATCGTTGGATCTATTCGGGGCTGATCGACGTGCCGGTGACCGTGCTCCGCCAAAAGGGCAAGCGCCAGAAACCGATGGAGACACGTGGTCGGTTCAACATCGGTCTGTCCATCGCCAAACGTCCGAGAGAGGTGCGCACACGCGAGACATTCGGCCACTGGGAGCTCGACACCGTCGTCTATGACATTAGCCAAGAAGGCGGGTCGGACATGTTTTGGATCACCCGCGTCCCACGGACGGTCGCCATCATGTTGACCGGTGCCGCCATGGCGATGTCAGGGCTCGTCATGCAACTGATCACACAAAACCGTCTCGTCGAACCGACGACGACCGGTACGCTCGAATGGGCGGGGCTCGGCCTGCTCGCTGTGTATCTGCTCGTCCCGGCTCCGACGCTCATGATGCGCATGACAGGGGCGATCGTCTTTTCATTCATCGGGACGATGGTCTTCTTTTGGTTCTTGCGGTCGGTCAAACTCCGCTCGTCGTTGATCGTCCCGATTATCGGGCTCATGCTCGGGGCGGTCGTCTCGGCCGTTTCAACGTTCCTCGGTCTATTCTTTCAAGCGAGCCAGATCATCGAAGGGTGGTTCGTCGGGTCGTTCGCATCGGTGCAGGTCGGACGTTATGAATATTTATGGCTGATCATTCTCGTCACGTTCTTCATCTTCATCCTCGCGAACCGCTTGACGCTCGCAGGGTTAGGAGAAGACATTGCGACGAGCCTTGGCGTCAACTATAGCCGTCTCATCTTGATTGCGACAGGACTGATCGCACTCGCGGTCGGTGTCGTGGCGACGGTCATCGGTAATTTACCGTTTCTCGGACTGATCGTTCCGAATATCGTCTCGATGTTCCGCGGGGACGACCTGCGTAGTAACTTACCGTGGGTGTGTGTCATCGGGATGGGCACGGTCCTCGTCAGCGACTTGATTTCACGCACGATCATCATGCCGTTCGAACTGCCAGTATCGCTCATTCTCGGAACAATGGGGTCGATTGTATTTATCATGATTCTCTTGAGACAACGGAAGACGGGAGGGGTACGATGAGCACACTCATCGAAGACAAGGTGAAGCCACGGGAAGCGTATGGCGTCGATGGTCGATCCGTGCATACGGAAGAACGATGTGCGACGGCATTTCGCTCGAAAAAAGAAGAACGCCGCTACTGGATGTTCCTCATTGCTTTCATCATCGGGGGATTGCTTTGTGCGTTCGGGTTACTCGTCTACAACAATCCGGTCCCGTTCGACTCACCGTCGTTTATCCCGGTCGTCGAGCGTCGGGTCGTCGCCGTCGTCACGATGGCGATTGCCGCGCTCTGTCAAAGCTTGGCGACGGTCGCGTTCCATTCGGTGACGAACAACCGGATCATCACGCCATCTCTGCTCGGATTCGACGCGCTCTACTCGACGATTCAGACGAGTATGATCTTCTTCTTCGGGGCGGGTGCGCTGATCGGTTTTTCGGGAACGGGTGCCTTTTTGACCCAAGTCGGCCTCATGGTGCTCATGAGTCTGCTCTTATATGGCTGGCTCTTGTCCGGGAAATACGGCAACCTGCAACTGATGCTTCTCGTCGGGATCATCATCGGGACCGGGTTGAATTCAGTGTCCTCGTTCATGCGCCGCATGCTTGCGCCGTCGGATTTTGACATCCTGCAGGCCCGGCTGTTCGGGTCGGTCATGCATGCCGATGCCGCCTACTTCCCGATTGTCATTCCGATCGTGATTGTCGTCGGGGTGCTGTTATATAGCTTCTCGAATCGCTTGAACGTCGTCGCACTCGGGAAAGATGTGGCGACATCGTTCGGGGTGAACCATCGCCGGAGTGTCATCTTTACGCTCGTCCTTATCTCGCTGTTGATGTCGGTGTCGACAGCCTTGATTGGACCGCTCACGTTCTTTGGATTCTTGGTGGCGACGCTCAGTTATCAAGTCGCGGCGACGTATGATCATAAATACGTCTTTCCGCTGGCGTTCGCGCTCGGCTTTTTCGTCTTGACGAGCGCGTATTTTTTCATGTATCACATTCTCAACATACCAAGTGTCGTGTCCGTCATCATCGAACTGTTCGGCGGTATCATTTTCTTGGCAGTCATCTTAAGGAGAAAATCGCTATGATTCAACTTGATCAAGTACAAAAATCGTATTCGGATGACGTCCAAATCGGCCCGATCAATCTCGATATCCCGAAGGCCGGCTTCACATCGCTCATCGGGCCGAACGGGGCCGGCAAGTCGACGACGCTCATGATGATCGGTCGCCTCCTTGACTTGGACGAGGGTCAAATCCAAGTCGCCGGGATGGACGTGTCGAGCACAAAATCGAAAGACTTGGCGAAAATCGTCACGATTTTACGGCAAGAGAACCATTTCGTGACGCGTCTCACCGTCCGTCAACTCGCAGGTTTCGGACGCTTCCCATACTCGAAAGGACGATTGACGCAAGAAGATGAACGTATCATCTCGAAATATATCGACTTCCTCGACTTAACGTCGCTCGAGCACCGCTACCTCGACGAACTATCAGGCGGTCAGCGCCAACGGGCGTACGTCGCGATGGTGCTCTGTCAAGAGACGGAATACGTGTTGCTCGATGAGCCACTCAATAACTTAGACATCGCCCGCTCGGTCCAGATGATGGAATACTTGCGCCACGTCGCCGACGAGTTCGGGCGAACGATTGTGACCGTGCTCCATGACATCAACTTCGCGGCGAAATATTCGGACCGGATCTGCGCGATGAAGGACGGGAATATCGCTGCCTTCGGTACGGTCGAAGAGATTATGGACGCAGACATCTTGTCAAATATTTTCGAGACGAAACTTGAGATCATTCAAGGGCCTTATGGACCGATCGCGGTGTATTAATAGAAGGAAGGGATGAAGACGATGCAGATTTACTGGACACCGATTCAACAAGTCGTACAAGAAGCACCGGATACATACACGTTCAAACTTGAACTGCCCGAGGGCTTCATGTGGGACGAAGGGGCACACACGCACTTCGCGCTCGAAGGCTTCAACAAAGAAGACAGACCGAATCGGAGTTTGATCCGACACATGTCAATCTCGACGTTGCCGCATGAAGGCGCGATCGGTATCACGACCCGGGTCAAACCGGAGTGCTCGACGTTCAAATCAATCTTGCGTGACATGAACATCGGGGATGAGGTCGCCATCTTCAAGACGCATTCGAACGCGCCACTGAAGCGTGACGGGAAGAACGTGTACTTGCTGTCGGCCGGGGTCGGGCTCGCGACGTTTCGCCCGCTCGTACTTGATTATTTGGCGAAAGGGGAAGGAGTGCTGCACCTCCATTCGTTGAATGTCGACTCGTCGAAAGAATATTTGTTTAACGATGTGTTCGCGTCAACGAATGGATTCACAGCCGAGTTCGTCGACAATCGACGCGCCTACCATGAGGCAGTCGAAACACTCGCCGCAGACAAGGATGGCTTGTATTACGTCGTCGGCAGCGATGACTTCTTGCGCGAGACGATCGTGACGCTGCGTGAGCGGGGCATCGCGCGTGAACAAATTGTGCTTGATAAGCATGACTTTCAACTCGATGACTTTTTGAATTGACTCAGACCGGGGACCCGTTCCCCGGTTTTTCAATGCATCCTGGTACCTGAACCATTCATTTCCCTTTATACTAGGTACAACGGTCAAAGGGGGAACTCACATGGAATACTTGTATCTATTGCTTGGGATCGCATTCGTCGCGGTCGCTGTCCTCGTTTGGAAGAAGCGTCAGACAGCGGTTGAACCACCAGTCCCGCTCGATTCAGAAGACGATCCAATCGTTCCGTCGAGCGTCGCGCATGAATTGGTCAAACATGAGCAATCGGCGACCGTCCTGCCGGTCGTCATAGAAGACGTCACGAATAAAGAAGAGATTATGGTCGGGACGGACATGGCGCAACTGTTGAAACGGATGGTTCAATCTGTCGGCGTCCCGGCTGCGATGCAATCGCTCGGCCAAAAGCCTGCGTACGAACTCGTCTTCTCACCTGAAGTGGAGTCCGCTCTAAAGAAGGGCGTCTATTCATTGAAGAAGTCAAAAGAAGACGGGTATTGGCGAGCCATCGTGGTGGATGGGAAGAATGTGATTAAAGCGCAAGCGAATTTGAAGCAAGTGAACCCGCTCCAAGTGAGGCGAATCGCCTTAGACTTGGCGACGACGGTCGTCGCCCAAGAGCATTTACGCGAAATCAAACAGGCGCTCGACAAGATTGAGACGGTTGTCAACAAGTTGGTCACGATGAAGTTGAATGAATATCACGGACAAGCGCGCAGTTCGTTCAGCTATTTGGACCGCGTATACGTGTTCTTGAAAACAGATACTGTCGACAGCAAAATCACCCACCAACTTGAAAACAACTATAAGACGGACATCGACACGGTCTATGCGCTTCTCAAACATATCGATACCCCACTCGGGAAATTGAATGAACTGAAGAAACGAGCGCTCGTGTTCAAAGAAGCGACTAAAATTCAAGCGATGAAAGACGTCATCGGTGAGTTTCAAGAGTACGAAGAACTCGTCTATATGTTCCTTTTGAGTCTACAGGGTGAAATCCATGCGATGCGCTTGTTAGGCGACCCGGAAGAAACGATCGAGCAAGCAACGAGACAAGTGAACGCGATTGGCCAAGAATTTGAAGCGAAACGACAAGCGTTTCACCAAGGCCTGCAAAGCTACGAGCAAGAGTTCAAAGTCCGCTTCGCCTTGGCGAACCGTGAACGACATCAAATCCAGCTGATCGCGAACGAACGTGCGGCGGTGGAAGACCGGTCCGCAGCTCGAACAATTAACCGCGATTTCAAGGCAGAAATCGAACCGCGAAAATTATTCATCGTCTCAGAAGGGGACGACGTCAAAGTGTTGGCGAATCGATAAATCAATGCTCAGACCGAGGACACGTTCTTCGGTCTTTTTGTGTGACACAACGCGACGAATCGCTCGAATAAGTCCCGTCCGTCCGGTGTGCCAATTGACTCGGGATGGAACTGGACGCCGTACGTCGGGTGTTCGGGATGTTCGAGCGCCATGATGACACCCTCTTGCGTGTGAGCGGTGACATTTAACTCCGTCTCGTGGACGACGAGCGAATGATAGCGCATGACGTCCATCGGCTTCCCATCGAAGAGCACACCGGGTATGGTCTCAATCATCGACGTCTTGCCATGCATGACCTGTCTAGCCCGTCCGACCGTCCCGCCGAACGCCTCGGCGATGACTTGATGACCGAGACAGATACCGAGGATCGGGACGGTGCCAGAAAGTTCGCGGACGACGTTGAGCGAGACACCGGCGTCCGCAGGGCCACCGGGACCTGGCGAGATGATGATGCCGGCCGGATCGAGGTCACGGATCGCGTGGACCGTCAGCTCATCATTGCGGATGACTAACACGTCGCTGAACCGGGCGACATCCTGATACACGTTGTACGTGAACGAGTCGTAGTTATCGATGAGTAAAATCACGCGAACACCTCCAGTAACGATTTGGCTTTATGCAACGTCTCTTCATATTCCGATACCGGGTCCGAATCAAAGACGATGCCGGCACCAGCTTGAACATAGGCCTTGTCGCCTTGAACGATCATCGTCCGAATGGCGAGGGCGAAGTCGAACCCGCCCCGGACGTCGAGATAGCCGACGGCCCCGGCGTACACTTCGCGTTTCACCGTCTCGAGCTCGTCGATGAGTTGCATCGCCCGAATCTTTGGGGCTCCGGAGACGGTACCGGCCGGGAGACAAGCCCGCAGTGCGTCAATCGGATTCAAGTCGTCACGCAGTTCGCCCTCGACCTCGGAGACGAGATGCATGACGTTTTTGAAGCGTTCGACTTCCATCTGTTTCGGGATGGTGACCGACCCAACTTTAGCGACGCGGCCGATGTCGTTGCGGCCGAGGTCTAAGAGCATCCGATGTTCGGCCAGTTCTTTCTCGTCTTGAGTCAAGTCAGCGGCGTGGCGCATATCCTCTTCGACCGTCTTTCCGCGCGGGCGGGTGCCGGCGATCGGGTTCGTCGAGACACGAGTCCCAACGACTTGGACGAGACTCTCCGGAGACGCCCCGAGGACGATCGCTTCGCCGAGGTCGATATAAAACAAGTACGGGCTCGGGTTCTGTTTCCGGAGCGTCCGGTAAAAGTGGAACGGGTCACCGGTGAACGTCGCATCGATCCGTTGCGACAACACGAGTTGGAACACCTCACCGGCGAGGATGGCTTCTTTTGCCTGTAAGACGCGCTCGATGAATTCGTCTTTCTCGGTCAAAATCCGTTCACTCGTGCGGACGACAGGGGCGAGCTCGTGTGTCTTCGCCGTCTCGAGCTCAATCTTCAATCGCTCGAGCCGCGCGGAGCCGTCGTTGTCACCCGTATCGATCAAGATGACTTGTTCTTCGAGGTGGTCATACAAGACGACCATCTCATAGCGCTGGAACAATGCGTCCGGCAAGCCGCGCGTTTCGCCTGGTGTGTTCGGGATTGGCTCGTACGTGCGCAGCAGATCATAGCCGATATAGCCGACGGCACCGCCGATGAACGGATAGGGGGCGTCTTCTGTGTCCCGCTCGATCAACTCAGATAAGACGGCGAGCGGATCGTCCGCTCGCATCGTGCCCGAGCCGTCCGTCACGGTATTACCGTCGATGCGGATCGTCTCGACCGGGTTCGCCGCGATAATCGAGTAGCGCCCGTGTTTGCCTTCGGCCCGGCTCTCGAGCAATATTTTTCGTTCTCCTTCTAAGCGGTGGAAGATCGCCACCGGTGTCAGTTCGTCGCCGTTAATGATCAATTGTTCCATGTCATCTCCTCCTTCAAATAAAAAATCCCCCGCTCGACATGTCTAAAAGACATGAAGGACGGGGGACCCGTGGTGCCACCTTCGTTGGGGGAGTTCCCCCCACTCATCGCGAACCATCATTCGCTATCCTCGGTAACGGGAGGACCCGTCAGAGCCTACGTATCGGTCTGAACGCTCAAAAGCCCATTCACGCGAGACACGTCACCGGTTCGCATCGACCACCGGCTTTCTGAAGACGTCCCTTCGTGCTACTCTTCTTTCTCATCGCGAGTTCGTATGATGTTATCGCTACTTTAACGGGATGAAGCATGATTGTCAAGATGAGTAGCATATTAAACTTAAAGAAAAATAATGATGGTGCCTAACATTTCGGTTCATTGGGGTAATCAATTTATTTTACTTTGATGTATCCATAACGTTCATCGTTCTGAATTAATCCGATTCCGTCTTCTAAATTAGAGACCCAGTCATAAGTTGCTGCTACAATGACTTTTCCGTTTAAATCTAGATATCCCCACTTCCCGTGAGCATCTTCAAATGGAACACCGCCAGGAGCGATTTGACCAATCATTTGATAACTTTTGCTGATAACTTTTCCGTTCGTATCAATCATTTGATCGTATCTCTTTCCTTTCACCATTTTACTTACAATGGCTCGATGCTCACTATATTCGGTGGCTCCGTAATACGAAGGAGTGACAACGATTTTCCCATTTTGGTCGGCAAAGCCGTACTTGCCGTTTTTCGAGACTAAAATACGATTGTGTTGGAGAGAACCTTCTATCGAATAACCAAGTTTATTTAACACAATTGAAGCTTTCAATTCTTTCCCTTGAGTATTAATTAAACGTTCTTTTCTATTCCAAGTGACCGTTATGGTTTTACGTTCTTTATAAGGCATCCCCCAACCGAAACCGTGCACGTACTCATAGCGAGGTGTCACTACCCATTTTCCTCTCGCATTCATAATTCCATACTTCTCTTTACTTTCGACAAAGACGTTTCCATCTCCAAAGTAGTGACCTCTTGTATATTTAGCAGGGATGACCCATTTTCCAGATGTATTAATGAAGCCGACTTTTCCTTCAGTGGTTTGCACTTTTGCGAGCGATTGACCATCGAATTCAATTGGGATAGTGGAAGATGGCGCAAAAATAGTTTTTCGTTTCAAGTCCATAAGTCCCCATCTTCCATTACTTGTCTTATAGGTGACAAGCTTCGGAGTAACGACCGTCAAATCTCGATAGTTTGGTGATACGATCAGTCTGCCAGTCGAATCGCTCAAACCAATCGCCCCGTAAATGGTTTTATGATTGGTGGTACAGACTTCGACAAGACCATGGTTGAACGCACCGATTCGGAATGAACAACCGGTCACTTTCGGCTTACCAGTCGTTTGTCCATACTCATCAAGAAGAAGAATTTCTCCGTAAGTTGTCATAACTTGCATTTTTCCTTCAGACGGCCAACTGGCATTCCAAAATTGAGGTTTATATAGGATGGTCGGAAGCTTGACAGGAAGAATTTCTTTTTTATTAGCGGATAAGACGCGACTGCCGTCAGACTTCCAGTATAGCTGATCCCCGTCTTTAGTCAGCGCAATCGTCATTCGGTCGTCTAACCCGACCGAGATGACCGGAGGTGTCTCCATCCGTTCAGGCGTATTGACTTCCCGTTCGCCAATATAACCCCAACGCCATACGGAACCATCTGCTTTAACTGCGATTGTTTGGTTGTACGAACTTGTAAAGTCGATGGCGTTTGAAAAATCTTTTAGTTGTCGATATTTTAGCGGCTGATGTTCACCAATGTAATCCTCATTTACGGATATTCCTTGCCACACTGTTCCATCCGTTTTTTTAACAAATAAACCGCTATATGTTGACCAGAGGTGTTGGACATTTTGAATAGGTTCTTTTGTCAATGTGACACCCACCCAATCGATGAATGAAAAATCAGCGAACCAGAGAGAGTGATCGTTTTTCAGGAGATAGGCACCATCTCCATGAGGGATGACTTGTTTGATATCTGTTAATTCTTCTCTCGTATTATACACTTTCTCTTCAACATAAATGGATACGGTCTGATCATTATGTAGAATCGTTTGACCTGTATAGGAGTGGACATCTTGTAGATTGAGATTACGTGCTATGGCTTGTGAAGTCGAAGTTTCCCACGTCCATATGTCGTTTCCTTGTAAGACATCGATTGAATAGCCGTCAGTCGTTATTTGTCGGACGTTTTTAAACGGTAATCGTGTTTTCTTCGGTAGTGACAAAGTTGAATTTTCTTTAAATGAATAATGATCGACTGTACCATCCTCATTCAATATATAATGTCCTGAAGTGGTTGCTTGAACACTTTTCTTACTGTTAGCGAAACTAGTGGATGGGGACAAAAGTCCGAATGCAATGAATAAAATAAATAGAAAAACGAATGTGTTTTGTTTTCTCATCCTGCTTCCTCCTTCATCATCTCTCTATTAGTATAAAGAGAATTGGGTGTGAAGGTTGCCGCTTTGGTGTTGCAGGGAAATGAGTATTTGAAAAAATGATTCCTTTCTCCGTAAAAAAATACGCTAGGCATAAATGATATTGCAGGCGTCCTTCCGTCGAGTCCATCGAAAATTGTTAATAAGGACGAGAACAATAAAAAACTCGCAGCTTGAACTGCGAGTGTAAATAATCAACTTACTGTCGGTCAATCTTCTTTTACCAATCAGCGGATAGGCGATCAAGAACGATACCAGTGGGAAGATGATATTCCAAGATGTACGATAGAAGGAGTACAGGTCATACAAGAATCCCATGGCCAGTTCGATACCGGCGTTACACAACAGCGTGACGAGCTGCCAGAGGAACGGATCGATATATTCGAACATACTCATTTCTCCATGTCGTTATACGTCGACAACATCACTTGTAACGCATTCGAGACATGGGTGATGAACAGCATATTTTGGAGCAGATGATCGTATTCCTTCATATAATCCAGGTGCTTGAACGCTTTTTGCCCGAGGTTATGGGCTTTGAACAAGTTACGTAACGATTCACACGTTTCTGGAGAGAGTTGGTCCGGACCACGGGAAATGACCGTGTACAGCTGGTTCGGACGGATGACGACCCAATCCGTCTCGTTCTCAATTTTGGCGTTAGCGTTGGCAATCACGACGACCGGGTGGACGGTGAGCCGTTCACCGGTTTGGTCATAAATGAACTTTTGTGAGCCGTACACTTGTCGGTTCATCTGGTCGAAAATTTTAGACGAGTACTCGTCGACTTGCCAATCTTCGGTTTGGCTACGACGCGCATACCAGACCCCATCCTTGGAGATTTTAATGTACTGGTCACCTTTGGATTTGATGTTTTTAACTTCGACGGTGAAGATGCCTCGTTCGGAGAAGACGAGGGCGTCGCTCTCGACGGTGTGGCGCTCATCATAGGCGATGCGATTGCCGTACAGCGTCGTATAACTGTCTGCGTACTTGTCTAACTCTTCGATCACAACTCGTTCGCCTTCGATCCCGGCAGAGAGTGCCATGTATTGACCGTTCATCTCGTAGCTCCGTACTTTCATCGCGTCAAGCGTGTCGACGAGCGGTCTTGGGTGGATCAACGCCTGTTGGAATGATTCCGGGAGATTTGACTCACGGATAAATGTATTGAGGCGCTCGACATCGATGAGGCCGCTATCAAGCAACCGTCCATAGCGGGCGAACACTTCCTTCTTCTGACGCAATCGGTCTTCACTCAAATGGTCTTGACGAAGCTCGTTCAGACGAGGTGACAAGTTTGTCAATGTCGCCGCCGCTTCTTCGTTCGTCCACTCGACGGTCGGTTCATCGGCGAGGGCAAGGACGCCTCGGTCATATTCCCACGGGAGTGTGCGGAACTGCTGATCGAGCAACGTGATGTAACGCTCGGTCCGTTTCTGAACGCGTGCCTCTTTCGTCAATGTCGCTTTCTTCTCGATTTTTCGACGATATCGCTTCCGGAAAAGAAGGGACGGCAAATTGTACACCATGGCAATCAAATAGCCCAAAACAAAATAAGTAAAGGCTAGTAGAACGACGGACCAACCAAACCCTAAGTCAGAGATGACGGTTTCGACGCCTTCCCTTCTAAATAACAGCTCGAGTGAAACGAACACTACCATGAGGATGAGTGCAATTTTTGTATTTGACCTGACGTACTGTTGAAATTTCATAAGGACTCCTCAGCTTTCTGTAGTTGATTTTATTTCAGTATAGCGAGATTGTAGAGGGCGAAACCGTGTTTTTTCCTTATAAAGGAAAAGAGTTTTTGAAAAATTGGATTGTTTCTAAAATCGTGTACCTGTATCGAGAGAGACGGGAATGGAGTTATGAAAGTGAGAGCGGTTCTGACCAGGCAACATCGCTCCTGTCGATTAAATGAAATTATGCTATGATGTACGATGAAAGGAAGGTACAGCCATGGAAACACTCAATTTGAAACAACTTTCTGACGACCGGGCCGCGTGGCAACTTGCCGGTGACCTTGAATCGATGCGGTCCATCATGCATGATGAATTTCGTTACGTCGACTCGAGCGGGCGTCAGTTCGATAAAGAGACTTTTTTAGACCAGTTCGTTGACCCGGCCGCCGTCCAATGGATCGCCCAAGAGACGGTCACGTTCGATGAGACGGTCAAAGGCGACATCGCCGTCGTCCAATTGCTCCTTGAAGAGCGCTTCATCCTCGGGACGAACGCATACGAGGGCAGGTTCTGGGCGTTACATCTCTATATAAAAGAAAACGGCACATGGTTCTGGCAAGGCGGACAGGCGACGATGATTCACGAGACGTAAACGAGCGGCATCTCCATAGCGGAGGTGCTTTTTGTTTACTCGAAAGAAAGGGGAATGAAATTCTAAAAAAATATCCACTAAAATTAGAAAAATATGTACCTCTTTTTAAAATAATCCAGTAAACTGAATTTGTTGACTATTACGAGAGTTATTTTAGGAGGAACTATAGATTATGAAACAACCGAAACATTTGGCTCTTTTCCTTGCCGGGACGCTCGTCTTTGGCGGATTCACACCGGCCTACGTCTCAGCGTCGACGACGGTCGATGTGACAGCGCCAGTCGCTCCGACAGTGTCGGCTCCACTCCATACGTCGACGGAACTTGTCATCTCAGGTGAGGTCGGCGCGAAAGCCGAAATCGTTATCAACAGCAAGACGTATGTCCGGACGATTTTAGAGTCAGGATCGGCGACGTTCAAGATGGCCCCACAATCAGTCGGTAAAATCATCGACGTCCGTCTCGTCGATGCGAGCGGCAATGCGAGCAAAACGACGCGCGTCATCGTCGCAGAAGATGCAACGGCACGTCCGGCGGCACCGACCGTCAAACCGGTCACGAACTCATCCCGCGTCATGACTGTGCTCGGCGAGCCAGGTCAAAGTCTCATTGTGACGATCGGCAGCTCAACGTATTCAGGCAAGTTCGATGCGAGCGGCACATACCGCCGTACGATCTCCCTCCAAAAGGTCGGCACACCGATTTCGGCGCAGGCGAAGTCGAATAAAGGCGCACACAGTGACCTCGTCAAGACGAAAGTCGTGACGGACCGTTACGCCCCGAAACCGGGCCGTATCAATCAATCCGTCACGACGACATCGACCGGTGTTGCCGGTAAAGCGGAGCCATATGCGACAGCGCTCGTCACAGTCGGCTCTAAGACATATTCGGCACCAGTCATGTCGACGGGCAAGTTCGTCGTCAAAATCCCGAAACAGAAAATCGGTCAAAAGATGACGCTCGTCATCCGTGACGGTGCCGGCAACAAGAGTACGCCAGCTACGATCACGGTGCAACACGCGTTCTACAACAACTTCCATCGCATCACACCAGAAGGGATGCCGTTAATCCTTCATAAGGAAGTGTTCTGGTCGGACGGGTCGACGCGCTACGACCAGACGTTCGTGCCGTTCTTCCTCGGTGAGAAATCAAAGGCAGGTCTTCACTTCTTGTTGAGCTCTTATGCCGAGGACGGCGAGCCGATCTACTTTGAGAAGCTCCGCATCCGTGTCGGCAAGGCGACATACGAGGAGAAGATCCTTCCAGAGGACGCCGGTTATATCGAGTATGATGATGGGACGCTCGAAGAGACATATTTAGTAAAATCGAATCCGAAACTCGTCAGTTTCTTGAAACAGCACGTCCGTCCGGAGAATCGGATCGTCGTGACGATTGAAGGGGAAGACTACGACCTCGAATTCGCACTTGCAGGCGCAGAGAAGCGTGCGTTCATGCAAACACTTCAATACGCAGGATATTAATAGGGGGCCGGTGGCGACACCGGTCTTTCTCATGGGGAGAAACACGTGATGAATCCGAACGCATCATCGATGAACCGTTGGGGCAAACATCTCCTTACGCTTGTCGTTTTGAACTAGTGACTTCGTTCAACGTCATCGGGGAGAATTCCTATGAGACGTATATGCGCCAGCAGTATGGGGTCGCGTCCATTTCTTTTAAAGAAGAAAACCGTTCCTATTGTATGGTACGCGGGAACAAGTTTCGGGTTTATGAATGTGGAGGAGACCGAGTACGGGCATGACTACGGCAACCAGGTCACGTACAAATTCGTTAAGGTAGCTGGTATCAACGTCGATTTGACTGAAGATGAATACAATCTCAAAGTACTCGAAAAGAAAAAATGAACGATGGACAATTATATGACGACTGAATGAAATATAACGACATCTTTTCGTAACATTTTTGAAACATAGTCCGATAGTGTACGTAGAACAGATAGTCGATCACATTGATGAAAAGAGGGGAAATGATGAAACATCCGTTAAACCGCCTGATGGCCATCCTGACCATCCTGGCACTCGTCGTCGCGCTCGTCCCACCGAGCGTGTCGGCCGATTTAGGGGCAGGCATGACCGAGGCGCCGTTACTTACACCAGGGGAGGCTGTGGCATTCACGACCGGGACCGAAAAAGTCAACACTTACTGGTTCAAGATGGAGCGTCAAGCGACGTCGATGACACATATGGAAGTCACGCTCGAGGCAACGAAGCTGACGAACATCTCGATCTATCCGAGCGCCAACATGGCCGCGAAAGACGAGACGTTCGACCGGTATCGTTCGAGCGCGACAGAAGAAGACAAGGCCCAGACGGCCAAAATCGCTTTCCCGTACGCTTGGGAAGGGCCTTACTATATCAAGGTCGAATACATGCCGATGGAGAGCATGGGAGACGTGCCGGTCATGGAAGGGGAAGAAGTCGATGTGTCACGACTCGCTTCGGACATCAAGCTCGTCTATAACCCGGTCAAGCTGCCGGTGAAGTATGAGCAAGTGGGTGGCGACATGTGCGCCGTCGAGTCGGTGGTGCAACCGGAAGCGGAGCGCGATACGCTCCTCAAGCTCATCCGCCGCGTCCAGACGGAAGTATTGAACACATCCGAGCAAGGACGTGAGCTCGCATCGCTCTATTACCGGGCGTCACCGTATATCGTCAAAGCGGTCACGTTCGACAACACGAAACGCCAGGCGGCCTATGCCGACTTGTTGACGCTCCGTCCGTTACTGTCGGCACTCGTCGATGGGAAGAGCTATACGCTCACGAACGGGGACGCGGCAGCGATTAATCGGATGCACACGCTCGTCAAATCGAGCGTGCCGGACGTACTCGCCACGGACATCGAGGCGATTGCCGGCAAGATTGGTATGAACGGGCTCGCTGGGACCCCGCTGGACGAACTATTCGGCAAGGTCGGCATGACGGTGAAAACCGTTGATGCACCACGTTACATCATCAAATATAAATCGTCACCAACAAAGTCGATCGGCAAGATGAATGCGCTCCAAAACGTCTCGGCCGAACGCCTCGACATCGGTCGTCCGGGCGACCACTTCGCCCTCGTCGACGTCGAGACGGCGAGCCGGGACATGCAGGCGACGGCAAAAGCGACGATGTCGAAGGACCCGAACGTCGAATATGTCGAGCCGATTCAATCATACGAGGCGTTCGCGACCGACGCGAGCTTTGATTATCAATGGGCGATCAACCAACGTTCGCTCCTCAAGCCGTTCGCCGATTCTGGCGTTGGCCTTGACCGTTACGAAGCGTTGAACCTCCCGTCGCGGTCGATCAAAGTCGCCGTCCTCGACACGGGCGTCGATTATCGTCTGCTCGACTTGAAAGGGAAAGTCGATATTCAAAACGAGAAGAATTTCGTCGACCCGAACGGGGAAGGCGACGCGCTCGACGATCACGGTCACGGCACGCACGTCGCCGGTGTCATCGGTGCGACACGGGACAATGGCGTCTCGATGCGTGGGATGATGCCAAAAGTCTCGATTCTGCCGGTGAAAGTGCTCGATGCTGGCGGTTCGGGCGAGACGGACAACATCGCGCTCGGCATCAAGTATGCAGTCGATGCCGGCGCCAAAGTCATCAACATGAGCCTCGGTGGCGGCCAGAGCCAGACAATCGGTTATATGTTGAAATATGCGTATGACCGTGGTGTCATCGTCGTCGCGGCGACAGGCAACGACGGCGATTCGTCCGTATCGTATCCGGGCTCGTCGAAATATACGATCTCGGTCGGGGCGACGAACACGTTCGGCCTCGTATCGGACTATTCGAACTTCGGTCTCGGGCTTGACGTCGTGGCGCCGGGCTCGAAAGTCGCAAGTCTCATCCCGGACGGAAACGTCGTCTATATGGACGGCACGAGCATGGCGACTCCACACGTCACGGCGATCGTCGCCCTTTTGAAGTCGACACACCCGGACTTGACCGTCGAGCAAGTGCGTACGCTCCTGCAGCGTACCGCGGACCCGATCGCCTTCTCTGGAGGTGACGCGGTGCAAACAGACGAGGAAGGCTACGGAAATATCGATTATGAGGAATACGGGTTTAAGTTCCCGAAGTATTATGACATCCTCAGCGGCTACGGGAAAGTGAACCTTTATCGAGCCGAATCCATGCTGAAACTGAACGCAAACGGTGCGAGAGCGACGGACAACGCCGCGGTCTTTAACGTCTCGGCGAGATCGGGCACGGTCGTCGCCGTATACAACGAATCGAAACTGATCGGGAAGGGCACGGCGCATCAAGGCCGCGCCGCGTTCAAGCTGATTCCTCAAAAGGCGGGGACGGTGCTCCGTGTCGTCTATGAGAACGGTCAACTCGCCACGGGGGAACGTATTCTCGTTCAGGCAGGGAAACGTCCAGGCCAACCGGTCGTGACGCGTCCGGTGACCGGGGCGAAGACGGTGAGCGGGAAAGCGGAAGCAGGAATGGTCGTCATCGTCCGCAATGCGAAATATCAACTCCTCGGCAAGACAGTGGTCGGGCTCGACGGCACATTTACCGTCAAGACGCGCGCTTTAAGAAAAGGAGAGAAGCTATTTGTCCACGTGGTGGACACGAAAAATCGTGCCGGCAAGATGACCCAACTGACTGTACGTTAACTAAGAAGACAGGCGCATCTGGATTTCCAGGTGCGCCTGTTTTTGCTTCAAAGAGAGACATGACGATGTCTTTTCGCATATACGAAGACAAAAACGTTCAAGCCTCACGCCCTCTAGGTCGAAAGGCCGTGTCCGAACAATCACTGAGACGTTCCTTCCTCTGGTCGACTAGATATAAAGCCTGAGCGATTTCGATTTCAACGTAAGTAGTTGGCTCATAGGGTACAATGGATAACGAAGGACAAGATGGATAATTGTGGTTTTAATAAAGAGGTCAATGTTTTTGGTTTGGAAATCAAATAGACAAAAGATGGATGTTTAAAATCTAGAATGTAAAAT
>NZ_QLVE01000023.1 GCF_003331145.1 Exiguobacterium sp. TNDT2 | reverse complement strand
AATCCAAATATTAGAAAGTATATAATTTTCAGAAAAATAAATATCTTAGTATATCTTACGTATGTCCTACGGCTTTCTAAGTGTTTTATGAATTCATTTTTTTGTCAGTCCATTATAAAATAGCGAAATTCAAAGGTTTAGTAGTATATTTTATTTTTATTACATCACCGTTTATACTTTTGCATTTTACAAGAACTTATTGTCTAGATATCAACACCTGCGGACAGAAAAACAACACTCTTGTATATTTTTCTTATCACCTTAAAGGATACTCAACTCATCATTCCCTCTCCCTTTTAGTTAGTCTCTTAAGAAACCAAAAATCACCTTTACGCCACAGGGCGAAAAGGTGATTTTTGGTTAACTATATTATTTCCATTTTAAATATACTCGTCGCTTTATATTCAATACATAATATTTATCATTTTAACTAAATGAATAATATATTAATACGTTTGAGAATTGAGGGATATTAGAATCATTTAGATAAACGGTGCTTTCGGATCAGGAAAAACGACAGCCGCCGAACAATTGCAACAACGGTTACCGAACGCCTTTTTGTATGACCCGGAACAAGTCGGCTTTTTCATTCGTGACAATCTGCCCAAATCCATGCGACTGGCCGATTTCCAGCATCATCCGGAATGGCGGACGTTCAACGTCGAGATGCTGACGAAGATTGCCCGTTCATACGATGGCGTGATTATCGTTCCGATGACGCTCGTGGACCAGCTCTACTACGATGAAATCATCGGCGTCCTGCAACGTGACGCGATTCGGGTCGACCATTATATTCTCCACGCCGATAAACGGACACTCGTAAGACGATTGAATAAACGCCTCGAATGGTTCAATTCGTGGGGCAAGGCACAAATCGACCGCTGCCTCCACGCCTATCATCACGACATCACACATGACAAAATCGAGACCGATCACCTTACAGTCGACCAGGTCGTCGAGGAGATCGCCAAGCGGAGCGGCTTGACACTACAAGCCTCAAAGCGTCGCTTTCCTGCTCGCTCGTTCTGGTCATGACGAAGCAAAAAAAAACTCCAATCATCCACGATTGAAGAGTTCATCCTTGAGATGTGCTGTTGTCTTTCATCATGAACGTGGCCCACTCATACTCAACGGTTCGCGCGCGTCAATATTCAATCCGCTCCATATAGTGCTTCACGCGCGCTTCGACGATTGGTTGACACACCCGCACACCGTGACGACGAACGAGTGCGGTCAACTCATAGATCGGAAACCCTAGCGCGTGTCCTCGTGTATGAACGACGCTACAGGCTTGCCCGATGGCATGGCACAAGGCCTGATCTTCAAGTGAATCAAGTTCTTTCGCCACCGCATGGGCCTGCAAAATCGATTGTTTTGCGACGGGCATCTTCACGTTACCCGCAGCCCACTCTCTAGACAGTTGGACCGCAGTTTTCAGTCTCGTTTCATCCGGATAACGTTCAGATAGCGTTTGAACGGTTGCATCGGCCAATTCGAACGCCCATAACGACAGCGTGCGCCGGTTCTGCTCTTGAATCAACGCATTCAAATCGGTTAGAAGCGCACTGTCTTTCGCAAATAGAAGTTGATTGCCTCGCTTCAGTCTCATTTCTACTTCGGCCATCCAATCCATCAGCGCCCTCCCTCAAGTGTTGCTTCCACATCTTGAATGAACTGTTCGACTTCCCGTTCAATCAATTCAGCCAACTGTTCCGGCTCATCAAAATTCGGTGCCGACGTTAACGTCCGCTCGATGATGGCATCTCGGTTTTGATTATCATGAAAACCCGACAGTGCTTGAAACGTGGTCGCGTACTGTTCCGTTAACACTCGATTGCGAGCGGACAGCCATACTTCAAACTGCCCGGTCGCATGTAGATAGACGACGGCGATTTTCAGTCCGTGCTCCTTTAAATATGATGTGTTCACAGCGATATACGACATATCCATATAGCCCGGGTAGAGACCACTCACCTCGTATCCGCTCTTCATGAAGCGAGATCTCAACCGTCCCATGAACTCAAGAATGCTTCGATAAGCAAGCGGTACGTCTCCTTGTTTGATGGTCGATGTGTACGCTCGAATTAACTCATTCAATGATTTCAAACCGAGTTTCCTCCTTCGAAAGGTGTGATTGAATATTACTCAACATTACCTTTGATTCGGTGACTTTGAACACACTCGTTTCCATCTATGCAACATATTCTTTGCATCTGAATTTTCTATCTCCGTTAAAAATCGTTCTGTAAATTCAGGATGAACATACTTTGGACTAAGACGCATCCAATATCTACCTAGCAGTTGGAGAGCTTCAGACCAATGACTGACGACGTGCGAGCGACGAATCGATTCTAACTTTTCATCTTGAATTGTATCAACCAACGTAGACTCATCAGACACTAAGACAAACTCCCACGCATTTGTCTCCAATCTTCGTCCTGCCAAACAGATTCTACCCCCTTCTCCGCTTAATGATAAGATTTTCTCCCATTCCGATTTCATTTTCACTTTCTCCTTTATTAGATGTCTGGGATTCTTCGCTCAAGTTCATCCGTTCTGTTGTTGATATTGCTTTAAGATATCTTCAATATATCCAGCTCGATTTTTTACTAGCCGTGGAAGTGGATGATAGTATTCGCCATTTTCTACTTTTAGTTTTCCAATGATAGGGATCTGAGCTTGTGATAATCGATGTAACCATCTTTCTTTACTTGTCTGAAGATGAATCCATCTTTGTTTCTTGTTTACTCCCCATCCTAATAGAATCCAAGGATGCTGTTTCAATTCTTCGACTGATGCTAAAGAATCCTCAATATTATAGAGATTAGAGCCACAAAGCGTTTCGAAATCGTTTATTGCCTTTTCACTTTTCCCTTCTCGTAAATTGAACAAATTATAAATATAGAACCGTCCCGATAATTGTCCGTTTTGCTGATGAATCCTCTCTACAATTTTGACGAGTTGACTTTCCATCGTCGGATCCATTTTGATTTCTCCTTCTGCTAAGCCTTGTGAATCAAGTTCTCTATCCAACCCCTCAATTAGTCTTGCTGAACCCGGGTTTAATAATAAACAAGCGCCTAAAGAATCCGTAGAATCCCCCCATTGCAAATAAGCAGATGTCCGAAAAATATGACCATTTCGCTTCACGAATGATCCATAGGCTGTTACAGTTTCTAACTTCATTCCAATCACTCCAATTCATCGATTTTTATTGGAAAATGAAATACGTGATTCATTGAATGCAATAATCATTTTAAATCTATTCGTTCTCGATTCCATCGGTTTACTTCTTGATTATTTCGTGTGTACGCTTATCTCATTTTGATAGATACGGGATTGATGAGGAATAGATTTGAAGCTTCTTCATACTGGTCTACTACGGCAGTAATGCGGATATGAAGGCCGCTCCCAAACGAATCCGGAATATTGTCGCCTTCTAAGTTCAAATCATAATAATTTACATCTCGCAGTTGGAAATTAGGACCGGGCGGTTCATCTTGAGTGTCATCCCCGACTAAAATTAAATAATCAAATCGGGTATCATAGTTATCGTGCTTATTGACGTAGGCTGTGTGCGCATCGAATTCAATCGTGCGCCCTTCATATTCATTAGCGAACGCTGCAATCAAAGGATCCGATTCAAAGCTCACACTCAGCACCTGTTTCAAGTCTGGACTATTATCTACAGTCAATACTTCAGGCTCTTTCTTTTCTTCTGCATCTTTATCCGTTTGGTTGCTAGACTCGTCTTCTGTATCTGTCTTTTCGGGTTTTTCCGTCGCTTTTTCAGTCTCCTCTTCTTTGAACGTATGATAAGTAATCACAATTTCAGTATCTTCAGCCATCCATGTGTTCGGCTCATACTCGACGTCGCCTCCGACAGCTACTTCCTCGACTTCGCCATCCTCTGTAATCCAACCTGTAATCAAATCTTCGACTTTTTCTGTTTTGACGTTTGTAAATCCTTTTTTCTTGAATTCATCGACTACTTCTTTGTAGTTCCTACCCTCTTGAGCGCTTGATGCTGAAGGCGTCTTCGCTTCACCCTTATGGTCATTTGCTCCCTCACCACACCCTGCTAAAGTAGTAATCAATACAGCTGACACTAGAATACCTCGTATTTTCCTCATAGTTTATACCCCCGATTAAAATAATAATTTCAACTAAATATAACTTTCGTAAAATCATAAAATATGACCATAAAAATGATTCTTTTTATATTTTTTATTTACTAGAAAATCAGATCTCCTCCATCTTGATCTGTCGCCAAAACAGTTTTTTTGCACGTCAATCTATAACCTTGAGACTCAAATGTATGTTCATAACGATTAAGCGTGAGAGTTCCAATCGAGTTCATCGTATGAAATACAATGACCGGTCTTTTCTTTTTGTCATAATAAAAATGTGGTTGTATCAATTTCGGAATTATTTCCCCTATTACCCAATCCCATTCAGATGAGTCTAAAGACGTTAACAGTCGATCCTCTCCCCAACTAATCCCATGCCACATCGCACCAAACTCTTTAAGCTTATGATAAGCAATCGCCGCCTGTAAGTAAGACAAAGGAGTATAGTCTCCATCAATCGCCTCCTTGAATTCGTCACAAGCGAAACTTGGTTTAGGAGGTGAGAGAAATTGATTGTTTAACCGGCTACATTCGTCCGGTTCCGGTAAACTATTATGGATTGGAATTGCCCATACGATGCCATTTCCGTTATCTACTTCTTGATATTGATAAGCAGCCAATCTATATTCCGTCTTAATATGAAGCTTGGAAAAACCCTCGATGATTCCTTCAGGATTGTCATATGATATTCTCCAACCGATACCCCTGTAGCTTCTTGTTTTTATTTCTCGTGCTGGTAATGGATTGTACTTTTGATCTGGCTTCGTTTCTTCCAAGGTGAACACTTGAATATTTTCTTTTAAAGCTTCTCGTTTGAATAGTTTCAATCCGTTACTGCACATCCGTCTCATCCATCGCTGATTGCCCATGTTCTGCACTCCCGTTCAAATCGATTTCACTCACTAGAGACAGTCTACAAGAAATCCGAGATTGACCTATGCACTTTTTCGTCATAGGTGAAGCCTATACAAAAAAGGATAGACGCTCGACTCAGCGTCTATCCTTCGATTGCTTCACTTACTCTTCAATTTTCTCCATCCACGCCACCGTCTCCACATGTGCCGTATGCGGGAACATGTCGACTGGGGTCACTTCGACTAATTTGTAGCCACGGTCTGCGAGATAACGCATATCGCGCGCCTGCGTCGCGACGTTACACGACACGTAGACAATCCGCTTCGGACTCATTTCGACCATCGTCTCGAGGAACGACTCGGCACAGCCTTTACGCGGCGGGTCGACGACGATGACGTCCGGATTGATGCCATTCTTCTTCCACTGCGGCAACACATCTTCCGCTGCGCCGCATGCGTACGTCACGTTGTCGATTTCATTGACGAGCGCGTTCTGTTTCGCATCCTCAATCGCTTCCGGTACGACTTCGACGCCGTATACGTGTGCCGCTTTCCGGGCAAGGAAAAGACTGATCGTCCCGATGCCGCAATAGGCGTCGACGACTTGTTCCGTTCCGGTGAGTTGCGCGTATTCGAGCGCCTTGCCGTATAGCTTCTCCGTCTGGACCGGGTTGACTTGGAAGAACGAGTGCGGGGAGATCGTGAACGTCAATCCACCGATCTTGTCCTCGATTGTCTCATGCCCGTAGAGCAGTTTGTTCGTCGCCCCTAAGATGACGTTCGTCTTGTCCGGGTTGACGTTTTGCATAATCGACGTCACGTCCGGGAGACGTTTCAAGATGTCGGCGACAATCTCGTTCACGCCTTTGATTTTCGTCGTCTTCGTGATGAGGACGATCATCAATTCACCCGAATGGTAGCCGTAACGGGCCATGACGTGGCGAATGACACCGCGCCCGGTCAACTCATCATACGCCGGCACACCGTGCGCCGCGAGCACGTCACGGACGACTTGGACGGCCTCATCGTTGCGCTCGTCTTGGATGAGACATTTCTTCATCTCGACGATGTCGTGCGAACGTGGACGATAGAAACCGGCGACGAGGCGACCGGCCTCGTCTTTGAACGGCACTTGCGCCTTGTTGCGGTAACGCCATGGTTCCGGCATGCCGATCGTCTCGTGGACGGGCACATCGAATTGGCCAAGTCGCTTCAGCGCATCGACGACACGGTCCCGTTTTTGACGGAGCTGGCCGTCGTAGCTGAAGTGTTGGAGCTGACAGCCCCCACACTGATAGAAAATCGGGCACGGTGGCTCGACGCGGTCCGCGCTCGCTTCTTTCACATCGATCAAGCGGGCGAATCCGTACTGTTTGTTCGTCTTCGTCACGACGATTTCCACGGTCTCCCCCGGGAGCGCGTTCGGGACGAACAACGTGTACCCGTCGACGCGTGCCACGCCTGCTCCTTCGTGCGTGAGGTCGTGGATATGGACGTCGAGACGGTCATTCTTTTGGACTGGTAACATGAGTCTCTCCTTTCCCGATTCAAAAAATAGTATTAGTTCTTCATACCCGTTCCAAGCGAACGAAAAGCCCGGCGTGTGCGCCACGCCGAGCCGACTCATTCTGCTTTCTCATTTGAGACGTTGAACAGCTGTTTGATCATCTGTTCGCGTTCATACTGGGCGTTCAAGTCTTCCATCTCACGGATGCGTGCGTTCGGCGCGAGCACCGTCAAGTGGCGGAACAAGTTCCGCATCTCACCTGTGCATTCGCCACCGTACTCGCCGTCGATGTTGAGACTCATACGTTCGGTCGTCGTCTTCATCTTGACGCGCCCCGTCTTGACGTGCTCGACGAGCGGGCTCGACAAATGCTCGCCACGGAGCAACAAGCGGACGACGTGGATGAACTCGAACAAGTTGCACTTGCGCAAGATGAACAAGTCGAATAGTCCGTCATTTAGCGAGGCGTGCGGTGAAATCTTCTCAAAACCGCCGACCGAGTTCGTGTTCGACGTGAGGAAGATCATCACCTCGCCGCTGAACGTGCCCTCGTCGTGCTCGAGTTCGATATACGTCGGCTTAATGAGCGGCAATTTCTCCATTCCTTTGACGTAATAGGCGAGCTGGCCGAGCGCCGTCTTCAGTTTCGATGGGACCTCGTACGACAGCTCCGTCATGATGCCGCCCCCGGCGATATTGATGAAGTAGTGGATGTCGCCTTTCTCCCCTTCAATCTCACCGAGGTCGACCGGCATCTCGAAGCCGTCACAGATGACGTCGAGGGCACCGACGACGCTCAGCGGAATTCGCATCGCCCGGGCGAAGTCGTTCGTCGTTCCGACCGGGATGAGCCCGATCGTCGGACGCGTTTCGAGCGGGGCGAGTCCTGAGATGACCTCGTTCAGCGTCCCGTCCCCACCGGCCGCGATAATCAAGTCAAAGTCGGCCTCGGCGGCCCGGACGGCCTCGAGCGTCGCGTCGCCGATCGCTTTCGTCGCGTACGTCGACGTCTCATAACCCGCATCCTCGAGGCGGTTCAAAATGTACGGGAGTTCCCGTTTGATCACTTCTTTTCCAGATGTCGGGTTATAGATGACCCGTGCGCGTTTTCGTTGCATACTATTCTCTCCCCATGCTCAAGTCGAGCGAAAAGCGAGACACAAGTGCCTCGCCGCTTGTTTAACGTTTGGCGATCTCTTCGTGGAACAAGCCATCGAGGAGTGCCGGGTTCGCCATCCCTTTCGTCTGCTTCATGATCTGCCCGATGATAAAGCCTTTGGCACGGTCTTTCCCGTTCTTAAAGTCTTCAATCATCTGCGGATGCGCTTCGAACAAGTTGAGGATGTAGCCCCGGAGCAAGTTCTCGTCCGAGATTTGGGCGAGACCGTTCGCTTCGACGTACGCCTTCGGCTCGGCGCCTTCTTCGATCATGGCTGTGAACACACGTTTGGCGATCTTCGAAGAAATTGTACCTTCTCCAATCAAACGAATCAACTCCGCGAGCGAGCTCGGCGTCAATTTCATCGTCTCGATCGTATCGTCCGACTTGTTCAAGTGACCGAGCACTTCGCCCATGAGCCAGTTCGCGGCCGCTTTCGGTTCGGCACCGGCCGCCGTCGTCGCTTCGAAGAAGTCCGAGAACTCCCGCGTCGACGTGAGCGCCTTGGCGTCATAAGCCGACAGGCCGTAGTTGTTCATATAACGTTCACGACGTGCGACCGGAAGTTCCGGAAGCGTGGCGCGGATGCGTTCTTTCCATTCCTCATCGATTTCGAGACGGACGAGGTCCGGCTCTGGGAAGTAGCGGTAATCGGCCGCTCCTTCTTTGACACGCATGAGGATCGTCTTCTTCGCCGCCTCATCAAAACGGAGCGTCTCTTGACGCATGACGCCGCCCGTGATGAGGAGTTTGCGGTGACGCTCTTCCTCATACTCGAGCGCCTTCAAGACGTTCGAGAACGAGTTCAAGTTTTTGAGCTCCGTCTTCGTGCCGAACGGCTCTTGACCGAACGGACGGACCGAGATGTTACAGTCGCAACGAAGCGACCCTTCTTCCATCTTGACGTCCGAGACGCCCGCGAATGAGAGCACTTCTTTCAAACGCTCAAGGTAAGCGACGGCGTCTTTTGGTGAACGCATATCGGCCTCACTGACGATCTCGATGAGCGGTGACCCGGTCCGGTTGAAGTCGACGACCGAATGTTTATCGCCCGTGTGGTTCATCTTCCCGGCATCTTCCTCGAGATGGACGCGTTCGATGCGGAACCGCTTCATCTCACCGTCGACTTCGACATCGACGTGACCGTTGAAACCGATCGGCTGGTCGAACTGCGAGATTTGGTACGCTTTCGGTGTATCCGGATAGAAGTAATTCTTGCGGTCGAACTTCGTGTCGGTCGCGATTTCGCAGTTGAGTGCCATCGCGGCCTTGATGGCGAGATTGACCGCCTCTTCGTTCAATTTAGGCAAGACGCCCGGGTGTCCGAGACAAATCGGACACGTCTGTGTATTCGTTTCGGCACCGTATGTGCGCGAGCAGCCACACCAAATCTTCGACTTCGTGCTCAGCTCGGCATGCACCTCGATCCCGATGATCGTTTCAAAGTTCATCGTACGTCCTCCTTAGAGCTGTGGCATCTTGAAACCGCCGTTTGCTTGTTCAAAAGCATGGGCCACGCGGTAGAGTGTTGGTTCACTGAAATGGTTCCCGATGATTTGTAAACCGACCGGGAGGCCTTCTGACAAGCCGGCTGGGACCGAGATGGCCGGGATGCCCGCCAAGTTGACCGGTATCGTCATGATATCGTTGGCATACATCGTGAGCGGATCTTCGAGCTGGTCACCGAGTTTGAACGCGACCGTCGGCGCAGTCGGTCCGATAATCGCATCGTAGTCGGCGAACACGTTCGCGAAGTCTTGCTTCATGAGCGTGCGGACCTGTTGCGATTTCTTATAGAACGCATCGTAATAACCCGAGCTGAGTGCATACGTCCCAAGCATGATGCGGCGTTTCACTTCTTCCCCGAAACCTTGTTCGCGCGAGTACGTGAACACTTCTTCGAGCGCATCGGCCTCGGCACGGCGTCCGTAACGGATGCCGTCAAATCGGGCGAGGTTCGAAGACGCTTCCGATGACGCGAGCAAGTAGTACGTCGGGAGCGCGTATTTCACCGTCGGGAGCGAGACGGTCTCGACCGTCGCACCGAGCGACTTGAGTGTCTCGATCGCTTCTTCAATCTGTTTGCGGACACCGTCTGACACGCCTTCACTCATGAACTCTTGTGGAAGCGCGAGTTTCATGCCTTTGATGTCGCCGTGAAGCGATTTCGTGTAGTCCGGAAGGTCGACCGTCGCTGACGTCGAGTCCATGTCGCAATGACCGGCGAGCGCGTTCAACAAGTAGGCGTTATCTTCGACCGTACGTGTGAGCGGACCGATTTGGTCGAGCGACGAGGCGAAGGCGACGAGGCCGTAACGTGAGACGAGACCGTACGTCGGTTTCATCCCGACGACGCCACAATAGGCCGCCGGTTGACGAATCGAGCCACCCGTATCCGAGCCGAGGCTGAACAGTACTTGCCCGGCCGCGACCGTTGCCGCTGAACCGCCTGACGAACCGCCTGGCACACGGTCTGTGTCCCACGGGTTACGGACGACTTTGAATGCCGAGTTCTCGTTCGACGAACCCATCGCGAACTCGTCCATGTTGAGTTTCCCGATCGTGACGGCACCGGCGTCATGGAGACGCTCGACGACCGTCGCGTCATGGGCCGGGACAAAGTTCTCGAGGAACTTCGAGGCACACGTCGTGCGTGTCCCTTTCGTGACGATGTTGTCTTTGACGCCGATCGGCAAACCGAAGAGCGGGTTGTCCGATGTCTTGGCGAGCTCGTCCATCCGTTTCGCCTGTTCGAACGCGTCTTCGTTGAGCGTCAAGAAGGCACCGATTTTCTCGTCGGTCGCCTCGATGCGGTCAAATGATTCTTTGACGAGGTCCGATACCGTGACTTCGCCTTCTTTTATAAGCGTATGCAGCTTGGCTACACCGTGATCAAATAAACTCATGAAGGGCCTCCTTATTCAAAGACCGCTGGGACACGGACTTGGCCGTTCTCCCAATCAGGTGCCATCCGTTCGACTTCCTCGCGTGGAAGTGAAGGACGAACCTCGTCTTTGCGTAGTACGTTTTTCAAATCTAGGGCATGGGTCGTCGGGATGACGCCCGTCGTATCGAGTTCATCGAGTTGCTCGGCGAACTCGAGGATTTTTGTCAATTGCTCCGTGAAGTGCGTCACTTCATCTTCTGTGATCGCAAGTCGGGCGAGTCCGGCGACGTGCCGAACTTCAGCTTCTGTGATTCGAGCCAAAGGTTCCACCTCCAACAGTTTTCAATACATCGTCCATTATCATACCACTTTTTCATAAGACAAAAAAGAAAATCCCATCTCGTCATTTGTGAACCCTTTTTTGAAAAATTAGGAAATACGCTCGTAATATTGACTTGTTTCCGAAAATGGCTATTCGGTCCATCCCCCAATCTCATTATGCTTAGGAAGAAGCATTATTTTCCGAGGAGGATTCCTATGTCAATCCGTAACAAATTGATCGTCGCCTTCACCGTATTGCTCGTGTTGTTGCTCGGGGTGAGCGGCTACTCGTTCTATGCGTTGAACGCATCCAAGGCCGCTCAGAAAGATATGAACGTCTCATGGGTTCCCGGGATGGATCAAATTCATCAAGTCGACAAACAGCTGCTTGAGATTCGTCAACAGATGATGCGTCATGCCCTCGTCGAAGACGAAGTGACGAAGCAAAACGTCGAAACAAAAATTGAGACGGGCATCACGATTTTAGAACAACAGATGAGCGGGTATGAGTCGACTATCATTAACGAGACCGGCCAGGAGCTATTCGATCAAGCGACGGCCCAATGGACATCGTTTCGGGCGAATATCGATGAATTGATCCGCATCTCAAATGAAGAAGAAGCGGCCGTTGCCGACGCCTATATCCGCGATACGGCGACGCCGAGTGCCGATGCTTTGTCCAATACGCTCGGTCTGCTCGTCAACTTGAACCGTGATGAGATTCGATCTGACACCGAATCCGGTGAGGCGTTATCCGAGCAAGTCCAACTCACGCTTCTGATCATCATGGCCGCTGCCGTCGTGTTCACCGTGCTCATGATGGTGTTCATCTTCCGCGCCATCTTCGAGCCATTGAACGAGTTCAAACTGAAGATGCGCGAGCTCGCCACAAGCCAAGGCGATTTGACCACGGCCATCCCTGTGAAGCGACGCGATGAGTTCTCAGGACTCGCCCGTGACTTCAACCAATTCCTGGCCAACCTCCGTCAATTGATTCTTCAAGTGAACGGCGTATCACGCGGAGTGACCGAACAGTCCGCTCATATGTACGACGAATTGAAAGCGCTTGATACGTATATGACGACGACCGCCGCGACGACGGAAGATTTGACGGCCGGCATGCAACAGACGGCCGCGAGTGCCCAAGAGATGAACGCGTCGGCATCTGACATGGAACGGACGCTCCACAACATCGTGACGATGGCCGCCGAGCGTAAAGCCGAGGCCGCACAAGTCGACGCCCGCGCCGTCGCGCTGCGTGACCATGCCGTCGAGGCGAAAGCGTCCGCACTCAGTGTCCTGTCGTCGACACGTGTCAACTTGGAGAAAGCGATGCAAGACGCCAAAGCCGTCCGAGAAATCGCCACGCTCACGAACGATATTTTAGACATCGCCGCCCAGACGAACCTTTTGTCGTTGAACGCCTCAATTGAAGCCGCTCGGGCTGGTGAAGCGGGACGCGGGTTCGCCGTCGTGGCCGATGAGATTCGGAAACTGGCGGAGACGAGCCGGACGACCGTCGAACGCATTCAAGCCATCTCGACGACCGTACTCCACTCCGTCGACCATTTGAACGACACGTCGAGCGAGATGCTCGGCTTTCTCGATACGAACGTGTTGAAAGATTACGACCAACTCGAAGAGGCGGCCGAACGCTACAGCGAGGACGCCGGCCGCTTCGAGACGACCGCCTCGGAATTCGCCGTCGCCGCTGTCGAGCTCGAACAGTTGACGTCGAACATGATCGGAGTCATCCAGGACGTCGCCGTCACGGTCAACAACGGTGCGCTTGGCACACAAGAAATCGCCGAAAAAGTGACCATGTCCGTCGACCGCTTCAGCGAGTTGAACCGCGTTACCGAAGCCTCCCAACAGAAAATGGATGAATTGAACGAGTTGATTGGGCAATTTAAAGTGTAAACGGTTGATGCATCGATTCGCGAAAAGCGAGTCGGTGCATCTTTTTTCAGTCTAGGTGTGAGCATTTCAGTCATGATTGGAACACGGTCTCTCGACGCCTCAGAACATGACAAACGGCCGCCCGAAAACGACCGTTTGCGTGGCTCATCCGACGGCGCCGAAGACTCCTGAGGGACCAGCGAGCGAAGGGAGACCCAGCAGCGTTAAGCGATGCGGCTCCCTGCTCGCCCCTAGGAAAGCGGAGGCGCCAAAAAGGATGAGCCGTAAAACATGTATGAATCGGCAAAAGGAAGCGTCCTCGCTTGAGGATGCTTCCTTTTGGTTAAGCCGCTTGCCGCAGTTCTTTTTTCCGTTCCAATTCGAAACGCTTCGTCTCGGCGACGACGACACCCGACAAGAATAAGAGACCAATCAAGTTCGGGATCGCCATCAGCCCGTTGAAGACGTCCGAGATGGACCAAATCAAATTCAAATTCGTCGTCATCGCGCCGAGTCCGGCGACGAGGATATAGACGACACGATACGGGACAATCGACTGTTCGCCGAGCAAGTAATGGACCGACCGTTCCCCGTAATAACACCAGCCGATCACCGTCGAGAAGGCAAAGAAGACGAGCGAGATCGTGACGATCAGTTCTCCGATCGGCCCGAGGAAGTACGCGAACGATGCTTGCGTCAACTCGATACCTTGGAGCCCGCCCGTATATTGACCGCTCATGACGATCGTCAATCCGGTGATCGAACAGACGATGAGCGTATCAATCAATACTTGCGTCATCGAGACGAGTGCTTGCCGTCCCGGGAAATCGGTCTTCGCCGCAGCCGCTGCGATTGGTGCCGAGCCAAGACCCGCCTCGTTCGAGAACACGCCGCGCGCGACCCCATAACGGATGGCTGCACCGAGCGCCCCGCCGCCGATGGCCTCCGCACTGAACGTGCTCGAGAAGATGGTCGCGAACGCCGATGGGATCAACTCGTAATTCGTGACGAGAATGACGAGACCGCCTCCGACGTACGCGAAAATCATGACCGGCACGAATACGCCGACGACTTTCCCAATCGATTTGACACCGCCGAGGATGACGAATCCTGTTAGCACCATGAGCACGATGCCCGTCACGAGCATCGGTACCCCGAACGACGTATTCAAGGCGAGACTGATCGAGTTCGTCTGGACACCGTTGCCGATGCCGAACGCAGCGATCGCAGCGAACAAGGCGAACGTCATCCCGAGCCACTTCTTCTTCAAGCCGTGCTCCAAGTAATACATCGGTCCGCCGGCAATCTCGCCCCGCTCATCGACGACACGATATTTGACGGCAAGAATCGCCTCGGCGTACTTCGTCGCCATCCCGATAAAACCAGAGAGCCACATCCAGACGATAGCCCCCGGACCACCGAGGACGACCGCCGTTGCGACCCCGACCATGTTCCCGGTCCCGACCGTGGCCGCGAGCGCCGTCATGAGCGCCTGAAAGTGCGAGATGTCCCCGCGTTGCTTTTTCTGTTTCTCCGCTTCCGCTCCCGTCTTCGGTTTCGGGAGAAACGCTTCCTTCAACCCGAATCCGAGCCGGGTCACTTGGATAAATCCGAGCCGGAACGTCAAATAAACACCTGTCCCAATCAATAAAATCAATAGATGTGGGCCCCAGACGAGATTCGATAGACTCGTCAGGGCCGCTTCAAACTTTTCTATGCTACTCTGCCCCCTATGTATTTCTGTTCTTCACCATTCCTTCATATTTTTCAGAACATTCTCAAATTCGTCAAGGTGACGGGGCATCTATTTCCTCTGTTACCGTGTAATATTTTTGTAATATATCTCTTTAACGCTTTGTACGACCTTAATTTTGATTTTAGTATTTGAAATAAAACTGTAATGACCATCCCATAAAAAAAACGGCTCCCATGAGGAAGCCGTCCTGTCTCATTTTGTGAGCGCCGCGACGACCTCGTCGACGTGCCCGTTCACTTTCACGCTGCGCCATTCCTGTTCGATATAGCCGTCCTCGTTGATGAGGAACGTCGAACGGACGATGCCGTAGTACTCTTTGCCGTAGTTCTTCTTCAATTGCCAGACGCCGTATAGCTCCGACACCTCATGCGTGTCGTCGACGAGCAAGTCGAACGGCAACTCATGTTTGGCGATAAAGTTTTGGTGCTTCTTCTGGCTGTCTGCCGAGATGCCGATGACGACGGCCCCGTTCATCTTCGGCGCGGCGTCGCGGAAGTCACATGCCTCGGTCGTACAGCCCGGCGTCGCGTCCTTCGGGTAAAAGTAGAGGACGACTTTCTGACCACGATAGTCCTCGAGTGAAATCATGTCCCCATTTTGGTTCGGTAATGTGAATGTCGGTGCTAACATATCGTTTCCCCCTTATCCGAACGACGGGTCGACGAGGTTCTCGTCATAGCCGTCGATCGCTTGTTCAAGCTTTTTCTTGAGCGGTTCGAGCACCTCGAGATACTCGACCGGGTCTTCCGTTGCGGCGGCCTTTTTAAGTGCCGCCTCATTATCGGTATACCACGTCCGGTACGCCTCGAAGTACTCGGCCATCGTGTCTTGATTCTCCGGCACGGTGAGCGTCTCCGCCATGAGCAAGAAGACGTTATTGTCGGCCTCGAGCGCGACGTAGTCGGTCTGGGCGTTCACTTGGTCATAAATCGGACCGGCCTCGTCTTCCGGCACATCGGCGAGACGGGCGTTCGCTTCTGGGTTCACCCCGTACTCGTTCGCCTCGATGCCCGTCAACATGTTGCCGACCTCGCCGATCACGTCGGCCGGGATGAGGGCCGGTGTGACGACGAGCTTCCAGTCCACACCGTCTTTGATGGCGACTTTCGAAAGCCGGTTCGGCAGTTCATTGCCATCCGCATCCTCCATCTCGTGGACGATAAAGGCGACATCTCCGTCCTCGTTCACCCAGCTCTCGTACATGTCGCCCGGCGTGAGGTCACGCATCTCGGCTCCGGTTGCCGGGATGTCGGTCAACTCGCCCGCATAGTCGATGGCTTTGAGCGCTTCCGCATCCCCGGTTTCGAGTGCTTGTTGGTATGACGTATACAACGTCTCGACCGCTTCCGGGAGCGGCGCTTTCGTCTCTTCGGCGGCCTGTTCCATCGGCGCTTCGTCCGCCGTCCCGCATCCCGCAAGCAGGGCGGTGAGGGCGAGCGGCAATATCCACTGTTTCATCGAATCATTCCCTTCGTAAGTCGTCCTGTACATTCATCCTACCACGACTCGATTTCGAGCGAAAACGACACGCTTTTCTGGAAAATTGTTTCACTAGGATTTCACGAAGATTTTCGATACAATACAGACGTAAGCGCTTAACTGCTTGATCACTTTTTAAGGGGGAACGAGAATGATTCCATACAAACATGAACCATTCACAGACTTTACAAACAAAGAGAATGCCGCAGCCATCCAAGCGGCAATCGAGAAAGTGAACGGGGAGCTCGGGAAAGACTATCCGCTCGTAATCGGTGGGGAGAAAGTGACGACGGAAGACAAAATCACGTCTTACAACCCAGCTAACAAAGAAGAAGTCATCGGACACGTCTCGAAAGCGAACCAAGAGCTCGCGGAACGGGCGATGCAAGAAGCGCTCACAGCGTTCGACTCATGGCGTCATGTCGACCCGGCCGTCCGTGCCGACGTCTTGTTCAAAGCGGCGAACATCGTCCGTAAGCGCAAGCACGAGTTCTCAGCTTACCTCGTCAAAGAGGCAGGCAAACCTTGGAACGAGGCGGACGCGGATACAGCGGAAGCGATTGACTTCATGGAATATTATGCACGTCAAATGCTCGAGCTCAAACCAGGTAAAAAAGTCGAGAGCCGTCCGGGCGAATATAACCGCTATGACTACATCCCACTCGGGGTCGGGATCGTCATCAGCCCTTGGAACTTCCCGTTCGCGATCATGGCAGGGACGGCCGTTGCGGCCATCGTCGCTGGTAACACGATTCTCTTGAAACCAGCATCGACGACACCGATCGTCGCTGCGAAATTCGTCGAGGTCATGGAAGAAGCAGGTCTTCCGAAAGGTGTCCTCAACTTCATCCCAGGGCCAGGCGCAGAAGTCGGTGACTATCTCGTCGACCATCCGAAGACACGCTTTATCAGCTTCACGGGTTCACGTGACGTCGGCTTGCGCATCAACGAGCGTGCCTCGAAATTGAACGACGGCCAAATCTGGCTCAAACGCGTCATCGCAGAGATGGGCGGAAAAGATACGATCGTCGTCGACGAATCAGCGGACCTCGAACTCGCGGCCCAGTCGATCGTCAAATCGGCGTTCGGTTTCTCAGGTCAAAAATGTTCGGCTTGTTCGCGCGCCGTCATCGTCGACAGCGTCTATGACACGGTGCTCGACCGCGTCGTCGAATTGACGAACGAACTCTCGGTCGGTAACACTGAGCAGAACGAACACTTCATGGGTCCGGTCATCGATGCGGCCGCGTTCAAGAAAATCACGTCATACTTCGACGTCGCCAAAGAAGAAGGCAAAATCGTCGCCGGCGGTAAAGCTGACGACTCGACAGGCTACTTCATCGAGCCGACGGTCGTCGCTGACGTCGACCCGAAAGCACGTCTCATGCAAGAAGAAATCTTTGGACCGATCGTCGCCTTCACGAAATCGAAAGACTTCAAAGAAGCGATCGACATCGCCAACAACACGGAGTACGGCTTGACGGGTGCCGTCCTCACGCGTGACCGCTCGAACCAAGAGTACGCGCGTCAGAACTTCCACGTCGGGAACTTGTATTTCAATCGTGGTTGCACTGGCGCCATCGTCGGTTATCAGCCATTCGGTGGATTTAACATGTCTGGTACAGACTCAAAAGCAGGTGGACCGGATTACCTCCAGCTCCACATGCAAGCGAAAACGACGTCTGAGACGTTCTAATCTATCAGCCCGGCTCATATGAGTCGGGTTTTTGTCTGGAATAGGGGATCTATGAAGGACGAAGCCGTCGCGCTTCTTGCCCCAATCAAATGGTAAACGGGGTCTGAGCGTTACGCTCTACCTGCCCCGCCTCGTAAATGGAATCAAACACAGTGGAGAAAAGCAGATCGTGATTTAAAAACAGATTGAACAAGTGAGGATCGAACGCACCTTCCATTTGACCCATGATTTTCAATGTCTCTACATGTGAATAAGCGGGTTTATATGGCCGCATAGTTCGTAACGCATCATATACATCGACGATGCTTACAATTCGCGCCGCAAGCGGAATTGCTTCTTCAGATAGACCATGGACATAACCTTGCCCATCCCATCTCTCGTGATGATAGAGCGCGATGTCCATCGCCATCTGGGTAAAGGAATTTTCCGGAAATTGCCGATGGAGCTCTCCAAGCACTTCGCCCCCGGCTCGAACATGTTCTTTCATGAGTTGCCATTCCTCTTCAGTAAGCCTACCTTGTTTTAACAAGATTGAATCCGGGACGGAAATCTTTCCAATGTCATGTAGCGGTGCTGCCAGACGAATCGCTTCGACGAACATTGGATTAACTTGTGCACTCGATTCCGTTAAAAGAAGCTCCGCCAAACTTGTCGCGAGCGCTTGTACTCTTTCAATATGATTACCGGTATCGTTATCGCGCAAACCAGATAAGCGGAGTAACGTCTTGACTAGCCCCTCCTGATACTCGTGTAACTGTTTGTCTTTTTCTTCTAGATTGTACGAGAATCGTTCGCGTTCATTCACATGTTTTAATTGAGCGTTCAGACGTAGCAATACTTCTTCTGGGTGAATCGGTTTCGTAATGTAATCTTGCCCTCCCACTTCAAAAGCACGCACTTTATCATACGACTCGGTCAGCGCACTTAGAAAGATGACAGGGATATTTGGATTATATCGTCTCCGAAGAATCTCACAGACTTCATATCCGTTCATATCAGGCATCATGATGTCCAATAAAATCAAGTCGGGTTGCACTCGTTCCATCGCCTGTAACATCAATTTACCGTTCGGGTAAACACGTACGTGGTAATCGGCCTGATGTAAAATGTCGTATAACAGCCGTAAATTGGCCGGTGTGTCATCGACTACAAACACGATTCGTTTTTTGGCTTCACACATCAGCTTCCCCCCTTAACGCTTGATGAAGCAGACGATTTGCGAGCTCGTAATCAAATTGATCAATCGCTTCCCATATCGGTTGTAAATGAGGTGTCTCCATCCGGTAATCGCTCACCAAGTGTTCAATCGTTTCCACATCCCCTTCTTGAATGGCTGTGTACACGTCGGACAACATCGCTTGTGAATCCACGATGATGGTATTTCGGTGCCGATGCATGACCTCGAACAATTGGTTTGGATGAAATGGCTTCGAAATGAACGCACTTGCGCCTGACACAAAGGCTTTTTGGCGATCTTCGTCGAACGCGTTGGCCGATATGATAATGATTGGTGGACAATTAACATGCGATTTGAGTCGAGTAGCTACTTCGATTCCATCTAGATCAGGCAACCGAACGTCCAATAAGATCATATCGTAGTGCTCTGTTCGAACTTTTTCGAGCGCAACGTTGCCTAAAGAAGTCAAACTGACTTTGCAGCCAACCGCTTCGAGTAGTTCTTGTAAAATATCTTGTTGGGCTGGCGTATCCTCGACGACTAGGACGTGCATGTTTGAAAATCGAACGTCCGTCCATGTCTCCGACTCTGAATTGACGGTCTCCACTCTCTCATTCTGTTCGAGCGGGAGAGTGAATGTAAACCGACTACCGTGTCCAACGCTACTCTCCACTTGAAGATCGCCTCCAAGCAATGTAGCGTATTGCTTGCTGATTGGAAGCCCTAAACCGGTGCCCTGCTGTTGGTCGGTATACTTTTTTTGATAAAACGGTTCGAACAGTAGCTCCAGTTCTTGCCCTTCGATTCCCCGACCGGTATCTGTGATGATGAAACAAAGTTGACTGGCGGAAACCGAGACCTTGATTCGGATCCTTCCTCGGTCCGTAAACTTCAACGCATTATGAATGAGATTGATTAAGATTTGTTTCACTTTCGTCGGGTCACTCCCGATCTGATTTGGAACACATTGGTCGACTTCAACCAATAGCTCGATACCTTTTTGATACGCCATCATTTCGAACATACGATACAGATCCTCGATCATGACAGGAAGTGAGATGTTTTGTTTCACGATCTGTACATATCCCGATTCGATTTTTGACATATCTAAAATTTCATTAATGAGCATCAGTAAATGTTCGCCATTTTGGAGAATGTCTTCGACACGTCGTTTATTTTTTTGATCTAATCCTTCTTGTTTGAGTAAATGGGAAAATCCAAGAATCACATTTAACGGGGTCCGAATTTCATGGCTCATATTGGAGAGAAATTCACTTTTGGCAATGTTGGCCCGTTCCGCTTCTTGCTTCGCGACAATCAATTGCTGGTGAATCATTTCACGTTGCGCTTCAACCCGGTGACGTTCGACTGCCCCGAGAAGTGCATTACTAAAATCTTTTAGTACGTTTTGCTCATGTTTCGAATACGTCCGTTCTTGCATGACTGAATCGAATCCAACGAAACCATGACAGTGATTCCCGCTCATCATCGGAACGGCGAGAAGACTTTGAACCTGTTGAGGCTCGAGAATTTGCCGGATCCCACTTTCAACGGGTAATGCTTGGACTCGAGGAATGTACATCGATTCGCCTTTTATATGGGTATTTACCCATTCAGGAAGCGCACCTAATGGGACGTTCTGTAAATTATCCAACTCGGACGAGACACCTGGTGCACACCATTCAAATGTATTGTGACAAAGTTTCTTTTCGAAATCATAATCAAATACATACACCCGATCCGCTTGAAAGTAACGTCCTAGTTCTTCCAAAGAATGATTCACCCGCTCCGAGAAATCGTCCAACGATGTAGTTAAAAAACGATTGAGTAACAAAGACACCAAATGATGCAATTCTTCTTGCTTCCGTAACTCATTTTCCAGTGCCGTAATGACGTGCCTCATCCAAATCCCTCCATCATTCTCATATATATATAAGTATCGGTTATTCAATAGGATTTTTGAGTCTTTTTAACTATTTTTCACTAGGTATAAATAACTAAAAACAAACTTCACGGATTTCGCTTCACGTTCGATGGCGGGCACGTCCATCGATCATCCTGACACGACCGTCTCCATAGCATTTCTTTATGTTAATGTCGGACAGAGCTCCTCAATCCCTTCACACACATAAAAAAGAAGAACCAAATTGCGATATGCGATTTGGTCCTTCAACAACCTGAGAAGCGATAGTCGCTCTTTTTTTAAAATTGCTTCATCAAATTCGCCATCTCGATGGCCGCCGTCGCCGCTTCCCAACCTTTGTTCCCGGCTTTCGTCCCGGCCCGCTCGATCGCTTGCTCGATCGTCTCGGTCGTCAAGACGCCGAAGATGACCGGTACTTCTGACTGGTAACTCGCCTGGGCGACACCTTTCGCCGCTTCGCTACAGACGTAGTCGAAGTGTGGTGTCGCCCCACGGATGACGGCACCGAGTGTGATGACGGCATCATACTTCTTGCTCATCGCCATCTTCTTGGCGACGAGCGGAAGTTCGAACGCTCCCGGGACGAACGCGAGCTCGACGTCGTCTTGTTCGACACCGTGACGCTTGAGCGCATCTTTCGCTCCGTCGAGCAAGCGCATCGTGATGAGATCATTGAACCGTCCGACGACGATTCCGACTTTCAAGCCTTTTCCGACCAAGTTTCCTTCAAATGTATGCATCATGATTCTTCTCCTCCAAAGTGATTCATTTTTTGTTGTTTCGTCATTCGGTACTTCTCGTTCGCCGCATGGGCACCGACGTGTATCGGGACACGTTCGATGACCGTGATCCCGCATGCTTCCAAGGCGTCGACTTTTTCCGGGTTATTCGTCATGAGCCGGACGTTCGTGACGCCGAGGTCCCGTAGCATCGCCGCACTGACTCGGTAATCGCGTAAATCGGCGTGCAGACCGAGGGCGACGTTCGCCTCGACCGTATCCAGCCCTTGTTCTTGGAGTTCGTACGCCTTTAACTTGTTGAGGAGACCGATGCCGCGCCCTTCTTGTCGCATGTACAAGATGACACCGCCTTCGGCTTCCACTTTCGCCATCGCGGTATTAAGTTGCGGCCCGCAGTCGCAACGATGGGACCCGAACACGTCGCCGGTCAGGCACTCGGAATGGATGCGGACGAGCGGTGCATGTTCGAGCTCACCTTTCAGGAGTGCGACGTGTTCTTCCCGGTCGAGGACGTTCCGATAGCCGATCAATCGGAAGTCCCCGTTCACCGAGGGGAGCGATACGTCCGCCTCTCGGCTGACGAGGTCCGTCTCCATATAGCGGACGAGCGCCTCGATCGTGATGAACTTTAAATCATGCGCTTCTGCGACGCGTTCAAGGTCCGGCACCCGGGCCATCTCACCGTCCGGACGGATGATCTCACAGATGACAGCGACCGGCTCACTGCCGGCGAGTCGCGCCAAATCGACCGACGCTTCCGTATGTCCGCGCCGGACCGAGACGCCACCTTTTTTCGCGATGAGCGGGAAGATATGTCCCGGACGTTGGAAATCGGCCGGACGGGCGTTGATGTTCGCGAGCTCGCGCACCGTATGGGCCCGTTCGCTCGCCGAGATGCCCGTCGTCGAATCGACGTGATCGACGCTGACCGTGAACGCCGTCCCGTGCGGATCGGTGCTGTTCGCGACCATCGGCTGCAAGTCGAGCCGGACGGCCACTTCTTCGGCAAGGGCGGCACAGACGAGCCCTTTCCCTTCCGTGATGAGGAAGTTCATCGTCTCAGCCGTCATTTTGTCCGCGAGGACGACGAAGTCTCCTTCGTTCTCCCGGTCCTCATCGTCGACGACGATGATCGGTCGTCCCGTCAACAGATCTTCGACCGCTTCTTCAATCGTGTGGAACATTACCATCCCGCCTTTCCATATCCTTGTGACGCCAATGATTCAAGCGTCATCGGTTTTTGACTTACGAGTTTTTCCATATATTTAGCCAACATGTCACATTCCAAATTGACCGCGTCTCCTGCCTGCTTCATCCCGAGCACCGTCTCACTGTACGTATGCGGGATGAGCGACAACGTGAATCCGCGTTCCGTCACATCAAACACCGTCAAGCTCGTCCCGTCGACCGAAATCGAACCTTTCGGGACGATATAACGAAGGAGCGATGGCTCACAGCTGATATCGACATAGACGGCGTTCGCGAGCGACCGTTTTTTGACGATGCGCCCGACGCCGTCGACGTGACCCGAGACGAAATGGCCGCCGAACCGTCCGTTCGCGGGCATGGCCCGCTCCAAGTTGACGTTCGTGCCGGGGCGGACCCTGTCAAGACTCGACGCCTTGAGCGTCTCCGGCATGACGTCGACCGAGAAGCTGTCACGGTCGAACGTCGTCACCGTGAGACAGATGCCGTTGACGGAGATGCTGTCACCGAGCTTCACGTCTTCTAGCACGATTTTTCCGCTGAGCGTGAGCCGGAGCGACAGACCATTTCGTTTTACTGCTTTCACACTGCCGATTTCTTCAACGATTCCCGTGAACATCGGACTCCCCCTTTCGCATGATGAGTTTGATGTCGGTGCCGACCGTCTCGACCGATTGCACGTCATACCGATGGACCGCATCGAGTGGACCGTCATGATGCGAGCGGTAGAATCCGCCCTTGCCGCCGAATACGCGTGGCGACTGATACATGACCCACTCATCGACGAACTGTCCGTCTAAGAGTGAAGTGACGAGCGTCGGTCCCGCTTCGACGAGCAGACGGCCGATGCCGCGTGCGTAGACGTCTTGTAGGACAGCGTCGAGCGACGTGTAGTCGGCGACATCGACGCCATTTGCTGCCAACGCGTCCCGCTTCGCTCGGTCGTCCGACGTCGTGTACAGAAGCACCGGTACATCGTTCGCTGTCCGGACGAGCTGGCTCGAGAGCGGCGTGCGCAACTCACGGTCGAGCACGATCCGGAGTGGTTGTGTCGTCTCGCGGTCGAGCCGGACGGTGAGCGCCGGATCATCGGCGAGGACGGTTCCGACACCGGTCAAGACGGCGTCGACCGTCGACCGCAGTTCATGGACGTCCCGTCTCGCTTCCGGCCCCGTCACCCACTTGCTGTCCCCGTGATCGAGCGCGACTTTACCATCGAGGCTCGTCGCCGTCTTCAAGATGACGTAAGGCCGTTTCGTCTCGAGCGAACGCAAGAACGCCACATTGAGCGCCCGCGCTTCGCCTTCGAGCAACCCGACCTCGACGTCAATCCCGGCCGTTTTCAAACGCTTGATGCCGCGTCCTGAAACGAGCGGATTCGGGTCTTCCATCGCGATGACGGCACGTTTGATGCCGGACTCAACAAGCAAATCGGCACACGGCGGTGTCTTCCCGTGATGCGAGCACGGTTCGAGCGTGACGTACATCGTCGCACCGTAGGCGGCAGCACCGGCCATACGGATGGCGTGCACCTCGGCATGTGCTTCCCCTGCCTTCAAATGGGCGCCGAACCCGACGACCCGGCCGTCCTTGACGACGACGGCGCCGACGCGCGGATTGATGCCGGTCGATGAGGCGGATTTGGCCAATTGGATGGCTTGTTGCATGTACTGATTCATAATCTCCCTCCTTGTTTCGCACAAACAAAAAGACCTCAAGGAATGATCCTCAAGGTCTCGGTGGGAGGTGTCGGTCGTCACTTGGGCAAGCCAAATAAACGTTTTCTTTACAGAAAAACGTACGACGAACTACAGGTCGCGTGGACCTGTCATGTTTCCTTCTCCCATCCAGACTATACTGTCGGCTCTAGAATCGCACTAGATCCACCGTTCGCACACGTGCGCCCGGGTCACGGACTTAAGGCTCGCGCCCATCACCGCCGGTTGGGACTTTCACCCGACCCCGAAGGAATATTTGTTTGTACGTTTACACTTTAGCGCAAAAATAAGTGGATGGCAAAATGAAATGTGCAAAAGGCGCTACTCGTGTGAGCAGCGCCTTTTGGAATCAAGCTAAAAATAAGACGACGAGGAGACCGACAATCCAGCAATAGAACGAGAAATATTTGAGCTCGCCTTTTGCCATGATGTGCTGGAACCATTTGAGCGAGATGGCCGTGAGCGCGTACGAGGCGATGAACGCCAAGAGGAGCGGTCCGAACAGCTCGCGCGTTTCCGGATTCGTGAACAGTGCCGGTCCATCTAAAATCATCGTCCCGAGACTGACCGGGATGAACAAGAAGAACGAGAAACGGAGGGCCGACTCTTGCTTGATGCCGAGGAGCATCGCCATGACGATCGTCGCACCGGAGCGGCTGATCCCCGGGATGAGCGCGACCGCTTGGGCAAGACCGATCAAGATGGCGTCACGGAGTGTGATGCCGCCGTCACCTTTGTTCCCGCGCATGTTGCGGATGAACCAGAGCGCGAGCCCGGTCAAGATGAGCGTATAGCCGACCGTCGCGACACCACCGAGCGTCTCTCCGATCCAATCACCGAACAAGACACCGAGCACACCGGCAGGTACGGTCGCAACGAGCAAGAGCCCGATAAACTTGACATCAATCATCGTCTCGTCGCGGCGATCTTTTTTAAACAAGAACGTCCACAGACTGACGATGAGACGGACGACGTCTTTCCGATAAATCGTCAAGACGGCGAGAAGCGATGCGAAGTTGACGAAAATCTCGAACGACAGTCCTGGCAGTTCAATCTTGAATAATTCCTGAAAAATGACCAAGTGACCGCTCGATGAGATTGGAATCGGCTCAGTGAACCCTTGAATCAAACCGAGCAATAAGTAGAACACCCATATTGTCATATCGTAAAATCCTCTTTTCTTATAAACATCAATTTCATTATTTTAGCAGACCGTCTGTTACACTGACCACCCTTTCAAAAAAAATCATTATTTTTCGAAACTTTCATTGATTAGTCTGAAAATTAAATTTATTATAGAAGAGTACTCAACCGGTCCGACGGTGATGACCCCATTGGACGGTTGGGTACTTTTTTGTACATAAAATGACAATTGGGTCCAAATGAAAGTTTTTATTTACAATTGAATCCATTTAATATTAAATTTGTAATGGAGCAATTACCGTTTTTCCAAATTTATTACTAGACCTTAGACCTAGCTTCGTTCACATTCGAGACAAAAAACTTAAAAAATCTACTTATAAATTTTAATAACTGTCCGATAGTATGATTGTAGAAGCAATTTCGTCATCTTTGTCGGTTCAGATATGAGTCCATGGAAGGAGGAACCATCATTGAGTCAAACGTTATCCACTAAATCCCACCACTTGTCTACCGAGCAACAGAGGATGATTCACTGTATCCGTCTACTCGGCGACTTGTTGAAGGAACGTCCACGTCGATCTGTGTACCGTCGCTTCGCGATGGAACAAAGCTGGCCATCTCCCGAGTCGATTATTCGACAATTCGGATCGTGGGCCGAGGCGCTCGCGATTGCCGGCTTCGAATGGCATGGAGAGGCGCCTGTTGACCTTCCTGATAAAATGCCGAAGTACACGCGTGAAGATATCATTGAAACGCTTGCGCTTTACTCACGTGACATGGGATCGATTATCACGCTCAAAAAATATCAGGAATGGCGCAAGCTTCATCCGAAAGCACCGAGTCATTATCATATCGTCAAGACGTTCGGTTCATGGCATGATGCCTGTGCCGAAGCGGGACTTGAGGCGAGTGTGACCTATTCGAAATCCGAGCTCTCGAACGCGCTTCGTGAAGCCATTCACGAGATGGGATTCTCTCTTTCCTTCGAGGCCTACCGAGAGTGGGCCAAACGGAACAACAAACCATCTACAAAAGCCATTCTTCATCGGTACGGTTCTTGGTCGGCTGCGATTCATGCGGTCGAATCAGATATTTTCAAGCAGAAATTATAATCTCTTCATTCATAAGGAGGACACCGTTGACCGGTGTCCTCCTTTATTAAATCCGTTCCGTCGATGTATCACGGTAATGCGCGACACGGTCGCGTCCGTTGAACTTCGCACCGACATACATCGCCCGGTCAGCGTGACGAAGCAATGTATCCAAATCCTCGTACTCGTGGATGGTCTCGATGCCGATACTCGCCGTCACCTGAACCCGAAGCCCTTCCGAACCGAATGGATGGACACGGAGCGTTTGTCGGATTTTTTCTCCCATTTTGATGGAATCGGCCTCGTCCATACGCGGAAAGACGAAGACGAACTCTTCGCCGCCATAACGGGTGACAAGGTCGCCGCTCCGTACGAGACGATTAAACAGCGCCCCCGCCTCAATCAAGACGTCATCCCCGAACGCATGGCCGTACGTATCGTTAATCGCTTTAAAATGATCAAGGTCAATCAAGAACATCGATAGCGGATACGACGCGACATCATTCAATCGTTCCTTCGTCCATCGTTTGAGCGCTCGCTGGTTCGGCAACCCCGTCATCGGGTCGGTCAAACTCTCATGTTGGAGCCGGTTCCGCTCGTCGATTCGTTCAAGCGACCAGGACAACGTTTTCAAGAGTCGATAAATTTCGACAGCGATCGCACTTTCATACGCTCCGTTCGCCGTGGTGGAAATCATACAACTGACCGCGTTCGTCGTGCTCGACACCGGTTGAACGACAAGCGCTGAATGATGGAACTCGGTTTGGTGCGCTTGTAGGTCGGGGTGCCATTCATGGAGCGAGTCATAGATGAAAAATGGCTCTTCTGCATCACGGTGCCGTTCAAGCGTATCGGCATCCGCGACCGGTTCGATGATTCGGCCGCTCATGTCGTAAAAGGTTTGATTGACGGTTCGGTCGACCTGCAGCCAACCACGCTCGAGCTCAACGACTTCCCGCAGCCCGTTCCAAAACTTCTCGATGAGTAGTTGCTCGTTGTCGACCCGATAAAGCTGCTCTTTCAAGCGTTCGACTTGGTCAATCTTGGACTGTGTCTCCTCGGTCTCCGTTACTTTAGACAGACTCATTTTAAGAAGGGACAAGAGGAGAAACGTCGCCATCAACCCCGTATAATCGAACAGTTGGAACGCTTCAATGGCGACCATCGTGAATAACAGTTCAAGCGAGATGACGAGCCAATCAAATCGGAGCAGACGCCACATGATCGGGAGTGGAATCCGTTCCCCAATCAAGAACCGCGAGAGAAGGAAGCTGAATCCGAGGACGAGGAACAAGACGGCGAAGAAGCCGAGCAGCGCCGTCCCCTGTTCAAGCAGATGGACGTTCGGTCCAATCTCCCCGCCGAGCCACAAATAGACAAGTCCCGGCAATACGAGTAACATCGCCTCGATCAACGTATTGAGCGGATAGAAATGCAAAAAGCGCCGACGTCCGACCTTGTTCGTGAACGTCCGGACCTGAAACGTGAGTAAAAGGAGTTGTCCCATCAATAAGGCAGGGAGCAGTCCGTACAGGAAAAACGTCATGAAAACGAACATCTCGTGGAACGTGAAGTGCAGATGCCGCCGCTTGAGCGGGTTCATGACGAACAAGGCACCGAGCGTGAAGATGAACCAAAATAACGACCAATCGAACGTGCCGATATCGAGCCATATGTAAGCGAGGATTCCCATGAAGACGAGCGACCACGAGAACCAGCTTCTGATAAGGTATTTCCGAAATCGCATCGTCTCCCCCCTTTTCATGATCATTCCTACATAGTATGAAGGGTTTTGGTGAAAGATTCCAGTCGTGGTTTGAAAGTTGTGACAATAAAAAAACCGTGACATGAGTCACGGCCCGCCCATCATTTTGCTTTCAAGAACGAGATGCCGATCGAACCCGATCCCGTATGCGCCCCAAGGAGCGGTGCAAGCGTGTCGACCCGAATCTGAATATCGTCACCGAGCTCCCGTTTCCACGATTCGGCAAGCTCCGGAACGTTCCCATGGAAGATGGAGACGTCTTTGCACTCACCCGAGGCGATGGCTTCACGGAGCGCTTCGAACAAATGAGCTTGTGCCTTCTTATACGTCCGGACCGTCTGATACGGGACGATCAGGCCGTCTTCGAAACGAAGCACCGGCTTTAACTGCAACATGTTGCCGATGAGCGCTTTTGATTTCGAGATGCGCCCGCCTTTTTGCATTTGCGTCAAGTTTTGAATCGTCAACTCGATGCGGACGTCCTCGACGCGCTCTTTCATATACACCTCGACATCGTCGAGCGCGTCTCCGCGTTCGACGCGTTCAATCAACTCCTCGAGCAATAGCCCCATCGTATAGATGCCAGCCCGGGAATCGATGGCCCGCAGTTTGAACTCGGCGATTTCCGCACCTTGGACGGATGCTGAATACGTGCCACTCAAGTCAGATGACAAGTGGATGGCGATGCCCATGTCGTATTCTTGTTTCAATTCTTCATACAAGGTGACGAAGTCGCCGATGGCCGGTTGGCTCGTAGAGACGCGCTCACCGGCATCGATCCATTCATACACGGTCTCCGCATTGACCTCGACGCCGTCTTTATATGGCTCGTCCCCTTTGACGACGTAGAGCGGGACGATGTGGATGTCCGGATGTTGCTGAATCGAGTCTGGAAGGACAATCGTGCTGTCCGTAATGTAAGCAATTTTCATGATGTGGCCTCTCCTTCAATCAATGTTAGTACCTGGTAATATTATTTTATCACAATCCAAGCGGTTTCACTATTTTTTCAAATCCGAACTTCCCTTGAAGTTTCACATATTCCCGTCCACATCTTGTTTGAAACGGGTAAAAGATAGCACGGACAAAGGAGGAATCCACATGATTCATATCGAGCACGTCAGTAAAGTCTACAAGACCGGGGCGATTGAGACTGCGGCGCTGAGAGACATCGAGTTGACGATCAACGACGGGGCTTTCGTCGTCATTCTCGGTCCGAGTGGGAGCGGTAAGAGCACGCTGTTGAACGTCATCAGCGGCCTCGACACGGTGACGTCCGGAACAATCACGTTCGGTGACACCGTCTTGACGGACTTATCGTCTGAACAGATGACAGCGTTTCGACGCAATCATCTCGGCTTCATCTTTCAACAATATAATCTGCTCCAAAATTTGACCGTCTACGAGAACGTTCAAATCGGCGCCGATCTATCCACCGACCCGCTCCCCATCGAAGAGTTGTTAGACCAGGTCGGGCTAGCGGCCGCCCGTGACAAGTATCCGTACCAACTGTCAGGCGGCGAGCAACAACGTGTCTCCATCGCCCGAAGTCTCGCCAAAAATCCGTCCATTCTCTTTTGTGACGAACCGACGGGGTCGCTCGATGAAGACAATTCAAAACGCGTGCTCGAACTGCTCGAGCGCTTGAACGAGACATACAACAAGACGGTCGTCGTCATCACGCACAACACGGGCATCAGCGAGATGGCCGACGACGTCATCAAGATGAACTCGGGACGGATTGTCGAATACACACATAACCCGAGCCGAAAAGCCGCTCGCGACATCCATTGGGGGTGAGACAGATGCTGTATAAAAATGTATGGAAGACACTCGCTGGGAAGTGGATGCAACTCCTCGCCATCGCCGTCATCATCGTCATGAGCTCGCTCACGTACACGATGATGTTTTACGGCATCAGCGGCATCGAAGTACCGACCGAGGAGTACCTCGCCTCCTCGAACCAAGAAGACTTCGCCGTCGAGATGCTGAACCGGGTCACGGAAGAAGAGGCGGCACTGCCAGAGTTGGCAGATTTCGTCGCTTCTGGCCGCTATACGCTCTCGGAGTTGAGACAAGTCGATGAGGCGGCGTTCGATGACTTGATCGCGGCCCGCATCGACGCCGTCGAGGGCGAGATGGAAGATGCGACGCTTGAGCTGCGCGCCTCAAAACTGTTCAATTATCCGTTCGGCTCGAGCGAACACCGCGGGCTCGTCTTAAAAGAAGCGGACACGATCAACACGTCCTATCTCGAGGCGGGCAAGCGGCCCGAGCGCGACGACGAGGTCGCCATCAATGCGAAATACGCGGAGAAGAACGAAATTGAGATTGGTGACACGATTGACCTTGGCACGCCGTTCACGGTGAGTGGGTTCGTCTTGTTCCCGGACTACACGCTCCCGCTGTTTGATGAGAACTTCTTCAACTTGGACCCCGGCACGCAGACGCTCCTTTTGATGACGGACGCCGCCTACGACGAGGTCGTTGGAACGGAGTCGTTCCGGCTCGCCGGTGTCAGCGACGGGACGGTCGTGACGGACATCGAGCTCCCGTTCGTCATCTCGGTCATGGAGACGGAGAACATCATGCGCAGCGGCGCCATCTATAGCGAGATTTCGTCCGGTAAGGCGATGGCGCTCGGCTTGAGCCTGTTCATCGTCTCAATCGCCGTCATCATCGTCGCCATTTTAATCTCGAACATGCTCGAGGCCGAACGCGGGCAAATCGGCCTCTTGAAAGCGATTGGCTACAACCGCCGGCAAATCGCGCTCCCGTATCTGATTTTCATCTTGCTGTTCGCGACGCTCATGCTTATCATCGGTTATTTCCTCGGTCTCTACTTCGCCGAGCCGCTCAAAAATCTGTATCTCGATTTTTATCTGTTGCCGTCGATTACCATCGCCCAGAGCCCGCTCGTGTTTCTCACGGCCGTCTTCGCCCCGCTCCTATTCTTCGCGCTCGTCGCCGGGTCCGTCATTTATAAAATCATGGGCGAGAGCGCCCTCGCCTTGCTGTCGCCTCGAGACAACGTCTCGCTGAACCGGCTGAGCCGCATCGTCAGCCGTCTGCTCCGGAACGCGCGCGGCAAGACGAAATTCAAATATTTATATGCCGTCAAAAGCACGGGCAGTTTCATCATCTTCTTTTTCGGCATCCTGTTCTCGACGCTCCTCATCGTCTTCGCCTTGATGATGAACGGGGCCGTCGACCAGATGACGGTCGGCGAGTTGAATGAGGCCGACTATGAATATGAGGCGTACACGACGACGCAACCCGCGCTTCGTGACGGACAAGAGCCGTTCCTCACTTACCCGTTCGCCTTCGTCGAAGACAAGCTCGTCACGTTGAAAGGGCTTGATGAGACGAATACGCTCTATCGTCTCACCAACGCGGACGGAGATAACTTGACGCCCGCCTCAGACGAGGTCATCGTGAACGCCTCGCTCGCCTTGAAGCTCGGCCTTGAGGCCGGGGACACGATTGACATCGAACTCGACAATGAGACGTTGTCGTACAAAATCCGCGGCATCGCCGACGAGTACGCGGGCGACGTCGTCTATCTGCCTCGGGCGACGCTCAGCGAACAATTGTCGGGCGGGACGACACGTGACTTGTTCAACGGGATTTATGCGACCGAACGGCCGGATGAGACGTACTATCCGACGGTCATCTCCCGAAGCGGACTGATCGAGCAGACCCAGTCCATCAACGAATACATGAACTTGATGATGAACGTCATGATCGGCGGCTCTGCGTTGATCGCCTTCAGCATCCTGTTCGTCTTGATCGCGCTCACGGTCGAGAAAAACTATTATGTCATCTCACTCTTGAAAGTGATGGGCTATGACCGGAGCGAGGTCCGGTCGATGATTCTCAATAGCTACTTCATCTATGGGCTCGTGTCGGCACTGCTCAGCATCCCGATCGCCCTCATCATTTTGCGGGTCATCATCGTCGTGTTCGCGGAAGACTATGGCCTCGTCCTGCCGCTCGAATTCGAGTGGGTATACGTGTTATACACGCTCGGTGCGGTGACGCTCCTCTTCTTCACAAGCACGTTCATCAGCCGCCGTAAAATCGATCAAATCCCGCTCCAAGAAGTCTTGAAGACGTATCAAGAATAATTTTTCGCCAAATAGGGCATAATAAGAGAAGAGACCGGGCCTCTCCCTGTGAGGGGCCTGATTATTTGAAGAAGAGGATGATTCTTATGAACCGTACACAAGTGTTGCTCGCCATCCCAGGAAACTGGTCATCGGCCGAGGCAGTCAGCGAACAAATCAGTTTACATAGCGAAGGCTACACGATGGCCGGCCTGTTACTGTTAGAAGACGAGACCGGGAAAGCGTTCACGGTCGAAGTCATCGAGCGCGACCCGGCGCTCGCCGAAGCGATGATTCATGCCAGCTCGAGCGGTTTCACGCCGAAAATCGCGAAAGGGCTTGCCCGCCATACGCACATCGTCTATTTGATCGTCGACGTCAATGACGTGTCAGACATCGCGGCGGCGCGCCGTGCAGCCAACGCCATCTTGAACGCCGGCGGACTCGGCGTCATGGTCGAAACGGCCGGTGTCGCCTATTCGAAAGACGAGTGGCAGGAGTCGAAAGAAGAAGACCTCGCTCTCGACTACTCGCTCTTGACGGCCATCACGGAAGAAGAAGACGCCTACGTCTCGTGGGGCATGAAAGCGTTCGGTCATGCCGACGTCGCCGTACCGGCCACACTCGAAATCGAAGACGCGATTCACGTCGTCCACTCGTTCAACTTCCACCTCATCTCGGGTGGCTCGATGTTCGGAGACGGAGACAGCTTCACGTTCGAGGACGGCAAGACGTTCACGGTCGAGATGGGTGAAGACGAGCGGACGTCGATCGACAACTTGCTCCATAACCCGTTCGGTTTGATTTACCTTGTCCCACAGACAACTGAAGGTTGAACATAGTGATCGATTCGGACTCCCGTCCAAATCGATTTTTTTGATTAATCGATTATAATCGATTATAATTTATCTATACAAATAATAGATTAGAGGTGCATCACATGAAAGAGTCGCCTACGGTTGAGTTCAAGCGAGAACTTACAGACGCTGTCGTTCACGAAGTGATTGCGTTCGCCAACACGCAAGGTGGTGTTCTTTATATCGGTATAGAAGATGATGGTACCGTCCTCGGTGTCCCTAACGCACGTAAACAACTCGAAGCAGTATCAAACAAGCTACATGATAACATTCAACCAAATATTCTAGTCCATTTATATTTAGAAGTGATTGAGCTCGACAAAAAAGAGGTCATAAAAATAACTGTGGCCCGCGGAACGAGACGCCCTTATCATCTGAAGAGAAAAGGCATGAAATCGTCGGGTGTTTTCATTCGGTACGGTACGTCTGTCACAAATGCATCGGAAGAAAATATTCGTCAAATGATTATCGAATCAGATGGGACGAACTTTGAAACGATGCGTAGTTTGAAACAGGAACTGACTTTCGAGGAAGCTTCTCACTTTTTTGCTCAAACGAACATCAAGTTTGGTGTCGAGCAACAACGTACACTTGGCCTGATGACAGATGATGGCTATTACACAAATTTAGGTCTCCTTCTTTCTGACCAATGCGAACACTCAATCAAATGCGCCCGCTATTTAGGGAACGACAAGCTTGAATTTCAAGATCGTAAAGAATTTAGCGGCTCCATTCTCGCACAAGTCGAATCGGTCTATGAATACCTTAGTCTGAACAATGCCACGTCAGCACGCTTCGTCGGTCTAAAACGGATCGAGACCGAAAGTTATCCTAGTCCTGCTTTGCGAGAAGCTCTTGTAAACGCCGTTACACATCGCGATTATAATTTTAGCGGTAGCGCCTTGATTCATTTATTCCAAAACCGAATCGAAATTGTCTCGGTGGGTGGACTTGTAAAGGGCTTAACGATTGAGGATATCAATTTAGGCATTTCTCAGAGTCGTAATTCAAGGCTGGCCAATGTATTGTATCGTCTGAAATGGATTGAAAGTTACGGTACCGGGTTACAACGAATCAAAGAAAGCTACAAAGAAAGTCTCGAACGACCATTCTGGACTACGAGTCCGAACGCCTTTGTCGTGACGTTGCCTAAACAACAGCTAACGACACCTGACTCTGACGAAAACAAACTCGAACAATGGCTTAGTCAACAGTCCGAATTCACGACAAGAGAACTCGAAGCCTATTTGAATAAAAGCAAAGGGACCGTCCGAAAACTGATCGAACAGTTGATTGCCGAACGAAAAGTGATTCGTGTCGGAAACGGGCCAACGACGCGCTACCGTACGTTAAACTAAACAAGAGCTCACAGACTTTCTTCTGCGGGCTCTTGTTTTGCTTGCGGCGGCATATTAAGCGACAAGAAATAGTGCGCGCATCCTTCCCATCTGAGCTGCTCACTCAACAGATCGAACGACGTTCGGAAGAACACTTGGACATCACCTGGCGTCACGTGCCCAAGCGACAAGAAACATTCGCTCATCTTGGCGTCGTAGTAGGCGTCCGCAGGTTGAATCCGCTCCGAGGCGAGCTCAGTGTATTGGAACGGATACGGCAAGATAAAGAACATCGGCACGTCGACGGATGCATCCCCGAGCCAAAAGCCGAACTCGATCATGTGCTCGTCGAACGCCGCCTTCTCGATCAGTTTGTCTTCCAGGAACGGCTCGGACTTCCCGTAGATGATGATGGACGAGACGTCGAACGTGCCCCAAAATAAGGCAGGTTTCACTTTTCGGCATCGGAGCGGGGCGAGGAACGTCGCTTGTTCCCGCGCAGCGTATTGGAACAGGCGCACTCCTTTCAGCGCGGCATCGGCATCGTAAGCGAGCGACGCCTCATCCCGGTCCAAGTAGCGAAGTTCTCGCATCTCCTGCGTCTTCGGATTGAGGATAAGATGGATGCCAGACGCTTGAAGCGTACCGAGAATTTCTGTGTAATACGTTTTGAGCGATTTTCCGTCCTCAAGCGGAAACATCGTTCGATTGGACTCGACTTGCACCGTGATGATTCCAGCCGCGACATCAACGTCGATTTCGAACAGCGTCCCCCCGCTCCAAAGCGGACCGGTCGAAAATCCGGTCACGGTGAGCGGCAACGTGACGTGGGCCCACTGTGGTTCTTGCGGGGCGAGCCCGAGTTTGATTTTCCCGAGAATTTGCGACACGAGATGGAGCGTGAGCTTCGTGTCCGCCCATTCGGAGTGGCGAATGATGTCCATAGTGCTTCCTCATTTCTTCATTCAAAAAAGTGACGCAACTACTTTCCCGATTCCCTGTCTAAGGCGCAAACAACCAAAAAATCCACAGACGGTGTCTGTGGATTCAGCCGCGCATCTCCTGGAGACGCTCGAGTTGATGCGTCAGTTCGCCGATTGGCACGAACCGGGCCCGGCGAAGCGTTTCTCTTCCGCCGAGGAAAAACAGGACGACCGGGACGGTGAAAATCGAATAGGCGCCGGCGATTTCCGGTACCTCGTCCGAATCAATGGCGACCGCCTCGATATCGGGGAACTCCGTCAGCATCGCCTCGACTTGCGGTTTGAGCGAGTGGCAGACACTGCAGGTCGGATGCGAGACATAGACGAGCAATTGGTCCGTGCCCGCAATCCGGTCTTGTAGCGCCGAAAGTGTGGTGACAGCTTCCATCAGACTCCCTCCTGTTCTGGTTATGCGTCGAGCCAGAGAATCCCGACCGTCTCAAAACCGGCGTGGACCGCGATCGACGGACAGAAACGCGTCTTGACGATTTCAAGATCCGGCATTCTTGCTTGGATGAGCGCAATCAAATCCGATTGCATGTCTGGCGCGAGTGCCGTCTGGACGAAGACGCGGTTATTGCGAATCCCGTTCGCGGCGTGGCGGCGTTCGAGCTCGGTCACCATCTCAGCGTACGCTTTCTTGAGCGACCGCGCTTTTTTGAAAGGAATGACTTTCCCGGTCTCATCGAGCGTGATAATCGGTTTGATGTTCAAGATGTTGGCGAGGAACATCTCGCCGGACGAGACACGACCGCCGCGGCGCATCGTCTCCATGTTGCCGATGATCATGAAGAAGTTCTTCTTGTCGCGCCACGCCTCGAGCAAGGCGACAATCTCTTCAGCTGATTTCCCTTCGGCCTCAGCGGCAAGTCCGAGACGGACGAGCTCTTGCTGCGCTTCGAGCGCCGCATGCGAGTCGACCGTGTACACTTTGAAGCCGGCCGCCTCAGCCGCCGCGCTCGAGTTTTTTACGGTCGAGCTCAAGCCGTTCGAGCAATGCACGGCGATGGCGCAGTCATACCCTTCTTCTTTCAAACGCTCATAGCGAGCGATGAAGTCGCCGAAAATCGGCTGTGACGTCTTCGCCTCTTTCTTTTGGTCGATCATGTAGCGGTGCAAGTCCTCGATTGACAAGTCGACCTCACTGTAGCCGCTGCCGTCGACAATTAGTTGAATTGGGACGATATCGACACCGAGACGGGCCGCCTCTTCTTTCGAGAAATTGGCCATACTGTCGGTAATCCATGCGATTTTGGTCATAACAAAAATCCTCCGTTGCTCGTTCAATTTTTTCCTACTTTATTATACCTTATTTTTCGGATTCGTTCCTTCTCGACCGATTCCCGTGAAAAAAGACAGGCGACGCATCATCGCTCTGTCTCAGCCTTCGACTTATCGGGTCGAAATCAACTTCGTATGGGCAAACTCATCATGCGGCAATTCTGTCGCTTTGCCTGACTTGATTTGTTGCAACGCCTTCAGGAGCGGCAATCCGAGCGTCGCGGGATAGACGACGTCTTTATAAAGCGTCCGCTTCACGACTTGCTCGAGCGAGAGCGGGCGTCCGTCCTGACTCACGACTTTAATGCCGACGACTCGGTCGCCGATCGTCTGTCCGTTTTTGCTCAACAGGAAATAGACTTCACCGGCCATCGTCACGAGCGTCGGTAAATAGTAACGTTTCACTTTTTTACCGGGCCGCAATTTTTTCCGAATCGCCTTCTCGACGAGTTTCGCCGGTGTCTGAAAAATAAATTGATCGATTTGACTCGCAACGGCTCGTTTCCAAATCGGGACTGCCACGTTCATCATCCTCTCATTTCGGTTCTAGGCTTTAGATTCCTCTTTTGCCAACGCTTGAAACGCAGAAAACGGACAACCGGAGCGCGCAAATAAATTCGGCGTCACAATTTCGTCATTGTAGTGACGATGGAACACGTGCGTCGCGGCCGGTGACAACGGCGGGATGAGCCAGCTCCATTGACCGGTCACGTCACGTCCGGCGTCACGCTCGTTCTTCTCGAACCGGTTGAACTGCTTCGCCGCCGTGTGGTGGTCGACAATCGTCACCCCGGCCTGCTCGAACGACTGCAGGACGGCGACGTTCAATTCGACAAGGGCCCGATCGCGCCAAAGCGTCCGTTCTTTCGACGTATCGAGCCCGAGCGACGCGCCGACGAGCGGCAATAGATTATAGCGGTCCGAATCGGCCAAGTTGCGCGCCCCGATCTCCGTCTCCATATACCAGCCGTTGAACGGGACCGACGTGAAGCGCAAGCCCCCGATCTCAAGTTCCATGTCGGCGATGGCCGGGACGGCGTGCCATTTGATCGTTCGTCCGTCGAACAAGTCGTACGCCTCATGCCGAATCTCGATTTCGAGCACTGCGTCGTCTGGCAGTTCATGGAGTCGGACCTCACGCCCGTCGGTGATCAGGAGCGGCAAAACGTCGAATGCAGTCCCCGGCCCGACCCATCCGAGTCGCTCGGCCTGCCTCGTGATCGTCAGCGATAACGGGTCGCCGATGATGCCATCTTCCGTCTCATATGCGGCATAGCGGATGAGTTGGGTGTTCAAGAGCCGAAACTCGTTCGGGAGCACGGTCATCGTCGAGCGAACCTTCCCGTCGTTCGTCGCGTAGCGCAGATGGCTGACGAGCGCCTCAAACACCTCGTCGAACGTCGTCACGTGCCGTGCGTCCCGGACGGTGAGCGTCTGCCAAAACAGACGGCCGATGCATCGGTTCGAGTTTCGCCAGGCGAGCTTCGCGCCTGCCGTCAACTCTTCGGTCGTGAGCGTGTACGTCCCCGTCCGCTCTAGCTCGACGGCGATCGCCTCGAGCCGGTCCGTATAATCGCCTTCAAGTTGTGAGAAAAAGTGTCGGGCTGCCTCGATGTCCATATCGTCAATCTCCTCTATCTTTAGTCTGTCCTTCTCATCTTAGAGAAAATCGCTCCGAGTTTCCACCTGTGACATACAAAAAAAGCGAGCCAGTGAAGGCTCGCACTCATTCTGTCTGATCAATCAAGTCTTTCGCTTTTTGAATCGTGAAGCCTCGCGGTTTCTCACTTTCTAAGGCGGTCAATCGTTTCTCGAGTTCGACCGTCTGTTCATAGGACGCCTCGTATTGATAAAGCCCGTTGGCAAGTTCGGTCAGACGCGTCACTTGGATCGGGAACGGTGCCATCCCGTCATCTAACAAGATGACGAGGCTCAGGTCACTGTCGACCGGCAGGCGGATTGACGCGTAAAAGGCAATCGTCTTGAAGCCGCGCCGCATGATGACGATCGGTGATGTGCCGACCGCGACGTCTTGGTCGCGCAGGCGTATGATCGTGATACCGGCGTGAATCAAGCGGCTCGAGGACGGAATCGTCTCGACATATTCCTCGATCGGGGTCAGCGTGCCCGCCTCGAGCGCCGCCTCGAACGCGCCCCGGTCGTCCTCATGAATCAGGTTTCGGAAGTCCTCTCGTTTCATATTCGCGAGCTGTCGCTTCGTCAAACCGAGCAGGTTCCCAGTCTGCGGGGTCGGAAGAAGCCCATTTCCACCACTCCCCGGTGTGACGTCCGTCACAAAAATATCGTATTACCTTGATTATATAAGACGGGAACGATCAAACAGGTATCTGTTTTTGAAAATAAGGGGAATAATCCCTCTTTTGTATATATTTTCAAATTAATGTCATTATTTTTAACCCTTGCAAAAAGACCACGCACTCGATTGAGCCGTGGTCTCCCGTTTTAGCGTTGTTTCACGACGACCGAGCCGTAAGCCGGTACATCGATTGAGCCTGAGACGCGTTTAATCGTCTTCGTGCCCGCTTGTTTGCCATCGACGATGAGGTTCCATTGCCCGCTCGGCAATTTCACTTTGACCGTCTTGGCGTTGGCGTTGTGCGTGATGAACAAGTCTTTCTTCTGGCCTGGCGCTTTGTCATCGATCGAGTAGCTGATGACGTTCGCTTCGGCTTTGTAGAATTTCAAGTTTTTCTTCACGTCCACCGCTTTCGTCATGCGAAGACCTGGGTTGTCTTTACGCATCTCGATCAAGCCTTTCATGTACTGGACGTCCGCCTTACGGTCAGCGGCCCGTTTCCAGTCCATTTGGTTGATGCGATCCGGTGATTTGTACGAGTTGTGGTCGCCTTCTTTCGTGCGCATGAACTCTTGACCGGCATGGATGAACGTCGTTCCTTGGCTCGTCAAGAGAATGCTCGACGCGAGACGGTGCATCTTCGTGCGGTCCGCTTCCGACGTTTCTGGGTTCGTGAGTTCGAGCTTGTCCCAGAGCGTGTGGTTGTCGTGCGCTTCGACGTATGTGATCGCTTGCGTCGGTTCTTTCGTGAAGCCTTTGATGTCGGCGCTATAGTCGATTTCGCCGACGATTCCCGTCTTGATGCGGTTCTCAAGGCCGGCTTTACCATTGATGAAGCCGTTGTCCGTGTCGACGAAGACACTGCCTTTCAAGCCGTCGCGGATGTTGTCGTTGAAGTGTGCGACGCCTGGCATCTTGTAGGCGTTCTTTTGGTTCGCCTTGAGTGCCGGGTCGAGCGGTGTGCTGAGGTCCCACCCTTCGCCGAAGATGAGGATGGAAGGATCCACTTTGTTCAACGCCGAACGGACTTGGTTCATCGTCTTGACGTCATGGATGCCCATGAGGTCGAAACGGAACCCGTCCCAATGGTATTCTTTTGCCCAATAGACGACCGAGTCGACGATGAGCTTCTGCATCATCTTGCGTTCCGACGCGGTGTCGTTGCCGACGCCCGTTCCGTTCGCGAAGTCGCCGCCTTCAGTGTAACGATAGTAGTATCCTGGGACGATCTTGTGCAAGTTCGACGCCTGCGCATCGAACATGTGGTTATAGACGACGTCCATGACGGCGCGCAAGTTGTTGTCATGGAGCCCTTGGATCATTTGTTTCATCTCGCGAATCCGGACTTTGGCGTCATACGGGTTCGTCGAGTATGAGCCTTCCGGCGCGTTATAGTTTTTCGGGTCATAGCCCCAGTTGTACGATGCATCCGGTTTCGTCTCATCGACCGAGGCCGTGTTGTAGTCGTATACCGGAATGAACTGGACGTGCGTGACGCCGAGGTCTTTAATATGGTCGAGGCCTGTCTTCGTCGCTGTCTTCTTGCCGTTGACGAGGAGACGTGTCCCCGGCTCGACGACGCCGAGATATTTGCCTTTGTTCGTGATGCCTGAGTCATACTTGTCTGACGTGACGTCAAAGATTGACAAGTCGCGGACGTGCGTCTCATAGATGATGGCATCTGTCCGTTTCGCCAATTTCGGTTTCATCGAGTTCCAACGTTTCGGCTTCGTCTCGTTCAAGTCGACGACGACCCCTTGGTCCCCGTTCACACCGACCGCCGTCGCGTACGGGTCGACCGCGCGGACGCTGCCTGACGCGTGCTTGACGTTGTACGTATAGCCAATGCCATCCAAGTCGCCGCGTACTTCAGCAACCCACGTGCCGCGCTCGCCACGCTTCATCGAAATCGTCTTCTTCAAGTCTTTATCTGAAGCAGGACGCGTTTTCGGCATGTTCCATAGTTCGAGCTTGACGTCTTGAGCCGTCGGGGCCCACAGGACGAACTGTGATTTTGAGTGCTTGTATGTCACGCCGAGCTTGCCGTCATAGGCGTACTTCGCATCGAACTCCGGTGAACGGAGGACGTCGCCCGCTTGGAGCACTTTATCTCCGAACGTCGAATGTTTCGCCGTGATGACCGCCGCCAAGTCGATATCGGCACTGAAGCGGACCGTGACCGATTTGTCGCCTGATTTCTCAACCGACTCGACCGTCGCACCTTCGACCGTCAATTCGCTCAAGAACGTCTCATCGATGACGCGATTGAGCGTGAGTTTCGCTTGACGGAACGTATCCGCCTCGAACGAGACGATTTTCGGCGAGCGGTCAATAACTGGTTCTGAGTAGTAAATCGTCGAATCCCCTTCGACGAGCCAAATTTCTTTCGCCGTGCTGAGTGCGAACCGGTCTTCGCCGTCTTTCTCGGCCCATTCTCCTTTTTTCGTGACGAGCCCGATAAGTTTCTTCGCTTCCGGGTTCGGGAACTTCACGTTCGCCACACCGCCGAAGGCGTCCGTCTCATCGAAGGTGATGCTTTGCCCGTCTCCACCGTCCGGCCAGGTCCAAAGACCCCAGTCGGTGTATGTATTGTCGTAACGGAAATAGTGAACTTTCATATCCACATCCGTTGCTGCCGTCTCCCCGTCCGGGTTCGACGTATAGATCTTCGAGTCGCCTGACTTGATCCACACTTCTGCAACGCCGTCTTTAATCATATCGCTCGTGATGAAACGGTCGTTCTCCGACCCTTTATCTTTCTCCCAGTTGTCCGTACGGACGATGAGACCGAGCTTTTCTGGTGAGTCGACCGGGAATTCATAGGCCGCCACCTTGCCGAAGTCGTCCTCGCCGTTAAAGGCGAAGGCTTTGTTCGGGAAGTAATCTGGGTTATTCGCCCAAAGCCATAAGTTCCAATCCGTTTGATTGTCCGGTGCCTCTTGATAGTGGACGACGACGAGCGTCGACTTGCCTTTATCGAGAGCGGACGATGACATCGGAAACATCGAGAACACTAGTGCAAACGTTAGCACAACTGCCCATGCCTGTTTCCATCGTTTGTTGACCATGTGGGTCCCTCCTTGTAGCATCAAATTAGGAAAACGCTTACACAAAAATTGTAAACGTTTCCTTCCTTGAATTCAATGTTTTTCTAGACAAACACCTAACACCTTCCACTTTACGTAAACGGTTGGTGAACATCCTTTTTTTGACATGCAAAAAACGATTGCATTATTGCCAGTTTGGCCTGTATATAGAAGTTAGAGGAGGAATTTTATACATATGTCACTTACGAATCTCATCAATAACTTGATTGCAAATGCGAGTCTGTTGCTCGTCGGCCTATATATCATTTCACGTCTCACGAATCTCGGTGTGACGACGAAGCTCCCGCTCCGGCGGCAAGTCACCATCTCCTTCTTACTCGCCGGGCTATCCATCGTGATCACTCTCCACGGCGTGTTGTGGAACGCGCAAGCCGACTTTCAATACGGGTTTGTCCCTATCATCATGTCGGCGCTCTACTTCGGCCTGCCGGGTGTACGCATCACGTATGTCGCGAGCATTCTCGTCTTGCCGTTCATTTTGACCGAGACGCTTTTGTTGATCACGTTTCTCGACTACACGCTCGCCGCATCGGTCGCTGTCGCTTTCCTATGGTTCCGTGAACGAATCAAGCCGGCGCGGGACATCCGAATCGTCAATGCGATCAGCCTCGGATTCATCTCGTTGTTCTCATTGTTAAACGTCAGCAATTATAATCAAATCGAAACGTATGTGATGACGCTCCTCGCCTTCATCACCATCGGGTACTCGGCCGGATTCCTGCTCCATATCGTCTACGGGGGCATCCATAAAATCCAACGCTCGGAACGGCTCATCTCGAAATATAAAGAAGCGGCTTTCACCGACGCGTTGACCGGGCTTGGCAATCGTCGTCGCTTCGAAGAAGAGATGAAGCGGGTCGATGAAGAAGTGTTCAACGGGACACAAGATGTCGTCTTGCTCTTGCTCGACATCGATCATTTCAAATCGATCAATGATACGTATGGCCATGATGCCGGTGACGCCATCTTAGTCGAATTAGGAACTCGCTTGATGAAGACGGCGCGGGCTGATGACATGGTCTGCCGCAATGGCGGGGAAGAGTTTTCGGTACTCTTGGCGGACTGTTCGCTGTCGCAAGGGGTTGCCATCGGGAATCGCTATTTGCGCCAAATCGCTGAGGCGCCGTTCCGATTACCGGACGGCTCTGCGATCGACGTCATCGTCTCGATCGGGATTGCGAGCACGTCAGAAGCAAAAGTTGTCACGTCAAGCCGATTGGTCAAAAAAGCCGATATCGGACTATACGTCGCCAAGCGGAGCGGACGGAACCGGATCGGCAAATGGAATGAAAAGAAAGCGAACTAACCCCTGATGCGCGGCATCAAGGGCTCATTATAGTTTGTGCCATTCGTCAAGTGCTTCCAAATACCATCGATAGCTCAGCTTGAACTCTTCGTCCGTCACATCCGGCGGCCACATCGAGCGCGGGATCAGCCCCGTGAACTTTGCCCCTCCCGTATGCGCATAAATATAAGAGGCGACTTGGGTCGACATATCTCGTGTCAAAAAGCCTGTCACGAACTTTCCGTCCTTGCTTTCAAAGATGATGTCGAGCCGGCGTCCTTCCATCTCATCGAGAATCAACTGGTTGTAGCGCCGGTGCGCCTCGTCCTTATGGTTGTACACCATCCTACGTCGCGCGTTATCGTCACGTTCCCAACGGTGGTCTTTTTTCTCCTTCGCGGTAAAAATCTTATCGAGTATACGCGGATCATCAATCGTCAAGCAACAGAAGATATGGTCATACGACAACTGGTCGTCGTTCACCAAATCCATGATGTCCGTCTTCGGGATGATTCGTGCCTTGTAGCGGACCATCACCCGACGGACGACTTCTTCCTTCTCAAAGACGAGCCACTGCTTTCTCCGTTCGAACTTCTCATGTAACAGCTTATAGTTCATCTGATTCACCTCATGATTCAGCATACCAAAAAACGACGCCCGAGTGATTCGGACGCCGCTTGTTTCAATTCCCGTATTTTTTGAACAGTTGATAGTTCTTGTTTCCACCTGACAAGTTGTAGACGTCAGTGAAGCCAAGGTTGCGGAGCACGTTTTGGGCGGCGTTCCCCGTCACCCCGCCGTTGCAATAGACGACGGTCGGCTTTGTCTTATCGAGGTCGTTCGATGCCACCCGTAAATCACCGAGCGGGATGTTGACGGCGCAGTCGACGCACGCCTTCTCGAACTGCGAGGCTTTGCGTGTATCGATAATCTGCATGTCCTCACCCGCATCGATCCGCTTCTGCAGCTCGGCCGGCGTGATGAGTCGCGCCGATTGATCCATACTGTTCGCGAGCGCCATGCCCGTGTACATGACTGGATCTTTCGTCGTCGAGAACGGCGGCGCGTACGCGAGGTCGAGATGGAACAAGTCATCGACTTTCGCCTTGAACGTGATGGCCGTGACGAACACGTCGATACGCTTGTCGACACCTTCGAACCCGACGATTTGAACGCCGAGCAATTGGCGTGTCGCCCGGTCACCGATCGCTTTGATCGTCATGTCTTTCCCGCCCATATAGGCCGGCTTGTCCGGTTTCGTGTTATGGAGCACTTCGATGTCGTAGCCAAGTTCGCGTGCCTCACGTTCTGATAGACCGGTCTGCGCAACGGCTTGGCCAAACACTTTGAAGATGCCCGTCCCGAGGATGCCGCGGTGTTCAAGGTCGCCGCCCGTGATTAAATCACCGAGAGCGCGTCCCATTTTGTTCGCCGTCGAACCGAGCGGACGCCAAATCGGTTTACCCGTGACGAGCGAGAAGCTTTCGGCGACGTCACCGGCCGCATAGACGTTCTTCACGTTCGTCTCCATCCGCTCGTTGATGGCGATCGCACCCGTCTCCCCGATCGTCACCCCGATCGACTTCGCGAGTTGTGTGTTCGGACGGACGCCGACCGAGAGGATGACGAGATCCGTGTCGATCGCCTTACCGCTCTCCGTGACGACACGTTCGACGTGGCCGTCACCGATGAGTTCCGTCACCGTCTCACCGAGCATGAGCTCGATGCCGTTCTTCTCGAGGTGGTCCTCGACGCGGCACGCCATGTCCTTGTCGAGCGGCGGCATCACTTGCGGGAAACGCTCGATGACCGTCACATCGATGCCGCGCAGTTTAAGCTGCTCGGCCATCTCAAGACCGATAAAGCCGGCACCGATGATCGTCGCGTGTTTCGGGTTCGTCGCGTCGACGAAGTTTCGCGTCGCTTCCGCATTCTGAATGTTGCGGATCGGGAACACGTTGTCCGAGTCGACACCCGGTATCGGCGGAATGATGCTCGAGGCGCCTGTCGCGAGGACCAACGAATCATAGCTGTCCGTGAACGATTCACCCGTCTCGAGATTCTCGACTGTGATCGTCTGTGCGTCGGCGTCGATTGCCGTCACGTTATGGCGTGTCATGACGTCAAGTTGATAGCGCTTCTTGAAGAACGCCGCGTCACGAGGCGTCAAATCGTCACGCGATTCGACTTCGCCGCCGACGTAATACGGGATGCCACAACCTGAGTACGAGATATCGTAATCGCGGTCGTAAATCGTGATCTGTGCGTCTTCGTTGTTACGACGTGCTTTTGCCGCGACCGACGTACCGGCGGCGACTGAACCGATGATGACCAATTTCATAAAAAACACTCCTTAGTAAAGTAGTAGGCTGATATAGAGTCCGAGCAACGTGATGGCGAGCGTCGGGATCGTCAAGATGATCCCAACTTTAAAGTATTGACCCCAACCGATTTTAAGCCCTTTCGTACGGAGCACATGGAGCCATAACAATGTCGCGAGTGACCCGATCGGTGTGATCTTCGGACCGAGGTCGGACCCGATGACGTTCGCATAGATGAGCGCTTCCCGAATCTGACCGGTCGTAGTCGTCAAATCGATGGCGAGCGCGTCAATCATGACGGTCGGCATATTGTTCATGACCGATGACAAGATGGCGGCCAAGAAGCCCATCCCGAACGTGGCGCTGAAGGTGTTCACGGCGAACCAGTCGATGAAGTTGGCGAGCACTTGCGTCAGTCCAGCATTTTGCAGACCGTAGACGACGATATACATCCCGAGCGAGAAGAAGACGATCGCCCATGGCGCCCCGCGTAGTACGGACCGGGTCGGCACGGCCGGTGAACGGTTCGCCATGATGAGGAAGAACAGCGAGATGACGCCTGCGACGAGCGAGACCGGGATGCCGATGATATCACTTGTGAAGTATCCGATGACGAGAAGTGCGAGCACGACCCACGACAAGCGGAACATCTGATGGTCTTTGATGACCGAGGCCGGCTCGACGAGTTTCGATAAATCGTATTGCTTCGGAATGTCCTTTTTGAAATACAGATACAAGACGAGCAAACTTCCGGTGACGGCGAAGACGTTGACGAACACCATCCGCGCCGCATATTCGGCGAAACCGATGCCGAAGTAGTCGGCAGAGACAATGTTGACAAGGTTCGAGACGACGAACGGCAGACTCGCCGTATCAGCGATGAACCCGGACGCCATGACGTACGCCAAGACGACCGCATCCGGTAACTTGAGCGCCCGCACCATGGCGAGCACGATCGGTGTCAAGATGAGCGCCGCTCCGTCGTTGGCGAACAACGCCGCGACGAGCGCACCGAGTAACGTGATATAGACAAATAGCTTCACGCCGCCGCCTTTGGCGATGCGGGCCATATGTAAGGCAGCCCATTCAAAGAAACCAATCTCATCCAAGATGAGCGAGATGATGATGATCGCGATAAACGTGAACGTCGCGTTCCAAATGATGCCCCAAACGGTACCGACGTCATCCAAATTGACGACCCCAGTGAGTAAGGCGATGACCGCCATCCCCATCGCCGAGTAACCGATGCCGAGGCCTTTCGGTTGCTTGATGATGAGGAAAAGCGTCACTAAAAAGATGATACTAGTAATCCACTGCACAATGAGTTCCTCCAATAATTCTCTATTTGTTTAGCAAGTCTGTTGTAAGCCGCGAAGCACGAGGCTGACGCCGTCTTCTGTCGACTCGACGTCGAGCGTGACGTTCTCCGCCATCGCTTCGGCATCTTTCGCGACGGCGAACGTGAGACCGTCGAAGTCTTTCACGTCATCTGTCGTTTCCGGAGCCGCGACGACGAGACCGAGTGTCGGGCCACAGCACCCGGCTTCCGTACAGATGCGCACGGATTGAATCTCTTCCTCGGCCAGTGCCGCTTTCATAAAGTCGATCGCTTCATTCGTAACGTTCATGTAACTTCCTCCTTGAGTAGTTGTGACAGTGCCGGATAACCGACCGGCAGCTGTTCTTGCCATGCGAGTAACGTCGGGCGCGGATAGGCGTTCACACGCTCGAGCCAAGGCGCCTCGCTCGCGACTTTCGCCGTAAGCAGCTTGCTCGTCACGTCGAGCGGTGTGAACGATTGGTTGACGACCCAGGCGAACGGTTGAATCTCAGCCCGTTTCAAGTCAGCGACGAGCCGCTCTGCTTCATACACCGGTGTCGCTTCAGGAAGCGTCGTGATGACGACGTGCGTCTGTTTCGGGTCGCGCAGTTTCGGCAACAGCTCGCGGACCGCTTCCGGGACGACGCCGGTCGAGCGTTCGAGTTCGCGGTGATAGCTCTCCGTCGCATCCAAGAGGAGCAGCGTATGACCCGTCGGCGCCGTATCGATGACGACGAAGCGGTCTTTCGCTTTCGCCACTTGATCGGCGAAGGCGCGGAAGACGGCGATTTCTTCGGTGCACGGCGAACGCAAGTCCTCTTCGAGCATCATGCGTTGCTCGTCGTTCATATCCCCCGCTTCCCGGAACACATCCATCCGGTACTTCTCGATCTCGACTTTCGAGTCGATCGCATCGACGGTGAACGTATCCGGGACGTCCAACCCGATCGTAAAGGCGACATGCGCGGCCGGGTCCGTCGTCGTCAAATGGACGGCGTGCCCGCGCTCACTGAGCGCGACGACGACGAGCGAGGCGAGCGTCGTCTTGCCGACCCCGCCTTTCCCCATCGTCATGATGACGCTCGGTCCGTCCATCTCGATCTCGTCGACGAGACGATCGATGGATCCGTAACGGTTCGTGTCATAACGTGTGTCCGGGACGGCGACCGTCTCTCCGTTCACCCAGCGTCGGAGCGCCGGGACACCGACGAGGTTCTCATAGGCATACGGGAGTGTGAACGTCTCGAGGTCGGCGACACCGTCTGGAAGTTCACGGAGCGCTTGTTGTTGACGCTCGATGAACCGTTTCGTATAGCGGTCCGTCCCTTCTTCGACTGCGACGATGCCGTTGATAACGAGTTGCATCCGTTCGATCCCGATCGCGTGAAGTTCGGTCGCGGCTCGCGCCGCCTCGACGAGCGTCGACGTCTCGGGACGGGCGACGAGCAACAGCGTCGTTTCCTCGCCATCGGTGAGCGTCTCGACGGCCCGTTTATACTGCAGTTGCTTGTCAGCCAAACCCGCGAGCGGACCAAGGCAAGACGCACCGGTCGTGTTCGTCTCTAAAAATTCATCCCACGCACTTGGCAACGTCAATAACCGTAACGTGTGACCGGTCGGCGCCGTGTCAAAAATGACGTGATCGTACATTTCACGTGCCGACTCGGACGTCAACAGCTCGGTGAACTGGTCGAACGCCGCGATCTCGACCGTGCAGGCCCCCGATAGTTGCTCTTCCATCGACTGGATGGCTACGTCCGGCAACACGCCGCGATATGGTCCGACCATGCGTTCCATGTATTGTTGCGCCGCCTCTTCCGGGTCGAAGTTTGCGATGAACAGACCGGTTTCCGGGACGAGGCGCGGTGTCTCGTCAAGTTCCATCTCGAACACGTCTTGCAGGTTGCTCGCCGGATCGGTCGAGACGAGCAAGACACGTTTTCCGCGGTCAGCGAGCGTCAAGGCGAGACTCGACGCCGTCGATGTTTTGCCGACACCGCCTTTCCCGGTCAAAAATACGTAACGGGTCGGCTCGATTGTCGTGAAGTCAAAGCGATTCATTCTGACGCGCCTCCTTATTTTTTGAGCGTGATGCGCACTTTCGGTTTCTCGCCGTCTTGCATGGCGAACGCCTCGACCGGGAGTTCTGTCAATCGGGCGATCTCCTCGTTCGTCATATAGGTGCCCCGTTTGACGATTTCACCGTCGACGACGGTGAGCGGAAGTGTCTCGAGCCCGTTCGCGATTTCAGCTTGGACGTGGGCGTTCTCGACGAACCGATTCGGCTCGGAGGCGAGGTTATAACGGGCCACATCAAAGCCGCGTTGTTTCAATACATAATGGATGGTCGCGATCCGCGTCAGTTCCGGATCGATTGAAGGACCACAAAGTCCGGTCGGGCAGCACATGGCTGGTTCGAATACTTCAAGTTTCATCGTTGACTCCTCCTTAAATCGCACAGTCCGTTTCGCAGTCACAACTCGCATCAACCGTCTCGATGTTGTCGAGTAAATCGACGACGATCGTATAGAACGGACTCGTTTCATTCAACCGATAGTGAATCCATTGCTTGTCGCGGCGCTCCAACAACAGTCCTGCTTGCCGCATCATCTTCAAATGACGGCTGATGGCCGGTTGCGAGATGTCAAAACAGTCAACAAAACTGCAGGCACATTGCTCCCCGCCTTGCATCTGCTTGAGCATCGTCAAGCGGGTCGGGTCGGCGAGCACTTTGAGCACTTTACTTAAATCATCTACCGTATGCATCGTCATTCTCCTTCTCTGTATAACAAATCCGTTATATAACCTTTACGTTATGAAATTACCATAGTTTTTCATTCGAGGCAATTGTCATTTCAGAAAAAGTTCGGTATGATGAAACACGTTGTGAAACCATGTGTCGGTCGAACGACTTCTTTCATATAATGCGGCGTTTGATCTTCGTGAGACTCGGAGATCAAAGTCAAAAATATATAGAGAGGTGTGTTCTTTTGGAAAAATTGAATACGATTAAACAAGATTGGCTCGGCAACGTCCGGGCTGACGTCCTAGCTGGCTTCGTCGTCGCGCTCGCACTCATCCCTGAGGCGATCGCGTTCTCACTCATCGCGGGAGTCAACCCGATGGTCGGACTGTATGCCTCATTCATCATCGCCATGGTCATCTCGATCGCGGGCGGTCGTCCGGCCATGATTTCGGCCGCGACCGGTGCGATGGCCCTCGTCATCGTCTCGCTCGTCGCCGACTACGGGTTACAATATTTACTCGCCGCGGGGATTCTCGCCGGAATCATTCAAATTGCGCTCGGCTATTTCGGCATCGCCCGGTTGATGAAATTCATCCCGCGCGCCGTCATGGTCGGCTTCGTCAATGCGCTCGCGATTTTGATTTTCCAAGCGCAATTGTCGAACTTTGAAGGCGAGAGCTGGATCATCTGGGCCATCGTTGCCGCGTCACTCGCGATTATCTTCTTATTCCCGCGTGTCACAAAAGCGATTCCGGCCCCGCTCGTCGCCATCGTCGTCATGACGGTGCTCGCGATCACGCTCGGTCTTGATACGAAAAACATCGGTGATATGGGAACGATCTCAGCAACGCTACCGGAATTTTTATTCCCGAACGTCCCGTTGACGTTTGACACGTTGATGATCATCCTTCCTTACTCGATCTCCCTCGCCTTCGTCGGATTGATTGAGTCGCTATTGACGGCACAAATCGTCGATGACATGACAGGCACGGACTCGAACAAGAACCGCGAGTCGCGCGGTCAAGGGATTTCGAACATCATCGCCGGTTTCTTCGGCGGGATGCCAGGTTGTGCGATGATCGGCCAATCGGTCATCAACGTCTCGTCTGGTGCCCGCGGTCGTCTGTCGACGTTCGTCGCCGGACTCGCGTTGTTCCTCATGATCATGACGATGAGCGACATTTTGATGCTCATCCCGGTCGGCGCTCTCGTCGGCGTCATGTTCTTCGTCTCGTATGCGACGTTTGACTGGGGCTCGCTCAAAGCGATGCGTACCGCTCAAAAATCGGATACGGTCGTCATGCTCGTGACGGTGCTCGTGACGGTCATCACCCATGACTTGTCACTCGGTGTATTCGCCGGGATCTTGACCGCGGCGATCCTCTTCGCCGCAAAAATCTCGAAAGTCGAACTCGACCGTAGCGTGGACGCTGACCGTGCCCGCTACATCGTGATCGGTCAGCTCTTCTTCGCCTCGACGTCTGAGTTCGTCAATCAGTTCGATGTGACCGAAGACGCCGAAGCCGGTGTCAAACACGTCACGATCGACTTCTCGAATACGCATCTATGGGACGACTCGGCCATCGGTGCCATCGATAAAGTCGTCTTCAAGTATCGCGAAGTCGGGATCGAGCCGGAACTGTTGAACTTGAACAAAGATTCAGAGAAACTGCTCAATACGCTCGCGCTTCACTTGAAACAACAAGAAGCCAACGCCGGACATTGATTTGGCTCAGGGAGTGGACATTCGCGTTCACTCCTATTTATTTATCCATGGCCCTACAAAATCGCATATACTAAAAGTAGATCGTGTGAAAGAGGAGGACGTTTCAATGGGAAAAGTTTTTTTAGCAGCAGACGGATCTGCCCACTCGAAGCGGGCACTTGAGAAGGCAATCCAGCTCGCGAAGGCATCCGATGCATCAATCGACATCGTCCATGTCATCAGCGCCAAAGAATCAAAAGAAGCCGCACTCAACTCGACGGGAAAACTCGATCTCGAAGCAAAGCGCAAATTGATGTTACAACCGCTCTTCGACCAAGTGATCGCGGCCGGACTCGAGTATGAGTATATCGAACTTCGCGGTGAGCCGGACGTCGAGCTCGTCAAATACGCGAACCATCAACCGTACGAGTACGTCGTCGTCGGTTCACGCGGATTGAACACGTTCCAAGAGTTCGTCCTTGGCAGCGTCAGCCACAAGCTGGCCAAACGTGCTCTCGCCCCGGTCATCATCGTTAAATGATTGTCGCCCTTTCTTTGCGGAGAAAGGGCTTTTTTCTGTTCCATACAGGAGATAGATCCTAGGTGTGGAATGGATTAGTGAACTCATTTTTAAAGGAGGAACACAATTGGACATTGCCAATGACTCAAATCTATTGCTCATTTTATTGCCGCTGCTCGTGCTGCAACTCATCTTGCTCGTCGTCGCCTTGATCGACTTGCTCAAACGGCAAGAGACGAACGGACCGAAGTGGGTGTGGCTTCTCGTCATCCTGTTCATCAACATCCTCGGGCCGATCGTCTACTTCCTATGGGGACGGACGAAACGATGAACGTCACCAAACTGACGAAACGGTTCGGCGCGTTCACCGCGCTTGACGACGTCAGCTTCTCGCTCCGTCCCGGGTGTACGTCGCTCCTCGGTGAGAACGGGGCCGGCAAGACGACACTGCTCAACATGATCGCCCGCGTGACGACACCGACGTCAGGTCAAATCGTCGGTCACGACGCCATTCGCATCGGTTATTTGCCGCAGCGGCCGGCGCTCTACCCATCGCTCACCCCGGTCGAGACGATCCGTTATGCGGCCGAGTTGACCGGGGTAACGGGTGTCGACCCGGTCCATCTGCTGAAACGGGTCGGACTCGAGCCCGTCGATCGGCCAGCAGCCCACTTGTCCGGCGGGATGCGGCAACGGCTCGGCATCGCCCAGGCGCTCGTACATGACCCGGAGTTGTTATTGCTCGATGAACCGGTCTCCGCACTCGACCCGCGCGGCCGGCGCGAAGTACTCGACCTGTTAAGCGATTTGAAACGGGAGCGGATGATCCTCTATTCGACACATGTGCTCCCTGACGCCGAGGAAGCGAGCGACTGGGTGCTCTTGCTCCGGCAAGGACGTCTGCTCATGGAAGGGACCGTCACCGATTTGCTCGGCTCGAAGTCCTCGATTCAAGTCCGTCTATTCAACGACGTCGTGACGGAAGACGAATGGCGGACACTCCCGGGTGTCAGTCACGTCATCCGCTCTGGGACGACGTGGGAACTCGAGACGGATGCGAAAGACGTGACGGAACGGGCGCTACTCCAAATGTTCCTCGAACGTGGTTTAAGGCTCCAATCGCTCCACGTCGGGCATCCGTCACTCGAGTCGCTCTTCTTGGAGGTGAACGCCTGATGAGACTGGCCATCTTCAACCAAGAGTGGAAAGAGTCGTGGCGCAACAAGCGGCTCGTCTAGGTACCGATCGCCTTGATGTTACTTGCGGCGATGCAACCGCTCACGCTCTATTTCCTCCCGGACATCTTGGCCTCGGGCGGAAACCTACCGGACGGGGCGGTCATCGAGATCCCGACCCCGTCGCCGGAAGAAGTGCTCATGTCGGTGAGTGAACAGTTGCGGCAAATCGGATTGCTCGTCGTCCTCTTGTCCGCCATACACACGTTCAGCCACGAACGGTCGCTCGGCACGCTCGCCTGGCTCAAGTCACTGAAAATCCCGGCCACACGAATCGTCCTCAGCAAATGGGGCCATTATTCGCTCCTGGCCGTCATCGCGGTCGGACTCGCCCAACTGAGCGCGGCCTATTACACGATCGTCTTGTTCGACTCGTTCGATGTCACCGATTTCTTGGTCGCGACCGCACTGCTCATGCTCCATTTCGTCGTCCAGCTGTCGATTTTCTTCATGCTCGCGGCGCTCCTCGAGAGCGGACTCGTCGCCCTCGTCATCACGCTCGCTCTCCACTTTATCATGTCGCTCCTCCTCGGTTGGCTCGAGTGGGACTGGATGCCATGGCGGCTCGGCTCGTTATCGGCCGAATTGCTCATAGGCGAAAATTTACTCGTTTGGCCGATTGTCAGCGGCATCTTATTGATTGCCGTTACGTTATACATCGCCTCGAGACGGCTGTTGTTCATCAGCCGTTCATCTTGAACGTTAAGCATCAGAGCAGGCAGGCTCGGTGGAGTCTGCCTGTTTTTGTCATCAAACGGTAATATCCATCATCGTCCTATTCAATATATTATATGGTTATATAATCAAAAAGGAGTTCTCATCTTGAAACAAACAGCCTCAGTCCTTATAGCTGCCGCCCTTGCAACCGCGCTCACCTTTACGTCAGCGCCCCCTCTTTCTGTCAATCCGACAATCGTGGAAGCATCTTATCGTGAGACGACCGTCAATACGAAAGGGAGCGTCACGAACATCAGTCAGCTGCCGGTTCGCAAAACCCCATCGCTTTCGGCGACACGTCTCGGACTGATCAAACGCGACGGCACGATGACTGTCCGCACCGTATTTTATGTGAACGGAACGAAATGGTACAAGATTCAATGGGGATCGGGCTACGCGTACGTCCCGGCCGCATACGTCAACTTATCGACGGCGGAAGTCGCGTTCAAGAAGACGGCCTACATCGCTCCGTCGAGCGTCTATTTGAAGTCAAAACCGCTCACCTCGTCTTCGAACGTCGCCTTCTTGCGTCAAGGTGTGGAACTCGACACGAGTTCGTACCGCTATACCGGATCGACGCGCTGGTACAAAGTGACGACCGGGACGAAGACCGGCTATCTCATGGCAAAACACGTCACGTTCACGGCACCTGTGAGCGGCGTCTTGGCCGAGACGAACGAGGAGCGACGGTCAGCCGGTTTGTCGGCGCTCGCCGCAACGAGCGAGGCGAACCGTGTCGCCCAAGTCCGGGCCGACGAGATGGCACGGACGGGACAGTTCTCGCATCAGCTCCGTGAGAACGGGAGCCCAGGGAATACGCTCGATGCCTACAACGTCAGCTATCGCGGCTGGGGTGAGAACATTTATATGGGCTCGAGCGACCCCGCGCAAGCCGTGGACGCCTGGATGAACTCGACGGGCCACCGTGCCAACATCTTGAACGATAACTTCACCCACCTCGGTGTCGGCGCCGCCAAGAACGCGCAAGGGTCGACGATTCACGTCCAAATCTTTTTGACCAAATGAAAAAATGGGAAGTCGCATCATTCGCGACTTCCCGGTTTTTATTAGCGGCGTTCGTCTTTCAGGCTTTCAAGGTCTTGTTGAGCCTGGCCCATCTTGTCTTTAGCCGTCCCTTTCACTTGGTCTTTTTGACCTTCACGTTTGAGTGATCGATTGTCCGACGCATTGCCGACCGCTTCTTTCGCTTTGCCTGCCGCTTTATCGATCAAGCCATCGACTTTTTTGTTGAGTCCGTCTTTCATGTGAATCTCCTCCTCGTGATATCATGTCTAATTCATGTACCACTGTGAGGAAAACTCAAACATAATGTTCTTTGACGAGCACCCGGAAACGCGGTCGAACGGTCAGCTCGATCGTCGTCACCGTTCGGTTGCGGTCCTCGTTCATGACGATCAACAGCTCACCGTGGTCGCGCCGGTCCTCGAGCACCTCGACTTTCCCGACGGTGCGGAGGAGCTGATAATATAGCAACTCACCCGCCGCATCTTTGACGTTCACTTCGAACTCGTGATAACTCGGTGAGACTTTGAAATAAAACGATTCCGCCCCGTTCGAGAAGCGGAACACCGACTCGTCGTAATAGAACGGGAGTGTCGTGTCCATCCGTTTCGGCTCGACCGTACAAAACAATGCCCACGCCATCTCGTCCGGAAATTTCTCACTCGACTCTTCTTTATTGAACTGCCACTTTTTCATCACAATCCCTCACTTCAACCCCTATAAATTGTCCGAATAATTCGACTATTATAATTCATTCGGCATCTGGTTCGGAAGTTCCTGCAAACGGGAACAAAACCTTGTATGCTTTTTCACGTTCCTCATTTGAAAGGAGTTGCGTCCACGTGTCCATCATCGCGCTCGACCACGTCACGAAACGGTTCGGTGAGACGATTGCCTTGAACGACTTTTCACTTCACGTCGAGGTCGGCGAGCTGTTCGGCCTGCTCGGTCCGAACGGGGCCGGGAAGACGACCGCCATTTCCGTCATGCTGAACCTATATCCGGCCGACAGCGGCACCATCCGTATTTTCGACCACGCGATGCCAAAGGATGAACGGACGATCAAACGGCGCGTCGGCATCGTCCCGCAACACGTCTCCGTGTACGATCAGATCAACTGACCGTCTTTGAAAACATTCAATTTTTCGCTGAACTGTACGGCTTCAAACCGGCCGAGGCGAAACAAAAGACCGTGGCCGCCCTCGATTTCGTCGAACTCACGCCGCACCAAAAGAAACGTCCGCCGGAACTGTCCGGGGGGCTCATTCGTCGTCTCAACATCGCCTGTGGCATCGTCCATGAGCCGGAGCTCATCTTCATGGATGAGCCGACCGTCGCCATCGACCCACAGTCCCGCAATACCATCCTCGAGAACATCCGCGAGTTGAACCGCCGCGGGGCGACAATCATCTATACGTCCCACTATATGGAAGAAGTCGAGATGCTGTGCGACCGTGTCGCCATCGTCGATGAAGGACGGATTATTGCCGAGGGCACACAAGACGAGCTGAAAGACCAAGTCATGACGCTCGAGACGGCCCGAATCAAAGTAGACCCCCTCACCCCAGGCCTCCTCGAACGGCTCGAATCGCTCGAACGGGTAAAGAAAGTCGAATACGAGGAACCGTTCCTCGACGTGTCGCTCGAGAAGGACACCCCGCTCGCCCCGCTCCTTGATGTGCTCCATGACGAGCGGATCCGCTTCACCTCGATCACGGTCGACCGGCCGTCCTTGAATACCGTCTTTCTGGCCTTGACCGGCAAGACGCTGAGGGAGTGAGCGCGATGAGACTATGGACGTTCATCAAATACGATGTCAAACAGCAACTGCGCGACCGCTCGACCATCTTTTGGATGCTCATCTTCCCGATCATTCTCATCTTCGGACTTGGGACGATGCTGTCGGCCGTCTTCAATAGCAACTTCTCGCTCCCGGTCACGGACGTCGCCTACGTCGAACAGTCGACGGATAATTATCGGGTGCCGCTCGAAACGTTCCTCGCCGATGACGACATTCAAACATTCATCCATCTCGTCCCGTACGATAGTATCGCCGCTGCCGAGACGGGCGTGAACGATGGCGACGCCGATGTCATCCTTCATTTGGACGGTCCCGACGTCCGTCTGCTATACGAGGAACCGTCGACAATCGAATTCGACGTCATCGAGGCCATCCTCCGGCAGTACACGGACGTCGCCAATCAGCAAATTATGCTCGCCGAAGCAGGCGTCTCCGCCCCGTTTACGCCTGAGACGTTCATCGACAGCGAGAGCGTCGATTTGTCCGGTCGGACCCCGACGTCACTCGAATACTTCACCGTCACGATTTCCATCATGACGGCACTGTTCGGTGCGTTCTACATTACCGGCATGCTCAGCGAGGAGCAGCCGATGACGGGGAGCTATCTCCGCATCCAAGCAGCCCCGGTCAACCGGATCGAGTATCGCCTGGCCCGAAGTCTCAGCCGATACACTCTCATCTTCCTGCAACTCGTGCTCGTGTTCTGGTTCAGCCACTTCGTGTATCGGAGCTTCTCACTCGACTACGTTCACTTCGGTCTGTTGTTCGTCTCTTGGCTCGCCCTCGCGCTTTACGGCACCGCCTTCGGCTTTTTCGTGTCGAGCCTGCCCCGTCTCTCGCGCGCGACGAAAGACGCCATCGTCAACGGGTTCGTCGCCATCATCATGATCCTCTCCGGCGGCTATGTCCCCGGTTTCGATCAAGTGACGCTGAGTGTCGCGCCGTGGGCCCAGTACGTCTTCATGCCGATTTTCATGCGGGAAGGCATGCTCCAGGTGCTTCTGCGCGGTGGAGATACCGCCGTCTTTTGGCAGAGCCTCGGTTGGCTCGCCGTGCATCTGTTCGTGTTCGCCGTCCTCAGTTTATTGCTTTGGAAAGGGGTGAACCGCCGTGGTGCTATTTAGACATGTCGCCAAGCGCATGCTTCGAAAAAAAGGATTGTGGGTGTTCACGTTCGTCTCCGTCTTCGGTTTCGCCTTGATTTTATCGTTCCTCAGCTCGACATCCGCCTTGAACGCCTCGATCGGCATCCTCGACCGCGACGGCGGGACGCTCGCCGGTCGTGTGATTGAAGAGGCGGGACGGTTCGGTTCGGTGACACCACTTGAGACAGATGAGACCGACGAGGCGTTGTTACAAGGACAAGATATCGTCTTAGTGATTCCGGACGGATTCTCCGAGGCGCTCTTGAATGGTGAATCACCGCGGTTATCGTTCAGCGCCACCGAAGGAAGTGACGCCGCCTTGATCGAACAAGCGCTCAACTCACACCTGTCCCGTGAGCGACAGCTACTGATCGCAAGTGAGTTTGACGAAGAGCGTTTCACCGAACTCGCCGAACGCGAGACCGAGACCGGCTATACGCTCTCGAGTGAGCCGTTCCAACAGAGCGTGGCGACGACGGAGCGGACGCAGGCGTTCCTTGGTCTCCTGTCGTTCGTCATGATGTCGGCGTTTCTCCAGTTCATCCCGTTGTTCGTCTCCGACGACCGGGACGAGAAAATCTATTCCCGCCTGTTCGCCGCCCCGGTCACGCCCCGGCGTTACATCGGCTCGTTGTTCGTCTCGTTCTGCGCGGTCGGGCTACTTTACGTGCTCATGCTGCTTGCCTTCAGCGCCGTCCTCTACCGCCAGGATATTCTCACCCACCTGCCCGTTCTCATGCTGTTGTTCGTCGCCTATTTATTCGTCTGCCTCGCCATCGGGTCGCTCATCGCCATCCTCGCGACGAACCGGGAGAAAGCGAACATTTGGCAGACGTCCGTGACGATGGCGGCGGCCATTACCGGCGGTGCCTTCATCAGTCTGACCTGGCTACCTGATACGCTCCAAGTCGTCGGTCGCTTTTTGCCGACGTATTGGTTCAATTACGGGGTCGCCCGAATGTATGAGGGACGCTCCCCGATGCAGTCCGTCCTCATCCTGCTCGGGATGGCGCTCGCCGTCTTCCTTATTAGCGCCTGGACGCTGAAGAAACGTCTCCTCACGTGAAAAGGGGAGCCGCGATGGCTCCCCTTTTTCGTTTGATTCGATTAACGTTGCAAGGTGGGTACGACCTTCTCGAAGAACACGTCGACGAGTTCGGGGTCGAACTGACGGCCCGCCTCTTCGGCGATGACGGCGAGCGCCTCGTCAAGTGTCTTCGCCTCTCGGTAAGGACGTCCCGTCATCATGACGTCGAACGTGTCCGCAATCGAGATGATGCGAGACGCGAGCGGGATTTGCTCGCCGCTCACCCCTTTCGGATAGCCGTTTCCGTCCCATCGTTCATGATGGGCGAGCACGATTTCGGATAGCGGCCCGTACTCCGGCACCGTGCTCAAGATGTTGTAGCTCACTTCGGGATGACGTTTGATTTCACGCCATTCGGACTCGGTCAACGCCTCGGTCTTGTCTAAAATATCGTTGCTGATCGCGACCTTGCCGATATCATGCAGTGTCGCGGCCGTGACGAGTTCGTTCACGTCGGCGCTCGTCAAGTTCATCGCCTGTCCGAGTTGTCGCGATAGTTCGGCGACTCGTTGCGAGTGCGCTTCCTCACGCGGGATCTTCTCGTAGAGCGTCCGCATGATGAGCTGAATCGAATGGTGGCGCCGGCTCTGTTTCTCGGACACTTTATGATGATACATCCGGTCCTCGGCCAAGTTGAACACTTCCATGATTGACAGCGAGTCATCCTCTTTCACGGCTTCACCGAACGACGCCGAGATTGGCAATCCTTCAATCGATTTGGCGAGGAACAGTTGGCTCAAGTGATCGGACAAGCGCTTCGCCTCTTCAAGTTCCGTGTTCGGCATGATGATGACAAATTCATCCCCACCGATGCGGGCGACCGTGTCCTTCCCGCGAATCTCTCGTTTGAGCGTCATCGTCGCCTCGATCAATAAGCGGTCCCCGACAAGGTGACCGAACGCATCGTTCGTCAGCTTCAATCCGTTGACGTCGACGACAATCAAGGCGAGCGGATAATAGGAGGGCTCGTCATAGGTGATGAGCGCTTCATCGAAATAGCGACGATTCTTCATGCCCGTCAACTGGTCATGGTAACTTAAGTATTCGATTTCCATCTCATACTTTTTCTTCTCGGTCACGTCACCGATATAACCGTGCCAGAGCACATGTCCTTCCCCGAGTTTCTCTGGACGGGACGAGCCTAACATCCATGCCGTCCGCCCGTCCGGCATTACGACGCGGAACTCCGCATCCCAAATCGTCAGGTTCTCATATGACGTCTCGATACTTGCCATCACGTTCGGATAGTCCTCCGGATGAATTTTCGTGAAGACGAGCGTCGAATCTTGTTTCATCTCCTCGAACGTGATCCCCGTCAACTCTTCAAACCCTCGGCTATAAAATGGAAACCGGAAGCTACCGTCCGGACGGCGCTCGAACTGATAGATGGCACCGGGTACTTGATCCGATAGTTTCGTGAGCAACCGGTCCCGCTCGGCGAGTTCTTCTTCGAGTTGGACCCGTTCGGTCACATCTTTGGCGACCGCATAAATATAGTTGCCTTGCGCTTTTGAGTGCCACTCGATTGAGCGATAGTCTCCGTCGATCGTCCGGTACCGGTTGACGAAACGAAAGATATCGTGCCCATTCTCGAGCAACATGAACGCTTCAGTCGTCTTCTCGACGTCATCGGGATGGACGAGACTTGTGATGTTCATGTTCTCGAGTTCTTCGAGCGGGAATCCGAGCACGCGTTCCCACGCCTCGTTCAAATGAAAAATCTCACGTTTTGAGAGGGACATGATGCACTCTAAATCGACCGTCGCAAACCCTTCGAACATCGATTCTTTCGTGTCACCGATTTGCCGGTTCGCTTTCGTCATTTGTTCAAGGATATGGACGATATACAATTCAACGAGACCGAGGCGGTTTGCTTGCTTCTTCCCTTCCATGATAATCGTCAAATCGCCATAAAAGACGCCATCTTTCTCAATTTTGAACAAGACGATTTGACCAAGGTTGAAGATCCGCAATATATTTTTTTTGATTAGCCGCTTCGGCAACACCCCGTCGACGAGCGGGTAAATGTCATCGAACACGATTGGGCTCGGGGCTTCCAGTAATTTCGATCGCTTTGGGCTCATCGGCCATTTGCGACCGACCGGATGGAATCCGAGGACATCGAGACTGCGTTCAAGCAGTTCGTCGATGCCTGAGAACGCCACGGTCGAATACGTCTTCTTGTCTTCTTCGACTAAACTGAGCGCAACGGCTTTGGCACCGGTGAAACCACGGATTTGGTCGAGAAACTGTTGATTCATCAACAGTTCACGTCCGGTCGTAATAAAACTATGCGACACGTTGACGAGTTGTTTCAATGCATTGTTCTCTTGGACGTACGGTGTGATGTCATGGAACATCGTCGACACGTAACCCGGTCGTTCACTGAAGACGGACAGCTCGTACCAGGCCTTGTTCCGACGTGAGAAATGTTCGAACGTGATGGCTTCCCCGCTCTCGACGGTACGGGCGACCTGGACGATCCATTCCTGTTCGCTATATTCAAAGTCTTTTAACTTGTCCGTGATGCGTCCCCCAAGAAAATGTTCACGCTTCGCTTTCATGATGCGTTCGAACGCCTCGTTCACCGCATGGAACTCATAATCGACGGGCTCCCCCGCCTCGTCGTAGAGCACTTTAAATTCGACGTAGCCTTGGGGCATATGGCGCAACAAGGATTGAAGCTTTGTCTGGTCTAAGTCTGCCACGTCGGTTCCTCCTCTGTTTCCTTTTACGTTTCAGTTTACCTCATTTTTTATAAATTCCCTATATTTTCCGCATCAATTCTTGGCAATGTGCGCACATTGAGTTTTTGTAAAAGACACGTCACGGGTTGCATATGCTTTTAAGAATTGTTAGCATGATTACGAAAACCGATATCGAAAACCGATTCCAAGGAGGTGATGAACGTGGAAGACCGCGTCCTGCGGAAACTATTTCTCGGCTTCATCCAGATCCATATCTTGCACCATGCGTCCGAGCACCCGGTGTACGGGGCGTGGATGGTCGAGGAGCTACAGGAGCATGGCTATTCGATCAGCGCCGGTACGCTCTATCCGATTTTACACACGATGGAGCAAGATGGTCTGCTCGTCCGGACGAACGTGCTCGTCGACGGTCATATCCGGAAGAATTACACGACGACCGAAAAAGGCCTCGTCGTCTTGGCAGAAGCCCGTCAAAAAGCATATGAGTTATTCAAAGAGATCAAGGAGTGAAGCACATGGCTAAACAACGCGTAACGTTCAAGACGTTACTTGAGATTTTATTCGTATCGACCCGGCTCGGCCTGACCTCGTTCGGCGGTCCGGTCGCCCACCTCGGGTATTTCCACGAGGAATATGTGCGTCGCCGTAAATGGATGGACGAGCGTGCGTATGCCGACCTCGTCGCCCTTTGTCAATTCTTGCCCGGTCCGGCAAGTAGTCAGGTCGGGATTGGCATCGGCATCGTCCGCGGTGGCATTCTCGGCGGAATCACTTCGTTCATCGGGTTTACATCCCCGTCTGTCATCGCCCTCATCTTATTCGCCCTATTCGTTTCAGGCCTCGATGTCTCGGACGCCGGTTGGCTCTATGGCTTGAAAATCGTCGCCGTCGCCATCGTCGCCCATGCTATTCTCGGGATGGCCGGTAAGTTGACGCCGGACGCGAAGACACGAACGATTGCGTTCTTCGCACTCGCCGGAGTGCTGTTGTGGCAGACGACGTATAGCCAAGTGCTCGTCATCTTGCTCGCAGGACTTGCTGGATTCCTGCTGTTCAAACCGCAGAATCTCGACGTCAAATCGGCCTCATTCCCGCTGTCAAAACGACTTGGGGCCACACTACTCGGCCTGTTCGGTGCGCTTCTCGTCATCTTGCCGATTTTACGGGAGACGATCGAGAGTCAATCGGTCGCCATGTTTGACAGTTTCTATCGCGCCGGGGCCCTCGTCTTCGGCGGCGGCCATGTCGTTTTGCCGCTCCTTGAGCGCGAACTCGTCCCGGCCGGTTTCCTGAGTGAAGAGGCGTTCCTTGCCGGTTATGGGGCCGCCCAAGCCGTACCTGGCCCGCTCTTCACGTTCGCGTCGTACCTCGGGACCGTCATCAATGGCGTTCCGGGCGGACTGCTCGCCACGGTCGCCATCTTCTTGCCGGCGTTCCTGTTGATTCTCGGTGCCTTGCCGTTTTGGGATGCACTCCGTCGCAACCCGAAAGTCGCGGGCGCGCTCATCGGTGTCAACGCTGCCGTCGTCGGAATTTTGATCGCCGCGTTCTATCAGCCGATCTTCACGAGCACGGTGAACGGTGCGGTCGACTTCGTCTTCGCTGCTTTCTTGTTCGCCATGATCGCGTATTGGAAGATGCCGCCTTGGGCGCTCGTCATCGTCGGGGTCATCGGTGGGATGGTAATTGGTATGTTGTAAATTTACAAGGGACCTCGTGTCCCTTTTTTTGTTCCTGTTTTCAGCCACTCCTCTAAACCAAATGTTAATCATTTGAAACTTTTTCCAGTCCGTCGCTCGCTATACTAAAGGATATATTCCTTACAAAAAAGGGAAACGTGAGATACGGATTGAAGAAAGGAAGTGGGGGGCATGAATCCCTTGCACCAGAAGGCGACGTATATGCCAGGCCTTGACGGCTTGCGCACGTTTGCCGTTTTTGTCGTCATTCTGTTTCATTTGAATACCCCGTACATATCTGCAGGCTTTCTCGGCGTCGACGTCTTTTTCGTCTTGTCTGGTTATTTGATTACCGGCATCCTGCTACGCGAACACTCGATTCGCGGCCGAATCGACTTGACACGTTTTTACATCGCCCGGTTCCGTCGCTTGTTGCCTGCTCTCGTCTTCATGCTATCGGTCGTCATGGCGTACGTCACGTTGTTCGAGCGTGAACTGCTCGATACAGTATGGCAAGATACGCTCGCCGCGCTCACTTATGTGAACAACTGGTGGTACATCTTCCATGACGTCTCCTATTTTGAGCGTTTTGGCAAACCGTCGCCGCTACAAAACTTATGGTCGCTCTCCATCGAAGAACAATTCTATCTCGTCTGGCCGCTCCTCTTGCTACTTGGACTGACGATGAAGAAACGTTTCCTTCAGTTCAGCGGCATCGTTTTGCTCGCCTCATGCGTCTGGATGGCAATCCGCTTCACGCCAGGAGTCGACCCGAGCCGTGTCTACTATGGTACCGATACCTGCCTGTTCGCCCTCCTCATCGGGGCGTTGCTTGCGTTCGGTTGGCGTCCGGAAGCGTTCAAGCGCGAGATCCCAATCCTCGGTCTCCGGATTTTGAATATCGGTGGTACCTTAGCATTCCTTACGCTCATCACGATTATGATGACGGCCAAAGCCTATGATGCATTTCTATATTATGGTGGCTTCTTGCTCGTCGCTGTGGCATCCGGCATATTGATTGCTGCGACGGCTCATCCGGCGACGGTATGGTCCCGACTGTTCGGAAGCAAACGGCTTCGTTTGATTGGGACACGGACGTACGGCATTTATTTGTGGCATTATCCGGTCATCATCTTGACGACACCGCTCGAGCAAATCGGTTCATTCAACGGTCTCCTCGCGCTCGGCCAAGTCGCATTGACACTGGTCATCGCAGAGACGTCTTATCGTTATATTGAGACACCGATTCGCCGTGACGGGTTCCGCGTCACACTACGCAGACTCATGCCGACCCGTCGAACGCAACCGGCTAGATTGGCGGCGGTGACGATGGCGACGGCGCTTTCACTCGTCCTCATCGGAAACTTGACGATTCTCGCCTTCACCGAGACGACCGAGCCGACGGCCATCCCGGTCGTCCAAGCACCGCAGCCGAACAACCAAAAACCGGCGGAAGTGACGCCTGAACGTCCTGTCGAGTCTTGTCCACCGGCACTCGCGATTGGCGACTCGGTCCTGCTCGGGTTGAACGAGTATCTCGGCACTGCCTTCCCGAACATGAAAATCGACGCCGAACTCGGCCGCCAAGTCAGTGACGCGCAAGATGTCGCAACAACATACCGCGACTATGACGCTCCCGGTCACGTCGTCTTTTTTCACCTCGGGACGAACGGTGCCTTCAAGATGGAACAGCTCGATTCGTTGATCGCCATGTTTGAGTCGGCCGACCACGTGTACGTCATCAACACACGCGTCCCCCGTCCGTGGGAACGCGAGGTGAACGAGAAGCTCAAACGGGCAAGCGAGTTGCATGATGATGTCACGCTCATCGACTGGCACAAGGCGTCTTCCGGGCACGCCGACTATTTCGAGAGCGACGGTGTCCATTTGAACATCGATGGCGCCGAGGCGTTCGGCAACCTGTTGTCAGAAGAGATTGGCTGTCACAAGGAACAAGGACTTAGCAACCGCTAAGTCCTTGTTTTCATGGCCGCCACTTCCAGCGCATATAATGTATGAACAGCTTGATGTAGGCGAGCTGTTCACGAATGATGTACTTCACTCTCACCGCGTTCGGTGTCGGCGCATAGAGCGCGTCCGTCTCTAAACCGAAGTAGAGACGACCGACAAGTCGAGCCCGTCTGACGTGAAAGTCGTTCGTCACGATGGTGAGCCCTGTCTCGCCCGCCCATATATCGCGGCTATACAAAAAGTTCTCGATCGTCGACGTCGAGTCGGCTTCCACATGAATCCGCTCCGGGGCGACGCCACAGGTCATCAATTCCCGGGCAATGACTCGAGCTTCGGCCATGCCTTCATCCGGTCCTTGTCCGCCTGAGGCGATGAACATGACGTGCGGATGTTGATGCGCATATGTAGCCGCCACGTCGATTCGATGACGTAGCGCCGGAGAAGGATGAATCCCGTTTACTTTGGCACCTAGGATGAGGACGTAGCGATACGTGCCGTTTGCTTGATGTCGTCGCATAGCGTTCACCTCTTCTCCATCATATCATTCACTCGTATGAGTCTCTCCATTTTTTGATTGACGTTCCATCACTTCACATCCGTACCTATGAATTTAGCTTAAACTAAAAAAGTGTCACGCTCCGAAATCGGAAACGTGACACTAATCATAGATGACGTTGTTCTTTCAGCTTCTTCTCACGAGCTGCTAGACGTCGAGCCAATAATTCATTAGCCCGATGAAGATTTAGTTGTTCATATCGTGCAATTACATAATCGACCGGTAATGGATAATTCTTTTCCATAACGAGTTTTTCAAGAAGATGTACTAAGCTTTTTTGAATATCTTCATCTTGGTACCGCTGACCCAATGAGGCGCTAAACTCTGCAAGTTCTTCTCGGTAAGACAAGTCAAAAAGTTTTAAGATGGCTTCTCCAACCATTCCAGATTGATAAGAGGCGCGCCTCGTACCGATGCCACCATAGTTCGTGGCTTCGGCCGCTTGCCAAGAGTCTTTCGTGATTAGACCATGATAGCCCTTACTACCGATTGCGAGCGTCGGCCGTCCAAGTGCCAAGCTCTCAATGGCAGCACGACTCGGGGCGACGACGAAGTCTGATTGGCGCATCCAATCAATGACATCCTCAGACTCTTGCCAACCGACCCAGTGAATCGTCTGGTTTGTCCCGTCAAGTATCTCGTTAAAACGCGACTCATACTTGTCACGTTGCGTTCCAGACCCGATAAATGTCCAATCAATCGCGGCATTGGTTAACCGATCATCGCTAATCCCGTCTAATAACACATCTAATGGGAACACCATATCCGCATCCATCCGAGACACATACACAGCCTGAAGTCGGTCACTTGGCTTCGGCAAAGGGGTCGGTGTATAACGCCTATCAACTCCGTTCATGAGCACGGTCGTTCTTTTTTCGATACCGGGACATTGCTCGTACAAAAACTCGGCGATTGACTGCGACACTGCAATCACATGACTCGTCTGATTCGCATAATACGCTAAATCATCATCATACATTCCATGAATGACGAGTACGAACGGAATCTGTTGAATTTCCGCAATCGCAAGACCGATTTGTCTCGAGTCGAACGGATGAGCGTACACGATGTCGAACGGACAGAGTGCTAAATCCTGCAACAATCGATGCACATCGTGTGATGTAAAATCGGTTGTTGCGACGTTCGCACCTAACTTTTGCGCTTTCTCAGCGAACGGTCCCGGCTTACAGACGATTGTGACCTCGTGCCCGTTGTCCACTATATAACGGGTCGTCGCTAGCACGTGATGATGCAAGCCGCCCATCGGTGCGTGAAAAAACACGGGGATGAAGATATGCATTAGCTCACGTCCCTTCACAAGTTCTCTTGATACGTCGAACCTAGTCCCGAGATACGATCGTTATGAAGGAAGAGCACCCCGTCAACATCGTTCGCTTTCGCATACTCTGTAATATCAATCGGATAATCCTCAAAGTAACGGACGTCGAGCGCCGTCACTTGACCAAACGACTCACCGAGATATCCCAGCACCGGGTTGGCGTATGAGTCTTTCAAGACGAGCAGATGGTAATCGTTGTCTGGATCCTCCTGGGTGATCGTCACCTGGGCGTAGTTGTCACCCATGAACAAGTTGTAATAGTTCGTAAAGTCAGTCGTGTTATTCAAGACATCACGATCTAACACTTCATGCCCGCAATCGTCGCCGTTACGACATACCGTCGTCGAAAAACCGTCTTTCGGTTCAAGGTACGTGAATGTATCGGGCTCTTCGACGTAGGAAATTGAAATTTCACGCGCGCTCGACCCGTAGAACGGGCCGTCGACGGTTTTCGTCTCCATGTCGTTCATGCTGAGCGCATCGGCGTCCGGAAACGCTTCTCCGAGATCACGCATAATTTGTTCATATGCTTTGAACGCCCCTTCAGCCCGCCAATGGTGGTCGGTCATGAAGTAAATATCGCCTCCTTCGTATTCACCGAGCCGCTCCTCAAGATCAAATAGTGGGATGTCCGCTTCCTCAATCCGCTGATGAAGCTCGTCCCGATTGGCCGCATCCACGCTCTCTACGTATGGAGGGAACAAGTCTCTCCGCGTCGCATAGACCGGCTTACTCGGTGCCGAGGCGAAGTAGACCGGAATGTCCGCTTCGTCCATCTCACCTTTCAACTCTTTCAAAAACACGCCGAAACTCGAGTATTCACTCGGATTCGTCTCCGGCGACAAGAGCATCCCGCCGACATTGATGACCCCATTGTTCATCGCTTGCCGCAGGACGTTACGTTGAAACCACGCTTGGCTCTCCATCCAAAAATCACGTTGAAACACTTGATCGTTCGCTGATGCTTCAAACGTCTCCATATATGTCCCGTTTAAAAAAGAAGATGGGGAGAAAGTTGGTCGTTGTTCAAGCGAGCGCCCTTCAATATCAGACGTCGCCTCTTCAGTGCCGAAAGCAAAAACGGCTAGCCCATAAAACAATATACCGATAAAGCTGAATAAGATGATACTGTTTGTCACCCAGGACAGCTTTCGTTTTTTCTCATGTTTAAGTTCAGTAGACGACAAACGTTTCATGTGCACCCCTCCTTAGAACCGGAAATAGATAAACGGATTGAACGTGCTCGAGACGACGTAGGAAATCGACACGGCAAAAATAAATAAGATGTACGTTGCTCGCGCCAATCCAGCGCCCATCGCAAGCACTGTCCGCTCGCTGTCCGTTTCGTGACGCAAGAAGTACGAGACAGCGTACTTTGGAAGTGGTGTCGCCGCAATCATCGCAATGACGAGCACGACGCCGTATTGAACGAGATAAAAGTATGCCGTCTGATCGAACAATTCGCCGCCATGAAGCCCGAACATGACTTGAAGATAACCGAGCGCATACTCGAAGTTATCGGCACGGAAGAATACCCAACCGACGACGACGATGAACAACGTGAGCGTCCGGGCAAGCCAGGTCGGCCACGCGGCGAGCCAGCGACCGAGAAACGCTCGTTCGAGCATGATGAAAATCCCGTAATAGAGACCCCAGGCGATGAACGTCCAACTCGCTCCGTGCCATACCCCGGTCAACAGCCAAACGATCGTCAAGTTGCGATACGTCATCAAACTGCCTTTCCGGTTCCCGCCGAGCGGAATGTAGACGTAATCTCGGAACCAGCTACCGAGCGAGATGTGCCACCGGCGCCAAAACTCAGACACGGATGTCGAGATGTACGGATAGTTGAAGTTCTCTAAGAAGTGGAAGCCAAACATCCGCCCGAGTCCGATCGCCATATCAGAATAACCCGAGAAATCAAAGTAAATTTGAAGAGAATAGGCGATGATTCCAATCCAAGCGAGAGTCGTCGACAACTCCCCTGGCGGTTGCGAGAACACTTGATCGGCAACATAGCCGGCACTATTCGCAAGAATCATCTTTTTCCCCAACCCGATGACGAAACGTTGAATCCCCGAGACGAAATCATCAATCGTCTCCCGACGCTCGACAATCTCGTCGGCGACCGTCTGGTAACGGACAATCGGACCCGCAATCAACTGCGGGAAAAACGAGACATAGAGTGCCAAGTCAAATATATTTCGTTGCAGACGGCCGTCTTGACGATAGACGTCGATGACGTAACTCATCGCTTGGAACGTGAAGAATGAAATCCCGAGCGGAAGCGGGATCTCTGGGTCATTCAACGAAAAGCCAAAAATCGTGTTGACGTTCTCGACGAAGAAACTCGCGTACTTGAACACGCCGAGCATGGCGAGGTTACCCACGACCATCGCTCCCATCGTCCACTTCAATTGTTTCTCTTGATGACGATACTTGTCAACGAGCAAACCGAAGACATAGTTCATCAAAATCGAAGCGAGCATAATCAGGACAAAACGCGGCTCACCCCAGGCATAGAAGAACAGACTTGCGACGAGCAGCAACGTGTTCTTGATGACACGCGGTGAGATAAAGTACAACAACAAAACAACTGGTAAGAAGTAAAATAAAAAAACCGTGGAACTAAATAGCATCCTGTTTGTTCCTTTCTCCCTGAAAAATCGACGTGTCTAACTTAAGAGAACTTGACGTATAAGTCGTCTAGACGAATCGTGACCGGTTCTAGCGTTTCAACCACGTATTTGTAAGACATCTTAAAATATTTCGCACCCTCGACTTGTTTCACAGTCTCGCTCACTTGATTCATCCCCGGTTCAAGCGTTAAACGAAACCGTTTGTTAGACAGACGCTCCTCATCCCCGTATTGCATAAAGTATAGCTCAAGCGCAATGCTTCTATTCCCTTCCACGAAAATCTGTGTCTGAATCCCAATTTCTTCCCCTGTTTCAATCTTGGCGTCCGTCAAAAAAATCTTCGACGGTGGAATCTCGAACTTTAAATCGAACAATTGAACGTAAATCGAGTCCGTGTCGGCCTTCGGAAGAAAGGTGACTTCAGTTTTATATCCTTCCTCACGCATGGAGAGATGGTCTTTGTGTGGCCCACGCGGATAATAATGATAAATCGCTGGACGAATACGTTTCGTTGACATAGTATAGTTCCTCCAAATATTGAGATGATATAGAAAAGAGTTGCTGTGCGGGGCACAAGACAACTCCAAACTCAATTCATTCAGTTAGCAAGGATGGCATCGACGATTCGACGTGATGCTTCACCGTCGCCATAAGGGTTTGATGCTTTTGACATCTTCTCATATGCAGTCTGATCCGAAAGCAATTCGTCCGCAAGTGAGTAAATGACTTCTTCATCGACTCCAGCCAACTTGAGCGTACCAGCAGCCACACCCTCCGGACGCTCCGTCGTGTCTCGCAAGACGAGAACAGGGACGCCGAGTGAAGGCGCTTCTTCTTGTACACCACCTGAATCGGTCAAAATTAAATGTGAAGCCGAAGCGTAGTTGTGGAAATCGAATACGTCGAGCGGTTCAATCAAATGGACGCGATCGATGTCATGTAAGATCTCATTCGCGAGTTCACGGACGACCGGGTTCATGTGAACCGGGTAGACGACTTCGATATCCTCGTATTTTTCAATCAAGCGGCGGACGGCACGGAACATGTTTCGCATCGGCTCGCCAAGGTTCTCGCGGCGGTGTGCCGTCAAGAGGACGAGGCGTCGGCCTTGTGAGCGGATCGAGTCAAGCAACTCGTTGGCGTAGTCGTCGCGTACCGTCGTTTTGAGGGCATCGATGGCCGTGTTTCCTGTGACGAAAATCGTGTCGACGTTCTTGCCTTCACGCAAGAGGTTGTCTTTCGACGTCTCTGTCGGCGCAAAGTGCAAGTCAGCCATGACACCCGTCAACTGACGGTTCATCTCTTCTGGGAACGGCGAGTATTTGTTATACGTCCGCAGACCTGCTTCGACGTGACCGACAGCGACCTGATTGTAAAACGCTGCGAGCGAAGCCGCGAACGTTGTCGTCGTGTCACCGTGAACGAGCACGATATCCGGCTTCGTCTCGGCGATGACTTCCCCCATCCCTTTTAGGACGCGTGACGTCACATCGTACAACGTCTGCTTGTCTTTCATGATATCGAGGTCGTAGTCCGGTTTAATCTCGAACAGTTCGAGCACTTGGTCAAGCATTTGACGATGTTGCGCCGTGACGACGACGATTGGTTCGACGCCTTCCCGCTTCTTCAATTCCAATACGAGCGGTGCCATCTTGATGGCTTCCGGTCTCGTCCCAAATACAGTCATTACTTTTTTCATAGGTCGTTTTTGCACGGTCCTCAAGCGGACGTGCTTCCTCCTCTCAGATTCACCTCGTCAGCTCGACATCGAGACTGCTTGATGATTCTTCAACACTTCTTCAGAATGGGCTGGCAAGATGTACGTCTCTCCAAGCTCGGTCGCATCGACAACAGTCGTTCGGCGTTTCAGCTTGTCCGCTTTAAAACTGTCCTGCTGCTCTTTTGACAAGCTACGGAACCATTTCAGGAACTTATTATATTCACTGAGCACTTCGTTGACCGGTCCATATTCGCGTACTTCACCAAACTCAAGCCAAAGACCGAGCGAACAAAATTGACGGACTTGCGAGACCGAGTGGCTGATGAAGAAAATCGTCTTCCCTTGCTTTTTGAACTCATTCATCTTGGCCAAACATTTGTCGGCAAACGTCTGATCACCGACTGACAGCGCCTCATCGATGACGAGGATATCCGGATTGACGTTAATCGAGATGGCAAAGCCAAGACGTGACTTCATCCCACTCGAGTATGTTTTGACCGGTTGCGTGATAAAGTCGCCAATGTCAGCAAACTCGATGATTGCCGGTGTCAAATCGATAATCTCTTGTTTCGTCATTCCAAGCATGAGCCCTTTTAACTCAATATTCTCAAGTCCCGTCAAGTTGCCGTTCAAGCCAGAAGAAATGGCAATCAAAGCCGTCTTGCCGTGCAACTCGATTTTGCCGTGGGTCGGCGGCATCACATCAGCGAGTAAATTCGACATCGTCGACTTTCCTGACCCGTTGATGCCGATAATCCCGACGACTTCACCGGGCGGTACTTCGAACGTGACGTTGCGGAGTGCATAGAATTGTTTCCCGGTCGCTTTGCTGAAGAAGATTTCTTTCAACTTATCAATCGGTTTATTGTATAACGTATATCGTTTCGAGACATTTTCAAACTTAACTTGGTACATAATGTCCTCCTCAAATGTAATCGATGAAATGTCGACGGAAACGTAAGTGAATCATCGACCCGACGAAGAAGAGAACGATGACGATGGCCCAATAGTAGAGTCCGTAAGCCCAGTTATTCACTAACCAGTCAGACCCTAGGAACATCGATCGGTATCCTTCAACCAAGTAGTAGAGCGGGTTGATTTGAAGGATATTCGCGAGATTCGCCGGCGGCACCCAAAAAATTGGTGTCAAGTACATGAGCATCCGCATCATCGATTGCAGTAGGTTCTGCAAGTCGCGAACAATTGTCGTGAGCGCGGACGTAATGAGCGCCAGAGAGTAAAGTAGCGCAAGTGCACTGATTGCCAAATAAATAAACCAGAGCGAATGCAGTCCCATCGGATATCCAAACGCCCACATGAGAATAAATGACACGCCTACTAACGCTACGTGACGATAGAATAGCGCGAGTAGGACATAGGCAGGAATCGTCGAGATTGGGAAGCTCATTTTGGAGACCATACCGATCTTTGAATAGACCGAACGAGCCGTCGAGGTGATGGCCGAGGCGATAAAGAACCAAACGACAATCCCGGCGACGAGCCATGGCAGAAACGGCACGCCATCAATCGGCCTGCCGCTTCGAATACCAAATCCAAATACGAACCAGTAAACTCCAATCTGCAATAATGGTGTGACGAACTCCCATAAAAATCCGAGATACTGCATCGAGTTGTTACTTCTCGTCTCATACGTCGCGAGACGGAAAATCAAGTACATGCTCGATTTCAGCTCTGTAAAGATAGCTTTCGCGGATTTAAACATGTTCATTCACCAGAATCAAAGAACGAGATTCGTTTCCTTTGTGTATTTATAAAGATTTCCGTAGTTCACGACCGTCACATCTTCACCAGCCGGTTTCACGATGTTGCGTGTATCGAAAATCATCGGACGACGCATTGTCGAGTTGAGTTCTGCGAAGTCGAGTGTTTTAAATTCGTTGTGATCGACAAGGACGAGCACGAGATCCGCATCTTCAAGAGCTTCTTCTTTTGACACGAGGTCAAAACGACTTGATGTCGATTTTTCAACATGGCTATCATGGACAGAGATGTTGACGCCACGGTCAAGCAAGATTTCACAGATGTCGACTGCCGGACTTTCACGCATGTCGTCAACGTTTCCTTTATACGTTACGCCGAAGACAGCTACTTTCGGCGCTTCGATACCGTCCGTCAACTTCTGGACGTTGTCTGCGACATAAGCAGGCATTGAGACGTTCGTCTCACGTGACAAGTTGATGATCTTCGCGAGGTCTGGTGACTTCGCGACGATGAAGTACGGGTCGACGGCCAGACAATGTCCACCGACACCTGGACCCGGGCTATGCAGGTTGACACGCGGGTGTTTGTTCGCCATTTCGATGACGTCGAGCACGTTGATGTCTAGGTCGTTACAAACTTTTGCGAGTTCGTTCGCGAGCGCGATGTTGACGTCGCGGAATGTGTTTTCCATCAATTTAGACATCTCAGCCGTCTTCGCATCCGTCTTGACGATTTCGCCTTCGACGAACGTACCGTAGACACGAGCACCTGCTTCGGCACACTCTGATGTAATGCCACCGACGATGCGGTTGTTATGAACGAGTTCATGCAAGATTTGACCTGGCAAGACGCGCTCTGGGCAGTGAACGAGGAAGATGTCTTCGCCGACGACGAATCCAGCTTCTTCGACAATCGGCTTCACGAAGTCGTCCATCGTACGTGGCGCAATTGTCGACTCGACGATGATGACGTTACCTTTTTCAACGAACGGCAACACTTTGCGTGTCGCATCCAACACGTATGTGAGATCACAAGATTTATGCTCGTCATCGTTGTTCGGTGTTGGTACCGCGATGATGAAAGCGTCCGCTTTCTCTGGTGTGAGTGATGCACGGAACTTGCCTTTAGCGACGACATCCGCCACCATTTCGCCAAGACCTGGCTCTTCGATGTGGATTTCGCCACGGTTCAATTTATCAACGACGTGTTGCGAGATATCAACGCCGACGACGTCGACGCCGTAGTTGGCGAATACGGCTGAAGTCGGTAATCCAATATATCCAAGACCTACTGTACATACTTTCATTGTGTAGTAACCTCCAAATGTTTCTGATGCTTTTCTGTTGAAGCGCATGCCCATCAGTTTAGTTCATATTCGATAATAAAACAATACTCATTATACTCTTGAACAAATCAGGGACGCAATTACATTTTCATGACAATGTCGTCGACGATTCTCCGATGACGATCCGTTCTAACTTTGGAAACAGTTGTTCAATGGCAAAGTGCTTCAACGCATACTGTTGGTACGCCGCTGCATCCTCCATCAAACGCGACGGTTGATTTTTATATGACAGAATCGTGTCGACCACATCAAGCGGCTCCTCGACGAGCAGTTCGTCTGGATAAATCGTCTCGCTACCCGTCCAATGCCGAATGAGCGGATAGGTACCTGACGCCATGCCTTCGGCCGGTGACAAGTGGAAACTTTCAAGATCGCTCACCGACAAGATGAATCCAATCTTTTGCAACCACTCGTCAACGTCGCTGCCGTGGCCGTCAAAATGAACATGGCCTTTGAGCGGCGCTTGCTCGATCCGGGCGAGGAACGCCTCGTAATACGTTCGTTCTTCTTCCCGTTTCGCAATCCAATAAACCTCGCTCGGATGATGGCCTTTGAAAAACAAGTGATAACGGTCGTCCTGCGCGAGCAACTTCTCTAACACGTCGAGGGCGAGGTCGGGCCGTTTCAGTTTTGGATTAATCCCGATCATGCCGAGGTGGAACGGTAACGCGTCTGTCTGTTTCGGCTTTTGCAGCTTCGCTCCATCGACCGCATTATAAATCATCGTCATTTTGTGCCGCGGGATGTGGAACAGACGAGACATCTCTTCAAGCATGTACGGCGAGACGAGAATGATTCGGTCGATATTGTCGAGATTGTATTCGTTCGGGAACGGCGTCTCTTTCTCTTGCCGATGGATCCGGACGATGAGGCGCTGATGCGGCAGCTTATGGTTCGAATACCAGACGGCGTTGCCGAGCCCCCACTCACAGAAGATGATGTCCGCCTCGGCGAGACACGCCTTACTATGATTGACGTCGTGAATCTTATGTCCTTCCCACTCGTCGACGAGGACGCGATAGTCCGGGTTCTGTTCGAAGCGATCCATGAACATGCGGATGAACTTCAAGTCGTGTCCCGCGAACAAAATCGTCGTCGGCCGCATCTCCCAAATCGCATCGCGCAAGCGCGCATACGTGTTCGAGAACGTATAGTACTTCGCCATATTATAGAGGCGTGTCGCCGCATCGCGGTAAATCGCCGGATGGGTGAAGGCAAGTTCGACTTTGTCGACGAACTCGTCTTCCGAGTTGACGAACAGCGGGTAACTCGTGCCGAGGAGTGATTCGTGCATCGGGTTGCGGTTCAACAGCACCGGCTTGCCGAGTGCGCCGTATTCGAGCAACTTCGTCGACAGTTCGAGACTCGCATCAAGTTCAGGGTGACGCCACGAGAGACCGAGATCGCTCGAGGCGATCAACGTCTCGACATCTGCGCGCGGGATGCCTTTCAACCAGTCGATGCCTTCGTCGTGTTGCAGCCGCGCCGTCACTTCTTTGCGGAAGTTCGGGTTGTTCGGGTCTTGATTGAACTTATCACCGGCGACTTTCAGCTCGACGTCCGGCATGCGCACGCGCAACCGTTTAAAGGCGTCGAGAATCTCTGCCGAATACCAGAGCGGGGCGAACTTGCCTGTGTAGACGAGACGCTTCTGCTGGCGTTTGAACGATGGCTCCTCATCGCGCATGTTCGAAATCATTGGATTAAGGATGAGGAACGGTCGCGGCGTCTCAAGGAACGTCTCGAAGTATTGCTTCATCTCGGCCGTCTGGCAGAGCATCCGGGCCGACAGCCCGGCAATCTGTTTGAGCCGGGCGAGCTCTTCTTGCGACGCCTCGGACTGGTCGTGCGTGAAGTCCGTGATATACGTCCACGTCTTCTTCATCGTCTCTTCATACGACGTGAGCTCATACGCGAGCTGGAAGCCGCGAATGAACGCCATATCGTAATGATGCGTCTGGACGAGCTCATGGATGAGCTGGGCCGCCTCGTCCGGCTGCAAGACTTTCTTCTCATAGTACGGCTCATCTTGTTTTTCTGAGTCTATCGTGAAGACATCGATGAAGCGGACGCGGTCTAGCTGTTTGATCGAGGCCGTCACTTCCGGTTTGACGATCGAGCGCTTCAACAAGACGTCGACCTCGATATGCGGGTCTTGGTTCAACATATGGACGACCGATGTCAACCAGATGGCCGAACCGTCAATCAAGTTCAAGTTGACGTCCCCATATACTAAAATCCGAAGCTTTTGCTCGTTCATCGTGTTACCTCCTGTCGAGACGCCTCATCAATCGAGACGCCGCCTTTCACATATTGATATGGGTCGATGCTAAAGATGCGTTTGCCTGAACGCGCGAGGTCACGTAAACTCGCGTCGGCCTCGAAGCGATGGAGCGCCGCCTCGACCGTGTCGAAACGAAGCGCTGCCGGGTTAATCATCGAACGCGACGGCGTCGCATCGAAGACGTAGCGGAACGACTCGTCGTAATCATGTTTTTGCAGCGTTCCTTCATATGAATAATAGTCGGCTTTCGTCAAAATGTCGGCGTCCGCGTAACGGGCCGCGAGCAAATAGTCGGCCAAGTAGTGAGGACCGTAATAGTCGGCCGGGTCAAGGTGGGCGACCCAGTCGAACGTGTCCAAGATTTCCGTTAGCGACGTATAGTGATCAAGGTAGCTGCGCATGTACGTCGAGATCGACTCGGTGTTATACGTGTTATAGACGTCGATATAGTCTTCAAACTTGTCGAGGAAAATGAGCAGTTTTTTATGCGCATACTTTTGAGCCTCGAACTGTTTCACGACTTGCTCCGCTTCTTGTTTAGAGCGGACGAACGCCAAGACGGCGACGTTAGGGTTGTCGACACGGTACGGGATACCGACGTCTTGAGCGATTTTTGCAAGACGTTGCGTGTACGTGTGATACGTCAGCACGTGGCGCATCCCGCCGATGGCGACGTCTTCATAGAACGCCTCGTCAGTCATGAGACGGCGGAACGTCTCGTCTAAATCCGACTCGCCGTCGTCAAGGAAGACGTAATCGCCGAGCATCGCCTCGACGCCGACCGAGCGCGTGCTGACGACCGGCGTCGCGCAAGCGAGCCCTTCGAACACGCGGCGCGAGAACATCGTCGGTGAATCATTGACCGAGTTGACGTTCAACATGACTTTAAAGCCTTTGTACGCTTTCGCGATTTGGTTGTACTTCAAGCTGCCGCGAATCGAGTGGCGGAATTGTTCAGGGAACTGAAGCTGGTCACTTTCTCCCCGTTGATTGATCGCATAGTTGCGGTCATAGATGACGAGCCCATACTTATCGGCCGCCGCGAACAGGCGGTCCATGTCGGCTTTACGCGACTCGTGACGGTTGGCGTAATACGAACCGGCAAAACTTGCGTACGGTTCACGCGCCCCCGGCAAACGAATCGGATTGTGTTCTTTCGGCTGAGCCGCGAACGGCAAGGCGTCGACACGGTCATGACCGCAGTCACGCTTGTAGTCCTCAACACGGTTCAGGTCGGTCGTATAGACGTAATCGAACCGTTTCGCCGTCTCGATGAAGCGGTCGTAATGAATCGGATCTTCTTTATTCCAAAACACGGTCGGAATGTTTTGAACGCGGCACCAAGCGAGCAAGGCATCCAACTCTTCCCACGTGTTCGTCCCGTATTTGACAATCTTTTTCTCCCACGCCCCGCGGTTGCCTTTCCATGCCGATTCGACGATCAAGACGTCCGGCTGTTCATCGAGCAACGTCGACTTCCAGTTATCCGGCGTGAACGTGATGAGCTGGCATTCCGGCTCATACGATGCCATCGTGAACTCATCGAAAATGGCCGCGACTTTCAACTCGTGGAGCTCGCGCGGTTTCGGCGCGAAGAAACGAGCCTCACGCACGTCTTTGAAGTCCGGATGTTCCGTTCCGTCGCTGACGAGTTCTTCTGCGATACGAATCCGGTCGACCCGAGCCTCGCCTTTGCCGTCAACGCGGAGGGCGAAGCGCAAGAAACGAATCGAACGGTCGAAGTAGAATACTTTCTCACTGCCAATCTGTACTTGTTGCATGATTTGGCGCTCGGTCGCGGAATAGGCAACGAGATAAAGGACAACATTCGTCCCCTCGCTCGCTTCGCCGTCGACCGTGACCCGGTAGCGGGAATTTGGTTTCACTTCATACGGGAACTCGGTCGGAAGTTTCGTGAAACTGTTGTTCATTTCCGCATACGAAATATAGCGGCGCTTGTCGTCCTCACCCTTCAAGTCGATCACGAGTTGGTTATTTCGTGCTTTTAGCTTGATTACGTCTGGTGCCGGAATTGTCCACATCGTCGGTTTGAGCGAGAGAATGTCTTCTTTGCGGACGCTCTTCTCTCGAATCATCCCAAGATGCATGTCCCGTAGTTGACCTTGACCGCTCACTCGCACGAAATAACGAATCGAGCGGTGCGAGGGGGCAATACGAACGATGCCGCTCAAGCCGAGTGGAACCTCGATAAGGCGGTCGCGTCCAGCTTGCGTATACGTCGCGATGAACAGCGACGCATTCGCCGTCCCGTCCGCCTCTCCTTTAAAGTAGAAACGGTACAGATCGTCGTCCATGTCCCCGGCTGAAAAATCGATGCCGCGCTCCGTATTGACGTGCGGTAACGCCGACTCGCCGACGCCGTAATGGGCGTACTGGTTCCCGGCCGCGTCGAGCACGAGCACTCCGTTCTCGAAACGGGCGATCTCACGCTCAGGTGTCATCGATTGGAGCGTCTCTTCCGTGAGCGGGCGCACGAAATCGAACGATTCGAGCGCGACGTTCGCTGCAAGCCCTTCCCCTTGCCAAATCGGAGCATGACCAAGTCGAATGTCGATGATGCTGAAAGCGCCTTTGCCAGTGACTTCAAGGTGGGCTCGTAAAATCTGTTCGCCTATACCGAGCACGACTTCTTCCCTGTCGCCTTCATGCAAAGTAATCAGTCGTTTTCGACCGCCTTTCCGGTACACTTCGAGATGAAGGACAGGAGAAAGACTGTCGCGTTGTTTGACGCGGAACGAGGCCATAAACGACTTCGTCCCTTCACCTAGTAACTTCTCAATCGCGACGACGTCGCTTTTTCCGTCAGGACGATACGTCAATATGACAGTCTCGTCGCTTGCGAAAACGAAGTCTGTCCCTTCCGTATGGACGTGAGGAGAGCGCGTATACCAATTCGGTGCGACTTCACGCCATGCCTGTCCTGTTTGTTGAGTCGTCTTCTTGAGCACTTTTCGCCCGAGACGTTTTGACCGTTGCACCCCTAAATAGGCGGCGCGACGTGCTTTTTTCTGCCAATCCATCTGATGTCCTCCGTGTATACCGATTTAACTGCGAAACGAAGTGACATCAATTGCCACTTCGCTCACCGTTTATTTTTTAATTCGTTTTGCTATGGCCTGTACTTTTAAGATGGCTTTTCCAGCCTTTGAGTGTACGAGACGATCATACCGATGATTCAATGCGTCGTACTTCTTCGATCCTTCTTCAATTGTCCGGTCTTTTTGTTCAAATGATGTAACGAGCCATTCGAACGTATATAACAACTCTCCATACTTTTGGACAAGACGGCGGTATTTCTGACGTAACATTCGCTCGTCGTGCTTGAGACGGCGAATCTCTTGCTGTTGTTGCTCAAGCCGTTGCTTTAACAAACCAACCTCTTTTGCAAACTCGTTCTCGTTGTTCATACCGTCACCTCACAAATACGCGTCAAAGTAGAGACGCTTTAATTCAGATTGTTGACCTGCTTCATATAATTCCACGAACTGTTTGACGAGCGGACGCGTCAATTCAATCGGTCGGTATTGTTCAATGATCGTATATAGTTTTTTCACGTTATCGTTGAAATCTTCCGGGCGGCTACGGCGCAAGAACACCAAATACCACATCTCGAAGAAGTATTCGAAACGTGAGTCGCGGTACGCGTCGAGGACACCTTCACGGGCGAACGCTTTCGCCCGGGCCGTCTCCCGGATGACACACTTGTCGAAATATTTCTTCGTGATCGTATTCACCGTCGAACCGGCGACCGCCGCGTAATAGTCGTGAATCGTCAAGTCGACGAGTGCGACGCGCTCTGCTCGTAAGAACATCTCTTGGAAGAAGAGCGAATCTTGTCCGACCGCACCGATGACTTGCGCCAACTTGTTCGTTTCGAGGAACGACTTGCGGATGACCATCGTCTGAATGCTTTGGACTTTAAAGTTATGTTCGAGCAAATAAGCCCGCGGGTCATCGAGAATTTTTACGCTGTCCGGCTCTAAGTCGTTCAGTTCGATCATCGCTTCACGTGCGGCAAGCTTCAACATGCTGCCGACGGCGAGGTCGAGTGAATCGTCTTCCATGATGCGGAACAGTTCGGCGTAGCCATCATTGACCGCCTCATTGTCCGGATCGAGGAAAGCGATGAACGGTGTCGTCGCGAGTTCGACGCCTTTGTTGCGCGGACGTGAAGCGCTGCCGCTACCGCCATCGTTGAAAGCGTATGTGTAGACGTTCGGGTACTTGCGGACGAGACGTTCGATATAACTCGCCGTCTCGCTATCCGTCGACCCGTCGTCGACAAGCCAAATCTCCATATCGTCAAACATCGAGCTGCGGCGCAGACTCGAGAAACACTTGTTGTACAAGTAGCGTCCGTTATTGTAAATCGGAACAATCATCGAGAGTTTGTATTCGCCCGGCGCGTTTGCGACCACTTCGTCCACCCCGTCCAACCGTTCAAATCGGTCGATGACGTAACCGTTTCCTGACAACGTCTCTTTTCCTGTCAAGTGGTCGATTGAAACGTCCGCCGCCTTAAAGACGGTGAGTGCGACGTCTGTGTAGCGCTCGACGAAGTCGTGCTCAACTTGTCCGCCGTCCGGTTTCGTCACGAACGAGACATCCGTATATTTAAAGGCGTTGATTAAATCTTCCACATAATAGTCGAGATACGTATGACGGCTGTCAAACACCGTCACGTAATCGACACCATCCATATCCGCTTCCGTCATATCTGATTCGGCTACAAATCGTTTATATGGATACGACTGGCGTTCAAATTGTGGTTTTAGTTTCTCTACATCTCCACGTCCGATGACGAGGATGTGACGACGGAACGTTTTGTCAATCCCTAGCGCAAACAACATCTCGCTGAATCGATCATACATCGTATGGTTCGAGAAGATGTTACGGACCCCTAACAATTGATGCTCATACCGCTCTTCCCTAGACTGGAACATCTCAAGGATTCCTTTGGCATCAAGAGCGCTCGTAGCGATAAAGGCGTTAGGAAAGTCATTGTTAACAGCCACATTATAGTTCGTAATGACAAGATTACCGCGGGCTTGTGCCTCGTAAATCGGTGTTGCACTCATCGTCGGACTACCTTTTATTTCATTGATATGCAAAATCCAATCACTCGCGCGCTTCAACTGCTCTGCTTCCTGTTCATCGGCCAGTACAAGGGCGTCATGCAATGCTTTTGGCGCTTCCGACAAGAACGCCTCATGACGCTCTCGTAAGACGAGGAGCGGTTTATTGGCGGCGCGAACGCCTTCAGCGAGCATCGTCAAATCGTTCATGAAACGATGGACCGGGAATGCATTCGTGACGAGCGCCATCTCGTGTCGTCCTGCGTACATACCGATCGGATTGAAGCGAAGCGGATCGATTCCGGGACGGATGACGAAGACCCGATCGTGTCCGGTTTCTTCCATATAGTCGCTCACCCGCTCTTCATTCGCTGTGAAGATATAATCCGCCTGCGAAGCAAGAGATGAGAAACGGTCGTAGTGGTTCGTATCGAGTGTCGTCTCAAACACGACGCGCACTTCTTTTCGTCGTGCCTGAAGAATTAATTTCTCCAACCAATAGCGCGAATGTGACAGCGGCGTACCCATCTGGTGGAAAGTTGTCGTCTCTTCCTCGTCGAGTGCGGCCGAGATTAACAAGAAATCAAGCTTTGTCGTCTCGGTGATCGCTAAAAAGTCCGAGACGTTCTCAAACACATACGTATGGCAGAGATGTTCTAGTTCGTGCGCTCGTTTGACCGGACCGACGAAGGCAACATGGACGTCTGTCTTGTCATAGTAGCCGCTCCCGTTCGATTCGACGACGGCCGGGAGTTCACGTGGCAAGCGATTTTTGGCTGCTGCTACTTCCGCCTCAAGCACTTTCAATTGTTTGTCCCGCACCTCGTCATCAAGATGAGGCTGCTGGGCTTTTTTCGTAAGAGGCGGCAAGTCATCAATGAGGACGAGCTCGTCACCGGTGATTCTGTCATTCCCTTTGATTCGTTCTTTCTCATCTTTTAACCACTTAATGTGTGCTTGCACATCACGTAGCGTCGTTTTCACATCCATGCGTTTGCTCCACCTTTTTCAATTAGTCGTTCTTATTCTACCAATAACTCAATCCCTTTTGTTGAGACACATCCTTCTGTATAGTACCAAAGTTACAGGGTGGTCGCAATTCGCTCAACCGCGACGTCATTTTCCGACAAATTGCGACAAAAAAGACGAATCAGGTATGACCCTGATTCGTCTAATCGCCTTATTGGTTTACGTCAACGATACGTCCTTCAACCTTCGGTGTGATTTCTCCGAGGCTGAGCATGTGGTCGCGCAAGTTCTCCCAGTCGCTGAGGCCGAGGTCTGTGACACGTCCATCTTTAAACGCAGCTTCGAACTCAGCGTAGTTGTCGCCGCCTTGAGCCGTATAGAAGTTCGTCGCAATTTTATACGATCCGCTTGCTTCGATGGCAACGTCTGTTGTGCCATTGTTGTACGTCACGCTAACGATGCGCTCGTTCGCCGGCTTCGAGCTGTCAAATTCGACTTTAAGTCCTGACACTTGGAGGAAGCCGCCGCTCTCCCGTGGATAGACGCTCACACTGCGCTCGAGCGCCGCGAGAAGTTCTGCACCCGTGAGTTCCATGACGGCGAGCGTATTCCCGAACGGGAGCACCGTGATGACTTCACCTGTCGTCACTGATCCTTCATCAATACCCGCACGGATCCCGCCAGCATTTTGAACGGCCGCGATGACGTTCGCATCATATTCTTTCGCTTTCGCGAGCATGCCGTCCGCGATCAAGTTACCGAGTGCCGTCTCTTGCTTCCGCACGCTCGGTGCCGTGATGTCGCCTTCGTCACGCGGATTTGTCAATTCTGCCTTCAAAGTCACACCAATCGGCTCGAGGCTGATTTTATCAACATCTTCTTTAAACGGAGCGAGAAGTGAGATCGCACGCGCATCCGGTTCAAGTACTTTCACGTCAATCAACTTGCCGGCATGGCTGACGATTTTTCCGTCTTTATCGAACTCGACATCGAGTGTTCCAAGGAATTCACTGTATTGGAACGCTTGAACGATGACCGTCGGCTCGGTCTTGCCTTCTGAAATGACGACCGGTGCGTTGAGACGCGAGTGTGTGTGACCACCGATGATGACATCGATACCGTCGACGTTTTCAGCTAGAAGCAAGTCGTTGTCGACGTTCGGGTTGTCATTGTAGCCAAGGTGAGAGACGGCGACAATTTGGTTTACACCCATCGCTTCAAACGCCGCGACCGCTTTTTTCGCTTCTGCGATGTAGTTTTGGAACTGGATTGGTCCTGGACTTGCGATATCAGCCGTCTCTTCTGTCGTCAAACCGAAGAATCCGACTTTTTTCCCGTCTACGACTTTGATGACACCTTCATAAAGACGGCCGTTGTACGCCTTCTCTGTCGTCTCGTCCCGGTACAAGTTCTTCATGTATTGGTCGCCCGAGTAGTCGACGTTTGAGCTGACGAACGGGAAGTTCGCATAGCGGACAAAGTTCGACAATTCTTTATGGCCTTGTTCTGTCCCGAGGTCGAACTCATGGTTACCCGGAACCATCAAGTCATACTTCATGTAGTTCATGAGTTTGAGGTCGGCTTGACCTTTGAACTCGTTGAAATAGAGCGACCCTGAGAAGACATCACCCGCGTCAATCAAGAGAGCGTCTGGATTTTCAGCACGGACTTGCTTGATTGCGGTTGCGCGGTTCGGCGCGTACTTGAGCGCGGCATGCGTATCGTTCGTATGCATGACCGAAAGTTTGTAGCCTTCGACCGTGTATGGGACTTCGAGTGTAATGGTTTTACCACGATTTGTGTACGTAGCCGTCGCGACAAATTCGCCGACTTCGCTTGTGTCGATTCCACTCCAACGGACCGGTTTCTCATATGTGCCACTTACAAACGTAACATGTTGCTTCAAGATACCTGTCGCTGGTTTACCTTGTTTAAAGACGAGCGATTCTTTCGGTGCTACAATTGCCATCGGGTAGTCAAGGACACGGACGCGCTTCTCGACAATCATACCTTTCCCTTTGACATAACCGCGTGCCGTCTGGAATGTCCCAAGTTTCTTCAAGTTCACGCTCGACTTATACCAATGAATCGGCGCCCCTTTATATGTAGCATCCAGCGCGTGATCGAGATTTCCTCCTGTGACGTAGGCAGCGCCTAATTTAATGTCTGCGGCTTTCGGCGCGGCTTCAACTGCTGCCGGTGTGATTGACGCTGCCGATACGGCCGCTACCGCGAGTGCCGTGTAGAGCCTCTGTGATGTCTTCTGTCGCATGAACAATTCCCCTTTCAGTTTTCGCAAACAGCACAAAAGTAAGTAAGCGCTTACATGAACCATGCCACATGATTTCGCTTTACCCCGAAGTAGCTCCATACTTACTTTAGTATGTACGATTCGCTTTAGTTCTAGAGTAACGGATATTCTCCTATTCAACAATCACGAAATGAAGAAATTAAAACTTTTTACAATTTCCATAAAAACGTTTCCCGTCATTTGTTAATTGATGACATTCTGCTGCTTTCTTTTCTATATAATGGATGAAGATAAAGGAGGAGAACTATGTATAAACCGTTAACAGCCCTTATGCTCGCATTGTTTGTCATCTTTAACGTCCAAACCGCGGACGCGGCGACCGCGCCTTATAAGACGGTGCAGTCGACCCAGCTCAAAGCGAATACGAAGTCTGGTGCGAAGACACTTCAGACGCTCAAAGCCAACACGCGCCTTAGCGTCATCAGTAAGACGAACACGTGGGCGTATGTCCAGGTCGGCAAGACGAAGGGTTATGTCATGATGCGTTCGCTCATCCCGCTCGAGATTCCGATCAAACAATTCGATTATAACGAAGTCATGACGTACAAAGGGACCGACATCATCAGCATCGGCGGGAAAGGAATCAAAATCGACCCGGCGTTATTGCCGTTCTTCAAACAAAATGCGGAGGCGCTCCGTAGCACATTCGTGCAACCGGTCGTCAAAAACAATACGCTCGTCAAGTTTGAAAAACTGACGATCGGCTTCTTCGCCCCGGTCAACAAAACGTTCACGATCGATAAGAACGCAGCGGCACGCATTGACAGCCTATCGCTGCAAGTCAGAAACGCGGTCACCATAACGACGACTGCCCCGCTCCGTCAAGTCGTCTTGAACGCCTCCCCGCACTTCGCCCCTTTAGAAGATGAGGCGTTGAGCGTGACCTTGAATGGACCAATTCAACAATTTCACAGTGACGGGGTTTTCACGCTAAAAGGCAAAGGCAGCATCGAGCGTTGGGACCTCGCCAAAGAGACGGCGTACTCATTCATCATTCCGGCGCTCTACAATGGCGAAGTCGGCCTTGTGAACATGAAAAATAGCGACGGGGTGATCCGAGGCTCGAACACGTTCAACGTGCGTGCCGTCTCGGGCCCGTCAAAGGCTTCACTCATCGACGGGACGAACGGCATTCTCGGAGCGACGAAAGTCACGAAAATCATTCAAGGCAAACGAATGGGACGCGAGGAGAAGGCCATCGATCAATTGTGGTCAAAGATGACGACTGCTCAGCTTGAATCCTTGCTCAAACAGTTGAGCATCTCGTATACACCAGACCGGATGGACGCCTACGTCACAGCGTTCAAACAAAACCATGGCGCCGGCGTGAACAAACGTCTCGTCGCCAGTAAAGAAGACGTACGCTTTATCATTCAAACGGTCGATACCGTCCTCACATCGAACTTATCGAGTCCACCTTATGTCTCCATCGATGCTGGACGAGTCACCGTGAAGACGAACCATCTCGTGAAAGCACGAAACGAGTCGACGGTTCCTTACAAACGAAACGTGACGGCCATCGTAAAAGATGGTGTCTTACAATCGATCACGTTCAAACGTGAAGAAGACCCGACCATCGATTTGAAAGCGTACGAACATGATAATGGGCGCTATCTTACAACAACCGCCCCAGGCAGTTATCGTGTCGTCACAATCGATGATGGGATGGTGAAAGGATTCACCTACATCATCCAGCAGCAGGCGGAGCTTGATCGCCTATACGGAAAAGGTTACTTTGAACTCGTTCAATTGAACGGAAACGCACCTGCGACCTACAATCAACCGGCCCCGGTCTTCGAGGCCAAAATCGTCAAACACGGATACGCCACCTACTTGGTCGTGCGCTCGAGTGACCGCGACTGGATGAAAAACGTCCACTCCTATACATTGCCGGTCAACAAAAACTACATCGCTGGCGGCCCGGTGATCGCCGACAAAATCGACATCGGTGACTGGAACCCGAACGATTCCGTCGTCCTCTCACACTATGACGGGAAGATAAATGACGGACTCATCGTCAAAGCTTACGGCTATCAAAATGCCAAACAAAAATAAGATAAAGCCATCTCGCGAGAGATGGCTTTATCTTATTTCGGTTGGCTGATAATCGTGATCCAGGCGTTTGAGACCGGACCTGCGATGATGGCATAGTCAGACGGTTTCGCCAAGTTGAGCAGGCGGCCGTTTTGATAGAAAAACAAGTTTGTGACGACACCGCCGCCAGAAGCGCCAATCGTGATGCCACGTGCCGTGAGCGTCTCGTCTGGGTCGACAATGATTGAGACGACCGAGTCGACGCGGTCGCGTCGAATGGTCAAGTAGCCACGTTTCGGGTCGATCGTGACAGATTTAAACCCAAGTGGGTAGTGCGATGCGTTAGCGTGGATGTAAGGTCCATTTTTCGCGTCAAATCGAAGTGCCATCCCACTGAACGTGAGCGCATCCCCCGTCACGGACGGCAACAGGCCTGAATTCGCGTCAGCGTCATCTTCAGCCCGGGTCCAGAGCACCCCTGTCAACAACAACGCGCAAGCAATCGCGACTTGCATCCAGCCCTGCATCTTCTTCTTCATTCGTAATTCGGTACGGCTCATAGTTCCTCCCTATAGGCGGTTTGCCTTGTTTGTTTATTTGACGTATACGGTTTTGGTCGTCGTCTTGCCGCGTGGTGTGACGAGTTTGACTGTCAATTTCGTCCCTTTGCGTTGTGGTGCGATCGCGAGCGACGAACTCGTCGTCGTCACATTCCGCGTCGCGAGGACGGTCGTCCCGCGCGATACGGTGATCGTGCCGTAATTGACGTTCGCCTTCACTGAAACCGAGCGGCTCGTGCTCGTAAGCGCCCCCACTGTGATGCTCGGTGCGATTCCTTCCGTGACAGCCATCTTCTGTTGATGACGGAAACGACCGTCTTGGCTCAACAATGTCACCGCTTGCCCGGTCGTGAAGCGCGGGAAGCGGAGCGTCACCCGTCCCGTCGAACTTGCCGTCGCCTTGACCACACCATTCGGACTGGTGAGCGTAACGGCCGAGTTCGGTAAGAAAATCCCTGTCCACGAGCTAATCTCATTATTGATTTTCAACTGACTGAGCACTGTCGCCGGCAAGACGATCGTCTCGTCCTGCGTTCTCGTCCGGTTCGTCGCCCGTACTGTCACGGTCGCGCCCGGCTTGACCGGAAGTTGATAGCGTGTCGGTGACAGCTGTTTCACTGTCACGGCTTGACCATTAACGAGGAAACGGAGCGAGGCACTCGCCTCTTTTTTCACCGTGAACACGGCATTCGTCTTCATGAGCAACACGTCGGTCACGTCGACCGTCGGCAATCCGTAATCCTCTTTCACCGTCTCTAACTTGTACGCCTCTTCGACATCACGTGCTTTCTTATAATAGACACGCCCGCCTTTCGGAAACTCGTTCGTGAAACGGGCAATACCTGAGGCATCGGCGACAGCGGTCGCTCCTGTCAACATGTACGGATCGTTATATGTGATCTCGACGACTTCACCCGGTGTCGTCTTGAAAACGGCACCGTTGTAGCGGCTGAGCGAGACGAGCGTCACCCCGTTGTCGAATGCTTCACGCTCGGTCGTTGTGATTTCCACCTTCTCAGCTAGACTTGTGTCGGTCGAATGGCTAACCGTGATCATGCCGCCGGCAAAAAGCGTCGTGCCGAGCTCGTGACGAAACACACCTTGTGCGTCCGCCTGAACGCTCGCGCCAATAAACTTCGTCTCGTTAAACTGGCGATAAGCGACCCAGACCGTCACGTTCGGCGCTGTCTTCCCTGTGATTTCGGTCAACGTGCCTGATGATTCGACCGTGATTGGGACATAATCGTAAAATGTCTGCGTCCATGGGAATGTCAAACCGGCCGTCGTGAACGTGAGTGCCACTTTACCCGGTGACGTAATCTCGAACCCGTCATTAATCTTTACGTTCGCTGGGACGTCCAGGAGCGTCTCGCTCACATGGGGACGGAGGATTTCACCACCTAATGTGTTGATGACAAGCTCTGGCGTATAAGGTATGTTCGTGTACCAATTTTTCGTCGTCTTCGATACGTTGAGCGAAATTGACTTCGGAAACTCGTAAACGTCCTCACCACCATAGAGCCTGTCTCCCACAAGCAGGCCGCGGCTCGTCGCTGCAACCGACAACCAACCGTTTCTGCTGTATTCCAACGGCTCCGTCGTGAGGGCGCGGCTCGCTCGGTCGTATGTCGTCAACTTCATCCGGTTGATGAGATACATCTTGCCGTCGTACATGTAGACGCCATCGATATGATACTCGCTTGCGAACGCCTCATACGTCAACGTCCGCGCCTTGTCGTCGTAGAAGTAGAGCCCTTCCTCTGTCCGGACGAGGACCGTTCCCTCCTCTTTGAAAGAATAGAGGCGGGCGAGCCGACTTTTCATCGCGAACGAATCTTTCTCGACAAACGTCACGGCGTCCAAGATCGTCGTCTTTTCACCGCCTGACACGAGGACGTCTCCGTTATCTAGGAACGTCGATGACTCCCCTGTGAATCGATGGAGGACGTTGCCGTCGAGGTCGATGACGACCCCTTCATGCAAGTTCATCTTAAGTAGGATGCGGCCTCGTGCAACGTCCGTGTCGACAATCGCTTGATAAAACTGCGGAGACGTGATTTGCGTCGACTCACCCGTCGTGAGGTTGACGCGCTCGACCGACCGTGATCGCTCAATCAACACATCCTCACCATAAGCAATGATACTGACGTCGTATGTACTATCGAGCGGAGCGAGCACGCGTGCGCCCGTCTCGTCATTCACAAAATGATAGACGCTTTTCTGTGTCGTCTGATCATACGACTCCTCTATGACGTAGTCGCTCCCTTTAATCAATGCCCGATTCTTCATATCAATCGGCGCCGCCTGGGCCGATTCTCCCCCTGCCCATACCGCCAGCGCGAGCACTGTACCCGTCATCCACTTGTTCATCATTCGTCTCTCCCTTTTGACACTTACACATGTGTTTAAAAATCTGTTAAGAATATCCAAAATTATAATTTCCTTTACTGATTTTAAATTAGTTCCCAATCATCCGCAAGAGTAAAAAAGGTAGAATTCGAGATTTTTTTGAAAAAGGGTCAATTTTCGGATACAGGGATACGGATGCTATGTTTCGTACCGCTCGCTAGCCAGTAGGTGACGACGTCCAACCCCCTTTGTTGTTCGAACGTGGTTTTGACGATCGGATTATCGGTCCGATCGAGACGGATCAGTGTCAAGTAACGGACATTCGTACCATATTCGACCGAGACGACCTGCCTACGCTCGACCCACTCAAAGTCGCGGCTCGCGACATGGCTCGCCTCGATGTCCATATACGACCCGTCCGTCTGGATGAGTTGGACGAACTGAATCGAACGTCGATTCAAATCGCGGAACAAAACGTCACGTTCTTGCACGGAGCCTCCGACGAGATGGAGCCCTACTCCGAGATGAAACCGCTGCACGAACATATCAGGCTCCGGTGACGTGATTCGGTCATCGACGAGAAGCGTGCGTGCTTTATCGTAGATGAGACGACGTTCGTGTGTCGCCCCGTTGCCGATGAGTCGGCTGACGCCATGGGCGACGATCGCTTTCACATCTTGCTGGACCGACACGATTCCACTCTGTCCAATATGTTCGACGGACAAGTCGAGCTCTTCACCGAGCCGGTGAACCGTGTTATGGGCAGCGACACGTAATGCCTGAGCACGTTCAACCCGATCCGTATAACCGTAGCGACCAGTCTCGACGATAAAATCTCTTCCGAGACCGTATAAATCTAAACTGAGATCGTCGGCGTGCTTGTGGGCATAGCCGTTATAACCAGCTGTCATCATGATATGTGTCGCGTCGCTGAAGGCGCGTTTCGGATGCGTCCAGTATTCGCGCATGACGGCGTATTGCGTTCCAAGTTGTTTGTAAAGCTCGGTCGGTATCACCCCATCTTTCCCGCCACTTAGCGCGTAAACAAGCTCAGGAAAATCCTGCGTGTCCGGGATGAGGTCATAAGGTCGGATATGACCACTCGTGTCCCCGAAAATCGGCAGTGTCCGGTTCGGTTTGACCATGTATGCGAGCTGCATCGGCATCTGGCGGATCGTCCCTAACCGTTGCGGTAACTCGATACCGTTCAATTCCGCCCACTCCTTAAAGCGAGCCAACGTGTGATAGACGTAAACGTGATAGCCGGGTGAGTGTTCGAGATGTGTGCCGTCATCCGCCAAGCTCGCCTCGAGCTGGTCGTCGAGCCTGGCCCGGGCGATTCGTCCCCAATCCTCGCTCCCCTCAAACTCAGGGAACATCTCGGAGACGGCGAGCAATGCCATGTCTTGGAACAGGCCTTGGTTATGCCGCACCCTGTAAAACGCGGATGACGCCAACAGGACGGCATGGTCGTACACCACGCCTAATATGAGTTCGGTCAGGCGCGGGTCGCGATGAAGCTCCGACTGGCGGTATGCGTCCCAAAAGCTGAGTAGATGGAACACGCGGACGGCGGTTCCATGTGGGTCATAGGCGACACGGTCCAATGGGGCGCGAAACGTAGAATGCTTCCGTGTCCAGCTGCGGATGACACGCTCAGCGTAGGCGAGATAATCAAGTCGACCAGTTGTCCGGTACGCCCGTGTCAACTGGTTGACCGTCGTCCAGTAATGAAGTTGAAAGTGGAACGACTTGCTGTCGACGACAGGCACGTCTTCATCCCAATCGAACGATTCGATATCATCGACACGGATTCGGTGCGGCGCCGTCGGGATATACCAGTCACCATTGAGTGCTTGGTCAGCGAACGTGACGGCCTGGTCGTCCGTCAAGCGCTCGTATATATAGGCGACGCCCGGAGCCTTTTTTCGCATATAGTCGTGGACAAGGATGCGATTCAGACCGCTCGTGAGCCGCACTTTTGTGAGTGGCCGGGTCAGGATGAGTTCGACCGCCGACATCAAAACGAGCAGTTGTCGCGACCGCGATCGGACGAGCACATAACGGCCGTACGGTCGGATGACCCGGTATTCCATTGTCTCGTTCGTCCGCACGTGCGGAACAATTTGCTTGCCTTTCCATTGATACAACATCGTCCCCGGTGCGAGCCGGGCGTTCCAGTCGCTTCCCGCCCATATCGTGAGCTGGTTGACGAGCTGTCTAGAGATTGAGCGTTCCATCGTGACCCCCACTTCATTTCCATTCATCACTTGAAAATTCTACCTGAACAGGGCATAGGATACAACGAAAATTCATCCAAGACGACAGACAGCCCGGCATACGGCCGGGCTGTAATTATTTTGGAATCGTCATCTCACCCGTCTCTCCATTGGAGACCGTATACGTGACGAGATAATCGGTTTCGCGTTCTTCGAGATCCGCCTGCTCGATATACGTGTTCGTCCGGTCGATCCGAATGAGCGTGATATAGCGGACGTCCGTGCCGTATTCGACCGAGACGACCTGTTCGCGCGGCTTCCATTCGAAGTCGCGGACCGATAAGTGGCTCGGCTGAATCGACATGTACGAGTCCTCGTCCGTCTCGAGCTGTATGAGCTGGATCGTACGGCGCGCCGCATCACGGAATTGGACGTCGTTTTGGTCGATCGATCCACGCGACAAGTTCAACCCGTCACCGAGATGGAACCGTTGGACGAACATATCGGGCTCAGGTGACGTGATCTGGTCATAGACGACGAGCGTCTTCGCCTTGTCGTAGACGAGCGTACGGCGATGCATCCCGCCTTTCCCGACGAGTTCACTCTCACCGATGGCGATGCTCGTCGCACCGAGGTCTTTGACCGAGACGATTCGGCTCTTGCCGACCATATCGGGACTTAAATCGAGCCCTTCACCATAACGGTGGACCGTGTTATGCGCCTCGGCTCTGAACACTTCGCGCCGTTCCGGGCGATTCGTGTAGCCGTAGCGCCCCGTCTCGATGATGAAGTCGCGCGCGAGCCCATACAAATCGATACTCAAGTCGTCGGCGTGCTTATGGGCGTTCGAATGATACCCTGCCGTCATCATGACTTGCGTCGCACCAGAAAACGCCTGTGGCGGCTTCGCCCAATATTCGCGCATGAAGCTGTACTGACTACCGAGCTGTTTCGTCAACAGTGTCGGTTCCGTCCCTTCCACCCCGCCACTGACGGCATAGGCGAGCTCCGGATAGTCGGCTGTCCCCGGGATGATGTTCATCGCCCGCAAGTGCCCGGCCGTGTCGCCAAAAATCGGCAACGTCCGGTTCGGCTTGACCATGTAGGCGAGCTGGACCGGAATCTCTTTTATGTCCTCGATGCGCGACGGCAGCGTGAACTGGTTCTTTTCGGCCCATTCGAGGAAGCGGCCGAACGTGTGGTAGACGTATACTTGATAGCCCGGCGAATGCTCGAGATGGATGCCGTCGGGCGAGATGCTGTGCGAGATTTGTCCCTGTAGCCGCGTGGCCGCGAGCGACTGCCACGCCCCGCTCTTATCGAACTCAGGGAAGCTTTGGGCGATGGCGGTGAGCGCCATGTCTTGGAAGATACCATGGTTATGGCGCGGCTTGTAGAAGTCGGATGACGCCAAAATCTCGCCGTGTTCATAGATCGTTTTCAACATCAGTTCGGTGAACGCCGGGTCTTTATGGAGCGATGTCTTTTTATAGATGTCCCAATAGTTCAACAGATGGAAGACGCGAATCGCTGTCCCTTGGTCATTGTAGCCCCACTTGAGACGCTTGTAGTTCGACGCCGGGTGGGCCGCCGTCCAACTTTTGACGAGCCGCTCCCCGTACTTGAGATACTCGACGTTGCCCGAGTCGTTGTACGCTTGCGTCAACTGATTGAGCACAGTCAAATAATGGAGCTGGAACGGGTACGATGTGCTGTCGACTGCCGGTACGTCCTTATGCCAGTTGAACGTATCGATGTTCGGGACGAGCAACTGGTTCGGTGCCGTCGGGATATACCAGTCGCCGCGAAGCGCACGATCGGCGAACTGTTTCGCCTGTTCTGTCGTCAAACGGTCATATTCATACGGGGTGTGGACCGGCGTCCCGCGCATATAGTCGTGGATGAGCGAACGGTTCACCGTGCTCGTGAGCCTTGCTTTCGTGAGCGAACGGGCCGGGACGACCTGTGCCTGGCTCTTCTTCACGTAGATCGGCTTGCCGCCAGACATGGCGAGGTAATACCAGCCGGATGGGCGGACGATGCGGTATTCACGCGTCGTGCTGAGCGTCTGGAGCGGCACGACTTTTTTATCTTGCATCTGGTGAATCGTCGTCTTCGGGGCGACGCGGACGTTAAAGTCCGAATTGGCCTCGGCCGCAAGTGGCGACAAGACGAGTACACCGCCGAGAAGTACTGCGGTAATCGATTTATTAAATCGGTTCATGTTTTTTGCCTCACAATTCCAAAAGTATGTCATTTGTAAATTGTATCCAAAAAATAAAGATTAAACAATAAAAAGTGGATAGCATTTCCCTTTTGCTACAATCGGTGGATTCAAAAAGACGCCCGCTCTTCTTCAAGAGCGGACGCCCGGTGCGGTCAATAAACCGTCACTTTCCGTTCGACCGTGGCATAACCGGCTCGCGAGACGCGGACAGTGAGCACGGTCCCTTTCTTTTGTTTCGGGATGGCGACCGAAAACGTCGCTTTCGACGAGGCGCGCATCGTCTTGCCGAGTTGGCGCGTCCCGACATAGACGCGCACGTAGGCGGCCGCATCGGCTTTACCGGTGACAGTCGTGCTCGTCGTCCGGACCGGTGCGACCGACACTGTCTTGAAAGCGTTCATGATAGTCGTCTTCGCGGCCGTCGAGTTGTTACCGGCAACGTCACGTGCCGTGACCGACACCGCCTGACCTGCTTGCCAATTCGAGACGACGAGACGGTAAACGCCTGTTGAGTCGGCTTTCGTCGCATACGTCTTGCCGCGGTACGTGATGCGAACGGTTGACCCGGCCTCCGCTTTCCCACTCACATTTTTCAGTGGCGCGACAAGAGTGTTCACGGTCGGACGGGCCGGTGCCGTCTTGTCCGTTACTTTAAACGTCATCGATTTCGTCTGACCAAACGGGTCTTTCGCGATGACGCGGAGCGGCTCGTTTTGGATGAGCGGGCGCGTGATCGCCGAGGCAAATGAGCCGTCGGCGCTCGCAACATTCGTCTTGATACGCTTGCCTGACCCGTCATAAATCTCGTATGAGACGTACGGGTCGAGCTGACCTTTGATCGTCTTCTTCCCAGATTCGGCGTACAGCTGCTTCGGCGTCGTGAGCGTCGACGGTTTCGTCAACGTCTTCTTGAACGCATACTTGAGCGTCCCATCCTCGTTTTTCAAACGAAGTTCGACGTCGATTGGGAACGTGTGTGGTTCTGGTAACGTGACGAGTGTACTGTAATCGTTCAATTTCACTTGGGTGCCATTGACAATCAGTTCGTATGCCGTGTGATTGATGCGGCGGTTCTCGTTTGCGAGCCAAAGTTTTGTGCCGGCTGCGTTGACTCGGATGTCTTGAATTCGGTAATCGAATACATAACTCGACTCCACCGCTTTGTTCCCAGCTTCATCGGAAACGCTCACCGGATAGATATTCGACGTGTATTTCGTGATTGGATAGGTCAACTTAAAGGTAAACCGTCCATTTGCGTCAGCAATCTGTGTGTCCAGTTGACCAGAACGGCCATGCGTCACTTTCATGAACGGTTCGGTCGTCCCGGTGATTGTCTGCTCCCCGTATAAGATTCGATTCAATTGAAGTGCGGGTGGCGTCGTGTCGGTCACTTGAAGTGTCATCACTGTCCGGATTCCATCTGTATTCGTCACTTGGATGCGTATTTGTTCAACCTTCGCCTCTTTAAACGTTTGTGCCGGTTTAGGCGGCATTAGGTGGAGAGCCATACGCAATACATATTTTTCATCGACCGGCACCCATTCTCCATTAATTTTGTAGTGAGCCTCATGGGATGTGATGACGTCGTCTGTCGTCAAACGCATTAACCCCGTCTCTTCAGAAATCTTGCTCGTATTATCTTTTCCATTAATCGATATGACCGGTGCCGTTAAATCCTTTGGCATGAGTAGATGCGATCCCTCAGCTGTTCCGTCCTGCCGTTTGATGACGAAACGATATTCGAGTTTCTCAAGTGCAGTCGGGAGTTGGATTGAGAAATTTCCGCTTTCATCAGCTTTTTGATTAATCAACTGTCCAGGGGAGTCATGCAGATGCCGCTTCATATAGAAGCTTACGGTTGCGTAAGGTTCAGTCTTACCAACGATTACAACGCCCCCTTCGGCAAAATTCTGCATCGTTGGTGCGTTGATTTGTCGATAGACCCCTTCCACGTAAGCTGACAACTGATTTCCATACTTAACTCGGATTCGGTATTGATCCCCTTCTGCGAGCAAAATTGTGGCGCGTCCATTCGAGAGGCTGATTTGTTTCACGTCAATTTCGCCATCGGGCGTCGTCACTTGAACTTCTGCCTCAGTCGCGATAGGTGACGTCGCAGTGGCGTCGATATGCATCGTGTCATCGACGAATGTCACGGTCGGTTTAGCGAGCGGACGCTTCTCTTGAATAGTCACATTGACACCTAAATTTTGTGGCAGCGTATCCGTCTTCAAATGAACGGAGTAAGTCCCACGTTCAAATAACGGGAGTTCCGTGGAAAACGCCCCGTTCGCGTCAGAAGTGACGGCATACTCCCCTTGGTCCGATTTTAAGATGAGCGTGACGTCTGGTTCTGTCTTCCCCTCAAATTTACCCGAAACCGTCGACGGCTCCGTTTGAATCGTTAACGGGAACTTTGACGGTTCGACAGCTTGTCGCAACTTCTGTGTCGCATATACTTGACCGTCTTGCGAATAAGTCAGCGTTTTATTCGATGTCTGATCAGTCGTAAATTCCACATAGAAACGTCCGGTCTCGTCGGCCACAATCACGTCATCACCGTACGCGATAGTCGCATTCGGATACGTATACCCCTCAAGGGCGTGTGAATGATTGACCGTGTGGTAGGGCTTCTCGTCAGATGCGACAAGCGGCGGCACAATCATGTTTTCTGTCCGTAACGCCGATTTGTCCGGGTGGATGATTTCAAGTTGGGCCGAAAACCCATCGATGAACGATTGGAACGGTAAATCTGCATAGATTCGAAACTGTCCGTCTCGTTCAGAATAAGAAGAATATACCCGACCACCGATTGTCAGTCTAAGTTCCTGGAACGGTAAGGTCTTCCCTGCCAATCCATTTTGACCAGGCAGCAAGGGCTCGATTTCGAGGGGAACGTGAAACGTTTGATTTGCTCGATATGTCTCGGTCAGGCTTCGTTCGTACGAGCCGTCACGTGTATACGCTCTTACTTCAGTTGAGTGTCTCAACGGAATCGACAACGTCCCATTCCCAATCAGCGTCTCTCCTTCATAGACGGCGACGATTTCAATACCCGGATGCGTCTGCAATAACATCTTTCCGTCTTTCACCCCGTAAAACGAAGGCGGCGGAAACTCCATGTAGTACAGCGATTCCCTTGCTTGCCAAATCGTTTGATAAAACTCACCAGTTTTTTTGTAAAAGTAGACGGTTCGTCCATCTACCGGACGCTCGAGCGAGACGGTGAATGTCCCGTCCGCCTTCACTTCGACCGGTTCAATCTTGCCATCAGTATTAACGTAAAGCTGCTCACTCATCGTCGTAGATCCAGTAACTTGAGTCGCTGAAGCAAGAAATTCATCGACTGTAAAGGCTTCAGTCGCTTCGACCGGGCTGAGCGAAGAACCGATTAGCGCAATAATCATTAAAACGCTAAATAATTTACTAATTATGGATTTTCTATTCATTTTCAAGTCTCTCTTCGATTT
>NZ_QLVE01000022.1 GCF_003331145.1 Exiguobacterium sp. TNDT2 | reverse complement strand
TCACGTTTCAGTTCGCCTGAAACGTGACTTTGTCTACAATCTGAAACGACCTTTCGAGTGAAAGGTCGTTTTTCTATGCTTATGCGAAGCGCTTCGCGCCTTCTTCGAGCATTGCCGCTTTGTCCGTTTGCTCCCATGGGAGTTCAACGTCGGTACGACCGAAGTGGCCGTAAGCTGCTGTCTGCTTGTAGATCGGGCGACGAAGGTCGAGCATCTTGATGATGCCGGCTGGACGGAGGTCAAAGTTCTCACGAATGAGTTCCACGAGCTCAGTCTCGCTCAATTTGCCTGTGCCGAACGTGTCGACCGCGATTGATACCGGATGGGCAACACCAATCGCGTAAGCGAGTTGAACTTCTGCTTTGTCAGCAAGTCCCGCTGCAACGAGGTTTTTCGCCACGTAACGAGCTGCGTACGCTGCTGAACGGTCAACTTTGGTTGGATCTTTACCTGAGAACGCGCCGCCGCCATGGCGAGCGTAACCACCGTACGTATCGACGATGATTTTACGTCCTGTAAGGCCTGCATCTCCTTGTGGTCCACCGATAACAAAGCGGCCAGTCGGGTTGATGAAGTATTTCGTGTCTGCGTCGATGAGTTCAGCCGGGATGACCGCATCGATGACGTGCTCTTTCAAATCGGCTTGGATTTGCTCGAGCGTGATGTCTTCGGCGTGTTGTGTCGAGATAACGATCGTGTCGATGCGAACTGGGTTGTTCGCTTCATCGTATTCGACAGTCACTTGTGTCTTACCGTCTGGGCGAAGGTAAGCGAGCGTGCCGTTCTTACGAACTTCTGCCAAACGACGTGACAATTTGTGTGCGAGTGAAATCGGGAGCGGCATGAGTTCCGGCGTCTCTTTTGTTGCGTAACCGAACATGAGACCTTGGTCACCAGCACCGATCGCATCGATTTCTTCCTCAGTCATTTGTCCTTCACGAGCTTCGAGCGCTTGGTCAACACCTTGCGCGATGTCTACCGATTGCTCATCGATCGATGTGAGGACCGCGCAAGTCTCTGCATCAAAACCATATTTCGCGCGTGTATAGCCGATCTCACGAACTGTTTCACGAACAACTTTCGGGATATCCACGTAAGTTGATGTTGTGATTTCGCCAGCTACGAGCACGAGACCTGTCGTGACAGATGTTTCAGCCGCAACGCGGGCGTTTGGATCTTCAGCTAAAATCGCATCCAAAATCGCATCTGAGATTTGGTCACAAATTTTATCCGGATGTCCTTCCGTGACGGACTCCGAAGTGAAAAGTCGACGGTTCAAGTTTGCCATTTCGAAAAACCTCCTATGATAAGGGTAATGTGTGGACGGTACTCGTTCCCCTTACGCGTTGCTTTGGGACGGTAATGAAAAAAACCTCTCGCCATGTTCAATGGGAAAGGTTGAATCGTTCTTCCTTACCCTCTTATCGTTCGAAGCTTGCGCTTCGCTTCAGGATAGCACCTTTTCCGAATAACAATGACAAATCGGACGGTTGCTGGGCTTCGTAGGGCCTTGTTCCCTCCACCGCTCAGAATAAGAGTATCCGTTACGAAGACCATCATATAAATGACACCCCGTTCTGTCAAGCGTATCGACTGAATTCGTCAAACTTTTCACGAGCGTCCAATAGTTATGTTTGTGAAATATCAAACATTTTTTTGACGGTTTTCGTTTTTGTACTATGACCTGGTACAGAATGTGTTAGAATGTCAGTATAAGAAAGCGCTTACTTTAAAGAAAAAGACTTGTTTTTGATTAGTATGTCACATATAATAAAAATGTCATACTAATGAATTGCGGAAGTATGCGGATTTCATCCACATCTATTTAGGGGAAAGGTGGGATTCAGGATGGCGACAACGCTCCTGAAAATCGAAGAATTAATTAAAGGTGCCGACATGATGCGGAACTTAACGGTTCCAGAATTGGTGGAAGAAGCCATCCGCAACGGTGAGGGCGTACTGACGAAAGACGGGGCTTTATCGGTCAGTACAGGTAAATTCACAGGACGGTCACCGAAAGACAAATTCGTCGTGCAAGATGAAGTCAGCAATCATTTAGTGGACTGGGGTCCGGTCAACCAACCGATCGCAGAAGAGAAGTTCACCGCACTGCTCGATAAGGTGCTCACGCATCTCGAGACGAAAGACAAGCTCTACTATCTCGAGGCGTCTGCCGGGGCAGACGAACATTACACGCTCCCCGTCCGGGCCATCACGGAATACGCGTGGCACAACTTGTTCGCCAAACAGTTGTTCTTGCGCGAGTGGCCAACGAAAGGGGCCTTCGATCCGTTCACGGTCATCTATGCACCGAGCTACAAAGCTGACCCGGAAGTCGACGGGACGAACTCCGAAACATTTATTCTCGTCTCATTCGCCAAACGGACCATTCTGATCGGGGGAACAGAATACGGTGGTGAAATTAAAAAATCGATTTTCTCAGTCATGAACTTCCTGTTGCCGGAACAGCACGTCTTGTCGATGCACTGCTCGGCGAACGTGTCGGACGCCGGCGAGACGGCTCTCTTCTTCGGTCTATCAGGTACTGGGAAGACGACGCTATCGGCCGACACAGAGCGCCATTTGATCGGGGATGACGAGCACGGTTGGTCTCCAGACGGCGTCTTCAACATCGAGGGCGGTTGCTACGCGAAGACGATCAACTTGTCGCGTGAGAACGAACCTCAAATCTACGATGCCATCCGATTCGGCTCACTAATCGAGAACGTCGTCTTGGACGAGTCGCGCGCACCGGACTACAAGAACATCTCACTCACTGAGAACACACGGGCCGCCTATCCGATTCAATTCATCGATAACGCGATGCTCCCGTCACGGGCGGGACATCCGAACACGATCGTCTTCTTGACGGCCGATGCATACGGGGTGTTGCCTCCAATCAGCAAATTGACGAAGGAGCAGGCGATGTATCACTTCTTGTCAGGCTATACGTCGAAGCTCGCCGGCACAGAGCGCGGCGTCACCGAACCACAAGCGACGTTCTCGACTTGCTTCGGGTCACCATTCTTACCGCTCGCCCCGGAGCGCTACGCGGACATGCTCGGTACGTTGATCGAGAAACATGACGTCGATGTCTACCTCGTCAATACAGGTTGGACCGGCGGAGCGTACGGCGAAGGATCGCGGATGAAGCTCACATATACACGGGCGATGGTGAATGCAGCGGTCAACGGCAACCTGCGCGACGTCGAAACGACGCGTCACGACATCTTTAACGTCGAGATCCCACGTCACATCGACGGGGTGCCAGACGACGTGCTCGACCCGCGTGGCACATGGAAAGACGGGGCCCGCTACGACGCCGAGGCGGCAGCGCTTGCCCGTAAGTTCCAAGACAACTTCAAACGATTCACGAAAGCGAGTGAGGCGGTCGTCGCAGCCGGCCCAATCATCGTTTAATAAAAAAATGACTAGGCCTAAAACAGGCGCTAGTCATTTTTTTGTGCGACGGACAACATCCATTCCATCGCCTCGTCGGTCGTCTTCCACTTTTCCCAGAACGGGAGTTGATGGGCAAACGGGACGACCCAAAGTTCGGCCCGCTCCCCCATCCTTTCCGCGACCGCCGTCGCATGGCGGAGCCGCACTTGCTCGTCGTCTGTCCCGTGAATCAATAGTGTCGGCGCCTCCCAGTTCTTGTACAGAGGTGAACGCTCGACGTAAGCCGCCCGCGCCGCTTCCGGGTCTCCCCCGGTCATACGGCGGAGCATTTTACGCATCGAGCGCTGCTCTTCATACGTCCACTCGAGATTGGTCACACCTGCCCACGACGTCACAGACGTGAGTGGCCGCTCTGCGGCAAGCGACAACGCCATCATTCCCCCGCGTGAGAAGCCGAGGGCGTGAATGAGTGTATCCGTTCGACGGACACGGTCGTAGAGCGACAAGACGTCCTCTAAATCGGCGCCACCGAAGTCCTCTTTTCCGCTACCGCCGTGGTTACCCCGGTAAACGGGCGCCACGACGTGAAAGCCTTTGGCCGCGAACTGCATCAACCGGGGCAAGCGTACGTCCCCGATGCGTCCGGTCCCGCCGCGTAGATAGAACAAGACGTGTCCGTTCGGCCGCTTCGGCGTAATCGTATAGGCGACGACGTCCTCACCGTCGCGCGTGGCGTACCACCCCCGATGAACCGCATAACCGGCGTACGGCGGAAGGACCTCGACCCGGTCAAACCAACCGTTTTTCATGGAGCACCTTCATCGTTTCCGGGAGCACACGGTCCTTCATCATGAAACTGTACCGGTTGTTCCGGAGCAGATTCGTTGGCAGTTCCTTCATGAGGACGGCCCCATCGGTCTCCTCAACCGCCGGATGATCATCGAAGCGTTCGATTTCGGCGAAATAAATATTTTTGATGACCGTGTCCCCACGTCCGAGCACGCGGTACTGGCCGAGATAATGCAGCGTCTTCACGACGCCGCCCGTCTCTTCATACACTTCCCGAACCGCGGCGTCATCTTCGTGCTCGCCGGGCTCGACTTTTCCGCCTGGGAACTCGAGTCCGCGCTGTTTATGCTTCGTCAACACCCATTGCTTTTCGTAGCGGGCGACGACCCAGACGTGGAGCGGCGTATCCGAAAATGGATAATGTGCGAAGCTCAACTCGACTTTATTGTGATAGTAGTCCATGAATGTCAACATAGTCCATCCCTTTCTTTCCCCTGTCTACTCTCACTTTACCTTGTCTTCCCCTAGTTTCAAACAAAAAAATAGGCCCGCCGGAGCGGACCTACTCGAAATTACTGGTTCAAACGCTTTTCAAGCTCAGCTTTTTGCTCTTCGTAACCAGGTTTTCCAAGCAACGCGAACATATTTGCTTTGTATGCTTCCACACCTGGTTGGTTGAACGGGTTCACACCGAGGATGTATCCGCTCATCGCGCATGCCTTCTCGAAGAAGTAGAACAAGTAACCGAGGTGGTACGGCGTCATCTCCGGCAATTCGACGACAAGGTTCGGGACTGCTCCGTCCGTGTGGGCGAGAAGTGTTCCTTCAGCTGCCTTGTCGTTCACGAACTGAATCGTTTCGCCGGCGAGGAAGTTCAAGCCGTCGAGGTCTTGCGCGTCTTCCGGCACGTTCATCGCATGACGGACGTTCGTGACACGGATGACCGTCTCGAACAAGTCACGACGACCTTCCTGGATGTATTGCCCCATCGAGTGGAGGTCGGTCGAGAAATCGACTGCCGCCGGGAAAATCCCTTTGTTGTCTTTTCCTTCTGACTCGCCATAAAGCTGTTTCCACCACTCTGACACGTAGTGAAGAGCCGGTTCGTAGTTGACGAGCAACTCGATCGACTTGCCTTTCGCATACAAGGCGTTACGGACGACCGCGTATTGGTACGCTTCGTTGTCCGCCAAGTTCGGAGACGAGTAAGCCGTTTGGGCATCGCGTGCACCTTCCATGAGGGCGTCGATGTCGATGCCTGCCGCCGCGATCGGAAGAAGTCCAACTGGTGTGAGGACCGAGAAGCGACCGCCGACGTCATCCGGGATGACGAACGTCTCATAACCTTCCGCATCCGCAAGCGTCTTCAAGGCGCCACGGGCACGGTCTGTCGTCGCATAAATACGCTCACGGGCACCGTCTTGACCATATTTGTCTTCCATGAACTGTTTCAAGACGCGGAACGCAATGGCCGGCTCTGTCGTCGTTCCCGACTTCGAGATGACGTTGACTGAGACGTCCTTGCCTTCGAGCACCTGGAGCAACTCCGTCAAATAAGTTGATGAGATGTTGTGACCGGCGAAGAAGACTTGTGGCGCGTTGCGCTCTTCTTTAGCCAACACGTTGAAGAATGAATGTTGGAGCATCTCGATGGCCGCGCGTGCGCCGAGGTATGATCCGCCGATCCCGACGACGACGAGGACGTCCGAGTTCTCACGGATTCGTTCCGCGGCCGCTTTGATGCGGGCAAACTCATCCGTATCGTAGTTTGTTGGAAGGTCGACCCACCCAAGGAAATCGCTACCTGCCCCGCTGCGGTCATGGATGACCGAATGCATTGCTTTCACGGTTTCTTGCAATTGATCGACTTCGTGTTCCCCGACGAAAGACAGGGCGTTTGAATAATCGAAACGTACAGTTGACATGTCATTTCCTCCTTATAAATCGCTCATTGAAGAGCCATACATGACCCATCATAAACGGAAACGTCGGATTCGTTCAATCATTATTGCAAAATAGGCATTAAATCGCCTTATTTGCTCAACTCAAGAATCGCCGCCACATCTTCGCGCTCAAGTGTACGGAAACGTCCGAACGCACCGCGCTTCATCGCCGAATCGAGGATGGCATCAAATGTCGACTCATCGATGTCATAGTCACGGAGCGAGTTAGGTGCTCCAATTTGATCAAAGAAGGTACGGATTGCTGCAATCGTTCGCTTCGCCGTCTCTAAGTCTGTTTCAGCCGGTTCGACATTGAACACTTCTGTTCCTAAACGTGCGAAACGGGCTGCATTGTCTTCATCAAGAACGTGTTCCATCCAACGCGGGAACAAGATCGCGAGTCCGCCGGCATGCGGGATGTCATGGACGGCCGAGACCGCATGCTCGATGTTATGGGATGCCCAGTCGCCCGAGGCGCCCATTTGGAGCACACCGTTCAAGGCGATCGTTCCAGCGAACAAGATGATGGCGCGCAAGTCGACGTTCTCTAAATCGTCGACGAGTTTAGGTGCCGATTCGACGACCGCTTTCAACACGCCTTCCGTCATGCGCTCTTGGACCGGCGCATGGTTCGGGTGGAAGTACTGCTCGAAGCAGTGGCTCATCATGTCGACGATACCGTAAATCGTTTGGTCTTTCGGTACCGACACCGTGTAGCGCGGATCGAGGATTGAGAATGTCGGATAGACGAGCGGGTGGCCCCAGCCGTACTTCTCTTGCGTCTCCCAGTTCGTGATGACCGAACCTGAGTTCATCTCAGAACCTGTGGCAGCCAGCGTGAGCACCGTACCGAACGGGATCGCTTCTGTCGGAATGTGGTCGCGGAGCACGATGTCCCAAGCGTCGCCATCGTATGGGATGGCCACCGAAATGAGTTTCGTGCAATCGATGACCGAACCGCCGCCGACGGCGAGCAAGGCGTCAATGTTTTCTTCGCGTGCTTGTTTGACCGCGCGACGTACCGTCTCGATCCGTGGGTTCGGCTCGACGCCTGAGAAGTCGACGTAGTCGATTCCAGCATTGTTTAACTCGGCCACGACTTCTTCGTACGTGCCATTCTTCTTGATGCTCCCGCCTCCATAGACGAGCATCACTTTCTTGGCGTCAAGCGCCTGTAACTCGCTCGCGAGTTTTTCGATTTGATGAGTCCCGAAAATAAGTTTCGTCGGGTTCTTGTATTCAAAGTTGTGCATGGTTCATCCTCCTTCGAAAATATGTAACACCTACACTATATACCCTGTTTTTTATGATTGAAAAGCAATCAGGCCTGAGTGTAGATACGGTCGATAATCGTGTGGAGCGTCACCGCCTGTTCTGCTTGCTGATACGACGGCTCCTGACGGCACGCCTCGAGAAACGTTTGAATTTGTCTTGCATACGGATCTTCGAGCGCGAGATGGGCCGGCGTCTTATCGAACAACGCGCCATGCTCTTCCGTATGGATGACAAGTGGGAAAAGCGACGCCCCACCGTTCGTGCCGCGCAATTCGACACGCATCGTGTCCGCCGCCTCGACATTGGCCATGAAACTCGAGTCTAAAAACAAAGATGCCCCATTATCGAACGTAACCATCGCCCGTGCCGTGTCTTCGACCGAGAACGCCTCCGCGTCCCAATCACCCATCAGACCGACGCCAGGTCGCGTCCCAAGATATTGACCGACGTGACCGACCACATCGACCGGCTGCGGATAATCCATCAAATAGAGGGCGAGGTCGAGCATATGTACCCCGATATCGAGCAGTGCACCGCCTCCTTGCAGTTTCTTATCCGTGAACACGCCCCAGCCCGGGATACCACGGCGCCGGAGAGCGAGCGCGGTCGCCGCATAGACGTGACCGAGCTCGCCGGCAGCGATCATCCGTTTTAATAATTGGGTATCTGACCGGTGCCGGTAATGGAATCCGTAATGTAGCGTCCGCCCTGCCTTCCGAGCCGCTTCGAGCATCTCGTTCGCTTCGCGCGCCGATATGGCAGGCGGCTTCTCGCAGAGAACGTGACACCCTGCCTCGAGCGCGGCGATGACTTGCGCTTTGTGAAGTGCGTTCGGCGTACACACGCTGACCGCATCGAGTTGTTCTGCGGCGAGCATTTCCTCGACCGTCCCATAGACGCGGGCGATCCCAAATTCTTGGGCCACCTTTTCTCCGCGTTTGCGCGTCCGATTCATGACGGCGACGACGTCGGCGCCTGCCGCGATGTATTGCGGGATATGAGCGGTCTTGGCAATCCCGCCCGTACCGATGATTCCGATTCTCATAATGTTCACTCCTTTTCTGTACAGTTCGAGAGCAAGGCGCATATTTCCTGTACAAAAAAAGACGACCTGCACAATGGCAGGCCGTCTCAATCACTTACTTCTTGAAGTTCGTGTTTTTGATCCAGTCTTCGAGTTTATCCTTGAGGACAGTGAATCCTGGAGCTTCTTCTTGCTTGAAGTTTGAAGCCTCGTTACGGCGTGGTGCACCACGACGAGCTGGCTTAGCCGACTTCTCGCGTTTTGGAGCTTCTTGTGTCGCTTTCATTGAAAGCTTGATTTTCTTAGATGCTTCATCAACATCAAGAATTTTCACTTCAACTTCTTGACCGACTTGAACGTACTCGTTCACGTCTTTCACATAGTCGTGTGAGATTTCAGAGATGTGGACAAGACCTTGAGTCTCGTCGTCGAGTGCGACGAACGCACCGAAAGGTTGGATTCCTGTTACTTTACCTTTTAAAACTTGATCTTTTTCGTATTTTGCCATTACAAACACTCCTATGCTAAATTCATCAACTTACTATAACATACTTTTTTCGATAAAGTGTAGAAATTAGTAAAAAAGATTATTTGGGATTATTTTCGTGTTTCAAAGTCAATGGGTCGGGTAAATACAAATCAAGCAAGACTTCAAGTATTCCCCCCTGATTCCGCTAGGCTAACGCCTAGCCCTTTTTTTGTTCAAAAGCTTGTAAACGGTCGCTGTGCGGCCACCTCAAACACCGTCTTCCCTACCATTTCATTCAACATAATCGCGTTCCGATATACGGCCATCCCTAAATTCGTTGCCGCCGGCCCGTGCGAATGTTCCAAGTTCGTATGGGTAAACAGACTGCCGGTCAACCGAGTCTCCGTCGCGATTTGATAGCGGTTGTTGACACGCCACTGATCTTTCGCTTCCCATTCGATGTCAAACCGTTTGACCCACGCTGGGATGCACGGACGATAACCTGTCGCCGCCACGACCGCATCATATTCATTCGTGAATGATTCACCGGTATGTTGGTGGGTCCCTTCGACAAGATAACTCGATTCATGCGACACGCGTTCAATTTCGATTTGCGTGTACAAGTTCGTCGCTTGGTCCGACCCATCCGCCGTCCGATGATACAAAAATCCGTAAATCGCACGGAGCGTCTCCGGATTGACGCCATTGCGGAATCGTTCGAACGACTTCCCAAGTCGCTCACGTTCCGCGTACGGTAATCGATTGAAATACTCGACGTACGACAAGCTGAAGATCTCTTCCCCGAGTTTGCCGCTCTCGAGCGACTCGAACACGTCCGAGCGCGTCACCCAATCGATTTGTTGCCGCATTTTATCGGATCGACTCAACAAATCGAGATACACCTCAGCCGCGCTCTGGCCGCTGCCGATGACGACGATGCGATCGGTTTCAAGCAATCGCTCCCGCTCCATCCGATATGAGCTCGTATGGATGACGTCTTGGAAGGCGTCTGGGACGAGCGGTTCCGCCCCCGTGCCGACGACAACGTGGCGTGCCGACAGTACCGTTTCCCCAGCAGGTGCCTCGACCGTGACGAGAAACCCATCCGCTGCCGGACGGACGTCGACGACCCGGTGCGAGAACTTGATCGTGTCGAGCGAGACGGCGACCGATTGCAAATACAGATTGAACTCCGTCCGTGGAATCGTCGGGCTCTCTTGGGCGATGAACGTTTGCAGTCGGCCCGCCTGCTTCAAGTAGTTCAAATAACTGTGCCGGTTCGTCGGATCGGCAAGCGTTACGAGATCATATAAGTAATGCGTCTGCATCGTCGCCGACTCGAGCAGCATGCCTTCATGCCACTTGAAGTCCTCCCGTTCCTCAAAACAGACACCCTTCAATGACGTCGCTTCACTGAGCGCCATCAATCCGAGATTGTATGGGCCACATCCGATTGCTATAAAATCCACTCGTTCCAATGACTTCACCTCACTCGTCTTTTCCTATCCAATATACCACTAAAACGTAAAACAGACCCTCATCGCTGAGAGTCTGTCACTGTCGTCGTCACTTCGAACTGTTTCATGAACCGATCGATGCGACGAATCGCTTCTTGTAATTGTTCGACCGACGTCGCGTAACTGGCGCGGACGAACCCTTCACCGCTCGCACCGAACGCGTTGCCCGGTACGACCGCGACCCGTTCCTCGAGCAAGAGACGTTCGGCGAACTCTTCGCTCGTCAAGCCCGTATGGCGAATCGATGGGAAGGCGTAGAACGCGCCGCCTGGTACGTGTGTCGGCAAACCGGCGTCATTCAAGGCCTGGATGAAGTAGTTGCGGCGTTGCCGATAGCTCTTCACCATCTTCGGGACATGCTGGTCTCGGCTCCTGAGCGCCTCGAGACCGCCGAATTGGACGAGCGTCGGGGCGCACATCATCCCGTACTGATGGACTTTGAGCATCTCCCGCGTCACGACTTCCGGTGCGCACGTGAAGCCGAGCCGCCAGCCTGTCATCGCGAACGCCTTAGAGAACCCGTTGACGACGATCGTTCGCTCGCGCATGTCGTGGAGCGTCGCAAAGCTCGTGAACGGCTCATCATAAGACAGTTCGGCGTAAATCTCATCGCTGACGACCCAGAGATCGTGTTTCGTCGCGAGTTCTGCGATTTCGGTGAGTTCTTCACCCGTCATCGTCGCGCCGGTCGGGTTTGACGGGAAGCAGAGGAGCATCGCCTTCGTCCGCTCGGTGATGGCCGCCTCGACGTCAGCGCGGTCCAAACGGAACCCGTTCTCCGGACGACAGGCGACCGGGACGACCGTCCCGCCGGCGAGCTCGATGAGCGGCCCGTACGAAACGAAAGCCGGTTCAACGACGATGACCTCGTCACCTGGGTTGAGGAGAGCCCGGAAGGCGATATCGAGCGCCTGCGACGCGCCCGTCGTGACGATCAGTTCCGTCGCCGGGTCATACGTCGCCCCGAACCGGTCCGCCATATAACTCGCGATTTCTTGACGTAACTCGAGGAGACCGGCGTTCGCGCTATAGGCCGTGTAACCTTGCTCGAGCGCCGCATAGCTCGCCTCGCGCACGTTCCATGGCGTGATGAAATCCGGCTCTCCCACCCCGAGAGAGACGACGTTTTCCATCGTTTGCGCTAAATCGAAGAAGCGGCGGATGCCGGACGGCTTCATGGAGACGACTTGTTGGGATAGTGACTTCATGGCGTAATGTTCAACCGTTTATCTTCGACTTGTGGGGTGAATAAAATACCATCGTGCTTATACGTCTTCAATTTGAAGTGCGTCGTCGTCGAGACGACCGAGTCAAGCGGTGACAATTTGTCCGAAACGAACGACGCGACGTCTTGAAGTGAGTTCGCTCGAATGACGACTTGCAGGTCGTAAGCCCCTGACATTAAGTAAAGCGCCGTCACTTCCGGGAAGCGATAAATGCGTTCCGCGACCTCATCGAAACCACGACCCCGTTTCGGTGTGACTTTGACGTCGATGAACGCCGTGACATCGTGGCGATTGATTTTTTGCCAGTTGACCATCGCCCGGAAGCCGAGCAAAATGCCGTCCGCCTTGAACTTTTCGAGCATCGCCTCAACAGTCGCCTCGTCAGTCGCGAGCAAGTTCGCCAACAGTTTCGTCTCGAGGTAACCTTTCTCTTCGAGCAACTCGAGCAGTTCTAATTCTTTCGATGTATACATAGTTATTCTCCTTCCGTTCTACCGGGGAACGCCCCTGTGAACGTTCTCTCTGTCTGTCTCACATAGTCCCGTCGCTCGGCTTGAACGATATGGAAGTTTTTCATCTCCATATCGACGAGGCCGTGCTTGTGACAGAATCGATTAAAGTAACGACGACGCGTCTCATCTTGTTTGGCCGACAGATTGTCGGTGCCGTTGAACGCATAGAGCACGGTCGCGCGCGCGGGATGCCGAATCGTCCCGACCTCACTGACACGTAAAATGAAATCCCAGTCCCAATAGTTGTAGACCGCTTCGTCGAACGGACCGATGTCGTCGTGGAGCTGTTTCCGATACAGCGTACCGGACGGGATGAACGTCGAGTCCTGGCGAAGCCGTTTTAAATCGAGGTCGTAGGCGAATGCCTCCCAGTCGGTGACGCACCGGCGCCCTTTTTCCCACGTGAAGCGGAACAGTTCCGCGTCCGTGAAGACGAGGTCAGCCGAGCGGATGTCGTCGAGCGCTTGCTCGATATGGGTCGGCATGAGCAAATCATCATCGTCGAGCAACAGGATGTAGTCGCCGCTCGCCTCTTGTACGCCGCGATTGCGAGCTTTGACGTGATGATTCTCGCCGAGCTCGATATAGCGAATCGATAATCGATTCAAAAAAGGCGCCAAAAGATGCTGTTTTGGCGGCCCGTCATTATTGATTACAAGTACTTCGAACTGTTGAAACGTTTGGACGACCAAGCTCTCCAATAGTTCCGTCAGTTCCATCTCCCGGGAATGGACCGGGACGACGATAGAAACGAGCGGGTTCATCCGCGGTAAGCAGTTTCGACGTGCGGCAAGATGGCTTCCCAGCTGACGCCGTTTTCTTTTGATACCGTGACGAAATCACCGTAGGCGAAGACGCTCTCGACGCCTTCGATGGCGACGAGTTTCGCGAGAAGCGGCTGGTCCGTCTCTTCGCCGGCTTTCACACTTTGGCTTTTCGCGCCGAAGACGTTCTCTGGAAGTGTGATTTTCATTGCATTTGGATTCGGTGTTGGATCGATACGTAACATCGTGGTTCCCCCTTATAGTTGACAAGATTCTGAAGACGCGAGTAATCGTGCCGCCATGGCCTGCGTTTCCGGTTCACCTGGACAGTCGCCGAACGCGTCTGTCAAAATCTGCCGAATCACGTCATCCAATTGATCAATTGAATCGACGTGAATGAGCGCCAAGGCGATATCGTCAAACTCTGGTCCATACGACCCAAGCCCGTAACCGAGTGGGTCCCATGCTAATAATAAGTCTTCTGCTCTCATTTGTTAAACCCTTCTTTTTGCCTTGATTTCAAATCGTACTCCCTCAATCTACCTCACTTTTCAGTTCGATGCTAGTGAGTGTGCAAATTTCCCTCGTTTTCAAAAACAAGCGACCACTATATATAGTAATGAATCAACAGTGAAAAGAAGCAGGATTTTCTCGAAAAATAACGAAGGCAACTGCCGAATGAGGTCGTTCGCTTCTCGATTGACCGCTTACATAAAAATTAATGTGCTGTCGTTTAACCGTCGCTCAAACTTTTTTCTATCTCATATCTCATCTCAAATCGGTTGACAGCGCCGTTTTTGAGTAAAAGTAATCCGAGAGTCGACAGTTTGCTGAATGTCAAGATTGCAAAACTAAATATAGGTGATTTATGATTAAAAAGACAAGAAAACGTCAATATATAGTTAAAAGCTAAAAACGCTTTTAACTATATATTGACGCAACGTAGGGTGTTTTGAGTTATACTTTTATAATATCTACATCTGAAGAAGGAGTGATCGTTTTGACATCCCCTATCCATCACGAGACGATGTTGGCTGCTACGCCGACCCTTACTGACGTCTCGACATTGATTCAATCATTAAAACAACGCTACCCACAGCTTAGTGTCGAACGATACGAAGAACGAGCCGTTCGAGCGCTCGAAGGAAAGACACTGACACAAGATGTAGTATATGAACTCTTGACGATGCACGCCCTCGATATGTTGCAGGCAGAAGAGCCGGACTGGACGTTCGTTGCCACTGAGATGTACTTAAACCGCCTCTATTTAGAAGCGGCACGAAACCGTGGCTATGACGCCTCGATGCGTTACGGTGCGCTCTATCCGATGATTGAGACGCTCACGACAAAAGGCATCTTCACCTCGGCCTTGCTCGATACGTATTCGAAAGAAGACATCGCCTACTTGGAGACATTGATCGACCCGTCACGTGACCGCATGTTCACCTACATCGGTCTCCGGACGTTAGCAGACCGTTACCTCGGCCGCGACCACGTCAAAAACTTGTACGAGTTGCCGCAAGAGCGGTTCATGGTCATCGCCATGACGCTCATGCAAAAAGAGAACGCTGACCAACGTGTGACACTCGTCGAAGAAGCATATTGGGCACTATCGAACCTCTATATGACGGTTGCTACACCGACGCTCTCGAACGCCGGAAAATCATACGGGCAGCTCAGCTCATGCTTCATCGATACGGTCGACGACTCACTCCGTGGCATCTACGATTCGAACACGGACGTGGCCACGCTCTCGAAAGGCGGCGGCGGAATCGGCGTCTATCTCGGCAAAATCCGCTCACGCGGCAGCGACATCAAAGGCTTCAAAGGCGTCTCAAGTGGCGCGCTCCCTTGGATGAAGCAACTGAACAACACGGCCGTCTCGGTCGACCAGCTCGGCATGCGCCAAGGCTCGATTGCCGTCTACCTCGACATTTGGCATAAGGACATCTTCGAGTTCCTCGATGCGAAATTGAATAACGGGGACGAGCGCCTTCGGACTCACGATTTGTTCACGGGCGTCTGCTTGCCTGACTTGTTCATGCGTACGGTCGAAGCACGTGGCGACTGGCACTTGTTCGACCCGCACGAGATTCGTACGGTCATGGGCTTCAGCCTCGAAGACTTCTACGATGAGACAGAGAACGGCGGTTCATTCACGGAGAAATACATGGCGTGCGTCAATACGCCGGAACTTTCACGCGTAACGGTACCGGCCATCGACCTCGTGAAACGCTACATGCGTTCACAGCTCGAGACAGGAACCCCATACATGTTCTTCCGTGACGCCGTGAACCGCGCCAACCCGAACAAACACGCGGGTATGATTTACAGCTCGAACCTCTGCTCAGAGATCGCGCAAAACATGTCGCCGACGACGATCGACGAAGAGTATACAGCGGACGGAAAAATCGTCATCACGAAAACGCCTGGTGACTTCGTCGTTTGTAACTTGAGCTCGATCGCCCTCGCCCGGGCCGTCAAATCGGACGTCCTCGAGCGACTCATCCCGATTCAAATGCGGATGCTCGACAACGTCATCGACTTGAACACGATCGAAGTCCCACAAGCGATGATCACCAACCAAAAATACCGCGCCGTCGGACTCGGCACGTTCGGCTGGCATCACCTGCTCGCACTTGAAGGCATCCGTTGGGAATCGGTCGATGCCGTCCAGTACGCGGAGAAGCTGTACGAGAAAATCGCCTACTTGACGATTCAAGCCTCGATGGAACTCGCCAAAGAAAAAGGCGCGTTCGGGGTTTTCGAAGGATCGGAATGGCACACGGGTGAGTACTTCAAGCGCCGCAACTACCGCTCACACGACGAACTCGATTGGGACGGTCTCGCCGCAGCGGTCCACCAAAACGGTGTCCGCAACGCCTATATGATGGCGGTCGCTCCGAACTCGTCGACGGCCATCATCGCTGGCAGCACCGCGTCAATCGACCCGGTCTATAAGAAGGTCTACTCGGAAGAGAAGAAAAACTATAAGATCCCGGTGACGGTCCCTGACCTCAACCCAGAGACGAACTGGTTCTATAAATCGGCGTTCGAAGTCGACCAACTCTGGAGCATCCGTCAAAACGCTTCACGCCAACGTCACATCGATCAAGCGATCAGCTTCAACCTTTATGTCAAAAACGACGTCAAAGCGACCGAGCTCCTCTCGATGCACCTCGAGGCATGGTCGCTCGGAATGAAATCAATCTACTACACGCGTTCGACGACCGTCGAAGTCGACGAATGTGAATCGTGTGCCTCGTAACGTCACGTATCAGAAAGGTGGGACCAATCATGAACGTCGCAATCGTCTACAGTTCGATGAGCGGAAATACTGAAGAAGTCGCCGAGTTGATTCAGGCGACCCACGTCCATCGGGGCGACCGCGTCACCCTGTATGAAGCGGACCGCATCGGCCACCGTGAAGCCCAATCGCTCGCCACGTACGACCTCGTCTATTTCGGGTCGTACACGTGGGCGGACGGCGTCTTGCCGGACGAGATGAAAGACACATTCCGTCTTGTGTTGAAAGAACTCAACGTGAAGCTTCGCCAAGCCGCCGTGTTCGGGACGGGCGACAAGATGTTCGTCCACTTCTGTCGGGCGGTCGATGAGATGGCGTACCACCTTTCGAAATACGGGATCCCCCTCGCCGGTGAGACGTTGAAAATTGAACAGTCGCCGCGCAATCAGCCGTACAACGTCCGTCATTGGACCGAACGGTTGGCTAGAAACGCCGAAGAAGGAGTATATGTCCATGACCATTCAAAAGATCAAACTACTGTCGCCCAAACATCCTAACCGGGCAACTGCCATTATCGGAGGCGAGACGAGTTCCATCGTCAATTGGAACGACATCGCCTATCCGCAGTTTTACACTATTTATAAGCAACTGCTCTCGAACTTTTGGATTCCGGATGAGATCTCCATGTCGAAAGATATGCAGCAATGGCCGCAGTTGACAGAGCGCGAGCAAGACGCCTTCAAACGCATCATCGGCTTGCTATCGATTTTGGATTCGGTGCAGACACGCTACATCCTCGAGTCATCGATGTTCTCATCAGACTCGTCAGTACACGCCGTGCTTGCCGTCATCGCCCAACAAGAAGTCGTCCATAACCAATCGTATAGCTACGTCCTTTCGAGCCTCGTTCCGCTGAGCGAACAAAATCGTATCTTCGATATCGCCAAAGACGACGAGATGGTCATGAAACGGAATCAATTCATCTTGGACTTATATGAGGACTTCCGTGCCGATCAGACGGCCGAGACGTTCGCCAAATCACTCGTCGCCTCGATTATTCTTGAAGGCATCAACTTCTATTCCGGATTCGCCTACTTCTACAACTTGGCACGCCACCAGAAGATGGTCGGCACGTCGACAATGATCAGCTATATCCAGCGCGACGAGATGCAACACTCATATTTCGTCAGCCAGCTACTCCGGGCCGTCCTAACGGAAAATCCGGAAATCGACGCGGACGGCAGCTTCAGTCAGTTCGTCTATGACACGATGGCGGAAGCCGTTGACCTCGAAATGGAATGGTGTGAGTACGTCCTTCGCGACCTCGATGGACTCGATGTCAGTGAGATGCGCGATTACGTCAAGTACCTCGCCAACAAGCGTCTCCGTGTCATCGGCTTGAACGATCTGTATGATGGGTTCAACGAGGATGTCATGCCGTGGATCCGCGCCTACTCAGACGATTCGCTGAATGCGACCAAATCGGATTTCTTCGAACAAAAATCACGTTCGTACGCGAAAGTCACCGACGCCAACGGCTTTGACGACCTGTGAGCACAAAATGCCCCGACTCATCGTGAGTCGGGGCATTTTTAACGGATAAAATTTAATGGTAAGCGCGTACGTACTGAGCAATCCCTTCGGCGACACCTTCTGCCATCCGTTGGCGGGAAGTAGTGCTTCGGAGGTGGACAATATCTGAAGGAGAAGAGATGAAACCGAGTTCAACGAGCGCAGATGGCATCGTATTATAAGTGATGACGTAATAATTCGCCGTCTTGACGCCGCGGTTTCTCATTCCAGACATTTTACCTAGCAAGTTCGATTGGATGTTCGTGGCGAGTACGCGGCTTTTCGCGCTATGCGCCGAGCTCGTCGAGTAGAACGTTTCAATCCCTTGCGCGGCAGTCGAACCTGCTGCGTTCGTGTGTAAACTGACGAACAAATCGCCACGCAGGTTTTTAGCCGCTTGCACACGCTGACCGAGTGTCAAATACACGTCAGTCGATCGAGTCAAGCGGACTTCATATCCATACTTCGAGCGAAGATAAGCTTCGACCCGCTTCGTCACGTCAAGAACGACCGTTTTTTCATATAGAGAGCTGCGGCCTGCTCCTGGGTCTGTTCCGCCATGACCTGCGTCGAGCACAATGACAGCAGTCTCCGTGCTAGGTTTTACCGTCGATGCAAACACAGTTGAAATAAAGCCGTCACGATTGTTAAATTTGACTTTGTAAAACCCGTTTGCTGATCCATAATGCTCGATTTCAGTACCGTGAGAGAGCCGGCCAAGAATAGTCGAACTCGCTGAAGCGCTAGAACGAACATTCAAGACATCGCCTGGTGTGTTGACATAGACTTTCCCTAGAGGTACAGCCGCTGGTGCAGTTGGAGCTTTACCGAGCGTGAGCCAAGAAGTCGGTGTGAAGTAAGTTTTAGTACCGATATAGACTTTCGACCAACTCGAATTGTATGGGCTATACGTGACTGCCGTATACCGTGGCAAGACGAGCAAGACAGATGAACTTTGGTGTGTTTTCCCGAACAAGTTGAGGTCACGGTTGGCGTATCCTTGTGACTTCGTCTCAACCGGTTCCGGTGTCATCGTCGGCGGCGGTTCAACTGGAACGGCACCCGGTGTAATCCACGCTGTAGCTGTGAAGAACGTTTCGTTGCCAATATAGACAGTCGACCAACTCGAATTGTATTTGCTAGACTCAATGACCGCATTGAGCGGAAGCACTTTTAAAACCGCCGAGGCCTGATTACGCGCTCCAAACAATTTAAGTTCACGGTTCGCATAACCGGTTTCTTTTGTAGTCGCTGGTTTTAGTGTTCCCGCAGTGATCCCTCTTGTCGGAGTAAAGTATGATTTAGTTCCCTCATACACTACAGACCAACTCGAGTTATGAATGCTAAACGTAATCGCCTGATTGACCGGAATGGTTTTTACGACCGATGATGATTGGAGCGTCCCATTGAACAATTGAATATTACGGTTCGTATATCCCACCTGTTTTTTTGGAGCTGAAACGGTTAACTTTGGTGCGATATAAGCACTAGCCGCATAGTACGTCTTGCCATTTAAAAACACTTTCGACCATGAGCGGTTATGCTCCGTATGACGGACTTCCGTGCCTTTTTTTAGCGTAGTGATAATTCTGGCGTCACGATGCGACGATACGCGTATATTCAAGTTCTCAGTCGTCACACCCGTCGATTCGGTGCTTTGCGTCGATAGCATTGTCGGAGACGCGCTAATTCGTTTAATATACGGGGCCGAAACATAGTACGTACGATTATTCATATACAATTTATGCCATGATTTGTTATAGGTACCATATTTTACTTTAGTACCCTTTGGCAATGTAGTGATTAATTTTCCATATACGTTCGGAGTCGATCGGACGTTCAAATTGATAGTCGTCTCGCCGTCTAACGTAGATGCTTCAATCGAAGGGATTTGGGCACCGAACATTAAGAGCGATAAGATGAGGGCAACTTTCAATAGCTTCATTTTCATCCAAAATATTCCTTTCTTCTCGGGCTACTTACTACTAACAACAACTTCATATTAGCATAACGCTTTTAAAAAAAAAGTAAGTATTTGAAAAAAAGATGAATATTTTTTACTAAAAAGGGGAATATCTTTTTAGCATTTTTTCCGGATGATGATAAATTTGGTAGATTCGTGGCATTCTTCTTCGACTTTAAACGTGCTTGGTAATTGCCAATCCTCTTCAAAAGAAGACAAGACGGTCATCGGTTCACTCGGCTGACAAATGACGAAGCCATCTAGCCCCTCCGCTACAGCGATTTTGAAAAAACGCGATAAGTTATATTCTCTTTCTCTGTATCGGCACGCTGTCTCTGAAGGTTTAGCTTTAATTCCACCCCAATATCGACCTGGCACGAATGATTTGTACAGGCGAACCGATGATTCCGTAATCGGGTCAGGCGTTTCATCGAATCGGCCAAAGTCTCTCGCTGATTTATCTTCGATTAGCACACCAATTTTGGCATACAAATCGAACTCAATGATTTGTGCGATGTCAAATACAGCCCGTTGGACCGCTTCGATCCGATGTTGCAAAGAACCAGGAGTTGCCGTCGCCTTCAACTTCTTGTCACCTTCATACGCATTTAAAATACGAGCCACTTCGCCAGCCTCTCGGACAAGACTATAATATGCATAATCTGTCGATTGCCTGCCTCCGGATCTTGATTGATCAGTTAACTCAATCGCGTACTGATTAGCCAGGCATGTAGAAATGACAAAGACGTCCATCAATTCTTCTTCTAAAGCGACTTGGTCACTATCATAAAGCGCACCGCCTACTTCGCCCACTTCTTCTAATAATCGCGCAAGGCCCGACAAAGGCTTCCAATATCCACCCAAATGAATGATCATTTGATCAACTTTTTGTTGCATTTCTTTCATGGTTAATCACCTATCCATCCTCTGTATTTACCAGTCACATGGTATACTATGCTCAATCCAATTGTTAAGAAAGGGGCCATGTACTGTGTCGCCAGTTAGGCTTTGGCAATTACTTCGTTTTCTGCTCGTCATCATTGGACTCATTCTCGTCGTTCGAGGACTGAGCCTTCTTTTCACGTACACGTATCCTTTCGTGTTTGCTCTCTTGTTATCCTTGTTGACGGTCCCGCTCGTCAATTGGTTCGAGCGTGAGACTAAATTGCCCCGGGCTCTCGGGACACTTGTTTCTTTGTTGATCGTCATGAGCATTGTTAGTGGCGTGATTGCCATCGTCGTGACCCAGCTCATCCGCTATTTGACGATTGCGGCGGAAAGACTGCCTGCTCAGATTGAGACATTCACTGAATACATACAACGCTTGTTTAATCAAAAGCTCGCCCCGTTGGTCAACGATGCCTATGACAGCATCCAACGGTTGAACCCCGGTCAAGCGGACTCGCTCGAAGGTGGCATCACTGAGATCGGCGTCCAACTCGGCGCCGCGATCGGCATCTTGTCCCGAGGAATCGCCGGCTTGTTGCAAGACATCTTGAGCGCCTTACCGCTCGTCTTGCTCTTGTTCATCGTCATCGTGCTCGCCTGGTTCTTCATCACGAAAGATTGGCACGTCTACATGCGGTCGATTAAACGTTTAAATGAACGAAAAGGATTCAAAGAGTTCGAACTCGTCATGACGAATTTACGTTTGGCCTTGTTCGGATATGTAAGGGCGCAATTGACGCTCATCTCGATCACATTCGGAATCGTCTTAATCGGCATGCTCATTCTCCGTGTCGACAACCCGTTCTCGTTCGCCCTGCTAGCGGCTATCTTCGACTTGTTGCCGTACCTCGGCGTCGGGACCCTGCTATTGCCATGGGCTGCTTATGCAGCCGTCACGGGCGACTGGTTCCTTGCCATCGGTCTCGTCATCTTGTATATCGTCGTCATCGTCCAACGCAACTTGGCCGAGCCGAAAATCGTCGGCTCTCACATCGGGCTCGACCCGCTCGCCGCCCTCATCTCGATTTTTGTAGGGTTACAACTGTTCGGGGTGCTCGGCTTCATCTTAGGACCCGTCTTGGCCGTTCTGCTCAAGGCACTCTATAACGCCCAAGTGTTTCACTATATGTGGCGGTTCGTCCTCGGGCCGACGACACCAAAAGAGCGATGACGCGTCATCGCTCTTTCGTCTTCGGTACCGCAACGAACGGCACGCCTTCAGTTTGATCCGGATGCGTCACCATCCCGGTCGTACCTGCCTCATAGGCGGCAACGGCCAACATACAAGCGTCGATAATGTCATCGACTTGCACGTTCGACATCTTCCATTTCCAAGGCGAGCTTTTTGAATAGCGACGCAACAACTCGATCCGTTCGAGTTCTCCCGCCTCGGTCTTCTTGCTAAAACGCGCCTCGTTCCCCGTCATGACGGCGAAGCACACTTCCGGATGTGACTCATAGACGTCCGCCGCCGTGACCGTTTGAAACTCTCGAATCCGCGGCACAAGGTTCCACGCTTGTTTGCTGATTCCTTTTCCGACCAGTTCACGACTCTTCGCGTTCGCCTCTCTATAAGACGCTTCCATGAGCACGTCTTGAATCGGCGGTGTGAAAATCGATGACTTCCGCTCTTTCAATTGCGACCTCATCCAGGCATCACAAGTCCGGTCCGGCTGGTCGATCGAGCCCAAATCTTTTGGCATGTCAACAAAATGCACGGCCCCTTCAATCAATAAATCTTCCAACTTCTCTGAGATGGTCAAACAGAGCGAGATGCTGTCGTACGTGATTCGTACCCAGCTCCCGCGCGCGCCATCAATTCCTACTCCGACCACGGCGTCCCTCCTGCATCAAAAACAACACTCCGAGCACCGCACAAAAGACGGTCACCCCTAACAACAAACGGCTTGGCCAAGCCGTGTATCCGAGACCGGAGACGACGGCCAAACCGATCAATACAAATCCAATTTTCAACGGTCCCATCCTTCAAGCATCGAGGCGAGCGTGCGCACCATGACGCCAGTCGGTCCTTTTGGTCCGAGATCGTTCGCGGCCGAACGTTCACTCGTCCCAGCGATATCGAGGTGGAGCCAAGGCGTGTCACCGACGAACTCACCTACGAACGCACCGCCGAAAATCATATGGCCGTAACGGCCCGGTGAGTTGTTCAAGTCGGCAACTTCTGACTTACGCACTTGATTGATGAAGACATCGAAGTATGGCATCTGCCAGACTAGTTCGTTCGTGTCACGGCTCGCAGCTTCTAAGGCGCCGTAGAGCGACGCATCGTTCGTCAGGCAACCTGTCACTTCTGTACCGAGCGCGACGAGCACCCCCCCTGTGAGCGTGGCCACATCGATGATCGCTTGTGGTTCATACGTCTTTGCGAACGTGACGGCGTCGGCGAGGACGAGACGACCTTCCGCATCCGTATTGAGCACTTCAATCGTCTTCCCGTTCATCGCCGTGATGACATCGTCTGGCTTGAATGCGTCCCCTGAGATCATGTTGTCCGTCGATGGAATGACCCCGATGACGTTCACGTTCGGTTTTGTCGTCGCAAGCGTCTCGAATAGACCGATTACCGTTGCGGCGCCGCCCATATCTCCTTTCATCCCGACGATGCCGTCTTTTGGCTTGATTGAGTAACCGCCCGTATCAAATGTGACGCCTTTTCCGACGACAGCGACAGGCGCCTCGTCTCCAGCCCCGCGATATTCGAGCACAATCAACTTCGGCGGAATCGTCGACCCTTGGTTGACGGCAAGGAGCGCGCCCATTCCGAGTCCTTCCATCTCTTCTTTCTCAATGATGCGATGTTTAAAGCCGTGACGCTCGGCCAACTCGACCGCATAGTCCGCAAGCACTTCTGACGTCAAGATATTGGCCGGCATCATCGTGAGCGACCGCGCCACATTGACACCACGTCCATAAGCGGCACCAGTCAACGCCTCTTCCTCTGCAACAGCCCCGAGCAACGTGATCGTCACGTCCGGTTTCGCCGGTTTCGGCCCAGATTTGTATGTAGGGTGTTCATACGTCGCCATCTCATACGCTTCGGCAAACAGTTTCGCCGTGTTCGGTCCGAACGTGTCGAGGGCGACCGCGACGTCCGTGAAGGCACGGGCTTTGATGTGTTTGGCGACTTTCCCGAACCAATTGCGCACATTTTCAACCGTATTTTCGTTCCGTTGTCCGAGACCGACGAATAGGATCCGTTTAACCGTTCCCTTAAACGTCGGGACGATGGACACTTCACCTGTTTTCGTTAAAATATCTGCCGATTGAATCAATGCTTTGACGCGTCCATTAAACAATGAATCGAGTCCTTCCTCAATCGTGTCGGCAGCGCCGATTCCGACGACAATCGTGTCATATGAACCGTTCCAATCCAGGTCTTTCACTTGATACATGTTTGCCACTTCCCTTCTTTATATATGGTTAGCATAACGAACTTCAGCGAAATAATGAAACAGTATGCGTAAGAGTCAATAAATCTTCGAATTCAGGCGTCAACTCCTCGTTGTGACGATGATTTATTTTATGATAGGATAAGAAAGTACGCAATCAGGCATCCCTCCCTGTTGAGGCGAAGCCATTTTGTTCGGTCGAGGCTTCCCCTAGTAGTAGACCGTTGCTACTCTAATCTTCCACGTTTTCGTTAGTTCCTTTTTCATTTCGGGTAAGAACTAACGAGATAACGTTGGAAACCACTATTTCTTTGAAGAGAGGGACTACGCTTATGTCACACATTAAAGGTATTGGCGCATCTGCAGGAATCGCAGTTGCGAAAGCATTCGTCATGGAGACACCTTCATTCGACATCCCGACAAACAAAATCGAGGACGTAGCAGCTGAGAAAGCCCGTTTCCAAGCGGCAATCGCTCAGTCAAAAACAGAACTCGAAGAAATCCGTCAAATCACGCTTCGTGAACTCGGTGAAGACAAGGCAGAGATTTTCTCGGCCCACTTGCTCATCGTCGAAGATCCGGAGATCGTCTCACAAGTGAACGACAAAATTGAAAGCGAACACATGAACGCTGCGAAGGCGCTCGATGAAGTCGCTCAAATGATGGTCATGATTTTTGAATCGATGGACAACGAGTACATGCGTGAGCGCGCTGCCGACGTTCGTGACGTCACGAAACGCGTCATGGCGCACATTCTCGGTGTCACATTTATGACGCCAGCCTCAATCTCAGAAGAAGTCATCATCATCGCTGAAGATTTGACACCGTCTGACACGGCTCAACTCAACCGTAAGTTCGTCAAAGGATTCGCGACGAACATCGGTGGACGTACGTCTCACTCGGCAATCATGTCTCGTTCACTCGAAATCCCGGCTGTCGTCGGTACAAAAGTAGCACTTGAAGAAATCAAGAACGGCGACCTCGTCGTCATCGACGGGACAGAGGGCGATGTGTTCGTCAACCCGTCTGAAGAACTCGTCAATGAATACGTTGAAAAACGCGCTTCGTTCGAAGCGTATAAAGAAGAGTTGAAACAACTCGTCAACGAAGAGTCGGTCACAGCCGACGGCCACAAAGTCAAACTTGCGGCAAACATCGGGACACCGAACGACCTCGAAGGCGTATTGAAAAACGGCGCTGACGCCATCGGCCTTTACCGGACCGAGTTCCTCTACATGGACTCAGAAACGTTCCCGACGGAAGAAGAGCAATATAAAGCGTATAAAGCAGTACTCGAAGGTATGGACGGCAAACAAGTCGTCATCCGTACGCTCGATATTGGTGGAGATAAAGAATTGTCTTACCTCGACCTCCCGAAAGAAATGAACCCGTTCCTCGGCTATCGCGCGATTCGCCTTTGCCTCGAAGAGACGGACTTGTTCCGCACACAGCTCCGCGCCCTTCTCCGTGCTTCAGCGCACGGTGATCTCGCCATCATGTTCCCAATGATCGCGACACTTGAAGAATTCCGTGCGGCCAAAGCACTCCTTCTCGAAGAAGAAGCGAAGTTGAAAGCAGAAGGCATCGCTGTCGGTAACTACGAGACTGGGATGATGGTCGAGATCCCATCGACAGCCGTCATGGCGAAGCAATTCGCGAAAGAAGTCGACTTCTTCTCAGTCGGCACGAACGACTTGATTCAATACACGATGGCAGCGGACCGCATGAACGAGAAAGTCTCGTACTTGTACCAACCGTTCAACCCGGCCATCCTGAACCTGCTCCACAACGTCATCACTGAAGCACACAAAGCTGGTAAATGGGTCGGTATGTGTGGCGAGATGGCTGGAGAAGAGCTTGCGATTCCAATCCTTCTTGGACTCGGTCTTGACGAGTTCTCGATGTCGGCTTCAAGCGTCCTTCGCGCACGTAGCCTCGTGAAGCGTTTGACGAAGTCGGAAACAGAAGCGATCGTCAACGATGTCCTCAACATGGATACAGCTGAAGAAGTCGTGAACTTCCTCAGTGAAAAATTCGATATCAAAAAATAATAAGTCGATGCCTACAAAAAAGATTTGTCTCTTGTCGAGACAAATCTTTTTTTGCGTTGCATTCTGTTGTGCGATTGATTGATATAAGCTAAGAAACGTTACTCGGTCCGGTCAACGATTTGGAAGTCGAGTTCTTCCCCGGCGACAATTGTCTCTCCATACGAGACAATGACTCGTTTCCCATCACCATTCGTTAAAATGATCGGTGTGATTAACGATGGGACATTATCTCGAATCGAATCCAAATTGACTTCCAATAAGACGTCGCCCGCCTTCACACGATCGCCTTCTTTCACTTTCGCATCAAATCCTTCACCTTTAAGGTTGACCGTATCTAGACCGACGTGGATGAGAATTTCGCGTCCATCGTCTGCGAGCAGTCCGATCGCATGTTTGGTCGGGAAGAATGTGGTGACGGTACCAGCGAATGGAGAAACCACTTTCCCATTGCTTGGTTCAATCGCAAATCCATCCCCCATCATCCGTCCTGAGAAGACTTGGTCTGGCACGTCATCAAGCGACAAGATTGTTCCCGACATTGGTGCCAAAAATTGATGGTTTTGGTTGTTGGCAGTACCTGGTGTGACCACAGGTTTCTCTTTCGCACGATACTCGCCGCCTTCGATGATGGCCGCGATTTGCGATTTGAGCGTATCCGATTTCGGCCCGAAGATGGCTTGAATATTGTCCCCGACCTCGAGCACCCCGGCCGCCCCGAGATCTTTTAGCAAGTCTTTATCGACTTGTTTCACATCGTTCACGGTGACCCGGAGACGCGTGATACAAGCATCGAGGTGCTTGATGTTCTCTGGTCCACCGAGACCGACGAGCACTTCATGCGGAAGATCGTCCCCGACGACAGTCCGGGCGCCTTTTCCTTCGGCGACAGTTTCGCGCCCCGGAATTTTCAAGTCGAACTTTGTGATGGCGAAGCGGAACCCAAAGTAATAGATGACTGCGAAGACGAGACCGACTGGAATGACGAGCCACCAGGCTGTCCGGTTCGGCAACACTCCGAACAACAGATAGTCGATGAGTCCGCCCGAGAACGTCATCCCGATTTTAACGTTGAGCAAGTGCATCGTCATAAAAGAAAGTCCAGCGAAGACGGCATGAATACCAAAGAGAAGAGGGGCAACGAAGACGAACGAGAATTCGACCGGCTCGGTGATTCCCGTCAAAAATGAAGTGAGGGCTGCTGAGAAGTAAAGTCCTTCGACGTCTTTACGACGCTCTTTCGGGACCGTGTGGAACATGGCGAGACAGGCAGCAGGCAAACCGAACATCATGAACGGGAATTTCCCGGTCATATACGTCCCGGCCGTAAATTCGACCCCGTCACGAAGTTGAGCGAAGAAGATCCGTTGGTCCCCTTGGACGAGATCTCCCGCTTGGTTCGTATATTCCCCGAACTGGAACCAAAACGGAGAATACCAAATGTGGTGCAGACCGAACGGGATTAGCGATCGTTCGACTAAACCAAAGACGAAGGCAGACACGGCGACGTTCGCTTCAATGATCGTGCTCGAGAACGTGTTGATGGCCGAACCGATCGGCGGCCAAATATAGGCGAGTGCGATCCCGATCACCAAACTGAACGCGGCGGTCGCAATCGGCACGAACCGCTTCCCGGCAAAGAATCCTAAGAAGTCCGGCAACTTGATGTTGAAGTACTTGTTGTACGCGAATGCGGCGATGAGACCTGCGATAATCCCCCCGAACACCCCCATTTGGAGCGTCGGAATCCCGAGTACCGATGCATAGGCCGGGTCACCCTGGGCAATTTCCGCGGTAATCCCGTTCCACGTACTGATGACCTTGTTCATAATCAAATAACCGACGATAGCTGCTAACCCGGCAACACCGTCCCCGTTGGCTAGCCCGATGGCGACACCGACAGCGAACAGTAGACCTAGATTGGCAAACACGATATCCCCGGCATCGGTCATGACTTGCCAGACGAGGACGAGTGCGTCGTTTTCCAAGAAAGGTAAAAGCGAAACGAGATCAGGGTTTTGGAACGCCGTACCAAATGCGAGTAATAGACCGGCTGCCGGTAGAATCGCAACCGGAAGCATGAGTGCCTTCCCGATTCGCTGCAAAACACCGAACACTTTCTTCCACATCATGGTCCCTCCTTTTGTCAGAATACTTACTTTTCCCCACCTATTAGTAGACTGAAACCGTTTCACCCATACAAAAAAAGCCAACCCTTAACGGATTGGCTTAACACTTAGTTTGCTTTCTTTTCGTTACCTGAAGCGATGACCGCTTGCATTTCTGATTTCAATGCATCAGAACGTGGTCCGAAAATCGCTTGTACGTTGTTACCGACTTCAAGGACACCAGCTGCCCCGAGACGTTTCAATTCTTCTTTATTGACGAGGTTCTTATCTTTCACTTCGACGCGAAGACGTGTGATGCATGCGTCAAGGTGTTTGATATTTTGCGAACCACCGAAACCAACGAGGATATCTTGTGCAAGTTCCGAACCTGTAGCCGTTGATTGCTCAACAACTTCATCTTCACGGCCCGGTGTTTTCAAGTTGAACTTACGGATTACGAAACGGAATCCGAAGTAGTAAACGACCGCGAACGCGAGTCCGACAGGAATGACGAGCCACCAAGCTGTTTGGTTAGGAAGTACACCGAAGAGAAGGTAGTCGATCAAACCGCCCGAGAACGTCATCCCGATTTTGACGTCCAAGATATGCATGACCATGAATGAAAGGCCAGCGAAGACTGCGTGTACGGCGAACAAGAGTGGAGCGACGAACAAGAATGAGAACTCAATCGGCTCAGTGATACCAGTCAAGAACGATGTGAGGGCTGCCGAAGCCAAGAGGCCGCCGACGACTGCTTTACGTTCAGGACGTGCTTCGTGGTACATGGCGAGTGCTGCAGCTGGAAGACCGAACATCATGAACGGGTATTTACCAGTCATGAACGTACCGGCTGTGAGCTCAGCCCCATCGCGAATTTGTGCGAAGAAGATCGCTTGGTCACCACGTACGACGTTACCCGCTGCATCTGTGTACGAGCCGAACTCGAACCAGAACGGTGAGTAGAAGATGTGGTGAAGACCGAATGGAATCAATGAACGTTCAATCAACCCGAAGATGAATGCCGCGAACGTGCGATTCTCTTCTAACATGAAGTTTGAGAATGAGTTCAATCCGTGCTGAACTGGTGGCCAGATGAGAAGCATGACGAACCCAGCGACGACAGCCAAGACAGCCGTGACGATTGGGACGAAACGCTTACCAGCGAAGAAGCCAAGGAATTGCGGCAATTCGATGTTGAAGTACTTATTATATGCCCAAGCGGCAATCAGACCGATGATAATCCCCCCGAATACCCCTGTTTGGAGCGTTGGAATCCCGAGTACTGATGCGTAAGCCGGGTCACCTTGTGCGATGACTTCAGGTGTGAGTTCGAGCCAAACACCCATCACTTTGTTCATGATGAGGAATCCGACGATGGCTGCGAGTCCGGCAACGCCGTCCCCCGCTAAACCGATTGCGACACCGACTGCGAATAAGAGTGCCAAGTTCGAGAAGATGATGCCCCCCGCTTGCTCCATGAGCTGAGCGAATTTCACAATGCCTTCGTTCGTTAACCAACCAGCGCGTGATGTGAGGGCCGGGTTTTGCATCGCGTTACCGAATGCAAGAAGAAGACCGGCTGCCGGCAAGATCGCTACAGGAAGCATAAGCGCTTTACCGACTTTTTGAAGAACACCAAAGATCTGCTTAAACATGATAAATCCTCCTTTTTGTGATTGTTTCGTACGGAAAGACGACTGTAGATGTCAGACAACCGACGTATCTAAACGTTTTCATAATGAACGTTTATAAAAACAGAAACAGGCATGAATAAGGTATAGAACGTAGACCTCTCCTCATAGAGAAATCGTTGCGTTCCACTCCTTACTCATGCCTGATCGAATCAGTAACACGTAAGATACGTGGTATCAGTTATCTACTTGTTAGGCGCTGGAGATGCATCGTCAAATATGTCGCTTCACCTCGCGGGACCGGACGCTTTAATTCGCGTTCCATGATGCCCATCAGCTCCCAAGCAGTACTATAGCATAGCGGATATTCTTCGCGCAATACCTTTTCAATCTTTTGTGGGGCCTCCACCATCTCACCCGTCGCAACCCGCTCAACGGCGTACCGTAAGTGCCGAAGTAAGCGCTTATAATCGAGTGAACTTCGGTCCATTTTGACGTTCAAACGACTCTCAATCGTCTGAACGATTTGCCCGATGATTTGGTTGTGGCGGTTCACCTCGAGAACGTTTTTAAACGTCGTCGCTGAATGGATATGAAGGGCGATAAATCCAATTTCCGCGTCCGGCAACAGCACGTCGAGCCGCTCATGAATCATATCGACGATTCGTTCAGCCAAGGCGTACTCGTTCGGATAGAGCGATTCGGTCTCGAGTAAAAATGGATTCGTCACTTCCATTCCTTGCTCGATCCGCTTCATCGTGAAGAACAAGTGGTCGGTCAAACCGATATGGATATGTTGGTCAACTTTCTTGCCCGTGTTGCTCTCAATGAAGCCGACGATGTCTTGCATAAAGGCGATGAAATCTTCATCGACGTGTTTGACGAGTTCACGATATTGTGATTGTTCTTCTTTGTCCGTCAGTTGATATACTTTCTCCGGGACGCTGGCCGGGTCGACGAGATCGCCCGCTTTCTTGCCGAAGCCAATCCCTTTCCCGAGTAGAATGACTTCCGGTTCCGGATCATGTTGGCAAATGACAACGCTATTATTCAACACTTTCTTGATCGTATACATCGGTAATGTCATTCGTATCGCATCCCTTACTAATTAAATCGTTATCTTATTTAGTATATCGGTTAGCCTTCTAAAAAAGTAGGCGGAAAACAAAAAAAGACGAACATTTCTGTCGTCTTTAAAACATTGAGTAACCGCTCTTGCGCAGGTAGCGGATCGTGACACCGGCCAAAATTGCACCGAGTAGTCCGAAACCGAGCATGAACACATCCAAAAACTGGAGTCCGAGCACCCGCTCATAAACGTTAGCGAGCGCGGTCGATGTCTCTGTGATGTAACTTGAGAGCTTGACGTTATCAATCATCATAATGACGAAAATCGGATAGATGAACACGAGCGTCCATGTTTTTTTAAGCAACATATTCAAAATGAAACCGATGCTGAAGAAGATGACCAAATAAAGAATCGCCCCAATGACAGCCTGGATGATATGCATGCGATTGCCCCCTTTTCCCGTTGTCTATTATACCGAATCGGCTTCCATTAGGTCAAAGGTGAACCATAAGGAGTCATCAAAAAAGTAGCCCGTTCAGATGAACAGGCTACTTAATCAACTTGTTTAGAATTTACCTTTTTTGAGGACGAGACCGTACTTTCTCAATTCCAGGAAGTGTTTGTTGTCGATCACTTTTTTCATGAATGAAGCGTTGCGACCGAAGATCTTTTTACCCATAACGATCCCAATACCATCGTTATGACCAAGTGAAGCGACTGTTCCTTTGCTCTCATACTTGAATTTCGATGTTGGTTTCCCGTTAATGAGCGAGGCAATGTTCTTCGCTACATTATGCGCTTGTTGCGTCGCGATTTGGGCAGTCGGCGGGTATGGACGATTCGAAACCGGATCCATGACAGCCGAGCAGTCACCGATGATGAAGACGTTGTCGTGACCCGGGGCACGGTTGTCCGCCTCGACCATGACACGGTTACGGACCGCCTCAAAGCCAGATTTCTCGATAATCGGACTACCGCTCACGCCACCTGTCCAAAGAATCGTGTTCGCTGCGATCGTCTCCGTCGTGTCGCCTTGAAGCGGACCGAACGTGACGACGCCAGGCTCAACGCCTTTGATGCCGTTGCCGAGTTTCATCTCCACACCGTTACGCTCGAGCCATTTCTGTGCATACGTCGTAAGTTCTGGGTCAAAACCAGGAAGGACGGTCGGAGCCGCCTCGATGTTCACGATGCGAACCGCTTCACGTGGCACGTCATACTGTTTGCAAAGCTCAGGCACGCGGTTGACGAGCTCACCGAGGAACTCGATGCCCGTGAACCCTGCGCCGCCGACGACGATTGTCACGTACGAGCGGTCAGCTGAACCGTTCGTTTTATATTGAGCGAACGAGTACTCGATATGTTCTTTGATTTTACGGACGCTGTTCAATGAACTGATTGTCATCGCATTCTCTTTGAGACCTGGAATCCCGAATGTTTCCGGTACACCGCCAAGCGCGAATACGACGTAATCATATTCAACCGTCGATCCGTCTTCAAGTAATACTTGTTTAGCGGTAGTATCGACGCGATCGACGATTCCTTTGACGAATTTCACACGTGACGGGTTCACAACGTCGTTGATGTAAATCCGAGCTTGCTCCGGTTTCATCGTTCCCGCCGCTGGTTCGTGGAGCCATGTCGTTTGATAATGGTAATCATGCTTGTTGATGAGCGTGATGTTCGCGTCGCTAGCTGAAAGCGTCTTCTGGAGATTCACTGCTGTGATCAGTCCACCAAAACCTGCGCCAAGAATAACAATATTAGGTCGTTTCATGTTCATTTCCACCTTGTTTTGAAAGTTGTGTTTTTTTGAACAGTCATGTTGTGTGTTTTTTCACATGAACGTTCACAATAAAGCCTAAAATCTTGTTCAACCAATGTTCACAATTGCTTCTCGTTCATTGTACGCTGTTTATTTCGTTTTCTCAACGGAAAAGCTTATCTTCTTGAATTTTTTTTGAATGTGTAGGATGTTTGTAGGGAATGGATTTAATTCATGTTTGTCACTATAATAGGTGTATACGTTTTGAGGAGGAATTCGATGAAATCGACGAAAGATGTGATCATCATCGGTGGCGGTCCGATTGGACTGTTCACTGCATTTTACGCGGGTATGCGCCAACTCGATACGGCGTTGATTGAAAGTTTGCCACAACTCGGTGGACAACTATCGACGCTTTATCCAGAAAAATATATTTACGACATCGCCGGCTTCCCGAAAGTGAAAGCCCAAGACTTGATTGACCAATTGAAAGCCCAAGCGGATCAGTTTGAACAGGACTATCGCCTCGGGGAAACGGTCGAGACGGTCGAACGTCTCGAAGACGGCACGTTCCAGATTTCGACGAACAAAGATGAATACCATACGAAAGCCATCATCATCACGGCCGGGAATGGAGCATTCGCCGCACGTCCGCTCGGCATCGATGGATGCGAAGACTATGCGAACCTTCATTACTTCGTCGACAACATGGAGAAGTTCCGCGACCGCCGCGTCATGATTGCTGGCGGCGGCGACTCTGCCGTCGACTGGGCGCTCATGCTTGAAGGAATCGCCAAGGAAGTCCATATCGTTCACCGCCGTGACCGCTTCCGTGCCCACGAGCATACAGTCGAGCAAATGAAGGCATCGACGATCAACGTCTGGACGCCATATAACATTGAGTCACTCTCAGGTGAGACACACATCGAGTCAGTCGAATTGACCGACAAAGACGGCGAATCGAAATTCGTCGAAATTGACGACCTCATTTGCAATTACGGTTTCGTCTCATCGCTCGGCCCAATCAAAAACTGGGGCATGGAGTTCGAGAAGAATACGATCCGCGTCGACTCACGCATGGAGACGACGGTCGCCGGCATCTTCGCCTGTGGTGACATCGCGACATACGAAGGAAAAGTGAAATTGATTGCGACCGGCTTCGGTGAAGCCCCAATCGCCATCAACCAAGTGAAGCAGCTCGTCGACCCGACAGCGCGCCACCCGCAACACTCGACTTCGGTATTTGCCGGGAAATAATGATGTGGCCCCCATCTTCATGATGAGGGCCATTTTTCATTTGCGGATTGTTTGCAGGATGACCCGGTCGAGCCAGTCATCGAGTTGGGTAAAGACGAAACCCGCCTTTTTCGCCTCGGCGATCGACATATAATAGTCGACGTCCGTATCGTAAGGCGACGACTCGCCCTCTTTGATGATGTGGACCGGTTTATTTAAGTGGTGGCCGACCCGCTCCATCAACGCCCCTAGGGAGATGACCCCTTCACTCGCCGCGTTGAATGGTCCGGTCACATTCGCCCGACCGACCCATTCTAAAAAGGCGGCCGCCTCGAAACTTGAGATGAATCCCATCTTCGCTTCCGAATGATGGAGCACGATCGGCTCTTCACGTCGGACGGCGTCGATATAAAATTTGAGACGGTCTGTATAGTCGTCCGGTCCTAGCACGATTGGCAAGCGGACCGTCGCGACCGGGAACGAGGCACGATGGAAGAAATAAGACTCGGCCTCTCGCTTCCCTTGCCCATAGTCATGTTCGGACTCGAGATGATAGTCATGATGGAGCGGATTGAAGTCACTTTCTTTCAACTCGGCGCCTGGCGCATAAACGGACATCGTCGACGTGAGCACATATTTGCCGACTTGATCCATGAACGCGTCTGAGGCGATCTTCGCCTGATACGGGTTGAAGCAAATATTGTCATAGACGAGGTCATAATGGTCGCGTGACAAATCTTTCATCGTCGCCACCGACTGCCGGTCCCCTTTGATCGACCGGATTCCTTCGGCTTCGGGCACTTGCAGTTGTCCACGCGTCACAATCGTCACATCGTCCCCTGCCTCCGCCAAGCGAAGCGCCAACCGCTTTCCAAAATAGCGTGAGCCGCCAAATATCAATACTTTTCTCATCGTCCCTGCCCCTCCTACATAAAATGACATCTCTATTCATTTTCCCTTGCATCCTCTCGACTAATCTTCCACATCCTTAACTCTTTTTGTTATTCTTATATATATAGACAAGAAAGAGGCGAGACGCATGCATCAAATCACATTAGAAAAAGGATGGTCGTGTGAATTACCGACACAATATGCCATTTACCAAAGCTTATCGGACTTCAGCCGTTATTCGGTCCTTGACCAAGAGGAAGAGAGCGTCTGTTCATTCCGCATCACGAACGACACGTGTAAAATCACAGCGTTTCGTCCTTGGCAACATCAAATCGAGTTAGACGCGGCTTCGAAACTCATTCGATTAATTCTGATTGAAGAGACAGACTGAATACAAAAAAGGCCAATCATGAGGCATGATTGGCCTTTTGTTTAGCAATCCCCAGGTGTCCCGGCGTTCGATGCCGTCCGGAAACTCGAGCCGCAACCGCACGTGGCGATGGCGTTCGGATTTTTAATCGTGAAGCCGCCTCCGAGCATCGACTGCTTATAGTCAATCTCGAGACCGTCGACGACCCCGTGATCGGCTTCCGCGACGATGACACGGACACCATAGTGGTCAAACTGAACGTCCTTGTCTGTCTTATCCTCATCAAACCCCATCCCGTAAGACAGGCCGGTACACCCGCCCCCTTGCACTTTGATCCGCAAGTACTGGTCGTCGGGGCGTTCGGTCTGTTTCATCATATCGATGACTTGTAATGCGGCTGATTCTGTCAAATGAATCATCTGAACTCCTCCTTCGTTATCTTAACTTCAAGTCAACTGACTTGAGATTTTGTGAAATATCTTGTATAACTAAACTGTAACAAAAAAAATTAAATCGTTCCATCTTCGGGGCAGGGTGAAATTCCCGACCGGCGGTATTGAAGACTAGTTCTTCTCAGCCCGTGAGCGAGCAAGGCGTTGCTTGCTGATTTCGTGAGATTCGAGAGCCGACAGTAAAGTCTGGATGGGAGAAGATGGCGGCATCCGACCGATATTCGGATGTTTTCTTTGGCGTGGTCTAAACACCGATGAGAACATCTATTTCGTATGCGCGTAAACTCTCCCGATTGTTTGATACAATCGGGTTTTTCTATGCGACGGGTGCCATTCATCAAGGAGCGACAAAAGGAGAGATTTTGATGAAAACAACGCGCAACAAACGATTGACAACACTGGTGACGCTATCGATGCTCGGGGCCATTTCTTTTGTCCTCATGCTCTTTAACTTCCCGCTGCCTTTCCTACCACCGTTCCTGAAAGTGGACTTCAGTGACATTCCCGCGCTCGTCGCCGGGATCGTCTTCTCCCCACTCGCAGGCGTCGTGGTCGTCGCTCTAAAAAACGTCCTCTACTATGTCTTCAACGGTGGCGGTGTTCCGGTCGGTGAAGTCGCGAACTTCTTTGCAGGTGTCGCCTTTATGTATCCGGTCGCATGGTTCTACCATAAACGTAAAACGAATAAAGCGCTCGCTTCAGGCCTCGTAGCCGGCACGATCATGATGGCACTCAGCTTGGCGATCTTGAACTATTTACTCATCCTACCGGCTTATGCGTTCTTCTTCGGCATGACCGAGATGGCGCAACCGGCAGTCAAAACGGACCTCGTCCTCTATGGCATCCTGCCGTTCAACCTCATCAAAGCGTTGTTGATCAGCGCCTTGTTCGTCCCACTCTTCCTCAAATTGAAGCCGTGGATCGAACGCCAGCGCATGCAACTTCAAGCGTAACTGACAAGCACCTAGACCCCGGTCTAGGTGCTTTTTGTATAGGTACGCTATGCTGATGAGAGAATAGGAGGAGATGGATTGAACACGACTGAAGATGTGACCCATTTTTTAGAGACTGATGTGGAACTGATGCGTCTGTTGACAATCGTCGCTTCGCTCGGTTTACCCGATTGGTGAATTTGTGCCGGATACGTGCGGGCAAAAATATGGGATGACGCGCACGGCTACGAAGTACCGACGCCGACCGAGGACGTCGATGTCATCTACTTTGACCGATTTCACATCGACGAGGCGATTGAAGAACAGTATGAGGCACAACTGCACGACCTGTTACCGAACGTCCCTTGGTCGGTCAAAAACCAGGCCCGCATGCATCTGGTCAATCAATTGCCACCGTATCAATCTGCGGTCGACGCCTTGGCCCATTTCCCTGAGACGGTTACGGCCATCGGTGTCAGTCTCGCCAAGAACGGACGTTTAAGGTTGGCCGTTCCTTACGGCGTTGACGACCTTGTCGGACTGAAGCTCCGCCCCACACCAGCCTTTGCGAATGACGCTTCACACCATCATATTTATCGAGCCCGGATCAATAAAAAGAATTGGCAAGCCACTTGGCCGAGACTCCAAGAAGTGGATATCCCTCGTCAGGAACGATAAAACCCCACCGTTTCCTGGTCAATCCCTTCTATCGGTCCTAGTCACATATGACAAACCTGACAGAAGAATGCACCTAAGTAACTTAGCTTTGTTACTTTTGTGCGGATAATTTTACTCTATGTAATACTCGAACGTGAACCGGTGTTACTAATTCAATTAATGCCACCTCTACAATTTTTCCAGCTATAGGTTTTACAATATCAGTACAATATTCAAAAGCATCTTCCATCTTTTCTTTAGACAATCTGTTTGCCAGTGTACAGTGCGGAATCCATGAGTCCGGCAAATATAAGGACTCAGCGTTATCATTAAACTCCCCAAATATACGATGATGCTCTAAGTGGAGGCTCCTCAATCCGGATGAGATTGTAGGTGAAAGAAAAAGTGCACTCGATTGAATGAACGTACCCAACGTACTAAATGTTAGATTTATAACCTCCTTCGATTGATAGTAGCTGTCCATCAGTTCGATATACGCCTCAACATTCAAACTACTGTAACTAGCTAATGTTATATGAGGTTGTCGATTCGAGACTTCATATGCATAAGAAGTAATTCCTTCTTGTTTCAAGCCTTCCCATACCTCTTGAATTCGTTTCTCCGTTTGTTCATCAAAAAGCGCTATCATTCCATACATATGTCATTCCTCCCCAAAAAAGAGTGACCACCGAAGTGATCACTCTGAGTATATCGTATTTGATTAGAGAAGCAGACCAGCAAGCGTGGCTGACATCAAGTTGGCAAGCGTACCTGCAAGAATTGCGAGGACACCCATGCGCGCGATGTCGTTCCGACGGTTCGGTGCCATTCCACCGAGACCACCGAGAAGGATGGCGAGTGATGAGATGTTGGCGAATCCACAGAGTGCGAAGGCCGTCATCGCTTCCGTACGAGCCGAAAGTTCTCCCGAACCGATGATTGGTGCAAACTCAGAGAAAGCCACAAATTCGTTCAAGACGAGTTTTTGACCGAGGAAGCTACCGAACTGAACAGCATCTGCCCATGGTACACCGATGACGAATGCGAGCGGTGCGAACACATAACCAAGAATCAATTGGAGCGTGAGGCCGTCGAAACCGAACAAACCGCCGATTCCACCAAGAATCAAGTTGACGAGCGCGATCAATGAAACGAAGGCGAGAAGCATCGCACCGACGTTTAACGCAAGGAAGAGACCGTCAGAGGCACCGCGAGCGGCTGCATCGACGAAGTTCGCTGCCTTGTTCTCTTCATCTTCAGCGATTTCGATATCGTCATCCGGTACGTCTGTTTCCGGGACGATGATTTTCGCGAACATGAGACCAGCAGGAGCAGCCATGAAGCTCGCTGCGAGCAAGTACTCGAGCGGTACACCAAGAGCAGCGTATCCAGCAAGAACTGAACCGGCAACCGAGGCAAGACCACCGACCATGACGGCGAAGAGTTCCGATTGTGTCATTGTTGGAAGGTAAGGCTTGATGACGAGCGGAGCTTCCGTCTGACCGACGAAGATGTTCGCTGTCGCTGACAGTGACTCTTTACGTGACGTACCGAGTGCTTTCGCGAGCGCCGTACCGAGGATTCGGATGACCCACTGCATGACACCTACATAATAGAGAAGGGCGATGAGTGACGACATGAAGACGATGATCGTCAACACTTGGAACGCGAAGACGAAGTTGCCTTCTCCGACAGCTGTACCGAAGACGAAGCTGATTCCGGCGTTCGCCGTGTTCAAGACGCTTTGTACGCCGCCTGAGATCCATTCTAACGCGTTACGTCCTACTGTCGTGAAGAGGACGAGGAAGGCGAACGTAAACTGTACCGCGAACGCGGCAAGAACGGTGCGCCATTTGATGGCTTTACGGTTGGTAGAGAAGATGTAAGCGATTCCAATTAGTGCCAAAATACCAACCACGCTCATGATATTCATTGGTGTTGTGCTCCTTTCATATTGGGAAAACCTGATAATGTGATATACCCGAATCGAGATATGCCCTACCGTTTGAAACGCTTTCTTTTTTCTGTTGTTAAACGTCAGACAACCTACATTCGAACCTCTTTGAATATAACAGACCCTTTTTAAAAATGCAACGGGTCAAAACGGTCAAAATAAAAAAAGTTTGAAAGTGCTTCAAACTTTTTCACCATGCCATTTCTTCAATTTTTTCATATACATTCGTCACGAGTTGCTCCGGTGTATCTCCCGTCACGACCTCGCCATCGACGAGACAAAACAAGTCAAGCGAACAGACACCGCAGTAGCCGGTACAGCCGTATTCGACGACATCGAGGTCTGGATCGGATTCCAATTTGGCGCGAGCGATTTGCGAACCCATCGCTAGATTGGAGGCACAGAACTCAATGATCGGATTCATCATATCATTCACCCTTTCCCTTTCCTTCAAAGCAGGAAAATGGTTCTTCTACGGCGTATTATAACATGATACAGTTGAAGTGTAACAAAGGGGGATTTTTATGCGCAAATTAGTCGTCTTGGGAGGCGGTTACGGGGGTATGCGTGTAATCGAACGCGTCCTCGGCCATCAGCTGAAGGACGTATCGATCACACTCATCGACCGTCTACCTTACCATGGGTTGAAAACAGAGTATTATGCACTTGCGGCGGGGACCGTGTCGGATCGTGACATCCGCATCGATTTTCCAGAAGAGGTCGACTACATATACGGCCAAGTCATCGATATCGATACGGGAGATAAGATGGTCCTGCTCGCAAGCGGAGAAAAAGTGCCGTATGACGACCTCGTCATCGGTCTCGGTTGCGAAGACAAATATCACAACGTGCCCGGTGCCGCCGAGTTCACGTACAGCATCCAAACGTTAGAAGAGTCACGAAAGACTCAACAAGCGATCAACGGCCTATCTCCAGGATCGGTCGTCTCAATCGTCGGTGCCGGTCTATCCGGTGTCGAGCTCGCCAGTGAACTGCGCGAGAGCCGTCCCGACTTGACGGTCCGTTTGTTCGACCGCGGCCCATCCGTCTTATCGTTCCTATCCAACCGTGTCTCGATGTACGTCCAATCTTGGTTCGAAGAGCATGGCGTCGAAGTCATCAACAATTCGAACATCGTCCGCGTCGACGCCGATGGATTGTGGAACCATGAACAGCACTTCGCTTCCGACTTGACGGTATGGACGGCCGGGATTCAACCGGTCGCCGTCGTCCGCAATCAAGGTTGGGAGCTCGACGGAGGTGGCCGTGTCAAATTGACGCCGCACCATTACGTCCCGGAACAACCCGATATTTTCGTCGTCGGAGACAACGCCAGCCTGCCGTATGCACCTTCCGGTCAACTCGCGGAAGCGCAGGCCGAACAGATCGTCCAAGTGTTGCTTTGTAAATGGAAGGGCGTCAATTATCCGGACCTACCAGATATCAAACTACGCGGCACGCTCGGTTCGCTCGGGAAGAAAGCCGGTTTCGGCGTCTTCATGGGTAAACAGTCGCTCACTGGTAAAGTCGCACGGTTGCTCAAGTCCGGAATTCTCTGGAAACATAAAGTTATTAAATAACATGTACGGGTCGGCCATCTCGGTCGATCTTTTTTTGTGCACCTCGACTGATTCTCTATTGAAGCGCCATGCTGTTGAGTCAAAAGTCTTGTATCTGAATCCCCTGTACCCTTATCTAAATATTCAGATTATTGATTCGATTGACATATTCTACCCGATGGGAAAACTTGTTACTCTAGGATCACGGCCGAACGACTTCGTGTCACCTCGCCTACATAACCCGAAGGAGGAAACAAGTTGAAAAAAATCTGTAGCACCGTCCTCGCCTCATTGCTCGTCCTGTCAACCGTCCCGGAAGCCGCGGAAGCCGCTCCAAACAAAGGAAAAGAACGCGTCATCGTCGTCTTCAAAGAATCAGCGAAAAACATCCCGCTCTCAATCGAAGGTATGGAAGTTCGTCAACAGTATAAACACATTCCGGCCGCAGCACTTGAAGTGCCGAAGGCCGCCTTGAATGGCTTGAAGAACAACCCGCATGTCGCCCACGTCGAAGTCGATCAAACGGTACAAATCGAGAACCAAACGCAAGACTGGGGCATCCCGAAGTTGAAGGCCCCATCGGCTTGGCAGGGTGGCTACACCGGGAAAGGCGTGAAAGTATCGGTCGTCGATACCGGGATCTCGCCGCACCCTGATTTGACGATTGCTGGCGGTGCCTCGTTCAGTACAGTCACGAGCTCGTACGCGGATGACAACGGTCACGGGACGCACGTCGCCGGGATCATTGGCGCCCGCAACAACAGTATCGGAACAGTCGGGATCGCCCATGAAGCGAGCATCTATGCCGTCAAGGCACTCGAAGCAAACGGTAGCGGTAGCCTGTCGAGTATCATCGCCGGGATTGACTGGTCGATCACGAACGATATGGACGTCATCAACTTGAGCCTCGGGACGACAAGCCCATCGACGACCCTCCAACAAGTCGTCGACCGTGCTAATAATGCTGGCATCCTCGTCGTCGCGGCGGCCGGTAACAACGGACGCGCTGACGGTACAGGCGACCTCGTCAACTACCCGGCCCGTTACAGCTCGGCCATCGCTGTCGCAGCGACAGATATCAATAACAATCGTGCCTCGTTCTCGGCGACAGGCAGCACGGTCGAAGTCGCGGCACCGGGTGTGAGCATCAACTCGACACTCTATAATGGCGGATACGGTCAAATGAGCGGGACATCGATGGCGACACCTTACGTCGCCGGTAACCTCGCCCTCATGAAGCAAGCGTTCCCGACGTTGTCGAGCTCGCAACTCCGCACGAAACTATCACAAGATTCAATCGACCTCGGAACGGCCGGCCGTGACACCTGGTTCGGGAACGGACTCGTCCAAGCACCGACGTCTGGCGGCACGACGCAACCGGTCCAAGCGCTCACGACGACAGTATCGACATCGAAATCAACTTACTACGCTGGTGAAGTCGTCTCGATCTCTTCAACAGTCCGGAATTCGAACGGCCAAGCGGTCGCGAACGCCGACGTCCGTGTGACGGTCACACAGCCAAACGGCGCGACGCTCACAGGAACAGGCAAGACAAGTTCAACGGGCGCCATCACGTTCACGCTCTCGACAAGCTCTTCGTCACAACGTGGGACGTATCAAGTAAAATCTGATGCGACGCTCTCTGGCTACACGGCTGGTTCAGCGACGTCATCGTTCCGTCTTCTATAACGCACAAGAGTCGAACGACAATCGTCGCTCGACTCTTTTTTATGCTGTCGTCTGCTCGATCGCCGAGTAGACTTTTCGTAACTGGACGATTCCTTCGTCCACGACTTCCCCATTCAAGAGGACAAGCGGATAAAACCACTCATCTTGCTTGATCGCTTCCGAGATGTCGTCATCCGCCGTCTCGAAATCGATGTACTCGAATTCGAACGCCTGATCCGGATACTTCCGGGCGAGCGCACTTTGCAACCATTCATATGTCTCGATCGAGCTCGGTGCCCCGACACAGCTCGCACACTGTACCTCGGCCCCATATACCGTGATTTTCATGTCCATTCCCCCTGTTCTCTCCTATTATATAAAATTCAAGAAGTGACATCGTCACAAAACGCTCAGCGTTAATGATTGAGAAACAATCTCAAACTTGCTAGAATGAAAGGGAACCAGAAAGGGGTAGATACCATGGAAATGTTTGATCAAGTCCAAGAAGTACTCGATAAATTACGCCCGTTCTTGCTTCGCGACGGCGGTGACGTCGAACTCGTAGATGTAGAAGAAGGCATCGTCAAACTTCGTTTGATGGGTGCGTGTGGCAGCTGCCCATCTTCAACCATCACATTGAAAGCCGGGATTGAGCGCGCGCTCATCGAAGAAGTACCTGGCATCGTTGAAGTCGAACAAGTATTCTAAATAAAAAGGGAGACGTGAGTCATCCCTTTTTTTCATGCATGCGTCCATTCGTCCAAGCTCTCGACCATATAGGTCGGGAGTTTTTCTTGTTCCTGGATGAACGCCGGACCGTGCACGCCCGAGTTAACGTGAAGCGTCCGAATACCTCCGTTGATCCCGAACAAGATATCGGTATGGTAGTTGTCCCCGACCATGACGACTTCTTCTTTCGTAAGGCCAATCATCTCAAGGGCGATGTCGACCATGACCGGTTCAGGTTTGCCGATAAAGAACGGATCTTTTTCCGTCGTTACCGTCAAGACGGACGTGAGCGCCCCGTTCCCTGGTAAAAAGCCGCGTTCAGTCGGAATGGCGATATCGCCGTTCGTCGAGATGAAACGAGCGCCGGAACGGATTGCGAGAGCGCCTTTCGCTAGCTTTTCGTATGTGATGTGTCGGTCGAGCCCGACGACGACGTAATCCGCCTTCGCTTCTTCCGTCACATGGAAACCGCGTTCTTCGAGCGCCAGACGCAGGCCATCTTCACCGATCATGTAAATCGTCGCCCCTGGCGTCATCTTCTCGATATAACGGGCCGTCGCCATCGCACTCGTCAATACGTGCTCAGACGTCACATGGACCCCCATCGACACGAGTTTATCCGCCACTTGTTCTGGCGTCATCGACGCGTTGTTCGTGACGAACAAGTACGGGAAGCCCGTCGCCTCGAGTCGATTCACGAAATCGACCGCTGCTTGAATCGGGGCCGTCCCCGCATACATCGTGCCATCTAAATCAAATAAGTATCCTTTAATCGGATTCATCCAATCACTCGCTTTCTGGTAAAAATGCTGATACAGGACCGAGCTCCACCTCGAGATAGCGTCGGACCTGCTCCGGGAATGCCTCGAACGTTGATTTATCACGGTCGACCCAGGCATCGAACCGGGCCGAGTCTGCCGTGACGAACTCCCTGACATAGTGCGCCCGTAATCCGACGAGCGCTTTCGTCGCTTCCGCCGTCTCCGCGTCGAGCACACGCTCATCGAGCAAGATGTCGACAATATCCTCATAGCTGCCCGGGTCACGCATGATGAACCCGTCAATCATCGAGTTGCCGACATCGATCACGCCCTCCATCAAGTGAACGGCCAAACGTTGTTTTGCCAGTTCAACCGTGAAAGCGTCCCCTTCTAATTGGTCGAGTCGACTGAGCATCGTCTCCATATGGGTCAACGTCTCGTTAATCTTTTCTCTGTTTACAAAATACATCGCAATCCCCCCTGCCTCCTATAGTAATCCTTTTTCTCGTTCGAGAAAAGAATCTCTCCTATTTACATCATTTATGTAATTGTGATACACTAATCCACGGATTAACACAACTATTAGTATGTCACATTAAATAGATATCATGTGGAGGGTACAACACTATGGAACGAGAATTAGCGTTAGAGATTGTACGAGCAACCGAGGCAGCCGCACTTGCTTCGTCAAAATGGATCGGTCGTGGTCAAAAGAACGAAGCAGACGACGCAGCCACGTCAGCGATGCGTGAAGTGCTTGGGACGGTCAATATGGACGCCACCGTCGTCATTGGTGAAGGTGAACTCGATGAGGCGCCGATGCTATATATCGGGGAACGCCTAGGGACGACGTTCGGACCAGAAGTCGATATCGCCGTTGACCCGCTCGAAGGGACATCGATCGTCGCCAAAGGACTCGGGGACGCCATGGTCGTCATCGCGGTCGCCGATAAGGGCGCCCTCCTCCACGCACCAGATATGTATATGGATAAACTCGTCGTCGGACCGAATTTGAAAGGGAAAGTCTCACTCGACGAACCGCTCGAATCAATCATCGAGAAAGCGGCCCTCTATAACGGCAAGCGCATCGAAGAAGTGACGGTCATCATGCAGGACCGTGATCGCCATGAGCACTTGCGTCAAGCGGCGATGAACATGGGGGCTCGCGTCAAGCTGTTCGAAGATGGGGACGTTTCAGCAGGAATCGCGGCGGCCGTCAAATCGAATCCGATCGACATCTTTATCAGCACAGGGGGCGCCCCGGAAGGCGTCATCACGGCAGCGGCCGTCAAAGCGCTCGGAGGCGACATGCAGGCCCGCCTTCACCCGATGAACGAAGAAGAGACGGCTCGCGTCATCTCGATGGGCATGGAGGACCCGCTCCAATTGCTCACGCTTGACGACCTTGTCAAGAGCGATGATTGCATCTTCGCGGCGACAGGCGTGACGTCAGGTGAGCTGCTCGACGGCGTCAAATTCTTGACGGACGATATCGTCGAGACGACGTCACTCGTCATGCGCTCGAAGACGAAGACGATTCGTAAAGTCGTCGCCGAGCACACGTTATCGCTCAAGCCATACCTCCAAAAACAAGAAGTCAACGCATAATAAGACCTCCGCTCTCGATTGAGCGGAGGTTTTCGTTTAGAATCCTTGTTCAAAATCCGTTCCGGCATGGTTCGTCTGCGGCCGTTTCGCTTGACGAATCGAGTCGTAGAACGTCGCGTACGTCGTCGTAAAGTACGGGTAAACGTATAAGAAGCCGATCCCGAGTGTGAGCACACCAACGAAGAACCAACCGATGAACGAGAGGACGAGTTTGAAGGCGTCCATCTTATGCCCATCCATTAGGCGACGTGACTCCGTGATTGCCTCGAGCGCCGACAATTCCGGTTCATCACGTAGAATGTAATACGTGAGCGAATACGAGAACGCTTTAATGATTCCTGGGATAATCAACAGAAGCGACCATAAGAAGATGAAGAGTCCCATGAAGAAAGGAGCGAGCACGTGCTTGACGTAGCCTGTTTTAAACGGCTCAAATAATTTCGAAACGCCTGGTTGCTCACCGCGTGACACGGAGAGGACGAGCCATGACCAGCCGACCGCGAGCGGCGCGATCAATAACGTCATCACAAACGACAGGAAGGATAACGTCATCTCAGTTGACGTCAACGGCTCCATCGAATCGGCATCGATTTGTGGCGCGAACGATTGCGGAATCCCGTTCAAGACGACGAATAAAATTAATAGCCCCGCCATCAGCCAACGCTTTCCGGTTAACATGTTTTGTGCATGTTGCTTTAACTGCGTAGTCATTTTTCATCATCCTTTTTCTGAGTTCTTTCCTAAGTGTACGTCATCGCTTTAAGAAAAGTTTCAAAAAACACGAAAAAAGGGAAAAGATTTTCCCTTTCCCTCGACTACATCACATTGCCCATGAAAAACTGTGACATTGATATGATAAATAAGAACACACCTGTGGCCACTGCCGCTAACGAAACAAATTTAAATAAGCGGGTTCTCAGAAACGCCTGGCGATATTCAAAGCGGCGGATCAGCAAAACGTGGACAACCTCATAGATAAGGACTGCGGCCGTAAAGTAGAACGTCATGATGCTCCCGAACCCGAAGAACAACATCGCAAGTAAACCCAGACCGAGATTGTGAATCCGGTTATGAATATCATCGCGATCACCGACGGTCGCTATTTGTACGTGTTGCATCCTTCCACCTCATTTCCAAAACCCGAACAGAAACATATACCTTATTTATAAGTTATCACAATTTTCCTATCCCTAAACCTGTCACATCGTCTTTTCACCTAAAAGAAACATTTGGAAAATAAATGTAATAAAAAAGGCGCTGATGTCATCAGCGCGTCATGTTCCGGTCGAAGGCTCCGCTTCTTCCGACTTATTGAATTTTCGTTTCAGTTTGAGCGGTTGCTTCGTGCCACCGAAGACCGGACCGTCTTCCGCCTCATCGATTTCCGTCTCTTTTTTGAGCACGAAGAACGGACACCCAAAGTTACAGTATTCATACACGTAATCCATCACGTGGTCGATTCGGTTGTCATATGTCGCGAACTTGGACTTTGTCTCATAAAACCCTTTCAACCGAAGTTGTCCGTGGCCCCAGTCGCCGACGATATAATCATACTTATCGAGCACGTCGCTATAGCGTGCGATGAACGCTTCCTCGTCAAAACCGTCCCGTTTTTCTTCGATGACGGTATAGCCGTGGCGATTCACTCTAATCATGTTTCACACCTCCACTTTCTTATCATAGCATGACGAGCGGTCCCGTCCCTATCCTTTTCGAATGGCATTGTGACGCGTCGTAATCGTTTCCCGTAATACGTCACGGAGCAGTTCTGGCATGAAGTAACGTTTCGTCTGATCGGCCAAATACGGAAGGAGCGGACCGAACGTAAACATGTCGACCGTGGCGACACGATACGTTTCGTCGAGCTCGACTTCCTGTCCGTGGACATAATAGCGACCGTACCTCAATTCGAGACCATGAACGACAGGGGCACCGAGCACCGTTCCGCGAAACCCGAGGCCGCGGACATGCATCGTTGTGAACGCTTCTTCTTGAACATCGTTTAAAAAGCGGATGAGCGTCGCTCCGTCAAGCGTCAAGAGACAAGGGTTGATTGGGTGCGGACAGATGCGGTGCAGCATATTGAGCGTGACGTGACCAGGCTGCAACCCTTCTAACAAGACACCGGCCGGAATCACGCTCACTTCCGCGTCACACCAATCTGCCAGTCCGCCTGCCAACAGCTCCCCGATGGCGGACGGGCCGAACCAGTCACTCGGATAACCCGGGGTGTCGGCAATCGTCACATCGAGCAACCGCTCGGCTTGGCTATATTCTTCCTGTAAAGTCAAAACCGTCGCCTCATCCGTGTCCCGTTCCGTTAAATCATGCAAGCAAGCCCGCTTGTCGACGATGTGGTTCCCGTCGAGGGTGAGTTGGACTTCACCGACGTATTGCCCATATTTTCCGGCTTGGGCGATCAAGACGCCGTTCGTGACGACACCGTCATCGAGGACATGATGGGTATGGGCCCCGAGGATGACATCAATTTCCGGGAACGCCTCGGCGAGCCGCTCATCAGCGTAAAAACCGAGGTGACTGAGCGCGATGACGACGTCACAGTCTCGGAGCGTCTCGAGCGCACGTTTCGTTGCCGCATGCGGCGCTTCAATCGCCCAACCGAGCTCGGGATAAAGTTCTTCATACGGTGCCGTCACGCCGAATAGTCCGATGCGGAGTCCGTCACGTTCGACGATGAGCGTCTCTGTCGCCCAGTCAGGCCTCGTACCGTCCGCATGATAGACGTTCGCGAGCAACACAGGAAACGCCGCCTCATCATACAGGTGAGCGAGCCAGTCATGCGGGAACGTGATGCCTTCGTTGTTCCCAATCGTGACCGCCGTCGGTTGGATGCGGTTGAGCAGACGGACGTTCACTTGTCCGCGCGTCACTTCCGTCGCTGTATGGGTCCGGTCGGCGTGGTCGCCGAGATCGAAAACGAGCGTCTGTTCTGTCCGGTGCTCATTTAAAAATGAGACGAGACGCGGCCAGTTGTGAAATTTCGAATGTAAGTCATTATAATGATACATCGTGATCGTTCTCAAGACGATCCCCCTTCCTAGAACAGACTGATTTGGCTCGGGGCGAGCTCATATTCGGCTCCGAGAATCTCAATCAGCCGCTTGGCGTTCGGCACCGCATCTCCAGCCGAGTTGTTGTTGAAGTAGACGTACACCGACTTCGCTGCTACGTCAACTTGGCGGAGGGTCGCCGCGAGCTCTTGTAGCTCATCTTCACTATAACGATACAGACAACGCACATGACGCCACTCTTGGCTCGTCATTCCTGGTTTTCTAAGCCAGCCAGCCGTGTTGCGCCCATGTAAGCGCACGACGGCCACATCCGGATTGGTCACGACTGGCACGAACGGGATGCTGCTCTCTTTCGTCTGCGGCTCATCACAAATCGTGTTGATGAAGCGAAGTTCCGTCAAGAAAGCGAGCGTCCGCTCCCGGAACGCCTCAGAGAACCAAGTCGGATTGCGGAACTCGATCGCGATGTCATAATCCTTCAACTCGTCGCGAATCGTCCGCAAGTAATCGAGATGTGGCTTCGAGACGTCGAACCACGGTGGGAGCTGGACGAGCACCGCCCGTAGCTTTCCGGCCTGCTTCAACGGTTCGACTGACGTCCGATACCGTTCGAACAGTTCGGCGAGCGGTAGTTTCGGTTCGCGGTCATGTCCGCTCATTTCCCTGGAAACTTTGACGACGAACTGGAACGTTTCCGGCGTCTCTTGATTCCACTTCTCATAATTCTTCACGGGTTGAATCGCATAAAACGAGGAATCGATTTCCACGGTCGGGAAATGTCCTGCATAGGTCGATAGTTTATGTTTACGTTCTTCCGGGGTCGTATACAGTAAATTATGGTCGCCCCATCCTGTCACACCGACATAAATCATCATATCCCCTCCTCAATTTATTGTTCGAACGTGGCCACTGCTTTACGCTTCGACCAATTCAACGTTCCGGCGAACGTCACAAGCAAGAGGACGAGCCCCATCACGAACGGATAACGCATATCGATATCAAACGCGATCCCGGCGAGCGTCGGACCAATGATATTCCCGATACTCATATAGGCGTTGTTCATCCCCATCGCAAATCCTTGTTCCTTATCGGCCATCTTCGACACGAGCGTATTCAACACCGGCCGTAAAATCGAGGTCGACAAGAAGATAATCAACGTGACGGCGAAGAAAATCGCGTAAGAGCCGGCAAAGAGCGAGAACAAGAAGCCGAGCGCGGCGAGCATGATGAAGATGAGCACGACTTTGATCTCACCAAGCAATGAAACGAGACGGTCGACGGCGAACAGTTGGACGATGACGCTGACGATGCCTGTCCCGGTAATCATGACCGCAATCTGTTGCGGCGTCGCACTGAAAGTCTCATTGACGAACAACCCGAGTACGGATTCGTACGCCATCAAACCGAACGCCATGACCAAGTTGATGACGAGCACGAAGAAATACGGTTTCCGTGTCGACGACACGAGCTGGCGCGGCAGCGATTCGCGCTCGTTCGTTTGAACGTAAGGTTCCCGATCTGGTTCCTTCAATAAAAGGATCGACGAGATGACGGCGACGAGCGAGACGATCGCCGACAAGAGGAGAGGTGCCTTCAAACCGAATTCAGCGAAGAAGCCGCCGACTCCTGGTCCGATGACGATTCCGAGCGACATTGCCGCGGAAATATAACTATTCCCTTTCGCCCGTTGTTTGAGCGTCGTGATATCCGCCACGTAAGCAAAAATGGCTGGAATCAATAATGCGGCCCCGACGCCGCCGATGGCCCGTGAAATCAACAAGACAGTCAGATTGTCAGATAAGTAAAAGACGCTCATTGAAATGGTAAATCCGATCAGACCCAAGATAATCATCGGACGGCGCCCGTATACGTCCGCCCATTTCCCGGCAATCGGTGACATGAGCAACTGGGCCCCCGCGAAGACCGAGATCATAAGACCGGCAGCGGTTCCACCTTCGCCGATCATCTTCAAATAATCAGGGATGATTGGGATGATGATCCCAAATCCCGCTACGGCGATGAACATGTTCAACATGAGAATCGCCAATTGTTTCTTTTGTTTCGTTGTCAATGTATGTCACTTCCTTTTCGTCTCTTCATTTTACTTGTTGACGAATGGAATGAGCAAACGATAAGACAGCAAAACACCCATCCTTGACCAAAGGATGGGCGTCTATTCACTTGCTTATGAGATGTGTGATTGAGCGAGTGATTGATTAGAACGTTGTTTCGGTAAGAAAAGCGTGATCACATATACGATCAACGTTGGAACCGCCCAGGCGAGATCAATCTCAGCCATCGGCAAGTTCGTGATCCATTCAGTTGCAGCAGACGGCGCCAAACCGTGTGTCGTCTCGAAAAAAGAAAACACGAGGGCCGTGTACACTGTCGCCTTCATAGCGACGTGCGGGTTGCGCTGGATCCGTTCTGTGATCGACACGAGCACGAGTGCGATCATGACCGGATACAACAGCGTGAGAAGCGGTACCGCAATCTCGATCAACATGCCGAGACCGACGAGCGAGATGAGGTAGCCGAACAACGTCGTCGCGATGACGACTTGATGATACTTGAGTGACTCGAACGTATTGCTGATGAAACGTGAGAACTCGGTGATGAGTCCGACTGCTGTCGTCAAACAAGCGAGGAAGACAGCAGCCCCGAGGGTGAGCATTCCGACTTGTCCGAATGACGTACCAGCGAACGCTTGAAGCAAGCTTGCACCATCTGTCGTTCCCGTTTGCCCAGTCATGTTCGCTCCAATCGACCCGAGCGAGATATAGACGAGCATCAAACACGTGACGGCGAGCATTCCAGACGTCCGAAGGAGTGAAGATGCTTCTTTTTGGTCCGTCATACCGTTCGCTTTGAGCGTGACGAGCACGATGGCACCGAAGACGAGGGCACCGAAGACGTCCATCGTCAAGTAGCCTTGTTTGAAGCCTTCTCCGAGCGCACCCAGCCACGTTTCATATCCTTCTGCTGGTGCGATCGGCTTCCCGAGTGGAGCCACGAGATTCGTGATTCCGATTGCCGCGAGCAAGAGCAAGAGAATTGGCGTGATGATACGACCGATGACTTCAATCAATTTCTGAGCGCGTAACGTCAAGAAGAATGTCAAACCGAAGAAGACAGTTGAGCTGATTGCGAGCGTGAGCATAGATGGTGCACCGAGGAACGGTACGACTCCCATCTCATACGTAACTGCTGCCGTCCGAGGAATCCCGAAGAACGGACCGATCGCCACGTACATTAATCCCGTCAAGACGAGCGCAAGCCGCTTCGGAATATACCGAGCGATTTGGTCAGATCCACCTCCGACCCGCGCGACCGCGAAAAGTGCGAGTAATGGTAGCCCGACGCCGGTAATGACGAAGCCGACTAGAGCTGGGACGAGGTTCTGTCCTGCCATCGCACCTAGCATCGGTGGGAACAACAGGTTCCCGGCCCCGAAGAATAATGCGAAAATCGTGAACGCTAACGGGAATAATGTCGATTTTTTCATACAACTACCTCCACATACATGTAATACCTTGCGTGTTACTTGACGAATTAAATGACTAAATTTTCTGACAATATAGCGCTTGGTCTATTTCATTATACACACTTTCATTTTTTTGACCACCCTATCCACAAAAATGATGTTTATTTTTTTGAAATGTGGATTTATTGTATGGAACCGTTCCCTTAATTTACAAATTATCGGTTTGTTGCACTCAGTGACTAGCTGTAAATGAGAAAAATGGTCAATAACGGATATCAAACTTCCGGAATGATTCGACCGTCGCGTCTTCCGCTTCAATCCGTTCGACCCCGACAAAGCGATTCCCGTCATAGAGGGCGCGTTTATATAATTCGAGTCTCTCCGCGTCTCCTTCGATTTGAAGTTCAACCGTCCCATCATTCAAATTCCGGACCCAACCTGTGATGCCGTATTCGAGTGCAGTCGCTTGAGCGAAATAGCGAAAACCGACCCCTTGGACCCGGCCTGATACGATGAGATGCTGTGCTTGTTTCATATAAGTCTCCTCCTCTAATTTGAAAGAATGGGTTTAGTCTTTGTCTCGTTAGGCAACAATATATAAGTAAAATAATGGATAGGAGTGGTGATGTGGAACAACTTGTAAATATGGTGACGTCGTTTTCTAATTGGCTATGGGGAGTACCAATTATCTCATTACTCGTCTTGTCTGGAATTTATTTGACGATTCGGTTAGGATTCTTTCAATTTCGATACCCGCTATACATATTGCAGCAAACGTTAGGCAGTGTCTTTAAAAAACCAAAAGGCGAAGGCGATATCAGTCCCCGCCAAGCGCTGACGTCGGCCTTGTCGTCGACGATTGGTGCCGCCAACATCATCGGGGTACCGGCCGCGATCATGTTTGGGGGACCTGGGGCCATCTTCTGGATGTGGGTCATCGCCGTCGTCGGGATGGCCATCAAGTTCTCAGAGAGCGTCCTCGCTGTCCGTTACCGCGAGAAAAACGAGGCCGGGGAATTCGTCGGCGGGCCCGTCTACTATATGGCCAAAGGCTTGAAGTTGAAATGGCTCGCTTCCTGGTTCGCTTTCGCTCTCATGATTGAACTCATCCCGAGCATCATGGTACAAGGGAACGCCGTCAGTTCGGCCGTCCGTGAGACATTTAACGGCAACACGCTCGTGACCGGGATTATCGTCGCCGGACTCGTCGCCCTCGTCGTCTTCGGCGGAGTGAAGCGAATCGCCAAAGTAACAGAAGTCATCGTCCCGGCGATGGCGCTCGTCTATGTCGGTGCCGGGTTCATCATCGTCTTGATGAACTTCTCGCAAATCCCGGAAGTACTCGGGCTCATCTTCTCGTACGCGTTCCAACCGATGGCTGCCCTTGGTGGTTTCGCCGGTGCCGCGATTGCCGAGACGATTCGTTGGGGCTTCGCCCGTGGTCTCTATTCGAACGAGGCGGGACTCGGGACGGCTCCGATCGCCCATGCGGCCGCTCAGACGGATCATCCGGTCCGTCAAGGCTTCTGGGCCGTCATCGGCATCGTCATCGATACGCTCATCATCTGCAGCACGACGGCGTTCGTCGTCTTGTCTTCTGGTGTATGGACGCAGGATGGCGCGATGAACGATCCGGCCGCTCTGACGACGATCGCCTTCCAACAGTACTTCGGATACACGGGTAGCCTGCTCGTCACGATCTCGCTCATCTTCTTCGTCTTGTCGACGATTATCGTCATCATCTTTTACGGATCGCGCCAAGCTGAGTACTTGTTCGGTTTGACTGCAGGGAAGTTGATGAAAGTCGTCTATATCGCCTCGATCGTCATCGGTGCGATCGGCGGCGCCCAAATGATTTGGAACTTCCTCGACTTCATGCTCGCGATGATTCTCATCCCGAACATGATCGCCGTCTTGATGTTGAGCGGTGAAGTGAAGCGCTTGACGACCGAGTTCTTCACGTCCGAGAAATATTATAAGAAAGACGTCGCCGAGAAGAAGGCGTCGTAACGACAAACCCGGCTGCAATCGCAGCCGGGCCTTTTTTATGAACTCGATTCAATCTTATCGATCGCTTGACGAATCCGTCCGACCGAGGCGTCGAACTGTTGTTGTTCCTCGTCCGTCAGTTCGATTTCGACGATTTGGCGGATACCGGTCCGATCGATCAAGGCCGGTACGCCGATATGGAGCCCAGAGGCCCCGTATTCTCCATCGAGATGGGCACCGATCGTCACGACTGAGTTCTCGTTGCGGACGATGGCGCGGACGATTCGGAGGAGCCCGAGACCAATCGCGTAGTACGCTGCGCTCTTATATTCGATGATTTGATTCGCCGCATCGCGGACCCCTTGATAGATGGCGTCTAAATCTTCTTGGCGATACGATTCATTCTCCTCAAGTAACTGCTTCATCGACTTCCCGTAAATGCGGGCATTGTCCCAGGCGACGAAGCCCCCGGCGCCATGCTCGCCCATATAGTAGACGTGGCAGTTCCGTGATGACAAGTCGAAGTACTCGCCGACCTTATAACGAAGACGGGCCGTATCAAGCACCGTCCCTGAACCGATGACGCGGTGCTTCGGCAAGCCTGACGCCTCAAAGGCGACGTGCGCCATGACGTTGACCGGGTTTGTTGCGACGACGATGATGCCATCGAATCCGCTCGCCATGACTTGTTTTGTGACGTCACGGACGACGACCGCGTTTTGTTCGGCCAGGTCCATTTGGGTCTGACCGAGCTTTTGAGCAGCACCAGCCGTGATGACGACAATATCGGCGTCGCGGCAATCCGAGTAGTCCCCTGCCCAAATCCGGACCGGGCTCGGGGCGAACGAGATGCCGTGGTTGAGATCCATCGCCTCCCCTTCGGCTTTTGCATGGTTCGAGTCGATCAAGACGAGCTCCTCACAGAGCGCCGCCATCGACAGTTGATAGGCGAAACTGATACCGACCCATCCGGCGCCGACGACGGCGATGCGGGTAATGTCTTTTGGATCAATGGTTTCCATTCAATCATTCCTCCCTAAAAGCAGTCTCTCTTTTAGCATACCCGACTCGCCCTCGTTTCACGACAAAAAAAGCGAACTCCCTTGCGGTGAGTTCGCTGTTTAACGATTATCCAATCGAACCTTCCATCTCGAACTTGATGAGACGGTTCATTTCGACGGCATATTCCATTGGCAATTCTTTCGTGAACGGCTCGATGAAGCCCATGACGATCATCTCCGTCGCTTCTTCTTCCGAGATTCCACGGCTCATGAGGTAGAAGAGTTGCTCTTCTGACACTTTAGAGACTTTCGCTTCGTGCTCGAGTGAGACTTGGTCGTTCAAGATCTCGTTGTACGGGATCGTGTCCGACGTCGACTCATTGTCCATGATGAGCGTGTCACATTCGATGTTCGAACGTGCGCCTTTCGCTTTACGGCCGAAGTGGACGATACCGCGATACGAGACTTTTCCGCCTTGTTTCGAAATCGACTTCGAGACGATTGACGATGACGTGTTCGGTGCGAGGTGAATCATTTTCGCGCCGGCGTCTTGGTGTTGCCCTTTACCGCCGAGAGCGATCGAGAGCGTCATACCGCGCGAGCCTTCACCTTTTAAGATGACGGCCGGGTATTTCATCGTGAGTTTCGAACCGATGTTACCATCGATCCACTCCATCGATCCACCCGCTTCACAGACGGCACGCTTCGTGACCAAGTTATAGACGTTGTTCGCCCAGTTTTGGATCGTCGTATAACGGCAGTATGCGTCTTTATTGACGAAAATCTCAACGACCGCTGAGTGAAGTGAGTTCGTCGTGTAGACCGGTGCTGTACATCCTTCGACGTAATGGACAGATGCGCCCTCGTCGACGATGATGAGCGTCCGCTCGAACTGACCCATGTTCTCTGAGTTGATACGGAAGTAAGCTTGGAGCGGTTGCTCGAGCTTCACGCCTTTTGGTACGTAGATGAACGAGCCACCTGACCAGACAGCTGAGTTGAGTGCGGCGAACTTGTTGTCTGTCGGCGGAATCAATTTTCCGAAGTACTCACGGAAGATTTCTTCATCTTCTTTAAGCGCCGTATCCGTGTCTTTGAAAATGACACCTTTCGCTTCGAAATCTTCTTGCATGCTGTGATAGACAACTTCTGACTCGTACTGAGCCGAAACGCCTGCCAAGTATTTTTGCTCCGCTTCCGGGATTCCGAGCTTATCAAACGTACGTTTGATTTCTTCAGGAACCTCGTCCCACGAGTGCTCTGTCTTTTCAGACGGCTTGACATAGTACGTGATCTCATCGAAATCGAGTGCCGTGAGATCGCCGCCCCATGTCGGCATCGGCATTTTGCGGAACTGTTCAAGTGATTTCAAGCGGAACTCGAGCATCCATGCCGGTTCTTCTTTCATGCGCGAGATCGTCTCTACGATTTCGTTCGTCAAGCCGCGGCCTGAACGGAAAATCGAGATGTCTCGGTCATGGAAGCCATATTTATAATCGCCAATGTCAGGCATGTTTTTCGCCATATCGGTCTCCTCCTTCTACTTACGCTTCCTCGTCGACTCCCTTTTCAAGCGCTTTCCACGCGAGCGTGGCGCACTTGATGCGAGCCGGAAACTTTGAGACGCCAGACAACGCTTCGATGTCGCCTAGGTCGAACGTGTCTGTATCGTAGTCTTTCCCTTGGACCATCTCCGAGAAGATGTTGGCCAATTGGAGTGCCTCGTCAACAGACTTGCCCTTCACGATTTGAGTCATCATCGATGCCGAGGCGAGACTGATCGAACAGCCTTCCCCTTCAAACTTGGCATCTTTCACGATTCCATCCTCGACTTGGAGTTGGAGTCGGAGTGAATCCCCGCATGTCGGGTTGTTCAAGTCAATCGTCACGCCATCTTCGATGACGCCACGGTTTCTTGGGTTTTTATAATGATCCATGATGACCTGTCGGTACAACATATCGAGATTGTTAAAACTCATAATTGAAATACTCCTTCGTTTGACGTAGCCCTTCGATGAAGCGGTCGACTTCTTCTTTCGTGTTGTACAAGTAGAAGCTCGCTCGGGCTGTCGATGATTGCTTCAGGAGACGCATGAGCGGCTGAGCACAATGGTGGCCGGCCCGGACCGCGATGCCTTGCATGTCCAAGACGGTCGCCAAGTCGTGGGCGTGCACGTCACCTAAGTTGAACGTGACGAGTCCGACCCGTTCCTCTGGCCCGAAGATTTGGATACCTTCGATCGTACGCATCTGTTCGATGGCGTACGTCGCAAGCGCCCGTTCGTGGGCTTCGACGTTCTCGAGACCGAGGTCTTCTAAAAAGTCGATGGCCGCTGCCAAACCGACGGCGCCGGCGATAATCGGCGTCCCTGCTTCGAACCGGTACGGGATGTCTTTCCATGTCGACTCATACAAGTCGACGTAATCGATCATCTCGCCACCGAATTCGACCGGCTCCATGTTTTTAAGCAACTGTTTCTTCCCGTATAAGACCCCAATCCCGGTCGGACCGAGCATCTTATGGCCTGAGAAGGCGAGGAAGTCGCAGTCGAGTGCTTGCACGTCAAGTTTACGGTGCGGTGCGCTTTGCGCCGCATCGACGACCATGACCGCGCCTTTTTCATGGGCGAGCTTCGCCACATCGGCGATCGGGTTGATCGTGCCGAGCACGTTCGAGACGTGGCTCATGGCGACGATTTTCGTCCGGTCTGACAAGACGGCACGGACCGCGTCGAGCGTGACTCGACCGTCCGGCGTCAATTCGACGTAACGGAGCGTGGCCCCTTTACGTTTGGCGAGCTGTTGCCACGGAATCAAGTTGGCGTGATGCTCCATCGGCGTGAGGACGATCTCGTCCCCCGCTCCGACGTTGGCATCCCCGTAGCTTGACGCGACGAGGTTAATCGCCGTCGTCGTCCCGCGTGTGAAGATGATTTCTTCTGGGACGGCGGCGTTGATGAATGAACGGACGCGCTCCCGCGCCCCTTCATACGCATCCGTCGCGTGCGTCCCGAGCGTATGGACGCCCCGGTGCACGTTCGAGTGGATGCGGCGATAGTAATCCTCGATCGCCTCGATGACAGCAAGCGGTTTTTGGGAGCTTGCCGCGCTGTCGAGATAGACGAGCGGATGACCGTTGATTTCCTGATCTAAAATCGGGAACTGTTTACGAATCGAGGCATCGATCATCTTAACGTACTTTCCCTTCGATGACTTCACGGAGACGGTCTTTGACCGACTCGATCGCGAGTTGCTCGACGACCGGGTTCAAGAATCCGTGAATGATCAAACGCTCGGCTTCTTTACGTGACAAACCGCGGCTCATCAAGTAGTAGAGCTGCACGTCGTCGACGCGTCCGACCGAAGCGGCGTGACCTGCCATGACGTCGTCCTCATCGATGAGGAGAATCGGGTTTGCGTCGCCACGTGCCTTTTCAGACAACATGAGCACACGTTCCGTTTGAACGCCGTTCGATTTCGAAGCGCCATGGTGAATCATCGATGTCCCGCTGAAGATGGCCGTGGCCGAATCTTTTTGGACACCGTGAATCAAGATGAACCCTTCTGAAGACTTCCCGAAATGGTCCGTCCGGATGTTGAAGTTCTGTTTCTGTGCGCCACGGCCAATCGTGACGGCTTTCGTGTCTGAGAACGTGTTGTCTCCGACGAGGTGCGTTTTCGTCTCGACGACCGAGTTGCCGTCATTCATGTGACCGAGCGCCCATTCGAGGCGTGCATTCTCATAGACGACACCGCGGCGGTTCATGAACGAGAGGGCCGACTCGGCGAGCTGGTCGACGCCACCGAAGACGACTTTCGCGTTCGCGGCTGCGAACACTTCTGTCACGGCGTTGACCGTGTGCGGCTCGTTCGTGTTCGAGAGGAAGCTCTCGACGTACGTCAATTCACTACCTTCGTCCGCAACGATGATCGTGTGATGATAGAGCGCACCGTTCGCTTGTTCCATCGTGAAGATGGCTTGGAGCGGGTCTTTCAATTGAACGTTCTTCGGTACGTATAAGAATGCACCGCCGTTCATGAGGGCAGCATTCAACGCAGACAAACGTTCTTCGTCCACACGGACACCTTCCGTCATGAAGTACTTCTCGACGAGCTCTGGATGTTGTTCCATCGCTTCGTTGATGCCCATGAAGAGGACACCTTCTGGCGTCGCAAGTTCGTTGTAAACAACATGACCGTTGCGTTCAACGAGCACGTTTGTCCGGTGGTCTCCAAGAAGTGCTTCGATTTCAGGCGTCAAGCCGTCGTGCTTCGTGAGCTCGACGTCTCCAGAGACGAAGTCCCATTTATCAATCTTGATCTTTTCAACTTTTGGCAAGGCGAGAGTCGGCGCAAGTTCTGCTGCAACTTTACGACGGTTTACCATAAATGCCGGTCCACCGAGCGCCTCTGCACGTGCCGCTACTGCTTGTGCATCCAATTCAAATTGTACGGTCATCGTACAGCCTCCTTACGCTTCTGTGTCTACTGTCATTCCAAGATCTTGCTTCACCCAATCGTAACCTTCTGCTTCGAGTCGTTGTGCAAGCTCTTTGCCACCTGACATGACGATTTTTCCGTCCATCATGATGTGAACAAAGTCTGGCTCGATATAGTTGAGGAGACGCTGATAGTGCGTGATAATCAAGCAGCCGAACTCTTCTGAGCGCATTTCGTTGACGCCTTTGGCGACGACTTTGAGCGCATCGATGTCAAGACCTGAGTCAATCTCATCGAGGATGGCGATGTTCGGTTTGATCATCATCATTTGAAGAATCTCGTTACGTTTTTTCTCACCGCCTGAGAAACCTTCGTTCAAATAGCGGTGTGCCATTTCTGAAGGGATTTCGAGGACGTCCATCTTCGCATCAAGTTCACGGATGAACTTCATGAGTGAGATTTCTTGGCCTTCTTCGCGGCGCGAGTTAATTGCTGAACGCAAGAAATCGGCATTCGTGACACCACTGATTTCAGCAGGATACTGCATCGCGAGGAACATTCCGGCTTGCGCGCGCTCGTCGACTTCCATGTCGAGTACGTCTTCGCCGTTCAAATCAACGCTTCCGCCTGTGACTTCATACAATGGATGACCCATAAGTGCCGATGCGAGTGTAGATTTACCCGTCCCGTTAGGACCCATGATGGCGTGAATTTCGCCACCTTTAATTTCAAGATTAAGACCTTTGACGATCTCTTTTCCTTCGATTGAGACGCGGAGGTCATCAATTTTCATGTGTGGTACGTTAGACATTCGGATACCCCTTCCGTTTTCTCGCCATTTTTGGCGTAGATTAGATATATTCTAATCTTAATCTAGGCAATTTTTTATTTCAAGCGACTCACCTTATTATTCATTCTCAATAAAACATAAATGTTGAGAATGAGAATATCGGGAAATCAAGACTTTATCCAACTTTTTCCTCGGTTAACGCTAAACTTGCTTTCCGTTCTTTCAAGGCGCCGGCGAAAAAGAAAGATCCACACGCCGTCAAAACGGCCAAGCTTCCAAACACTGGCAACGCTGCATTGTTAAACCCATCGAGCAAGAGTCCACCGATGATGGGACCGATCGTCTGACCGAGCGCCGTCAACCCCATCGCCCCGAAATACGTCCCGCGCAGATGGGACGGTGCCAATTCGTCCGTCAACACGTCCGTCATCGTGAACATGAGCACCTCACCAACCGTGAAAATGACCATCGCGACGAATAAAATCCACGTCTCGGTCGCGAAGCCAATCAAGAGGAGTCCCGACGACAGCGTGGCGACACCGAAGAAGAGCGACTTGATTGGTGACACCCGCATCCCGAATCGCATAATCGGATATTGGACGACAAGGACGGTGATTGCATTGACCGTCAACAGATAGGCGAATAAACGCGAGCCATCGCTGAAGCCGTCATGGAACGCGATGAACTGCGGCAATGTCGCATTGAACTGACTATAGCCGATGATGGCGAAGATCATCCCGATGATGACGAAGCGGAACGTCTTATCTTGTTGTAACACACGGAACGTCTCCGTCAAGCGCGGTCGGACTTTGACGCCGTCGCCTTCTTCGAACGGATACTTCCGGAACAGCGTCGAGATGACGAGTCCGTATAGCACGTAAACGCCCGTCACGACGAAGAAGGCGCTCTTCGCCCCGGTGAGCGACAACACGACCGCGAGCAATGGACCGATCGCCGCCGCGATGTTGATTAAAAAATAGCGGACGTTATAGACGATGACGCGCTGGTCCGGTTGCGTCGTGTCGCTGATGAGCGCGCGGGAAGCCGGTTCGAGGAACGACCGTGACACGCCCATAAGTACCGAGAAGATGTAAAACCAAAATAACTCCGTCACGAGCGCGAACCCGGTGAACGTCAAGGCGTTCAAAGCGATACCGATTAGCATCAACTGTTTGCGCCCATAGCGGTCGGACAGCGTGCCCCCAAAAAAACTCATGAACAACCCCGATAGCGCCGAGATGGCGAACACCGTCCCGATGACGCTCGCCGAGAAGCCGAGCGTCGCGAGATAAATCGCAAAAAACGGCATAACAAAAAATGTCGACAGCCGGGCAAAAAACGTACCAAACAAGACACCCAGCGTCAGCGGATGAATGTGTCGTATGTTCATCCGGATCCCCCCTTTTCCTACATATATGTAGTGTACTTCTATTGGTGAACCAAAACTACTCCAAATAAAAAAGGCTCGGGATAGCCCGAGCCTTGACGAGATTATTGTTTGACCGGTACGACTGCACCTTTGTACTCATCCAAGATCCACTGTTGCGTCTCTTCTGACGTGAGGACTTCAAGGAGTGCCTTGACGCGCTCGTCGTTTTCGTCGCCTTCACGTGTGACGAGCAAGTTGACGTAAGGTGAATCTTCGCCTTCGAGGGCGATCGCGTCTTCGAGCGGGTTGAGGCCGGCATCGATCGCGTAGTTCGTGTTGATGAGGACCGCGTCCCCTTCACCGTTGTTGAACGCTTGCGGGAGAAGTGCTGCTTCGACGTCCGTCTTGAACTCCAAGTTTTTCGGGTTGTCGACGATGTCCGAAACTGTCGCGTCTACTGTTTTGCCTTCCGCGAGTGTGAGCAAACCTTCTGATTGGAGCATCGTGAGGATTCGTCCGTGATCAGCGACCGACGAGCTCATGATGATTTCAGCGCCTTCTGGGAGCTCATCGAGTGACTTGTAGTCTTGTGAGTAGACACCGATCGGCTCGATATGGACGCCGCCGGCTGATGCGAATTTGTAATCTTTGTTTTCAGCCATTTGCGACTCGAGATACGGCTCGTGTTGGAAGTAGTTCGCGTCGAGTTCGCCGTCCGCGAGCGTCTTGTTCGGTAAGACGTAGTCTTGGAACTTCTTGATTTCGAGCGTATAGCCCTTCTCTTCGTATTCGTCTTGAATGTGCTCTAAAATTTCAGCGTGCGGGACGTTTGACGCGCCGACGACGAGCGTCTTGTCATCGCCTGAACCTGATTCTGAATCCCCGCCGCCGCAAGCCGCGAGAATCGTGAGTGCTGAAGCTGCCGTTAAACCGAGTACTGTTTTCCAAGATTTCATTATAAAACCCCTCCAAATTTTTTTTATGATTAAGCGGAACGCTTATCGATTTTTGATACGAGTCGATCGCCGATGAACTGGATGACGAAGACGATGATTAAAATTAAGACGGTCGCGACGAACGTGACGTCATTTTGTGAACGCTGGAACCCTTCGAGGAACGCCAAGTTTCCGAGTCCCCCGCCCCCGACGACCCCTGCCATCGCCGTGTAACCGACGATCGCGACGATCGTGACCGTGATGCCTGACACGATGGCCGGCAACGCTTCTGGGAACAACACTTTATAGACGATCTGCCATTTTGTCGCACCCATCGACTCGGCCGCCTCGATGACACCGCGGTCGACTTCGCGAAGCGCGAGCTCGACCATCCGCGCATAGAACGGGGCTGCGCCGATGATGAGCGCCGGCAGTGCCGCCGTCGACCCGAGCATCGTCCCGACGACGAGTAACGTGAACGGGATGAGCAAGATGATCAAAATGATGAACGGGATCGACCGGAACACGTTGACGATTGCACTGATGACCGTGTAAATCGGGCGGTTCTTCATCATGAGCGGCTCGTTTGTGACATATAGGAGCATCCCGAGCGCGAGACCGATGACGAACGTCGCGGCTCCGGCGACGAGCGTCATATAGAGCGTCTCCCACGTCTCTTCAAACATGACTTGCCAATCTACGTTAGGAAACATTGCTTTCTACCTCCACTTCCACTGCCTGCGACCGGATTGAGGCGATGGCCCGCTCGACTTCAGCCGGCTCTCCGATCAATTGGATGAATAATGTCCCGAGGGCGCCGACTTGTGACTGTGTCACGGTGCCGCCGATGATGTTGAAACCGATGTCATGCTGCTTCAACACTTCTGACAGAATCGGTTGCTCAGCCGTCTCATTCAAGAATTTGAGCTTGACGATTTGACCGCTCGGATAACGCGCTTTCAAGTGTTCGAACGTGAGCAACATGTCTTCGACCGCGCCGATCTGTTTGACGAACTCTTTCGTGATCGGCTGTTCCGGATGTTGGAACACCTCGGCGACTTGTCCGGTCTCGACGACCTTTCCGGCCTCCATGACGGCGACGCGGTGGCAGATCTTTTGGATGACGTGCATCTCATGTGTGATGAGGACGATCGTCAATCCGAGCTTTTTATTGATGCTGACGAGCAGTTCGAGAATCGAATCGGTCGTCTTCGGGTCGAGTGCGCTCGTCGCTTCATCGCAGAGGAGCACTTCTGGATTCGTAGCGAGCGCACGGGCTATCCCGACTCGCTGCTTTTGGCCGCCCGATAGTTGTGACGGATAGCTGTCTTCCCGTCCGGCAAGGCCGACGAGTTCGACGAGTTCTTGGACGCGCCGTTTGCGTTCGCTCGCCGGTACCCCGATTAGCTCGAGTGGGAAGCTAATATTCTCAGCGACCGTGCGCGACCATAATAAGTTGAAGTGTTGGAACACCATCGAGACGTTTTTACGCACCCCGCGTAGTTCCTTCGGCGTAAGTTTCGTCAGCTCGCTGCCGGCGACCACGATTTCACCGCTTGACGGTGCCTCGAGTCGGTTAAGCAAGCGGATGAGCGTCGACTTCCCCGCCCCTGAATATCCGATTATTCCAAAAATTTCGCCGCTTTCGATGGTAAGCGACACATCATCGACCGCCTGGACCCGACCGTTTTTCGTGTCGAACCATTTGGCCACATTGCGTAGTTGAATCAATCCATTTCCCTCCTGACAACAAAAAAAGTACGCACGTTTGAGCAAACGTGCGTACTTTATCGTACGGACAACGATTGCTCTCATCTTCCAAGGTGTACACCTTGCTGGAATTAGCACCATTTCGGATTGCTCCGCGGTTGCTGGGCGTCATAGGGCCAGTCCCTCAGCCTCTCTTGATAAGAGTGGTTGCGTATTCGATTAGCCTTATCATAGCGACATATTATTTTCATGTCAAACTATTTTATGCAAAAAAATAAAAAAAGGTGCCATCCGAGGATGGCACAGAACGTAGCACCTTGAGTCACTGAAGGACAACCCATAGATGAACCTCTTTTGCCCGATCAGAGCATTCATCCTTATATGGGGGATTTTGACCCGACCATCACTCGGTCTTCGAACGGACCATGCAATTACGCGACCGGTGCCCCGACGCTTGATTTTTTTGGGGGACAATCGAAGGGAAGGTCCACCTGAAATCGCGTAAGCTCATGCAGCGGTTGTTCGAAAACGTCTTGATGACGGGAAAATCTCGTCCTATGTTGTGTTCAAGTAAGATGTTGTAATGAATATATCATTCGTGAACTTTCTGTGTCAACTGATTATTTAAAATTTTCAGATTATTCTAATCATCCTATCTCATTTGACGAAAGATAGGACGTGCTGGACGTTTTGAAACGCGTACAACCGATCGCGAACTTGGCCATTCTCCAGCTTCAACAGCGCCGGGACGCTCATGACCTGATACGCCTCAAGTTCGTTCGGGATAAAGTTGGCATCTCGTTTTTCAATCTGGAGTTCCGGGTCGACGGCCTCGACGACCGAGAGCATCCGCTCGGCCACAGCGCATGTACCGCACATCGGGGCGTATATATATAAGAATCCGTCTGTCATCATTGTTCTCACCTCTCCTCTAAGTATATGAATCCGGACCGGTCGGTTCAAAAGTTGTGCTCAAATGGAAAATTCTGAATATTTCAACATTTTGTATTGACGCTCGCTAGAAAGAGGCATAGTATGTTCATTAACTTTATTGCTTTTGTACATAACAGCATACCAGTAGAAAAGGACAGGTGAATCCCCAATGACGGAAGAGAAGCTTACCGGAAAACAGTTTTTGATGAACGTCTTGAACGGCCTCAGTCTTGCCATCCTCATCGCCCTCATCCCGAGCGCCTTGCTCGGTGAATTAACGAAAGCCATCTTACCTTATATTCCGTCACTGCAGTTCATCTTAGATGCGACGACAATCGCGATGCGTCTCTTACCAGTCATCATCGGTGTCGCCGTCGCCATGCAGTTCGGACGCTCGGCACTCGAGGCCGGCACGATCGGCATCGCGACCCAAGTCGGGAGCGGCGCCATCCGCATCGAAGAAGGGGCGTTCCTCATGGCTGGAATCGGTGACGTCATCACGGCCGGTGTGACGGCCGCTCTTGCGACGTTCCTCGTCATGCAGTTGTCGCCACGCTTGAAGACATACACGGTACTCGTCTTACCGATGACGGTCATCGTCGTCGCCGGAGGGATCGGAGCGTTCCTGCTCACTTACATCTCACAAATCACAACATACGTCGGGACAATCATTATGACAATGACGGAACTACAGCCGATTGTGATGGGCATGTTGATCGCGATGGCGTTCTCGCTCATCATCGTCTCGCCAATCTCGACGGTCGGCATCGCCACAGCGATCAGCCTGTCTGGTGTCGCTGCCGGGGCCGCCAACTTAGGGGTCGTCGCCGCCGGCTTTGGTCTCGCCATCGCTGGCTGGCAGATGAACGCGACCGGAACGTCGATTGCCCACTTCCTCGGCTCACCAAAGATTCAAATGGCGAACTTCGTCCGTCGTCCGATTATGATGTTGCCGGTACTCGCCAATGCGGCCATCCTTGGAGCGCTCGCAGGTATCCTTCGGATTGAAGGCACACCGATCAGTGCCGGATTCGGCGTCTCGGGTCTAATCGGTCCGGTCAACGCCTTGCATTTGATGCCGGGAGGATTCGCGCTCTGGAACGTCATGCTCGTCGTCGTCTTATTCGGGCTCATCCCAATCGCACTCGGGATTCTGTTCTATCGGTTGTTCAACCGGACGTCGCTCATCCAGCCTGATCACTACCGCCTCGATTTCGACTAAGCAAAATAGTTAAAACTTTTAGTTCTAGTCGTGTAAAATTAATATAAAAAAGGGAGGTATTCTTTTGGCTCAAGGAGCTTTTGCCGGAGCGACTTCGTATGAAGATCAAACCTTGGAAGACATTTTAGAAGACATCAAGAGATGGATTGTGTATTCAGAAGAAACCTTGTCATTTTTTAATGAAATAATCACAAGATTGGATGAAGAGAAGTATTATGAGACTATCCCATTTGACTTGAATGCATTATTTCAAACTACAAAAAGAAAGTTAGCTACCTTCATTAGCGATTTCCACATTATTCTCAAAAGTATTTCTACAGATAAAATTTCCAAAAGAGAAGTAGACCTATTAAAGAACATTGGGAAAATTTCAATTGAAGAGAATAGGAAATACAAACCTATTTATCATAGTGCACTCGAACACTGGTCTGGAGAACAGTATGGCAATCCAAATTTCCAAAAAATTGAAAGGCTTTATGCTGAAGGCAAAGATTTATTTGGAACTTTAATGGACGCTTCAAATGCAGCGGAAAGGTTGAAGGACTACATGAGTAACGAACGTCAACAACATCAACAAATTACGATTACCGGAGATGGTAATCAAGTTCAAACTGCATTAGGAAACAATAATGAATTTGTCATGGAATTAACGAATTCTCTTGGACAAGCTAAAGCTGAAGAATTAAACAGATTATTATCTGATTTGAAAAACAACTTAGATCAATATTTCAAAGAAGATGAGCAAGAAAAGAAAGAGGATGCGGAACATGTGATAGATGGTCTTCGAGATGAAGTTACCAAAAGTGAACCCAGAAAAGGAATTATACGTTCGTATCTAAATTCTTTAAATGGTCTAAGTGTTTCTGCAAACCTCATGACAGTCGTCACCGGAATTAAAGGTATCGTAGAGTCACTCCCATTTATGAAGTAATTCTATGGTAATAAGGATAATAGAAAAGAGAGACCATCTGGCGCTAATAGTTCTCGCCAGATAGTCTCTCTTTTCACCTAAATCAAGCAGTTATATCCTGGGCTATTTATATTAGCCTTGAATCATCGCTTCGTATTCTTCGGCTGACATGAGCTTGTCGACGTCCGACGCGTCGTTCAACTCGACTTCAATCATCCAAGCGCCTTCGAACGGTGCTTCGTTGACGAGTTCTGGTGAATCGGCGAGTGATTCGTTCACCGCTGTGATTTTCCCAGAGATGGGAGCGTACAACTCGGACACGGTTTTGACCGACTCGACCGAACCGAACGGCTCATCGAGCAAAATCGTGCCGCCGACTTCAGGAAGTTCGACAAAGACGATATCCCCTAGCTCGCTTTGTGCGAAATCCGTGATGCCGATGCGGGCGACGCTTCCGTTCACTTCGACCCATTCGTGCTCTTTTGAATAACGTAGATTGGCAGGTACTTTGCTCATCTTAACTTCCCCCTCAACTGAATTAGACTCACACGAGTATTATAGCACTTCGCCCCAAACGTCTGTAAACGACTTTTCTGAAAATCCGACAGTTGCTGTTTGACCATCTGTCACGATTGGACGCTTTAAAAGCATACCATTGCTCGTGAGAAGCTCGAGTTGTTCGTCTTCTGATAGAGTTGGCAGTTGATCTTTGATGCCTTCGTTCCGATACACTTGCCCGCTCGTATTGAAGAACTTTTTGAGCGGCAGGCCCGACTGTTTCCACAGTTCACCCAATTCATCTTTCGACGGTGTCGCCTCGACGATATGGACATATGTATAGTCGACGCCGTTTTCTTTCAACCACTTCTCTGCTTTTTTACACGTACTGCATGGCGGATAGCCATATAGTGTCACCATGTTCATCACCTCTTCTGTCACTGTAGCATATTCCGCTTCACCCCTTCACGCTTCAAGCAAGCGCACAATCTCTCGCTTGAGCGTGGGATTGACCGGATGGTGCGCCTCGATGTGGCCGAGGATGGCTGCCGCCGCCTCGACCGATTTTCCGTATCCGGGGAGCCACTCCTCAAGACGTGCGACGAGCTCCGGATGCGTCACTTCGACCCGTCGCGTCGGATTGAACGGGTCGCTCGTCTCCCCGTATGCGAGTAACACGTTGTTGACGGCCGAAACCTGAATCAGTTCGAAGCCGGCGAGCCGTTCGCCGCGCCGTTCTCGGAGCAGTCCGACGTATAGGTTCGTCAGCGCCTCCTCGTAGCGGTGGGCGGCGTCTGAAGGACGTGTCAGAACCTTTGGCGTCGCGAACGTATCGAGCGCCTCGTCACGCTGCCAGATGACGCGACCGGGCGTATAGGCAATGCCTGGCATCTCCACGATCTCGAACACGGCAAACTCGGCGTAAATGCCGTCCTCGTACATGACTTTATGCCCGTCTTTCGTATTTTGAAACTGGTATGGCAAGGGCTCGACGGCGAGCCAGTCCAAGTTGTCGATGAAGCGTGCCTTATATCCATCCTCGACGATTAAAAAGAAGTCGAGGTCCGAATAGTCGTCGAGCCGTTCCGTCTCGAGCCCGATCGAACCGAGCGCGAGGAGCATGAGCGTTCCCTCATGCTTGGCGACCGAGCGGCCGATCGCATCCATCCGTTCTAACAAGTCATCTCGTTTCAACAATATCCCCTCCTTTCTCCATTGTACGGGTTCAGCAGGGCAAAAAGAAAGGGCCGACCGCGTCCGGTCCACCCTTTCTCTCGCTTGCTTACACGATAAACTTGTTCGCTTTGATCAGGCTCGCTGCGACTTCGCGCTTCGTCCCGATGACGTTGATCGGCTGATAGCGGCTGAACTTCTTCATCGCCGACAAGAGCATGCGCTGCTCGTCACCCGATGCGGCCGCATATAAGACTTCTTTCGCCATAAGTTCGACTTGCTTGAACACTTGCTCGGCGAAGATTTCGGTATAGCGGACTTTCTGTCCATTCTTCTCAGCGCCGGTACGGGCGATGGCTTTCTCTGTCCGCGCGATGGCCGCTTCAAGCGCATAGATGGCGCTGATGATGTCGGCAATCTTCGCGAGGATCTCTTGCTCGTTCTGGAGGTCTTGCTGATACTTCTGGACGGCCGTTCCGGCGATCATCAAGTTGATCTTCTTCATGTTCGATAGAAGCATCTTCTCGCGTGCGAGCGGCGTGCCGTCGAGCTCTTGCGGCATATAGCTCATGAGCTCTTTTTGGAGCTTCTGCGCTTCGGCGAGGAGCGGCAAATCGCCTTTCATCGCTTTTTTGAGGAGCGTGCCCGGTACGATCAAGCGGTTGATCTCGTTCGTCCCTTCGAAGATCCGGTTGATGCGTGAGTCACGGTACAAGTTCTCGACTTCATATTCGGTCATGAAGCCGTAGCCGCCGTGGATTTGGACCGCTTCATCGACGACGTAGTCGAACGTCTCCGAGGCGAACACTTTGTTGAGTGAACATTCAATCGCGTATTCGGCGATCGCTTGGGCGACTTTCGAACCGTCACGCATGTTGTCGTCGCCAAGGGCGTCAAGGCTGTCTTGGAACAGACCGCCTGTCCGGTAGACCGAGCTCTCCATCGCATAAATGTTCGCAGCCATCGTCGCGAGTTTCTCTTGGATGAGCGGGAACTGGCTGATCGGTGTCTTGAACTGTTTGCGCTCGTTCGCGTATTGGACCGAGAGATCGAACGCACGTTTCGACGAACCGACCGCACCGACGGCGAGTTTGTAGCGACCGACGTTCAAGATGTTGAAGGCGATGACGTGGCCTTTGCCGATTTCTCCAAGGAGGTTGTCGACCGGGACTTCGACGTCTTCTAAGATGAGCGTCCGTGTCGATGAGCCTTTGATCCCCATCTTCTGTTCTTCGGCCCCTGTCGAGACACCGTTGAAGTCACGCTCGACGATGAAGGCACTGAACTTGTCACCGTCGATTTTCGCGTAGACGACGAACACGTTCGCGAAACCGGCGTTCGTAATCCATTGCTTCTCCCCGTTCAACACGTAGTGCGTGCCGGCCTCGTTCAAGACGGCCGTCGCTTTCGCACCGAGTGCGTCCGACCCTGAGCCTGGCTCTGTGAGGGCGTACGCCGCAATCCATTCGCCGGTCGCGAGCTTCGGCAAATACTTATGCTTTTGCTCTTCCGTTCCGAAGAAGACGATTGGGAGTGTCCCGATTCCGACGTGGGCGCCGTAGCTGAGGGCGAATGAACGCGCCTTGGCGAACCGCTCCGTGATGATCGATGATGAGATTTTATCGAGCTGATAGCCGCCGTACTCTTCTGGCACGTCCGCGCCGAGGAGACCGAGCTCGCCCGCTTCTTTCAACAGTTCGACCGAGAGATCGAACTCGTGTTTCTCGATGCGTCCAAGGACAGGCATGACACGGTCGTCGACGAAGCTCGCCGTCGTGTCTCCAATCATTTTGTGCTCGTCCGAGAAGTCTTCCGGTGTGAACAAACGATCCGCGTCGAGTGCGTCGATGACGAAACTACCGCCTTTAATCAATTCATGTTCTGTACGTTCCATAGTCAATTCCCCCTTATAGTAATTCGAAGACGCCAGCAGCGCCCATGCCGCCACCGATGCACATCGTCACAACCCCATACTTTTCATTGCGTCGTTTCATCTCATGCAAGATCGAGACCGTGAGTTTCGCGCCCGTGCACCCGAGTGGATGCCCGAGGGCGATCGCGCCGCCGTTGACGTTCACTTTCGACGGGTCGATGCCGAGTTCACGGATGACGCCGAGCGATTGGCTCGCGAACGCCTCGTTCAATTCGAACAATCCGACTTCTTCGAGCTTCACGCCGGCCATCTCGAGCGCTTTCGGGATGGCGACGACCGGTCCGATTCCCATCACTTCCGGACGGACACCGCCGACCGCGAACGATAGGAATTTCGCCATCGGTTTCAAGCCTTGACGTTCCGCCTCTTCGCGCTCCATGACGAGCACGGCCGCTGCACCGTCTGACACTTGTGACGCGTTCCCCGCCGTCACCGATCCCTTGATTTTGAATGCCGGGCGCAGTTTACCGAGCGCTTCGAGCGTCGAGTCGGCCCGGACGCCTTCATCGTGTTTGACGACGAGTTCACGTTCCGCGACTTTCCCGTCTTCGCCGAGCACGTGCTCGACGACCGTGATCGGGACAATCTCTTCTTCGAACTTGCCACCGGCAATCGCTGCCGCTGCTTTCTGGTGGCTGTCGATGGCGAACAGGTCCTGGTCCTCGCGCGAGATGTTATATTCGGCCGCGACACGTTCTGCCGTATGGCCCATGCTCATATAGTATTCCGGCGCTGTCTCCATGATCGTCGGGTTCGGACGGATGACGTGTCCGCCCATTGGGACGAGACTCATCGATTCCATACCGCCGGCGATGACCGCCGTCGCTTGGCCGATCATGATTTTCGCTGCCGCGTCGGCGATCGCTTGAAGACCGGACGAGCAGTACCGGTTGATCGTGATAGCCGGTACTTCGTGGGACAAGCCGCCTCGTACGGCCGCATAGCGGGCGATATTCATCCCTTGCTCCGCTTCCGGCATGGCACATCCCATGATGACGTCGTCGATCGGTCCCGTATAGCCCGACCGCTCGAGCGTCGCTTTGATCGCGTGACCCGCGAGTTCGTCCGAGCGAACGTTTCGGAACGAACCGCGTTTTGCTTTTCCGACCGGCGTTCGTGCGCCGGCCACGATGACTGCTTCTCTCATCTGTTAAGTCCCCCTTTTGTCAGTTCCGAAGTGGCTTGCCTTTGACGAGCATATGTTGCATCCGTTGCTGCGATTTCGGTTCCCCGATGAGGCTTAGGAACGCCTCGCGCTCGATGTCGAGGAAGTACTGCTCGTCCACCATCGTGCCGTATGCCAAATCGCCGCCACTGATGACGTGGGCAAGTTTTTTCGCGATCTTCAAATCGTGTTCAGAGATATAGCCACCGTAGAACATCTCGTACGCCGCGAGTTCGAGCGTCGCTTTCCCCGTTTGACCGACGACCGGCAACTTCTCACGAACCGGTGCCGTATAGCCGTCAGCGAGACCGAGCACCGTCTGTTTCGCGTCGAACGTCAAGTGATCTCGGTTCATCGAGATACCGTCGACCGGACGGTGATAGCCGAGCGTTTTCGCGTCGTAGGCCGACTTCGATACTTTCGCCATGGCGATGTTCTCGAACGTCTGTTGCGCCGCTTTCTCCATGTTTTGCATCGACTTCGGCGTCTGCTCGAGGAGGCGACGGTACGTGTTGACGTTCCCGCCCCCACCTGGGATGAGGCCGACACCGACTTCGACGAGACCCATATACGTCTCGAGCGCAGTCTGCATGCGTGCAGCCGGCAAGCTGATCTCCGTCCCACCGCCGAGCGTCATGCCGTAAGGCGCGACGACGACCGGGCGACCCGCGTAGCGAATCTTTTGGACGACTTGTTGGAACTTGTTGATGATCCAGTCGAGCTCGTACCAGTTCTCGTCTTCTGCTTCCATGAGCATCATCGCGAGGTTGGCACCGACACAGAAGTTCTTGCCGTCGTTGGCAAGGACGAGTCCTTTGAAGTCGGTCTCGACGAGGTCGATCGACTGTTCGATCATCTGCATGATATCGACACCGATCGCATTGTTCGGTGACGTGAACTCGAGGGCGACGACGTCGTCGCCGATATCGATGAGGCGGGCCCCACCGTTCTCGAGCACGATTCCGTTCGACTTGGCGAGAGGCGCGAGTTTCACTTCTTTCGGGTTGACGGTCTTCTCAACATACGTCTGTGACGCTTGGTCGTAATACTGGTCTCCCTTGTAGAAGGTTGTGTGTCCGGCAGCGAGCATCTCATCGATCCACGCCGGGACGTCATATCCTTCCGCTTTCATGCGAACGACTGACTTCTCGACGCCGAGTGCGTCCCACGTCTCGAACGGTCCGAACTTCCAGCCGAAGCCCCACTTCATCGCGTCATCGATGGCGACGATCGAATCGCTGATCTCGCCTGTGAGGCGAGCCGAGTAGACGAGCGTCTTCGCCGTGACCGGCCAGAGCAGTTGTCCGATACGTCCCTTGTTCAAGATGGCACCTTCCAACTTCGCTTTCGAGCCCGGGAGCGACTTGATTTGTTCGAGTTCCGGACCTGTAATCGCTTTCAATTGTTCATATTCGAACGTCTCGAGATTCAGTTCTTGGATGACTTTTCCGTCTTTCTTATAGAAGCCTTGTCCGGCCTTTTGACCGATCCAACCCTTCTCGACGAGCGTCTTCATTTCAGCAGGGACGTCGAACGTGTCCTTCTCGTCACCGGCGTCGAGTGTCTCATAGACGTTTCCGGCGACGTGGACGAACGTGTCGATGCCGACGACGTCGAGGGTGCGGAATGTCGCCGATTTTGGCCGGCCGATGAGCGGTCCGGTGATTGAGTCCATCTCGCCGATCGAGGCGTTCTGCTTGAGCATCTCTTCAAATGTGACAAGGAGACCGTACGTGCCGATGCGGTTGCCGATGAAGTTCGGCGTGTCTTTCGCCTCGACGACGCCTTTCCCGAGACGGTCCTCAGCGAAGCGAGCCATGAAATCGATGACCGGGCGCGCCGTTTTTTCCGTCGGGATGAGTTCGAGCAGCTTCAAATAGCGCGGTGGGTTGAAGAAGTGTGTCCCGAGGAAACGTGTTTTCAAGCCTTCCGGCAACACGCTCGCCATCGCCTCGATTGAGATACCGGACGTATTCGAGCTGAGAATCGCGTCTTCACGGATGTAAGGTGCGATGTTTTCGAACAGTTGCTGTTTCACGTCGAGCCGTTCGACGACGACTTCGATGACCCAGTCCGCTTCCTTCAAGCGCTCGAGATCATCTTCTAAGTTCCCCACGTCGATGAAGTTCAAGTGATCTGCTGTCGCGAGCGGTGCCGGGTTTTGTTTCAATAGCTTCTGCCGGTTCTCATACGCGATGCGGTTCCGTACTTCTGGTGACTCGAGCGTGAGCCCTTTCGCTTCTTCTTTCGCTGTCAATTCACGTGGTACGATGTCGAGCATGAGCGAACGAATCCCCGCGTTCGCCAAGTGAGCCGCAATCCCCGCCCCCATTACTCCTGAACCGATGACGACCGCAAAACGAATGTTGCTCGTCAAACGGAGGTCGGCTGATTGTTCGATGTGACTCGTCATATTGTTCCCCCCTCAATGAGAATGAATAGTGATTCATTTCAAGCGTAAAAAAAATCGCAATCACCATCGTGTTTACTCTTCTATCATAAATGAATGACAATTCATTCGCAAGCGTTCATTTTTCAAATTCGTTCCAATTTCGCCGAAGATGATTTATTTTTTAGCCACTGTGGTATAAACACAAAGAGTCAATTTTAGAAAGGGGAATGTATTCATGAGTGACAATCGTTTAAACACAGTGGGGAACCGACGGGATTTTGAATCGTTCAAGAAAGACGGTCAAGAACAAGCCCATCAACCGGGAATCGATTCGAAGATGGAGCCGTTCCCAATTTACGAGCGCGAAGGATATAAAGGAAGCGACAAATTGAAAGACAAAGTCGCCATCATCACGGGCGGTGACTCCGGCATCGGGAAATCGGTCGCCATCTTCTTCGCCCATGAAGGTGCGAACACGGTCATCGTCTATAAAGATCAAAACGAGCTCGAGGACGCCGAGGCGACGAAAGAGCGCATCGAAGAACTCGGTCAGGCGTGTCTGTTGCTACAAGGGGACATCGGCGACTCTGCCTTCTGCCAAGACGTCGTCAAACAGACGCTCGAGACGTTCGGTCACTTGGATATCCTCGTCAATAACGCCGCCGAGCAACATCCGCAAGAGTCACTCCTCGACATCTCGGATGAGCAACTCGAGCAGACGTTCCGCACGAACATCTTCAGCATGTTCTATTTGACGAAAGCCGCCCTTCCATACTTGAATGAAGGCGCGAGCATCATCAATACGACGTCCATCACAGCGTATCAAGGAAACGACCAACTCATCGACTACTCGTCGACGAAAGGTGCGATCACATCGTTCACACGTGCGCTCGCGAGTAACCTAGCCGAGAAAAAGATTCGCGTCAACGGCGTCGCGCCAGGTCCGATTTGGACGCCGCTCATCCCGGCGACGTTCCCGGCGGACAAAGTCGCCTCGTTCGGTGACTCGGCCGAGATGAAACGTCCGGGTCAACCGGCGGAACTCGCCCCGGCTTACGTCTATCTCGCAAGTGACGACTCGACATACGTCAGCGGACAAGTCATCCACGTCAACGGTGGTACGGTTGTAAACGGATAAGACTTTCTGAGGTCTCAGTGATTAGCTGAGGCTTCTTTTTATGTATTGGCACTGTGTGGTCTTCGTCAGATTGCATTCTTACAAATGTTGAAGGGGGACGTTGATTTTGGAAAGTGGTCAAATCTGGGTGTGCCCAATTTGAATGACGAGATGGAACGACTGCACAGTCCGTTCGAGGTTAAACTTCCTGTAAGAAAAGTTGAGAAGGGTGATGGCATCAACTAGTAGAGAGCACATCAAAAAGCACGAACGCCCGCGACGGACGTTCGTGCTATTCTCATTTCTTGACCATCCCTTTTAAAACGAACGCGACGTTCGCCGGACGTTCTGCGAGGCGGCGCATGAAGTAGCCGTACCAGTCTCGGCCGTATGGCACGTAGACACGGACTTTGTAACCTTGACGGACGAGCTCGAGTTGACGCTCGACCCGGATGCCGTACAGCATTTGGAACTCGAACTGGTCGAATGGAATATTGTTCAGTTTCACATGTTCGATGACCGCGTCGATCATGTGGTCGTCATGCGTCGCAATCGAGGCGTAGTTCCCGTTCGCCAGATGGAGTTTGACGAGCTTCACGTAGTTGTGGTCGACGTCTTCTTTTTCCGGGAAAGCGACCGTCGCCGGTTCCTTGTAGGCCCCTTTGACGATGCGAAGGTTCGGCTTGAGCGGCGCAAGATGATTGATGTCATCTTCCGAGCGGTACAAATATGATTGGATGACCGTCCCCAGACCTTCAAAATCCGTTTTCAACTTCTTGAACAAGTCGAGTGTTCTTTCACAGCGCGCCTCGTCTTCCATGTCGATGGCGACGAACACACCGACTTCTTTCGCCGTCGTCAAGATTTGACGCATGTTGTCTTCGATCAACTCGTCCGAGATATCGAATCCGAGCGACGTCAGCTTGAGCGACATATAGGCATCGAGCTGCTCTTCGGCCATGATTTCGATGGCACGAATGATTTCATCCCGATTCTCGTTCGCTTCCTTGACCGTCGTGATGAATTCCCCTAAGTGGTCGACCGTGACCGATAATCCTTTCGCATTCAACTCACGGATTGTCGGCACAGACGTCTTAAAATCTTCCCCCGCTACAAAGCGCGAAGCCCCGAAGCGAAGTCCGTATTTTTTAGCCAAACTGTTGAGTGTTTTGTTTTGAGACATGTAAATGAATCCATCGCGCAACACTTTTTCCATCTGATTTTCCCCCTCACGTTTCCACCCATCTATCTCTATGACGATGTCTGAAATTATTATGACATACAAACGTCAATTCGTCTGTAATTTTGTAATCGGTTTCAGGATTTCATTTCCCTCTATTCAAAAAAAACAGACGCCCCCAGGACGTCCGTTTCAAAGGCTTGTATTCGGTGCCACATACAACAAGATGCTGAGGAAAACGAACACGCTTCCCGCTAGAACGAACAGATGCCAAATCGCATGATTGAACGGCAACTTCTGCCAGACATAGAAGATAATCCCGACCGAATAGGCGATCCCTCCGGCAAGGAGCAACATGAAGCCGTTATGACCGAGCGACTCATATAGAGGACGGATGGCGATGAGACAAATCCAGCCGAGGCCGAGATACGTCACGTTCGACACCCACATGTACTTCCCGGTCGAGAACAGCTTCCAAATGATACCGAGAATCGCGACGCTCCAGACGATGCCGAACAACGTCCAACCGAGCGTCCCTTTGAGCGACACGAGCGCGAACGGCGTATAACTTCCCGCAATGAGTAAGTAGATTCCCACATGATCGAACACTTGGAGCACGCGTTTCGCCCGTGGATGTGGAATCGCATGCATGAGTGTCGAGAACAGGTACAGTAAAACCATCGATGCCCCGAACACGCTCACCGCGATGACATTACCTGTGCTTCCCGTCTCGGTTGCTGTCATGACAAGCAGAACGAATGCAACGATGCTGAAGATGACCCCAAGCCCGTGGGTGACGGCGCTCGCAATCTCTTCCCCGAGCGTGTCGGCATGGAGCATGTCTTTTAGCTTCTCTTGATCCATTCAGGTCCCACCTTTCAAATCTATCCTTCTAGTATGGTCATTTCCCGGTTTCAACGCAAATAAAAACATGGGCCGAAGCGACCCATGTCTGTGAATTATGCGACTTCCTTCACCGGGACGTCACATTCCATATTTTGTGCCCGCATCGCACGTGCGCGCATATGGAACAAGACGAGCAATGTGATCGTACCAATTGTGGCGATGACGTACGGAATGACCCCATCCATCTTGAAGCCGATCGGTGCCGTCAAAATGTAGAACCAGACGGCATACAACATGAACGTCCCTGGGATGAGCGCGATATAGTGGTTGCGCCCTTTGATGTAGAGGTACATCGCCCCGACGAACAAGGCGATGACCGCCGTCGTCTGGTTGGCCCAGTTGAAGTATTGCCAGAGCATCTGGAAGTCCATGTTCGTGAGGACGTATGAGATCGCGAAGAGCGGGAGCGCGATCCACAGGCGTGACGAGAACTTCTTCTGCGCGACTTTCATATAGTCGGCGATAATCATCCGGGCGCTACGGAACGCCGTGTCGCCAGACGTGATCGGCAAGACGATGACGCCGAGAATGGCGAGCGTGCCGCCGATGCTTCCGAGCATGAGCGTCGCCACTTCCTGGACGACGAGCGCCGGTGTACCCGTTTGAATCAATCCGAGCAGTTCACCTGGCTCAAAGATGGCCATGGCAGCTCCCGCCCAAATCATGGCGATGACCGCCTCGACAATCATCATGCCGTAGAAGATTTCACGGCCGTTGCTCTCTTTCATCGTCGTCCGCGAGATGATTGGCGACTGCGTGGCGTGGAAGCCTGAGAGCGCCCCACACGAGATTGTGAAGAAGAGAAGCGGCCAAATCGGTAAGCCGTCCGGGTGCATGTTCGTGAGTGTCATCTCTGGAATCTTGTAGCCTTGCGCGAACAGGCTGACGGCGATTCCGACGGCGCTAATCATGAGGAGCGCCCCGAAGAACGGGTAGATGCGTCCGATGATTTTGTCGACCGGAAGCAGCGTCGCCAAAATGTAATAGGCGAACACGGCGAAGATGACAATCGTGAGCGTCGTCGCATTGCCGTCGAACAAGTTGTTAATCATGTTACTCGGTGACGTGACGAACACCGTCCCGACAAGAAGCAAAAGAAGAAGTGCGAATCCGTTGACGACGTGGCGGAGCGAGCGGCCGAGGAATTTCTCGGCGAGCTGCGGCAAGTGTGCCCCGTTGTTCCGTAGCGAGATCATGCCCGTCAAATAGTCGTGCACCGCTCCCGCAAAAATCGAGCCGAAGACAATCCATAGGAATGCGACCGGTCCATAGAGCGCCCCCATGATCGGTCCGAAGATTGGGCCGACCCCGGCGATGTTCAATAGTTGAATCATCGAGTTCCGTTTTTTCCCCATCGGCACGTAATCGATGCCGTCCTGTGACGCATAGGCAGGCGTCGTCCGCTCTTCCTTGATGCCGAACGTCTTCTCGACGTAGCTGCCATACACTTTGTACCCGACGAATAGAATCGCGAGGGCGATAAAGAACGTAATCATGTGTGCTGTCCCCTTTTGAACGTATGTAGCCGGTTCCCACCGGCCCTGAAAAATAAATCCCGTTATTTTACATATGTGATGTAAACGCTTACGTTGTTGATTATACAGGAATCCCCAAGTTTTCGTAAGAGGTTTCGTTCACTTTTTTGACATAAAATTAACCCCGACTTTTGATTGAAAGCCGGGGCGTTGAGCATACTGTTTATTGTTTGATTCGGACTGTGAACGGACCTACTGCGGTAACATCTTCGAAGACGACTGAAGCCGGATAGGCGTGCTTCCCTAGAACCGGTTCGCCCAGTCGAATGATCGCCTGAGCAACCGTCTCGTCCCCGCTCATGAGTTCAATCGGGAGTTGTTCGACATTCAGCTCACGGTCATAGCCGTTCCGAAGAAGGAGTGTTGCTGTCACGTCCGTCTCTCCAGTCTCGACCGACACGAGCATTAAGTTAAACTCGTTCTCTCCGACTGGCGGTGTCGAGACATTCGTTCGTCGCAACTGGTGCCATGCCGTTTCACTGAACGAAGAGAGCTCGTCTTCAAGAATCATCTGTAGCGGGTCAATCGGGTTCATTTGGAAGACGAGACGCATAGATGATAAGTCTTCCGTCTTTAGCGCGCCAAATAGTTCGTCATCAAAGAAGTCTAGATAAACCGGCTTGCTCGTCCATGGTTCAAAGCTCGGAAGGTCGACCCGGTTCAACACTTTTCGGCCAACCGGAATATTGTCTCGATTCAAGAGCAACACTGGCAATTCGTTCACTTCAAACGAGCTCGGGAGCGTGTTCCGGAACAAGGCGACAAGTGACAATCCTTCCGACAGTTGCTCGGCGTGGAGGAGTTCGATTGACAATTGATTGTCAAGCAAGGCCGGAAGCCGTTTCGCGTGATAGCGGAACATATACTCGTCTTCTTTTGGGATGCCCATGTCGCTGTCAATCACGAGCGTCAATTGACGGCCTGCTTCGGACTTCCCTGTGTCGATCTGTTTACGTTTGCGAAATCCTAACATACTTACTCCTCCTCCAATTGCATGACGAAATAGCGGTCGAGCTGCGCGACTTCTGTCGTCACTTCACGGGCAATATTGACGTACGTCTGTTCAAAAATGTCGAACCCTTCTTTCCCGAACTGACGGCTCGGATCTTCCTGCGCATAACTGCGCAATCCGATTCCTTCTTTTAAGCCGCTCATCGTCGTCAAGTGGTCTGTCCATTTGCCGTCCAAAGCACGCAGTAAGGATTCTTTGACAAATGTGACGACTTCCTCGGCCTTTAGGCGGGCCTCAGCTGTTTCGACGATGTCGTCGATCCACGGTTGAAGTTCTGCCTTCAACTCCGTCGAGTCGGCGATTTCGTCTGACCAGACTGGTTCGCGCGTCGTCAAATAAATGAGGTCACGTTTCAACTCGTCAAGCGGCCATTCTTCTGGAACGAGTTCATCGGACACGTGCATATCGATACTGTTCGTCAAAGCGAGACGCATCATACCGAGCACGTTGTTGGCGATGGCCGTTGCATCGGCATTGACCGCCTGATCACGAATTGTATAAATGATGTTACGTTGTTCGTTCAAGACGTCGTCGAGCTTGAACAAGTAATCGCGAATCGAAACACCAAGCCCTTCGATTGTCGTCTGAGCATACTCGATTACGTCAGCCGCTTCTTTCGACGACACTTCGCCAAATTCGTCCGGCTTCAACTTCTTCTCGATGCGCTCAAGTTTTTTCGTAGCGTAGCGTTTGACGATTTCGTCTTCGAGCGAGACGAAGAACTGTGTCGCACCGGGATCGCCTTGACGCCCGGAGCGGCCGCGGAGCTGATGATCGACTCGTTGCGACTCATGACGTTCCGTCCCGATGACGAACAGGCCGCCTGCTTGTTTCGACTTCGTATCGAGCATAATATCAGTCCCACGACCCGCCATGTTCGTCGCAATGGTCACATTGCCGAAACGTCCGGCGTCAGCGATAATATCTGCTTCTTGTGTGACCGTCTTCGCGTTCAACACTTCATGCGGAATCTGCTTGTTCGACAAATGCTTACTGATCGCCTCCGACTGGGCGATTGACGTCGTTCCAATCAACACCGGTCGTCCTGTCTCATGCAGTTCGACGACTTTTGTCGTCACGGCCGCATATTTTTGATCAACGGTTGCGAAGATGCGATCCGGATGGTCTTCGCGCAAACGTGGCCGGTTCGTCGGGACTTGGACGACGTCCATGTTGTACGTCTTCAAGAACTCTTGACGTGACGTCTGGGCCGTCCCGGTCATACCGCTGATGAGCGGGTACATTCGGAAATAGTGTTGAATCGTAATTTCAGCCGTCGTCTTATTCTCTTCGGTGATGGTGACGCCTTCTTTTGCTTCAAGCGCCTGATGGAGCCCTTCTGATAGACTGCGTCCTTCCATGATCCGTCCTGTGAACAAGTCGATTAACTCGATCTTGTCTTCTTTGACGATATAGTCGACGTCGAGTTCAAACAAAACGTTCGCCCGGAGCGCCTGCACAAGATAGTGATAGAGTACTTGATGCTCGGCGCTGAATAAATTATCGATGGCGAACATGTCCTCGATCTTTAAAATGCCTGAATCGGTGAGCGCCGTCGATTTCGATTCAAGGTCCACCTCGTAGTCAGATTCGTCAAGTTCCGTGACGACACGTTGTGCGAGCTCTTTCAAGCGAATGTGCGAACGGTCCTTTTGCGCGATGATGAGCGGTGTCTTCGCCTCGTCGATCAAGATGCTATCGACTTCGTCAATGATCGCGAAGTGGAACGGGCGCTGGACGCGCTCTTCCGGCGAACCGACCAAGTGATCGCGCAAATAGTCAAACCCGAACTCGGTCCCGACGCCATATGTAATGTCGGCCTGATAGGCAGCGTGTTTGTCGCTCTGCTCCATCTCTGGCACATTCAACCCGACCGTAAGGCCGAGAAAACCATGAATCTTTCCGATTTGGTTCGCATCACGCGTCGCCAAGTATTCATTGACAGTGATGACGTGGACGCCTTTGCCTTCAAGTGCTTTCACGTAACTCGGGAGCGCGGCGACGAGCGTCTTCCCTTCCCCGGTCGGCATCTCTGAGATGTTTCCTTCAAGGAGCGCGAAGCCGCCGATGAGCTGGACATCATAATGCCGCATGCCTAACACACGAACCGAAGCCTCGCGCACTAAAGCGAACGCTTCTTCAGCGATTTCGTCGATTTGAGCACCGTCTGCGATTCTCATCTTCAATGTTTCTGTATATGTGCGCATCTCGTCGTCCGAGAGCGCCTGCATCGTTGCCTCTAATTGATTGATTCGGTCGACGCGGCGTTGGTAGCCTTTTAAGCGTCGGCTTTGGTCGTTCGTCAATTGTTTTACAAACTGAATCACGTTGTAGCCTCCATTTAGTTCACAGTCATTAGCAAATTCATACCCGTCTATTATAGCGAAATTTTACTCCTTTCGGAGACTTTTTTACGAAAACTTCCTAAAAGATGGTTTTCGATTTATGATTTTCCTATAAAAAATGGGTAAATTTCAAAAAGTCTTTACAAATTTATTTTCATTTTATGATTTGAGACGGCATGAGACCATGATACGATAAGAAAAACAGAACATATGTTCGTATAAGAGGAGCTGAGACTATGCGGCGTCGAATTTTTTGTATCGACAGCGTCTCATTTTATGCCAGTTGCGAGTGTGCCGCTCGAAAACTGAATCCATACAAAACGAAGCTCGTCGTGCTGTCGAACATGCAAGACCACGGTGCTCTCGTCCTCGCCGCGACACCACCGATGAAACAGCTCGGTATCAAGACCGGGGCGAGGCGGTTTCACATCGACCGCTTGCCGTGGCATGAACGACGGCATGTCATTTACGCCGAAGCCCGGATGAGCCACTATTTGAACGTGTCCGTGCAAATCACCCACATCTTACACCAGTTCGCACCCCCGGAGGCGATTCGCGTCTACTCGGTCGACGAGACGCTCGTCGACTTGACCGGGACGGAGCGGTTGTTCGGGAACGATGAACATGTCGCCCGCCTTATCCGCTCGACCGTGTTTCGTTACACCGGCATCCCGGTCACGATTGGCATCGGACCGAACAACGTCCTCGCCAAACTCGTCCTCGACTTGCATGGGAAGAAGACGGGTGTCGCCAGCTGTTTTCTGCACGACGTCGAACGATTGATCCACCCGGCCCCGATCGGCAAGATGTGGGGCGTCGGCGCGAAGATGGAAGTCCATCTCCGGCGGCTCGGCATCGACACGATTGGCGACCTCGCCCGCTACCCGCTCGAGACGCTCCATGAGAAGTTCGGCGTCATCGGTGCCGAGCTGTGGCATCACGCCTGGGGCATCGACGAATCGCCGACGATTCTCCCTCCGAGCTCTTTGTTCGGGGCGAAGCGGCAACGGCCCCGGACGATCGGCCACGGCATCACGCTTATGAAGGACTACACGACGTACGCGGCCATCCGGCTCGTCTTGCAGGCCATCGCCGTCGAGGTCGGGATGCGGACGCGACAGGCCGGGCTCGTCGGCGGCAGCGTCCATCTCGGTGTCCGCTACACTCGTACGAGCGATCGGCGCGGCTTCAGCAAACAAAAAAAGCTCGCCCGCTTCACAGCGGACGAACGTGAGTTCTTGCCGGTGGTGTTGACGCTCTTTCTCGACGCGTGGGACGAGACGGAAGCGGTCCGTTACGTCTCGGTCGCCCTCGGCAAGCTCGAACCGCGGAGCGATCATGTCCAACTATCGTTTTTTGAAGACGAGTGGGCCCGGGCGCGCCGGTTCGATTTCCTCGACCTCGTCGATCGCTTGAACGTCCGCTTCGGGCGCGGCACGATCCGGCCGGCGTCGAGTTTACTGAAAGACAGTCCGCTCCGCACGCGGCAACGACTCATCGGCGGACATAAACAAGGAGGTGAATCGTCATGAGCCAGACCCGCTACAAAGACCGCGGTGAATTGAAATGGATCCCGTTCCTCATGCCCGAGCACGTGGCGCTCCTGAAGAAATATTACGCCCACGTCCAAAAGATTGAATTGCCTGACTTGGATGAACAGCTCCTCTACTTGTGGCAGACCGAAATCGAGCGTGCCATCCGTGAAGGTGACGCCGTCGAGTTGACACTGTTCGACAACGGCATGACCCACGTCATGCGCGGTTATGTCCACGCCATCTATTATGCCGAGCGTGAAGTCGAGCTATTCGACACGGACGTGCGCCGCATCCCGTTCGGTCAGATTCTGTCCGTCCGTTAAGACGCGTCAATCGCTTCCTGCGTCGTTTCGAACGTGTCGACGTGGTCGAGCACGCCGTAATGCGTGAGCGTCTGGCGCACCGGTGTCGACAAGTGCGCGAAGACGACACGATGGTCGGCCGCTTTCAACTCTCGGACGACGCGGCGAATCTCTTCGACGGCCGTCACGTCGATGACCGGACAGCGGTGGAAGTTGAAGATGAACACGTCAGGCTCGTCATGGATATGATGCAACACGTGCTCGAACATCTCGATCGCCCCGAAGAAGAGCGGTCCCTCGACGCTGAAGACGACTTGACCGTCGCGCGTCACGTACCGTTCCGTCTGTTCGCGGACGTCGATCGTATCGGCCATCCGTTTCGCGAACAAGGCGAGTGCACAGATGACCCCGACCTCGACGGCGACGACGAGGTCGACGAACACGGTCAGCCCGAGCGTAATCAGCAGGACGAGCGACTCAGCCGACCGATGCTTGAGCATCTCGAAGACGTGGTGCCGCTCCGACATATTCCAAGCGACGCGCATCAAGATTGGGGCGAGGGCGGCCAGTGGGACGTAGCTCGCGAGCGGTGCCAACACGAGCACGGCGAGTAGCACCGTCAACCCGTGGATGACGCCGGAGCGGCGGCTGACGGCGCCTGCTTGAATGTTCGTCGCCGTCCGGGCGATGGCGCCGGTCGCCGGGATCCCACCGAAGAACGGGACGACGACGTTGGCGAGCCCTTGCCCGAACAGTTCCTTGTCCGGGTTCATCTTCGTACCGGCCATGCCGTCCGCGACCGCACCCGACAATAGCGACTCGAGCGCCCCGAGGAAGGCGATGGCGAACGCCGATGGCATGAGCGTCGCAATCAAATCGAGGTCGATCGCGAGCCAGTTGAACTCAGGCAGTCCGCTCGGGATGCCGCCATAGGCACTGCCGATCGTCGCGACTTCTCCTGGGACGACGAGACTGACGAACGTCGGCACGAGCATCGCCATCAAGAGAAGCGGCAATTTCACGGGCAGTTTCGGCACGAGCCAGAGTGTCAAGAAACCGATGGCGGCAATGAAGACAGGCCATAAGCTCGCTTCATGTAACGACGTCACGAGCTTCAGTAAATTCTCGTGGAAGTGCGGCGCTTTCTGAAACGAGATGCCGAACAGTTCGTCGAGCTGGTCGACGAAGATGACGACGGCGATCCCGGCCGTGAACCCGATGGTGACGGCGCGCGGCATGAAGCGGATGAGTCGTCCGACGCGGAGCACGCTCATGAGGAATAACAGAATCCCGGCGAGAAACGTCGTCACGAGTAACCCTTCGTAGCCGTGTGCGAGCATGACGCCCGAGACAATCGGGATAAAGGCGCCGGTCGGTCCGGCGATTTGGAACGTCGAGCCCCCGAACAGGCTGACGATAATCCCGGCGATGATGGCCGTATACAGGCCGTACACCGGTCCGACGCCTGAGGCGATCGCGAACGCCATCGCGAGCGGCACGGCGACGACCCCGACCGTGATCCCGGCCGAGATGTCTTTTTGCCACCCTTGGCGTGATGTCATGAGGTTGTCCATTCTTGCATTCCTTCTTTCCATTATGTCGAAAACGAGTTCAGTGTACGCCTGTCCCCGTCCTTTGTAAACGACTCTGGCGAAACGTTAACATAATCGACAAAACAAAGACGCATCGCGATGGATGCGTCTGGATTAACTCGTCGGCGTCTCGACGACTTGGTCGCCCTCGTCCGCGTCTTCTCCAAGCAGACGGACGTGACGGCCGAACAGCCACATGACGACGAGATGGGCTTTCGCCTGTGTCTTCGTGTAAAACCACCACGGCAACGCCGGCACGAACTCATGGATGGCGACGAGCCCTTCGTCCGACTCGGGGAGCCGTCTGAACTCGAGTCGGCCCGTCTTATCATCCTCACTCAACTTCGTGAACAGGCCGCCGTCAATCGCGAATGAGGCCATATCGTCCGTCGCCTCGTCTTCGAGCGACAGGTGGAGCGCGACGAGTGATGGTCGCAGAAGCGCGATTTCCCAGTCATCGTCCTCTTTCGTCGTCTGGATGAGCGGATAGGCGAGCCGGCCGAGCCATTCAAAATACGTATCGGCCATCCAAAGCGCCGACTTGTTCTCGGGCAGACCGAACCGTTGAATCGAGCGGACGGTATACTGTTGCGGCACTTTCTTCTTCTTGCCGCTGTCCGACTTCTGTTTCTCTTCTTTCTCGAGCGCGTGCTCGACCGCTTCCTTGAACGGAATCTCCCCTTGTTTGACGCCGGTCGTGTCTTTCGCGACCATGGCGTGGCCCATGCTCTCGACGAGCGGATAGACGGTGTCTTTCGGTTCACCCGTCACAGCCATGACCCAAAGGCGGGACATCTTAATCGTCGGGAACGGGAAGTCGATCATGACACGACGTTTGCCCATGACGTCAGCCGTATCTTCAATCATTTTGCGATACGTCATCACTTCCGGTCCGCCGATGTCGATATGGTGGTCATAGAGCGTTTCAGCCCCGACGACCGAGATGAGCGCTTGGACGGCTTCGCGCAAATCGATCGGATGCGTCTCCGTCTTCGTCCAGTTCGGGAGAATCATGACCGGCAATCGTTTGACGAGTTTCGCTAAAATCGGGAACGATGAACCTTCTGGACCGATGATGAGCCCGGCCCGAATCGTCGTCACTGGCACACCTTGACCGCCGAGAATCCGTTCGACTTCGAGCCGGCTCTTCAAGTGACGTGACAACGTCTTCGACTCTTGCGGAATGATCCCGCTCAAGTAGACGATTTGTTCGATGTCGTTCGCTTTTGTCGCTCGGGCGAAATTGTCGGCGATGAGCGCGTCCATGTCTTCGAACGTCGCCTGCGTCAACCCGCCGTCCGGAATCATCGAATGGACGAGGAACATGGCGTAGTCCGCCCCCTCGCACGCCTCGCGTGTCTGTTCATACGAGAACAAATCGCACGACCGCCACGTGATGTGGTCCTCGTCTTCTTTATTCTTCGTCGAGCGGGACAAGGCGATGATGTCATATTCTTCTTTTAAATGCTTCATCACGTTCGAGCCGATATAGCCGCTCGCGCCCGCGATGACGATGGTTTTCCGCATAGTGGTCACTCCTCTTCGTTTTCACATAGAGGTAATGTACCCGTATTTGACTAGAGATGAACTACTCAACTGGCCCAAATTGTTTACGCTGAATTTTTTAGTCAGAGAATATCAATGGATGGATGCTCTTATTGAGGTCGCCATCGACTGGACCTTGTCATCCTGTCTCCACTTATTCTTTACAACAATCAGGATGAGCATCTCCTTTATCCGATTTTAGCGAAAGAGAATCTGGATTCTAACGAAATGACGGACTTATAATAGACACTAGAAAAAAATCTGCACACTTTATTTTTTTATCATAAGATTATCGAGGAACAACTGGTAAAGCAGTTCTATATTTGTTACCGAGTGAATCATCGCCTTCATATAATCTTCTTGCGATATATTAATATAGTCCCATTCGTATCCTTTGTGCCTAGCTAAGTTATGAATAAATAATCGAATCGTCCGTCCATTCCCTTCTCTAAAAGAGTGGATGATATTGAGTTCACTTTTGAAATAGGCTAATCGCTCCGCAGCCATTTTCAAATCTATCCAAACAGGTTCATTCACTAACTCATCACATATAGACTGGAGTTCTGATTGAATGAATTGCATTTGACAAAAACGAGTATTACCCTTTGCAAGTTGAACATCTCGAAGCATACCGGCAAAGTCATAAATGTCTTGAAACAAATGCTTATGCAAGGCCAAAAATTGATTATAGTCAAATGCCGACAATTGATATTCGCCTGTTTCAAATTGTAACGCTCGCACGGTAAAAGTAAATTGTTCAGCAATCTCTAACTGTTTCATATTTGTAGCGCCCACAATATTATGCGATAACAAATAATATTCGTCTTCGCCAAAATTATACTTTTCCAAGCTTTATAGCCTCTTGAATCATCGATTTTGTTAGAGGCTTTTTTGCATTCACAATCTCAATGGCGCGTAACGCTACTTGCTTATCGACAGCTATGTTTTCAAGGCTTAAATTTTTTTCAACTCGTTTATAGCGCTCTGATTGTAAGCTTAGTTTCATCAGTAAACAACCCCTTTTATGCTTCTCTTAATTTCATTATAATCCGAAATGAAGTACTCGTACATTGAACTACTTCTAACTTCGCTATGATTGGAGATGAGGGGATTTTGGGTCATCCAATCTGACGACCGAAAGCTCCATTGTCTTGACGTTGGAAGTAGCTAAAATATATTCGGCCTCTTGTTTGAGATTGAGTCCTACGTTGACATCTGGGGTATGACGGACGCTACAGTCTGTGCACGTCCATTACTACAAAATAAGATGTTACAACGATCATTAGAGGATCGTGCCGTCGACCTTCCTCGGCCACAGGAGTTTGTTAATCCGAAAATTTTAACTGTTTCAATAAACGATAATGCTTCAATTTCACCAATTATTTCTAAATTTCTAGCAAAACTTGAACCGTTGTTCATTGAATGAGGTTCATTTATTTTATGTCTTCGGTACCCAGTTGGCCTCAAACCCATTTTGCACCGCATACTCGTACAGATGAATCAATTTCGTCTCTTTGTAGGTCTTCATCTGTTCCGCCACTCGCAACTCATGGTTTCGTTCCACGAGCGCGTAAAGATAATCAACCTTCGCCATTCGATTGTTCTTGCTCGTATTACAAGTCGGACAAGCGAGGACAAAATTCCATAAGACATCATTCTGCATATAAGACCATGGGATAAAATGGTCGACATGGATCTGTTTGAGCGGCTTCATGCAATAAAAACAGACGGAATGACCATGCCTCAGCAAAATTTGTTTGAACTCGTCGAGCGATTGACGAGCCGAGACGAACTCGAGTTTGTTCAAAATTCGCTCCATCGCCTCGCGTGTATTGTATTTTTCTAAAAAGACGGCGAGTTGATAATTCGTGACATTCATCAAGACTCGTTTATATTTCTCAAAAAAGATGACGTAACTCGGCACAAGCTTAACCCATTCTTCTTGCCGATTGAATGAATAGACGGTCCCCTCGAACGAGGCATAGAACGAGCCGTACACATACTTCTTATAGAACTGATTCACGTTTCGAATCAATTGTTTTTGCTTCTGAATCGGCAGACGGTCAAAGTTCCAAGTGGACGGAATTTCATGTGTCGCTTGAAACGTGAGCATCGTTTTCTCGACTGAGCTCATTTTTCCAATCTGATTCACTTGTCGCAATCCGTTCGTCACAATCAAATTCCAGTACATCTTCGTCACGTGTTTCGAAATTTGCTCGAACGTTAGTACACCAGAATCACTCAGTTCGGTCGTGCATTCGAGCAACGCCTTCATAAGCATATGCTTGTACGTCGTCGTATGTGTCGCGTTCATTAAAAACTGTTGTGTAAAGCGCCACAAATCCGTTTCTGTTAAGTACTCGCTTTTTGCTTCAGCGACTTCTAAATCCCACCCCAATGACCTCACCCCCACTCATTCGTTACATCATCGATTATAACGAATGAGGAACAAGAACGGATCAAGGTGAATCAAACAGGAGCCGAAAATTCTTTTTTGATTTGTTCTATATCGATATTTGTTTTTTCATGGATATAATGGACTAACGTATCATACTGTTCGACAGTATTTAGCTTTTTAAATTTCTCAACATCTCCTTCAAAGCCTTTGAAGTAATCGCTTTGATATTCCGGGTTGTTAAAGAGCTTTAGATATTCCATATAATCTTTCACGGTCATCTGGCTCACGATTGGAGAGAGAATTGCATCCCACTCTTTTATCCGACTCTCATGAATCTGTTTTTTGATGACGATGTCCTGCGCCTGCTCAAATTTGATTTGTTGAATGCATTGTTCCACTTCCATCTTATACTGGAACAGTTCCTCTCGGTTTTGAGTGTTTAATGCGGGCACAACCTCAGTTAAATAATATTGATATCTCTTCTTTCGAGGATTCATGATTTTGCCTTTTGGTTTTTTAGGATTTGATTCTTTATTCGTACGCTTACTAAGTCGTTCCTTTACACCGAGTGCACCAATTGCTCCAACAATTTCTTTTTTATGTTCAAGTGCAAACTTTCCTACTGCCGGGCCATACTTCTTGACTCCATTTATAATTAATCCCGTAGATTTTTTTGACATGATGATTCCTCCTATGATGGTTATATATTCTCGTGACAATTTTTAAAATAGCTCATAGTTTATATTCAACAAAGTAATATTCAATCCTTTGACACCGTTCAAAAACCAAATAATGGAATCGTTCATTCACAAAGAAAGGATTATTGAGCAAACACTCAATAATCCTTTCTCTATAATAATTCCTGATTATTTCCCAGATTGCTTCTTCTCATTTTGCTTCTGCAAATATGCTTCTCGAAGCTGATTAAGCTTTTCTTTTTTATTCGACACAGCTGGTTTTTTACCATCTTGATACTTGGCAGCCGCCACTTTACTTTTCGTATCCAATTGATATTTCCCCATTCGATTCACCTGCTTTCATTTCATTGTGATTGAGTTGCTCCATAAAAATCAAAAGACCTTCTAATCTCAATGAAATTAGAAGGTCTTCATGAAATATCATTGATCACAGTCCGTGTAGACTGTTTAAAAATGGAGACGGCGGGAGTCGAACCCGCGTCCGAAGGCATCGTAACGCATGCTTCTACGTGTGTAGTTTATCTATTGAATCTCAATGTGACACTGCCGATAAACAGGCGTTGTCGCATCCAGTCTGGTTCATCTCTTCTTCGCGCCCTCAGACGGCGAGGTTGAAGCGTAGCTTGCTTAGTTTGAGACCCTGATAATCATCCACACAAGCGATGGATGTCAGGATCCGCAGGGCACTTAGGCTGCTGCGAGTTGTGTGTTAGTTTTGCCAGTTATAGGCGTTTGCGTTTTAACGAGGCCGACCCCTCGACACGCCACATACGACCGACCTACCCCCGTCGAATCCATAACGTCCCCGAGGTGGTAATTGGTACTACAACAACTATACCACAATCAGGTCTCGCTGTCAGTATTTTTGCCGGTCCCGAAGTGCCCGGTCGACGTCACGCTTCGCATCTTTCTTCTTCAAGTCGTCGCGCTTATCATACTTCTTCTTCCCGCGCCCGATGCCGAGGAGACATTTGGCGAAGCCATTCTTCAGATACACTTTAAGCGGAATGATCGTATACCCGTCACGCCCTTGTGCGCCGATGAGCTGATTGATTTGCTTCTTATGCAACAATAGCTTTCGGACACGGAGCGGCTCGTGGTTGAACCGGTTCCCTTGCTCGAACGGGCTGATATGACAGTTATGAAGCGTCGCCTCGCCACCGTCAAAGCGGACATACGCATCGGCGATATTGATTTTTGACTGGCGTACCGATTTAATCTCGGTCCCCGTCAACACCATACCGGCTTCAATCGTATCTTCGATCGCATAATCGAAGGACGCTTTTCGGTTTTGCGCGAGCGCGTTCGAATCTTTCTTCTTGGCCATACACATTCAGTCCTTTACTTCAATATGGAGGAGGGGTCGCCCCCTCCCGTCAACGACGCTTCTTCGCTCCGCGTTTGGCGTCGCCTTTTCGTTTTTGACCGTCTTTCTTTTTCAAGTCGAGTGCCGAACGTCCTTGCGACGTCTTCGGTTTCTCGCCTGGTTTCGACGGTTTCCCGGCTTGACCCGGTTTCCCTGCTTTGCCAGGCTTGCCGCGTTTCGGACGTTTGTCGTCACGACCGCGGCCTTTTTTGTCGTCCTTCTTCGGACGGCCTTCCGTCGCTTTAATCGTCGTCGGTTGGCGACGGCGGGACTGTTCCCGTTTCGGCATGCCGACGACGGTGAAGTCGATCGTGCGCTCGTCCAAGTTGACGGCGTCGACCTTGACGCGCACCGCGTCACCGATACGGAACTGACGTTTCGTCCGCTCGCCAAGGAGCATGAGTTGCGACTCGTCGAAGTGATAGTAGTCATCCATCGACTGGAGACGGACGAGCCCTTCGATCGTGTTCGGGAGCTCGATGAACATCCCGAAGTTCGTGACGCCGCTGACGACGCCGTCGAACTCTTCACCGAGACGTGATTCCATGTACTCGGCTTTCTTCAAGGCTTGCGTCTCGCGTTCGGCATCGACCGAACGACGCTCACGTTTCGATGCTTGTTCGGCGATCGAGTCGAGACGGTCCTCATACTTGGCAATCGTCTTCTCCGACACGTCGCCGTTAAAGACGTAAGTGCGCATGAGACGGTGAACGATCAAGTCCGGGTATCGACGAATCGGTGATGTGAAGTGCGTATAAAAGTCGGTCGCGAGGCCGAAGTGGCCGAGCGACACGTCATCGTACTTCGCCTGTTGCATCGAACGGAGCATGATCGTGCTGATGACCGGCTCTTCCGGTTCACCTGAGATCGCCTTCAAAATCTTCTGAAGCGTCTTCGGTTCGACCTTCTGGCCTTTGAACCGCTCGATGTGCACGCCGAAGTTCGCGACGAAGTCGAAGAAGAAATCGAGCTTGTCCGGTTTCGGATTATCGTGGACACGATAGATGAACGGCACGTCCATCTTGTGGAAGTGTTCGGCGACCGTCTCGTTGGCCGCGAGCATGAACTCTTCGATCAACTTCTCGGCAACCGAGCGTGGACGCAAGACGATGTCGGCCGGTTTGCCTTCTTCGTCGACGACGACTTTCGCCTCAGCAAAATCGAAGTTGATGGCACCGCGCGAGTTACGGCGCTTACGGAGCACTTCCGCGAGTTCGGCCATCAGGTCGAACAACGGGATATACGGCTCGTACCGTTCGAGCGTCGCTTCATCATCGCGTTCGATGATCTCACGGACGTTCGTATACGTCATCCGTTCTGTCGTCTTGATGACACTCGGGAACAGCTCATGGTGGACGACCTTCCCGTTTTGCGGGGAGATCTCCATGACGCAGCTGAGCGTCAACCGGTTGACGTGCGGGTTGAGTGAACAGATCCCGTTCGAGAGACGGTGCGGCAACATCGGGATGACGCGGTCGACGAGATACACACTCGTCCCCCGTTCGAATGCCTCGACGTCGAGCGGTGACCCTTCCGTCACGTAATGTGACACGTCGGCGATATGGACACCGAGCTCATAGTTGCCGTTGTCGAGTTTCTTGACGTGGACGGCATCGTCCAAGTCCTTCGCGTCTTCGCCATCGATCGTGAAGATCGTCTCGTTGCGAAGGTCGACGCGGCCCATGAAGTCCTTCTCGTCGGCCTCGTCCGGGACGGCGTTCGCCTGGTCGATGACATCTTCCGGGAACTCCGTCGGGATGCCGTGCTTATAGACGATCGACAAGATGTCGACGCCTGGGTCGTTCTTGTGTCCGATGATGCGGACGACGTCACACGCTCCGGCGAAACGTCCGTCCGGATATTTCGTGATGCGGACGACGACTTTATGGCCATCGACGGCACCGAGCGATTTGTCCGGGTTGACGACCGGCCAGAAGTTGATGCGCTTGTCGTCCGGCTCGATGAAGGCGAACTGGTCGAGGCGTCCGCTCGGAAGCGTATACGTCCCGACGAACTCCGACAAGCCGCGCTTCAAGACTTTGAGGAGCACGCCCTCGGTCTTGCCGCGGTTGTCCTCACGTTTTTTGACGAGGATCGTGTCGCCGTGGTAGACGTCTTTCAATTGGTCGGGCGGAAGGAACACGTCCTCCGTCTCCCCTTCGACCGACAAGAAGCCGAAGCCGCGTTGGTGAATCGAGATGATTCCCGCTGCTTGGCCGAGCACGGCGAGCGTCCCGTAACGGTTCGTCCGTGTGCGGCCGATTAAGCCCTCTTCTTCGAGGGTGTTCAAGGTGCGGATGAGCTCTTTAAAGGCATCCGTCGACTCGAGCGCGAGACGCTCGGTCAACTGGTCCACTGTCAGTGCTTTATCACTGGCTTGGATAATTTCTAGTAGTTGGTCACGTAAATTCAACGTGACACCTCCTTTTTCAAACTGACCAGTCTAACGTTTCGAGAAAATCGAGCACGTCCTGGTGCAGTTTCTCTTTTTCTTTATCGAGCGTGATCACGTGTCCCGACTCCTCGTACATGAGCAGTTCTTTTTGGAACGCGTTGATCGCCTCGTAGATGTCGTGTGCAGATTCAGGGTCGACCATTTGATCTTTCGCCCCTTGGACGACGAGTGCCGGGACGAAAATATCTTCAAGTCTCGTCGTCGTGTCACGGACGAAGGCACGGAGGTCCTTGAGGGTCGGCATCGGTTTGAAGTCCGCCATCTCCTGTTCGATCTGTTCAGGCGATTTGTCCTCTCGAGATTTATATTCTCGGGCGTAGGCTTTGACTCCTTTATATAATCGGTCCTCGGCATCGATTCCGGTCGGGGCACACATCGGGATGACGCCTTTGACGTTTTCCTCCGAAGCGAGACGGAGCGACATGACGCCACCGAGCGAGAGACCACAGACGGCAATCTCTTCATAGCCTTTCTCTTTCAACGACTGGTAGGCGTTCAAGACGTCCTCCCACCAGTCCGCCGGTCCGTACTGGAGCAATTCTTCCGGCGGGACGGCATGGCCCCGATACTGGGGACCCATGCACGTATAACCTTCTTTTTGCAGGAAACGACCGAGCATGCGGACATCCGCGCTCGATCCGGTAAAGCCATGTAACATCAACACGGCACGTGGCCCACCTTCAAAGAAGAACGGTTTCGGTGCTGTAATCTTCATTGCTAACGTCATCTCCTCATACACTCCATTATTCCCAAAAATATTTTTACAAAAACAAAAGCCGACCGCCTCACGTAAAAATCGAGAACGATCAGCCTTTCATCATAATGATGCGACTAGTAATCCTAAAATGAAAAACAACGTGCCTAGTACAGCTGCAGTTCGGTTCAAAACAGCGTCAAAGCCGCGCGCTTTCTGGCGGCCGAACAACTGCTCCGCGCCACCTGCAATCGCCCCAAGACCTTGCGACCGACCTGACATGAGCAGTACGACGACAATCAATAAGACAGCCACGACGAGTAGGCTGATTGTAGCGATCGTTTGCATAGTAGTCAGTTCCTCCTTCTTTTTACACGCTTTTTATTATATAGAAGTTGGCGTCAAAACACCAGCGTTCAAATTATCGGGACGGGTAGCTGAACCCTTCCCCGATGACCTCTTTCACTTGGTGGATGACGACGAAGGCGCGCGGGTCTGTCACTTCGACGATTTTCTTGAGCGGACCGACTTGGCGCTTGTCGACGATCATATACAACATGTTCTTATCCTGCTTCGTATAGTAGCCGTGGCCATGGATAATCGTCGCCGAGCGGCCGAGCGTCTCCGTCAACACGACGGCGAGCTCTTCTTGTTTGTCACTGATGATCGTGACGGCCTTGCGGATGTTGAGCCCTTCGGCAACGAGGTCGATGACCCACGAGCCGATGATGATGGCGATTAACGTATAGAGCACGACCTGCTCCCCGAGGATGAAGCCTGACGCCCCGACGACGATGGCATCGATGATGAACATCGACACGGCGACGCTCATATGCAAATAGCGCTCCATGAGGCGGGCGATGATGACCCCGCCTCCGGTCGTCCCGCCGACACGGAGCACCATGCCGATGCCGACACCAATCATGATCCCAGCGTACACGGCCGCGAGCAGTTTGTCCTCGGCCGGGCTGCCCCAGTCATGGGTCAAGCTGAGGAAGAACGACGTCGCGATGACGGCGACGACCGAATAGACCATCGTCCGGCGGTCGAGCAGCTTATAGCCGACGATGAATAACAGACCGTTCCCGATAATCGACGTGACCCCGAGGTCCCAGCCGAACAAGTAGTACAGGATGATCGTGACCCCGAGCAGGCCACCTTCCGAGAAATCGTTCGGCACGGTGAAGTAGTTCACTCCGAACGCGAGAATGAATGAGCCGGCGACGATCCAGGCGATATCCTTCAAGGAAATCGATTGGAGCTTCTTCCAGACTTGTTGACGCAATAGATGTTGTTGCTGACGTTTCATAACTTTTCCCCCTTCCATATAAAAAAGACCGCGGCACAAAGCCGCAGTCTAGGTCTTACTGTTGAACTGGCTTTGGCGCACCGTCTTTCATAATCGGCAACTTGCGGTCCACGACGTTCGTGTAGACGTTCAAGAGTGCCTCTTTTTCCAAATCCCAGTTATATTGCTCACGCGCCGTCTTCGTGTTCGCTTTGACACGGGCGTAAAGTTGTTGATCGTCGAGCAGGCGGTTGACGCCTTCGGCGATTGATTGTGGGTCGTGCGAATCGACGACGACACCGACATCGTTGCCGGCGACGACACGTTCGATTTCCGGGAAGTCACATGAGACGACCGGTACTTCGGCCATCAAATATTCGAACAGCTTGTTCGATGACGCCGAGTAGTGGTTGAAGCAGACGTTGTTCAACACTTGGAAACCGAGATACGCGTTCATCGTATAGTACGGTAACGCCTCGACCGGTACTTTGTCAATCATCTTGACACGGTCACTGACGCCTTCGTCCTCGATCATCTGTTTGATCACCGGCTTCAGTTTCCCGTCCCCGATCATGACGAGCGTGCCTTCGTTGAAGTCCTTGACCGCGAGGATGAGCTGCTCGAGTCCGCGACCGGCTTGGATGCCGCCTTGATACAAGAGGATTTTCTCATCTTTCGGAAGCCCGAGGAGCGCATGCAAGTCTTTACGGAGCGTGAAGTCGAGCGGACGATAGAACGGATAGTTGTGGAGCACGTATGGATAGAAGCCGTAGAGTTCCTCGTTGTGCGCCGCGCGCGTGTGGTTCTCGACCATCATCGAGTCGACGTACGGCAAGAGCCAGCCTTCGAGGTTACTTTGGATGTAGCCGTAACCGGTCCGGTCCGTCTGCACTTCGTGCGAATCGTAGACGATTTTGCCTTTGTTGACGACTTTCCCGGCAATCAACGCCTGCGGGAGCGTGTTCAAATCGTTGGCGTGATAGAAGTCATACGACTTCTTCGTCGAAGCGAACACCATCTCGAGCATCGCGCTCGCGTTGACGATTTGTTTACGCACCGGCGGGAGAAGAATCGCACCTGCTGCCGCACCGAGTCCGAGCATCGTCAGTGGTGCGAGGATGAATAATCCCGCGCCGACGAGTCCAGCCCCAAGTTGACGTGTCTTCTTCTCAGACACCCATGTCCGAATCGATTTGAGCGCCTTCATCCCGTTGACGAGAATCGACGGCTGACGTTTGACGCGGATGACGCGGAATCCTTCCGGACGCATCTCTTCTTTCGGGAGCGACGGGTTTTTCGGGTCTTGGAGCGCAATCAAATCGACTTCATAGCCCGCCTCGGCGAGCGCCGAGCATTCGCGCAAGACGCGCGCATCATTCGTAAAGTGGTTCCATACAAACATACATACTGACTTCATCGTGTTTCCTCCGTCATTACTTTTTCAATCACGTCTTCGAGGACGTGTATATTGTTTTCCCAGCACAGATTGTCTTTCACATAACGAACCCCGTTCACGCCGTACTTCTCACGCAAGTCGGGGCGTTCGAGCAGTTTTCGGAGCATGAGCTCGATTTCACTGATGTCACGCTTCCGTGACACGTAACCGACCTCTGCCGCTTCGATGACATTCGCCGCATGGCCTGACACCGCCGCGACGATCGGTTTGCCGACCGCCATGTAATCGATCAGTTTGCCCGGGATGACCGTATCGAACACTTCTTGCTCGATCAAGCTGACGAACGCGACGTCCGCGTTCTTGATGGCTTGGAACGCCTCCGTCCGAGGCATCGCCTCAAGGAAAAGGAAGTTCTTGAAGCCACGGGCTTTAATCATCTCTTTCAACTCGTTTTTCCGGTACCCGTAGCCGATCAATTTGAAGTGGACACGCGGCTCGTCGCGGAACCGCTCCGCAAGTTCAAGCAAGAGCGACACGTCTTGCGCGAGGCCCATGTTCCCGGCGTACAGAATCTCCATCCGATCGTCCTCGGGGACGGTCCGCTCGAGGTTGCGCTCGCTCTCGCGAATCGAGTTCGGCATGTAGTGAATCATGTCGTTGTCGACGCCACGCTGGCGCAAATAGCTGCGGAACCCTTCCGAGTTGATGATGATTTCATCGGCCGCTTTATAGAGCCGCTTCTCAAACCAGAACGCCGGGGCGAGCATCCAGTCGTGTTTGAACACGCCGACGCCTTTCACCGACTCCGGCCAGAGGTCACGGACGTCCAAGATGAACGGGACGCCATACTTCCGTTTCGCATATACGCCGACGAACGCCATAAAAAAAGACGGGGTCGTCGCAAAGACGACATCCGGTTTCGAATCGAGCGCCTGCACGGCAACGACGCCTTTAATCATCTGTTCCAAAAACAAAGCGAGCCGGCTCATCATGTTCGACGTATGTTTGCGTTTCTTCGTGATGAGCCGCTTGATGAACGGCTGGTTGTTGAGCGCCTGATCGTTCCAGAAGCGGTCGTCTTTATACAAGTTGAAGTTCGGATACGACGGGGCGGCCGTGATGACCTCCACCTCGTAGCCGCGTTCTTTCATGAGATGCGTAATATTTTGCATCCGGTTACCGGCGCTGCCGATTTCCGGATAATAGTTTTGACAGACCATTAACATTGTTTTCAAAAATAACACACCTTACTGTTGTTCGAGTTCGTCCACGAAGCGCTTCAAGAGCGTGTGGACGTTGGTTTTTAAATCCGGGTCGCAGAGCGCATGGGCGATCGTCGCTTCGATGAAGCCGATCGGTTCCCCGACGTCATAGCGACGCCCGTCAAATTCATAGGCGAAGACGGTCTCCACCTCATTCAAGCGGGCGATGGCGTCCGTCAGTTGGATTTCGCCTCCCGTCCCGATTTCTTGCGCCGACAACGCCTCGAAGACGTCCGGCGTCAAAATGTAGCGGCCGAGGATGGCGAGGTTCGATGGGGCTGCTCCGACGGCCGGTTTCTCAACGAACGTCCGGACCGGAATCAGTTTCCCTTCGACAGCGAGCGGGTCAATTATACCATATCGATTCGTCATTTCATACGGGACGCGTTGCACCCCGATCATCGAGCGTTCATGCTGCTCGTACTGGTCAATCAACTGCTTCGTCGCCGGCACGTCCGCCTCGATGATATCGTCCCCGAGCAGGACGGCGAACGGTTCGTCACCGATGAACTTGCGGGCACACCAAATCGCGTGGCCGAGTCCTTTCGGCTCCTGTTGCCGTATGTAGTGGATGTTGGCGAGGTTCGACGAGTGGCGGACCGACTCGAGGAGCTCCGTCTTGCCTTTTGACTCGAGGTTCTGTTCGAGCTCGATGGCCCGGTCGAAATGGTCCTCGATGGCGCGCTTGTTCTTCCCGGTCACGATGATGATGTCCTCGATGCCGGAAGCGACGGCTTCTTCCACGATGAATTGGATCGTCGGTTTGTTGACGATTGGGAGCATCTCTTTTGGCATCGCCTTTGTTGCCGGCAAGAAGCGGGTGCCGAGCCCGGCGGCCGGGATGATGGCTTTCCGTACGCGTGTCATGGACGTCTCTCCTTTTTGTAGTCTGTATCTGATTATACCCAATTTTCAAGCGTTCACGCACTCAAAAAAACGGCCGTGACGCACGTCACGACCATTTCCGGTCTTCCATATACTTGTACAGGAAGTAACCACCGACACCGGGCGCAATGAGAAGAAGGAGAAAACCGCTGACCATCATGACGAACGCCTCCTTTCACCTACACTAGTCTATTCCCGGAATGAGCATCCGACAAGCGTCCGTCTCAAACCTTTCTTAGAACCACTTCCGTCCATGCACCTCGATGAACCGGTACTCTTCTTGATAATGGTCATAATGCCCTTCATCGATCATGTGTTGGAACGCTGCATCCCCTCCTGCCGCTCTCCGTTGCATCAATCGACAGAGCGCCTCGATTCGTAACAGCAACATCGTCAGCAACTCTGCTGTCGACCCTTCCCATCCGTATGCTTTCAAGAAGAGCGCGACTCGTCGTTTGTACGTCCCATCATCGCGCTCCGCCTCATAGTGAACGACTTCACCCGACTCGGCTTGATGACGCCGGCTGAGCGGGACGAACGTATAAAGCGCATACACGATATCCCAGGCTCGTGGTCCGGGCGCCGCCAAATCAAAGTCGATGACCCCTGCCACTTTCCCGTCATGGAAAATCGTATTGTAGACAGCGAAGTCGTTGTGGCAAATCACTTCAAGCGGTACTGGCGTATGGTCGAGCGGTTGCCAGTCCGACGGCCACTCGACATCCAAGGTCGCGTCGTGTAGCTGGCGCATCAATCGAGCGGCGTCTTGAATCGCCTCATCTGACCACATGTACGCTTTCAACGGATAATCGGCCGTCTCCCCTTCGAGATACGTCAAAATCTCCCGGCCCTGATCATCCATCCCGACAAATCGCGGAACACCTACTACCCCATTCGCCTCCAAATGTTTCAACAACCAATGGACGTTCGCACTGCCGTCTTTCAACGTACGATAAACATGGTTCCCTTTTTTATAGACGGTCGACACGTTCCCGCCGCTCAATCTTTCCTCTTGCTCATTTGATCGGTCCATCTAATCCCCCCTACTCTTTATCCGTCACGTTCAGTATACCGCAACAAGGGGTACCGATGACCATGAGCCTCGACACGGAGCGTTCGCGCCCCGTCCAAGCGGCACTGTAGATTCCCTGCAGAAAGCATCGCTGCCGCGCGGACAGGCGAATCTCGGAATATACATACACCCATTGTCGAATCCTGCAAGACGATAGATTGGCGCGCGACTGAATCAGACGATGGGCGACTCCTTGGGGAGAGTGATGCAAGGATGACCCCGTAAAGCGCGCATGCGCTGCGGAGGCATCCGCATCACCCCAGGAAAGCGTCCCACCGTCTGATGAACGTCTGATCCACCAACAAAAAAACAGGCCCGCACGAGGCGGACCTGAAACAATCAATTATTTTTTGAGGTTGTAGAACGACTTGATACCGTCGTATTTCGCTACATCGCCGAGCATGTCTTCGATGCGGAGAAGTTGGTTGTACTTCGCGATACGGTCTGTACGCGAGAGCGAACCTGTTTTGATTTGACCAGCGTTTGTTGCAACCGCGATGTCCGCGATTGTTGCGTCTTCTGTTTCACCAGAACGGTGTGAGACAACTGCTGTGTAACCAGCTTTTTTAGCCATTTCGATCGCGTCAAATGTTTCTGTGAGCGTACCGATTTGGTTAACTTTGATGAGGATCGAGTTCGCGATACCTTTTTCGATGCCTTCAGCCAATTTCGCTGTGTTCGTTACGAAGAGGTCATCCCCAACGAGTTGAACTTTGTTACCGATTTTCTCAGTAAGCAATTTGTGGCCATCCCAGTCGTTTTCATCGCAACCATCTTCGATTGAGAGGATTGGGTACTTGTCAACGAGTTCTGCGTAGAAGTCTACGAGTTCTGCAGTTGTAAGTGATTTGCCTTCGCCAGCGAGTTCGTACTTGCCAGTCGACTTGTCATAGAACTCAGAAGACGCAACGTCCATTGCGAGGTAGACGTCTTCACCTGGTTTGTAACCAGCTTTTTCGATCGCTTCAAGGATAACAGTGATCGCTTCTTCGTTTGACTTAAGGTTTGGTGCGAAACCACCTTCGTCACCGACTGCTGTGTTAAGACCCATACCAGAAAGAACTGATTTGAGGGCGTGGAATACTTCAGCACCCATACGGAGCGCTTCACGGAACGTTGGCGCACCAACAGGCATGATCATGAACTCTTGGAAGTCAACGTTGTTGTCCGCGTGCGAGCCACCGTTGATGATGTTCATCATTGGTGTTGGAAGTGTCTTCGCGTTGAATCCACCGAGATACGTGTAAAGTGGAAGACCGAGCTCATCAGCTGCTGCGTGAGCTGCTGCCATTGAGACACCAAGGATTGCGTTTGCGCCGAGCTTCGCTTTGTTTGGTGTGCCATCAAGTTCGATCATTTTAGCGTCGATTGCATTTTGGTCGAAAACATCGTAGCCGATGAGTTCAGGTGCGATTGTGTCGTTTACGTTGGCAACGGCTTTGAGTACGCCTTTACCAAGGTAACGTGACTTGTCGCCATCGCGAAGTTCGACTGCTTCGTGCTCACCAGTCGATGCGCCTGATGGGACGAGGGCACGGCCGAAACCGCCGTCTTCTGTGAAAACTTCTACTTCTACTGATGGGTTACCGCGTGAATCCAAAATCTCGCGTGCGTAAATTTCTGTAATCATTGACATATTGATTCGCTCCTTTTTTTTTAGCAAATTTTTTGAGTTACTTCGTGACGATCGATGTACCGGTCATTTCGGCCGGTTGCTCTCCACCGAGAAGGTGAAGGAGTGTCGGGGCGAGGTCGCACAAGGCACCTTCGAGAACGGGCTTCAGTTCTACCCCTTCTTTCGTGACGATACATGGTACAGGCTCCGTCGTGTGAGCTGTCATCGGTGAACCGTCCGGGTTCGTGACAAGGTCAGCGTTCCCGTGGTCCGCCGTGATAATCGCCGCGCCACCTTTGGCAATGAGTGCGTCCACTACTTTACCGAGGCATTCGTCGACGACTTCGACCGCTTTTTTCGTCGGTTCGAGCATACCGGAATGGCCGACCATGTCCGGGTTCGCGTAGTTGATGATGTACGCGTCATACATGTCCGATTCGATGCGTTGAAGAAGTCCTTCCGTGAGCTCATATGCGCTCATTTCCGGTTTCAAGTCGTACGTCGCCACTTTCGGTGACGGTACGAGGAAACGATCTTCACCTTCGAACGGTGTTTCTTGTTGGCCGTTCAAGAAGAACGTGACGTGCGGGTACTTCTCCGTTTCCGCGGCGCGGAGCTGTCGGTACCCTTGCGCGGCGAGCGTCTCACCGAGCGTGTTTTTCAAATCTTCCGGTGGGAAGACGATGTCCGTGTCGATTTCATCCGAGAATTTCGTCATCGAGACGAGCAAGATGTTCTCTGGATGTGTGCTCGAAAGTTCGAAGCCTTTGAAGCCGGTCTTCTCTTTGAACACTTTTGCGAGCTCGATCGCCCGGTCCGGACGGAAGTTGAAGAACATGATCGCGTCGTTATCTTTGATCGTCGCAATCGGTTGTCCATCTTTCTCGATGACCGTCGGTAAGACGAATTCATCTGTCAAGCCGTCTGCATATGACTGTTTAAGAACGTCAACCGCATTCGTACCGACATCGCCTTTTCCGTTGACGAGCACGTCGTATACTTTCTCGACGCGTTCCCAGCGGTTGTCGCGGTCCATGGCATAGTAACGTCCAGACACGCTAGCGACTTGACCGAGTCCAAGTTCAGCGAGCTTCGCTTCCGTCTGTTCGAGGAAGCCAGCGCCTGATTTCGGATCACAGTCACGGCCGTCCGTGAAAGCGTGAATGTAGACTTTTTCAATCCCCTGGAGTTTCGCGAACTCGACGATGGCGTACATGTGGTTGATGTGCGAGTGAATCCCACCGTCTGAGACGAGGCCCATGATGTGGAGACTCGAATCATACTTTCTCACATGACCTGCCAAGTGATTCATCGCTTGGCGATCGAAGAGTGAACGGTCTTTGATGGCGTTGTTGACGCGTGAAAGTGACTGATAGACGACCCGGCCGGCACCGATGTTCAAGTGACCGACTTCCGAGTTCCCCATCTGACCTTCCGGAAGGCCGACGTACTCGCCTTTCGCGTTGAGGAGCGTATGTGGATACTGCTCCCAATAGCGGTCGAAATTCGGTTTGTTCGCCGCGGCGACCGCATTACCGAACGTCTCGTCCCGCATGCCAAAACCATCTAAAATAATGAGGGCGACTGGTCTTGCCATTTAAATCGCCTCCAACAACTTGAGGAACGAAGCAGCTTCAAGTGAAGCACCGCCGACGAGCGCGCCGTCGATGTCGTCTTGCGCCATATACTCCTTGATGTTCTCAGGTTTTACAGAACCGCCGTATTGGATACGAACCGCAGCCGCCACGTCTTCACCGTAAAGACCTTTTACGACGTCACGAACATATTTGCATGAGCTTTGCGCGTCTGCTTCGTCCGCTGATTTACCAGTGCCGATTGCCCAAACTGGCTCGTATGCGATGACGAGTTGTTTGACTTGGTCAGCCGAGAGGTCCGCGAGGCCACCTTCGACTTGCGTCTTGATGACGTCTTCGAACTTGCCGCCTTCACGCTCTTCCAATGTCTCACCGACGCAAACGATTGGCGTAAGACCGTGTTCGAACGCTTTTTTCGTTTTGCTGTTGATGAAGGCATCGGATTCGCCGAAGTATTCGCGACGCTCCGAGTGACCGAGGATGACGTATGTCACGCCGAGGTCAGCAATCATAGCTGGGCTGATTTCGCCTGTATATGCCCCGCTATCTTTGTCGTACATGTTTTGTGCACTGAGCTTCAAGTCCGATCCTTTAGCCGCTTCTACCATTGGGGCCAAGAACACTGCTGGTGCACCGATCGCCGCGTCAACTTTGTCTGTTGACGGGATATTGTTTTTAACTTCCTCTACGAAAGCGACGGCTTCCGAGAGTGTTTTGTTCATTTTCCAGTTACCTGCAATAATCGGTTTACGCATCGATAACCCTCCTCTGTTTTACTTGTCGTTGAGCGCCTCGACGCCTGGAAGTTTCTTGCCTTCCATGAATTCGAGTGAAGCGCCGCCACCAGTCGAAATGTGGCTCATTTGGTCAGCAAGGCCGAACTTGGCTGCTGCCGCTGCTGAGTCACCACCGCCGATGATTGAGTAAGCGTCGCTGTCTGCGAGTGCTTGAGCGACACCTTTCGTTCCGTTGGCGTACTTATCAAGTTCGAATACGCCCATCGGTCCGTTCCAAACGACAAGTTTCGATTCGCGAATCGCTTCCGCGTAAATTTCGACTGTCTTCGGTCCGATATCAAGACCCATGTGATCCGCCGGAATCGAGTCGATATCGACTGGTCCGACGTATGTCTCTTCGCCGAATTCTTTCGCAATGACACAGTCGACCGGCATCAAGAACTTCACGCCTTTGTCTTCTGCTTTTTTCATGAACTGACGAGCGAGGTCGAGCTTGTCTTCTTCAAGGAGTGACGTACCGACTTCGTGCCCGAGCGCCTTCGAGAACGTGTACGAGAGACCGCCACCGATGATGAGTGTGTCAACGATGTCAAGAAGGTGGTCGATGACCCCAATCTTGTCCGCAACTTTCGACCCGCCGATAATCGCCGTGAACGGACGGTCCGGGTTCGAGAGTGCCTTCCCGAGGACTTCAAGTTCTTTCTCCATCAAGAAACCAGCAACTGCTTGGTCAACGTGATGCGCGATGCCTTCCGTTGAAGCGTGGGCACGGTGAGCCGCGCCGAACGCATCATTGACGAAAATATCAGCGAGTGCCGCGAACCCTTGTGCGAGTTCTGGATCGTTTTTCGTTTCACCAGGGTAGAAACGGACGTTTTCGAGAACGACGACGTCACCTTCGCCAAGTTTTGAAACGGCTTCTTCTGCGACAGGTCCATATGCTTCTTCGACAAGCGGTACATCTTTGCCGAGAAGTTCAGCGAGACGTTTAGCGACCGGCGCGAGCGAGTAATCGAGATTCTTCTCGCCTTTTGGACGACCGAGGTGGCTCGCAAGAATGACTTTCGCGCCGCCGTCAATCAAATGCTTGATCGTTGGGAGTGCCGCTTGAATCCGCGTTTCATCTTGAATGACGCCATCTTTGAGTGGAACGTTGAAGTCGACGCGGCAAAAGACGCGTTTTCCTTTTACACCGATGTCACGAATAGACTGTTTGTTCATAACCTTCGCCTCCATATGTCGTGCGTGTCAATTTCATAAATAGAGCGGAGAACAATCTCTTGTTTCCGCTCCTATTTGATTCTATTTAGTTCACGAACTTACTTCGCGATTTCAGCGAAGTGCTTGAGTGTGCGAACCAATTGTGCAGTGTAAGACATTTCGTTGTCATACCAAGCCACTGTCTTAACAAGTTGCTTGTCGCCAACTGTCATTACTTTCGTTTGCGTCGCATCGAAGAGTGAACCGTACGTGATTCCGACGATGTCAGAAGATACGATTTCGTCTTCCGTGTAACCGTAAGACTCGTTCGCTGCTGCTTTCATTGCTGCGTTGATTTCGTCAACAGATACATTCTTCTCAAGAACTGTTACGAGTTCTGTGAGTGAACCTGTAGCAACTGGTACACGTTGTGCCGCACCGTCAAGTTTACCTTGAAGTTCTGGGATAACGAGACCGATCGCTTTAGCCGCACCAGTTGTGTTCGGTACGATGTTCGCTGCTGCCGCACGTGCACGACGGAAGTCGCCTTTCGGGTGTGGAGCGTCGAGCGTGTTTTGGTCGCCTGTGTAAGCGTGGATCGTCGTCATGAGACCTTCAACGATTCCGAACTGGTCTTGGAGAACTTTCGCCATTGGCGCCAAGCAGTTTGTCGTACAAGAAGCACCAGAGATGACTGTTTCAGAACCATCAAGGATGTCGTGGTTTGTGTTATAAACGACAGTTTTCATGTCACCTGTAGCCGGAGCCGAGATCACAACTTTTTTCGCGCCAGCTTTCAAGTGAAGCTCCGCTTTTTCTTTTGCTGTGAAGAATCCAGTACATTCGAGAACGATGTCAACACCGAGCTCGCCCCATGGGAGTTCTTCTGGGTTGCGGTTAGCAAGAGTAACGACTTTTTCACCGTTTACGAGGAAGTGATCGTCATGTACTTCAACGTCTCCGTCGAAACGACCTTGTGTCGTATCGTACTTGAGAAGGTGAGCAAGCATCTTCGTGTCAGTCAAGTCGTTGATTGCAACAACTTCGATTCCTTCGTTTTTGATGATCTCGCGGAATGCCAAACGACCAATACGTCCAAATCCGTTAATACCAACTTTTACTGCCATAGTTAATTTCCTCCTTAGGGTAGAAGCTATTTATTGAAGAGCCAACGGGGGTCAACTCTTTAATAACGAGTTAATAATTCTGTCGCCGCACCTTCGTCTGTGACGAGGATGATGTTCGGCGTGTGTTTCGCATATGCGGCGATTGCCTGTGCCTTTGATTTCCCTCCGGCGACAGCGATGACGGTGTCCATGTCGTCGAGCTCCTCCAATTGGATCCCGACCGTCTTGACCCGGTGCACGATTTCACCTTCAGCGTTGAAGTAATAGCCGAACGCCTCGGCGACGGCATCGTGCCGTTCGATCATCCGCAAATGCTCCGGTGACGCGTGACGGCGTTTCGCCATCGTTTCCGCCTCACCAATTCCATGTACCACTATTCGCGCCGCTCTAATCATTTCCAGGACATTTTTTATGCTAGGTTCTTCCACCATCCGCTCGAACGTCTCTTGCGAAACCTCGTCCGGGATGTGGAGTAAATGATAGTCGGCATGGGCCCGGTCGGCCATCCGAGAACAGACAGTGTTCGCCTGTAACTCAAGCGTCTCTCCGAGTCCGCCGCGTGCCGGCACGAAATGCATCGGCCGTTCTTTTTTATCGGGCGACATCATGGCCGCAACCGATGCCATCGTCGTCCCGCCTGTGACCGCGATGATATTGTCGTCCGGTGCCAGTCGCGCTTTCAGTTGCGTGACGGCGGCCCGACCGATATCTCGCTGGACCCAGAACGTCTCGTCGGAATCACCCGGTACGATGACGACTTGGCGAACGCCTAATTTGCGCTCGAGTTCTCGTGCGACTTCTGAGATGCCTAGGATTTCTCCCATCACCTCGTGCAAGTCCCGGAGAACGTTTCGGCCCGATTCCGTAAGGGAAATTCCTTGAGTCGCGACCATCAATAGACCTTGGTCTTTCAAAAAGTCGACTTCTCGTCTTAGGATTCGTTCCGTCAGCCCGAGGCTTACGGCGAGTGTCCGGCGGCCAATCGGCTGCATCAACCGGACATAATGTAAGATATCGTAACGATGTCGGAGCGTATCGAGCATGTCGGGAACGATTTGCTTCTGAACTTGAATCAGTTGCTGGATCATACGCATTCCCCCTCGACTTAAAGCGTGGACGTTTTTTGTCCCACTTTTGTATTTACGTCCCACCGCTACGACTTCATCTTATCAATGACTTTTCCGTCTTGCAACCCCTTCAAACGTTTTTTTTAGATGTAAGCGTATACTTAACAAAATCTTCAACTTTACTGTCATCGTATCGCCCTTGACTAATGACGCTCCCCTCGTGTAAGACAACGGGGATCTCAAACAAGTACTTCGCCTCGAGTTCCTCATTTCCAGTGATGTCGATCTGTTCGAGCTCGAACGGATAGTCTTCCATGAGCCATTCGAGCATGATAAGCGCCTCCTCGCAGAGCGAACAGTTGGCGCGGCGGTATAACGTCAGGACCATGTCAGTCCCCCCCTTTCCACAATTGTCTTTCCCGCTCCCGCGAGTTTCCAAAACCGAGCGCCTCCCGATAGTTCGCCACCGTCCGTCTCGTCACCGTATAACCGAGCCGGGCCAGCTCACGGGTGAGCGCAGCGTCACTTAAAGGCGACGCCTCGTGTTGAATCAGTTCGGCGAGCGCTTTCTTCACCATGAACGGTGACTGCCCGTGCACCGTCGACCGGACGAAAAAATGCCGCCACGCCATAATCCCTCCCTCGGTCGCCGCATACTTCCCTTGGATGGCCCGGCCGACGGTCGATTCGTGCTTGCCGATTTGTTCGGCGACTTCTTTTCGCGTCAGCGGATGTAAGACGAGCTTGCCGTCCAACCAATCGCGTTGGCGTTCCGAGATGACGGCCCATACCGAACGCAGCGTCGCGTTCCGCATCTCGAGCGTCTCGTGCCACCACCTCGCCTCGCGGTCGTCCTTGATGCGCACCACATCGAGTGTCGGGCTGAACCATGTCGTCACGAGCGCACCGTCACGCCGGACGACTTCGAGTTCCGGGGCGATGTGCTCCGTTCCTTCATATAATATCGGTGTTTTCGGGAGCGTCGCCACGACGCGCGTCACCCGGTCGAACTCGTCCACTGAGATACCGAGTCGATTCGGGATGTCATGAGCGTTCGCGTCGAGCGCCTCGAACACGTCTAGGACGAGCGGGTCATCATGTTCGATCGCGTGCCGATATTGGCAATCGCGTTCGTTCTTCGCCCCGATTCCGGTCGGCTCTAAAAACAAGAGCGACTGGCGCGCCGCCTCGACGTCCGCGACATCAACTCCGAGCCGGCCGGCGAGTGCAAGATCGCTCTCCGGTAGTAAACCGCGATGATCGAGTGCGAGCACGAGTTGCCGTTGAAGTTGTTTTTGGGCATCGGTCCCGCTCCCTTCGTCAATCTGCATGAACAATCGGTCCTCGAATCCGCTCGCCGAATCGGCCACCCATTCGACCGCACCGCTCCCCGTGGCGATGCATGGGTTACGCTTTGACAAGCGGCCGAGCTGAAACGCGATCGCCGTCCGGTCCGCCTCGAGAATCGGCATGCGCCGCACCATGTCCTGGGTCAGCTGTTGCTTTTGAAGTTGTTGCTGTTCTTGCCGTTGCATCGGTCCCACTCCTCTCGCTTCCTATTGTAGCGAACAGTGGGAAATCGCGCTCAAAAAAAGTGAGACGAACAGGATTGCTTTTTTAAAAAAACAAATGTATAATAAATCGTGTCAGAGAACATGCACCCGTAGCTCAGGGGATAGAGCACTGGTTTCCGGTGCCAGGTGTCGGGAGTTCGAATCTCTCCGGGTGTATCAAAGAAAGAGGTCAGGCAAATGCCTGGCCTCTTTTGTCGTTTTAGAATCGTCAAACCGTGGAATAGGTCAAAAACGATGACTATCGTTTGACCAACATTGACTATAGCGGTATGATATGTTTACAACCTACATAAAGGAGGCAGATTCAATGTTAATTCCAACAGTTATCGAACAAACAGGTCGCGGGGAACGCGCGTACGATATTTACTCACGCTTGCTCAAGGACCGCATCATCTTGCTCGGAAGTGCGATCGACGACAACGTCGCCAACTCGATCGTCGCCCAGCTTCTCTTCCTTGCAGCCGAGGATCCAGATAAGGACATCTCGCTTTACATCAACAGCCCGGGTGGTTCGATCACTTCCGGAATGGCGATTTATGACACGATGAACTTCATCAAGCCGAACGTGTCGACGATTTGTATCGGAATGGCCGCATCGATGGGTGCCTTCTTGCTCCAAGCCGGTGAAAAAGGCAAACGCTTCGCGCTTCCGAACGCTGAGATTATGATTCACCAACCGCTCGGCGGTACGCAAGGTCAAGCATCGGACATCAAAATCCATGCCGAACGCATCATCAAGATGCGTGAGAAATTGAACCAAATCATGGCCGACAACACTGGCCAGCCGCTTGAAGTCATCGAGCGCGACACGGAGCGCGACTACTTCATGTCAGCCGACCAAGCGAAAGACTACGGTCTCATCGACAAAGTCATGACGCGCTAATCCAAAAGCGCCTTTCCCAAATTCGGGAAAGGCGCTTCTTTTATTGCACGGGTAACCAAATCTCAATCAAATCGTCGGCCCCGTCTTGCCCGTGAATGTAGCGTTCAAAATCGAGCGCATCCCGCAACGTCACATCTGGCAACGCCAGAATTTGGTTATACGTCGTGGGGATGGCCGGGATTCCCCCTTCGACCGTGGCGACAAGATAACGTCCTGCCGACAGTTCGACTTGGCGAGAATCCCTTCCCTTCACCGGTTCGGTCATCCCAGCTAAATAGGCTTCTTCTTTCGCTAAACAGACGCCATATGATTCGTCTGTCGTCAGCTCCGGTTGCAGTTTTTCCCAAACGAACGGGATTGTGGTGAGTTCGGATACATAGCCGTTCACAATTTTCGGTCGGTCCCACATCTCATAACGTACTTTCATTGAATCTCCCCCTGTTTGCATCCATTTGATTTGTTGCTCGACTTGTCGCAACACCTCGATTTCGCGTTGCACCTCATCAAGTCTGCTGTCGAGCAACTCGCTCACACTTTCTACCGTTTGAATTTGTTCGAGCGAGATGCCCATTTGCCGCAGTAACTTGATTTCGTTCAGGCGTCTTATCTCTTCCATCCCGTATAATCGGTACTGATTGTCTAAACGAGTCGGTCGGACGAGTCCTTTCGCTTCATACCACTTGATTGCTTTCATGGACAACCCCGTCAGATGGACCACTTTTCCGATTTGAATCATTGGCGTCCCCCCTTCACCTATATCGTAAAGCCGTCCGTAGCGGGCAGGTCAACTCTTTTATTCCTTGACCTCGACCCCGAACACGTAACGGCTGTCCCCACGCGGCCACTCCCCGCCCGTCTCGAACAAATAGACACCGGGTTCGTCGGGGACGACGAGATCAGCCCGCACGAGTTCCCCATCGATGATTTGATGGAACGAGGCGTTCGCTGGCTCGGCATGAAACTCGACATCAATCTCGGCGCCCGGCTCGACCGGGACGAGTTGCAAATCGTCCGCGGTCGGCAGAGCATGGTCTTCACAAACCGCCTCGCCCCCGTCCGACCAACAGTACGTCGACTGTCTCACTTCCGCGGTCACCGCGCCGACCCGTACCGTCGGGAGCGGCGGTTTGATCGTGGTCTCCGACTTCCAAAGCGAAGTGGCGAACAGCACGCCGCCGACGAGCATCAACCCAGCCACGATGATCCATAAGCCTTTCCGTCTCAATTCGCTCATCTCCTTTGTTCTTGTATTCCCCGTTCCACGAAAAAACGACCCACTTCCGTGAGTCGTCTCGTTCATTTCGGGCGGCGGAGCCCTTTCATCATGTAGCCGCCTTTGAAGTCGATCGGATCAAATGCGACGAGGAACGCCTTCGGTTCATATTCCTCGACCAATTGACGCAAATCTTTCATCCGTGTCCGCGCTGCCAAGACATCGAGACGATAGCGGACGCCGTCACGCCCTTGTCCTTGATAATGCGTCACGCCATAGCCGTTGTCACGCATCTTCTGGATGAGCTCGGCTGGGAATTCTTGCGTGTGCACTTGGATCATATTGTAGCCGATGGCGAGTTTGCGTTCGACATAACCGCCGACGAGAATCCCGAGCCCAAATCCGACCGCATAGACGATCATGCCAAGCGTCGTCAAATCTTGGAACACGATGCCGAGCGCAAAGATGTAAATGAGCGTCTCGAGCGTCCCAAATAATCCCGCGATCATCGTTTTCCCTTTGACGAGCATGATGGTCCGAAGCGTCAGCACCGGCACGTAGACGAGTTGTAATACTAGGATGAGCAAGATTTGCCCCATAGGATCGACCTCCATTCGAATTCAATATAACTACTATTCCAAATTTCAAGACCGGATGCAACCAAAAAAGGCTGACCGCGGCCAGCCTTTCTCGATTACTTGTCTAAGTTATCAACGCTCGTGAGCAGTTCATAATCTTTACGGATGACCTGATAGATGGCGTTCGTATCACCTGACAATACTTCTTCGGCCCGTAATTGGTTGAGGAAGAGACTTGTCGCGAATGTGACGAGGGCACTTTTCGGGATTCCGATTTGTTTCGCGCGCTCCGTGATGACCTGGTCTAAATCAGCATCGATCGTGAGCGAGATTCTTTTCTTTGCATTCGACATTATTACGAAACTCCTTTAATTTACATTTCAAATTCCTATACACAATTGATAATTATATAGGAAGAATGGTTTTGGTGCAACCGGCGTCACGATGAGCGGACTTCTTCGCCGTTGCGTACCTTCTCCGCGATTTGATCGATTTTACGAAGCCGGTGGTTGATTCCCGACTTCGAGATGGGTCCCGTCTCGAGCATCTCGCCGAGTTCTTGGAGCGAGACATCTTGATGGGTGACCCGGAGTTCGGCGATTTCGCGGAGCTTGACCGGCAAAATCTCAAGCCCGACCGTGCGCTCGAGGAACTTGATGTTCTCGACTTGACGCAGTGCCGCCCCGACCGTCTTGTTCAAGTTGGCCGTCTCACAGTTGACGAGCCGGTTGACGGAGTTACGCATGTCTTTGATGATGCGAGCGTCCTCGAAGTCGAGCATGCCGCGCGTCGCCCCGATGAGTTTCAGGAAATCCGAGATCTTCTCGCTCTCTTTGATGTAGAGGATGTGCCCTTTCTTCCGCTCGAGCGTCTTTGCGTTCAAGCCGAAGCGGTTGGCGAGGTCACGGAGCGCCTGGTTATGGTTCTCATACAGGCTGTACACTTCGAGGTGGTACGATGACGTCTTCGGATGGTTGATCGACCCGCCGGCGAGGAACGACCCACGTAAATAGGCCCGGGCGAGGTTCTCGTCCCGTGTCATTGCCGAGTTGAGCGTCCGAATCATCTCATAGTTCTCCCCGAGAATCTCGAGGTCCCGAAGCATCGTCTCGGCACGCTGGGCAACCCGGACGATGTAGACGTTGTTCTTCTTCAACCGCATTTTCTTCCGTACGAACAAATCGAGATGGTGGTCGTACAGCCGTTTCATGAGGGAATAGATTCGGCGTGCGATGGCGGCATTCTCCGTCGAGACGTCGAGCGTCATCCCTCGCCCTAAGGCGAGCGAGATGACCCCGTTCATTCGGACGAGCGCGGACAGTTCCGCTTTCGCCTCGGCATCGGTCACGACGAGTTGCGTCAATTCTTTTTTGACGTCAGAGGCAAAGCTCATGCCAGTCCCCTCCTTTCTGTTCAATCACAACTTATTTCAGCTCAAGCTCTTGGAATGAGCGTGGTTTCTTGATGCGCAGGACACGTTGCATGACGAGTCCTGCGATGGCGTCCGAGTCGTGGCGGATATAGTCACGGTTATAGTCGACGATATCACCCGCGAGTACGTTCGTGCCGTAATTCCGGAGCTTCTTCCGGTCGAAGCGGACTTCTTCCGAGCCGTCTTTCAGATAACGCTCTAAATAGATGTCCTCAATCGGCTCGTTGTTGACGACGATCGTGTCAACCGTCGACTTGCCGAGGTACGCCTCGACCATTTTTAAATGTTTCATCGCGTCATACCCTTTCGTCTCACCCGGCTGCGTCATGACGTTACAGATGTAGACGACCGGCTTTTTAGACCGGACGATGGCGTCGCGCACTTCCGCGATCAACAAGTTCGGGATGATGCTCGTATATAGGCTCCCAGGACCGAGCACGATCAAATCGGCGTCCTCGATCGCCTCGACGACACCAGCCGCCGGCTTGATGCCTTCTTCGAGCAAGAACAGGCGCTTGATCGGTTTCTCGACGAGCGGGATCTTCGATTCGCCTTTGACGATCGTCCCGTCCTCGAACTCGGCCGCGAGCGTCATGAGCGTCTCCGTCACCGGGAGCACCTTGCCTTGCGCATTCAACAGCTGTGACAAGACATCGACCGCCTTGACGAACGAGCCCTCACAGATGTGCGTCGCCGCCGTCAGCATGAGGTTGCCGAGCGAGTGGCCCTCAAGGCCATAGCCGCTGTCGAACCGGTATTGCAAAATCTTGTCCATGAGCGGCTCGACCTCGGACAAGGCGAGGATGACGTTCCGGATATCACCCGGCGGCAACATGTGGAACTCGTCACGGAGGCGCCCCGAGCTGCCCCCGTCGTCCCCGACCGTGACGATGGCCGTGATGTCGAGCGGATAATGCTTCAAGCCCCGCACGAGCGTCGAGAGACCCGTACCGCCACCGATGGCCACCACTTTTCTGTCGCGTCTCATCTTATTTCTCCTTCGTCGCATGCGCGAGGTCGCGATGGACGGTCTTGACGTTATAGCGCTCGGCGAAGTGGGCCGACACTTTCTCAGCGAATGTGATCGAGCGGTGCTTCCCGCCCGTACAGCCGAAGGCGACAACGACTTGCGTCTTCCCTTCGCGCTTATACTGCGGCAAGAGAAATTCGAGCATGTCAATCAGCTTCTTATAGAACGCCCGCGCCTCGGGGTGCGACATGACGTACGTCTGGACTTCTTCCGTCTGCCCGGTGAGCGGACGTAGTTCCGGGATATAGAACGGGTTCGTGATGAAGCGGACGTCGAACAACAAGTCGATGTCGAGCGGCACGCCGTGCTTGAATCCGAACGACATGAAGTTGACGGTGAACGGGATGCGTTCTTCATTGAACTGAAGCAAGATGCGGTCTTTGAGCATCTGCGGCTTCAAATCGCTCGTGTCGTAAAGGGTGTGGGCCCGGTCCCGGAACGCTTCGAGCAACGAACGTTCCATCCCGATCCCGACGAGCGGCGCGTCTTCCGGGGCGAGCGGGTGCGACCGGCGCGTCTCTTTATAACGGCGCACGAGCACTTCGTCCCGCGTGTCGAGATACAGTAAGTGCGGGTGCACATTCTTCTGTTCCAAGTCGTCGATGACGATGAACAGGCTGTCAATGAAGTCGCGCGTCCGTGTGTCGATGGCGACGGCGATCTTCGGCCGGACCGAACTGATGACATCAATCAATTGCGGCAGCAAGACCGGCGGCAAGTTATCGACGCAAAAATAGCCGAGGTCCTCAAAACTGTTCATCGCGACCGATTTCCCGGCCCCGCTCATCCCGCTGATGATGATCAACTCTTCTAATCCTTTAAAATCTTCCATGTCGCTGACGCCCCCTTAAATTTGACAACCGAGCCGTGTGTTCAGCTCTCTTCTCTCCTTAGTATAGCGAACGCTTGAAAAAAAGAGAAGGGATTGCGGTCGCCCGCAATCCCTTCTGCCTTGGTCACGCGTTTTGCTCTTGTAATCCCTCGAGGAGACCCTCGATGAAGTGTTGCGCGTTTTGAGCGGCGATCGATCCGTCGTTCGTCGCGGTGACGACTTGACGGAGCGTCTTGTCGCGCACGTCGCCGGCTGCGAAGATCCCTGGAATCTTCGTCTCCATCGCCTCGTTCGTGACGATATAGCCTTGCTCGTTCGTGATGCCAAGGTCTTTGACGAAACCAGTGATCGGGTTCATGCCGATATAGATGAACACCCCGTCGATGTCATGGTCCGACTCAGTCCCGTCGACCGTGCTGACGAGACGTGCCCCGCCGACTTTCCCGTCCGCTTCCACGATCTCTTTGAGCGTGTGGTTCCAGATGAAGTCGACTTTCGGGTTGTCGAACGCCCGTTTCTGAAGAATCTTCTGCGCGCGCAGCTCGTCGCGACGATGGACGATTGTGACTTTGTCTGCGAAGCGCGTCAAGAACACGCCTTCCTCGACGGCCGAGTCGCCGCCGCCGATGACGAACAAGTTCTTCCCTTTGAAGAACGCACCGTCACAGACCGCACAGTACGAGACACCGCGGCCGCCGAGCTCTTCTTCGCCCGGGACACCGATTTTCTTGTACTGTGCTCCTGAAGCGAGAATGATCGCCCGTGCTTTATAGTCACGGTTGTGGGCGTGGACGATTTTATATTCTGTTTTGTCCGAAATGCTCTGGACGTCGCCGTACGCGTATTCCGCACCGAATGCTTTCGAGTGGTCGAACATCTTTTGGGACAGGTCTGGACCGAGGATGCTGTCATAGCCCGGATAGTTTTCGATATCTTCCGTGTTCGCCATCTGTCCACCCGGGATGCCGCGTTCAATCATCAATGTCGATAAGTTGGCACGCGACGCGTAAAGTGCCGCCGTCATTCCGGCTGGGCCGGCCCCGATGATAATGACGTCATAGATTTTTTCTTCTGTCATAATGATTCCACCTCTGCATGAAATTGATTGACTTCAGTATAAGAAACCTAGGGAGGTATCGTCTATCTTTATGCTTGTTCGAGTGTTCGTTTGAACGAACGAATCGTCTCCGTGAGCGTCGCGACGTCGATGCCGAACGCATCGGCACAGTCGTCGAGAACGAGGGCGTCCCGTTTCGCATAAAACATCCAGACGAGGGCCGCGGCCGATGCCGTGATGTCCTCAAACGATGCTCCGGCGAGGAGAAGACGAGAGAACCGTTCATAGAAGTCGCCGTCGAGGCTCATCTGTTCCGCTTCCGTCACTTCCGTCTCGGCGAGGATGAGCGCGTCATACGCCCGAGCGATTCGGGCGTCACCCGTGAAGGGAGCCCCGCAAATCTCGGCTCGGCACTTCTCGGCGAAAGCGAGCACCGTCTCATTATCGGTGATCCCACTCGTCAACGCGAGTGCCTCGAACGCCTCATCGTCGGCGAGTTTCGAGATGATGCGGATGATTTCGATTCGGGCCGCGTCTTCTTCTTGACGTAGCCCTTGAACGAGCGCCGAACGGAACTCGAGGTTGTCGCGAATGTCATACGGGCTCGCTTCTTCAAATTGTTTCAACTCGTCACTGTTCAAATAGGTGGCCGCTTCTTCAAGACGCCCGGTCTTGTAAGCGGACACGCTGAGCCAATGCCCGAACAGTGAATCTCCACGGAAACCACGGTCTTTCAAAAGACGGAGTTCTTCGTACGCGCGGTCATATTGACCGACGAGCGCGAGCGTCGTGGCGAGTTTATAGCGTAAGTCGAACTGGAGCGGACGGACCCGTGTCAGCGGGACCGAAAGTTGGAGCGCCGCTTCCGATTGCCCGGCCTCATGCAACAATAAGATCGTATTCAAAATCGCATGCAAGTTGCCTGGATTTTCATCGAGGACGTACTCGAGCGTATCGAACGCCGCTTCATCGTTGCCGAGATAGAAATTGACGACGGCCAAGTTATTGAATGCCGGCCAAAAGCGCGGATAGCGGTCGATCAACCGTTCGAGTGTCGACTTGGCGGCGAACAAGCGGCCTTTGTCGATATGTTGTTGGGCCTCGGTGTGCCACGTGATCAACTCGTCTTCATCTTCATCCTCGAGCTCTTGCTCGAGTTCGATCAATTCTAATAGCGATTGGACCGAGTCCGCGTAGCGTCCGTGTGCCTCGACGTCGAGGTACCGTTTCGCATACATCGCCGCTTCTTCATATAAAGAGATATAAGCGCAGTTGCTCGCAAGGTGATATAAGGCTTCGGTTGACGTCTCATCAAGTTCTAGCACCCGTTTCCACACGTCATTGGCGTGATAGATCTCCCCTACTTCAAATAACAGTTCGGCGTACTGTTTATGATAGTCGACACGATGGGCTGCAGCGGCAGTGGCTTCAGCCATGAAAAAAGTCGCTTCATCTAGGCGACCTTCCCGTAACGCACGACGACCTCTATAGTAGTGGAGCTCCGCGGCGAGCGGAGATTCTGGTTCGGGTAGCGTCATTACTGCTTCATAGTTCGCTTCCATATTCTAAATCCTCCACATCATCTCTAAATCTATTTTTTAGTTGCAGGGTTAAGAATACCGCACTCAAACAAGGAGGGCAACTGAAAAACTTAAAAAAAATCGGGACTACATTCCTTCTATAATGAATATATTTTACCAGGTCCCTCAAATACTTTTTGACAAAAATATGGATGGTTCACGTTAACGCCCATAGACACAAAAAAGCGATATCCCTTTTAAAAAAAAGTGATACCGCCCTAGTAATTTTATAAACTTTCATATATCTTGACCTTAAAATGATTTTGCGCTAAATTGTGTCTATTTCGTGTCAACCCTATGGAGCTTCGCCCCGACGACGCGCTCTCCGGGCAGGACATCCCGATGTACGACAGAACCGGCACCGATGACGGCGCGGTCGCCAATCGTGACACCCGGAAGAATCGTCACGTTTGCCCCGATTAACACCTCGTCCCCGATGTAGACGTCGCCAATCCGATACTCGTCGACGAGATACTCGTGACAGAGGATCGTCGAGTTGAACCCGATGACCGTGTTACGGCCGATCGAAATCCGCTCCGGGAACATGACGTCTGGCGTCACCATGAGTGCGAGCGCACTATAGTCCCCGATTTTCATACCGAGGAAGTTTCGATACAACCACCGCTTCGCCTTGACGGACGGGAAATACCGCCCGATCAAGACGACCGTCGTATTTTTGAAGACACGCAGGAAGCGAATCGTCCGGTACATCTGCCAAAGCGGGTTTGGCCCGTCTAGACGAAAGCGTTCCGTCTTACGCATGGACGGTAACCTCATCGAGCCACGCCTCAAAGTGTTCCATCGAGTCGATGATGACATCTGGTTCGAGCGCCTCTAAGAACGCACGACCTTTGAGCGCCCAGCCGACAGCGACCGTCTTCGTCCCGGCGTTCTTGCCGCTGAAGATGTCCGTGTCGTTATCACCGACCATGACGGCGCGGTCCGCCGTCGAGCCGAGCGCACGAAGCGCCCGTTCGATCGGTTCGGCGTGCGGTTTCTCATGTACGACATCATCGGCCGTGATGACGACGTCGAATAAGTGGTCAATGTTGAACAAACGTAAGCCTTGCTCGACGACCGGACGGCCTTTCGATGTGACGACGCCCATCTTATACCCTTTGGCGTGAAGGCGACGCAAGCCTTCGATCACACCTGGATACTCGGCGACGAGTTGGTCATGCATCGCGATGTTGAAACTGCGATAAAATGCTTGCATCTCTTTCCACTCCGGTTCATTAAGCGCCTTGAACGACTTCTCGAGTGTCGGTCCAATGAACGGGAAGAGATCCTCATCTGTGTAGGTCTCGTCCGGGAAGTAGTAGCCAAGTGTATGACGGAAACTCGCGATGATGAGCGGGTTTGTATCCAGCAACGTACCATCCAAATCAAATAGAAGTGTATCCATCAATCAAACAGTCCTTTCTCTGAAGGGTCGTCGTATCGTTTCGCTTTGCGGCGGACGATCATCATGACGACACCGAATACGATCATCGCAATCGAGACGAGCTGGGCCGTCCGAAGGTCACCAGCCATGAGGCTATCTGTACGGAGCCCTTCGATATAGAAGCGTCCAATCGAATACCAGACGAGGTACGATAAGAAGATGTAGCCGCGCGGCGGGTTACCGACCATACGCCAAACGACAAGCAGGATGACGCCGAGGATGTTCCAGACGCTCTCGAACAAGAACGTCGGCAAGTAATACGCGCCGTCGATATACATCTGATTGACGATCCAATCCGGGAGGAAGAGCGTCTCTTTCAAGAAACGGCTCGTCGTCTCGGCACCGTGCGCCTCTTGGTTCATAAAGTTCCCCCAACGTCCGACCGCTTGCCCGAGCAGGAGCGACGGAGCGAGGATATCGGTGATCTTCCAGAACGACATCGACTTGCGCATGCAATAGATGATGACGACGAGCAGCGCTCCAAAGATGGCACCATGGATTGCAATCCCGCCTTGGCGGATGTCGATGATCTGTCCAAGGTTCTCACTGTAGTAGTCCCATTGGAACGTGACGTAATAAATCCGGGCGAAGACGATGCTGATCGGAATCGACCAGATGATGACATCGACGACCCGCTCCGAATCATAATTGAGTCGTTTCGCCTCGAACAAGGCGAGAACGAGCCCGAGCATCGCTCCGAAGGCGATGATCATGCCGTACCAATAGATCGGGAGTGACCCGATTTCAAACGCGACGCGGTCAAACGTTGGCTCTACCATTATTCCACGTCCCCTTCGTTGTCATGGATGGCGTTCGCGAGCCGTTCCGCGAACTCTTCGGCCGTGTTGATGCCCATGTTCTGCAGGCGATAGTTCATCGCCGCGACTTCGACGATGACGGCCAAGTTGCGTCCCGGGCGGACCGGGATCGTGAGCAGCGGCACTTCGCTGTCGATGATTTTCATCGTGTTGTGGTCGAGCCCGACGCGGTCATACACTTTGCCCGCGTCCCAGTTCTCAAGGTTGATGATCAAGCTGATCTTCTTGTGCGAGCGCACAGCGCCGGCGCCGAACAACGTCATGACGTCGATGATGCCGATCCCGCGAATCTCGAGCAAGTGACGAATCAATTTCGGTGCCGAACCGACGAGCAACTGGTCCCCGGTCTGACGAATCTCGACCGAGTCATCGGCGACGAGGCGATGGCCCCGTTTGACGAGTTCGAGTGCGGTCTCAGATTTCCCGACACCGCTCTGTCCTTTGATGAGCACGCCGACGCCGTAGATGTCGACGAGCACGCCGTGCATCGCGGTCATCGGTGCGAGTTCCATCTCAAGGAAGTTTGTGATCTGTGACTCGATCGACGTCGTCATCGCGTTCGTGCGCATGAGCGGAACGTTCGCCGCTTCGGCCTCTTCTTCAATCTCTTTCGGGATATCGAAGCCACGTGTGATGAGGATGCCCGGTGTCAATTCCGTACATAAAATCTTCGCCCGCTCGCGGCGGCTCTCTTCTGATAAGCTCGCATAGAACGTGAGCTCGGTCTTCCCGAGCACTTGCAGCCGATTTTTCGCATAGTGGGTATAGTAGCCGGCAAGGACGAGTCCCGGTCGACTGAGGTCCGGTGTGGCGACGGGACGGTGGAGTCCCTCTTCCCCGGCGATGACTTGAAGTTTGAAGCGCTCAACGAGTTGAGCCGTGCGTACGATATTTTGCATGAGTATCTGCCCCTTTCACGCTCATTATTGTATCATAGCTCTTCTTCAGAAGCGTCAACGAAAGTGAGCCGAAACGTGTCGAAAAAAAGAAATGAAACGAATCTGTGGTGATTCTGTAGAACGGGTATAGAGAAATAGGGAGGTGAAATCGCATGGATTCACTGTTTTGGATTGCCATTGTCTTTATTTTTATCGTCGGGATCGCGGCGCTCGTCTACTTGGTCAAATCACTGTTTGACATGTGGCGCGAATATGCGGCGACAAAGAACGAGACGGTCTTGCTGTTGTTCATCTTGAACATCGTCGGTCTGTTCTTGTCCGGGTCGCTCTTGTCGATGATCGTCGCCATCATCTTCTATTGGAACCGGTCGAAAAAGATGCGTTACCTTGGGATCTTCTTGCTCATCGCCGGACCGGTCCTATTCATCCTGTTCATCATCGGTTCATTCACGTTGTATGACGGTCAAATGATGGATTGGGAACAGATGGAGTACGAGATGAATCTGTGATCACGACAAAGCCCGAAGGCAATCGCCTTCGGGTTTTGTCATGGATGTCTCATTCGCCCGGTACATAGCCGACCACGGTGTTCGACTCCGGTGCGACCAAGATCGTCGGTACGTCGACGCTACTGTTCGGGTCCACTTCGAACGAGACGGCGAGCGCCTCGGTCCCGGCATACGCATCGTCCAACAGTTCATAACCATCATCGACCGTGACACGATGTACCTCGGCACTTGCTCCCGCATCGATTGCGGGCTCCTGCCAGTTCCGCGCGGTCACATACGCCCAGGCGACAGCAATCGCTTCGTCGCCAGCCGGCTCGTTCTCATTGACGATGCGCTGTTCGTCGGCACATCCGCCAAGCACCAGCACCGCAATCATCATCCATCCGTACGCTGACACAAATCGCTTCATCCCGTCCCTCCTCATCTCTCAAGTTAAAAGAAACCCGAAGGCGAGAGGCCTTCGGGTTGTCGGTCATTGCTGATGGAACGGGTTGTTCAAGTCACCCGGATTGACCGGGTCGACCGGATCGATCGGTTCCGTCGTTTCGTGCTTGTCCTCTTCAAGGAACGTCGACGGGGTATGGAGCGAACCGTGTTCGAGGTCGATCGTGCCGGTACGTGTCCCGGCCTCGACTTCGATGCGTGGTGTCTGACCACGGCCCGACAAGAATTCGAGCCGGCGCTGGGCGACGTCTTTCCGGTCGCGGATGATCTCGAGCTCGTCTAAGTTACAGTGGAGACCACCGAAGTTCGTCTCGAGCTCTCCTTCGACCTCGACCCCATGCGGCAAGACGAGACGAATGTTTCCGGCGAGTGACATGAGCTCGAACTTGGCCGGACGTGCCGTCGCGAGTTCGGCGCGGATGTTCCCGTTGCCGGTCTTGAGCGATGCCTTGTCATATTTTCCGTTCACGATGACGGCGCCGTTGCCGGTCCGGACGTGGACGAGTTCAGACTCGACTCCTTCGACTTCGACCGTCCCATTCCCCGTGTTGAGGAGCAGCTCCGAGGCGTGCACGTTATGGAGCACGACCCGGCCGTTCGCCGTCTGGATGCGGACGTTCTCGACGTCAACACTGTCGGCACGCACCTCTCCATTGAGCGTCTGGACATGCAGGTGATCGAAATGGTGATGCGGGACATACAGTTCGACATGGGCCCGGACGAGTTTGTCACGAAGCGACACGACGAGACGGTCACCGATGACCGAATGCTTGACCGCCGACTGAAGCTGTTCGAGCGCCTTGTCCGCATCTTGTTGACGGAGCGGACGGCCGGTGACGATCAGTTCACACTCCTCGTGATCCGACGAGACGATTGTCGCCGATGCGTTGAACAAGTCAAGCGAGATGTCTTTCCCGGTGAACGGGAACGATTTTGAATACGTCACTTCGGGTCCATAGTTCGAACTAAACGAGAAGTCACTGTCGCGAAGTTTTGACACGAGTCCTTCGACGGCCGATGTCAGTTTCGTCGTGAGCGACTCGACCGAGTAGGCATCGACTTTCTCCGTCTCTTGACGTTCTTCGAGCGCTCGGACCTGTTCCGGTTCTAAACGTTCGAGCCGTTCGAGCTGAGTCATCCCTTCTTCAATCGTCAACTTCCCGTCTTTCACTTGCTGGAGAATCAGTTCACGCATTTCTTGTTTCACTGTTCGTTTCCCCCTTCGATTTGGTTACACGTCAATCATGTTCCCGTTTCTCATCATTTCTATACCTTACTTCCGTTTTCCTGCTTTTGGTTTGGCCCGGGCCGCATCCCGTTCTAACACCGGCTTCAAATACTTCCCAGTATAGGATACCGCCACCTCGGCGACTTCTTCCGGTGTCCCGGTCGCGACGATCGTCCCGCCGCCGTCCCCGCCTTCCGGTCCAAGGTCGATCAAGTAATCGGCCGACTTGATGACGTCGAGATTATGCTCGATGACGAGCACCGTGTCCCCGTTCTCGACGAGGCGTTGGAGCACTTTCAACAGGCGGGCGATGTCGTCGACGTGAAGACCGGTCGTCGGCTCGTCCAAGATGTAGATCGTCTTTCCGGTCGAACGTTTATGGAGCTCGGAAGCGAGCTTGACGCGCTGCGCTTCCCCGCCCGACAGTTCTGTCGCCGGTTGGCCGATCTTCATATAGCCGAGACCGACGTCAAAGATCGTCTGAATCTTCCGTTTGATTTTTGGAATCTTGTCAAAGAAGTCGAGGCCTTCTTCGATTGTCATATCGAGCACGTCGGCGATCGTCTTGCCTTTATATTTCACTTCGAGCGTCTCGCGGTTATAGCGTTTCCCGTGACACACCTCACACGGGACGTAGACGTCCGGCAAGAAGTGCATCTCGATTTTGATGATCCCGTCCCCGCGACACGCCTCGCAGCGTCCGCCCTTGACGTTGAAACTGAAACGGCCTTTCTTATAGCCGCGCATCTTCGCTTCGTTCGTCGAGGCGAACACGTCACGGATATCATCAAATGCACCGGTGTAGGTCGCCGGGTTCGAGCGTGGCGTCCGCCCGATCGGCGACTGGTCGATGTCGATGACTTTGTCGATTTGATCGAGCCCTTCAATCTTCTTGTGCTTCCCTGGCTTCGCCTTGGCCCGGTTGATGTGGTGGGCGAGCGATTTGTAGAGGATCTCGTTGATGAGCGTCGATTTCCCTGAGCCGGAGACGCCGGTGACGGCGATGAACATACCGAGCGGGATTGAGACGTCGACTCCTTTCAAGTTGTTCTCCTCGGCCTTGAAAATCTTCAAGAAACGCTCATCCGGCACTTTGCGCTCGGCCGGGAGCGGAATGAATTTCTTGCCGGACAAGTATTGGCCCGTCAGTGAGTCCTTGTTTTTCATGAGTTGTTTCGGTGTGCCGGCGGCGATGACTTGCCCCCCGTGCTCCCCGGCGCCCGGTCCGATGTCAATCAAGTAGTCGGCTTCCATCATCGTGTCCTCGTCGTGCTCGACGACGATGAGCGTGTTGCCGATGTCGCGCATCTGTTTGAGCGTCGCGATCAACCGGTCGTTATCCCGCTGATGGAGCCCGATTGACGGTTCGTCGAGAACGTACAGGACGCCTGTGAGCCGCGAGCCGATTTGGGTCGCCAGGCGAATCCGTTGCGCTTCTCCTCCGGAGAGCGTCCCCGCCGCTCGCGACAACGTCAAATAGTCGAGCCCGACGTTGTTGAGGAAGCTGAGCCGTTCGCAGATCTCCTGCAAGATGAGACGGGCAATGGCGATGTCTTTCTCGCTCAGCTCCGTCATGATCGAATCGAACAGCTTGATGGCGTTGACGACCGACAAGTTCGTCACTTGGCCGATATGATGGCCCGTGATTTTGACCGCGAGCGTCTCTTCTTTCAACCGGTAGCCGCTGCATGTCGGACAAGCGTGCGTCGCCATGTACGACTCCATCTGTTCGCGGATGTAATCGGACGTCGTCTCTTTGTAACGGCGCTCGATGTTACGCAGCACCCCTTCGAAGAAGATCGTGTTCGTCCGGACTTGGCCGAAATCGTTCTCATAGCGGAACAAGAACGACTCTTCGTCCGTCCCGTGCAAGACGAGGTCTTGATCACGCTTCGATAGACGTTCAAACGGCACGTCCATATCGATGTCGAAATGGTTGCACATCGAGGCGAGCAGTTGCGGGTAATACTGTGAACTCGTCGGCTGCCAGGCGACGACGGCGCCTTCTTTGAGCGTCTTCGACGGGTCCGGGATGACGAGTTCCGGGTCGACGTCGAGCTTCGTGCCGAGCCCGTCGCACGTTGGACACGCGCCGAACGGCGAGTTGAACGAGAACATGCGCGGCTCGAGCTCGCCAATGGAGAAGCCACAAATCGGACAAGCGTGATGCTCGCTGAACAAAAGTTCGGTCCCGTCCATCTTATCGATGATGGCCCGGCCGTCAGCGAGGCGAAGCGCCGTCTCGAGCGAGTCGGCGAGACGCCCTTCGACGTCAGGACGGACGACGAGGCGGTCGACGACGACTTCGATGAAATGTTTCTTGTTCTTATCGAGTTCGATCTCGTCCGTCAATTCGATCGTCTCCCCGTTGACACGGACGCGGACGAACCCTTCCTTCTTGAGTGAGTCGAACACTTTGACGTGCGTCCCTTTACGACCTGAGACGATGGGGGCCAAAATCTGCAGGCGCGTCTTCTCCGGCAATTCCATCACTTGGTCGACCATCTGGGAAATCGTCTGGCTTGAGATTTCGATGCCGTGACGCGGACAGACCGGTTTCCCGATGCGGGCGAACAACAGGCGTAAGTAATCATAGATTTCCGTCACCGTCCCGACAGTCGAGCGCGGGTTGCGGCTCGTCGTCTTCTGGTCGATCGAGATGGCCGGGCTGAGGCCCTCGATCGTATCGACGTCCGGCTTGTCCATCTGTCCGAGGAACTGGCGGGCGTAGGCGGATAAGCTCTCGACATAACGGCGTTGCCCTTCGGCATAGATGGTGTCGAACGCGAGTGACGATTTCCCGGAACCCGACAAGCCCGTCAAGACGACGAGCTGGTCACGCGGGATATCGATATCGATATTTTTCAAGTTGTTGACGCGCGCCCCTTTGATGACGATCGCATTTTTCTTTTCAGCCATTTAATTCCCTACCTTCAACTCCAAGATTAAGTCACGCAATTCGGCCGCCCGTTCGAACTGGAGGTCACGGGCCGCTTGTTTCATTTCTTCTTCTAGCTTGGCGATGGCCGCCTCACGCTCGGCCGGTTTCATCGTGCTGAGCGACTCGAGCACGTCTTCCTCGGCATCGACCGTCGCGCGGATGACGCCGCGCACTTCTTTGCGAATCGTCTGCGGCGTGATGCCGTGTTCTTCATTGTAGGCCTGTTGAATCGAGCGACGGCGGTCGGTCTCTTCAATCGCCCGTGTCATCGAGTCGGTCATCTTATCGGCGAACAAGATGACGTGGCCGTTCGAGTTCCGGGCCGCTCGTCCAATCGTCTGGATGAGTGAACGGTCTGAACGGAGGAACCCTTCCTTATCGGCGTCGAGAATCGTGACGAGACTCACTTCCGGAATGTCTAGTCCTTCCCGCAGCAAGTTGATCCCGACGAGGACGTCGTATTTTCCGAGACGGAGGTCACGGATAATCTCGATTCGCTCGAGCGTTTTGATTTCCGAATGCATATAGTTGACCTTGATGCCCGCTTCACGCAGATAGTCCGATAAGTCCTCGGCCATCTTCTTCGTGAGCGTCGTCACGAGGACGCGTTCGTCCTGTTTGATGCGCTCGCGGATTTGGTCCATCAAGTAATCGATCTGTCCTTTAATCGGATGAATCTCGATCGTCGGATCAAGTAGACCGGTCGGCCGGATGATCTGTTCGATCATATGTGGCGTATGTTCAAGTTCATACGGGCCTGGTGTCGCCGATATGAAGATGGCCTGTGACAACTTCTTCTCGAACTCTTCAAACTTGAGCGGCCGGTTGTCCTTCGCCGACGGGAGGCGGAAGCCGTGGTCGACGAGCACTTGTTTTCGGGCCTGGTCACCGTTATACATCCCACGTACTTGCGGGAGCGTCACGTGCGATTCGTCGGCGACGAGCAGAAAGTCTTTCGGGAAGTAATCGATGAGCGTATACGGGGTCGCCCCTGCCTCGGTCAAGTTCAAATGGCGCGAATAGTTCTCGATGCCTGAACAGTAGCCCATCTCACGCATCATCTCGAGGTCATAGTTCGTTCGTTGTTCGAGACGCTGCGCCTCGAGCAGCTTGCCTTCCTCGCGGAACTTCTCGAGCTGTTCTTCGAGCTCAGCCTCGATGTTGACGATCGCTTTTTGCAGCTTCTCATCGCGGGTGACGAAGTGGGATGCCGGGAAGATGGAGACATGCTCGCGATCGGCGATGATTTCGCCGGTGAGCGGGTCCATCTCGCGAATCCGGTCGATCTCGTCTCCGAAGAACTCGACACGCAAACACTGCTCGTCGCGTGACGCCGGGAAGATCTCGACGACGTCCCCGCGGACACGGAACCGACCACGTTGGAAGTCGATATCGTTCCGCTCATATTGGATGTCGATCAACTTGCGGAGCATCTGATCACGGCCCAACTCTTTACCGACCCGGAGACTCAAGACGAGGCTGTTATATTCTTCCGGGTTACCGAGACCGTAGATGCACGACACGGAGGCGACGATGATGACGTCATCGCGCTCGAACAAGGCCGATGTCGCCGAGTGACGAAGCTTGTCGATCTCGTCGTTGATCGAGGCGTCTTTCTCGATGAACGTGTCCGTCGATGGGACGTACGCCTCTGGCTGATAGTAGTCGTAATAGCTGACGAAATATTCGACGGCGTTGTTCGGGAAGAATTCCTTGAACTCCGAATAGAGCTGTCCGGCGAGCGTCTTGTTGTGGGCCAAGACGAGCGTCGGCTTCTTCACTTCTTGGATGACGTTCGATACGGTGAACGTCTTCCCGGTGCCGGTCGCCCCGAGCAACGTCTGGTACCGGTCGCCGCGATTGACGCCCTCGACGAGCTGTCGAATCGCCTCCGGTTGGTCGCCGGCCGGCTTATATTCTGATTGTAAGTCGAACGGAACGCTAATCTTATCCATATATATTCCTCGCTTTCTGTTCCTTGCATATTGACTTGATTATAGCACATACACGAACAAATATTCGCTTCTGACACGCTTCCCAAATCGTTCCGCTTTTCGTTATCATGGAGAGTGAATCTAAGTAGAAACGAGTTGGTCGTCATGTGGTCACTTCTCTTCATCCCGCTCGGTGCCATCGTCGGTGCCTTGTCCGGATTCTTCGGCATCGGCGGCGGGGTCATCATCGTCCCGGTGCTGCTCTTTAGTGGTTATTCGGCAGCAGAGGCCGTCGCCACGTCGCTCTTGTTCGTCGTCGGGACGAGCCTGTCCGGCGCGAAGAAACATACGTCGCTCGGCAACGTGTCTTGGTCGACCGGCATCACGGTCGGACTGACCGGCGCCGTCACGGCACAGCTGTCGAGCCGCCTCGTCCTCTCGATCTCGGGGACGTATGATTGGTTACTGAACTTATTTTACCTGGCTATCCTATCTTATTTTGCCGTTACGCTATTAAAGAAAACATCGAAACCGAAGAAGCCGAAAAAATCGACCGTTCTCGCGGGGATGATGATCGGAGCGATGGCCGGACTGTTGTCCGCCCTCCTCGGCATCGGCGGCGGGTTCATCATCGTCCCGCTCCTCGTCAGCTGGCTCGGCTTCTCGACGCATCGCGGGGTCGGGACGAGCCTCGCTTCCGTCCTGTTCATCTCGCTCGGTGGGCTCGTCGGCTATTTACCGTCACTCTCGCTCGATTACATAACGCCGCTCGCGTTGGTCATCGGCGCCTTCATCGGTGCACCGATCGGCGCCTCCTTGACGGACCGCTATAAAGACCGAGAAATCTCACGACGCCTCGCCTGGCTTTATCTAGCCGTCATCGCTTCGATTCTCCTTGACCTTGGCGCTGCCAGTTTTCCTTTGTTGGCTTATGCGAGCTTGACAATCCTCTTCGTCTTTCTCGTTGGAATCTCGCTCGATTTCAGACGTCGTATTACCAATCAAAACCACTTTTTCTGAGAAAAGTGGTTTTTTTTGCATAACCGTTTTAAAACGCTTACATATTGGGCATATAATGAAGTGGTAAGCCAAATTTAATATGGAAGGAAGGGAAGATCACATGTCAGCATTCGTCAGCGAAATTATTGGTACAATGCTACTCATCTTGCTCGGTAACGGTGTCGTAGCAGGTGTCGTCCTCCGTCATTCGAAAGCGGAGAACGCAGGCTGGGTCGTCATCACGTTTGGTTGGGGCTTCGCCGTTATGATTGGAGTGTACGCGGCCGGGATTTATGGAGGGGCGCACTTGAACCCTGCCGTCACGGTCGGGCTCGCGACGGCAGGCACGTTCCCATGGGAAGATGTGCCAGCGTATATTTTGGCACAATTCATCGGGGCGTTCATCGGGGCCGTCCTCGTCTATGTCCATTACAAGCCGCACTATGACGTGACCGATGACCCGGGCGCAAAATTGGCGACATTCTCGACTGCTCCTGGGATACGCAGCACACCGTTCAACGTGATCGGCGAAATCATCGGTACGTTCGTCCTCGTCTTCGGGATTTTATCATTCGGGGCCAACACGTTCACGGACGGTTTGAATCCTCTCATCGTCGGTTTCCTCGTTGTCTCGATCGGTCTCTCGCTCGGTGGTACGACGGGATATGCCATCAACCCGGCGCGTGACCTCGGGCCACGGATTGCGCATGCGATCCTTCCAATCAAAGGTAAAGGCACGTCGGACTGGGGCTATTCATGGATCCCGGTCGTCGGTCCGATTATCGGGGCGGTCATCGCCGCACTCGTTTACGGCATTCTCGTACCATAATTTTTCTACTTTCTAAGGAGGCTCTCTCATATGGAGAAAGAAAAACGCTACATCTTAGCACTCGACCAAGGAACGACAAGCTCTCGGGCCATCATCTTCGACCACGACGGAAAAATCGTCACGACCGCCCAGCGTGAGTTCAAGCAGTACTTCCCGAAACCAGGCTGGGTCGAGCATAACGCCAACGAGATTTGGGGTTCTGTCCTCGCCGTCATGGCCGAGGCGTTCGGTTCGGCTGACATTGACCCGAAAGAGATCGCGGCCATCGGGATCACGAACCAACGGGAAACGGCCGTCGTCTGGGAGAAGTCAACGGGACGTCCGGTTTATAACGCCATCGTCTGGCAATCACGTCAAACGGCCGGTATCTGTGAGGAATTGAAAGAGGCCGGGCATAACGAGTTGTTCCGCGACAAGACTGGCCTCTTGATTGACGCCTACTTCTCAGGCACGAAAGTCAAATGGATTCTCGACAACGTCGAAGGCGCCCGCGAGAAAGCGGAAGCCGGTGACCTTTTGTTCGGGACGATCGACACATGGCTCATCTGGAAATTGTCAGGCGGCCACGCGCACGTCACCGATTACTCAAACGCGTCACGGACGCTCATGTATAACATCTATGAGCAGAAATGGGACGATGAGCTCCTCGACATCTTGACGGTGCCGAAATCGATGCTCCCAGAAGTCAAACCGTCGAGTGAAGTATACGCCAATACGATCCCCTATCACTTCTTCGGCTTCGAAGTCCCAATCGCCGGCGCGGCCGGTGACCAACAGGCGGCCCTGTTCGGCCAAGCCTGCTTTGAGTCTGGGGAAGGCAAGAACACGTACGGGACAGGTTGCTTCATGCTCATGAATACGGGCGAGGAAGCCGTCAAGTCGGACCATGGTCTACTCACGACAATCGCGTGGGGTTATGACGGTAAAGTCGAATATGCACTCGAAGGTTCGATTTTCGTCGCCGGTTCGGCCATCCAATGGCTCCGTGACGGGCTCCGTATGCTTAAGTCGGCGAAAGACACGGAACAGTACGCCAACCGCGTCGAGACGACGGACGGCGTGTACGTCGTCCCAGCCTTCGTCGGACTTGGTGCCCCGTATTGGAACTCAGACGTCCGTGGTGCCATCTTCGGCCTCACGCGCGGGACGGAGAAAGAACATTTCGTCCGGGCGACGCTCGAGTCACTCGCCTATCAGACACGCGACGTCTTGACGGCAATGGAACAAGATTCTGGCATCGAGTTGAAGACGCTCCGCGTCGACGGCGGTGCGGTCAACAACAACTTCCTCATGCAGTTCCAAGCGGACATCTTAGACGTCCCGGTCGAACGGCCTGAAGTGAGCGAGACGACGGCTCTCGGTGCCGCCTATCTCGCCGGTCTCGCCGTCGGGTTCTGGAAAGACCAAGCAGAGATCAAACAACAGTGGAAACTCGACCATCAGTTCGAACCGAAGATGGACGAAGCACACCGCGAAAATCTGTATAAAGGCTGGCAACACGCAGTCGAAGCGACAATGGGCTTCAAACCATCACAACTTGAAGTATAAGTGCACACGCGAAAGGGAGCATCCGCCAAGGATGCTCCCTTTTATAGTTTCCGTAACCGCAGACGTGGGCTCGCCGGTTCGGCGACGAACAAGATGCCGAGCTCGTGCGGGTCGGTCTCATACATCGCCCGTTGCACGAAACGGATGTCCCCGTTCAAGTTGAGCACCTCGAGCTTGATGTACGGTTTATGCAACTGGAGCGCCTCATAGAAGCTGCTCCCGCCCGTGATGACGGTTCCGTTCACTTTGTAGATCGATTCGCCCGGGATGAGCTGCATCGTCTCACCCGGTGAGCCCGGTAGCGTGTCGATGATGACCGCTCCTCGGTTGCCGTTGATGAACACCGGCGTCGTCCCTCGATTCTCTCGCTTGATGAGTTGTAGCGCCAACTCATACAACACGAACAGACCGAGCAAGATGTAGGCCGCGTACGGGACGTCGATGGCGTAGGAAGCCCCGAACAAACCGATGGCGATGAGCGCGAGCAGGCCACGATACAGGCTCAAGCGACCGAGCAGCGTCCCCGGGAGCGCTCCCGTCGACAACAGGCTCACCCCGATCGGAATCGGCAAGATGACCGGCACCGGCATATCAAGACCGAATGACGGAGGCAAGAAGACGACGAGCGGGAAGAACCAAAGCCGTTTGACGACGTGTCCTCCGATGAACTGGCCCCGCTTGGACAAGATGAGTGTCGGCGACGTCTCGACCGGCCCGTTCCACCGTAAGAGGATCGCTTCCCCCAATGTGACGACACCGAACACGAGCGCATACACCGGCCAGTCGACCTCGGCCACCCGGTCGACCCATCCCGAGACAGCACCAAACTCGACGACGTCACGAAGCGCGACGGCCGTCAGCATGATCAGAAACGGGAACGCCGGACTGCTGAAACGCGGGTGCATCGTCAAGACGATGAGCGCGTAGAGCACGCTGAACGTCACGACCCACTCCCAGTTGACGGTCGTCTCGAGCAAGATCAGCGCCACCGAACCGATGATGGCGAGCAGCAGGCTCGGCCATATAAAATGACGCCAGTCTGATCTCGGCGAGCGCCGACGGGAGCGGAACATGCCCCGCTCCCGTTTGATGCGCGTCATGGATATGTAAACGAGGGCGACGAGCGTCGCCCAGAGCAGCGGACTACCGATCAAAGTCAACAAAGCTGTAAAACTCATTCGTAGAACGTCCACGCGTGTCCAATCCTTTCCCTAATCCTTATTTTGCAGCTTCTTCGAGCGCCCGGTTCAACTGGGCGTCGTTCGCCTCGTCCTGAATCACTTCGAGCAAGCGAGACTCGAGCGCCGACGCCGTCGCCTCATTGACGACGCCGTCTTCCGGCAAGTTGTTGTCGGCTTGGAAGGCACTGACGGCACGGGCCATCGTGTCACCGTAATAACCCGGTTGCCCGCCCGGCTCATAGCCGATGCCCGTCAACACGGTATGCAAGTTCGAGACCGTTTCACCATAATCCCCGACCTCGAGCATATCGGTATCGGCCAGGATACGGGTCACGCCGAAGTAAGCCGGTTGGTCGACCTCGATATCTGGCTCAATCCCTTTCTCATTGATCCAGTTGCCGTCCGGCGTGAGCCATTTGCTCGTCGTCAGCTTCAAATTGCTGCCGTCCTCTAAATCGAACGCCGTCTGGACGACGCCTTTACCGAACGTCTTGTTGCCGATAATTGTGGCCTCGGCACCTTCTTTTAGGGCCCCGGCCAAAATTTCAGACGCCGACGCCGACCCTTCGTCCGTCAAGACGAACAAATCGTACGGTTTCGCTTCCCGGGCACGGCCGCTCTGCGACTCGCGGTCCCCGTCCGCGTTCTCGATTTGGACGACCGGCTTGTTCGACGGGACGAACCCTTCGGTCATCTCGATGACGGCAGGGAGCAATCCACCCGGATTACCTCGTACGTCGATAATCAGACTATCGATTTCTTCCGACTCGAGCGCCTCGAGCTGCTCTAAAAATTCGTCGGCCGTCGGCTCGGAGAACTGGGTCACCTCGATATACCCGATTTTCTTCCCGTCCTGTTCTTTCACTTCCGAGTAGACCGTCTCAATCGGAATCGTATCCCGAGTGATCTCGTAGTCGGCCTCTTGCCCGCCGCGGCGGATCGTGAGCGTGACGACGGTCCCTTTCTCGCCCCGGATGAGCTGGACGGCCTCTTCGACGGCCATCCCTTCAATCGACTCGCCGTCGACCGCCGTGATGATGTCTCCCGCACGGAGTCCTGCCTCTTCGGCCGGTGCTCCTTTGATTGGAGCGACGATTAGGATGTCTTCTCCTTTCTTCTCCAAAGTCGCGCCGATTCCTTCAAAACTCGACTCGATCGAGTCGGTGAACTGTGACGTCTCTTCGGCGTCCAGAAAATCCGAATACGGGTCGTCAAGCGCTCCCGTCATCCCGTCGAGCGCTCCCGTCAACAAGTCCTCTTCCGAGATATCTTTGAGCGAATGCGTCTCGATCAATTGCCGGACTTGGTCGACCTTGTCCCAGCCTTCGGCTTTCGGTTGAATCGGCAGCGCCGTATCGGTGAACGCCATCGTCGCGAGCCCTGCACCGGCCCCTGCGACGAACGTGGCGCCGGCAAGTAATCCTGCGGTTGTATTTTTCACGGGTAGTCCCTCATTTCTCTTTGTCAGTCTTTCATTCAGTATAGCAAAAAGTTTAGAAAAACGGACGCGTTCCACAAATTTGGAACACGTCCGTCGTATCAGTAACCGATATATGGACCCGGGTCGACCGCATTCGGTTGTCCGGGCGCCCATTGTCCGCGATGTAACTCGAAGTGGAGATGCGGACCCGTCGACCAGCCTGTGTTGCCCAGCGTACCGACGGTCTGACCGGCAGCGACCGTTTGGCCTGACGTGACGGTGATGGCGTCGAGGTGGCCGTAGACGGTCGTCCACACTTCCCCGCCGACGATGTGGGACACGAAGACGACATTGCCATAGCCGGTCGCCGGCGCCGCCTTGATGACGATCCCTGGTGCCGCCGCGACGATCGGCGTCCCGGTCGCATTGACGAGATCGATGCCGCGATGCGACTCCGCCACGCCCGTGAGCGGGTTTTGACGCGGTCCGAACGGACTCGACACGTAACCGGACACTGGACGGACGAACGAGGTCATCGGTCCTGCCACGTCCGTCAGGGCTTCCGCAGACGGTGGGGAGACCGCCGGCTTCTCATCCACTTGTCCCTCCGCTTCCGCTGCGGCTTTGGCGTCGGCCTGTGCTTTCGCCTCGGCTTCTGCTCTCGCCCGTGCTTCTGCTTCAGCACGGGCCGCTGCTTCCGCGGCTTCGCGTTCCGCCGTGGCGATTGCTTCGAGCTGTCCGGCGATGATGCGGTTCTGTTCGTTCATGAGCGCCTGCTCTTCGGCGCGGCTCATCTTCTCGAGTTCGAGCAGCTCGACTTGCTCGTTCAGCTCCGACAGCAAGTCCCGCTTCTGTTCCGCGGCTGCGTCAAGCGCCTGCTTCGTCACGACGAGCTCACGTTCTTTTTGTTTCACGAACGACAACTGGGTGCGTTGCCGTGTCTCGAGCGTTTCAAGCCGCTCGACTTCGTTCATATAGCTATGTATGAGGTCCCGGTCCTGCTCCGCGATCGTCTGCGCGGTCATGAGCCGCGTCACGAAGTCACCGAACGATCGGGACTCAAAGACGACTTGGAGATAGGACCGGTCCTCGTGTACTTGAAGCACACGAAGACGCTCACTGAGGAGCGCCTTCTGGCTTTCGAGGGTCTGCCCTTGGGCAGCGAGTTGACCACGGGTCGCCTCGAGCTCGGTGCGCGCCGCGTCCGCCTCTTCTTGCTGGACGGCGATCTGTTCACTTAAACCCTCGAGACGTTCATCGACGGCGCGAATCTCTGTCGCGACCGCGTCACGTTCCGCCTCGGTGATGTCGAGCTCGGCGTCCGTCTCGTCTTGCGCTTTTTTGGATCTCTCTAATTGGTCAGAAAGACGATCTTGTCGTGCTTTCAGCGTGTCCTTCTCCGTCGCCATGACCGGCGAGGCAAGTAGTGTCAAACTCAATCCAAGCGCAAGCGAACGTTTCATCCGCCAACTCCTCCTCATATTTAAAGTTGATTTAGACTTTCAAGAACCGACCGAGCGATGTTGTCGAGCCCCAGATCCCGATGAAGGCACCGAGCGCCAAGAGGACGAGCGACACTTGTGTCGTCAGTACCGATGGATCAATCAATTTAAATATATCACTATTCAGTTGATCTAGCGATGGTTGTAAAGCACTATATGCGACGTCGTATCCGAAGTAGATGACGGCGATCGGGATGAGCGCGCCGAGGACACCGAGGAGAAGTCCTTCGATGAAGAACGGCCAACGGATGAAGCTGTTTTTCGCCCCGACGAGACGCATGATTTCAATCTCACGACGGCGCGAGAAAATCGTCATCTTGATCGTGTTCGAGATGAGGAACATCGCCATGAGCGTAAGCCCGACGATCAACACGAGTCCACCGATGCGAATCCCGTTGAAGAAGGCGAACATCTTGTCGATATAGTCCTGTCCATACGTGACCTTATCGACGTTTTCGAGTGACTGGACCGCGTCCGCGACCGTTTCCGTGTTGAGCGGGTCTGACGCCTTGACGATATAGCGGTCATGGAGCGGGTTGTCCTTCTCGACCGTCCCGTAGGCGTTGGCGTCTTCCCCAAGCTGGTTCCGGAAGTTTTCAAGTTCTTCTTCTTTCGAGCTGAACGTGACCGAAGCGACGCCCGGAATCTGTTCTAAGTTAGCACCGAGCTGTTCGACGTTCGCTTCCTCCGCGGTCCGGGTGACGAACACTTGGATCTCGACGTCGTTCTCGACGTTCTCTGAGATCTCATTGACGTTGAACATGACGAGGGCGAACACGCCGACGAGCAACAAGGTGATGGTGACGGCACTGACAGCCGCGAACGTCATCCATCCGTTGCGAAGTGTTCCCTTGAACCCTTCGCGCAGATGACGGATCCCACTTTTAAATATCATAGCCATAAGCTCCTTTCTCTTCATCGCGGACGACTTTCCCGTTCTCGATCGCGATGACGCGATGGCGAATCTTATCGACGATATCACGGTTATGCGTCGCCATGACGATCGTCGCCCCGCGACGGTGAATCTCTTCAAACACTTCCATGATGCCCCACGCCGTGTCCGGGTCTAAGTTACCGGTCGGCTCGTCGGCGATGATGAGCTTCGGCTTATTGACGATGGCACGGGCGATCGACACACGTTGTTGCTCCCCACCCGACAGTTCATCGGGATAGTTGCGCGCCTTGTGCTTCAGGCCGACGAGGTTCAACACGTCCATGACCTGTTTGCGCATCGTGCCCGTGTCGGCTTGGACGACCTCGAGGGCGAACGCGACATTCTCATATACCGTGAGTGACGGCAACAACTTGTAGTCCTGGAAGATGACGCCGAGTTGACGGCGCAATTTCGGGACGTGGCGGTTTTTCAGTTTGCCGACGTCAATCCCGTCGATCATGAGCTGTCCGCTCGACGGTCTCTCCTCCCGATAAATCATTTTCATGAACGTCGATTTCCCGGCACCGGATGGTCCGACGACGTATAGAAATTCGCCGTCTTCAATCCTTAAATCGAGGTCATCGACTGCGACGACGCCGTTCGGATACACTTTGCTGACTTTTTGCATCGAAATCATAACGTATTCCCTACCCTTTTTATATATTTTTCATGCATCTATGACGATCTTCAACTGGATTCGCAGAATTGCTTCGTTAACTGAATATTTTCGTCTAGCCTCTGTTCTACACGATAACGATACGACCTGTCAAGGGACCCTACTCCGGTCACCCCTGTCCAAAAAGATCATCAGTCGGTAGTTCAAGCGCCTACAATTATAACAATCGAACTTTTAAATAACCATTACAGGATTGTTTCAGTTGGATTGAGTTTAGTGGGAAATTGTTGATGTGAAGATGGACTTCACGCCTTCGCCATGGATGATGAAACCGGCATTCAAAAAAGCACCCGCGTCGCGAGTGCCCTTAGTCGAATCACGAGTCGTCTCGCGGTTCTCCATGCTTATTTTTTCTCAGCGAGCCAAGCGGCGACAGCCGTGATCTCTTCGTCGTCCTCGATCACGTTCGCAGGCATGGCGCCTTTCCCGTTACGAATGATTTCTTCGATGTCACTCGCCGATAGACGGGCACCGACGTCCGAAAGTTTCGGACCGCTCATACCTTCTAAGTTCGCCCCGTGGCAAGCCGCACAGTTTTGAGCGTACACCGCCTCTGCGTCGACCGACGCCGTGGTCGCGCCATCCCCATTGCTTGTCGTCTCTTCTTCATCGCCACCGCCGCACGCACCGAGCGTGAGCATGGCGCCGAGTCCGATTGCCATCATCCATTTCTTCATAATAGGGTTCCCCTCCTAAGTTGTAGAAATAACCTACTTTTACCATTATAGCCGTTATGAACCGCTTTCTAACCTATCTCACGAAAAATACACAAAGATTCCACAACTCATGGGACGTTGATATAGCGTTTGTCCGACGTGAACCCTTGCCCCATCACCTCGTGCGCCTCGCTGAAGATGAGGAACGCATCGGGGTCGATGCGGCGGATGATCTCTTTCAGACGGCTCACTTCGTTCTGACGGACGACGACGAGGAGCATCGGGCGCTCGAGACGCGAGTACGCCCCGATCGCTTGAATCTCCGTCGCGCCGCGGTCGAGCTCGTCGAAGACGGCGCGCGTGATGACGTCCCGCTTCTCCGAGATGACGTACGCCATCTTGTCCTGTGTGAAGCCGAGCTGGACGAAGTCGATCATCTTGATTGTGATGAAGAGGGCGATGAGCGCGTATAGCCCCGTCGTGAACGAGAACGTGACGGCGGCGACGAGGACGACCGCCCCGTCGAGGATGGCGATACAGAGATAGAGCGGGATATGGGTGAACTTATGTAGGATTTGGGCCAATAGGTCCATCCCGCCAGTCGAGGCCCGTCCTCGGAAGATGAGGCCGAGCCCGATGCCGACGCCGGCCCCGCCGAAGATCGCCGCGAGCAGCGTGTCGTTGACGGCCGCTCCCGCGTCAATCGCCTCATAGAACAAGATCACGCCCGGCAAGAAGATCGACCCGACGAGCGACTTGACGCCGAAGCCGAGCCCGAGAATCATCCAGCCGACGAGGAGCAGCAACACGTTCGAGACGAGCTGGAACGCCCCCGGCGAGATGTCGAACAGCTCGTACGTGATGATTGAGATGCCGCTGACGCCGCCCGAGGCGAGGTTGTTCGGCAATAAAAATAAGCTGAACGCCGAGGCGACGAAGACGGACCCGGTCAGTAAATAGATGTAGTCTTTGACGATTTGCTTCATTAAAGGTTTTCTCCTCTACATACAACGTGGCCCAAAGACAAAAGTCCCTGAGCCACGTGCATCACATATTTGTCTTGCGGAGGTAAGCATCGACGAAGCCCATGATGTCCCCATCCATGACGCCGCCCGTGTTCCCGACCTCATAGCTCGTGCGGTGGTCTTTAACCATCGCGTACGGGTGGAAGACGTACGAACGGATCTGACTGCCCCAGCCGATGTCCGTCTTCTCGCCGCGAATCTCATCGAGTTTGCGTTGCTGCTCGTCGAGTTCGCGCTGATACAGTTTCGCCTTGAGCATCTTCATCGCCGACTCGCGGTTCTTGATTTGCGAACGTTCCGTCTGACACGAGACGACGACGCCCGTCGGCACGTGCGTGATCCGGACGGCCGAGTCGGTCGTGTTGATGTGCTGACCGCCGGCGCCCGACGCGCGGTACGTGTCGATGCGGAGGTCCTCGGTCTTGATGTCGACTTCGATGTCGTCGTCGAACTCCGGCATGACGTCGCACGAGACGAACGACGTATGGCGGCGGCCCGACGAGTCGAACGGCGAGATGCGGACCAACCGGTGAATCCCTTTCTCCGCTTTCAAATACCCGTAGGCGTTATGTCCGACGATGCGGAGCGTGACCGATTTGACACCGGCCTCTTCACCCGGAAGATAGTCGACCGTCTCGACTTTCCAGCCCTGCTTGTCCGCGAAACGTTGATACATCCGGAGAAGCATCGACGCCCAGTCTTGCGACTCGGTACCGCCCGCCCCCGGATGAAGCTCGAGGATGGCGTTGTTGGCGTCATACGGCCCGTTCAAGAGGATCTCGAGCTCGAATGCGTCGAAGTCGGCCTTGAGCGCCGTGACCATCTCGGCCAAGTCGGCTTGCATCTCGGCGTCCGGCTCTTCCTTGATCAGTTCGAGCGTGACTTCGCCGTCTTCATGCCCATCGGCGAGCTCTTGGTATTTGTCGACCATCGCTTTGAGCGCGTTCGACTCGTCGATGACTTTTTGCGCCTTCTCTTGGCTGTCCCAGAAGTCCGGGTACGTCATCTCGTTCTCGAGCTCGGCGATGCGGGCCTGCTTCTCTGTCAGGTTGAGCGATTGGCGATAATTCTCGAGGCGTTTCGCCATCGCCTCGAGTTCGTTGCGAATATCTGAAATTTCCATAGTGTAGGTCACCTTTCCGTAGGAAAGAGGCGAGCGGGCCCGCCTCTTTCAAAATTAAGCCTGTTGTTTGCCGTGGCAGTTCTTGAACTTCTTGCCTGAACCGCACCAGCACGGGTCGTTGCGCCCGAGCCGTTGATCTTCCGAGCGACGGACCGGTTTTTTCTTCACCGGCGCATCGTCCTTGCCGGACACCGCCACTTCTTCCTCGACGACTTTCTCGCGTCGGAGGTTGTCGCCGACTTCGGCACGGAGCACGAAGCCGGTCACTTCTTCAGAGATGGCCGCGTTCATCGCGTCGAACATGTTGATCCCTTCCGCCTGATACTCACGGAGCGGGTCGTTCTGCCCGTAAGCGCGCAAGTGAATCCCTTGACGGAGCTGGTCCATATGGTCGATGTGCGCCATCCAGTGCGAGTCGACGGCACGGAGCACGATGATTTTCTCGAACTCGTTGAATCGTTCCGGCGGCGCAAGTTGACGTTTCGCCTCGTACTGCGCGTTCGTGCGTTCAGCGAGGAGCTCGATGATCTCTTCGCGCTCTTTGCCGAAGAAGTCCTTGCCTTCGACCGGCTGTTCGAGGGCGAGCGTCTGGTTGGCCCAGTGCGCGAGTTCCTCGATGTTCCATTCTTCCGGCACGAGCTCGAGCGGCGTGTATTGCGAGACGCCCGTCTCGACCGTCTCTTGAATCATCGAACGGACGATGTCCGTGACCGATTCGTTCTCGAGGATGCTCGCCCGGTCCTTGTACATAACCTTCCGTTGGTCGGCCATGACGTTATCGTAGCCGAGGAGCTGTTTGCGCGCGTCGTAGTTGTTGCCTTCGACACGTTTTTGGGCCGACTCGACCGCTTTTGAGACCATGCGGCTCTCGATCGGTTGCGTGTCGTCCATGCCGAGACGCTCCATCATGCTCTGGAGGCTGTCCGTCCCGAAGCGACGCATGAGCTCGTCTTCGAGTGACAAGTAGAACTGGGATTTACCCGGGTCCCCTTGTCGTCCGGCCCGTCCGCGGAGCTGGTTGTCGATCCGGCGCGACTCGTGGCGCTCGGTGCCGACGATGTACAATCCGCCGAGCTCGATGACGCCTTCGCCGAGCTTGATGTCGGTTCCGCGTCCGGCCATGTTCGTCGCGATCGTGACCGAGCCTTTTTGTCCGGCGTTCTCGACGATCTCGGCCTCACGGGCGTGGTTCTTCGCGTTCAACACTTCATGTTTGATTTTCTTCTTCGACAGGAGCTTGCTCAAATACTCCGACGTCTCGACGGCGACCGTCCCGACGAGGACCGGTTGTCCCGTCGCGTGGGCGGCCATGATCTCGTCGACGACGGCTTTGAACTTGCCTTCCATCGATTTGAAGATGAGGTCGGAACGGTCTTCCCGCAGGATCGGTTTGTTCGTCGGGATCGTCACGACCTGCATGTTGTAGATGTTCCGGAACTCTTCTTCTTCCGTCTTCGCCGTCCCGGTCATCCCGGCGAGCTTCTCATACATGCGGAAGTAGTTCTGGTACGTGATCGTCGCGAGCGTCATCGATTCGCGTTGAATCTCGACGCCTTCTTTCGCCTCGATCGCCTGGTGCAACCCTTCCGAGTAGCGGCGCCCGTCCATGACCCGGCCCGTGAACTGGTCGATGATCATGACTTGGCCGTCGCGGACCATATAGTCGACGTCGTGGTGCATGACGGCGTTGGCGCGAAGGGCGAGCCCGACGTGGTGGTTGACCGAGACGTGCTCGATCGCGAACAAGTTATCGATGCCGAAGAACTTCTCGGCAAGGTCGACCCCTTTGTCCGTGAGTAGGACCGATTTCGTCTTCACGTCGACCGTGTAATCGTCCTCGATCTTGAGCGTCCGCACGAAGGCGTCGGCCCGCGTGTAGAGCTCCGTCGATTTCTGGGCCGAACCTGAGATGATGAGCGGGGTCCGCGCCTCATCGACGAGGATCGAGTCGACTTCATCGACGATTGTGAAGTAGAGCTCGCGTTGGACGCGGTCTTCCTTATAAAGGACCATGTTGTCACGCAGATAGTCGAACCCGAGCTCGTTGTTCGTCGAGTAGGTGATGTCGCAGTTGTACGCCGCCTGCTTCTCGACACGGTCCATGTTCGACACGTTGAGGCCGACCGAGAGGCCGAGCGCGAAGTAGAGCGGTTCCATGAGTTCTTTGTCACGACGGGCCAAGTATTCGTTGACCGTCACGACGTGGACACCGCGGCCTGTGAGCGCGTTCAAATACACCGGGAGGGTCGCGACGAGCGTCTTCCCTTCCCCGGTCTTCATCTCGGCGATGTCGCCGTTATGGAGCACATAGCCCCCGATGAGCTGGACGCGATAGTGGCGCATGCCGAGGACGCGTTCAGATGCCTCACGGCAGACCGCGAACGCTTCCGGCAAGATATCGTCAAGCGTCTCACCTTTGGCTAGGCGCTCACGAAACTCGATCGACTTCGCCTGGAGTGCTTCGTCAGACAACGCCTTGACCGGTTCGGCGAACGACTCGACGAGGTCGGCCGCTTTTTCTGCTTTTTTCAATACTCGTTTCTGTGGAGCAAATAGATCTTTCAAAAAGTTCGCCATACGTTTTATCTCCTCTGCATTCATTGAAAAATGCATGTTTTTTCCCTAATGTACAGTTTAACCGAAGTGACCCCTGCTTTCAAGGAAAGGCAAAACGAAACGGCCCTCCGCGTCGGAGGGCCGTGTGATGTCAAGGTTGAGTTATTCTGGTTCGATCAAGCCGTATTTGCCATCTTTTCGACGGTAGACGACGTTCGTGTTGCCCGTCTCTGCGTCCGAGAAGACGAAGAAGCTATGACCGAGCATGTCCATCTGAAGAATCGCTTCTTCCGTGTCCATCGGTTTGAGCGTGAAACGCTTCGTCCGCACGAGTTCGAGTTCTGCCTCGTCCTCGTCGTAGACGACCACGTCCTCGGGGCCTTCGAGTGACTTGAAGTACTCGCCGATCCCGCCTTCTTTGGCGCGCCCTTTACGGTTGAGTTTCGTTTTGTGTTTCCGGATTTGACGTTCCAATTTGTCGACGACGAGGTCGATTGCCGCATACATATCGAGGTTGGTCTCCTCGGCACGGAGCAACAAGTTCGGCATCGGGATCGTCACTTCCACTTTTTGTTTCTCGTTGTACACTTTCAAGTTGACGTAGGCCGTCTGTGCATCCGTAGGAGTTGTGAAATACCGAGTCAATTTTTCCAGCTTCTTCTCGACATAGTCTTGGATGGCTGGTGTGACTTCAATGTTTTCGCCGCGAATGTTATAAATCATCTGAACTCCTCCTTAAAATAACCGCTTGACCCAATGATTCGTCGAACTGGACCGAATCTCCTGCTTCATTCCTATAAAGAAAGTGGAACCAGGTGGCTCATGTATAGTATACCCCGAATCCGAATCGTTTGAAAACGTTATCATCAGAAAATAATGACAAATTTGTTCCGAACATCCCGTCTCCAGTGCGAATCGGCGGTATAAAAACAAACTACCCGTTCTGCCCGTTCTTAAACGCGATTTTGCTTTCGAATACGTTATGGGAGAAAAACAAAAAAGCCGACCCCATCAGGAGCCGACTCACGGTTTGAAATTATAATTTTACAACGTTAGCCGCTTGTGGGCCACGCTCGCCATCAACGATTTCAAACTCAACTTCTTGACCTTCGTCAAGTGATTTGTAGCCGTCAGTTTGGATTGCAGAGAAGTGTACGAAAACGTCTTTGCCGCCTTCTACTTCGATGAAGCCAAAACCTTTTTCTGAGTTAAACCATTTTACTTTACCTACCATGTGTAAATCCATTCCTTTCACCATTGAAGAATACAGAGGCTTTCCCTCTATCGGTTATCTTACCACCTTCTTGAAGGCGTGACAAACACTTTCTCAATTTTTTGTAAACGAATTCTTTTTTGGCTTACATTGGAATTATATTTCCCTACTTTGCATATCCCTTTGTTGAATTTACATTTTTTGTGATATATCATGGAAGAGATGATTTAGGTTTGTGCTATTGTGTCTCGCTCGATCCTGAAAATTTAATATGAGGAGGATGGTGCAGCGTATGCGCCCCTACTATTCTGAGGAAAAATATCGCATCACAAAGCGAACCGTGGCGATTTTGCCTTGCTTCGATGTCATGAAGCAGTCGCGGATCATACTCGAAGACGGAACCGAGATCTCGACCCCTTTGAGGCCGTATCAATTGTTACAACTCTCTTGCCGTCAGTATAACAGCTCGATCGAAGAACGAATCTTTATCGCCAAGCGGGTCGCCGGCGTCAAGGGCAAAGTACCGGTCGTCATCGACCCGATGACGGGGCTCGTCTTCTTCCCGACGAAATCGCCGAAGCGCGACGACTGCGAGTGGTACGCCTGGTCCCACGTCCGTGACATCGCGATACTCGACGATGTGCCGCACGGCTTGGTTGTCACCCAAACCGGACAGACCATTCAATCGAACGCCACTGCGTACGTCCTGAGAAACCAATTGAAAGCTACAGGCGAACTCGTCGCCCGGTTCCAGCAATTGAACCAGAGCGCCCTGCTCGAATCTTGATCCTTCCGTCGCCTTGACGGGAGGTTTTTTTCTGTCGAATTCACTTCACTTTTTGAAAAAGAGGTCGATATAAGGGTCGAGGTGACAACTATGCAAATCCAAGCCCCCATGACCGCGGCCATCGCGGTCACCGCCGGCATCCAGACGAACCGCGTCTACAAGGCCGAGCTCGTCAAACAGACCGGCCCCGACACCGGCATCGTCAAAATCAACGGCGAACACGTCGAGGTCACGTTCGAGAACGGGCTGCCGAAGACGAACCCGTTCCAATTGACGCTCGCCGAACAAGACGGACAGCTCATCGCGACGATCGTCGCCAAGCCCGAGCCGGACACCCCGGACACTTCGAGCGGCCAACCGGTGAAACCCGATGCGAAAATTCAGGCGCTCCTTGCGTCACTCCCGCCCGAAGTGCGGAGCGCCGTCAGCCGCCTGCTCCAATCAGGACGGCTGCCGATGAACGAGGACACGGTCCGTCTGCTCGAGACCGTCTTCAAAGGCGACATGCGCGACGCCGTCCTTTGGCTGAAGACGATCGAGGCTCCGACTATCCCGCGTGACGTCGCCCGAGAGATTGCCGTCGCGTCATTAGATGAAGCGAGACAACTGGTGACCCGTCCGGCGCCCGACGCCCCGTATCCGCAAAAAGAACGGTTCATCGAGCACGTCAACCTGTCACGTCCGGTCAGCGAGCGTATGACACCGACACCGGAGACGGTCGACCGGCTCATCAACGAGTTGCCGAATCCGCGCCCGATGCGAATCGAGCCGCGCGAGGCGTTGCCGCCCGTCCTCGGACGCCCGGTGCTCGTCAAAGAAGTGACGACGCATCTCGCGACCGTGACGAACTCGTTTAGAGGCGAACAAGTGACGGTGACGAAACAGCTCGGCCAAGTCGCCGCCCTCGTCGAGACGAACCCGCATCAGGCGCGTCCCGCGCTCGAGACGGTGTCGACCCGGCTGACGCAGCTCATCCAAAAGACGGACGCCTTGTTACATACCGACGCCAGACAAGAGAAGGCGCTCGTCGCGATGACGGCGAAGCTCAACGTCGCCCTCGGCCTGCTGTCGACGAAACCCGCCGAGAGCGCCGCGCTCATCAAGGAAGTGCGCGCCAACTTGAACGAGTTCCGGTACGTGCCGAACCACGTCCGGCTCGAATACATCCCGCATCAAGCGACCCGGGCCGGCGAACTGCCTCACGTCACGCCGTTCAAGGTCGAGCCGAACTTATCCGGCCGCGTCATCCAAGAGACGGCCCAGCGCGTCCAGACCGCCGCGCAGCAACACGCGCAAGCCCAGACGGCGCAAACCGTTCAAGCATCGGCTTTGTCGCTCCGCTCGGACGCGGCCTCACCAGAAGCGGCCCGTCTCGCCTCGTTCTTCCACGTCCAACAGACGTTGAACCGGCTCGACGGCGGACAGCTCCATCAGCTCATCCTCGCCTTGCCGGCGAAAGTCCAAGAGATCGACACCGGCATCCACGTCCACATCCAAAACCGCGAGGCTGGGGACGTCGTCGACTGGGAGAACAGCGTGCTCTACATCCGGCTCGAGACGCCACGCCTCGGCGAGATCGGCGTCAAGCTCGAAGCGATCGACCGGAATCTCCGGCTCACGCTCGAACATGATGACCCGACCGTCGAACGAATCGCGCGCCCACTCCTCTCGAACATTGAGACGACGCTCGAGGCGATCGGCTATCGCAGCGTGACGACCCAGTTCCGTCCACTCACGAAGACGGACAAACCGGAGACCGAGCGTCCGACACTCGAGACGACCGGCTATGATTTCCGCATTTAGGAGGCGCTTATGTATCAACGTATGGATTTGACGAAACGAAAGACGGCCGCCGTCGTCCGCTATGACGAGACGACCGACCGGGCCCCGGTCATCGTCGCCCGCGGGACGGGCGCCGTCGCCGATAAGATTTTGAACGAGGCGAGATCACGCGGCGTCGCCATCGAGCATGACCATTCGCTCCTTGGCCACCTGCTCGACCTCGACCTCGGGGACGCGATTCCGCCAGAGCTGTATGACGTGATGGCCGAAGTGCTATTGCTGATTGAAGAACTTGACACCATCAAAGGAGAACCATCATGAACCCGAACCGACTATACGAGATGAGCCCGCAAGAGCTGACCCAGGCGATGCTCCACGCGCTCGTCTATCACTATGAACAAGCCGGCACGGCGACCATCGCCGAGCGGAACCGCCACTTGCGCCAAGCACGCGAGCTGCTCGCGAAGCTCCATCAAGGGCTCCACGACGGCGGCGGCATCATCTCGGCGCAACTCGACGAGCTTTACCTCTACATGGCGAAATCGAGCCTCGAGGCGCTGATCGAACAAGACATGGATAAAATCGAAGAGCTCCACGGCCTCGCGTCCGAGCTCGACAAGACGTGGGGCGAGGCGATTGAGAACGCCCGGCTGCAACCCGTATCGATTGGAGGAAACCGCTATGAAAATTACGAATAACGTCCAAGCGCTCAAAGCCTACACGTCCCTGTCGCTCAACCAGGCAACGATGAAAAAGACGATGGACCGCCTCTCGAGCGGTGTCCGCATCAACAAGGCGTCTGACGACGCGGCCGGCCTCGCCATCTCCGAGAAGATGCGCATCCGTCTCGACTCGCTGTCGATGGCCGAGCGCAACACGCTCGACGGCATCTCGCTCACGCAGACACTCGAAGGCGGCATGAACGAGACGCATTCCCTCCTTCAGCGCATGCGCGAGCTGTCGGTCCAAGCCGCGAACGGCACGCTCAGTGAAGACGACACTAAAGCCGTCCAAGAAGAAATCAATGCGTTGACAGAAGAAGTGACCCGCATCGCCGAGACGACCGAGTTCAACTCGAAGAAAATCATGAACGGCGAATATATTGAAAGGTACGAGACGCTGTTCTTCCAACTCGGTGCCGGCAGCGGTGAGGGCGTCCTGTTGAACGTCGCCGATATGCGCGCGGGCGCCCTCGGAATCGACGGGCTCGACATCACGACACAAGCAGGTGCGAGCGACGCAATCGCCAAGTTCGATAAGGCGATCAACGACGTCTCCCTCGAACGCTCGAAACTCGGTGCCATCCAAAACCGGCTCGAGGCGAACATCGGCGTCGTCTCAATCGGGACCGAAAACTTGACCGCCTCCGAGTCACGCATCCGCGACGCCGACATGGCCCGTGAGATGATGGACTTCGCCCGCCTAAACATTTTGAACCAGTCCGGCATGGCGATGATCGCCCAATCGAACGCATTGCCGCAAGGCGTGTTACAATTACTGAACTAAGCTAAGGAAGGACGGATTAGATGGACATTCGTCGCATCATGGAGACGCAGTCGCTTCACGGCACAGGTAAGGCGAAACGCCCCGAGGCCGAGCCCGGCGTCTCGTTCCAGAACGTCATCGGTCAAAAACGTGAAGACCGCGAGCACGAGCGCTTCCAACGCCAAATCGCGGCCATCCACGAGAAAGGCGAGCTTCTCGCCGAGAGCCAGACGGTCGAGTCGCTCGCCGAATATAAGCAGCTCATTAAAGACTTTATGAAAGACGCCGTCGACGCGGCGCTCCGCCTCGAGGACAAACGCGGGTTCAACCGCCGCGGCCGTGCCAAAATCTATAAGATTGTCGAGCAGGTCGACCAGAAACTGCTCGCGTTGACGGACCAGGTCATCTCAGGGGAAGCGTCACGCTTGTCCCTCCTCGACCAGGTCGGCGAGATTCGCGGCCTGCTCGTCAACGTATACGTGTGAGGTGAACCATGGCAGAACATATCTTTTCGAAAAAAGTGAAATGTCCGTATTGTCTAAAGCAGAGCGAGACGCCGCGCATCTTGTCGCGCCACATTCGGCCGCAGGACGTCGCGAAGGACGGTTATACGACGTATGATGGCGAGAACCCGTACTTGTACGAACCGGTCGTCTGCAGTCACTGTCATCTCGTCTTCCACGACTCGTTCGATAAGGTCCGGAAGAACAACCGCGAGGCGCTCGAGACGAACTATCTGTCGCGGGTCAACCCGGAGACGCTTCAAGGCGACCGGACGCCGGAGCACGCCATCCAGCTGTATAAGTTCGCCGTCATGACTCAACTGAGTGGACAGAAGCCGTCCGTCGTCGCCATGCTCGGGATGCGGCTCGTCTGGATGTATCGTCTGACGGGGAATGCGGCGGCCGAGCGGGAATGGATGAAGCGGACGCTCGACAAGTATAACGAGGTGCAGGAAGGGTATACGGACCAAGTCCGGACCGGCCTGCCGTACGACCAATTGATGCTGCGCATCGCCGACTTGTCGGCCGCGCTCGGATTTTACGAAGAAGCCCGGCGCTGGTATGGAATCTTGCTCGGCAGTAAAGAGGTGTCAGAGCGAATCCGCACCCAGGCCCGGTCGCATTGGGAAGACTTTCGGGCCGAACACGCCTAGACGGACAGGGACTCCTGTTCGTCTTTTCTTAATTTCGGGTATGGGATAGAGATACTTACATAAGGAGGAACCAACATGTTTGAACAACGTTATGTGACGGAAGTCCGCCACATCTTTCAAGAACAAAAACAGCTCGCCGAGGACGCTTTACACCAAGTGAGCGACGACGATTTGCACCGCGTGCTCGCAAAAGACACGCTCTCGCTCGCCGTCATCGTGCAGCACATCTCGAACAATATGTTGTCACGTTGGACCGACTTCTTGACGACGGACGGCGAGAAGCCGGACCGGAACCGCGATGCCGAGTTCGAAGACCAGCAGTTTTCACGAGCCGAACTGATGGCGACGTGGGACGAACGCTGGCAGTTGTTAGACGACGTCTTGGCGAGCCTCACACCAGAAGACATCGGCAAGACCGTCTTCATCCGCGGCGAAGAGAAGAGCGTCATCTGGGCGATTGAGAAACAAGTGTCGCACTACAGCTATCACGTCGGGCAAATCGTCTATCTCGCGAAGCTGTTTGCCGGAGACAATTGGAACGTATTGACGATCCCGTTGCCGCATCAGCGATGAATCCCGTGCTCGCGATGGCTCGCTTGACGTTTCTCGTGTTCGTCTTCGTCTCGCTCGTCTTGCCCTTTTTCAGCTTTGAAGGGTATTCGATCGTCGAGAATACGACGAGCCATCTGGGCGCCCAATGTTCACCTCACGCCTGGGTCATGAACGTAACATTTATCGCCCTTGGTCTCGCGGCTAGCATCGTCTTGGCTAAGACACAATCTTTGTACCATCAAGTCATCGGGGTGTGTTTCGGGATCAGTCTCCTTTTGACGGGTGTCTTTCGTCATGCACCGCTCCTCGGCGGTATCCCGGTCGACGTGTTCCATGACCAGTTACATTCTGTTTTCGCGAGTACGACCGGCTTCATGTTCACGTTCCTCGCGGTAGGGCACGGTTTCATGACCCGTGGTAGACAGCGCCTCGTTGGCTTTTCACTTGCCGGGATCGCCATCGTTGTATCGCTCGGGATGTGGCTGGCGCCGGACTTCATGGGCCTGTTGCAGCGATTCATGTTTTTCAGCGCGTTTTGGTGGTTATTCTTCTATATGAGACCGCCTAAAGACTTACAGGCAAGGAAAAACGACTCTTTTCCGCGTTGATGAGGAGAAGAGCCGTTTTCATCATTTTTCCACGTTAACGGTATATTCTTAGCGGCCTTCAGCGAGTTGTTCATAGTTCGCATAGCACGGATCATTACCGATGAGTTTCACTTCGGTCAGTTCTTCCGGCAGTGCTTTGATAAAGAGGATGACGTTCCCTTCCTTCTTAACTATATGTTCGCCAGAGAGCGAACTTCAGGACACCTTATCCCTCTCTATAAGTTCGCCGTCATGACAGCCTAGCTGAGCTACGATGAGGCGACCAAACACGAATGGATGAGCGGAACGCTCAACAAGACCATCGAGATACAAGAGGTCTAAACAGACCGCATTCGGACGTTAATCCGGGATTGTTGGGAAGGATTGAGGACGCATAGTAAACCATACTATGTTGATTTTTTCTTACGCCTGATATCTTCCAGCATTTTGACTAACCAACCCACGTCTTTCAAGTTGTCCAAGTTGCCGTTCGACAAATCGGGGTTTCGTACTCATTTGAATCGCCAACTGTTTGATAGTCATCGGCGTATCTAAAAAACTTAGCAAATAGGACGTTCGTTCGAGTCGCTTCGTCGTCAAACGACGGTGGAGATACGAAACACCTAGAACATCACATTTCTCTCGTAAAGATAACTGTCTGTAGGTGCGATATGCATTAGATGGTCGACTCATGACCACTAGAGAGCAGTCATCGTGTGTTTGTTGACGTATGACATGATTGAGATTCTGTTTAAGCAAATCATTCATGAACGATGAAGTGTAAAGTACATTTTGAGCGAGAAGCCGGCTAACGCCCGGGGCAAGTTGTTTTTGTCGTTTTGCATAGAGACTTTCGGCAGTACCATCAGACATTAAAATAAACCCATCAATTAACTCTGTCGTTCCCTTAAAAATAGTCATATGAGTTTCAAGATTAGAAGATGTCACAAATACGGTTTCATTTGCAAATTCGCCATTTTTTGGCATCGACGCAACTTGTGTAATACCTTCTTTTGAGTAGCCAATAACACCATCACCAACATGGAGCAATAAAAAACGACCGTTCGATATGGCTGCCACGAGAGCTGTAGCAGCTAGCTCTTTACGTTGACAGTTGAGACTTTCCGCTTCTTCATCAATCCAGGCCGAGATTAGGGCTGCCACTTCTTGTTTAAACAATTGACTATCGAGCTGATATAAGCGGTCAAAAGAACGATGAAAGAATCTTGCAAGACGCTCGCTGACAAGATGAGCACCTGCTTCGGACTGAGAAGCCGAGCCAGCACCATCCGATAAGACGGAGACACAGCAAGAGTCATCCATGATAGAGAATACAGCATCTTGACAGGGGATTCCCAAGCGCATATGAGAACGTCCAATCGTTGCTGCAGAAGCAACCTTCCATGTTGTCAAAGTTCCGCCCACCCCTGCATACCATCAACATCAAGTTTCACTTTTTCGCCGGGAGTCGACATCGATGTACGAGACACACTACTACTCAACCACGCGAAAAATTCTTTGAAATTTAGACCTTGAAGGCGAAGTGGTTGTCGAGTTGGAGAAAATTTTCCAAGCATAGACATGTCGGCTTCGGGTCCAATACCAATTGGGAAAACCGTTAGTTTTTCTTCTTTGACAAGACTAATGGTCTGCTGAATTGCATCACGCAAAACGTCGGCATCACCGTTAGGAGCACCATCCGTCATAAGGACGAGCCATGGTTGATAATAATCGACACCTTTATCTTTATATTCTTGTTTGCGGCGTTCAAGCAAGTTTAATGCAAGTTCAACGCCTTCTCCTAACGGCGTTAACCCTCCCGCGCGAACGACGGGGACACTTTGTCGATCAATATTGGCAAAGTCTTCGATGCATACAGCTTCATTGTATCCTCCAAACGTAACAACGCTAATTTCAGCAGCAAATAGAGCTGTTTCATCTGCTTGAATAGCTTCATAAAAGTGGCGAATCCCTTCATTTAATTCACGGATTGGTGCGCCATCCATCGAACCACTTACATCGAGACACAGACATACTGGTACCCGAGCGGTTGGGTTATTAACTAAATCTTCCTGACGTAAAATCATTAATTGGTTTTCATTCATGATAACTTCTCCTTTGTACTAGCGAGACAAAAAGTTCGCTAATATTTTTAATATTGAACCCATTGCGGATGAATCATTCTGTTCGGAAGACTTGCTCACTGGTGTTACTGGTGGAGGTTTCGGAACCGATCTTCCATTAGTTCTTCTCTCTCTCCGACAACTTTCACAACGTTTAGGAACATGCAGCCCTTTAGCGGCAAAGTAATCATGTTCACTATTTGTAATTCCAAAACGGGCACCACAATCGCCACATACAACGTGCGTCCAAACTTCGTTTCGTTTATCGTGACAATTTCTGCAGATGGAGAAGCGTTTTTGCTGCTTCACTAATCTTTGCTCATTTGTGTAGAGAATCATCTCGTCACATGAATCACAGTTATAGTATTCTCCTTTGGGCAAACAAGCACGACATATTCCAGAGACAAGTTGACCTTCTACGTTTTCTTCATGACAAAGGCGACACGGCTTATATGTAAGCTTGGCAATTTTCTTTAGCCGTGTTGGGAACAATTCCATGGCCATTTCATCTTGTGACGTCAGTATTCCGCTGACGAGTAATCGCTCATACTCAGAAAATTGATCGTACCAGGCGCTAAGTGCCAAACGATTGCCTGGACCGAGCGATTCTCCTTTTCGGAACGTTTCATAGAAAAGTTTTTTAAGCGCATACGGCAAATGACTCCAAATGTATCGCCATGGTCCTTCCGGGGTTTTTTTATTCGACCGGTCGCCGAACGGATAGGAAAAGTCCATATTGATGATATTATCGATAGGGTTTTCTCCACCCTGTTGAGCATAAGGTGACTTCCCTGGCAACATAATCATAAATAATAATGTTGCAACGGCGAATCGTTCTTGATCAAATGTCCGTAAAAATGAATCAAATGATTTACGTTGGATTTCAGGTGCAGTGAAATTAATCGTTCCAACTGGACAAGGAAATCCTTCGATTTGATAACTATCCGTATCAACAAAATATACTTCAGTTGGTGAAACAATCAAAATATTGGCTGGATTAATATCCCCAAGTATGATGTTTCGATTATGCAAATAGTTAATTTTCTCTAAGATAGTCAAACAAAGACGAACAGTATCATTTTTTTTCCAATTAGGAAAATTTTTATACAAGAGAGGTTTGATAAACAAGCTACGCTGTAACTCTTTTCCTCTCGCTTCAGGCATCAAATATCCGACAAACTCTCCTAAAGCATTGAATAGTAAATGTCGTGGGTAACTTATACCTGGCTCGTCAATTTGGCGTGTCAACATCAATTTAATTTTTTCAAATCGCCATTGGTTGAGTTGATCTGGCTTATAAATTTTTGCAACCAAGTCGCTGTTCGTACGGTAGATGATACCTTCGCCACCCGAAGCAATTTGTTCTTTCAACCAAACCTGTTTCCCCGTCTCATCTTGAAAAGTATCTTCAAACAACGGATTATGTGTCAACTTCAGTGGGGTTTTAGGAATTGATGTCACTTGGCTGGAAAGTTTAAACGCATTCACATCCGTTTTTTCAGACAATGCACTTGTTGGTTTTGACTTTGAACCTTCTGATCGAAAGGCACTAATCGGAACAAGTGATCCATCCACAGCAATTTTTCGAACTTCAATCCGTTTTGAGGACTTCACGGACTGAGACTGATTGAGTGCCTCAATATCCGCTGTCAGTTTGCGGTCTTGCGTAATTAGGAGCAAATTGTGGTGAAGTCGGAATTTTGTGAACACGACTAGAAAAACATTATCAGCAAATCCGTCAGATGCTTCGCCACGTATATCGATTAAATCAGCTTGTTGTAAAACCGCCAATAGTTTCTTTGCTTCGGACGCTTTAGCAGCTAAGCTAGGGTCTTTTTTTTGATTTACGTGTTTGTCTAACTCATCGATGACTCGTTGTGCAATAAATACTCGACTTTTAGCATCTTTTAAATAAGGACTCATTTTTTCCCAAAACAGTGAATTTCCATCTTCTAAGATACTACACGTATCTATAAATATTTTATAT
>NZ_QLVE01000021.1 GCF_003331145.1 Exiguobacterium sp. TNDT2 | reverse complement strand
AAAGGGTTCACAAGCAGGCGATTCATCTCCCACCTACGCTGGGCTTTGCCCGAGACGCTTAGAGGTGGGAGAATTCTCGCCAAGTTTAGTTAAAGAATGACTGGCCGGTCCGTTTGGCGTGCGTATGTAACTTCGTCACATCAACGCTCGCCGTCACGTTGAAATGCGGGGCGTCGAACGCCTTGAAGAACTCATAGTGCTTTTTGCGCGACCATGTCTCGATATTGATGGTTTTCATCTTTGTCCCCCTGTTTTTTCTTTCACTGTACCAAAGGGAACAGGCCGTTCAAAGTTTTTGCTTCAACTCGGTGTAATGCTCGTTCGCCAATTCGAAATAGACGAAGTCGTTCCGTTCAATCCGGTCGAGCGTCGCATGGAAGTCACGCCAGCCCTGCTCGACGAGCTTTGGCGTTAATTCTCCGGCCTTTGTCGCTTCCTCGAACTCGTCCTCGTCTTTGCGGACGACATCCCCGTCCGGGAAGATGAGGATGTCGAGCAACAAGTCGTCCATATACGGGATTCCGTCCTCATATCCGATCGCTTCGACGATATCGATGTACCATTGGACGATGTGCCCTTCATCATTGAACATGACGGTCACACCGAACGGCTCGTCGTCCGGGAAGTATTGGAGCCAAGCATAGCCGGCATCGGCAACGATGAACTCTTCTCCCTTGTGCATCTTATATTGCGGTGCGCGGACCGCGTCAATTTGAAACAAGGCGACGGTCCCAGAGAAACGGTCATCATGTACCTCCATTTGCGCGTAGCGATGTTGCAAAATCCGTTCCCAGTCTCGACGATTGGCAAATTTCCGTTTTGGCATATGTCTCTCTCCTTTTGACCCAGTTCATATATAAAAGAGTTCGCCAAAATCCGACATTTCCCTGTTCAATCGTACAGATTGTGCTGATTGAACGAGACGAGATGGCTTTGCTTCAGCCGTTTCCGTTCGACCATCCGTGTAAAGGCATCAGTCGAAATGAAGCGATTGCCCGGGTGAATCGTCGCCAGCTGCAGCAAGATGAAGCGTATGCCGCGCTCGCCTTCCTGGAGCGGGACATGGAACATCGTCCCATCCTCATTGAATCGATTCAAGTACAGTTCGACTTTGCAGTCCTCTTTCAACAGGCGTGATGTGACGAAGGCGGTTTGGCTGATCAGCGACTCGAAATCGTGATGGAGCGTATAACCGGACGGACCGTTCAAATCCAAGGCGAACGTGAACGTGTCGAGCGTCGTCTGTTGAAACACTTTCGACTGTAATCGTCCAAGTTTCGCTGTCGCATACCAATCGATTTCCTTCACTGGTTCCCCTTCATACGGTTTCGACCCGATCAGCTGCAACGGATTTCGAAGCGGTGACGCCAAGAGTGGCCGGTCACCGAGCGCTAGCCGCTTCGTCCCGACCGGTGGGTGCAAGAGGAGTGATGGGAGGACGGTCCACTCTGTATCGACCGGTCGTTCATACAAATACGTCCCTAGTCGAAACGGGAGCGTGACGGCGATGACGCATTCCTCAAACGTAGCTGGACCACGATACTCAGCGCGCACGACCAATTCATGCCGAGCGCGAGTGACATCGACCTCATAATCGAGCACGTTCGGAAGTCGCTCATGCGCCGGAAAGCTGATTCCTGAGCTCGCCTTCAAGCGAATGCAAAGTGGCAGGCCGAGCCGGGACAACTCGTCCACCCCGTCAACCACCAACACGAACCGACTCTCATCCCCGACGAACAGCAATTCTTCGTATTGCGTGAACCGGAGATCGATATTTCGCTCGAGTTGTTGCCGCGTCCGCTCTAGCATCCAAATCGCACTCGCGACAATGAAACTGAGATAGCCGAACCCATAAACGTATGGGAGAAATACGAGGATCGCTCCGCTCACGATATACACGGGTAGGAGCCGTCGCTGCAACCATGCATGTGTGGAGAGTGTCATCGTCAGCCCTCGACCGGTACGGGGATAGTGTCTAAAATGTGCGCGATCACGTTCGCTTTCGTCGACTTGATGCCGCCTTCGAGCGTCAAGCTGATGCGATGAGCGAGCACGTACGGCGCCACGGCTTTAACGTCTTCTGGGATGACGTACAGCCGGCCGGCCAAATAGGCATAGCTTTGACATGCGCGGAGCAACGCGATCGCGCCGCGCGGACTGACCCCGACCTCGACGGACGCGTGCGCCCGGGTCGCATGGACGAGACCGAGCATGTAATCGAGGACATCGTCTTGAATCGCGACTTGTCTCGTTTCGGCCTGCGCTTCTTGCAGCGAGGCGAGTGACGTCACGGCCTCGATATGTTTGCGGGTCTCGGTCAACACTTGCAGCAACAGTTCCCGCTCTTCGGCGGCATCCGGATAGCCGACTGGAATCGAGATGAGGAACCGGTCGAGTTGCGCGTCCGGAAGCGGGAACGTCCCGGCCGATTCAATCGGGTTCTGCGTGGCGATGACGAAGAACGGCTTCGGCATCGGATACGTCTTCCCGCCAATCGAGACTTGTCGTTCCTCCATCGCTTCAAGCAACGCCGACTGGGTGCGCGGGACGGCTCGGTTGATTTCATCAATCAAGACGATGTTTGCGAAAATCGGACCTTGCCGATGGTCAAAGCCTTGCGTCTGCACATTGAAGTAGTCGGTCCCGATGACGTCGGACGGGAGCAAATCAGCCGTAAATTGGATTCGTGAGAACGACCCGTCAAAACTTCCAGCGATTGCTTTAGCGAGCAACGTCTTCCCTGTTCCGGGTACATCTTCGAGCAAGATATGTCCTTCTGCGAGAAGTGCCGTGCAGCAGAGACGAACAACTTCTTCTTTCCCTAAATACACTTCATTCAACTGTTTGATGACCGCTTCGATTCCCATTTCGTTCCCCTCCGTTGGTAGATGTCTTATTCGAAGTTTACCTGTTTATGGTAATATAGACAATAAATAGTCTGAACATTCTGGTAAGGAGGTAGAAGATGAAGTGGTCGTCTCGATTCATTGGGTTCCTGATGGTGACAGTCTGTCTTGTGGTGACGTTCGTCTTTGTCAGCAAGGAGGCGTTCAGTTGGTTCCAAACGATTAATACACCTGCTCCAATTAACGTGACGGAAGTGAACAGAGAAGAAGAGGATAAGCGGCAAACAGGAGGTATCGATATGGGGAAAACGAAAGGTCCCAAATTTGTGGGAGACCCTCGCCCGAAGGAAAAGATGCTCAAATTCAAGTTCGGTCGCGGGAATGGTGATGCCCCCGGCGGACTCGGTACATTGTTCGTCCTCCTCGCTGCCGTCGGGTTGACCGTCTATGGGGTGCGTAGATGGCTGCGTCGTCGACGGGGAAAAGGATTCATGTTCTCTAGTAGACAGAATGCCTTTGAGCCACTGTCTCTCAATGCGGACACATCGATTGAGGCACAGACGTTGCCGATGCTCACGAATATTGAACTGAGGGATTGGCTGATCACGTTCAACGCCTCGCTCGTCCCTGAGTTAAAGCTTCGGACGAATGAGACGCTCGTCGACTGGTTCGAACGCATCGAGCTGACAGATATCGACACCTCGCTCTATCATCTGATTCGTTACGGTCCCGCATCCGATTGCGACATCCCGTTCGAACAGCAACAACAGTTTCACGAGGCACTCGACCGCTACCTACAGCGACACCCCTGAACGAGAAAGTGCCTAGGTTCTCAATGACTGGAAAACGTGCTACGCTCATTGATAACAGGAAAAAAATGTAACTTTCTTAGGAGGTTTGATTGATGAAACGCCTAGGCTTGCTCGGATTCAGTGTGTTCTTGCTTACCGGATGCACGGATCCAGTCGAGAAACCAATCGTCCCGGCTGATACAAACGAGCCATCGCCCGAAGACGTCACCGCCTGGACGCGCGAAGACTTCAAGGACGTCTTCGACCAATACGAAAAAGTCCCGCCGCTCTTGACGGCCCTCGAGAACGATGGACTTACCCCGTTCCGCGAGACGTTCGAGCACGTCGTCATCGCCGGCGACGGCATCCATCATACATACGCCGATATCCATCCGTTCAAACTCGACGACGGCACTTATGCCACCGTCTATGAGAGTGAAAATGGAGACATCGCCAACGGTCCCGAGTCGGTCGCGCCGCTGTTTTGGCAAGAAGCGTCGTTCCTTCAATTCGTCGAAGAGATTGAGAAACGAAAATATGGGACGAGTGCCCCGCCGACGGACGTCGTCTTGACACAAGACGAGTTCCAGGCGCTCTATAACCGCCACGCCTATACGTCCGCGCTCATCGTCGAGCTCGACGAATGGGGCGTACAAGTAACGCGCGACCCGCTCGAAGATGTCATCATCGCTGGGAACGGGGTCAAGGAAGTGAAGGCCGATTTAATCGTCTTTGAAGTCGAGGGCGGTTACGCCATCGTCTACGACCGAGACGGTGAGATCTTCAAAGGGCCGGAGTCGATTGCCCCGCTGTTTTGGAGCGAGACGGATTATGAAAACCTACTCGAGAAACATGAATGACTTATGGGAAGCGTCGTTTCAAGTCCCGGTACTCGAGTAGCAAATTGAGCCATTGCGCCGGCTTATCGCTCGACTCAGCTACATCGTACCGGTACCTCGTCACGTACACATGCCACGACAGTGCCCGATAGACGCAACCGAGCTCTTCGGCGATTAACCAGTGATGCCAAAGCACGCCTTCTGTTGCGACGCCGCTCCACGCTTCCAAATAAACCTTACGCATCGTTTGAATCTGTTTATACCAGGCAACTTCGTCTTCTTCTGGCAATAGATCATACAGCGCGTTCCAAAATACGCGCACGCTGAAAAATGGATGCGTGACCGTCGCATCGCCCCAGTCGAGGATACACAAATCATCCATCCGTTCCCTCCAGAAGATATTGCCGCCGTGTAAATCACCGTGCTCGAGACTCATCGGCATCCCGGTCGCCAGCTCATCGCACATGGCAATCAGTTCGTCTTCAAGTGCAAGCACGGCCTCGGCTTTGTATTGCTCGAGCCCGGCACAGAGCTCAGGCAAATACGTTTGGATTTCATCCTTCAACTTGGCCGGTCGCCGGTCCGGGACGCCGTAAGACAAGCAGGTCTCAATTTGGTCGACTTCCTTCCGCTGCAACTGTGCGTATTGGCGCAACGCCGCTTCGTATCGACTCACGTCCAGCCGTGCACGTAACGCCTCTCCTCCGATGTCTCGCATGAGCAGCCAGTTCTGGGCTGAATCGATCGCGATGACGTCAGGGACGAGATTCGGATGCCGCTCGGCCAGAAACGCCGACAGTCCGGTCTCGCCGCGGCTGATATCGGTCACCGCTTTGGCGAAGTAACGTTCCTCATCGAGCGCGCCAACAAGCAAGTACGTCAAATCGGTATCTTTGATCACGTGCCACCTCGCATTCGGCACGTTTGCCTCAATCCATCGTTCGAACCGTTCACGAAACGATCGGTCACGCCATGGGATTGCCTGTCTCATCCTGTTCACCCTTTCTTTCATCATCTCCTAGGAGGAAACGATATGGACGTTGTATATTACTCATACCCGGTCGATGCCATCTTGTATATGTACTTAGGGGCGACGGCCATCGTCAGTCTCATCATCGGGCTGCTCGTTTGGCGTCTGTTCAAGCACCGAGATGTCGGCTTTTGGACAACGCTCGTTCTTAGCTTTGTCGGGCTGTCGCTCTCGCTCGTCTGGTTTCAAAACGCTTCCGTCGCCGTGTTCATGGGGACACTCCCGTGGTTGATCAATCTCGTCTTTTCCCTTTTGTTGTACGGTCTGTTCGTCGGCATCGCCTACGTCACGTTCCGACCACGAAAGCTCGACCGCGTCAAATGAGGGTATGCTATACTCATGTTAATAAACGACCACTAGGGGAGCCTTCGGGCTGAGACGGCATGCGCCGGACCCTTCGAACCTGATCTGGCTCATACCAGCGTAGGGAAGTGGTGTGGGATTCGTCTGTCTTTCCACGCCACTTTTCCACTTGGAGAAGTGGCGTTTTCATTTTGAAAGGAGACTATCTATGCGTATTCAACAACTCACTTGGATGGCGATGCTCATCGCCATCGCCGTCGTCGGTTCCCTGTTCATCTCGATTCCGACCGGTGTCGCCCGTGCCTATCCGATTCAACATATGGTGAACGTCATCGCCGCCGTCACCGTCGGGCCGATCGGGGCCGTTCTCGTTGCGTTCGTGACCGGAATCGTCCGTGTCATGACCGGTACCGGGTCGCTCTTGGCCTTTCCCGGAGGTATGATTGGGGCGCTTTTGGCCGGGGTCTTCTATATGAAGACGAACCGCGTAGCCTTCGCCGCATTTGGTGAAGTCATCGGGACCGGCCTCATCGCTTCGCTCGTCGCCGTCCCGTACGCCAAGGTGTTGATGGGGACCGAGTTCGGGGCGCTGTTCTTCTTCCCAGTCTTCCTTGCCTCGAGTGTGACTGGGGCCGTGCTCGGCTGGATCGTCTTGGCTCGGGTTAAGCAATTGCGACCGCTCACGGCGAAGCGATAAATACTTCCCTCCCACCGATAGTAAATGGTAAAATCAGGATATCAGATATTAGGAGGTCATTTCTTGAATCGATTGACGCTATTATTGGCGGCCACCGCTTGCCTGTTCATGTCCGGTCTCTTGTACACGCTCGAACGCATCGCCACGTTCACCCGCTGGAATGCTCAGATTGCGACGGGCACGTTTTCTAGCGAGCCGATGTTCGTCGATGTGTTGCTTCAAAACGTGTTCATCTCGATTTTCGGAGTGGCCGCGATTGTCCTCTTTTTTATGGCGGGCAACGCTGTCCAACACACGACATCCACAAAAACAGGGACGGCCGACTTATGACGGCTGTCCCTGTTTGACGTGATACACCCAAATCTCTTCCCCGTTTGCCTCATCAATCAAGCCGCTGTCGACAAATCCACCCTTCGCATAAAATCGTTTCGCCGGTTCGTTCGTCGGATGGAGACTGAGGATGAGGTCATCCACATCGAATCGCTCTTGAATCCACACGAGTGCCAACTGTAAAAAGCGTGACCCGATTCCTTTTCCTTGCTCTGTCACATCGATCATAAATCGATCGAGCCAGATGTAACGCTCCACCTTGTTCTCGGCCCCAAGCATCATGAAGCCGACGGGATGATCATCGCGACAAAGTGCATAGCACTGCCACGCATATTTGACATCGGTTTCCATCTCGCGGAGCGATTCGGTGTTCGTTTCGATAAAACGGGCTTGGTCAGAAGCGACGGTCAAGGCGACTACGGCATCCCGGTTCGTGTCATCGACGAGTTGAATCGTCAGCGTGTTGGCAGCCATCGGCGCACCTCTTCCATGTCTAGTCCGCGCTTCGGCAAGATATGGGCACTGACCGAGGAGTTGTATAGATACACATAATCGTCTTCCTCGACGACTTCTTTGATCCCGGCCCAAGACGCCCGTGTCTCGCCGAACTCATTTACATCACGCAGACCGTCCTCATCCAAATTCATCGTATGCGGACCAATCATGCCCTCGTTGCCGCGTTCGCCGATGAGCCGTCGCGTCTGCTTCCGGACGTGCCGTTCAAAGTATTTCGGATAATACAGAAACCATAGAATACTAGCGACCCCGTATGTACCATACCACCACCAGCCCGTCTCTTGGAGCCACGTCGCCAACACAAATGAAGCGCCTAAAAACATAATCGGTCCGATGGTTCGCTGCAGGATGAGCATCCGCTTGCTCGTCTTCGAGCGTTTAATATGGTTCAAGTTGAATCGAGTATAGTCGTCTTCCGTTAATTCATATTGGATTTGCATCATTATTCCCTCCTCGGTGTCATATACATCTCACGAGAAGAAAAGTTCCGCTTCGGCCGTCGATTCGTTACACTAAAACAAAGGAGTGACATCATGAAACAAATCCACCATCTCTGCATTCAGACGCTCGACTACGAGGCGTCCAAACACTTTTATGAAACACTCGGCTTCGAACTCGTCCAAGAGTCACCCGACTTTCATACCCGAGCGTTCAATAGCTGGCTCAAACTCGGCGATTTTTATATCGAGCTGCAAACGGCAAAAGTCGACGAGACGTTGTCACCGTATTCGAAGCATGTGGCCGGTCCGGTCCACTTTGCGCTTTATGTCGATGACCTTGAAGCAGAAGTGCGGCGTCTCGAGACACTCAACGTGACCTTTTTACCGAAGCACGGCGGGAATATCTATTTCGTCGTTGATGGCCACTTAAGTAAACTGAAAGCCCCTGAAGGCACGATTATCGAGCTGCGGGACACGTTTTTAATCAAGTGAGGTGCTGCCTCACTTTTTTTGTTGAACAGAATCGCACACCCTCATGTTTTTTGCCGCCTTCGAACAGGTACATGAAAGAGAACACACTTTGTCCGTACCGTTTGGAGGCCAGTCATGAAATATCTCGATTATTGGAGTTACTTATCGCTCTCTCTCGCCAAGCTGTTCCTCTTCAGCCTATTGACCGCGAGCGCGTTCGATGTCCGTTTTCTATTCATCAACTTAGCGACCATCTTGATGATGACAAGTTGGGCGCTCGTCGTAAACCCACAGACACGTCGTTGGATTTTATTCGCGTCGCTGTTTCTGCACAGCACGTTGCTCATCTCGGACGTCTGGTATTATCGCTATTTCGGAAACTTGCTGTCGGCCGCTCTCTTGTCCGACGTTGGTCAGATGGGAGACGTCGGTGGCGGCTTTTTGACACTGATTCAAGCTCCTGACTTCATTTTCTTCACGGACCTGTTCATCTACACAGCCGTCCTCATCTATATGAAACGACACCCGGTCTTAGAGTCGAAACGCGCGGGCCGCCGTTTGGCGGTTGTCGGTTTTCTTGTCGGCTTCCTCGTCTTTACCGTCCCGACCGCCGTGTATTACGCCGAGGCAAGTAATCGGAAAAATCCAATCTCGAATATGCGTGAGTATTATCAGTTCGGGTTTTGGGGTTATCATGGACTTGATACGTTCCGCGCCTTTCGCGATATGATGGACCTTGGCGACAACCTGACAGAACGTGAGCGTAGCCAAATCGAAGCGTTAGCGACCGAACCGGTTGACGTCACCGCCGATACGAACATCATCGTCGTCCAGCTCGAGTCGTTCCAAACGTCCGTGATTGGACAGACGGTCAACGGCCAACAACTGACACCGAATCTGAACGCGCTTCGCGACGAGATGCTGTACTTCCCGAATTTTTATCATCAAACGCATGAGGGCCGGACGTCCGATGCAGAATTTACCGTCAACGCCTCGCTCTATCCCGTCAAATCGGGCTCGGTGTATACACAATATGCCACGAATACATTTAACGCCTTGCCTGCACAGTTACGACGATCCGGTTATGACACGGCCGCGATGCATGCGTTTGACAAGGATTTTTGGAACCGCGCCAACTTCTATGAGCAAATCGGCTACAACCATTTCTTCCATCAAGATGATTATCCGGACGATCCGATCATCGGCATGGCGGTCGGCGACAAGGAGTTCCTGACGACGTCGGTCGACCACTTGGACACGTTAAACGAGCCATTCTATTCCTTCATGGTTGCGTTGACGAGCCATACCCCGTACGAGATTCCAAACGAGGAGAAACGGTTGGATCTATCGGGGTACGAAGACCCACTCCTCGAAGACTATTACCATACCGTCCACTACACTGATGCCGCCGTCGGTCTCATGGTCGAACGACTGAAGGCGGACGAAAAGTGGGACGACACCTTGATTGTCTTTTACGGCGACCACGATAGTGGACTGACCGCTGCCGGTGACGAGATGGCCGTGAAAGCGGACGCCGACTCCACAGTCGACTTGTTCCAGCTCGATCGCTCCGTCCCGTTATTCATCAAACCGGCCGGACTCGAACGGGGTCAGACGGTTCAGGCGAGCGGCGGCCAAGTCGATTTGGCCCCGACCATCCTCGATTTGCTCGGAATGACACCGACGTACATGCTCGGAAGTTCGCTTCTCGACGATGAGCCCAATTTGACCGTGTTCCGGAACGGCTCGTTTCGCTACGACGACCTTTATTTCGTCCCGGATTTGACAGAGCCGGTCGGCAGCGGCATGTGTTATTCGGTCGAGACCGGAGATGACTTGCCACTTCAAACATGCGAACCATATATTGACGAGGCCGTCGAACAACTCCGTTTATCCGATACAATCATTGAGAAGGACGCACTGTCCGACTTCCAACAAAACGACGCACAAGCCGCCCCGAAATAATCGGGACGGCTTGTTTTTTGTCAGTAGACGTTTCGTAACGTCTTGACATCGATCTTCTTCATCGGCAAGAACGCTTGCGTCACTCGCGCCAACTGCTCCTTTGTACCGGTCGTCAGCATCTCTTCCATCTCCCACGGCACGATTTGCCAGAAGACGCCATAACGATCCTGGAGCCAACCACATTGTTCCGCTTCCGGGACGGCCGACAATTTGGACCAGTAATCGTCAATCTCGGATTGCGACTCACAAAATGCAATGAGCGACTGCATCTCGTTGAACGCAAATGGATGATTTTCCGCGCTGTCCATGGTGACGAACTCGCGTCCGGACAAGACGAAGCGAGCGTAATTGAGCTTTCCTTCCAATTCCGGACCGTCTGTCGCCTCGTAACGAATCATATGGTCTTCGAGCACATAAGAATCCGGGAAAATGGAAATCCAGTCGTTCATCGCCGCCTCGGCCCGCCCGAAGACGTCTCCGACGAACAAGAAGCACGGGGTCACCGTCTGGATGTCCATCCCGCCGCTATGCATGATTTGCCAAGAGACACCGTGTTTGTCTGTCAACCAGCCGTAGCGCTCACTGAAATCATACGTGTCGAGCGGCATGAGCACCTCTGCCCCATCTATAAGCTCGCTCCACAGTGTCTCCACCTCTTCCGACGTCGGGAACGTGACCATATACGAGATGGACGGATTTCGCTCCTTCAACGGACCGGCCCCGAGCAGTTGAAAGAACTGTCCCGCCAGCGAGACGGTCACAACCGTCGTCTCGCCTGATGGCGTGTCCGTCAGTTTCGTCGTATAGTCGACGAATGAATCGGGAAACTTCGACACGTACCATTCCGCAATTGCCTCGACGTCGCCTTCAAACCAAATGCACGGGATTATCGATTGGGTAATCATCGGATGGACTCCTTTCAGACTTCACGCAGACGATACACATCACGGACGGCGAGCAGCGTCTCTGCTGCCTGTCGATATGCTTGATAGTGTGGTGAGTTGATGTGATGGTCGAGCGCCGTCTCGTCTTCGTATTGCTCATAAAACACAAACGTACCTGGGGCGTCAATTGACTCATGGAGCACATACGTCAAACATCCTTCTTCTTGTCTCGACGGGGGGATGACCTCGTCGAGCGCTTGCCGTAGCGCCTCTTCTTTTCCTGGATGTGCCTTCAAAATAGCGGTGATCGTAATGGCCATACGCGATTCCTCCTCATTTTAGGACTGACGCAAAACTGTTCCCGTTTTGGAAGAGATGTATACGCAAATGGACACGCCTATTTGTAAAGGCGTGTCCATCGTTTAGACGAGTTCGTTCGCAATCTCGTTCAGTTCTTCAATTTGATCTTTCAACGAAGCTAACGCTTCTTGCTGTGACATCGTCAGCACATGAACGTCTTGACTGCTCACTTCGAGCGCCGTCATCAATGCCGTCATGTCACCCGTCACTTGATGAACTTTGTTCAATTCTGAAACGACAACTTGAAGCTGGAGTGATGTCTCATCGACTGTCCTAGCGACCGTATCTGTCGTTTGAATCATAGAAAGAATCGATGTCCCGCTCTTACGGACTTGTTCTTCCTGCGTCGACAAACGTTCTGTGCTGCCATCGATGGCACGTTCCGTCACTTGTACCTCCTGCATGACGAGTTGGATAATGTCATTGATTTGAGATGAGGCTTGGGCCGTTTGTGCCGATAAATTTCGAATCTCAGTCGCGACGACGGCAAATCCTTTTCCGTGTTCCCCCGCTCGCGCTGCTTCAATTGAAGCGTTGAGCGACAGTAGGTTCGTCTGAGACGAAATCTGCTGGATCGTGCCCGTGATAGTCCGAACCTCTTGGAATCGCTCGGTCAATCCTTTAAACGCCTGATTCACTTCGCCGATACTTAAGTTCAGTTCAGCAAGCGACCGTTCTGTCGAGTCCATATTTTCATGTGACATTTGGGCCTCTTGTAGGACACCGTTCACTTGTGATGTTGTTTCTTGAAGCTGTTGTTGCATTCGCTCAAATGCCTGTACGGTTGACTGAATTTGCGAGGCGACGTTTTGAATCAAACCTGCTTGTTCAGACGTTTGTTTCGTCATCGAATCAATTTGTGCCGTGACTTGTTCCGACGCATTTGTGACGGAATCGACGGAATCATTCATTGTAAATACCGCACCATGAAGCGTTGTCGCACTCGCTGTCGTCTTCGCCATGGTGAGTTCCACCTCACTCGCATGCTGTTCTGCTTGTTGTTGCTGGGCGAACGTCTCATGTAATAATTTGGCACCGAAGAAGGAGACAAAGTAGGAGCCAGATAACGCCATCGTGAGCACCGTGAACCAAATCACGAGGTCAACTGGCGTGGTAAATGAAAAACGGCCTATCCCGACAGCTGCAATCGATACGAGTAAACTGAGAACACTACCGTACAACACAAGATGACGATTCAAATACATCAACATCAATATAATATATAAAAAGACGATATTTTGAATCGCCGCACCGGGCAAGGTATAAATAATCGCTGAAGCAGCGATATACATGAGTGTGACCAGACCGTACTTCAACCAAGGCTTTTCTACGTAAAAGCGATAACCGAGCCACGTTCCAATCTGAATAATTGTCCCTGTCATAATAAAACTAATGGCATCCTGTCCAGCAAGCTTACCCAGCCAATACAAAATTCCCATGATCGGATAAGAGAGGAAAAACAAAATGATTAACATCCGCGATACGAGTAACGAACTCATTTTTTCAAAATGATTCACCATGATTGTTGCCTTCTTTCAAGAAAAGTAAGAGTCTATATATATTTCGGTGCGTGATGTGAACATGTTTAGTCCATTTTTCGCAATTTTCTTCATATTGACTCAACAAATAAAAATAGGACAACAAATACCAGCAACCGCTGCGTTTGTTGTCCTAGAAATACATGACGAATGGTACTTATTTATTTTCATCTTTCGATTTGAACGGCCACCATACCCCGTCCCCGAACGATACGGTGATCGCAGGGATAAGGAGCGGCAACACGATCAATCCGTATAGTAACAGTCCGGTGATGACAATCGTCGCAATCTGGACGAGACTGAGGACGCCAGACGGGATCATCGCCCCGAACGTACCGGCGAGAATGACGGCCGCGGTCATGATGACCGTCCCCATCTTCGTCATCGAATGGACGAGCGCGTCGCGCACCGTCATCCCGTTGATTGACTCCTCGCGGAACCGGTCGAGCAGGAAAATCGAATAGTCGATGCCAAGGGCAATCAACATGACGAACCCGAAGAATGGAACGGCCCAACTGATGCCGTCATAGCCGAGTCCTTCGACGAAGATGAGCTCCGTGATGGCCGCTGACGTGTAATACGTCAATAAGAGCGAGCCAATCATATAGAGCGGCATGACCATCGATCGGAACAATACCGTCAAGACGATGAACAGCGTCACGAGCATGATGGCGACCGTCCGATTGAAGTCGTTCGTCGACGTCTCATTCAAGTCGCTGTTAATGCTCGAGATGCCGGCATACCCGATTGTCGCATCCGCGAACGGCGTATCTGTGACGACCCGGTCCATCGTCGCTTTCACGGTTTCGACCGTATCGATCGCTTCCGGTGAATATGGGTCCATCTCGAGAATGACCTCGAGTTGTGTCGCCGTCCCGTCGTCAAACACGTAGCGCTCGGCAGCAGGGGCGAACTCCTCTGACGTGAGTGTCCCTTCCGGTAGGTAAACCCCTGTGTCACGCAGACTGTCAGAGCTACTCAAGTCTGATAGGAATGCTGCCGCGTCATTGATACCGGTCTCAATTTGAGCGAGCCCTGCGTTCGCTTCACCGACACCTGCGGCGAGTTGTCCGAGACCTGTCCCGAGTTCTCCTACTTGGGCGCCTTGTGCCGTCAACGCAGTAGCAGCTTCATTGATACCTGCTTCGATTTGACCGAGACCGGCCGACACTTGCCCGAGCTGCGTTACGGTCGCAGGAATATTTTGCGTCGCCGTGAGTCCTTGGCCAATCAGACCGAGCTGAGCGTTCAATTGACCAAGTCCCGCTGCCGCTTCCGCGAGCGGGGCGCCGGCGTTCGTTGCACCAGCCGGCAATTGATTGACGACGGCGTCAAGACCAGCTTCCACTTGCGCGAGTCCGGCCTGAACGTCACCGAGGCCAGTCTCGGCTTCCGTCAATCCTGCACTCACTTGTTCGAGCTGGGTGTCGACGTAAAAGTCATCGATGACGTCACCGGTCGGACGCGTCACCGAACGGACACCTCTTACCCCGTCGACTTTCTCAAGCTCGCTCGCGAATTTCTCGATGTACGGGATATCCGACTCGGTCAGTTCCGATTCTTGCTTGAGGATGACTTGAACCGGGAGAGACTCACCTTGCCCAAACCCTTCTGAAATCAAGTTGAGCCCGCGCACCGAGTCATAATCGTCACCAATCTCATCGACCGTATTGAACGACCGGGCATCGTCATACGTGAACAACACCGGTACCGTAATCAACGCGACGACGAGAATCGAGACGAACGGGCGATTGACCGACAGACGGCTGAAGCCGGCCCATAGTTTACTATCATGATGCTCGCCCGCCTTTTTCGATGGCCAGAACAAACGATGCTTGAGCGTCGCCATAAAGAACGGGACGACTGTGAAGAGAATGAACAAGAGCACGGCAATCCCGACCGCGACAGCGACGGCCGATTTGAAGATTGGGAAATCGGCGAAGCCGATGGCCGCAAAGCCGACAAACACGGCGAGACCGCTGATGAGAACTGTCCGCCCTGCCGTCTTGTACGTGTTGACGATGGCATCTTCAATCGCGTGGCCCGCTCCAAGTTCTTCTTTATAACGGCTGAGAAGTAAGATACAATAGTCGGTCCCAATCCCGAACAATATGGCCACGAGGAAAATCTGCGTGTAGTTCGAGACGGGGAAGCCGAACCAATCGACGAAGAAGGCGACGAACGATTGGCTCAATAGATACGTGAATCCGACCGCGATGAGCGGGATGAACGGCGTCACGATGGAGCGGAACACGAGCAGAAGCAGTGCGAAAATAAGGACGACCGTAATGATTTCCGTCTTCTTCAACCCTTCCTGCGCACTCAAGTTCACATCGTTGTTGATGATTTCCTCACCTGTGATGTAGACCGTTTCATCTTCCGGGAGGATGTTCGCCCGCACGTCTTCCGCGAAAGCGTTGATGTCTTCCATCGACCCTTCGACCGTAATCGGGACGAGCACAATTCGACCGTTCTCCGACACGAGCTGCGCTTCCGTCTCTTCATTTTCAAATGGGTCGAGTACGTCTTTGACGACCGTGTCGTTTTGTTCCATTTCTGCAATTACCCGGGCAACATCGGCCCGTTCGGTATCACCGAGTGTTTCGAACTCATAGACGAGTGAAATTGTCTTGTCGCTCTTCCCGGCGGCGTTCAAGATGTCCTGCGCCCGCTGCGAATCCATGTCCTCTGATAATTGGAAGCTGCCGGCTTGTTCGGCCTGCTTCGTCAAGTTCGGGGCCGCCACAAACAAGGCGGCCGTCAAGACGATGAGACCGATCAAGATGCCCCAGCGCCATTGGATGATTTTATGCACGTGTTATTCCTCCCTAATTCGAAGCAGCTGTATGATTTTCCGGAACGTCCGGACGAACTGTTCGATTTCTGTCTCTTCGATGTTGCCGTCGAGTAACGATTCGACATAACGGTAGACGGCCGCATCCGCCTCTTCGACGACCCGACGACCGGATTCGGTCAACTCGATCAACCGCTCGCGCTGGTCATGCCCGCGTCGACTGACGACGAGCTCTTTGTCGACGAGCTTTTTTAAACGGTTGGAGACGGCGCTCTTATGAACTCCTTGTTTCTCAGCCAACTGGCCGGCTTGAATCGGACCGAACTGTTCGAGCAGCTTGAGTAGCTGCAGTTGTTCCCGCGAATAGTCATGCCAGACGTCCCCGTCCATTGCCTCGATGACATGCTCCGCACCTTGGAACATGACCTCTTCGAACAACTGGACGGCCTCCCGCATCAATTCTTTCATTTTGGTTTACCCCCTAAACTAGATAAAGATAGTTTATGCCCTAAACTAATAGTCGTCAACTAAAACGACCGGTGAAGTCGTTCTTCATCGGTCAGGTTGATATACATATTCATAAAACGTCAGCGTTCGTCCCGCCCATTCCAGCTGTCGCGCCTCGCCGTCACGTCTAAAGCCGGCACGCACTAATACGCGCTGGGATGCCACATTGTCGCTTGTCGTCTCGGCTCTCAATCGATTGAATCCAGGCAACTCGAACGTCAACAATTGCCGAAGGGCCGCCGTGGCATACCCGCGTCCCCCATGCTCCGCTCCGACCCGGTAACCGACCTCGCCAGTGTCGGCATCGATATGATGAACGTTCAGGCGCCCGACGATTGTGTCGTCGCGCCAAATCAAGTAATAGTACCCGTCCCCGTTCGTCTGCTCGCTCAATAGTTGCTGCAACGCCTGATGGAATGATTCCGGCTCATAGTAGGTGTCGCCTCGGCTCGGAACCGAACGCTCGAAATACGTGCGATTCTCGCACTCGAACTCATACAGCAACGCCTCATCTTGAAGACGGATCGCCTTTACGCTTACCCGATCCATGTGACGAGCGCCTCCCGCTGTCTCGACGCCTGGGCGAAGACACGTTTCAACTCATCGAACTGGTCCAATAAGTACTGTTTTTCCTCGAGTCCCCACTCCCGTTCAAATGGGTACAGTTCCTGCTCGTTCATCGTCGCGACGTCGTAGCGCGCTTCTAGCGCCTCCAGCTCGATGTATTGAAGTCGGGTCGACAAGTCCTCGACTTCTCCCGGCATCAAATAGGCGATGCCCGTCTCTTCGTCGATGACATCCCCTCCGAAGACTGCCTTCCCGAGCGAATGACGGTCGATCTCGTTCAAATCGGTCGTCCCGGTCAATAAAAAGTAAAGACCGTGCCACGCCTGATCGATATCGTTCTGTCGTTCCTCATCTTCTAACAGTTGCTCGAAACGCTCCGGCTCTTGAAGCAGTGCTGTCAACTCTTCGACCGATACCCGCATGTATGCGCCAACCATCCCCATGTCTGATTCCCCTCTCCAATTCATATGTCTGACTATTCGGCACGGTCATGAAAAAAACCTTCCGAAGAAGGTTTAGCGCATCGCTTCCGCGACACGGAGTCCTGAGACGTACGCGCTCTCGAACCGAGTCCGGCCTGAAGCGTCATCCGGCTCGAGGAAGACGTCACCGGCCAAGAAAATCGGCTCGTCACGCAATCGATGGTAAGGCTCGTTCCAGACGTCGGTCGCCTGCGCATAGCACCACCGTTTCAACTGCCTCGATTGAATCACCTCCGACCCTGTCACCGTTTGCAACAGGCGCTCAATCTCACGAAGCGTGTCTTCGTCCGCTCGTTCATACCACTCCTCGCTCCACGACTCGTCCATATAGACGCTGACGAGTTCGGTCGCCGAGATGCCTTTTTGGCGGTTGTTGATGACTTTCAAGATACCCGGCGCCAAGTCTGTATCGAGAATCCCGTCCGGACCGATGGGAGTATCGCTTGCCAATTCGAACAAACCGACAAACGTCGGGGCGTACGTCAATTCACGTAACGCCGCATCGACCGGAAAATCTGCGAGCAAGTCGAGCGTCTGCGGGAGCGGCGACGTGATGAGGAGACGGTCATACTGTCGCGTCGTCACATCCGTCTGGACGCTGACCTGACCATCTCGTGTCGTGACCGTCTCGACCCGCTCGTTCAAATGGACGGGCAACCCGTCGGCCAACCGTTTGGCCAAGGCGTTCATCCCGTCGACGGCGACGTAGCGCGGATACGGGTCAGCGTACCACACGTTGACCCACCCTCTCGTCTGCCAGTCGGCGACATCTTGTTTGAGTTCTTCCCCTCGTACGGTGAAATAGACCGCCCCGTGATCGGCTTTGCCGTCTCCGATCCGCCTCGTCGCCAAGCGTCCCCCGACGCTCCGACTCTTCTCAATCAATTCAACTGTATGGCCGTGACGCACAAGATCGCGTGCTGCGACAATCCCGCTCAGTCCGGCACCAATAATACCGATGTTCATGTCCATTCCCCCTTCTGTCAGGAAGATTGTATCATGCCCGAGGACTCATACGCCGGAACCGATGCGCTTCACGCCGAGCGATTCCACTGCTCGTCATACTCGATACGCGCGTCTTCATACATGACGGCGAAACGGCTGACGATGAACGGGCGGATGAGTGCTAGTGCGACGAGGAAAATCCATGACCCGAGAATGACCAAGTCGAGTTGCATATAAAAAATCAAACCGATAAGATACATCGGAACGAATGGCAAAATGAGTTTGAACGCATCCCACTTTCGTCCGCGCATCATCGTTCTCGATTTTGTGATTGCCTCTGTAGCAGACAGTTCTGGTTCGTCGCGTAAGATGAAGTATGTGAACACATACGAGAAATACTTTATGATTCCTGGTACGACTAGCAACAATGTCCATAGTACTTGGAACAATATGACGAGAATTGTTGCGAGCAAATGTTTTCCATAGCGGTGACGAAACGGGTCGAACACATCACTCCAGCGAATCGGCTGATCTCGTACCGTCTTTAAGATGAGCCAGCTGTATCCGACGTTAACCGGATAAAGGGCGATATAAACTAAGATGCCACCTAAACTGAGCACGGTCAGCGGCAGTGACTCCACCGTCAAACCGTAATAAGTCGGGTCTGCCATCAACCCCAATTCTAACATCACAGAGCAGGCGAACGACCAGATGAGTAATAGCCCTGCCTTTCCTTTTAACGCTTTGTGCGCCCGTTCATTCCATGTCTGAATCATCTCGTTTCCCCTTTTCGTTCGTCTTTCCTGTCTTATACGCAACGTGATGGAAAATGTTTCAAACTCCACAAAAAAACAGGGCGCTCGCCCTGTCCATCACTCTTCCCGATATTCTAAAATGTCGCCCGGCTGACAGTCGAGCGCCTGACAGATTGCTTCGAGCGTCGAGAAACGAATCGCTTTCGCTTTGCCGGTCTTTAAAATCGACAAGTTTGCCATCGTGATGCCCACTTTTTCAGACAACTCGGTCACACTCATCTTTCGTTTCGCCAACATTACGTCAAGATTTACGATAATCGCCATCTATCTCACCTCAGACCGTCAAATCATTTTCTTGCTTCATGTCGATGGCACGCTTCAATAGTTTCTGTAACAGTTCCGCGAATACGGCGACGACGAACGCGGCAAACACTAAGACGAGCCCGATGAGAAGGAATCCAGGCGCATCATCTCGCTCGGCGAACCAGTAGAAGAACGGGAGCGTCCCGATATAAACGGCCGTGATCGCCAACGCACAATACTTGATCATGCGGAGTGATTGGACAGCCCGATACGAAAACCCTTCATCGCGGTCAATCAACCGTAGCAACATGAACGCTTGGAACAGCGCAATGAAGAACGGAATGGCCGATACGTACATGCCAATCACAATCGGGCGAATCGAGTCCTCAATCCAACTCCCGCTCTCGACCGCCTCGCGCCAAATGTACGGAAGCAAAAATAAGCAGGCCGCCACAATCGGGACAGCCAGAACGAATACGGCCAGCCGTAAAAAAACCGTCTCTCGTTTCATGATGAAGCCACCTCACTTCGTTTGATAGCTTCATCATAACCTCATTTTTATTGTTTATCAATAAATAATCATCGTAAATAAATAAAAACCTCAGATTTCTCTGAGGTTCATCCTTAGTTCATGGCTTCGAGTTCATCCTCTGTGACCCATTTATGGTTCGTGACGTCTTCCCCGTCGTTTGTGGTGAAATCGACCATATACACCGTCGTCTGTTCGGCCGAATCAATCGTCGCCTCGGCGCCGTCCATCCCGTCCATGTGGTCCGTGGCCAGAGTGGCTTCGGTCCCTTCTTCTAACGGTGCCTCACCTGGATTGTCGAATTCTTCATGGATGACCCACTTGTGATCTTCGACCGGGTCACCTCCATCAGTCGGGGTATAAGAAACCGAATAGACGGTCGTGTCATAAGCACCGACGATTGTCGCCTCGGTGCCATCCATGCCCGGCATGTGGTCGGCCGTCATCATCGCGGTCGACCCGACCGGGAACGTCGGATCTGTCGCTTCACTTAACCCGCTCGGCACCTCCCCTGATCCCGAATGGTCCATCATCGAATGGTCCGAATGTTCTTCTGTCGAATCGCTCGTCTGTTCCTCCTCAGCATCCCCACAAGCTGCCAACGTCGTCGCGAGCAACATCGCGCTCAAACCCGTCATCCATTTTTTCTGTCTCATCGAATCTCTCCCTTACGTCTTTATGTGTATATGTTACCCTGCTATCGAGGTGATGAGACGTTTTTGAGACCGATACGATGATTTGTTAGCAGTTTGACACATAATAAGACCGCCCCCGAATAAATCGCAGGACGGTCTATGCCTCAATGGTGCTTGATTCTTCTCAGGAAATACAGCATTGGCACGAGCAAGAGCGCTGCTATCCCAAGCCCTCCTTGAATCGACGTGTACAGCGCAAGCAATCCAATCAGCGGACCATCGGCGACTTGACCGAACGCGTCGACCTGACCGAACATCGACAAAATCGTCGCCCGGCCTTTCGACGGGAGCCGCTCGTTCGTCATGACGCTCATAAGCGGGTAGTGCACGTTGCGCAGTGCCGCAATCGTCCAATACAGCAACACGGCCACCCAAAACTGTCCGACCCAAGCGAAAGCAAGCATCGCAACGATGAGCAACACGTTGAACCAAAACAAGGTCGTCGCATAGCGTCCTTTGACGTATAGCTCGACACCTTTCAACACCAGCATGTTGAATAGAAACGCGACGGCATAGAACAAGCCGAACCAATACACGGCCGCCTGTTCCGACAACTGGACGTCTCAATCAAATGCGCGCCCCATAACCGGTCGAATCCTTCACTAGCGAGACCCCAGACGAGCGTGATGGCAGCCAAGCCGACGAGAATCGAATTGCCACGGATATGGGTGTATCCGTCCCGAACCGTCCGTTTTGCTTGCACGAGGTTCGACGTATCGGCCCGCGTGATCGGTTCGAACCGCGTCTCTGGCAAGACGCGCCATGCGATAATCGCGAGCATGACCAACATCCCACCGGCAAGCACGATTGTCGTTTGGACGGACGTGACTTCGGCGAGGAGCACGGCAAGCCCAATTCCGACGAAGCGGCCGAGCGAACTATATTGAGCGCCTCGCAAAAACACTTGTTCTAACCCGTCATTCCCCATCTCATCGGCAATCCATGCCTGTTCGGCCCCGCTGATGAACGTCCAGCCGATACCCCATAGCGCTGACGCGACCGCGATGGCCCAAAATTCAGGGATGCCCCCTTCTAGCAAATGGGCCAATCCAATCAAACCGATGCCGATGACCATCGACCGCTTCCGCCCATATAAATCGGCGACGAGACCGGCGGGCAGCTCGAATAGTAAAATCGATACTTCTAAAATCGTTCCGATCAAGACGAGTTGTAACGCATTCAACTCGGCGGTCGTCACATAATAGATGGCGTTCAACGTGAACACCATCTGTATGATGAGCGAGCGCGAACTCGATACTGCATAATACAGCTGTTGAATCTTCAATTGTATGGTTCCTCCGATAGTTTGTTCCAATACAGTGAATCATCGGAGGAGGTGGCCAACTTATGAACGCACGTCCTCCGGCAGGATGAATGTGTTAACTAGTTGGATTCGCATGGCGTTCTCTCCTTAGTCGTTATACCTTCAGTATACAAGCCGGTTCGCATGACGTAAATCACAACAAAAAAAGCCAAGATCCCGAAAGATCTTGGCCTACCGTTTATTCGACTGTGACTGATTTCGCCAAGTTACGTGGCTTGTCGACATCGCAATCACGCGCAAGAGCCGCGTAATACGAGATGAGTTGAAGCGGTAATACCGTCACGAGCGGCGTGAGCAGTGGCTCGACACGCGGCAAGACGAATGAATCACTCTCGTGTTGCATGCCTTCCATCGAGATCGTGCAGGCAACGGCGCCACGGGCGACAACTTCCTTGATGTTTCCACGGATGTTGAGGTGCGTGTTCGGTTGCGAGACGAGCGTGATGACCGGTGTGCCATCTTCAATCAAGGCGATCGGTCCGTGCTTGAGCTCACCACCTGGGTAACCTTCTGCTTGGATATACGAGATTTCTTTGAGCTTGAGGGCTCCTTCGAGACCGACGTACGAGTCCATGCCGCGACCGAGGAAGAACGCGTTGCGTGACTCTTTCAAGAACTTGTCTGCCAATTGCTCAAAGATTTCTTTTTGAGCCATGACTGAGTCCATGATCGTCGCGACACGCGCGAGCTCTGTCATGAGGTCAAACGGAAGCTTTTTGCCGTTCGCACGAGCGATGTCGTAGGCGAGGATGGCGAGCACAGCGATTTGGGCCGTGTATGCTTTCGTCGATGCGACCGCGATCTCTGGTCCGGCGTGAAGGAGCATCGTCTCGTTCGCTTCACGTGAGAGCGTCGAACCGGCAACGTTCGTGAGTGTGAGCGCCTTGTAACCGCGCTTCTTCACTTCGACGAGGACGGCACGGCTGTCCGCTGTCTCACCTGATTGTGAAATGAAGAGGAACAATGGCTTCTCCGTGAGGAGCGGCATGTTGTAACCGAATTCTGAAGCGACGTGCACTTCTGTCGGCACACCTGCGACGCGCTCAATCAATTGCTTACCGACGAGACCGGCGTGGTAGCTCGTACCGCAAGCAACGATATAGATGCGGTCGGCTTCCGAGACGAGCGAGCGCACGCCTTCCGTGAGCTCGATGTCAC
>NZ_QLVE01000020.1 GCF_003331145.1 Exiguobacterium sp. TNDT2 | reverse complement strand
TTAATTTCACATATGGTCCGTGAGGACCGTGTGTCTTAGACGCTAGATCAAGGTAGAAAGGGCGTACGGTGGATGCCTTGGCACTAGGAGCCGATGAAGGACGCGACGAACAGCGACATGCCCTGGGGAGTGGTAAGTACACATTGATCCAGGGGTATCCGAATGGGGGAACCCACCGCCGGGAGACTGGCGGGACACCCGTGTGAATACATAGCACGGCGTGAGGCAGACCCGGGGAACTGAAACATCTAAGTACCCGGAGGAAGAGAAAGAAAATTCGATTCCCTGAGTAGCGGCGAGCGAAACGGGAACAGCCCAAACCAGGAAGCATGCTTCCTGGGGTTGTAGGACACTCTATACGGAGTTACAAAGGGATAGGATAGGTGAACGACCTGGAAAGGTCGGCCAGAGAAGGTGACGGCCCTGTAGCCGAAATCCCATCCCCTCCAGAGTGGATCCTGAGTACGGCGGGACACGTGAAACCCCGTCGGAATCCGGGAGGACCATCTCCCAAGGCTAAATACTTCCTAGTGACCGATAGTGAACCAGTACCGTGAGGGAAAGGTGAAAAGCACCCCGGAAGGGGAGTGAAACAGATCCTGAAACCGTATGCCTACAAGTAGTCAGAGCCCGTTAACGGGTGATGGCGTGCCTTTTGTAGAATGAACCGGCGAGTTACGATGGCGGGCGAGGTTAAGCCGATGAGGCGGAGCCGCAGCGAAAGCGAGTCTGAACAGGGCGCATCAGTCCGTCGTCGTAGACCCGAAACCAGGTGATCTACCCATGTCCAGGATGAAGGTCAGGTAACACTGACTGGAGGTCCGAACCCACGCACGTTGAAAAGTGCGGGGATGAGGTGTGGGTAGCGGTGAAATGCCAATCGAACCTGGAGATAGCTGGTTCTCCCCGAAATAGCTTTAGGGCTAGCCTCGAGGTGAAGAGTTCCGGAGGTAGAGCACTGATTGGACTAGGGGCCCCCACAGGGTTACCGAATTCAGTCAAACTCCGAATGCCGGCAACTTGTACTCGGGAGTCAGACTGCGAGTGATAAGATCCGTAGTCGAAAGGGAAACAGCCCAGACCATCAGCTAAGGTCCCCAAGTGTATGTTAAGTGGAAAAGGATGTGGCGTTGCACAGACAACTAGGATGTTGGCTTAGAAGCAGCCATCATTCAAAGAGTGCGTAATAGCTCACTAGTCGAGTGACGCCGCGCCGAAAATGTAACGGGGCTAAACATACCACCGAAGCTATGGATCCCGTAAGGGATGGTAGGGGAGCGTTCCAAGCAGCAGTGAAGCGGTATCGTGAGGAGCCGTGGAGCGCTTGGAAGTGAGAATGCCGGTGTGAGTAGCGAAAAGAGGGGTGAGAATCCCCTCCGTCGAAAGCCCAAGGTTTCCTGAGGAAGGCTCGTCCGCTCAGGGTTAGTCTGGACCTAAGCCGAGGCCGAAAGGCGTAGGCGATGGACAACAGGTTGATATTCCTGTACCGCCGTACCACCGTTTGAACGATGGGGGGACGCAGAAGGATAAGGTAACCGTGCGACTGGAAGTGCACGGACAAGCAGCGAGGCCGTCGGGTTGGCAAATCCGCCCGGCACACAAGGTCGAGCTGTGACGTGGAGCCCGTAGGGCGAAGTACCGGATTTCACGCTGCCAAGAAAAGCCTCTAGTGAGGAGGTCGGCGCCAGTACCGTAAACCGACACAGGTAGGCGAGATGAGAATTCTAAGACGCGCGGGATAACTCTCGTTAAGGAACTCGGCAAAATGGTCCCGTAACTTCGGGAGAAGGGACGCTTATGGCAACATAAGCCGCAGTGAATAGGCCCAAACGACTGTTTAGCAAAAACACAGGTCTCTGCTAAATCGCAAGATGACGTATAGGGGCTGACGCCTGCCCGGTGCTGGAAGGTTAAGGGGATGTGTCATCGCAAGAGAAGCACTGAACCGAAGCCCCAGTAAACGGCGGCCGTAACTATAACGGTCCTAAGGTAGCGAAATTCCTTGTCGGGTAAGTTCCGACCCGCACGAAAGGCGTAACGATTTGGGCACTGTCTCAACGAGAGACCCGGTGAAATCATAGTACCTGTGAAGATGCAGGTTACCCGCGACAGGACGGAAAGACCCCATGGAGCTTTACTACAGCCTGATATTGAGGCTTTGTACGCGATGTACAGGATAGGTGGGAGTT
>NZ_QLVE01000001.1 GCF_003331145.1 Exiguobacterium sp. TNDT2 | reverse complement strand
CTCTTGAAAATGACGAAGCTTGCGCTTCATTCAAAAATGGTAAAACATTTTTGCCTCATCGTTCAGTTTTCAAAGTTCGTCTGCCGCTCTTAGCGACTCATTAATAATAGCACCTGCTCTACTATTCGTCAACTATAAAAATAAAATATTTTAAAAGAATAAAAACGTGGTGTGTTCTCGGTCGCCACTATATAGAAGAAACACACCACAAGTTATTGGAATGCAATGATTCGAACTTCATTTGAACGAGTCAAATCGTACATTTCTTGCGCCGGTTCAGATATGACAATCGGTTGTTCGACGTTCGGTGTATAGTTACGGATTGTACCTCGAACCCCACTACTCAACAACACGGTTCGACCGACTTCATAAAATCCAAGCAATGTCGCTAAAAGGGTAAGTGCTTCCCCATCGTAAGCTTCATTTTGCCACATATAGAAATATGCCTCTTCCGGTGTCAAAGCGTCTCGAAACGTTCGTGGGGCTGTCAACTGACAAAATCGATCTGCCACAATGAACAGCGGCGAGGCCGGATGGAGCGACCGCTCCTCGAGACGATTCGGAAAGCCAGAGCCATCAAGACGCTCATGGTGTTCCGCAACCAATTTACTGACGCGCTGGCGCAACGTCTGATCTTGAGGCAACATCGCCATCGATACGAGTGGATGTTGATACAATAACTCTCGTTCCATTTTTGTGAAATAACGCATATGCGACCATTTACGAATTTTTGCGTAGCTGGCGTCTGCAAAATACGAGGCGATGCCGTAGTCGAACTGGAGTCGATGTTCATCCCCCCGATACTTGGACAATGTCCTTGCAACGAGTGCGCGATAAATCGCATGATGAATGACGTGATTTTTTCGAAGTGGTTGTTTCGTGAAAAATGTAACGATAGCTGATAATGGATAATCATGACGAAACAATTGATGGATAAATTCTAAGGCTTCATAGGGATTCGGAGCAATTCGTTCCTCCCATTGATTATAGTGACGTTCATATTGGAGGATCTTCTCACACAAATCGCGTTCTTCTTCTTGCGTGAAGCGACGACATTCCACAGGAGCAACTTCAATCGTCTCCACTTTTAAAAACCGAAGCAAGCGTAAATGTTCATTCGTCAGTCTAATGCCAGCCTCTAATGAAGAGACCGATGTTTTTAAGACCATCCCTACGTGAACGTTTGAAATAGCGAGTCGCATGCTCATCCCTCCTGATCGTATGAAAAAAGGTCGAACGGAAGCTCCGCTCGACCTGTTTCGCCTTATTCGGTCACTTCAGACGATAGGTCGGTTTCTGGTGCTTCACCATCAATTCCATTCTCCATCTCATCTGCTGATTCCTCTTCTAGCTCATCTTTTTTCAATTTTGCGATGGTCGCTAAGCGATCGCCGTTCTCGATGTTCATCACTTTCACACCGCGTGTACTACGACCCATTTGCGAAATCGTTTGTGCGTCAATTCGAATGGCGACACCGAGCTCGGTCATGAGCATGATATCGTCGTCCTCATCCACGACTCGCATACCGACGACGGTACCGCGGTCGGTCTTGATTCCGATGATTCCAGAACCACCTCGACCTTGTGTACGGAACTGCTCCATTGCGGTACGTTTTCCGTAACCTTTTTCCGTGATGATCAACACGTCTTGGGTCGGGCGCACGATTTCCATCGAAACGACTTGATCATCGTCCTTTTTCAATCGGATGGCACGAACGCCGCGAGCCGTACGGCCCATTGAACGCACTTCCCCTTCAAGTGGGAAACGAATCGACATCCCTTCACGCGTCACAATCAACATCTCGTCATCGCTCTTCGCAAGACGGACAGTAACTAACTCGTCCGTGTCATTCAAGCTGATGGCACGAAGTCCGTTTTTATTGATACGAGCATAAGCCGAAAGCGGTGAGCGTTTGACGAGTCCTTGCTTCGTGATAAACACGAGCGACAATTGCTCGTCTGCCACTTCTGCTTCCGAATCTTCACTTCCATCCTCAACAATCGCTTTGTCTGCCAAGTAGCTATTGAAGTCGACCGGAATCATCGTCTCTACTTTCTCGCCTTTATCGACTTGCAACAAGTTGATAATCGGCATCCCTTTCGCAGTCCGGCTCATCTCAGGAATCTCATAGCCTTTCAAGCGGAAGACACGGCCGAAATTCGTAAAGAAGAGAATCGTATCATGCGTCGAAGCTGACAAGAGACGTAACACGAAGTCCTCGTCGTTCGTACCCATCCCTTGCTTGCCTCGTCCGCCTCGACGTTGCGTACGATATGAGTCGCTCGGGATTGATTTGATATATCCTTCGCTTGTGAGTGTGATCATCATGTCGCGAACCGGAATCAAGTCTTCATCCTCTAGCTCGATGATATCGGTACGAATCACAGTACGGCGTGCATCACCGTAACGTTCTTTGATTTCGGTCAGTTCATTGCGAATGATGTCGAGAAGGAGTTCTTCATCCCCTAAAATCGCACGCAATTCTTCAATCAATGCACGAATCTCACGATACTCGCCTTCGATTTTCTCACGCTCAAGTCCAGTCAAACGTTGAAGACGCATATCGAGAATGGCTTGTGTCTGTTCAGTCGACAACCCGAAACGAGCAATCAATTTCTCACGAGCCTCGTCACCAGTCCGTGTACTGCGGATGATGGCGATGACTTCATCCAAATGATCGAGTGCAACGCGCAATCCTTCAAGGATATGCGCACGCGCCTCAGCCTTGTCGAGGTCGAATTGTGTCCGACGACGGACGACTTCTTTTTGGTGCTCAATGTAGTAATAAATCGCCTGTTTCAAGTTGAGCGTCTTCGGTCGACCTCCGACGAGGGCGAGCATGTTGACACCAAACGTCGTTTGCATTGGCGTTTGTTTATACAAGTTGTTCAAAATGATACTGGCATTCGCATCGCGGCGTACTTCAATGACGACACGCATCCCGTTACGGTCTGATTCGTCACGAAGGTCCGTGATGCCTTCGATTTTCTTGTCGCGTACCAAATCGGCAATCTTTTCGACGAGTCGCGCTTTGTTCACTTGATACGGGATTTCATGAACGAGAATGCGCTCACGGCCATTTTTCAACACTTCGATCTCAGCTTTGGCACGCATTGTGATCGATCCACGACCCGTCTCATAGGCGCGGCGAATTCCGCTACGTCCTAAAATCTCACCAGCCGTCGGGAAGTCAGGTCCCGGGATGTGCTGCATCAACTCAGAAATCGTGATATCCGGATTATGCGTCAATGCAAGCACCCCATCAATCACTTCGTTCAAGTTATGCGGCGGTACGTTCGTGGCCATCCCGACCGCAATCCCGCTCGTTCCATTAACCAAGAAGTTCGGGAACCGGGCTGGCATGACGACCGGTTCTTTCTCTTCCCCGTCAAAGTTCGGTTGGTAATCGATTGTATTCTTCCCGATATCACGGACGAGTTCCATCGCGATTTTCGACATCCGCGCTTCTGTGTAACGCATCGCTGCCGCCGAGTCACCGTCAACAGAACCGAAGTTTCCGTGGCCATCTACGAGTTCGTAACGGTAACTAAAGTCTTGCGCCATCCGAACCATCGTCTCGTAAACGGCAGAGTCACCGTGCGGATGATACTTACCGATAACGTCACCGACAACACGCGCCGACTTCTTATGAGGCTTATCGGCACGAATCCCGAGCTCGTTCATCGCATAAAGAATGCGGCGGTGAACCGGTTTCAGACCGTCTCGTACGTCTGGAAGGGCACGTGACACGATAACGCTCATCGCATAGTCCATGAACGAGGTGCGCATCTCTTGGCTAATATTTATATCCTTGATATTTTCTTGTTCTGCCATTCGTTATTGCCTACCCTTCTTTTTAAATATCGAGGTTTTTCACGTAATGCGCATGTGATTGGATGAAATCACGTCGCGGCTCGACATTGTCACCCATGAGCGTCTCAAAGATCTCATCCGCCTCAATGGCGTCTTGAAGGTCGACACGAAGCATCGAGCGTGTCTCTGGATTCATCGTCGTGCTCCACAGTTGTTCAGGGTCCATCTCACCAAGACCTTTGTAACGCTGTACACTGTAACGAGCATTTTCTGGAAGCTGTTTAATCGCTTCTTGCAGTTCCCGTTCATTTTGGACGTAGGTGACGTCTTTTCCGTGCTTCAAGCCGTAAAGTGGCGGTTGTGCGATATACACATAGCCGCTTTCGACGAGCGGACGCATATAACGGTAGAAGAACGTTAAGAGCAGTGTCCGAATGTGGGCTCCATCGACGTCGGCATCGGTCATGATAATCAATTTATGGTACCGCGCCTTCGCGAGATCGAACTCTTCCGCGATCCCAGTCCCGAGCGCCGTAATAATTGTACGAACTTCTTGGTTGGCTAAAATCTTATCGAGTCTCGCTTTTTCGACGTTAATGATTTTACCTCGAATCGGCAAAATCGCTTGGAAGTGACGATCGCGACCTGATTTTGCAGAGCCACCGGCCGAGTCACCCTCAACGATGTACAATTCAGACTTCGATGCATCTTTCGATGAACAGTCTGCTAGTTTCCCAGGCAATGAACTGACTTCGAGGATTCCTTTTCGGCGAGTCATTTCGCGAGCACGTTTCGCCGCAAGACGAGCACGTGCCGCCATCAAGCCTTTGTCGACGATCAATCGACCGACAGATGGGTTCTCAAGCAAGAATTGCTCGAACGTGTCCGTGAAGAGCGAGTCTGTCGCTGTACGAGCGTCAGCGTTGCCAAGCTTTGTCTTCGTTTGACCCTCGAACTGTGGCGATGGGTGTTTGACCGAGACAATCGCCGTCAATCCTTCACGTACGTCATCCCCTGACAAGCTTCCATCGGCTTCTTTCATGAGACCGAAGCGTTTTGCATAGTCGTTGATCGAACGAGTGAGTGCCGTTTTGAACCCTGTCTCGTGCGTTCCGCCCTCGTGGGTCGGAATGTTGTTCGTGAATGAATAGATGTTACTCGCAAATCCTTCGTTGTACTGAAGCGCGATCTCAACTTCAATCCCATCCTTCGTCCCATGTACATAGACAGGCTCATCGTGGATTGAGGCTTTTGAGCGGTTCAAATGTTCAACGTATGACTTGATTCCGCCCTCGTAATGATAGTTGCGTTCAATCGTCTCATCACTGCGCTCGTCTTTTGCGACAATGCGAAGCCCTTTGTTCAGGAAGGCAAGTTCGCGCAGACGTGTGGCAAGTAAATCAAAGTCATATTCGAGCGTCTCCTCAAAGATATCGCCGTCCGGGAAGAAACGGACAGTCGTCCCCGTCGTATCAGTCGTACCAACGATTTCGAGTTCACCTTGTGGGACACCGCGTTTGAATGATTGGTAGTAGACGTTGCCGTTACGGCGAACGAATACTTCAAGTTTCGTCGACAAGGCGTTAACGACTGAGGCCCCGACGCCGTGCAAACCGCCTGAAACTTTATATCCGCCACCACCAAATTTACCTCCGGCATGAAGGACGGTGAAAATGACTTCAACGGCTGGACGGCCCGTTTTCTTTTGAACGTCGACCGGGATCCCTCGTCCGTTATCTTCAACAACGACCGAATTACCTGGTTCTACTGTGACCGTAATCGTGTCACAGTGTCCGGCGAGTGCTTCGTCAATCGAGTTGTCGACGATTTCCCATACCAAGTGGTGGAGTCCTCGTGAGCTCGTCGAACCGATATACATCCCCGGGCGTTTGCGAACAGCTTCTAATCCTTCAAGTACTTGAATCTGATCGGCACCATAATCTTGCATTTGTTTTTCGTTTTCGTTACTCATCGGTTTCATTCACCTACTATATATGAATTGGTGTTCATATGGATTGGTCTTACTTCATACAGATTCTGTTTCAACTTCGCCCTGTTTCACGTGAAACACCTTTGCTTGTTGAATCGTTTCGTGAGCGATCCCATCAATATTGGTTGTCGTGATAATCGTTTGGACTTTTTGGCCCATCGTATCGAGCAGATGGGTTTGGCGATGGTCGTCTAATTCAGATAACACGTCATCTAACAAGAGCAGCGGATATTCCCCGACCTCTTCGTGAATCAGTTCAATCTCCGCTAGCTTTAAAGACAAAGCCGCTGTGCGCTGCTGACCTTGCGAACCGAACGTTTGGACATTGCGATTGTTGACGTACAACTCAAAATCATCTCGATGCGGACCAAATAACGTCACACCTCGTCTTCGTTCGTTCTCTCTTATTTTATCAAATTTTCGACGATACGTTTCAAACATCGCATCTTTTGGGTAACGTTCTTTTTGGAATGTATCCGATACGTACTGAATCGTCAGTGTCTCCAAGTTTCGCGTGATGCCGGCGTGAATCGGTCCGGCCCATTTTTCGAGTTGATCGATGAAATGATGGCGCCGTGAAACGATTTTCACCGCAAGCTCAATCATTTGATCGGTGAGTACCTCGAGCAGTGTCTCATCCCCGCCTTTGATTGAGAGCTGTTTCAACAGGGTGTTTCGTTGCTTTAGCGTCTTCAAGTACTGGTTTAATTCATGTAGATAAACAGGACTCACTTGCCCGATCTCCATATCTAAAAACCGACGTCGTCCTTGTGGGCTGCCTTTGACGATGGCGAGGTCTTCTGGTGCGAACAGCACGACGTTGAAGGCCCCAACGTAGTCGCTGAGACGACGTTGTTCGAGATGGTTCAATTTCGCTTTTTTCCCTTTCGGTGAAAACGTGATCGATTGGACCGTCTCACCGGTCCGTTTGTGAATCCGTCCTTCGACCATCGCAGCATCCGCTTCCCAGCCGATTAGTTCACGGTCTTGCGTCGTCCGATGTGACTTCGCGAGCGCAAGTACGTAAATCGATTCGAGTAGATTCGTTTTCCCTTGGGCATTTTCCCCGATGAGAACGTTCGTCTGTTCTGAAAAATCTAGCTCGAGGGTTTCGTAGTTGCGGTAGTTTTGCAATCGGATCGACTTTAAGTGCACGTTAGTTCCCCTCGATTTGGAAGTCTCCGAAGCCTTCGACTTCGATCGTATCCCCATCCCGTAGTTTCCGTCCGCGACGTTGATCGACCTCGCCGTTCACTTTGATCTGAACGTCCTCTAAAAAGAATTTCGCTTGGCCTCCGCTTGAAATAATATCAGCCAACTTCAAAAATTGTCCGAGTGTTACATACTCGGTTGTAATCGACACTTTTTGCATGTCGTCACTTCCTTTCTTTCATACTTAGTACAAAAAATCGCCATACTTATTAGTTTATCGAAAAACGTCGAATAAGGCAAAAACGGGGATGATAAGGTGAAACACCTCATCATCCCCGAATCCGCTCCGTCAGATTTAAGACGTACGGACTGGCAAGATCAACTGAAGGACGCTATCCTGTTCGACCGGACGCAAGATGAACGGTCGCATCGAACCCGTAAACTGGATTTCGATTTCTGAAGCATCAAGCGCACGGAGTGCATCCATCACAAATTTAGAGTTGAATGAAATTTTTAACTCTTCCCCTTCAAGCGACAGGATGCTGACGCGTTCTGACACTTTCCCGACTTCTGGAGAGTGGGACGAAACTTCAACCGTCGTCGCTTCTTCCGCGACAAATTTAATGACGTTGTTGCGATCGGCCCGTGCGAGCAGCGAGGCTCGGTCAATTGCCTGCAAGAAATCTTTAGCGTTCAAACGGACCGCTGTCCGGTACTCTTCTGGAATCAAACGTGATGTGTCTGGGTACGCCCCGTCTAAGAGACGTGAGAAGAACGAGATGTTTTTCATTCGGAATAAAATTTGTTGATCTGTCAAAACGATCTCGACTGGCAACTCTTCGCGGTCGAGCAATTTAGCGAGCTCGTTCAATGAGCGGCCCGGTACGACGACGTTTTGGAACGTCAAATCGTTGTCTGTCTCGAAGCGTGCCCGACGGAGGGCTAAACGGTGGCTATCCGTGGCGACACACGTCAAAAAGCCTTTTTCGGCTGAGAAGTTAACCCCTGTAAGAACCGGACGTGTCTCTTGTGCTGATACAGCGAAGCTCGTCTGGCGGATGATTGTCTTCAACAGATCAGCCGGCAAGTAAAAACGACGCTCGCTTGAAAGCTCGGGAAGACGTGGGTATTCATCTGGGTCGAGTCCGTTCAAGTGGAATTCGGCTTGTCCTGACTCAATCCGCGTCATAAAGTTTGGAGACACTTCAAGTGTCACTTCATTCGTCGGCAACTTTTTAACAATTTCGCCAAGGAAGCGTGCATTGAGCACGACGCTGCCTGCTCGTTGGATTTGAATGAGTTCGATTCCGCCTTCTTCAATCGGGATTAAGCGTTCGATTGAAATCTCGGTATCACTTCCTGTGAGCGTCAATCCATCGGCATGAGCCTCGAGTTTTAATCCCGTGAGGATTGGAATCGTCGTTCTTGAAGCAACGGCTTTCGATACATCTTGTACGGCTTGCATGAATACATCTCGCTGAATCGTTAAGTGCATGTGGATAATTCCTCCTAAGTGAAATGAGTCATATAGTTTAATAATAATAGTATTATTTAAGTCATAATAGTAATAAGGGCTGTGGATACTGGGGATAAGTCACTTAAACCACTCGTACTAAGCCATTCTGCCTGTGAATAACGTGTGGATAACTATGTGGGTTTATCCACAGGATATCCACAGCGAAATATAAGACGTTAGGACAAAGCCTTCTTTAGTGTCTGAATCGTCTCTTGCATCTCTGGATCATGCTTGAGTAACGTACTAATTTTCTCATGAGCGTGGATAACTGTCGTGTGATCGCGTCCACCGAACTCTTCTCCTATCTTAGGAAGCGAGCTTTCCGTCATCTCACGTGACAAGTACATCGCAATTTGACGAGGGAATGCGAGCGTCTTCGTCCGCTTCTTCGCCTTCAATTCATCGACTTCAATATTAAAGTGACGACCGACGATCTCTTGAATGTCACGAATGACGATTTTCTTCGCTTCTTGGACCGGCATGATGTTGTGCAACGCTTCGGCAGCGACATCCGGATCAATCGGACGACCGACGAGTTTGGCGTAGGCGACGACACGCGTCAACGCCCCTTCGAGTTCCCGAATGTTCGTGTCGATTTGATTGGCGATGTACAGCATAACGTCGTTTGCGATATCAAGCCCTTCTGCTGTCGCCTTCTTACGTAAGATGGCGATCCGCGTTTCGAGGTCAGGCGGTGTGATGTCTGTGATCAGTCCCCATTCGAACCGTGAACGAAGGCGGTCTTCGAGCGTCGGAATCTCTTTTGGCGGTCGGTCGCTAGAGATGACGATTTGTTTTTGGTCGTTATGAAGCGCATTGAACGTATGGAAGAACTCTTCCTGTGTCTGCTCTTTACCCGCCAAGAACTGAATGTCATCAATCAAGAGGACATCGATGTTCCGATAACGGTTGCGGAACTCTTCGGTCTTATTATCACGAATCGAGTTGATGAACTCATTTGTGAACTTTTCAGATGATACGTAAGCAATCCGTGCGCCAGGCTTCTGCCCTTTTACGTAATGCCCAATCGCATGCATCAAATGTGTCTTGCCGAGTCCGACTCCCCCATAGATGAAGAGCGGATTGTAAGCGCGCGCCGGTGCTTCCGCCACGGCAAGCGAGGCGGCATGGGCAAACCGGTTTCCGGAGCCGATGACAAATGTCTCGAAAATGTATTTGTCATTCAGTTGTCCGAGGCTCCCTTCCTCTTTTTGCAGTACTGGAAGCGGCTGTTCTTTCATTTCTGTGGCAGCAATCGTTTCTTTCGATCCATCCGCAGGTGCATACTTGTGTGCTTGCGACTCCTCGATAAAATGAATCTCAAGCTTATTGTTTGTTACTTCTTCAATCGTGTCTTGTAACAAAGATAAGTACTGACGTTCGAGCCAAGTTACGATGAAACTTGCCGGTGCAGATACGACGAGTGTCGTCCCCATCAACGAAATTCCTTCTGTTGATTTCAACCACATATCAAAGCTGGCTTTTGGTGTTCGTTCCTCTTCTTCAATCAGAGATAAAACATTTCTCCAAATCTCGCGAGCATTCTTCAATGAAAGGCCTCCTTTACTCACATGTTGGCGAAACTTATTCACACGATATACACAATCACTATTCTATAGTAGATACTCGGATTATCCCCAGAGAACAAAAACTGTGGATAACGTTATCCACATGGTGTTGATGTTGGGGATAACAGTTATCCACAGCCTGTGTATATCTTGGAATTGCTAAAAGTTCATCCACAAGTTTGTGCACATTCAGTTTATCAAAATAAAATAGACGTGGCAACGGTTTTTGGTATTTATCCACAGATAGACAAAAGAATCCACAGGTAGTTATCCACACGCTGTGTACAGTGTGGATAAACTGTGGATATGTTGTGGATAATTGTTAGTAAGGAAAGTTGTGTTGAGAAAAGTTATGCACAAAAGAGGAAGAAGGAATGGAGAAGAATATTTTTTTAAGAGAAGAAAATGAAAAATTAAAAAACGCCATGCTTAATTTCTTGAAAAAGAAAGAGTTATTCACATATAAGTGTGGATAACTCTTGGGATATGTGGATAAAATGGCTTAAGATAGCTGTTTGTAAAAAAGTCACTGTAGGATTGTTAATTCTTGATGTTACTTATTGCTTTCGTTTCTTCTAAATCGTGCCGTCAAGAGATCGTCTTCTCTTCCCCTGGCAATTGATTTCGCCCTAATGGAAAACCTAACGAAAACTCATTGACAATCTGGGGAACTGTTTATATAATCTTAAAGACTGCCTTAAATGAAACTATAACTTGCTAATAGAGCGTTAACCTTGAGGAGGTGCTTTAACCATGAAACCAACTTTCAATCCTAACAACCGTAAGCGTAAGAAAGTTCACGGATTCCGTGCACGCATGGCGACTAAAAACGGCCGCAACATTCTTGCAGCTCGCCGTCGTAAAGGCCGCAAAGCCTTGACTGTCTAATACAGATCATGAGATTGCCCGAGGAATCCTCCTTGGGCAATTTTTTTATATCGTCACAGAAGGCACACAAACGGACGGAAAAAACTGATTCGCCCTCGTTGAAATCTACGGGATATGGTATGATGTTAGTTGACGATTTTTGAAGTGAAGGATGGAGTGAGAATTTTGAAAAAAGAATACCGCCTGCAAAAGAATGAAGAGTTCCAAGCGGTGTTTCGTGAAGGACGCTCCGTGGCCAATCGTCAGTTTGTCGTCTACACGCAAAAAGCGGATCAAGCGCACTTCCGGGTCGGACTGTCGGTCAGTAAAAAGCTTGGAAATGCCGTGGAACGAAACCGGATGAAACGATTGATGCGTGAATCGCTTCGCTTGCTCGAACCAAACGTGGCTCCGCACAATTACGTCATCATTGCGCGCAAACCTGCGACGTCCCTTGCACAAGATGAAGTGACGGAAAGCTTGAAACACGTCTTTAAACGGGCTAAAGTTTGGAAGCAGAGACAAGTCGATTGATCGTAACAATCCGAGCTCGTTCTTTCATATATAACGCGAACTAATTAGGATTGACCGATAGACGTGTGATGAAACAAAAGAATCGATAAAGAAAGCGTAGGAGGAACTATGAGCAAAAAGCTAAAATTAGGATTGTTGGCCGTCATGACCGGCGTCATCATGTTGATGGCTGGTTGTGTCGACCCATCGACGATCCAAGGAGAGCCGATCACGGCTGAGACGGAAGGCTTCTGGTCGAAATACTTTGTTTGGCCATTGGCATGGTTGTTGAAAGAAGCGGCTTACTTAATCGGTGGGACGTGGCAGTACGGATACTCGATCATCGTTGCGACGATTATCGTTCGCCTCTTGATTTTACCGCTTATGATCAAGCAGACGAAGAGTATGGGTGCGATGCAAGTGTTGCAGCCGGAGATGCTCAAGCTGCGTGAGAAGTACAGCTCGAAAGACCAAGAGACGCAACGCAAGCTTCAAGAAGAAATGATGAAGATGTATCAAGAGTATCAAATCAACCCGCTCGCGGGCTGCTTGCCAATCTTGATTCAAATGCCGATCCTCTTCGCGTTCTACGATGCGATTCGTCGGACACCTGAAATCTTTGAAGCACAGTTTCTCTGGTTCGACCTCGGGGCGCCAGATCCAACGTTCATCTTGCCGATTCTCGCGGCAATCTTGACGTATGCACAACAAAAAATCTCAATGGCGGGTCAAGAACAGAACCCGCAATTGAAAATGATGCTCTATATCTTCCCGGTGATGATCTTCGTCATGTCGATCACGCTTCCTGCAGCCCTCTCGATGTACTGGGTCGTCGGTTACATCATCTCAATCATCGTGACGATGGCAATCATGCTCCCGATGCGTGAGAAGATGAAAGTCCAAGCTGAAGCGAAGATCGCGGCGAAAGAAGCAGAACGTGCCGCACTCGCAGAAGAAGAGAAGAAGACGAAAAAGAAAAAACGTAAGTAAACGTTGAGGCTGTGGATAAACAATCCACAGCCTTTTTTGTCGTGTTGGATAGATGGGGACAGAATACGGGAATAAAGAAAGAGGTAGTTGAATTCGTCGAATCAGAAAGGGGTCTTTAGGATGGAGACGCTTATCAAACGGCTGGAACGGTCGACGTTCATTCAAGCGGCGCTCTACGTGATGATCGGGTTACTCATCATCTTGTATCCACGTGTCTTTTTTGACGCGATCGTCTATTTGATCGCAGCTTATTTTGCCATCATCGGTCTCGTCGCCATCGTTCAAGGGTTGCGCCATAAGCGAGACGGTCTCCCAGCCGGTTTCTTCATGGGAATCATCTATTTATTGATCGCCTTGATTGTCTTTTTCTTCGCCGAAACATTAGCAAGCCTGCTTCCAATCTTTATCGGCGTTCTATTCTTGTTTGGGGGGATCATCCGATTGATTCAGGCCGTCGGATTTCGCCGGACGATCGCCAATCGGTGGATGTACTTCATGCTGAGTAGTCTGTTATGGATTGGAATCGGGTTACTCATGTTGGCGAACCCGTTCGATAGTCTGCTCGTCTTGTTCCAATTGTTAGGCGGTTTTCTCATCGCCGTCGGAGTAATCGAATGGGTTCTTTACTTCACCCTACGCTCCTCGAGACGTCAGCAAGCATAAACGAAAGCCGCTCACATTAGGAGCGGCTTTTTTCGCGTGCCATGAGATGATCGAAAAAGGGGCCAATCTGCTCGAACGCATCCGTCGTCTCAAAGAAGGATCGTTCGGCTTCAAGGCGAGCGACATACCAACGCGCAGCTGTGGGATGATGGTCGGGTGTCAACGCTTCATAGAAGCTCCGGATTTCAATCCGCTTTTGGGCGGCCACGTCTTTCAACCCGAGCGCGGCTCGTTCAGGTTCATAGTGAGCAGCGAGCGCATAAGCGAAATGACTCATCCCTTGCCGGAGCATCTCGACGGCCCAGACATCGTTGCCACGATCGCGGGCTTTCGTATATTGGAAAAAGAACCAAACCGCATCGATTACGTGTCCGTCCAAGTCTTTAGCTGACAAAGCGAGTAAACTCGAGTGATGTTGTAGCCGGTGTTCTGGGTCATACAGCACCGTAATTGTGTCTTGATGGTTCAACGTGTCCGCCGTCACCGTGAAGAAGTCGAGATGCAAGAAATCATCATAGACGACGATCAGTTGCGGGGCCACGATATCGATTTCGTCTTCGAGCAGAATCGGGCGGTACGTGGCCAGATGGTCGCGGCGGCGCGACAAGAACGTATTCAGGCTATCGTTGGCGACCATGACGTACAAGTCGACGTCGGAATGTTCATCCGCTTCACCACGCCCGAACGATCCTTTCAAGAATATGGCCTGCACATCCGGATCGGAAATGAGGCTGTCAGTCAATGTGGCGATGGCAGCTTGCTGTCGCATTTCATCACGTCCTCTATGGAAATATATTCCTTTATTGTACTAAAGTAATTCAACGAAATGCAACCATTACTCGAGAGGTCGGACTCTTTCGTTTGAGACAAATATCGTGTATAGTAGGTGCGTTATGCATAAGATAAAGGAAGTAGTAAGAAGTATGGGAGGGAAAGATGATGCTAGAGTTTGACACGATTACGGCAATTTCGACGCCGATGGGTGAAGGGGCAATCGGAATTGTCCGCTTGTCCGGTGACCGCGCCGTCGAGACGGTGTCCCGTGTGTTTTCTGGAAAAGATTTGACGGAAGTGGAGTCACATACGATCCATTACGGAAAATTAAAACGTCCTGGCACAGACGAGGTCGTCGATGAAGTCATGGTGAGCATTATGCGCGCACCGAAGACGTTCACGCGAGAAGACGTCGTCGAAATCAATTGCCACGGAGGAATCGTCGCGGTCAATCGTGTCCTCGAACTGATTCTTGAACAACCGGACATCCGCTTGGCAGAACCGGGCGAGTTCACGAAACGCGCCTTTTTAAATGGACGCATCGATTTGTCGCAAGCAGAGGCCGTCATGGATTTGATTCGTGCCAAAACGGATCGGGCCATGAACGTCGCCATGTCACAGATGGAAGGACGTCTGTCGCGGCTCGTCCGCGACTTGCGTCAACTGTTGCTTGAGACGATTGCGGCCGTCGAAGTCAACATCGACTATCCGGAATACGACGCCGAAGAAATGACCCAAGCCATCGTCGAAGACAAGGCGGGCGAAGTGAAGCGTGTGCTCGAGCAACTGCTCGAGACGGCGCGACAAGGGAAAATCTTGCGGGAAGGTCTCGCGACAGCGATTATCGGTCGGCCGAACGTCGGCAAGTCATCGCTCATGAACACGCTCGTGCAAGAGACGAAAGCGATTGTCACGGAAATCGCCGGCACGACGCGCGATACGATCGAAGAGTATGTGAACGTCAAAGGCGTTCCCCTCAAATTGATTGATACGGCCGGGATTCGGGAGACGGAAGATATCGTCGAGCGGATCGGTGTCGAGAAGTCGCGCAAGGCGCTCGCGGGTGCGGACTTAATTTTGCTCGTCTTGAACGGGCATGAAGGTCTGACTGTCGAGGATGAGGCCTTGTTTGAGGCGATTGCGGGTATGAACGCCATCATCATCATTAATAAGACGGACTTGCCACAAAGTATGGATTCTTCTAAGCTGGAGAAACTAGCGGCAGGTCGCCCGATCGTGGCGACGTCTCTCTTATTAGAAGAAGGAATCGACGCATTGGAGAAGGCGATCTCGAACTTGTTCTTCGCTAAAGGCGTCGAATCACAGGATATGACATATATCTCGAACGCACGACACATTCAACTCATCAAACGGACGATCGAACAAATCGATGAGGCGCTCGGAAGTGCCGTCATGAATTTGCCGATCGATATGGTCCAAATCGATTTACGACGGGCGTGGGACACGCTCGGCGAGATCAACGGGGACACTGTTCAAGAAAGTTTGATTGATCAACTCTTTTCACAGTTTTGTCTTGGGAAATAATAAGGAGGAACAACTATGGCTTACACGGCAGGCGAGTTTGATGTCATCGTCATCGGAGCCGGTCATGCAGGGATCGAGGCCGCACTGGCTTCGGCACGCATGGGCGCGAAAACGGCGATGCTCACGATGAATCCGGATATGGTCGGATTCATGTACTGCAACCCATCGATCGGTGGTCCCGCGAAAGGGATCGTCGTTCGCGAAATCGATGCCCTCGGCGGCGAGATGGCGAAGGCGATCGATGCGACATACATTCAAATGAAGATGCTCAACACATCAAAAGGTCCAGCAGTGCGCGCATTACGAGCGCAAGCGGACAAATTCCAATACCAAAATCATATGAAGAAAGTGCTTGAAGACGAACCGAACCTATTGCTTCGTCAAGCGCTCGTCGAACGACTTCTCATCGAAGACGGGAAAGTCGCCGGTGTCGTCACGAATACCGGTTCGGAGTACCGCTCGAAAGCGGTCATCGTCACGACGGGTACGTTCATGCGCGGTCAAATTATCATCGGCGAATTGTCGTATGAGAGCGGTCCGAACAACCAGATGCCTTCGGTCGAATTGTCGAAGCATTTAGAAGAACTCGGGCTCGAACTCGTTCGTTTTAAGACGGGGACACCGCCACGCATCGACGGCAAGACGATCGATTACTCGAAGACAGAGATTCAGCCGGGTGACGACAATCCGTCGCTCTTCTCTTACACGTCGACGGACCTCAATCCGATTGATCAAATCCCGTGCTGGCTCACGTATACGAGCGAGCGGACACACCAGTTGATCGATGAGAACTTGCATCGTTCACCGATGTACTCGGGTGCCATCAAAGGGACGGGCCCACGTTACTGCCCATCGATTGAAGATAAAGTCGTCCGGTTCAACGATAAACCGCGTCACCAAATCTTCCTCGAGCCGGAAGGTCGCGAAACGGAAGAAATTTACGTTCAAGGCTTCTCAACGAGCATGCCGGAAGACGTTCAGCATCAAATGCTCCGGACGATCCCGGGACTTGAGAACTCAGAGATGATGCGGCCTGGATATGCGATTGAGTACGATGCAGTCGTACCGACGCAACTTTGGCCGACACTCGAGACGAAGAAGGTCGGCGGATTGTTCACAGCCGGTCAAATCAACGGAACGAGCGGCTACGAAGAAGCGGCCGGGCAAGGCATTATGGCCGGAATCAACGCCGCATGCCAAGTGCTCGGCAAAGAGCCAGTCATCTTGGACCGCTCACAGGCGTATATCGGCGTCTTGATTGACGACCTCGTGACGAAAGGGACGAACGAGCCGTACCGCTTGCTCACATCACGTGCCGAATATCGGTTGCTTTTGCGTCACGACAATGCGGACCTTCGCTTGAGCGATATCGGACACGAGGTCGGTCTATTGTCACCAGAGCGTCATGCCCACCTGGAAGACAAACGAGTCGCCATTGCGGCAGAAGTGAAGCGTCTCAACGGACTCGTCATCAAACCGTCAGCTGAGGTGAACGCTGTGCTCGAAGAAGTTGGCGCGAACCCGCTCAAAGAAGCGACGCATGCCAGTATTCTTTTAAAGCGGCCTGAAGTGACGTACGCGACACTCACGCGCTTTGCACCGGCTCCGATCGAAGTGCCGTTTGAAGTGGCGGAGCAAGTCGAGATTCAAGTAAAATACGAAGGCTACATCTCGAAGCAACTCGAGCAAGTTGAGAAGATGCGTCGGATGGAAGAAAAACGGATTCCGGAGAAACTCGATTATGATGCAATCGGTGGTCTTGCGACGGAAGCGAAACAAAAACTAAAACAAGTGCGTCCGCTCTCGATTGGACAAGCGTCACGTATTTCCGGGGTAAACCCGGCGGACGTCTCGATTCTTCTTGTCTATATCGAGCAAGGACAATACGCGACAGTGGAGTGAAACGATGAACCAATCCCAATTTATTGAGGCGTTGCAGGCAGAAGGGTTTGAATTGAGCGAGAAACAACTCGCTCAGTTCGAACTGTATTTCAAGATGCTCGTCGAGTGGAATGAGAAGATGAATTTGACGGCAATCACGGACAAGGAAGAAGTGTATTTGAAGCATTTCTACGACTCACTCAGCGCGGCGTTCCATTTCGACTTTTCAAACGTCGAGACCGTCTGTGACGTCGGTGCCGGGGCAGGATTCCCGAGTTTGCCGCTCAAAATTCTATTCCCGCACCTTCACGTGACGATTATCGACTCGCTCAATAAGCGAATCACATTCTTGAACGAACTCGCGCTCGCGCTAGGGTTAGAAGGTGTGGCGTTCCATCACGGACGCGCCGAAGAGTTTGGAAAAAATAAAAAATTTCGTGAGCAATTTGACGTCGTAACCGCCCGTGCGGTCGCCCGGATGACGGTGCTCGCCGAGTACTGTTTACCGCTCGCAAAAGTCGGCGGAACGTTCGTAGCGCTCAAAGCGGCGAAGGTTTCCGACGAGCTTGTCGATGCGAAAAACGCCTTGGCCGTGCTCGGTGGGAAAGTAAAAACGACACACCAGTTCCTATTGCCAGGAGAGATGAGTGAGCGTAATATCGTAATTGTAGATAAATTACGAAAAACGCCTGGGAAATATCCACGTAAAGCGGGTACCCCGGCGAAAGAGCCGCTAATCTGAGTGAGTGTGTTTCACGTGAAACAACAAGCAGATTCCGGTAGTGGAATCTGCTTATTTTTTTACATAGAGGGGTGCCGACGTTGAAGAAAACAATTGCCAAACTGCTCGGAAATCGACCGAAAGTAGCCGTCATGGAGCTGGTAGAAGTTAAAGAGAGTGATCCTGTCCAAAAAATCGCTTTATCGTCGCTTTTACCGAACCGTTATCAACCGCGTAAAGTATTCGAGCCGGCTAAGATCGAAGAATTGGCCGTCACGATTGATGAGTATGGACTTTTACAGCCGATCATCGTTCGTAAGGCGGAAGAGGACCGCTACGAAATTGTCGCTGGAGAACGTCGTTTCCGAGCTGTCAAGTCACTCGGTTGGTCATTCATTCCCGCTATTGTTCGGGAAATGGATGACGATACGACGGCTGCTTTGGCATTGATTGAAAACTTGCAGCGGGAGCAGCTAAGTCCGATTGAGGAAGCAGAAGCGTATGATCGTCTGCTCGCCATGAATGGGTTGAAACAAGCTGAGCTTGCAAAGAGCCTTGGAAAAAGTCAGTCGACAATCGCCAATAAATTGCGTTTGTTGAAACTACCGGAAGATGTGAAGCAATGTTTGCGCAACCGCCAAATTAATGAACGTCATGCCCGGGCACTCTTGCCGCTTAAAGAGTCCGGTCTTCAAATCCAGGTGCTCATGGAGATATTAGAACAAGACTTCAACGTCAAAGAGACGGAAGAACGCGTCGATTTTTTGATGACTCCAATCGAAGAAGAGAAACGGAAACCGAAAAAGCAACGCCGTCGGACAAAAAGTTTCGCCAGGGACACGCGAATCGCCATTAATACGATCCGGGACTCCATCAGTTTGATTGGCAAAACCGGCATCGAAGTCCAAACCGAGGAAGTCGATGAAGAAGAGTTTGTGGAAATTCGGATTCGAATCCCAAAAGCACGGCCACAACAGTGAGCCTGTGCTTTTTTTGTAGCAATCAGATGAAATGGAGGAATCAGGATGGAACGAATTTCAATCAACTACATTCGCCCGAATCCGAATCAGCCTCGAAAGCAGTTTGAACCGGAAAAGCTAAATGAACTCAGGCAGTCGATTGAACGCTACGGTGTATTGCAACCGATTGTCGTCCGTAAAGCGAGCGGGTTTTATGAGATTATTGCCGGAGAACGGCGGTTCCAAGCCGCGAAGTTAGCCGGTAAGACGGACATCCCGGCGTTAATCGTCACGGCCGACTCGGACCGCGTCATGGAACTCGCCTTAATTGAGAACATCCAACGCGCCGACTTGAATGCGATTGAAGAAGCGCTCGCCTACGAACAGTTGATGCAGACGCTCGGATTGACCCAGCAACAGCTCGCTGAACGTGTCGGGAAAAGTCGGAGTCACGTGACGAACAGCCTGAGATTGCTCCGTTTACCGAGTGCGGTCCAACATGCGGTCATGGTCGGTGAGTTGACGATGGGACATGCCCGTGCCATCACAGGGATGAAATCGGTTCAGGCGATGGAGCAAATTGCTCGTCGCGTCATCGCCGAGCAGTGGACGGTCCGCCGGCTCGAGCGCTACTTACAAAAAGAACGTATCGAAAAAAAGACGCTCAAGCGCTCAGACGCCGACGTGGAAGCCGTCGAGGCGGTGCTTGCGGAACGTCTTCAAATGGATGTATCGATTCGCCCGCGTCGAAAAGGGGGCGTGCTTGAACTGAAGTATTTCTCGCAAGAGGATTTGGAGCATCTGTTGACGCTCTTATCGCCTCAAGATTTTGATTCGTCTCGAGACTGACGTAGCCGAGTAATGGCCGCTTCTTCTTGATGAAGCCGTCCGATTCGTGAGTCGAATTCGGCGAAGCCGTCGGTGATGAAACGGGCCAACTCATAGACGAGATGTAAGCGCGTGTTCTGCAAAATCATCATTTCCATAAAGCCGCTCACGTTAACGACAGCTTTAATATTGTACTCACCGACCGAAGGGAGCTCTTTTTGGACACCGGCTCCAGGAGCGAGCGGCCCTTCTGAGAAGAAGATATACCCGACGCTAGACAATCGGCCGAGACAGGCGTCTATGGCGATGATGAGGGGGCGGTGAAATCGTGTCTGTACCTCATGGAGCGTCTCGACGAGGTTCAAGGCGTGGACCGGTTTCGTCAACGTCCCGTAGACATGGATATTGCGGACGGATCGTTCTTCGAGGAACGTGCCGACAAGCGGTCCGAGAGAGTCACCGGTTGAACGGTCGGAGCCGATGCACACGAGGACAATCGGACGATGCGTCTCTCTCGCTAACTGATCGTGTAGTTGATCGGCAAAGAGCTTGGATCCACTCCGTTCGGTATGTTCGATAAAGAAAGAGTATGGTTTATGAGGTTTTAGGCGAAACGGCATGAATCTCATCCTCTCTTCTAAGCTGTCTGCGTCTAGTTGCAATTGCGGAATGACATCGTATTATCCCATTCCCGGAACATCGAAACTTATAACGTCCGGATGTAGGGTTTGAGAAAAGTCGTCAATTATGGTTTGATGGGTTAGAATCTATAACTTTAGAGGTGACAAAATGGCTTCACAAAATACAGAGACAGACTTGAGTACGGTGGCCGATGAGACGATTGATAACGTCAATCGGTTCGTCGCCTATTTCCAAGATACAGAGATGTGGATTGGCCTCGCCATCAAATTGACGGGTGTCGCACTCATCATTTTGGGACTTTATGTGGCGTCACGTATTTTGACGTCGATGGTTCAACGTGTATTCGCATTACGTAAAATCAAAGAAGATAATATCGTCGCCCAACGGCAAAATGAGACGCTGTCGAAACTGGCCCAAAACACCATTCGTTATGTGCTCGGGCTGATTATGATTTTGACGGTGCTCGGCCAGTTTGGCGTCAATATCGCCGGTTTGATTGCATCGGCCGGGGTCGCCGGTCTCGCCATCTCGTTTGGCGCGCAAAACTTGGTGAAAGACGTCATCACCGGTGCCTTCATCATTTTTGAAAATCAGTATAAGAACGGGGATTACGTCAATTTGAACCAACAAGTCGATGGGACCGTCATCGAAGTCGGGATACGGACGACGAAGTTGAAGGGATTGAACGGGCAAGTGACGATCATCCCGAACGGACAAATCATGCAAGTGACGAACTACTCGCTCGAGAACAGCGTCGCGGTCGTCGATATCGGCGTCGCCTATGAAGAAGACTCGAGTAAGGTCGAGAAGGCGTTGAAAGAGATTGCGAAGACGGTCGAAGAGAAGTATCACGATTTGTTCATCGAGCCGATCACGCTTGCCGGCGTCCAGTCGCTTGGACCGTCGGAAGTCGTCTATCGTCTCATGGCCGAAGTTCCACCAACGCAACACTTCGCGGCTGGCCGGATTTTGCATAAAGAGTTGAAAGCCGGACTGGATGAGCGCGGAATTGAGATCCCGTATCCACGGACCGTCATGATGCCGCCAACCACATCGACTAAAGGAGCACCCGAAAATGCAGGCTAAATCGTATGAGTTGAACGATTATGTAGAAATGAAGAAACCGCATGCGTGTCAAACGAACCGTTGGCAGGTGACTCGGGTCGGGATGGACATTCGCATCAAGTGTCAAGGATGCGGGGCGAGTGTACTCATGCCACGCCGAGATTTTGATAAGCGGTTGAAAAAAGTGCTTCCACAAGAGAACGCCGCTGAATAAGTGGCGTTCTTCTCTATGTTACAACCGTGAGTTGCGGTTTAATCGAGGACTAACTATAATTGTGAAGGATGTGACGGTGTGGTGTACTGAATGTACCCACTCCACAGACGGATCAACATTTCCCGGGAAAGCCGGATGAGGAGGACATACAAGTGGGATTAACAGCAGGAATCGTCGGATTACCGAACGTCGGGAAATCGACATTATTTAACGCTATCACGCAAGCCGGTGTAGAGGCAGCCAACTATCCGTTCGCCACGATCGACCCGAACGTTGGGGTCGTCGAAGTGCCGGACGCGCGTCTTGACCGGTTGACGGAACTCGTCAAACCGAAGAAGACCGTACCGACCGCATTTGAGTTTACAGACATCGCTGGAATCGTGAAAGGTGCTTCAAAAGGAGAGGGCCTCGGAAACAAATTCCTCGCCAACATCCGTGAAGTCGACGCGATTTGCCAAGTCGTCCGTTGCTTTGAAGATGACAACATCACGCACGTGGCAGGTAAAGTCTCACCAATCGATGACATCACGACAATCAACCTCGAGTTAATTTTGGCCGACCTTGAGTTGGTCGAGAAACGCATCACGCGCGTCCAAAAAATGGTCAAGTCGAAAGATAAGGGTGCACCTCAAGAACTCGAGGCACTCGAAATCGTTCAAGCCGTCCTCGAGTCGGAGCGTCCGGCTCGTGTCGCTGAGCTGACAGACGATCAACTTGCCATCGTCAAACACTTCCAATTGCTCACGATGAAGCCGATGCTTTACGTCGCGAACGTCAGTGAAGACGAAGTGGCCGACACCGATCAAAACCCATACGTTCAAGCAGTTCGTGAACACGCGGCGACAGAAGAGGCGAAAGTGATTGTCATCTGTGCCCGCATCGAAGAAGAAATCTCAGAGCTCGAACCAGAAGAGCGCCTTGAGTTCTTGCAAGACCTCGGTATCGAAGAGTCAGGTCTCGATCAATTGATTCGTGCCGCTTACTCGACGCTCGGTCTCGCGACTTACTTCACGGCGGGTGAGAAAGAAGTACGCGCCTGGACGTTCAAGCAAGGCATGAAAGCCCCACAATGTGCGGGCGTCATCCACTCGGACTTCGAGCGTGGATTCATCCGAGCCGAAGTCGTCTCGTATGAAGACTTGTCAGCTGCTGGCAACATGACGACGGTCAAAGAACAAGGGAAACTTCGCTCGGAAGGAAAAGAGTACGTCTTCCAAGACGGCGACGTGGTCACGTTCCGCTTCAACGTTTAAGCCATTTTGCGGAAACGTATTGTAAAATGAACAGAAGTTTGATAGTATATTATGACGTGAGTAAAACAATTGTTTGCTCCTTGCTCCTACAACCGGTAGGAGCCGTTAGTCCAAGAGGAGGTGAAAGATAATGCGTAAATACGAACTTCTTTACATTATCCGTCCATCAGTTGATGAGGAAGCGAAGAAAGCTTTAATCGAACGCTTCAACAACGTCATCACTGAAAACGGTGGTACTGTTGATAAAACAACAGATATGGGTAAACGTCGTCTCGCTTACGAAATCAACAAGATGCGCGAAGGACACTACGTTCTTCTCAACATCACTGCTGAGCCTAAAGCGATTCAAGAAACAGAGCGTCTCATGAAGATCTCTGATGACGTTGTCCGTCAAATGACAACTAAAGACGAGCGTTAATTCTTAACGCTTCATATTGCGAAAGGGGAGCTTTGAGATGATTAACCGAGTTGTGTTAGTTGGTCGATTGACACGCGATCCAGAAATGCGTTACACGCAGAGCGGGATTGCCGTAACTCGCTTTACTCTCGCTTGCGATCGTCCATTCACTGGACAAGATGGGAAGCGAGAGGCGGACTTTATTGATTGTGTCGTTTGGCGCAAACAAGCAGAGAACGTGGCGCAATATTTGAAAAAAGGCAGCATGGCCGGCGTAGACGGTCGCCTTCAAATCAGTAGTTACGAAGGTCAAGATGGCCAACGTCGTTACCGGGCAGAAGTCGTAGCCGATAGCGTACGCTTCCTTGAACCACGCGGTGCTTCGACGCAACGTGATACAGCACCAGCTGGAGATGTCTTCGGTGGTGGTGAGTCAAGTGGATCAGGATGGGGCGCAGCCGCTTCTTCGACTTCATCTCAGTCCTCGAACTCAAACAAAGGTTTTGAAGCCGACCCGTTCTCGGGTGGCGGAAAAATCGACTTATCGGATGACGATCTGCCATTTTGATCGCGTCGATTCGAAACTAAACTAAAAAGGAGGTCTTCACATGGCACGTCGTCCAGGAGGTCGTCGTCGTCGTAAAGTATGTTTCTTTACGTCGAACAACATCACTCATATCGATTATAAAGACGTAGAATTGCTCAAACGCTTCGTTTCGGAGCGTGGTAAAATTCTTCCACGTCGTGTGACTGGTACTTCAGCGAAATACCAACGTCCACTTACTGTCGCTATCAAGCGCTCACGTCAAATGGCTTTGCTCCCATACGTTGCAGAGTAATTTTTGACACACGGCTTATCCCTTGGGATAGGTCGTTTTTTGTTTTACCAGCTGATGTAGGAGTGTAAGTGAAACGGACGGATATGATATGATAGAGCAGAAACCATTTAGACATCATGGGTGGAATATCACTCATTTTAGGAGGCACACATGCACAGTGGTGAAGCAATAACATCAGTGAAGAACCGGTACGCGCGTCACGCCGTCCCATATGTGATTGGACTGCTCGTCGCGTTAGGATTGGCGTTCTATAGCATTGTGGCGGCAATCACCCTGTTCGTGGGCACGCTGATTTTTTTCATCTATCAGCAAGTGACGATTCGACGTGAGCGTAAGGCGTGGGAACAATACGTCCATTCCTTGTCGCATCGCATCGAAGACGTCGGGAAAGAGGCGCTCACCGGCATGCCGATCGGGATTCTCGTCTTTGACGAAGCGCGTCGTATCAGCTGGTTCAATGAACAGTCTCGACTCATCTTCGAGCTCGAGATGGAACTAGGGATTTCAATCGACTCGATTCACTCAGCGTTCACCGAGTTGATTGAGGAAGAAGAGGACGAAGCGACCATCGAAGTCGGGGACCGCGTGTATCGGGTCCTCTACAATAAGGAGTATCAAACCCTGTACTTGTTCGATATGACTGATGAAGCAGAAATTGAACAAAAGTACTCGGAAACGCAGACGGTAATCGGCGTCTTGTATTTAGACAACTATGATGAGATGTCGACCGCCGTCGATGAACAAGTGCGGAGTGAAATCAACCGACGCGTGACCGTCCTCTTGAACCAATGGGCTCAAAAATATCACATCTATATGCGCCGGACGGCAGCCGACCGTTTCTTCCTCGTCATGAACGAACGGACGCTCTCTGAGCTTGAGAACAATCGCTTCTCGATTCTCGATGAGGTCCGCGAAGCGACGAAGGAACATAAAATTCCGCTCACACTCTCCATCGGCATCGGTTGCGGAGAGACGACGCTGACGGAACTGGGGAACTTGTCGCAATCGAGTCTCGATTTAGGGCTCGGACGTGGCGGCGACCAAGTCGTCGTCAAACGTCATAATGGGAAAGTTCGCTTTTTCGGCGGTAAGACGAACCCGACCGAGAAACGGACCCGGGTTCGAGCCCGGGTCATCTCGAACTCGATGCGCGATTTGATTCGCGAGTCGAGCCGAGTCCTCATCATGGGGCATAAAAATCCGGATATGGACTCACTCGGAGCCTCGATCGGCATCATGAAACTGGCCGAGTTTGTCGGGCGTGAGGCGTACGTCGTCATCCCGGCTGGCGAGACGAGCGTCGGCATTCAACGGCTCGTCCATGAAGTCGAGAACGATGAAGAGCTGTATAGCCGTTTCTTGACGGAGTTCGAGGCCCAACCGCTCATCGACGAACAGACGCTTCTCGTCGTCGTCGACACGCACCGACCGTCCCTCGTCATTTCACGGGACATCTTAGACCGCGCGGAGCGGGTCGTTGTCATCGACCACCATCGTCGCGGTGAAGAGTTCATCGAGGACCCGGTTCTCGTCTATATGGAGCCGTATGCGTCCTCGACGTGTGAACTCGTGACGGAGCTGATTGAGTATCAGGCCGGGACGCGCAAGCTATCGATTTTAGAGGCGACGTCGCTCCTTGCGGGTATGGTGGTCGATACGAAAGGGTTCACCTTGCGAACGGGGTCGCGGACGTTCGATGCTGCTTCCTTCCTTCGGATTCAAGGGGCAGACACCGTGCTCGTCCAGCACTTCATGCGCCAAGATCTCGATTCGTATATCGAACAGTCCCATATTCTCGAAAACACGGATATTTATTCCGATGGGATGGCGATTGCCGTCGCTTCGGACGACGAGGTACATCATCAAGTGTTGATTGCCCAATCCGCTGACCAGCTCCTCAACATGGAGGGCGTCAAAGCGTCATTCGTCATCGCTGTCTTACCTGACGGCCGAACCGGCATCAGTGCCCGTTCGCTCGGTGATGTTAACGTTCAAGTCATCATGGAGATGCTCGATGGGGGCGGTCATTTGACGAACGCGGCGACGCAATTGAACGTGAGCCGGGAACAGGCGAAGACGTTATTACAAGAAGCGATCGATCATTATATGACAGATGAAACAGAAGGAGAGGATTCTGAATGAAAGTCATTTTAAAAGTAGATGTAAAAGGTCAAGGTAAAGCTGGTGACGTCAAAGACGTCGCAGACGCTTACGCGAAGAACGTACTCTTCAAAAAGAACTTGGCGGTCGAAGCGACACCGGGTAACTTGAAGGCGTTCGCCGCGAAAGAGCGACGCGCCGAAGAAGCGGCCGAAGCAGAATTGAAGCAAGCCCAACAGTTGAAAGACAAGCTTGAAAAAGAGACGATCGTCGTCAAGACGAAGTCAGGTGAGGGCGGTCGCGTCTTCGGATCGGTCACGAGCAAACAAATCGGTGAGGCGTTGAAAGGAATGGGCTACAAAATCGATAAGCGTAAAATCGAGCTCGAACATCCAATCAAAGCGCTCGGGTTCACGAAAGTGCCGGTGAAGTTGCATCATGACGTCACGGCTTCGTTAAACGTTCATGTTCAAGAAGCGTGAAGGTGAGGTAGACACGTATGAGTGATGCGATTCAAGTCAACACCCCGCCACATAGCGTCGAAGCGGAACAAGCTGTCCTCGGGGCGGTCATCCTTGATTCCGATCGGCTGATCACGGCCTCGGAGCGGGTCGACCCGGACGACTTTTATCGTGTCAGCCATCAACGGATCTTCGAGGCGATGCTGAAAATCAATGACCGGGGCGAACTCGTCGATTTGGTTACGCTCAGTTCGGAGCTTCAAGCCCAAGGCATTCTCGATGAGATCGGGGGATTGAACTACTTGGCGGAAATCGCCGAGGCGGTTCCAGCCATCGGGAACATCGGGTATTATTTGAACGTCGTCGACCAAAAGGCGGCGCTCCGCCGATTGATTCGGACCGCGACGAACATCGTCTCGGACGGCTATGAACGTCAAGACGAGGTCGATGCCGTCCTCTCAGACGCTGAGCGGAACATTTTAAAAGTCTCGCAACGCAAAGGACAGTCGAGCTTCCATCCGATCGGTTCTGTCTTATCGGACGCTTACTCGACGATCGAAAAACTGCACCAATCGAGCGGGGAAATCACAGGGATTGCAACCGGGTTCAGCGATCTCGACAAGATGACGGCCGGTTTCCAACGCAACGACCTCATCATCGTCGCGGCCCGTCCTTCTGTCGGGAAGACGGCCTTCGCTTTGAACATCTCACAAAACGTTGCTGTCCGCACCGGTGAGAACGTCGCCATCTTCAGTTTGGAGATGGGCGCCGAGCAGCTCGTCATGCGGATGCTCTGTGCGGAAGGCAATATCGACGCCCAGCGTCTGCGGACAGGACGGCTCGAGGCCGAAGACTGGGGTCGGCTCTCGCTCGCCATGTCGTCCCTGTCGCAAGCCGGTATTTATATCGATGATACGCCGGGTCTTCGCGTCAACGAGATTCGGGCCAAGTGCCGCCGCTTGAAACAAGAGCACGGCCTCGGCATGATTATGATCGACTACTTGCAGCTCATCGTCGGAAACGGAAAGCCAGGCGAGAACCGACAACAAGAAGTCTCGGAAATCTCGCGTACGCTCAAAGCGATTGCGCGTGAGCTCCAAGTACCGGTCATCGCCTTGTCGCAGCTCTCACGTGGTGTTGAGAGCCGTCAAGACAAGCGTCCGATGATGTCGGATATCCGGGAATCCGGGGCGATCGAGCAAGATGCCGATATCGTCGCGTTCTTGTACCGGGACGACTATTACGACAAAGAGAGTGAAGACGCCAACACGATCGAGATCATTATCGCTAAGCAGCGTAACGGTCCGACGGGGACGGTCAAACTCTCGTTCCGAAAAGAATACAACAAATTCGTCAACATGGAGACGCAAGCTTTTGCGCCGCCGATGTAGGGCGAGTCATTCCGCTGTAGGCGACGTCATGAGACGTCGTCTTTTTGGTCAGTCTTTAGACCTAAATAGATCTTGATTTTGAAGAATTTCATGATTGAATGAGAAATGATATGTCAATAACGAACGAAAGGTTACAACTTGATAATATCGTTCGGTATTAGGTTGACTTTCTACAAAAGCAAGTGTACACTTACGGATGGTTTGAATAGAACGTTTATCTACAAGGAGGATTCATTATGTCATCAGTAGTCGTAGTGGGAACGCAGTGGGGCGATGAAGGTAAAGGGAAAATCACGGACTTCTTATCGAAGCAGGCCGAGGTCGTCGCGCGTTATCAAGGGGGAGACAACGCTGGTCATACGATCGTCTTCAACGATACGAAGTATAAACTTCACTTGATTCCATCGGGGATCTTCTACTCGGACAAAACATGTGTCATCGGGAACGGGATGGTCGTCAATCCGAAATCGCTCGTCACGGAGCTCGCTTACTTGCACGAGCGCGGTGTGAGCACGGATAACCTCCGCATCTCGAACCGAGCCCACGTCATCTTGCCGTATCACCAGTTGCAAGACAAGCTCGAAGAGGACGCGAAAGGTGACGCGAAAGTCGGGACGACACTCAAAGGGATCGGTCCTTGCTACATGGACAAAGCGGCGCGCATCGGGATTCGCATCGCTGACCTGCTCGACAAAGAAGTGTTCGCCGAGAAGCTCAAGACGGTGCTCGCGATAAAAAACCGCATGTTCGTGAAGATGTACGAAGTCGATGCGATCGAATTCGATGATATCTTTGAAGAATACTATGCGTACGGCCAACAGTTCGCCAAGTACGTGTGTGATACATCGGTCGTGTTGAACAACGCGCTCGACGAAGAACAGAAAGTGCTCTTCGAAGGCGCACAAGGTGTGTTGCTAGACATCGACCACGGAACGTACCCGTTCGTCACATCATCGAACGCGGCCTCAGGCGGCGTATCGAGCGGTGCCGGGATCGGTCCATCGAAGATCCATCACGTCGTAGGCGTCTGTAAGGCGTATACGTCACGTGTCGGAGACGGCCCGTTCCCGACCCAGCTTGATGATGAGATCGGTCACACGATCCGTGAAGTCGGAAAAGAGTACGGTACGACGACGGGACGTCCGCGTCGCGTCGGTTGGTTCGACTCGGTCGTCGTCCGCCACTCACGCCGCGTCAGCGGCATCACAGACCTTTGCCTCAATTCGATTGACGTGTTGACAGGTCTTGAGACGCTCAAGATTTGTACAGCCTACGAGTTCGAAGGCAAGCTCCTCGACGAGTACCCGCCGAACTTCCGCATGCTTGAACAGTGCAAGCCGGTGTTCGAAGAGCTCCCAGGCTGGACAGAAGATATCACAGGCATCCGTCAGTTCGAAGACTTGCCGGTGAACGCTCAGAATTATGTCAAGCGCATCGAAGCGTTGACAGGCATCGAATTGTTGACGTTCTCGGTCGGACCGGCCCGTGAACAGACGGTCATCTTGCGTGACATTTACGAAGCATAAGACAGAGAGCCCTCGTGGCTCTCTTTTCATTTCCACGGAAATGGACCACGCTTTCTAACCTATAGAAAAAGAGTTACAATGTAGACATGTACGTTTAACGATAAGAGGAGGACTCACTGAATGGATCGTACGATTTTAGTGGTAGATGACGAACAACCAATCGCCGATATATTGAAGTTTAAGCTTGAAAAAGAAGGATACCAAGTCCACGTCGCCTATGACGGGGAAGAGGCGCTCGTGAAAGTCGAAGAAGTCAAACCAGATTTGATTCTGCTCGACATCATGCTCCCGCTCAAAGACGGCATGGAAGTGTGCCGTGAAGTCCGTAAGAAGTACGACATGCCGATCATCATGTTGACGGCAAAAGACTCTGAGATCGATAAAGTGCTCGGACTCGAGCTCGGTGCTGACGATTACGTCACGAAGCCGTTCAGTTCACGCGAGCTCTTGGCCCGCGTCAAGGCGAACATGCGCCGTCACGCAACAGCTCCGGCCCCAGAGACGAAAGGTGCCAACGTCAATGATATCGTAATCGGTGACTTGACGATTCATCCGGATTCATACATGGTCACGAAACGGGAAGAGAAAATCGAACTGACACACCGCGAGTTCGAGCTCATCCATTACCTCGCCCAAAACATCGGGCAAGTGATGACGCGCGAGCATTTGCTCCAGACCGTATGGGGCTATGACTACTTCGGCGACGTCCGTACGGTCGACGTGACGGTCCGTCGTCTGCGCGAGAAAGTTGAAGACAACCCATCGACGCCGACGTATATCATCACGCGCCGTGGTGTCGGTTACTATTTAAAAGCAGGAGAAGAAGACTAAACGATGAAACGGACGAACTTCTTTAAATCTATCCAGTGGAAGCTCGTCGTCATCTATGCGCTGCTCATTCTTGTTGCGATGCAAGTCATCGGAGTGTACTTCGTACGCTCCCTCGAACGACAATACATCAACAACTTCTCGCAGTCGCTCGTCGATCGCGCCAACCTTCTGAGCTATAACGTCAGTGAAGGGATCGCATCGAACGGCGGTGACTCGACTTCAGACCAGCAGTTGAACCAGGTACTGGATCAACTGCTGTCTGAATTTACGGAGAGCACGACGCTAGCTGACGACATTCGCGAAGTCCAAATCATCGACACGAACAGTGTCGTGCGGGCGACGTCGAACCCGAACAACCAGAGTCTCGTCGGACAACGAACGGCGAACTCGTTCATTCAAAAATCATTTGCGACAAGTGGGGCGCAAGAGACGCTCGTCTATGAAGATTCCAACGAGCGGATGCGTGTCGTCGCCGTCCCGGTGAAATCCGAAGTCGATGGGACGACGACCGGTATGATCTACATCGAGGCGTCGATGCAGTCCATTTATAACCAGATGGAACAAGTGACCCGGATTCTCGCGACCGGGACGCTCATCGCCCTCATCATCACATCGATTCTTGGAATTTTACTGTCACGGACGATCACGCGACCGATTGCGGATATGCGTCGTCAAGCCGTCGAGATGCGAAAAGGGAACTTCTCGCGAAAAGTCAAAGTCTATTCTGACGACGAGGTAGGCCAACTTGCCTACGCCTTCAACGAATTGACCGATGAACTGATGGAAGCCAACGCGACGACAGAAGCCGAGCGACGCCGCTTGACGAGTGTCCTCGAGAACATGTCGGACGGGGTCGTCGCGACGGACCGCTCGCTCCGGATCATTTTGATGAATGACCAGGCCCGCGACATGATCGGGCTCGCCGAAGAAGAGGCGATGGGAGCGAACTTGCAGAACCTGCTCGAATTCGATGACGAGATCGTCATCCCTGAAGACGGGACGATGCCGCCGAAACTGATCGACCTCAGTACGGACGAAGAACTGTTCCTCGTCCGCGCCTACTTCTCGCCGATCCAAAAGCATAGCGGACCGATCACCGGTCTGATCGTCGTTTTGCACGACGTGACCGAGCAAGAACAAGTCGAGCAAGACCGCCGTGAGTTCGTCGCGAACGTCAGCCACGAGCTGCGGACGCCGCTCACGACGATGCGGAGTTACCTCGAGGTGCTCGCAGAAGGCGCGTATAAGGATGACGAGCTCGCCCCGCGTTTCCTCGAGACGACACAAAACGAGACGGAGCGGATGATTCGTCTCGTCAACGATTTGTTGCAACTGTCGAAGATGGACAGCAAAGAGTATACGATGCAAAAAGTGAAGTTCGATTTTATCCAGTTCTTCAACGATATCATCGAGCGACATGAGATGACGAAAGGCGAGACGATTCAGTTCCGCCGTAAGCTCATGAAGCGCCGGGTATACGTCCACGCCGATCAAGACAAGATGACTCAGGTAATCGATAACATCATCACGAACGCCGTCAAGTTCTCGCCGGAAGGCGGGACGATTACGTTCCGGACGATGCTCCGTGCCAAGCGGCTCGTCATCGGCATTAAGGATGAAGGAGTCGGTATCCCGAAATCGAACTTGAAAAAAATCTTTGAACGGTTCTATCGGGTCGACAAAGCCCGGGCCCGCAATATCGGCGGGACCGGACTCGGCCTGTCGATTGCCAAAGAAGTCGTCTCGGCTCACGGTGGCGACATCTGGGCCGAGAGTGAATTTGGACGCGGGACGACGATTTACTTCACCATCCCGTTCGACACGATCGTGGAGGTGAATGACTGATGGAACGACCACGCCTCTTGGCGAAGCCAGAACTAGTGAAATCGCTCGTCTTGCTCACCTTGATCGTCACGTCCATCGTTCAAACGGTCATCCTGTGGGATTACCATCCGAAGTATCAATCGGTCCAGTCAGAGACACAAGTCGCGACGGTGGATGAGTCGCTTCAGCGACAGCCACGCCAAATCATCGTACCGGCTCAAACGGTCGTTCACGAGAACAATGCCGTCTTTGCTACGAAGAACACACCGAAACAGATTATGCGCGTCATCCGGGAATCGTTTGAAGCGAGTGAATTTAAACCGCTCGTCGCCAAGAACGTTCCGAGTTTGTATGCGGGTGTCGACCAAGCCGTCGAATTGATTTTACCAGAAGCCTATTATGCGGACACGCTCAGCTATATGCTCCCGGGTTCATACAGCCTGTCCGGGAAAGTGCCGCAACGGGTTCTCATCTTCATGGATGATGATATATGGCGCGTCCGTACTATCATGAGCGACCAGTCGCTCTGGGAAGGGCGCTTGTCGAAAGTTGGACAAGTAGATGTCAACAGCCTATTCTTGAAAGATTCAGACCAATCGATGCGTCGAATCACGTATGCAGATGAGCGCGTCAACTATATCCCTGTCGTCGGGCCGGAGATGAACGAACTGTTCGCCTATGACGTGTCGCAGATTCAAATTTCGGCACGCCTCGATTGGATGCGCGATACGTTTTTCCCGGGAGACCCGAACGTGCAAGAAGTCGATCCGGCCAGTTCCGTCGGCGCGCTTACGAATGGGATTAGTGTCGCCGAATATGATGCGAACCTGAACGCGAGCCGTTACCGTAACTTATCACGCAATAGTTCGGAAGAAGGTTCGGTCATCGGCCTTGACACAATTGTCGAGTTCGTCAACTTCCATGGCGGTTGGCTTGATGAGACGTCAGAGAATCAAGGGTTGTCGCTTCGCTTCGATGCGATTACTCCGGCCAATAAAGGTTTTGAAACGACCGTCTTCCGGTTTCACGTGAAGGGTTACCCGGTGTTCAGCCAACGGGAAGCGTTTATTAACAATGATGCCGTCGACTTATCCACGTTGCGCGTCGAGAATGACGGGACGCAAGTCCGATCAATCACGCGGCACCATCTCGAAATCGATCGGTTGATCTCAGTCGGGACGACCCAGCTCGCAGACGGACAAGATGTGATTGATACACTCGTCAACACCGGACGGTTTGAAAATGTGACCGAGATTCGACTCGGTTATGAGATTGAATATAACGAAGACACGAGCCGTTACGTGACGTTCTCTCCGAATTGGTTCGTTCGGGAAGCCGGAAGATGGATTCCATACGATCAACCCGATGACTGGACAGAAAGGATGATGTATCGTGGATTGGAGTAAAGCGAAAACGATCCTTCTCTTCGCCTTCCTCGCGCTGAACATCTACTTACTGTTCCAGCTCTTGACGGAAACGTGGGCGACGGAGGTCGTGACGAATGACAATACGTCAATCGCACAAATCTTGGACCAGCGTAACGTTGATGCATCAAAGTTGCCGCGGATGGGCCGGGATATCGGATATTTGACGGGATCGTCTGAACAGATGTCGGCCTCGATGATTACAAAGAATCGAGAATCTCAATTGGCGACGACGCTTGACAATATGCAACTCGAAGTCGAACTCAAACAGCCCGTAGTGCTCGATAAAGACGATTTACGGACGACCGCTTCGACGTTCGTCTCTGAATACGTCCCGTTCGGTTCCGAGTACGTGTACTGGCGGTATGACGAAGAAACGCGTCAAGTCGCTTTCGTGCAGACGTATGAGAACAATAAAATTTTCTCGAACCCTGAAATCGAGGGGGAGACCGAACAGTATATCGGTCCATCACTTCTATTGCTTCAACTAAACGAGGCGTTCGAAGTGACCGACTATAAACAACGTCATTTGACAAACTTGTCCTCGAAGTCGCAAGACGATCTCGTCTTGACGGCGAGCGAGGCAATCTCACAACTCGCAGGCCGGAAGTATTTCCAACCGAACCAAGAGATGCGAGCCATCAACACGGGCTTTTATAGCCTGCCGCTCGACAGTTCCGGCAGTTTGATCATCATGCCGCCGCTTTGGTCAATCACGATTGACGAGGATGTTTACTTCGTCAATGCGATCGATGGGACCGTCGAACGGGTCGAATTTGATTCAGAAGAATGAAAGGAGTGATCGAGTGACTTTACGCTATAGTGTGCTTGCGAGCGGTTCGACCGGGAACGCCCTCTATATTGAGACGGAACGGGCGAAATTGCTCGTCGATGCCGGATTGACCGGGAAGGCGATGCAACAACGCATCACTGAGATTGGACGATCATTTGACGGTATCGATGCACTGCTCGTCACGCATGAGCACTCCGACCACATTAAAGGTGTCGGGATTCTCGCTCGAAAATACAATGTACCGATTTATGCGAACGCGAAGACGTGGGACGCGATGGAATCGTTGATTGGGAAAGTCGACCCGGCCTTGAAGTTTCACTTCGAGGTAGGGGAGATTAAACAGTTCGGGGATATTGAAATCGAGTCGTTCAATGTCAGCCATGACGCGGCCGACCCGATGTTTTATCAGTTCGCGCATGACGGCAGACGCCTCGCCCACATCACCGATACGGGCTATGTGTCCGATCGGATGAAAGGCGTCATCCGCGGGGCCGATGATTTTATTTTCGAATCGAACCATGACGTCTCGATGCTCCAAATGGGACGTTACCCGTGGAGCGTCAAGCGTCGCATTCTCGGGGACTACGGTCACGTCTCGAACGAAGACGCGGCCATCGCGATGAGCGAGGTCATCGGAGACCAGACGAAACGCATCTATTTGGCTCACCTGAGTAGAGACAACAACATGAAAGAACTCGCTCAAATGAGCGTCTCGCAAACACTCGGTACGCGCGATGTCGACTTAGATCGCATCAAATTGTGCGATACCGACCCATCGACCCCTACTTCGCTCGTTTCTTTATAAGCGAACTTGGGAAAAGACAGATAACACACTGTCTTGAAGGGGGGACGCGTCGTGAATGAAGAGAGACAGCATGAGTATGAACCTCAAGACGTCGAACCTTTAGAGCACGAAGCAGATACGATGAATGATACACCGACGTACCCATCTCGCAGCGAGTGGCGCCCGAAGCAAGAAGAACATGTGCGCCATAAGCCACGAGTGAATTTAAAACCGTTGTTACTCGGAGGGGTTGGCGGATTCTTAGGAGCGGCTTTGTTCTTTTTGGCGATGATGCTCTGGGATTCCCCAACCTCTCGTTTTGTGACGAATGAACTGATTCGGACGGAACAAGCCGTAACCGTCACGGAATCCGACATCACGAGCGCGGTGACGGGCGCTAAGACGTCCGTCGTCAGCATTACGAACATCCAGCGGGCGTTCACCTCGGAATCGCAGTGGGAGGCCGGAGCGGGCTCGGGTGTCATCTATAAGGTCGACGGCGACACGGCATATATCGTCACGAACTTCCACGTCATCGAAGAAGCGGATGAGATTAACGTAGCGTTTTCTGATGGACAAGTCGCTTCGGCGACGATTCTCGGTGAAGACCCGCTCAACGATTTGGCCGTCGCATCGGTCGAATTGCCGGCAAATATCGATGTCACGCCGATTGCGCTCGGGGACTCAACCGTGCTTCAGGCAGGCGAGACCGTCATGGCGATTGGCAATCCGCTCGGTGTCTTTTCAAACTCGGTCACCCGTGGTATCGTCAGTGGTGTCGAACGCACTGTACCGGTCGATACGAACAGTGACGGACTCATGGATTATAACGCCGAGGTCATCCAGACCGATGCCGCCATAAACCCGGGGAACTCTGGCGGGGCACTCATCAATATCCGCGGCGAACTCGTCGGTATCAACTCGATGAAAATTGCCGAGGCGAGCGTCGAAGGGGTCGGCTTCTCGATTCCCGTTAACGTCGCGTTGCCGGTCATCGACATGCTTGAGCGTGATGGGAAAGTAACGCGGGCCCAGCTCGGTGTCACGATTCAAGAAGTCATCGCCGTACCGGGTAACGTCCGGGAAGAGTATGGGATTGGTTTTGACAACGAGGACGGGGTGTTCGTCGAGGCAATTACGCCCGGTAGTCCAGCCGAAGAGGCCGGTCTTCGCGTCGGTGACGTCATCATCAAAATCGGTGACCGCGACATCAAACGTTACGTCGATTTGCGGGATGCGCTGTACCGAGACGCATCGGTCGGGGATAATGTCACGATCGAATATACGCGACGCGGCAAGGCAAGCAAGACCGAGGCCACATTAACTGAAGCAACGTAAAGGAGCGGCGACGCTTCTTTTTTAAGGAGGAAAACCTGTGGAAAAAAAAGTATGCAAGGAACATGTTGAAATCGCGTTAGATATCATTGTCGATGAGACGGGGGAATACCCGTTGCTCGAAGAATTATCCACAAGTGGACAAGTGATATGTGAGTTCTGCGATGCCGACGCAACATATGTTGTGTCAAGCAAAAAATGATTATCAACATGTGGATTTGTGGATAACTCTGTGGATAACCCTATGGATAACTCCAAAAAAATTGTGGAAAAAGGAAGAATTGGATGAATATTTCAATTATCACGGTCGGCAAACTAAAAGAGAAGTATTTGAAACTAGGGATTGCCGAGTACACAAAACGCCTGTCGGCCTATGCGAAAGTGCAGGAAATCGAGGTCGCGGACGAGAAAGCGCCCGAGCATTTGAGTGAAGCGGACATGTTTTTAGTAAAACAAAAAGAAGGCGAGCGGATTTTGGCGAAAATCAGTCCGGACATGCATATGATTGCCTTGGCCATCAACGCCAAACAGCGGACGAGCGAAGAGTTCGCCCGTGAGCTCGATCAACTCGCAACGTACGGCAAGAGCAAAATCGCGTTCGTCATCGGCGGCTCGCTCGGTTTGTCGGACGATGTCATGAAACGCTCGGATGATACGATCTCCTTCTCAAAAATGACGTTCCCGCATCAATTAATGAAGCTCGTCTTGTGTGAGCAGATTTATCGGGCGTATCGGATCAACCGGAATGAGCCCTATCATAAGTAACCACATATATATTTGTTTAGCGTCAAAGGCAGGCTACTGTCTTTGACGCTTTTGTGCAGGTAAATGTTTTCGGCTACCGAATGCTAAACATATTGAAAATAAAGTACCTACTTTGATTAAAACACGTATGAATTGAATGATTGGAAGGAGAGTTAACTTTGAAAAAAACAGTTTTAATCAATGCGTCTTTTTTGGTGGAAGTAGACGAAACAGAAGTACATAAAGATTTTGGGATGATTGATCAAATTGCGAATGAGCTGTGTCATAATCGAAAAATCAGAATAGGTACGAATGAAGTGAATGTGGAATGGGAAAGTTCATCCACGGTTGTTTTGGACCCAAGTTCAATGAATTGTGGACAATGCTCAACTTGTAGACGTTGGACAACAGATAGAGAAAAAAGTGATCCATTATTACAGTTGTGTAATGGAGTAACTTTCGAAGGGAAACTGCTATGTGATGACTGTTTACCAGAAGATCACAGGTGGGTTTTTTAGTAGTGAAACGAAAGACTAGTAGCTGATTTATTTAGCGAGTCGAGCAACTAAATATAGTTTCAACACATTCCTTCCGACAACATAGAAAAACGATTGTTGATTCTTAGTTTCAGATTTACAATATAGATAAAAATAATCATAAAATGGTAGTTTTTATAAAAGGTCATTCTTTAAGCGTAGAGGAGTTTTCCTTAATGGAATCGAAACGAGAACGAACGACACGACGAGCATCATTTTTTCAAAAATATTTGATCCCAATCACCATTGCTTCGTCTGTAATCGTATCAGGTGCAGTCAGTTACTTTGTCAGCCACTTCAACACGAACGAATCGATTGCTCAAGCGGAGATGCAATCTCGTGTCGACAATATGCAAGCAGAATCTGTCACGACTATCGAAAGAGAAGTACCACAAATCATCAACGATTTAAAAGAATATGATAAAGATTTAAATGAGCTCGTTAAACAAGTCAATTGGTTAAAGCAAAATATGACTCCTGTCCGTGACGGATTAAACTATATTAATTCAGCGACGCTTGTTATTTCAGGAGTCAACAGTGTGGTAAGTAACCCAATTCTAGGTAAAATGAGTTCTTCTTTAAGTTCTGCCAATAGCACATTGAATGAAATGGACGCTTTTTTGTTCCGATTGGAGCACCTATCGAGCGTCAAAGAAGAGATGGGTAAGACGCGAGAACAGATTAGTGAATTGTATGAGAGCTATCAAATTAAGAATGATCCAGCATTACTTTTAGAGATGGAGCATGAATTGGATACTGAACTCGTGTATCAAATTGAAGACGTTCGAACTGCAACGATTGAAGCGAGGGAAGTCCTAGAATCATCTAAAGACGTCATTGTGGCAGCAAACTATGCAAACTCTGCTTATCAAAAGGTCAAAAATCAGAGTGGAAAAGCCATCGAGAAATTGCAGTTTTGGAAAGACGGGAAGAACGAAAGTAAAATTGATCAAGATGAATTTGATCGAATTGAAAAAGAACTTGCGGATTCAAGGGAACGTTTGAAAGATCTTCCTGAGGAAATGGCAGAACGATCAAAAGAAACGATTTCATCCATAAATGAAGTAAAAACGGAGCTTCAAGTCGTAAGATTGGCTGAAGTGATTCAAACAGATTAAACCATGAATAGAGAGGAATTGATTCAACTCGCAGAATATAGGTTATACACCAAATCAGTTCAACACGATTCCGCAAACGTGACGGTCGTCATGGACGCTGGGTACGGTGATGATTCAACGGCTTGGAGCCCATTGGTGGCTGATATTTCGAAGCTGGCTAACGTCTTCTTGTATGATCGAGCTGGCCTTGGTCAAAGTGAAACCAGCTCGAATCCGAGAACGAGTCGAAACATGATTCAAGAACTGAGGCAGCTACTGACGGAAACTAATACGAAACCTCCTTACCTCCTCGTCGGCCATTCTTTTGGCGGAGTGAACATGCAGCTGTTCGCGGATGCCTATGAAGAAGACGTCAGCGGGTTGATTTTAGTGGATGTCACTCCGAAGGACTATCGCGAGCGATTCCTGCCGACGATGTCACAAGACTTTCAACGTGCCTACCAGCAGCAATTCGTCCGCGAAGGGAACTACGAAGAGTTCATGGAAAGTATGAAGCAATTAAAAGAGACGGAACTGGCATTCCAGATTCCGGTCATCGTCATCGCGGCCGGCAAGAAGGACCACTACTCCAATGAATCGCAACGATTATGGAACGATATGCAGAAAGAACTCACGCAAATCTCGTCAAATTCCGAATTCGTCCTTGCCGAAGCGAGCGCCCATTACATCCAGCGAGATGAGCCGGACGTCATCTTGGCCGCCATCAAACGATTAATTGAACGATTCTAATGATTTACCGAGACCGGCCATCGAACAGTGATGGCCGTTTTTTCTCAATGAGCAACCCGATTATCCGATGTCGTATTGCCGTCAAAAAACCGATGTGATAAAATCACATGGCAAATGATTATCATTATCAATAAGAAATGGGAGAATTTAATCCAATGAACAATATCGAATTATATAAAACAGCCTTTATCAACGGACTGGATGTCGAGCCAGACACATCATTCGAAGAAATGAAGCTCGGTGTCACGAAAGAGTGGGATTCGATTGGCCATATGACATTAATCGCGGAGCTCGAGGACGCGTTTGACGTCGATCTCGATTCCGATGTAATCACCGATTTCAACACGTATCAGTCCGGTATCGACTTATTGAAGCGCTTGGGTGTGGACTTCGGGCAATGAAGCGCTTCGACACAATCGAGCAGTATGGAGAGCGTACCGCCATCTACGCGGATCGCACGTATTCCTACGAAGAGATGATCGAGGCGGCCGACGCGATTGCGCGTGAGGTCGGCAATCGAACGCTCGTTTTTTGTCTTTGTACCAACACGAAAGAGTCAATTTTCGGCTACGTCGGGTTCCTGCGCGGACGCATTGTGCCGCTCCTATTGGATGCAGCGATTCATTCGGAACAGCTGCAGAACTTGATTGACCGCTACCGACCGACGCACATTTGGGCGAATCGGGAGCATGAGCAATTAATGCAGGAGATGGACACGACTTACGAATATGGGGACTATGCGCTATTTGAATGTTCTCATGTGATTGAGCATGAACTGCATGACGAGCTCGCGCTCCTGTTGACGACGTCCGGCAGTACGGGCAGTCCGAAGCTGGTACGGCTCAGCTACGACAACCTGTTCCACAACGCGGCATCAATCGTATCGTACTTAACTATCACTGAAGACGACCGTCCGATCACGACGTTGCCGATGAACTACTCGTATGGTCTGTCGATTATCAACAGCCACCTCGTGTCCGGAGCGACGATTGTGGTGACGGAAGCGTCGGTCATGCAGAAGGAATTTTGGCAGTTATGCTGCGACCAGCATGTGACGACGTTCGGTGGTGTGCCGTTCGTCTACGAGATGCTGCACCGGCTCAAGTTCGGAACGATGGAGCTGCCGAGTTTGACGAAACTGACGCAAGCCGGAGGAAAATTAAATCCGGATTTAGCGAGTGCGTTTACTGACATTTGCGAGCGAAAAGGCATTCAGTTTTTCACGATGTACGGTCAAACGGAAGCGACGGCACGCATGTCGTATTTGCCTCCTGACAAGAATCGGGAGAAGGCCGGCAGCATCGGTATCGCCATCCCAGGCGGTGAATTGACGTTGCGCAAGGAAACGGGCAAGCTCATCACCGCGCCAAACGTTGTCGGTGAGTTGGTGTATCAGGGAGCAAACGTGTCGCTCGGGTATGCCGAGGCGTTGTCCGATCTCGCGAGCGGAGATGAGAACGAGGGCGTCCTGCAGACGGGTGATTTGGCGTATATGGATGAAGACGGCTATTTCTTTATCGTCGGCCGCATCAAGCGGATGATTAAGATGCATGGGAACCGGATTAGCCTCGATGAAGTGGAGGACCTGTTACGAGCACACGGACATGAGTGTGTCTGTACAGGAACGGATGACGAGCTTTACGTGTACACGTTGCACGAGGACCGTTCCGCCATCAAACAAGTCATCAAGGACATGATGCATACAAGAGGGGTCACGATTCTACAAATCGATGCCATTCCCCGGAACGAATCCGGAAAGATTCTGTATGCCGCATTACCGAAACGAGAGCTCGTCACCACCTGAACAAGCAAGTGAGTGAAGCCTTTGTGGAAAGTCGTATAAGTTTAGAATAATCAGGTGAAGCTATGACGTTTATTTCATTCGAGTTTTTACTCTTTCTCGCCATTTTAGTGGCGGTATATTATGTGGTGCCGCATCGGTTTAGATGGGTCCTGTTGCTGGCGGCCAGTTATTTGTTTTATGCGACGCTCAGTATCCAGTTCATCCCGTTGTTGCTCGTGAGCACAGCCTTCACGTTCGTTACGGGACTCCTGATTGAACGACAAGACGAGAAGCGACAGAAGAAACGCCTCATGGTGATCGGCGTCTCTACGCTGGTATTGTTCCTCGGCTGGTTCAAATACTTTAACTTCGTGAACGACTCGTTGCGAACGATGGCGACATCGATGGGTTGGAACTACGACATCCCGTATCGAGATGTCGTCTTGCCGCTGGCGATTTCGTTTTATACGTTTCAGGCCATCAGTTATCTCGTTGATCTATATCGCGGGAAGCTGAAGGCCGAGCGCCATTACGGCTATTTTTCGATTTACTTTGCCTTCTTCCCGCAGCTAGTGGCGGGACCGATCGAGCGAGCCAAGAAATTGCTACCTCAATTCAAGGCGGAACAACGGTTCGACTATGAGCATGTCAGCTATGGAATGAAGCGGATCGCTTGGGGATTTTTCAAGAAGACGCTCATCGCCGACCGGTTGGCGCCAATGGTCGCGAGCGTGTTCAGTCAGCCAGACCCGACCGGCTCCGAGATTGTGCTCGGGACGATGTTGTTCTCGCTTCAATTGTATGCCGACTTTTCAGCCTGCAGCGATATCGCCATCGGGACGGCGAGACTATTTGGCATCAAGTTGACGGAGAACTTCCGCCAGCCTCATTTCGCGGTATCAATCGCCGACTTTTGGAACCGATGGCACATCTCGCTGTCGATGTGGCTCCGGGATTATATCTTTATCCCGCTCTGCAAAGGGAAAAAGAAACGACATCAAATCTATGTCGCTATCGTCATCACGTTCTTGGTGAGCGGCATCTGGCACGGGGCCGCCTGGAGTTTCGTCTTATGGGGTCTGATTCACGGTCTGTACCGCGTGTTCGGGGATGCGACGAAACATCAGCGGGAACAGCTGGCGTCCTTCGTTCGACTCGACCGGACGCCCGAGCTTCATAAATGGTTGAAGATTGCGGTCACATTCCAGTTGGTCTGTTTCTCGCGCGTCTTTTTCGTATCTGACTCGGTCGCCCAAGCGTTTCACCATGCCCGGTTGTATGTGACACCTTCGTCATGGGCACCGGTCGACATGCTGCAGGCACTTGAATTATTCTCGTTACTCGATTTACTCGTGTTCCTCTTCTTCTTTACGACCGTTCAGGTGTTTCAGTATATCGAACGGGCGAAAGGTTCGGCTTGGGACTGGCTGTCCGAACGTTCAGCCTTCACGAACGTGGCGATTCAACTGTTCGTGATTGTGTCGGTCTTGGTGTTCGGCGTGTCGAGTGAAGGGTTCATTTATGGTGGGTTCTAAGTGAAAGGAATGGCTATGAGAAGTGTATGGATGAAAATTTCAGTGGTGTTGATCATCGTTGCGCTCTTGTTGATTCCGCTCAACGACTTTGTCAAACAGTCGTGGGCGTACAATAACAACCGCGGCGTGTTGGCGTTCCAAGACAATCCGTCCTCGTTGGATATCATCAACTTAGGGACGTCTCATGCGATGTTCGGCTATGCGTTCAAACCGCTCGGTCTGTCGCATCTCGATTTGGCGTTGCCGAGCCAAACGATTGAGTACGACTTGAAGATGTTGAAGCAGTACGACGAGCATCTGCGTCCGGGAGGCGTCGTCATCGTCTCGCTCTCGCAAATCACGTTCAGTAACGCGGAGATTGGCCGGAAAGAAAACTATTATCAGGTGTTGGACCGGGAAGACATCGAACCGGTCAGTACGTTTGATTATTATACGTACACGTCGATCCCCGCATTAAACAGTGGGAGCGTGTATACGGCGCTGTCGCGCGAGATTCGAGATTTCAGATGGGAGTCTCATAAACCGTGGGTGAACAATGGCCAGAATTATTCGGAACGAAAATATGAGATGGTCGAAGCTCAATATAAACAGGCCGTGGAGAATCGTGACATCGAGCAAAATATGGAACGATTGAAAGACATCATCGCATATTGTCAGGCGAAAGGGTATCGCGTCGTGTTGGCGATGGAGCCAGTCCACGCATCCTACAACGCCTATTTTGATCAAGCGGTCATGGACCGACTCGTTTATCAACATCTGGCCGCGCTCGAGTTGGACGTCCCGTTCCTGAACTATATGGATGACGAACGGTTCATCCATCAGCGCGAGTACTTTCACAATCCAGACCATTTGAACGGGAAGGGGAGAACGCTCCTATCTTCTCTCGTCTATGAGGATTTGAAACGACTTGGCTATCTATAAGAAAAGGAAATCTACAGCAGCGTAGATTTCCTTTTTCGTATTGCTCCTATTACGAAACAATCTCGTTCATCAACGCATGCGTGTTACCCTCGGAGTCTTTGAAAAAAGCCATCCATGTCTCGAGGTTCTCCATTTTCGCGACGAGGTGCGGCTGGTCGATAAACTGAACATCTTTCGCCAAAAGCTGTTCATACGCCTCAGTGATGTTGTTCACTTAGAGATATAGCACGGAGCTCGCTTTTGCAAAATCTTCATTCTCGGGACGCGACAACATGAGCCGTATACCGCTGCATTCTAAAAAGGCGAGCTGGCCAGCTTGGAATAAGAGCGGAGGTTGAAGCGTGTCCCGGTAGAAGCGGACCGCACGATCCAAGTCGTGCACCGGTACGTAGATTCGTCTGATTTGCTGAATAAGATTCAAACGATATCCCTCCTAAAGTGGCATCTGTAACCGTGTAACGCATGTATTCTTGGTTAACGCGTTTGGCGAATCCTTTGAGCGGTGAACATCCCAAGCGCCAGAAGGACGGCAAGACCAATCCATGTGAAGACGTAGATCAATGGCGACCCAGTCGTCCCGAGGGTCACCTCGTTTTGAAGCATGGTGACGTTATCCGCCTCGGCGATGATGTCGGGTTCATAATTGAGCGTGCGGATGAAGCCGATTCCGAACGTGGCGACAACATAAATCACATGGAGTGCTGCGGATAGAAGAAGAGCGAGTCTGATTGTTTTCAAAATGATGCTCCTTTTTGGATATAATCATGTATAACGATAGTATAACTAGAATTACCTAAACCTGACAGACAAGGAGTGAGACTGATCGAAACCGTTTATTTAGCAGGTGGCTGCCTCTGGGGCGTCCAAGCGTTCATCAAGACGTTACCCGGTGTCATCGAAACAGAGGCCGGACGGGCGAACGGGACTACCGATACGCTGGACGGAGCATATGACGGCTACGCCGAATGCGTCAAAACGATGTTCGATCCGAGCGTCGTTACGATGGAGGATTTGATGAATTACTTATTTGAAATCATCGACCCGTATAGCGTTAATCGTCAAGGTGAAGATGTCGGCGAAAAGTATCGGACCGGTGTCTATAGCGAGGATCTTCGTCATGTGGATGCGGCCCGTGCGTTTATCCACAGACGGAACGATGTCGACCGGATTGCACTCGAAGTGTTGCCGCTCACGAACTACATCCCGAGCGCGGACGAGCATCAAGACCGGCTCGCGCGCTACCCAGACGATTATTGCCATATCCCGAAAGCATTGTTAGAGAAGTACAAGCGATGAGCCGACACGATGCCGTGTCGGCTCATTTGCTATGCCCGCTCGAGTACGTTCACGAGCAAGCGATGCCACGCACGTCATGATTTCTCCAGTAGTGTGTACCAATCGACCGCCCCGACGTAAGTGACGCGAACTCAAGGGTCCCGGCTTTAGCACTACCGGCATACGCGCAGGCACCAACTATTGGTATAATGAAGGCGGTTTGTAGTAAAGGACGAAGGAGTTGGGATGAATGAATCAAAAAGATATCGCGGCGATTCGCAAGCATTTCAAGTTAAATGCGGAAGCGGTCAAAATCGCTGACATTTATAATATTTATATTCGCCAAGACAGCAACGAGATTTTCCATGAGGAGCTGCGCTCGTTCCCGTTTGTCGAGCAGGAGCACCAAGAGCTGTTCCTCGCTAATTTCAAAAAAGTGCTCGGCGGCAAAATCGACGAGAAGTTGTTCGAAGTGAAGTTTCAACATCCGGAGCCGGGCCAGACCGACCATACGCAGACGTTGTTGTATGAGGCACTTCGGACCGACGATATCGAAGAATGGGCCGGTATGATGCAGCGGGTCGCATTGAAGATGGTACAGGACGCACCATTCGAAAAAGATATGGTCATCACGTTCATCCGCTTCAAATATAATAAGCCGACGCGCCGTCACTCGGAGGAGACGGAAATCGATATGCGCGACGAAGTATGGACGTCGCGCTTCATTCTCGGCAGTATCAATCAGACCGAGCTCCCAAAACAGTCGCTTGTGTTCGACTATATCGAGCGAGAGTTCAAGTCGAACATCTTCATCAATCCCGTCATCAAGCTCGATGCACCGATCGGTGGTTTCATGTTCCCGTGCTTCACGGACAACGCGGCCGACGTCAACCATATCTTATATGCGGCCCAGAAGGCGCACCAACCGGACTTCGGCTTTATTGAGAAGGTCTTGAACGGGACTGAGATCGTGACGGCGGTCGAAGAGAAGGCGATGTTCGAGGAAGTCGTCAAAACCGTCATCGGCGAAGAAGTGAACGTGGGGACACTCGCTACCGTTTACGATGAAATCAACCAAATGATCCTCGCCGAAGCGGAGCGCGAAGACGAGGACGAGAGCGTGCCGATGATTGACGCCCGCACCGTCGAAATCGTTTTGAAAGCGAGCGGGGTCGAAGACGTGACGACGGAGAAAGTCGAGCAGGCGTTCCAACAAGTTGTCGACGACCGGCAATATGAGATGAAGGCGAGCAGCGTCGTCCCGAAATACACGTCGAAGTCGATTAAAATCAATACGAAAGTCGCCAACATCTCAATCAGTCCGCAAGACTTGAAGTACGTGAGACAAGTGAACGTGAAAGGAAAACGTTGCCTGTTAATCGAATTAGAAGAGGATACGGAAATCGAAGGATTCAAACTGATTTCGGAAGAACTGTTGGACTGATTTTGAGCGGTCGGAGGCGAGCGGGTGCACCCTTTAGAAATCTTTGAATGGATGACGGCAGTCGCTGTACTTAATAGTATTGGTCGTCATCTCCCTTTTATTGCGCGGGAAATGGCGTCATATGCTACAAGTCCTTGTCGTTTTGTACGTCATTGGCTATGGCGTATTCTATCTCATTCGTCCGAATTTTGTGAATCAACAGATTGAGCAAGATGTTGTCGAGCTTGAGGCTCATTTGGAGTTGCGCTATCCGGACGAGGCGGTCACCATTCAAAGCATCTCATATGGAACGGACGGCTTTGAGAGCATGAATCCTTATACGCTGTTTGTCACGTTCTTAACAGAACCTGACGCGGAATACACGTATATCGTTAAGGACGAGAAGCACATCCTCCAAACGAGCCATAGTTCGATTCAAGAGAACAAGATTGATTTTCTGCATTTGGAAAACTGAGGTTCAGACAATTGTCTGAACCTTTTTTTGTCAATCATGTGAGGATAGTTGAATTTCGAAATGGTTATCAGTATGATGCTCTTAAAAGCGTTATCTCGATAAGTCTTATTTTTTTAAAGTTTATCGAAAGCGCTTTCGGTAATATTGGTTAAACACAAAAAAGGCCCGGAGAGATCATTCTCTCCGAAACCTGGATTGTTTATTTATGGGCTTTACTAACTTTTAGCTTTTTACCTTTAATCGGTGTCGATTCCATCGCCTGCAGGACGAGTGAACCTTTGCCGTTCAAAATGTCGACGTACGTCATCTGATCGTTGATCGTGATGATCCCGATATCGTCGGCCGTCACACCAGGGATTTTGGCGATCGTACCGACGAAGTCGACGGCACGGAGTTTTTTCTTCTTCCCGCCGCTGAAGTGTAACTTCATGATGTCTTGGTTAATCCGGGCCGTCTTGTTGTTGCGAACGACACGTCGACCGCTCAACTTCTCTTCGAACGCGGCTTGGTTGCGCGTGACTTCTCTTTCAGTCGGTGCATCCATCTCCGGGATATCGAACTTGATGAACGCTTCGATGGCGCGAACGAACTTGCCTTCATGCGGCGTCGCGAGCGTGATCGCTTTTCCGGCGTTGCCGGCACGGCCTGTGCGTCCGGTCCGGTGCACGTAGCTCTCTTTTTCCATCGGCACGTCATAGTTGATGACGAGGTTGACGTTATCGACGTCGATTCCACGTGCTGCGACGTCGGTCGCGACGAGATAACGGAAGTTACCCATCTTGAAGCCTTCCATGACGGCGAAGCGGTCTTCTTGCTCGAGGCCACCGTGGAGTCGCTCGCACGAGTAACCGGCCTGGTCGAGTTCGCTGTACACCGTGTCGACATGTTCTTTCGTCCGGCAGAAAATGAGGCAGCTGTCTGGATTTTCGACGACCGTCACATCTTGAAGCACGGCGAGCTTGTCTTCGCGGCGGACTTCAATCAGACGGTGCTCGATTGTCGAGGCGGTGACACCGCTCGATTCGATGGCGACACGGACTGGTTCGTTCATGTGCTTTTGGCATAAACGTTCGATGTCGTTCGGGAACGTCGCCGAGAATACCATTGTCACGCGATCGCGCGGCAATTCTTGAAGAATCGCCTCGACGTCAGCGAGGAAACCGCGGTTCAACATCTCGTCGGCCTCATCGATGATCAAGTAATCGATTTTATCGAGGACGAGCGTCTCCCGCTCGATGTGGTCCATGACGCGTCCTGGTGTCCCGACGACGACGTGCGTCTTCTGTTTCAATTCATCACGCTGCTTCGAGAACGGTTCTTTCCCGTAAACGGCAGTCGCCTTGATGCGCTTGAAACGACCGATGTTCGTCATATCCTCACGGACTTGGACGGCGAGTTCGCGCGTCGGTGTGAGAATCAAGACTTGCGGCTTGTTCTCTTCCCATTCGATGAGTTCCGTGACCGGGATGCCGAACGCTGCAGTCTTCCCGCTGCCGGTTTGGGCTTTGACGACCAAGTCTTGACGCTCGAGTGCGAGCGGGATGACTTTCTGTTGGACTTCGGTCGGTGATTCGTATTTCATGATGCCTAGTGCGCGTTGGATATCTTCGCTCAGGCGATAGTCAGAAAATTGTTGTTTACTCATAATTAACCTCATTCTTTAGTGAAAACTTCTGCTTCAGAAAATTTCAATAGCATATTTGAATACAGTCCATTATAGACCGAATCCATGAAGGAAAGCGAATCGAAGTGGTTCAGCCAAAGTCCGGCTCCATCGGATCAGGCTGGATGATATACAAAATGAGTTCATCATGTGAATCCCACAACCGTTCCATATCTGTTTCGTTTTGGTGAAGAAAAGCTGCCTTAAGTTCCGGACAGAGATAATGGACCAAACCTTCTTCTTGGGCGAGCGAAAACGTTTCTTCATCATCATATTGCAGAACAAGGGATTGCTGACAAGTCGTACACTCACCGATTTCGTACCGGTAAAAACCGGATTTCACCTCATGGACGAAACATTCGGCACAATACGACTTCAGCGGATCACCAAAGTGACCAAATTCATCGGTTTGAACACATTCACGATTTTTTTGACAACGTACACATCGAGACATTATCGAACACGCTCCTTTACTCATCTACATAAAAACGTAGCATGCGAAGAATGAGGGTGCAACCATCACCTTGTAAGATTTATATGTAGGTATAAGGAAGGGGGAAAACGAATCTTGGCAAACAAACAAGACGGACTCGTCAAAACGCTGAGTCGTACGAGAGAGGTCGTCTCACAAGACGGTGTCGAAACAATCATCAAACCGATTCCCGATTCAGATGTCAGCGGAGATTTGGACCCGCGCGTCCTGGCTGTCATCCAAAGCTATGCTGCAGCCGAGCCGGAGACGCCATTCGACTTGACGTCTGCCCGTGCCAGCATGGGCTGGCCGAACCGTGACGTGACGACGATGGACATCACGACAGACCACGTTTTGATTCCGAGCGCTGACGGCGACATCCCGGCGCGCCTATATCGGCCGCTCACGGAAGAGACGTTACCGGCCATCCTGTTCTTTCACGGCGGCGGCTTCTTCGGCGGGATACTCGATACGGTCGAGAACCCGTGTAAACTGCTCGCCGAGAAAGCGAACGCCCTCGTCGTCTCGGTCGATTACCGGCTCGCGCCGGAGCATCCGTTTCCGGGCGGACTGAACGACTGTTACCGGGCGCTCGAATGGGTTTATGAACATGCTAACGAACTGAACGTGCGGCAAGAGCGCATCGCAGTCGCTGGCGACAGTGCCGGTGGGAACTTGGCGACGGCTTGTTGCTTACTCGACCGATCGAACGGGACGAACATGATTCGTTTCCAGGCGCTCATTTATCCGGTCGTCAATTTAGGGTCGATTCCGACAGACGATTACGAATGGACGCTCGACCGCTATGAGATTAAGCATCATCATGACTTGATCCGTGGCGTCGTCATGGCACTCGGAGATTCAGAAAATCTGTTGAACCAAATCTATCTACAAGGCAAGGCCGAGCTGACCGACCCGCTCGTGTCGCCGTTGTTCGCGGATGATGTGAACGGATTACCACCCGCTTTGATCATCACGGCCGAATACGATTACCTTCGTCTCGAAGGTGAGGCGTACGCGCGGAAACTCGCACGCGACGGCGTACCGACGCGACTGATTCAATACCGCGGCATGGACCACGCCTTTATGGACAAGCTCGGTGACTACCCGCAAGCCGAAGACTGCATGATTGAAATCGCAAATGGAATGAAGGAGATGACACGATGAAAACCTACACATTGAACTGGGATACATATAAACAATTGGCGCGGACAGCCGTCGCAGAAGGGGCCGTCCTCTTGAAGAACGAGCACGCGACGCTTCCGATTCAAGCGGGGACGACCGTTTCCGTGTTCGGGCGCAGTCAATTCAACTACTATAAGAGCGGAACGGGGTCAGGTGGGATGGTCAACGTCTCGCATGTGACGAGTCCACTCGAGGCGCTTCAGGCGACAGAAGGCATTCAATTGAACGCATCGCTTCTTAAGACGTATGAGACATGGGTCGAGGCGAATCCGTTCGACCAAGGTGTCGGTTGGGCCGGAGAACCGTGGTCACAGCCAGAGATGGCAGTGACGGACGAGCTCGTCGCGGAAGCGGCAGGCTCTTCTGATTTGGCGCTCATCTTCATCGGACGCACGGCCGGTGAGGACCGGGACAACACGGCCGACCCGGGCAGCTATTTGTTGACGAACATCGAGCAGGCGCTGATTGAGAAAGTGTCCAAACAATTCGCGAAAACCGCCGTCGTCTTGAACGTCGGCAATATCATCGACATGGACTGGGCGCATCAACCGAGCGCAATCCTCTACGCATGGCAAGGGGGATTAGAAGGTGGGACCGGACTCGTCGACGTCTTAACGGGTACTGTCACGCCATCTGGTAAGCTGACCGATACGATCGCCAAATCGATTGAGGATTACCCATCGACGAAAAACTTCGGACATGCGGACAAGGGCATCTACCAAGAAGACATCTACGTCGGGTACCGTTATTTCGAGACATTCGCCAAGGATTCGGTGCTCTATCCGTTCGGTTTCGGATTGTCGTATACGACGTTTACGACCGACGTCTTGACGGCGAGTGAACAGGACAGCGTGATCACGGTGACCATCGAGGTGACGAACACAGGCGCGGTCGATGGAAAAGAAGTCGTCCAGCTGTACGTCGAGAAGCCGCAAGGTGTGCTCGGGAACCCGGCGCGTTCACTCGTCACCTTTGATAAGACGGGCACACTCGCACCGGGGGAACGGACGATGCTCACACTCAGTGTCCCGATCACGGACTTCGCGAGCTATGACGATAACGGAGCGACAGGACACGTATCAAGCTTCGTTCTCGAGGCCGGCACATACGAGCTTCACCTCGGGACCGACGTCCGCACGGCGCGACCTGTATTTACGTATAATGTGGATTCGCTTCAAGTCATTGAGAAGCTCAGCGAGAACATGGCCCCGATCACTCCGTTCGACCGCATCAAACCGGTCGCTGGCGAGAATGGCTATTTGGTCAAATACGTGCCGACGCCGCTCCGTGCGGTCGATGTCGAGGCGCGTTACCTCGCCGAACGTCCGGTCACGCGCGACTATGCCGGTGACAACGGCTTAACATTGAAGGACGTTTATGCGGGCAAGGTCGAGCTCGATGCGTTCCTCGATCAGTTGACGGATGAGGAACTCGCCTGTATCGTGCGTGGACAAGGGATGAACTCGCCGCGCGTGACACCGGGGACGGCCGCCGCTTTTGGTGGAGTATCGGACCGCTTGAACGAACTCGGCATCCCAGCGGCATGTTGCGCGGACGGTCCGTCCGGCATCCGGATGGACATCGGAACGAAGGCGTTTGCCCTTCCAAACGGAACGCTCCTCGCCTCGACGTTCAACATTCAATTGGTGGAAGACCTGTTCGAGATGACGGGACTTGAGATGCGGAAAAATCGCGTCGATACGCTCCTCGGACCAGGGATGAACATCCACCGCAACCCGTTGAACGGCCGGAACTTCGAGTACTTCTCGGAAGACCCGCACGTGACCGGTAAAATGGCGATTGCCCAATTGAATGGGATGCATCGCGTCGGCGTGACGGGAACGCTCAAACACTTCAGCGCCAACAACCAAGAGGCGCACCGTCACGATATCGATTCCATCGTCTCGGAGCGGGCGCTGCGCGAGATTTACTTGAAAGGGTTCGAGATGGCCGTCAAAGAAGGCAAGGCGACATCGATTATGACGACGTATGGCGCCGTCAACGGCATCTGGACGGCCGGATTATATGATCAGAACACGCGCATCCTCCGTGACGAATGGGGCTTTAACGGCATCGTCATGACCGACTGGTGGGCGAAAGTGAACCATCAGGAAGACGAGCTGGCGAACCGTCAGAACACGGCGGCGATGGTCCAGTCGCAAAACGACTTGTATATGGTCGTCGACCGTCCGGACACAAACTCGTTCGATGACAACACGGGCGCAGCGCTCGCTGATGGGAGGTTGACGCGTGGGGAACTACTCCGGAGTGCGACGAACATCTGTCGTTTCGTCTTACAGTCACCGGCGATGGAACGAGAACTCGGTATTCATGACGGCACGGTCGAAGTGATCGGGCTCGACGAGGAAGCTGGACAAGCACTCGACTTCGATGTGACGTATCGCCATCTTGAAAACGGGGAGAGCGTCAGCCTGAGTGACGCCGACACATCGACCGGGAACACGCACGTCTTTGCCGTCTCGGTCGATGAGACGGGCACGTACGACGTGACGATCACGGCCAAATCAGACGCGGGCGAACTCGCCCAGATGCCGGTCACGTTGTTCGCGAACAACATCCCGGGCCCGACGTTCACGTTCAACGGCACGGACGGGGAATGGGTGACGCAGACGAAGCAAGTATTCTTCTTGAACCAACACAACTACTTGCAGCTCTACTTCGCGCTCGGTGGTCTCGACGTGAAGGACATCACGTTCACGCTCGTCGACTCGTTCAGCATGAAAAATGGATAATGAAAGAGCCGCCTCGGGAACGAGGCGGCGTTTTAGTATGCCTGAAGAGCTTTGTTGGCGTGACGGAGCTGTTCAACCTCCTCGTTCTGCCATCCGTTTCGGTCCGCGGCGTTGATGAACTGACGTGTCGCTTTGATGAGTGCGTGTTTCAATTCCTCAAGCGATACAGTCCCCATACGCGTCTTAGGATGACCATCTTCTACAAATGTGAGCTCGACGTCTGCGGCGGTCACTTTTTTAGCGGCTATCTGGACCGGGCCGTCCATGAACTGAAATGAGTATGTCTCACTCAACGGCGCAAATACAAGGGCACGACAATTGTCGACCCACCAGTTCAAGACGATGGCGACGAAATCAGACCATCCTTGTCCCGGGAAATAATCATAAGAATCGATGACGAAGGCGATGTTGCCAACGATTTGGGTGTCATAAGTTAAGGAATCAATCGTTAATTCAATTGAAATTTGCTCCCCCATGATTGTCACACATCCAACTGGAGAATAACTTTTGTGAACGCTTTGAAATCATCAATGTGTTTCTCAAGAATCGCCTCTAAAATATTTAGTTGAAGCGCTTGATAGTCATGAACCGCGACATTGCGGAAGCCAACCATGTTGATGAGCGTCTTGGCTAGGTCGTGATCAATGATTCCTGCGTCCGCGAGCATGATGAACCCGTCTCGGTTCGCTTTCGGCACCCCTAGCTTTTTTTGGCTGACGAGGTACATCGCGATGTCGATACTCGCTTCACATGCGCGTTGAATGTTGAGGATGATGCTATCTTGTTTCGTGAAATCTTGGAGGTGCGCTGGATTTCCCTCATAGACCTCATGAATCCGTTTTATACAACGCTCAATTGTCGTCACCTTGTTTAGAATCACATCATTCATCAAACACACTTCCCCTAGATTGAATATTGTTTACTATCATTTGGCGCTGTTCATTCAACTCGGCATACATTCGATATGCTTTGATCCGTTGCCGGATCCATTCATTTTCGTCCTGCACGAGCAGAGGGATGCCCTCTGAGAAAATCTGCATGGCAAAAACGGTATCCACTTCACGGATGTCGATCAGATCGACGTCTCGACCGCATAAGAGGGCCACTTCGTTCCCCAATGTGAATCGTTCATAAGGTGAGAGGCGTTTCTGACTGAAATATGCGAGGTCTACATCACTGTCATCTCGAGCTGTTCCTTTTGCGAACGAACCGAACAACAAAATGAAATCCGCATCTGTCTTCTGTCGAATCATTTCGATGACTGCTTGGTTAATCACGTCAGAAACCATGTTCCCACCCCCTTCTCTCATTATACGCCGTTAACGTTTGGTATAAACAGTTGTTTTGCATCATGAAAGATTGAACCATATTCGGGTAAACAGTCGTATAGAGAAAAGAATAATCAACGAATCGGAGGGATGACGATGAACACGCTCTATATGAAACAAAAAGTTTTCAGCCTGCGCGGCCGTTTCACTATCAAAGATGCGGATGAGAACGATTTGTATTTCGTCGAAGGAAGTTTCATGAAGCTGCCAAAATCGTTCACGATCTCAGACAAAGACGGCCACGAGATTACGACAATCACGAAAAAGACGTTCAGTTTCTTGCCGAAGTTCTATGTCGACGTCGAAGGGCAGGAGACGGTCACGATTTCGAAAGAGTTTACGTTATTCAAACCGCGTTATACGATTGATGCGGCCGGAATCGATGTGCAAGGCAATTGGTGGGACATGGACTTCCAAGTGATGCAGAACGGCCAAGTCATCGGCAGCGTCCAGAAGAAATGGTTGTCATGGGGTGACAGTTACGAGATTCAAGTGATGGACGAGACGATGGAGCACATGCTCATCTCAATCGTCGTCGCCATCGATTGTGCGAAGGCAGACCAGGCCGCAGGTGCGAGCGCGGCGACATAAAGGAGGAATCTAAGGTGAAGACGCCAAATTTGTTTAAATACGCTACAGCAATGTCGGCCAATCCAAGTTCGACCGCTTCCGCGTCACATAGATGTAGAGCGGCAGGACGGCGAGTGTCGCGAGGAGCACGGGCCAAATCCACTGTTTTGTTTCGGTGAGCACACCGGCCGGGAAGAGCCCGAATAGCACCCCTGCGGCAAGCAGCGACAAGCCGCTGATGAGCGTCGGGGTCATCCAACCGATGGCCCGAAGCAAACGCAACGTGTCCGTATACGGTCGATACAGCGACGTCCGAAGTGCGATGCCGATGACGCCGCCGAACCCGATCATGCCTTTCATCGCGTTAGTGATCCATGCCGCGCGTAGCACCTTCGAGAGCGGGAGATGGACGTCGAGCGAACGCAGTAAAAAATAGTCGTAGCCGGTCATCGTCAAAACAGCGACGAGTCCGAGTCCGATCAAGGCGATTTGTTCGAAGCCCGTCAACGCCTCTAACGTTTGAAACGCCGCGGCGAGCGACAGGTTTTGGAGCTCCTGGCCGCTCTGGTAAAGAATCAATCCAATCAATAGGAATGGAAGCAACCATTTCAGTTGTTTCCAGGAAAATCGCTTTTGCATCGTATGTACTCCTTCTGACTTGATTAGCTAAAGTGTACTCAATCGAGTCACGTAATCATAGTACGAGTCAGAGGGAGAGACGGATTCAAAATCAATGAGATTCGTGAACCGGGGGAATATAGACTGTAAGGGCAAGAAACAGGACGAGTGACCGAAAATCAATCTGATACAGTAAAAACAAAAGGGGGGACTGAGATGCTGACGTTTGAAGAGAAGTGGGAGAAAGTGCTCGCCTGTGACGCGACATATGATGGACAGTTCTATACCGCGGTCAAGACGACCGGGATTTACTGTCGTCCCTCGTGCCGCTCGCGGAAACCGAAGCGAGAGAATGTCGATTTCTATGAGACGAAAGCGGAAGCGGAGTCGTCCGGTTTTCGGCCGTGCAAACGATGTCAGCCCGAGGTCGACCGTAGTCCGGCGAGCGCGCTCGTCCATGACGTGACGGCGTTCGTGCTCACGCATTACAAACGGCCGCTCAAACTCGAGGAGATTGCCGAGCATGTCAACTTGAGCCCGTTCTATGTGGAGCGGACGTTCACCCAGGCGACGGGCGAGACGCCGCGTCGTCTGCTCGAAAAAGTTCGCATCGACAAAGCAGCCCATCTGTTGCGGTCGACGGACATGAGTAATCTCGCCATCTGTTATGAGGTCGGCTTTCAAACCCCATCCAACTTTTATCGCGTCTTCCGTGAGCGGAAAGGCTGTTCACCGAGCATGTATCGAAAGGGGGGAGCCGATGAGTCGCTCGTCGTTCGAGATTCACGTCACCGCTCCGTTTGACTTTCAACAATGTCTGCAGTTTTTACGACGCTCAAACGATGAAGTGATGCATGTCGCCCGCGAAACGTCCGTCTCCAAACTGTTCGATGTGGACGGACGATTGTTGCTAGGGAATATCATGGAGACGGCTCACGGCCTCGTCATCGCGTTCCCAGAAGACGACATCACGAGCTCGGAACAGAAACACGTGGAGCGCTACGTCCACGACTGGTTCGATCTCGACCAAGACGTCGCGGCGTTCGTGCAGATGGCCGAGACGGATGAACTGTTGCGTCCGCTCGTCCGAGAGTACGCGGGGCTACGTCTAATCGGGTTCCCTGACTTGTTCGAGGCGCTCACATGGGCCGTCATCGGCCAACAGATCACGCTGTCGTTCGCCTATACGCTGAAACGACGGTTCGTCGAGCAGTACGGACCATCCCGGGAAGTGGACGGCGTGACGTACTGGGCGTTCCCGAGCCCAGAGACGATCGCGCTGCTCGACCCGAGTGAACTGAGACAGCTTCAATTCAGCACCCGGAAAGCAGAATATATCATCGGCATCGCCCAGGAGATGACGGACGGACGATTGTCGAAACAGCAGTTACGCAACGAGCCACCCGACGTGATCCATGAACGGTTGCTGAGCTTACGCGGTGTCGGGGAGTGGACGGCCGCGTATGTGAGGATGAAGTGTTTCCAAGACCCGACGGCTTTCCCGGCCGCGGACGCCGGTCTGCATCAAGCGTTGAAGTATCACCTCGGGCGAAGCGACAAGTTGACAGCGGACGAAGTGAGACAGTACGGGGAACGGTTTGCCGGGTGGGAGGCATACGCCACATTCTATTTATGGAGGTCATTGTATGGAGACGTATAGACTGGACTATGTGAGTCCGATTGGAATTTTAGAAATCGTCGGGACAGAGACGGCCATCCGCTCTATCTTGTTCGTCGAACGCGATGAAGTCCATTTTGAAGCGGATGAGACGACGCCGGACGTGTTGAAAACGTGCTACCGAGAAATCGAGGAGTACTTCAACGGACGCCGCCAATCGTTCACGTTCCCGTATGAGGTACAGGGGACGGTGTTTCAACAAGACGTGTGGCAGGCACTGGTCATGATTCCATACGCCGAGACGACCTCGTATCGCGAATTGGCCGTGACACTCGGCCGGGACCGCGCCGTGCGGGCCGTCGGCAGTGCCAACGGGCGCAATCGATTGAGTATCGTCTTCCCGTGCCATCGCGTCATCGGATCGAACGGGACGTTGACGGGCTATGCGGGCGGACTCTGGCGGAAGGAATGGCTGCTCCGACACGAGCAAACAACCGCATATTGGAGCCTGGCAAAAAAACATCTACCCCTCTATATCTGATACAATGGAGAAGTCCTATCGTGACGTCTGAATCGATGTAGTGGTCTAGGACGATTCTCGTCACTTAGGAGCGATTTTTGGAGGGTACCATGATAAAGTTACTTGCAGATTCAACGTGTGATTTATCCGATGAGGTTTTAGCAAAATATGAGATTAGCGTCGCGCCGCTCATCATCACGATTGACAACAAATCGTATGAGGACCGTGTCGACATCCAGCCCGATGCGTTTTACGGAATGTTGGAAGCGCTACCGGAATTCCCGACGACGGGGATGCCGAGCCCAGCGACATTTATGAAGCTGATGGAAGAGGCCGTCGAGAGCGGACATGACGAGATTCTGTGCATCTGTATGTCGAGCGGGACGAGCGGGTCGTATCAATCGGCCGTGCTCGGAAAAGAATATTTCGAAGAGGCACATCCTGATTCGACGGCGAAGATTCATATCGTCGACTCTCGTTCGATGAGCCACGGCAGCGGCTGGTTGTTAATGAAGAGTGCCCAGATGCGTGAAGCCGGGGCGACGTTCGAGGAGCTCGTTGACTTCAACGAGAAGTATAAGCTGAAAGTGAAGCACTTCTTGTCGGTCGACGACTTGGACCATTTGATTAAAAGCGGCCGCATCTCGAATGCTAGCGCCATCATCGGCAAGCTGTTGATGGTCAAACCGATCATGAGCATGAAGAATGGCAAAGGGGCCATTGTCGCCAAAGAGCGCGGAACTCGTAAAGTGCTCAAGCACTATACGGACGAGTTCATCAAACGTTGCGACAAGGACATCACCAATTTTGTCATCATCGGCTATACGTCCGATCAAAAGATTGCCGAGAACTTGAAGGCGAAGATTCAAGCCGAATCCGACTTTGAAGGTGAGATTTACCTTATGCAGATGGGCGTCTCGGTCGGGACGCATGTCGGCCTTGGGGCCATCTCCATGTTCTTTGTGGAAAAATGAAAAACGAAAGCCGTCTCGTGAATGAGACGGCTTTTTCTGTGGATAACGTTATCCACAGGCAGGGACGGACCAGACACGATTCACGGACCAAGAGTTATCCACAATTTCGAGGCGATAAATGTCGGGATTGCTGAGCGTGCGCCACGTGTCGAAGTCGAAGCGGTTATCCACATGTTGAAGAAGTAGCGCGAGCAAGTTGCCGTGCGTCACGAGGACGGTCGCACTGTTTACGTCGTCGAGTGAATCAATGACGCTCAAAATCCGGTCCGTCGCATCTTGACCTGACTCGGCACCTTGCACACGGAACGAGGCATCGGTGAACGAATGACGGAGCAGTTCGAACCAATCATCGCGCGGTTCGAGCGAGAGGATGCGTTCGCGCAACTTCGGCTCCGTCTCGATGGTCAGCTGCTTGGATCCGGCGAGTGGTGCCATCGAGGCGACGGCTCGCGTATAGTCGCTTGAAATGATGCGATCGACAGGAATGTCTTGAAAGAAGTCAGCGAGAGCGAGTGCTTGTTGTTCGCCGGCCTCGGTGAGTGGGGCGTCCGGTTCTTGACCGGTGGCCGAGCAATGGCGGATGAGATAGAACGTAGACATAATGGATCCTCCTTCGTTATAGGGTTGGGTGCTTACCAGACGGTCAAACTCGTCCTCGTATCGTTGGCGTCGGTCAAATAGGCGACGTCCTCAAAGGAACGGGATAGGGCGTGCTTATAGAGTGATTCAATCATTAGTTGATTCTTACAGTACATGTCGACGAACGTGGAGTCGACGATGAGCAGGGCGAGGTCACAATTGCTCTTACGAAACGCCTCATACGTCTCAATGTCTTTCACCGGTCCTTTCGAAAAGGCCTTTAAATTCGCGAAGATGAGATAGTGCTCATCCTGATGAATCAAATGAGAAAACGTTTCGCCATCTACCTCGGTCTCTTCAGGAAACAAAGGTTGATTGAGCTCGCCGTTCTTCACACGATATGATTCCTCACCGCCAACGAACCAACTGTAAGAGGTAATATCGATGGGACTTAACATGTCGGCCAGAAAGCGTCCATATGTATTCGAGATTTTAAAACGGATGCCGCGCTTCACGGAGTGCATCCCCCCCTTCAAAAGTTTCATGGATGAAATCCGTACTTAACCCTTATCAAACATCACAAAAGCGTTATAATCAATATAACAATTATAAACGGGGCGAGTCGGCGAATGGGGATTTACTGAATCGTCTCATACACAAATTCAGGGGAGAAGGATGGGGTTTTCATGAGCAGTGTTCAAAAGAGAACAGACGTCATTTTGATTGGTGCAGGGATCATGAGTGCGACACTCGGGGCGCTCTTTAAAGAGCTCGTACCAGAGTGGGAAGTCAAAGTGTTTGAGAAGCTCGAAAGTGCAGGGGAAGAGAGTTCGAACGAATGGAACAACGCCGGGACGGGACATGCCGCGCTTTGCGAGTTGAACTATACGACTGAGAAGCCAGATGGCACGCTCGATATCTCGAAAGCGATCAACGTCAACGAGCAGTTCCAAATCTCGCGTCAGTTTTGGGCGCATCTCGTCAATAAAGGCTTGATTCAAAACCCGGAAGCGTTCATCCGTGCGATTCCACATATGAGCATGGTCCAAGGCGAGAAAGATATCGATTTCTTAAAGAAACGTTTGGAAGCGCTCACAAAAAATCCGTTGTTCGAAGGGATGGTCTTATCGGATGACCCGGAACAGCTCCGTGACTGGATGCCGATCGTCATGGAAGGTCGTTCCGTCGATGAGCCGATTGCGGCGACGAAAATCGATTCAGGTACCGACGTCAACTTCGGCGCGCTCACACGGATGCTGTTCGACCATTTGACCGGCCAAGGCGTCGAGGTCAATTATAAGCATAGCGTCGAAGACGTCAAACGGTTGGACAACGGGCTATGGGAAGTGAAAGTGAAAGACATCGAGGCGAACACAATCGAGACGCACACGGCGCCGTTCCTGTTTATCGGTGGCGGTGGCGGTAGCCTGCCACTCCTCCAAAAGACGGGCATCCCGGAGTCGAAGCATATCGGTGGATTCCCGGTCAGTGGTCTGTTCCTCGTCTGTAAGAACCGTGACGTCATCGAACAGCACAACGCGAAAGTATACGGCAAAGCGAAAGTCGGTGCACCGCCGATGTCGGTGCCGCACCTCGACACGCGCTTCATCGAAGGGCGCAAAGAGTTGCTGTTTGGACCGTTCGCAGGATTTACGCCGAAGTTCTTGAAGACAGGCTCGAACCTCGACCTCATCCAATCGGTCAAACCGTACAACGTCGTGACGATGCTCGCAGCAGGGGCGAAAGAGATGCCGCTCACGAAATATTTGATTGAGCAGGTGCTCTTGTCGCATGACAAACGAATGGACGAGCTCCGTGAATTCATTCCGACCGCGAAGAACGAAGACTGGGAAATCGTCGTCGCCGGACAACGTGTCCAAGTCATTAAAGATACGCCGGACGGCAAAGGGACGCTCCAGTTCGGAACGGAAGTCGTCAGCGCCGAAGACGGATCGGTCGCAGCCCTTCTTGGTGCGTCACCGGGTGCCTCAACGGCCGTGCACGTCATGTTAAAAGTGCTCGAGCAGTGTTTCCCGAATCGGATGCCGGAATGGGAACCGAAAATCAAAGAGATGGTGCCGTCTTATGGCGTCTCGCTCTCGGATCACCCTGAACTGTTCAAGACGATTCAAGAATCGACAGCGATGGCGCTCGGCCTAAAAGAGAAAGGCGTCGTCTACAATTAAGCGAGTGCAAGCGAGGATATGTTCATATTCTCGCTTTTTCTTTTTTGTTGTAAGACAATTAATCCATATATTGGTTAAAAATAAGTAGAGGTCTACATAAGAATAGGAGGGGTTATATGGATAGAATCATTCTTTCTAAGTGGGAGCGTAAGAAATACGGTGACTACGTCGACCAACTTCGAAAGTATCCGGATTGCTTCGAATATTGTGTGCTTCCCAACTATGAAGATCATATGGAGACGGCACAGACGGAATGTATCCAGTTGGACGATTGCTTCGCAGTCTTGATGAGGAACGCTGGACACTATATCCTGGTCGCTATCCTGTTCGATGTCGAATGGGAAACGAGACAAGTGTTAGAATGGCTCGACCGCTGGGAAGTGCGTTGCATGAGGCCGACAACAGAGACGCTTCTAATCTCACATGCGAATGATGTGGTTGAACAAATCAAATTCAAAGAACATCCACTTCTCTTGATTGAAAAAGGGTCGAAAACATTGCTTGTGGATCCCGAAGAGCTCGTTGATGTGGCGGATGTGTATGAGCAATACAAGAAAATTAATAATACAGGGCTCGCGGAAGATGTCATTGTCGAGACGGAGTGAGGAGGAACATTGTGCCGAAGGACTTGAAGCAATGGGTTCAATTAGAGGGAGAAGATGTATACTTTAGACCACTCCTTGCAAAGTCTAAAACGTCGAGAGGGAATGTGTTTATCGTAGGAATCAATCCGGCCACACCGATGAAACGAGCGGATTTTCAAGATATGAACGAATACATCGAGCTTCTTTATAATCGAAGTCGATTTATGGAACGGATGCAAGAGGTTCGAATCCGAGACGGCAAGTCGTCGCTCTCTAGGACGAGAATCGGATTGAACGAATTCGTGAGAGATTTGGAAGCCAAGTCTCATGGAGTGATTGAAGTGATTGAAACGAATGTGAATGCATGGCCTACAAAATCTGCAAAATGCTTGTCTTTACCAAAAAACAAACAAGCGGCAGTATACGGTGCACAAATCTTCAAAAGGGTTTTCTTCCACTACAAACCTAGTGTGTTGATTGTCCACAGTAAGCAAGCACTTGGCGAATTGCTGACGTTTTTGGAAATAGAAAAACTAAACCCATCCGTAACCTTCGATTCGAACGTGCGATTAGTGGACTGGATTGCAGCCGACCCAATTACTTTTACGTACGAAGATGGAACAATCGGGACGATTTTCTGCTCCAAGCATTTTATGTACCACGGACATGTCGGACATAGCTTCCAACCGCTGAAAGAACAGGTGCTGTCCGTCTTTGAACAGTAAAAAAAGACCTCTTCGCACGGAAGGGGCCAATCAAGTAGTGGCGACAGGTTCTTCGCTCAAATAAGCAGCAATTTGTTGATCGATGATTTCTTCCGATAATTCAAGCGCGAGCGAAAGTTCTTTCACGAGGATCGTTTTAGCGTTCTCTAGAATCTTACGATCCTGTTCATATAACTTTTTGTTCAACGCGAGCGCTTCGCTTTGGCGACGAGCAAGCGTGTTGATGACTTGAGCGATGTCGTGACGGTTACCCGAGTGCACGACGTTCAAGAATTCGCGATTGCGGTTGTTCGGATGGGGATTCCATTCGACACCCGGCGAGCGGAACGATTCGAGGATCTCTTTTGCTTCTTTCGCTTCAAGGAGCGTCAACATCATCACTTTATCACTATCGACGGGGATACTGATTTGCAACTTCTGTGCGTTGTTGATGGGATGGAGCGTATAGTACGACTTCGTCTCACCCGCGACCGTCATGTCGGAAATGTCGTCAATGCGGCAAACTCCGTGGGTCGAATAAATGATTAAATCACCAGTTTTGAACAAATCGATCACCTCTTCCTTTCATCAAGTATAGTAGTTCATGACACGAAATGTCAACTCGGTTGACATTTGAGGTGAGATATGACACAAAAAAATCCCTCCTAATCGTTAGGAGAGATTACAGATTCCAGTCGGCTTTCAACAACATTTTCAGTTGTCGGAACGCGTCGTCACCGAGTGAATCGGCTATTTTTTGTTCGAGTTCGGCTTTCAGTGCCTCGTTCTGTTCGTAGCAACGGACCCCGAGCTCGGTCAGCTCGATACATTTATCTTTTCGACTCGTCGGATGATCGGTCACCGTGACGAGTTCTTTCGCTTTCAAGTTCTTGATGAGCTTATGGATCGCTTGACGGGAGATGTGGACGTTGCGTGTCACTTCGGCAATGGTCGGTTTTGTTTGATAAATCCGGGCGAGCACGTACCATTCGGAGTTGGAGATGTAGATATCGTGTTGCTCGTTCCAAGCCCGTTCGCTGATGCGTCGGATTTGATCATGTCGCTCACTGAGGAGATCGAGGAGTCGTGTCGTCGGTTCTGTTGGAGTCAAATTGGTCACTCCTATTCGTTTTTGTCGTTCCTAACTATACAAAAGCGGATAGTGACCGTCAATGTTCAATCTCTCCAGATGTGATACGGTAACAGAAAGGAGATTGATGACAAAGGAGGATGAGAAATGGGTTTACGATTCCGCAAAAGCATCAAAATCGCGCCGGGCGTTCGAATGAACGTCGGGAAAAAAGGTGTTGGTGTCAGTGTCGGGACACGCGGTTTGCGGCACACCATCAACAGCAGCGGTCGATCGACATCGACGGTCGGACTTCCGGGTACGGGATTATCGTATTCAACATCGCGTTCTTATAAGACACCAGCCCATCAAAAACGACATGAATTGGCAAAGCGTGAACGAGAGCAAGCGAAACTAGCAGAACAAGAACACGCCAAACTTCAAGTAGAACTGTATGAAAATCGAATCGAGCGGATGCGTTCGATTCATCAAGAGAGTGATGAACCGGTCGATTGGAAAGCGATGTATCATCACAAGCCGCCGTTTGAAATCGATAGTATTGGACCTTATGAGCAAAGCGCCCGCGATCAACTAGAGTCCTACCGCCCGAGTTGGATTGACCGTCTGTTCAACCGAGAATCAAAGCAGCGACAACGTCTAGAACAAGACGTATATGCAGCGGCTGAAGCTGACCGGACGCGTTACGAAGAATGGCGTGAAGCGAATGCATTGGCGAAGCGCGTCCTGCTCGGCGAAGTCGATACGTATTATGACGTCATCGAGTCGCTTCAGCCGTTTGAGGATTTGCTCGAGTTCGGAAGCGGATTTGAATGCAATGTCGCCTCACCGGAAATCGTGCAAGTCGCTTTCGATGTTAATGCGCAAGAAGCAATCCCGACAACGGCATACAGCCTGACAAAGACGGGAAAGCTCTCTGAAAGAGCGATGACAAAGACCGCTTATTATGACCTATATCAAGACTATGTCTGTGGGGCGGCGTTACGAATTGCCCGGGAAATGTTTGCGTTGCTACCGGTGGAAGTCGTCTATGTTCAAGCTTATGAAAAGCAGTTGAACACGAGCACCGGCCATGAAGAAGACGTGTTGATCCTTGCCGTCCAATATGACCGACAAACACTTGAACAGATGAATATGTCACGGGTAGACCCGTCCGACGCGCTCGAACAGTTCACGTATCGGATGAACTTTCGAAAAACAAAAGGGTTTGCCCCTGTCGAGATGATCCAAGCTTGACTATGACTCATTACACTGTCTTCTCTAGTCAGACTATGTCATACTCTTGAGTTTGTTAATCGTACTGGATTAAGGGAAAGGAAGATGCTTTATGCCTACGAGAACCGACCATTTTCACGCATATAAGGAAAAGATCATCGAACTAAAAGACTTAGAAGAAGCAACATTGAAGAGCGAGACATTTCTCATTGAAGAGGACCCGAACAAGCAACTCACGATTTACTATGCACCGTTCGAATACGTTAACCCGCAGGCCAAAGTCGTCATCGCCGGGATTACGCCAGGCCTGTATCAAATGCGGCAATCGTTCGAGGCCATCCGCGACTTGGCGGACGCGCCCGACGAGGAGGCGCTCCGAGCCGTCAAACAACGGGGCAGCTTTTCCGGACCGATTCGCAAGAACTTGGTGACGATGCTCGACGACTTGGATCTACATCACCACCTCGGGATCCCGACGACGCTCGACTTGTTCGGCGAGGCGAACCATCTTGTGCAGAATACGGCGGTGTTGCCGTATCCCGTCTTCTATAAAGGGAAGAATTACAACGGGTCGAGCCCGGACATGTTGAGGACGGATTTATTCCGGTCTTATGTCGAAGGCAGCTTCGCCGAAGAAATGGCCGTCCTCGAGGATGCGCTCATCTTACCGATGGGGATTAACGTCCGTCGGGCCGTCGAGACGCTCGTCGACAAGGGCATCATCGCGCCGGAACGCGTCGTGAGCGGATTTCCACATCCATCCGGAGGGAACGGCCACCGGCATCGCATCTTTGCCGAGAACCGCGAATCGATGCGACGTCATATCGCCGAGCATTTCAAACAACATCCGCTGAAGTGAGCCGCCACCGTGCGGTTCTTTTTTGTGAAGCACTTCAACTGACAATCTTCCTTTAGTTCGCTAAAATGGAAAACGGTTATCATTCTTTTCCAAAACAATAGAAAGGAACCGTCTATGATCACGTTAACGAATGTCAGCAAACAGTTCGGCCGCGACGCAGTGGTCCGTGACGTCTCGCTTCAAATCGAGCGGGGCGAGGTATATGGCATCATCGGCGCGAGCGGGGCCGGCAAGTCGACACTGCTCCGGTTGATGAACCTGCTCGAGACACCGGATACAGGGCAAGTCACGGTCGATGGGGACGAGTTGACGAGCTTATCGAGTCGACAGCTACGTGAGAAGCGGCACGTCATCGGCATGATTTTCCAACAGTTTAATCTCGTCGCGAACAAGACCGTCTATGACAATGTGGCCGCCTCACTGAAGCTGGCTGGCCGGCCGCGGGAGACGCATGAGACCCGGGTGCTCGAGTGTCTTCGTTTCGTAGGGCTCGAGTCGTTCAAAGATAAATACCCGGCGCAGCTCAGCGGCGGGCAGAAACAGCGCGTCGCCATCGCCCGCGCGCTCGCGAACGAACCGCACGTCTTGTTGTGTGATGAGCCGACGTCGTCGCTCGACCCGAACACGACGGCCGAAGTGCTAGGCGTGTTGAAGTCGATTAACGAGCGGCTCGGCGTCACCATCGTCATCGTGACGCATGAGATGGACGTCATCAAACAAGTGTGCGACCGCGTGACCGTCATGACGGACGGTTCGGTGTATGAGACGATTGACGTCATTCCAACTGGTGTGGCAGACATCGACGACAATCCGTCCTGGTTCGTCGATCAACTGAAGAAGGCAGGTGAGCCACATGCCTGAGGTGCTTCTGCAATATCAGACTGAGATTTGGCAATCGATCGGGGAGACGTTCATCATGGTCGGTGTCTCGATTCTCGCGGCCGTCATCCTCGGCCTGCCGCTCGGGACATGGCTCTACTTGTCACGAAAAGGACAGCTGCTCGAGAATGGGGCCGTCTTCTCCGTGCTCAACTTGGTCGTCAATATCGTCCGCTCGTTCCCGTTCCTATTACTCGTCGTGTTTTTGATTCCATTTACGCGGCTCATCATCGGAACGGCCATCGGGACGGCGGCGGCAACCGTGCCGCTCGCCATCATCGCCATCGCCCATTACTCGCGCCTCGTCGAACAGTCACTCCTTGACGTGCCGCGCGGCGTCGTCGAGGCGGCCGTGTCGATGGGGGCGTCCATCAAAGACGTCATCTTCAAGTTCTTATACGTCGAGGCCCGTTCCGGTCTCGTCCTCGGGCTGACGACGTCAATCATTAGCTTCATCTCGTACTCGACCATCATGGGGGTGGTCGGGGGCGGTGGCATCGGCGACTTTGCCATCCGCTATGGTTATCAACAATTTAAGACAGAATTGATGATGTACATGATTTTGATCATGCTCGTCTTCGTCCAGATGATTCAGTTCACCGGCACGACGGTGGCGCGGCTCATCGACAAACGCTAATCAAACACAGAAAGAAGGAGAACCAATGAAAAAATTAATGGCGCTCTTCGCCTCACTTACACTCGTCCTCGCGGCATGTGGGAACGATACCGAAACGAACACGACGGAAGCCCCGTCAAACGAACCGCAGACGCTCAAAGTCGCATCGCTCATCCCACCGATGACGGATATGCTTGAAATCGCGAAAGAACAACTCGCAGAAGACAATATCGAGCTCGAAATCGTCGTCCTCGGTGACAACGTCCAACCGAACACGGCGCTCGCAGCGAAAGAAGTCGATGCGAACTTCTTCCAGCACGTCCCGTACATGGAAGAGTTCAACCGCAGCAATGACGCCAACCTCGTCCCGATTGAACCGATTTACTTCGCCAACTACGGCGTCTACTCGAAAGAGTATGACAACATGGACGACATCCCGGAAGGCGCGACAATCGCCATCGCGAACGACGTGTCGAACATCGACCGTTCGCTCTCGTTGCTCGCGCAGCACGATGTGATCGAGCTCGGTGAGAAAAATGGTTCGTATTACACGCAAGCCGATATCACGGAAAACCCGAAGAACCTCAAGTTCGAGGAAGTCGATTTGCTCATGCTTGCGCGTGCGTATGACGACGTCGACGCGGTCCTCATGACGCCGGCCTATGCGGCTCCACTCGGCTTGACGCCGAAGAGCGATGCCCTCTTGACGGAAGGTGTCGAGAACGACTTCGCCATCACGCTCGTGGCTCGTGAAGACAACAAAGATGAAGAAGCGATTCAGAAACTCGGCGAAGCACTCACAAGTGACGAAGTCCGTGCGTTCTTGGAAGAGAATTACGACGAGACAGCGATTCCGGCGTTTTAATCAATTTCTCGCTTCATGCGAAACATCTTGTTCAAATGAAGCAATGACTTGTTGCGCCACACGTATATAGTCTTGTTCAGATTGAGCTGATTCGTAAGAGAACCAAATACCGTCTTCATATGAAGAATGACTGCCCAGTCTTCGTCGCGCGTCGACGTCGACATCGTGGGCGGTCATTTTTTGTGGAGTGATTTGTTCTCCCCAATATGTTTGAAAACCAGCGGCCGAAGCTTGAGCCAATTCGATGATGAACGAGCCACCATGACGATTGAATTGAAACGTGATTAAATCAATCTGGTCGGATTGAAGGCGTCGAAAGTGAGGAAATGATCCTTGGAATTGCTGCGACCGCAAATAAGGTACGACTTCTCGTTTCAAGATGGTAATCATATCTTTTCGTTGTTGAGATAGCATAAGATTCTCCTTAACGTCGTTTAGTTCGAATATATACAAAAATCGGATTGAGCGCATGCTCAATCCGATTTGATCAATATTCCTCGTATTCTCTCGGATCTTGGTTGTCGATGCGGCCATCTGGCTTTGTCAGCGCGTTGATTGTCTCCATCTCTTCCTCCGTCAATTCGAAGTTGAAGACATCGAGATTCTCTTTTTGGTGCAACTCGCTCGATGAACGCGGGAGCGGGATGACACCGAGTTGGACGTGCCAACGCAGAATAACTTGAGACACGGTTTTGCCTTTTTGTCGTGCCAGCTCGGCGATCGTCTCGTCATGAGTGACGGTACGGGCTCGGCTCAACGGGCTCCAGGCCTCGGTGACGATACCGCGCTCTTTGTCAGCCTGACGTTGCTCGACTTGTGAGAAGTACGGGTGCATCTCGATTTGGTTGATGACCGGTGTCTCACCTGTCTCCTCAATCAACCGGTCGAGATGCTCGGGCATAAAGTTCGAGACGCCGATGGAGCGAATCCATCCGTTTTCTTTCGCTTGGATGAGCGCGCGCCACGCCTCGACATATTTGTCTTGTTTCGGGTTCGGCCAATGCAATAGGAACAAGTCCCAATAGTCGAGATTTGCCCGGTAAAGTGACTCACGAATCATCTCGAGTGCATCATCATAATTAAAATATTGAGCCCGCAGCTTCGACGTCAAAAACAGCTGCTCGCGCGGGATGCCGGATTGGCGGACGGCTTCGCCGACTGCCCCTTCATTGTCATAGCGAATCGCCGAATCGATGAGACGATAGCCGTTGCGGATGGCGCATGTGATGGCGTCAACACCCGGTTCGCCTCGTAAATAGACAGTGCCGAGTCCGATGGCCGGAATCTCGTAGCCGTCATGTAGTTTGATGGTTGGGATATTCATAAAATGCCTCCTCATTCAAAATCCGTTCTCTTGTCCGATATTCCACTTTCCCGGGGAATCAAACGTTTGAATCGGCTGCCGTGAATCAGAATATCGTTGCCTATTTTCCTATTTTTGGGATAATTGACATGAGGTGATGGGGATGAAGTGGTGGTGGATGCTCGGCATATTGACGATTGGGGGAATGATGTTCGTCAATGAGGCTTGGTACGGGAATTCGGCGGCGTTTGGCATGGCAATTAGCATGATTGTGGTGACGTTGATTGGAATGAAGGAGTTGGATCAACGTCATCGGATTAGGAGAGGCGGCTTCATCTCCCTATTGATTGCGGGCGCCATCTATTTCGGGTTACCGCACTATTCGGTCGCTGAAGCGGAGTATCGCCTTCAACAAGATTATGAGAACGTGAAGTATGTGAACGATGTCGGAGTGGTGAACGAAGGATGGAATCCGTTCCAACCGAACCGTGTCTATCTATTTGAGATCGATTCAGGGGACCGAGTCTTGTTTGTGCCAGATTCGGGAGACATTATAAAAACGCGTCCTCCAATGTGAGGACGCGTTTTCGCTTAGTTACGAATCATATAATCGAAAGCACCGAGTGCGGCAGTCGCACCAGAGCCCATCGAGATGATGATTTGTTTGTAGGCGCTGTTCGTGCAGTCGCCTGCTGCGAACACACCTGGGACGTTCGTCGCGCCATGACGGTCAACGACGATCTCACCGAAGTTGTTGCGTTCGACCGAGTCGAGCCAGTCCGTGTTCGGGACGAGGCCGATTTGGACGAAAACGCCTTCGAGTTCGACGTGATGCGTCTCGTTCGTCTCACGAGACAAGTACGAGATGCCGTTCACTTTGTCCGTACCCGTGATTTCTGTCGTCTGTGCGTTCGTGACGACGGTCACGTTCGGGAGGCTGTGGAGACGGTCTTGAAGCACTTGGTCGGCTTTGAGCTCAGAAGCGAACTCGAGCACCGTCACGTGTTTAACAATCCCAGCGAGGTCGATCGCTGCTTCAATTCCAGAGTTGCCGCCACCGATGACTGCGACGCGCTTGCCTTCGAAGAGAGGGCCGTCACAGTGCGGGCAGTAGGCCACACCTTTGTTTTTGAACTCAGCTTCACCTGGGACGTTGACGTTACGCCAGCGTGCACCAGTCGACAGGATGACGCTCTTACTCTTCAAGACGGCACCGTTCTCAAGTTCGACTTCGACGAGGTCAGTTTTCTCAAGACGCTTCGCGCGCTGGAGGTTCATGACGTCGATGCCGTATTCTTTCACGTGCTCTTCCAAGCTCGCGACGAGTTTCGGGCCTTCCGTGTAAGATGTGCCAATGAAGTTCTCAATCCCCATCGTGTCCATCACTTGACCACCAAAGCGTTCCGCGACGATGCCGGTCCGGATGCCTTTACGAGCCGCGTAAACCGCTGCGCTCGCACCGGCTGGGCCGCCACCGATGACGAGGACGTCATACGGGTCTTTGTTTTCAAACGCCGAAGCGTCAGGACCAGTTCCGAGTTTCGCCAAAATCTCTTCAAGTGACATGCGTCCGTTGCCGAACGCCTCACCGTTCAAGAAGACGGTCGGGACAGCCATGATCTCTTTCGCTTCCACTTCTGCCTTGAACGCGCCACCGTCGATCATCGTGTGTGAGATGTTCGGGTTGAGGACGCTCATGACGTTGAGTGCCTGGACGACGTCCGGGCAGTTGTGGCAGCTGAGGCTGATATACGATTCGAAGTGGTACGTGCCTTGAATGTTTTGAATCTGTTTGATTGCATCCGCGTCCACTTTCGGCGCCCGGCCGCTCACTTGGAGCAACGCGAGGACGAGTGACGTGAACTCGTGACCGAGCGGAATCCCTGCGAAGACAATCCCTGTCTCTTCAGACGGACGGCTCACGCTAAAGCTTGGTGTGCGTTCGAGCGTGACATGCTCGACCGAGATGCGTGATGACATGCTCGCGAGTTCATTCACGAGGTCGAGCATCTCTTTAGAGACCGCGTCGTCTCCAGCGCTGACACGGAGGACGACGTCGCCCTCCATGAGCTGGAGATATTGGTCCAACTGTTGTTTAATATCTGCTTCTAACATGAAATCCGCTCCTTACAACTTGCCGACGAGGTCGAGGCTCGGGCGAAGTGTTGCAGATCCTTCTTCCCATTTCGCCGGGCAAACTTCGCCTGGGTTGTTGCGGACGTATTGTGCCGCTTTAATTTTGTTGACGAGCGTGCTTGCGTCACGGCCGATACCGTCTGCGTTGATTTCAACTGTTTGGATGACGCCGTCTGGGTCGATGATGAACGTACCGCGGTCAGCAAGGCCATCTTCTTCGTTCAAGACGTCGAAGTTACGTGAGATTGTGTGTGATGGGTCACCGATCATGATGTACTCGATTTTGCCGATTTTCTCTGATGTTTCGTGCCATGCTTTGTGCGTGAAGTGTGTGTCAGTCGATACTGAGTAGACTTCGACGCCGAGGTTTTTGAGTGTCGCATATTCGTTTTGAAGGTCTTCAAGTTCAGTTGGGCAGACGAATGTGAAGTCAGCCGGGTAGAAGCAAACGACGCTCCATTGACCTTTGAAGTCGTTGTCCGATACTTCGAGGAATTCACCTGTTTGGAATGCTTGTGCTTTGAAAGGTAAGATTTCTTTGCCGATTAATGACATTGGATATGTCCTCCTTGTTTTTTTACTCTAGTGGACTTTCGTCTCTACTAGAATAATTATAATGTAATACTAACTTCATATAACCCGCCAAAAATGTCAAGACGTTTGCATGTATGGTAAAATGTTGATATATCAACGTTGAACGGATAAAACGCTTGATAAAAGGAAAGAAAACGATTACAAAATAAATGTGATTTTGTTTTCAATAACCTATGCAAAAAAAATAAAACCTAATTCAGAGACATAGGTTCGATGAAGAAATGAATCCATGATTCTCGTCATAAATCACTAGATTATCAATTACAAATAAAAAACCTTAATCTGAAGGCAGATCAAGGTTGCTGAATCTTATGGATGATGTCTTGATTAAATTCTACTCGATCTATGCCTTTATGGAGGCGAGCGTGACAGTTCGGACAAACTGCTACAACTTGGTCAGGTTGCGACAAGCCATCATCGGATTCTTTGTAGAGCGAGTGGAGCTCGAGATAAGGTCCGTTTTCCGTTTCAAACGGAGCTGGTTGCTCACAAGCTTCGCAACAGTTATTGGCACGAGCCAGCACATAATAACGAAGCGCCGCTGTTTGTTCGCGTACTTGTAATTTTCGGGCGGACATGCTTAAACCAGTTGCTCGTTTTGGATCGCGAGATGCAATTTCCTCTAACTCTTCAATTGATTTATAGCGCATCGTCGATGAGAACTGCTGGGCTTCTTCCTGAATTACATGCAGTGGTTCAAACGCAAAGACGATCACTTCTCGTTGATTGTGATATTTATCAATTCCAAATTGAATATCATAACCAATTAAAATGAGTTGATCGACAAAGCGATAAGTCCCTCGTCCAAGCGATTCGAATAAATAAACGTCTTCACCGTTCTCTACATGGTTCAGAAGCGCTTTGTTTCCAAAAGAGAACGATTGATTGCCTTCCTGTCCTTCTCCGCTGTAATAGTAGAGACCGTCATCTTCATTCCAACCGTTTTTGTAGCCAAACTCTTCGTCCATTCCACTATCGAATATAAAGATGAGTTTATGTTTGTTTGGGGTACTAATCCCTCGTTGTCGACTTCCACCATAACGATCGTGAAGCTCAGATCGTTTATATAACTTATTTTTTTCGAACAGCATACGACACCTCATTCCCAAGAATTCCGTCTACGTTAAATTGTATCACGTCTCCATACGAATAAATGAAAAAGACAGAGGTCGCCCTCTGCCTTTCCATCATTCTGCCATCAACGCACACACCGCATTCGAATAGGCGACCGGGTCTTCAATCGGTAGTCCTTCGATGAGGAGCGCCTGCTGATAGAGCAAATCGGTGTACTGTTTCGCTTTCGTTTCGTCTTCCTTATAGATGCGCTGTAACGTCTGGAAGATGGCGTGATCGGCGTTCACTTCAAGCACTTTCTCCGCTTTCATACCGCCACCGTTCGGCATCGTGTTCAAAATCTTCTCCATCTCGATTGAGACATCGCCGGCGACCGTCAAGCAGACCGGATGTGACTTGAGACGTGTAGATGCGCGCACTTCTTTGACGCGGTCGCCCAGTTCTTGTTTCATGAAGGCGAACAAGTCCTTGTTGTCCTCGTTGAGCGACTTGGCCGCCTCGTCATCGAGCCCGAGGTCCCCGCTCGCAATCGACTTAAACTCTTTGTCGTCATACGACTGGAGCATCTTGATCGCGAACTCGTCGATTTCTTCGGTAAAGTAGAGAATCTCGAACCCTTCTTCTTTCAGGCGTTCCGCCTGTGGGAGGAGGTCGATGCGGTGAATCGATTCACCCGTCGCATAATAGATGTACTTCTGATCGTCTTTCATGCGCTCGACGTACTCTTTGAGCGTGACGAGCTTCTTCTCGTTCGATGAGTGGAACAAGAGCAAGTCTTTCAGCTCGTCCTTGGCGGCGCCGAACTGGTCGTAGACGCCGAACTTGATTTGACGGCCGAATGACTCGAAGAACTTCTCGTAATCCTCACGCTCGTTTTGGAGCATCTTCTCGAGCATGCCTTTGATTTTCGACTTCACGTTTTTGGCGATGACGCGAAGTTGACGGTCTTGCTGCAGCATCTCCCGGGAAATGTTGAGCGACAGGTCTTCCGAGTCGACCATCCCTTTGACGAAACCGAAATAGTCTGGGAGCAGGTCAGGCGATTTCTCCATGATCAAGACGCCGTTCGAATATAGCTCGAGCCCTTTCTCGAACTCTTTCGTGTAATAGTCGAACGGGACCGTCGATGGGATGTAGAGAATCGACTGATACCGGATCGAGCCGTCGACGTTCAAGTGGAGGTGCTTGAGTGGCTCGTCGAAGCCGTAGCGTTTCTCGTGATAGAACGCCTTGTAGTCCTCGTCCGACAGTTCGCTCTTCCGTTTGCGCCAAATCGGCACCATGCTGTTGACCGTCTCTTCTTCAATATAGTCCTCATACTCGTCTGAGTCGTCTTTTTGACGGTGCTTCGTCACATCGAGCTTGATCGGATAGCGGATGAAGTCCGAATGCTTCTTGATGAGTGAACGGATCTCGTACTCTTCGAGGAATGATGAGTACGTCTCGTCGTCCGTATCGGCTTTCACGTGCAACGTGATCTCGGTCCCGATGTCTGTCTTATCTGTCGGCTCAATTGTATAGCCGTCTGTACCTTCCGATTCCCACAAGTAGCCTTGTTCGCTGTCGACCGAGCGGGTACGGACCGTCACGCGGTCGGCGACCATGAACGCCGAGTAGAAACCGACCCCGAACTGGCCGATGAGGCTGTGGTCTTCTTCCATCTTCGTCGCCTGCTTCATCGCGAGCGAGCCGCTCTTGGCGATGATGCCGAGGTTCGATTCGAGCTCGTCGGCCGTCATCCCGATTCCCGTGTCACGGATGGTGATTGTGCGGGCGTCCTTGTCGAGCTCGACTTTAATGAAGTAGTCGTCTTTGTTGAAGTCGATTGCCTCGTCCGACAGGGCCCGGTAATACATCTTGTCGATGGCGTCACTCGCGTTCGAGATGAGCTCGCGCAGGAAGATGTCCTTATGCGTATAGATTGAGTGGACCATCAACTCTAAAATTCGTTTCGATTCGGCTTGAAACTGTTTCTTTGTCATGATCGTTCTCCTTTTTATTTGTTCGATTTTGGCACTCTGCCAATAAGAGTGCTAACACTATTGATTATCCTAATTTTTAGGAAGATGTCAACCCGATGTAAACAAAAGATTGACGCGGGGCTTTGATTCGCCTATAGTTGAGTACATGCGATGAGCTGGTCTATGTAAGACGTCGGACATTCCTTCGGGAGCACGTTGTGGAGCGTGGTTCGACGCGGTAGACTTTTCGAGAGCACCTCTAGTGAGAGGTGCTCATTTTTTGTATATGGGAGATTATGATGCAACTACATACCATCCATCACGTGGCGATTATCGCCTCAAATTATGATGAGGCGAAGCGGTTCTACATCGACATCCTCGGTTTCGACGTCATCCGCGAGCATCATCGTCCGGACAAAGGCGACCACAAGATCGACCTGCGACTCGGTGAGTATGAGCTCGAGCTGTTCATCAAACCGGACAGCCCGAAACGGCCGAGCTTCCCGGAGGCGTGCGGACTGCGTTATCTCGCCTTTAAAGTCGACGACATCGAGTCAGTCGTCGCCGAACTGAATACGCACGGTGTCACGACGGAACCGATTCGGTTTGACACGTTTACGGGCGAGAAGATGACATTCTTCTTCGACCCGGACGGTCTGCCGCTCGAACTGCACGAATAAAGCCCCTTCACGCGAAGGGGCTTTCGTTATGGGCGCACATAGGACAAGAGCATCTCGCGCAGCACCCGTTGCTGGATAGCCGGTTCGATGTCGTCCTCTAAATAACTGATGTGCGACTTCAAAATGATGTTGTTGCCGAACGTCCCGAACGCGTTGATGACGATGACGATGGTCGCTTTCACGTCGATGTCGCTTCGAAGCGAGCCGTCCGTCTTCCCAGCCTCAATGAGCGGTTCGAGCGTCTCCATGATTTCGCGCTGCAACTCGATATAGTCGTCGATGTCTGGTAGCGGACTCGTGACGAACGAAGCATAGCTCTCGAACGCCTCACGGAAGCGGGAATGGTTTGTCTGCTTCAGCTGTTGCTCGAGCAAATAATCAAGAATCGCCTCGAGTCGCGAGTAGGCATTTTCCGGTCGGTTCGTCAGTTGTTTGAACGCGTCCAACGTCGGTGCCAAATTGCGCACGGCCGCGGCAACGATTAACTGGTCTTTTTTCGGAAAGTACCGGAACAACGTCGCGACCCCGAGCTCGGACGCGTCAGCGATATCCTGCATTTGCACCCGTTCAAATCCGTCTTGTAAAAAGAGCACCTCGGCTTGCTCAATGATGCGATTCATTCGTTCTACTTTATTTTGTTGTCGTTTACTCATGAAATCACCTCTTTGTATCTCGTTATTATACCGTGTCGAAGCAGTTTCGTTGAGAATCGAATGTGCATCGACTACTATTATGATAGTTAGACTATCATAATTTAAGATTGGAGCTGGAACAATGCGGTTAACGGGGAAAGTAGCGGTCATTACGGGGGCAGGTAGCGGTATGGGTGAGGAGACGGCTAAACTGTTCGCGCGCGAAGGAGCGACGGTTGTCGCGACAGACATCAATGTAGACGCGGTGACACGTGTCGTCGAAACGATCCGGGCGAACGGAGGAGAGGCGCTCGCGCTTCAGCACGACGTCACTTCGCGCAGTGATTGGGAGAGAATTTATGATGAAGTGCAATCGGTGTGCGGGAAGCTCGATATTCTCGTCAACAATGCGGGCATCGCGCTCGCAAAACCGTTCTTGGAACAGACCGAGGACGATTGGGCGCGGACGTATCGAATCAATATCGATGGCGTCATGCTCGGGACGCAGTATGCCATCCCGCTCATGGAGCAAAACGGCGGTGGGTCGATCGTCAACATCTCGTCCATCTCGGCGCTCACAGGCATGGCCGGTGCCGGTGCCTATACGGCCTCGAAAGGAGCCGTTCGGTCGCTCACGAAAGCGGCGGCCGTCGATTACGGGAAACACAACATTCGCGTCAACTCGGTCCATCCGGGCTATATCGTGACACCGATGAGCGCGCCACACATGGAGCACCCAGACTACAAACGGCATTTCTTGAACCAAATCGCCTTACCGAATCTCGGTCGGGCTGAAGAAGTGGCGATGGCCATCCTCTTCCTAGCGTCGGACGAGGCGAGTCACATCACCGGAATCGAACTTCCGGTCGATGGGGGCGTCACAGCCAAATAAAAAACATCACTTGTTGAAGTCAGAGGAAGACTTCCTCTGGCCGATTTGTTAAATTATTTTCTGAAAGAATCATATTAGAGAGATAAATCGAGAGTTTTTTAAAATAGCGTCTTTTAGTCTACAAGGATGACGCGAGAAGCCGCGCGAGTCAGATGAAACACGTCGTCATCAAATCAATACCCATGAAACAAGGAGTTCGCCGCGGCGAACTCCTTGTTTTGCCTTCTACTCGAGGATGCCGAGGAGCTCCATGACCAATAAAACGAACAGTCCGGAACCGAGCACGGCCGCGAAGAAGACGAGCACGGCGTACTCTTTTTGTTTCAAGATGGCCCACCATCCGGTCACGAACGCTCCGAACCCTAGGACGGAGAACGTGGTCATATAGCTGAGCCGGAGCATGTTCGCGGCGTTGTCGCTCCAAAGCGTCGAATGAAAAGTCGTATCGAAGTTATCGAGCAGGAGGAACGGTACGTACATGGCCAAGAACAAGCCGATGAGGATGATTGACCACTTGCCGACCGAGGTACGAGGGAACAAGGCGCCATTCATGACGATTCACCTCTTTTCGTTGCAAAATCATCTGTATAGGACTGTTCCCGTTTTGGCGAAAAATTGCCCGATTTTGCTGAAACGACATGATATAGTCGAAATGAGAGAGCGAGGGATGGGAACGGTGCAACAGTTCAACATGAAACGGATTTGGGAAGACGTGTTGGAAATGGAAGTCGTATTGACACTGAAAGGAAAATGGTGCGAGGTCAAGGTGGACGAGTATATCACTGCATCCGATATCGACATGCTAATCTCCACGTTATCCGCGTTCAATGCACGAAACGGGAAGTCGCCCAAGACGTGGACACTCGATGTCCCGCTCGTCCATGTCTCCTTGACGTTCGAACTGGCGAATGCGCGAGGTACCGTTCGAGTCAACGCCGTGGTCGAGCAAATGAAAGGCGATGGCGGGGACATGCAGGCGACATTCTCGTTCGAGACGACGATGGGGCAAATGGATGATTTGCAGCGACAACTGTCTGTTTTCTTGGCGCGCGAAACCGACCTGGTCGAATCGCTTCGTCCGGAATAAGTGGCTAGGTCAAAACGAGAAAGCGGGTGCAGAAAGTGAAAACTCAATTCGAGATGGAACGGATTTGGATGGACGAGACGGAGCTGTTTTACCAGATTAGGCTCCAGCTCCATGCATCGGTCTGTTCGAGCAATCAAGATGTATATATGGAGGACGAGACACTGCAAGAACTGATTGACTCAATCGTTGGATTTAATAACACCTGGGGGAAGAGACCCATGACTTGGCAGTTATTGGACCCGGATGCGAATGACCACAAAATCAACCTCACGTTCACGCCCATTGATCGGACAGGCACGATTCAAGTCGACGTCTTCATCCATGACGAGTGGCAACACGATCCGTTCGACCACTTCCATGCGGTCTTCAAGTTCAGGACGACGATGGGGCAACTCGATGACTTGAGCACCCAGCTCAAACGTTTCATTCGTCGTGAGACCGACCATGTCGCATCGCTCCGACCAGAATAAAGCAGCCTGAGATGTCTCAGGCTGCTTTTCAGTACCATTCTTTCGGTTCGTAATTCAATTCGCGGAACAATTGCTCGCGCTCTTTTTTCGACAGGTCACGCCATTGTCCGGGCGGGAGCTTGCCGAGCGTGATGTTCATGACACGTACGCGCTGAAGACGGTACACCTCGTAGCCGAGCACTTCACACATGCGACGGATTTGGCGGTTGAGTCCTTGCGTCAGCGTGATGTTAAAATCGAACTTCGACAGTTGGTGGACTTTACACGGCAACGTCTTCTGGCCGAGAATTTTGACGCCGGCTTCCATCTGTTCGACGAACTCCGGGGTGATCGGCTTATCGACTGAGACGATGTATTCTTTCTCGTGCTCGCCCTCGGCGCGAAGAATCTCGTTGACGATATCACCGTCGTTCGTCATCAAGATGAGCCCTTCCGAGTCTTTATCGAGACGGCCGATATTGAAGATGCGGAGCGGGTGATTGACGAGGTCGACCAAGTTGCCTTTGACTTTCTTCTCCGTCGTGCTCGTGATGCCGACCGGTTTATGGACGGCGATATAAACGTTGTTTCGAGCGACGCGGGCGGCCGAACCGTTGACGAGCACTTCGTCTCCTGGGTTCACTTGGTCCCCGATTTTCGCTTTCTTCCCGTTGATGGTGACCCGTCCTTCTTCGATGAGACGGTCGGCTTGGCGGCGGGACGCCTTGCCGGATTCACTGATGAATTTGTTGATACGCATAGATCCACGTCCTTTTTTGGCTTCGTCCTCTCACTATAACGTATTTTACATGTGCCTGAAAGCGGGAAACGACCGAGTAGAGAGGATGTGGCATGATGGATCAGGCACGTGTGCTATTGCAAGACGCGATTCGATTTCAACAAGCGCTCATGACGTCGTCGTTTCAGGCGGAGCTGATTGATGGGGCCTCGCCGGTCTTATGGTATGGACGGCCGACAGAGGGACAGTGGCTCACCGTCGGGACAAATCCGTCACGCGGCGAGTTTTTCGAACGGGACGGTACCGTTCGGAGAGGAGCGTCACAAAAGTTCTATTGGCGTGACGAATCACTCGACGCCTACCTGCAAGATGAACGTGCGCTCGAAGCGACGCTTGACTATGCTGCGACTTACTTTGAGGCCGGTCGGGCGACAACGAGCTGGTTCGGCAAACCTGGCGGAGCGAAACTCGAAGCCCTGCTTGAAGGCATGGGCCGCTCGTTCTACGATGGTTCCGCGCTCCATGTCGACTTCTTCAAATATGCGACGTCGCGTCAGATGGGCCAATTGCGAACGGGACGCCAATGGATGGAGCACCCGACATCGCTCGATCTGCTCGAACGGACGATTCGTTATGTGAGCCCGTCCCGTTTGATCGTCCTTGGGCGGGATAACTGTACGGCATTTGGCGGGTTCACGCACAGTGAACGGCTCGACGCGTATCCGAGTGCCTGGTTCGAGCTCGGTCATCATGCGACGCTCGGTGTCCCGATGGTCGGACTGCATTTCAAACCGTCCGAAGTGTTCGTCGGTCTCGGAAACGGTCGAGACGCGTTCGGTCTCCACCACGGCTCGTATGCGAAACGGGAGCATCTGATTCGAATCGGGGAAGCCATCGAGGCGAGGGCTCATCGTTATTTTTCCTGAACGTCCTGTGGCGGATACACGCGCGTGATGCTGCCCCAAAAGTTGAACTCGTTGAAATCGATGTAGCGGATGTCACGGGAACGGTTGTCGAGCACCTCGAGCAAGATGACGTCGGGAAATCCGGGTTTGTGGAAGATGATGTACCCGATTCCGGTCACGGAGTGATTTTTATAGAACCCGTTCGCCATATTCAAGATGAAGGGGCGGTCGGACTCGAGTTCGCGCTCGAACGTCGACCATTTCCATAGATAACGTGAGCTGCTGTGCCCTTTGTAGCCATAGTGGGCCCATAGTTTCGTGATGATCGTACTGATTCGAGTCGGCGGTGTACCCTTCTCATCTTTGAACTGATGGGCGAGCGCAATTTCACGCGCGTCTCGTTGAATCTCGACCACGTCCTCCGGGATGCGCGCATAGCCGAGGTCATGGTAATAGCGGAAAATGGCCGTCATCGAGGTGAGCGTACAATTGTTCTTGCCTCCGTTGAACGCTTTTTGAAGTAGCACCGGAACCCCGCTGATGCGCTTCTCGCTCTTGACCGTCCAATGGCCGTGATAGCGGTCGTTCACGTAGGCCTCGGGGTCGATGATTCCAGCATAGCCTTTCTTTGCCACTTCGAGCTGGCCGGCATAATGTTCGTCCATGACGCACCTCCTTTTTCTTTAGTATACAAACAACGCCTCTTCTCAGGAAACTATGAGAAGAGGCGTTTTGACGTCAAAAGATCAAGTGGGCGATCCCGACGATGATGGGTAACGTGATAAACGTCCGGAGCAAGAAAATGAGGACGAGGTCAAAGAATGAAATTGGCAGTTTCGAACCGAGGAGCAATCCCCCGACTTCCGACATAAAGATGAGCTGCGTGACCGATACAGTGGCAATGACGAACCGTGTCAACTCACTTTCGATTCCGCTCCCAAGGACAGCCGGTAAGAACATATCGGCGAACCCGACGACCATCGTCTGGGCCGCGGCTTCGGCTTCCGGAACTTGCAACAACATGAGAATCGGTTCGAACGGTTTGCCGAGAATCGTGAACAATGACGTATGTTCGGCGATGACGAGCGCAATCGTTCCGACGGCCATGACGACCGGTAAAATACCGAGCCACATGTCGAGCACGTTTTGGAACCCGTCTTTGAACGTGGCGCCGGCGCCTTTACTCGATTTTGATTTGAGCAACGCTTGACGCAGTGCCCAGACACGCATCGGGACGTTCGCCGGCACTGGTTCTTCCGGTTTCAACTCGGTTTTTTCATATGCCGTATCGGGCTTGCGTGACAACGGATAGATGCGTGGCATGATGAGCGCGGCGACGATCCCGGATAGGATGATGGTTCCATAATACTGCGGGAAGTATGCGTCGAGCTTCATATACGACAAGATGACAATCGTGAACGTGATCGAGACGACCGAGAACGTCGTGGCGATAATCGAGGCTTCCCGTTTCGTATAGTAGCCTTCTTCATATTGTCTCGTCGTCAATAAAATCCCGATGGTGGCGTCCCCGACCCAAGATGCGAGCGCGTCGAGCGAGGCCCGGCCCGGTAGACGGAATAACGGACGCATCACTTTAATGAGCATCGTGCCGACGAACTCGAGCAATCCGAAGTTCAACAGGAGCGGCAATAAGATTCCGGCGAACAAGAACGTCGCGAACAAAATCGGGATTAAATCATATAACAACAGTCCGCCCGTGAACTCGGACGTGATCGCCTCGGGACCGATGACGAGAAGCGTCATGACGCCGGCGATGAACCCGATGACGCGCATGACGAACCAGAACGGTGTGACGTTGAACAACGTGTTCATGTGTGGGCGCTCTAGAATGAATGCCGGTTTGACCGCATACGTGATCAGTGAACCGACGACCGAGATGCCCATCATGATGACGGCGATTGTCGGTACGAAGTCGCCAATCAAATCGATCAGCCAATTCGATAAATAGGCGACCGGAATGGTGAACCCGTCACCAGACGGGATTGGGACGATGAAGAACAGAATCCCGATTAACGATGGAATGATGAACTTCATGAAATCTGCTGATGTGAATGTGGGTCCGTCATGACCGGACCGGTTTGGTGTGTGATTCATTCAATTACCCCTTTTCCCCGAACATATAGTTTACGTTTCACTGGCACGTCCCCATCGTGCGTTGCGTGAATTGCTATGAAAGAATAGCTTCTTCTCGTTCATTATAGAGAGGAGAACGTCAATCAGGCAATAACCCGTTGTAATTTTCTGAAAAAAGAAAGCGTTCTCAAGAGCGAACTATTCGTATTTTCCGGCTCACTTTAGTATGATGACGGCGAGTCTTACAAAATCGAGATATTCACCATATATACTTTAAGAACGGAGCGATACAGATGAGATTAAGTGTACTCGATCAAGCGCCGGTGACATCCGGACATACGTCAGAACATGCGTTGCAAAGTGCGGTCGAACTCGCCCAAGTGGCAGAAGAGCTAGGATATTACCGAATGTGGATGGCCGAACACCACGGCGGCATGTCGTTCGCAAGCTCGGCCCCGGAAGTCGTCGCGGCTTACATTGCGGCGAAAACAGAACGGATTCGTCTCGGGTCAGGTGGCATCATGATGATGCACTATTCCCCGCTTAAAATGGCCGAGGTGTTCAAGACGCTCAGTGCGCTCGCACCTGGCCGCATCGACTTCGGGGTCGGCCGGGCACCGGGTGGCGACCCTAACGCCATCTACGCGATGTCACAAGGCCAAAAACCGATGATGGACGGTCTGTATGAAAAGCTCGGGACGACACTCCAACTCATCAATGATGAGACGCCAGAGGAACGGTGGTATAAGAATACGCCGGCCGCTCCGACCGGGGTGACGCTGCCTGAGGCGTGGCTCCTCGGGTCGAGCGGAAACAGCGCCATCCAAGCAGGACGGATGGGACTCGGCTACTCGTTTGCCCAGTTTTTCAACGGGGAACTGAGCACCGATGCGCTCGATGCGTATCGCCATCACTTCACTCCGTCCGCGTTCATGGAGAAGCCCGACATCAGCGTCACGTATCTCGTCACGACAGCTGAGACGGAAGAAGAGGCCGAATACTTGGCTCGTCCATCAGATTTGTCCCGCCTGTTCTTGATGAAAGGCCAACTCCGTCAACTGCTCAGTCCAGAAGCGGCCCATGATTATCCGCTCACCGAAATCGATAAGATTCAAATCGCCAACAACCGGAAGATTCACCTCGTCGGCACACCGAAGCAGATTGCGACGCAACTGCAGGAAGAATCGGCCCATTACGGATTTGATGAGGCGATGATTTGCAGCATCCAACATACGCAAGAGAGTCGACTAAACGTCTATCGCCTCCTCGCCAAAGAACTTCTCTGACGAAAACGCACCTATTCCTAACGGAAAGGTGCGTTTTCGATTAGCGAAACAGTTGCATAAGCACGAACAAGGCGACCAGTCCACCAAGCGAGACGGTAAAGAAGACAGCGACCGAGCGTTCATGGTTGCGGAATATTGTATACATCCCCACGATGAACGCACCGAACGCGGCGGTCACGGCCGAGATCGATACGACGGCAGCCCACGTGTTGTCGAATAAGGTGTCGAAATTGAAAGGTTGAGCGAATTGGACGATGAAGGCAGACACGAGTAAGAGCAAGAACACCGCGATCAATAAGAGGACTGACCATTTCCCCGGGCGCGTCTGCGGATAGACGTTTCGACTGAGCATGATGGTTTACCTCGCTTTCCCGACCTTTACTTATCTATACCCGATTTTCAGTACATCTCAAAAAATGCTTTCCCTTTTTTTGAACGGTTTCGTGAACAACATCGCCTAAAACAACTACACTAGAGGAAACGGAGATTGCCTGGAGGTACAGTATGCAACAGATGAAGATTGACCCGCATTACTTGTTTGATGTTTTCGTTCATCTATACCGGATGGTGTTTTTGATGGAAGTAACGCCTGAGGGATATCGATACGCTCGAGTCAGTGAACAGGGGAAACTGGCGTCTTCACTCCCGGACGATGTGAGTGGCTTGTATTTGCATGATATGTATGCGGACGATGTCGCCAACGAGTTAGTCGTGCATTACGACGAAGTCGTCTCGACGCATGCACCGGTCTATTTCATGTCTCAGATGAACATCGAAGCCAATACGGCCCGCTTCGCTTCCTCCGTCCTCATGCCGCTTGAGGACGAGGCGGGAGAGGTGCGTTACGTTCTCGGCTTGACGACCGATTTATCGGAAGAGGCAGAGATGAAACTGTTGAGCAGTATCGAGAATATCGACTACTTGACCGGGATGCCGAACTTGATGAAAGTGAAGCTCGAGCTCGAGAAACGATTCGCGCAACAAAAAGGAGCGGAAGCGACGAGCGTCATGCGACTTCACATCAATCGCTTTAAAATTATCTTATCCTTACAAGGCGTAGAAGGGTCACATCGCCTCATTAAAGAGATAACACGGCACTTGTCGGATTTATTACCGAAAGGCTCGATCATCGGTCGCGTCGATGGAGAGGACTTTATCGCCGTCTTACCGTACACATCGGTCGAGACGGCGACGAAGCATGGGGAGCGTCTGCTTAAGGCCATTGGCGATTACACGTACCACGTCGCCGAGACGGAATTCACTTTGTCCGGATGTCTTGGAATCAGTGCGGGGATCGAGGATGCCGATCGAGTTATCAGGAACGCGTCAACGGCACTCCTTGAGGCCAGGCAAGCTGGGAAACAAATGATCAAAGTGTATGAGAAAGATGATTACGTCCAGCACTATATCGATGAGATGACGATCGAGATGGAGCTCGTCAAAGGATTGAAAGCCGGAGAATTGACCGTCGTCTATCAACCGAAAGTCGGCTGTCAGGACGGGAAGGTTCATTTCGAGGCGCTCGTGCGTTGGAATAGTGCGGCGCTCGGTAACGTTTCACCAGAAACGTTTATCAAGATTGCCGAAAAGTCACTTTTGATCGAGGATATTACCGAGTTCGTCTTTAATCGCGTCTGTCGTGACATGACGGAGCAGGCGGACTTGTTTGAAGACCGACGTGTCGCGGTCAACGTATCACCGTTGTTGTTCCGACAAGACTATATGAAGCAACTTATGCAGATGCTCACATCGTACGGCTTGAGACCCGAACAGTTCGAGTTTGAAATCACAGAACATACGCTCATGCAAGAACCGCTCCTCGGCATTCAAACAGTCGATTATTTGAAAGCGAAAGGGTTCCGGATTTTAATTGACGATTTCGGGGTCAGCTATTCGTCGCTCAATTATTTAAAAATGTTTGATATCGATGGCATCAAGATTGACCGTTCGTTCATCAATCAATTGGACAAAGACAACGGGGTGAAAGAGTACGAGATTGTCAAATTGATCGTCTCGCTCGCCAAGAAATTGAACTTAGAAGTGACGGCCGAAGGTGTGGAGACTGAAGTCCAGTATCGCGCGATTGACCAGCTCGGATGTGACGAAGTGCAAGGATACTTCTTCAGTCGCCCACTTCCGCCAGCCGGACTCAAGCAGGCACTTGAAGCGCTCGATTCACAGCACGCGGCGCTACGTCAGGACGGATCAGACAAAGCCACCGCGATGACGTCGCTCGACGAGACGGAAGCAGAACGTTTGAAAGCAATCCTTCGTCTTGAAATTTTGAACACCCCGCGAGAAGAGCGGTATGATCGGATCTCACGACTTGTCGCCCGAACGTTAAACATGCCGGCCGCTTTCATCTCGATTATGACGACGGATCAGCAATGGATCAAATCGTGTCAAGGAGTCGAGCTTGAACATTCGAGCGTGGAGCGGAAGTGGACGCTTTGCGACCGTGTCGTGACGGGTAAGTCTCCAATCGTCATCGAAGACGTGCAAAAGGTCGAGGCGATGTCGGATAATCCGTTACTCGAAGGGCTCGGTTTTTATGCCGGCGTGCCGCTCTTGACGCAAAGCGGCCACGTCATCGGTACGCTATGTGTGACCGACGAACAGTCTCGCCATTTCGATGCCGAGGCGCTGCAAACGCTTGAGGATTTCGCGCGATGGGTCATGGCGGAAATCGAATTGACCGAGCAAACGCGAGCGCAAGCCCAGCGGCAACAGACGCTCGAGTCGCTCTATGAAGTGACGGCCATTCACGAACCGTTCAGTGATAAATTGAAACGAATCCAGACGGTGCTTCGTGATTGGATGGGGTATTCACACGCACTCGTGTTCTCGACGGAGTCCACCTACCGCGTCTTATCGGAAGATGGGGAAAGCAAACTCGATTGGACGAGAACCGACTTGCAGCAACTGCACGGCTTGACGACGATTGGTCATCAAAAGTTGGGTCGAAACGAACTCGTCATCGATGGACTCGAGTTTGTTTCCATGATCAGCCTACCACTAGCGAACGAAGGGAAAACGTTCGGTTGGGTCGTTTTTTTGGCCGAACAAGGCAACTTAGACGATATCGTCGATGCGGTGACAATCAACGAGATGACCGATACGATTTTGCTCGTGACCCGGTGGATAGAGAACGAGATTCGACGTGAGCGAAAGCATCAAGAAGTCATCGAACTTATCACTCAAGACAGTTTGACGAAACTGGCGAACCGGCACTCGTTCATGACCGACTTGAGACAAAAGATGAATCGGAAGCAGTCGGTCGCGCTACTGTTCATCGATTTGGATAACTTCAAACAAGTGAACTATTCCTACGGTCATTTGATTGGGGACGAAGTGCTCATCGAGATAGCACGACGCATTCAATCGTTCAGTCAAACGTATGACGGGAAGGCATATCGCTTCGCAGGCGACGAGTTTTTAATCATCATCGAAACGGAGCCGGAAGCGCTCGATCCAACCGTATTTGGCGAGTTGAATCATGTCATTTCCCAGGAAATGAACGTCGGAAATGGCTTATCCTTAAGGCTGTCGGCCAGCATCGGCGTCGCTTGTTCACAAGACCACGCTTCACTCGATGCGATCATCCATCACTCGGACGCTGCCATGTACGTCGCGAAAAACTGCGGCGGGGACGGATATTACGTGTACGACTCATATCAAGAGAACTAAAAAGGAGAAGGAAGATGGGGAAACTATGGCTGATTGAAGGATTGCCTGGAAGCGGAAAGACGACATTCGCCGAAATGTTTGTGGCGAGAGGAGACGCCTACAAATTCTATTCGGAAATCGATGAAGCCCACCCGGTCGATGTACATGACGTCCATTGGGTCGAAGGGGACATGCGATGTGAAGGAGAAGTCATCGATCAAGATGAAGGCGGTCGATTCGTCCGCTATCAGGCTGGAGCGGTCATCAACGGCACGGACGTCTATGAGTTGCCGTTTGAGAAACATGTCGACCTCATGATCGGCCGTTGGCGTCGGTTCGTGGAGCGTGCACAAATGAACGAGGCGGACTTTGTGTTTGAGTGTGCCCTTCTTCAAAATCCATTCACGATCGGCATGGTGTCACAAAACGTCCCGAATGAACAGATTGAGCGTTATATCGAGACCGTGGCAGCCTTGTTAGCGCCGCTCGACCCGACCGTTGTTTACCTAGAGACGAACGATATCCCGGCTGTGTTTCGCGACGTGTATGCGGAACGCCCGCCCGAGTGGCAACGAGGTTTCGTCGACTACTATACGACTCGTGCGTATGCAAGGGCGAACGGATTGGATGGAATCGAAGGAACGGTTCGACTACTGGAAGAACGACAACGACGAGAATTGAAGGTGTTGAGTCATTTGCCACTACGAACGATTCGCCTCGTCAACGATGAACGGGGGGCGTTTGAAGCGTTCGATTTGTTATGGAATAAGGAGGATGCCAATCATGCAGACACTGAAACAACATTCTGACCGCTTTTGGTATATGGACCCGGTGGCGGAGACGGACCGTCCCATTTTAGGCGCTGTCGTCGGTGACACCCATACGTTCATGATCGATGCGGGGAACTCAGAGGCGCATACGCACTTATTTCTAGACGCCTTGACCGTACAAGGAATCAAGCGCCCAACGCTCGTTGCGTTGACGCATTGGCATTGGGACCACATCTTTGGCTTGTCGGCGCTGACCGACACCGTCTCGATCGCGAGCACGGCGACGAAAGCCGGGATGGAACGATTGTTACCTTATGCGTGGGATGATGGCTCCTTGGCCGAACGGGTCAGGGACGGACGCGAGATCGCGTTTTGTGCGGAAGCGATCCAACTCGAATATGGCGCGGAGCGGTCGATGCGCGTCGTCTTGCCGACCGTGACGTTCGATGATACGCTCACCCTCGACCTCGGCGGGGTCCACGTCATTCTGAAACATGTCGGCGGAGATCACGCCGCTGATGCGGTCGTGGCTTACATGCCAGAGGAGAAAGTATTGTTTTTAGGGGATGCGCTCTATGCGAACTTGTACGCGCCGACTTGGCGGATGACTCCGGGGCAGACGCTTCGTCTGTTAGATGTGCTCGATCAGTTCGATGCCGAGGCATATGTCTGGTCGCACGGCCAAGTCGTGACTCGTCCCGAATATGAGAAGGACCGCGACATCTTACGGAGTTTGGCTCGAATCACTATCGATTTCCCAGGAAATAAGAGAGTGATAACCGCGCAGTACGAACGTTTGACGGGACGCTCGGTCGACGAGGAAGAACAAGAGCTGATTTCGTTCTTCGTGAACGGCTCGAACGGGGAAGCGTGATGGACATCAAACGGATTCACGACGACGACGAACCGTTTCAACAGTTGTTGACGAGTCGGTTGCGAACGTTCAATGACGCTCACTCGATGCACCATCGCGAGATTCGCAATGTTGACGTCCCAGTCGTTCAACTGAAAGTGGAACGGGACGGGGAAGTGGTCGCAGGGTTGTTTGGGAGCGTATATTGGGGTTGATTCGACTTGGACCGGTTATGGGTCGCGTCAGAACATGCTGGGACGGGCCTAGGGAGTCGTCTGCTCGAAGAAGGAGAGCGCTTGGCCCGTGAGCTCGGTGCGACGCGCGTCAAGTTGACGACGTTCTCGTTTCAGGCGAAGACGTTTTATGAACGCTTCGGCTATGAAGTCGCCGGCGTGCTCCATGATTATCCGCCCGGTTCAGACTACTATATGATGACGAAGCAGTTATAAAAAGGCGACTCGCGCGAGTCGCCTTTTTTCAATATACTTTATCCCCGTTAAAGATTGAGTTTTTCACCATGACGTAATCGACGGTGCGCAACGCATCAAGACTATTCCCACCCGAGTAAGAGATGGCCGATTGGAGATCTTGCTCCATCTCGGTCAACGTATCTTGGAGCGCCCCTTTATGCTCGACGAACATTTTCTTGCCTTCGACGTTTTTCCGTTCCCCTTTTTGGAATTCAGAAGCCGACCCGAAGTATTCTTTGAGCAACTTCCCATCCTGTTCGAACGTCTCGCCCGGAGACTCGTCATGACCGGCGAACAGCGAACCGATCATGACCATCGAAGCCCCGAAACGAATCGATTTGGCGATGTCCCCATGTGTCCGGATGCCCCCATCCGCGATGATCGGTTTTGTCGCCGCCTTGGCACACCAGCGGAGCGCAGCGAGTTGCCAGCCACCCGTGCCGAAGCCTGTCTTGATTTTCGTAATGCACACTTTACCCGGTCCGATGCCGACCTTCGTCGCATCCGCCCCGGCATGCTCGAGTTCCCGGACCGCTTCCGGGGTCCCGACGTTGCCGGCGATCACGAACGAGCTTGGAAGGTGGTGTTTGATGTGTTGAATCATGCGGATGACCGCATTGGAATGACCATGCGCGATATCGATCGTGATGAACTCCGGCGTATGTCCGGCTTCGGCAAGCATCTCGACGAAATGGTATTCGTCTTCTTTCACACCGACGCTGATCGATGCATACAACCCGCGTCCATGCATCTCTTCGATGAACTGGAGCCGCGTCTCTGGGTTGAAGCGATGCATGATGTAAAAGTAACCGTTCTCCGCAAGCGACCGAGCGACATTCTCATCGATGATCGTCTGCATGTTGGCTGGAACGACCGGTAATCGGAACGTGAAGCCTCCGAGCGTCACGCTCGCATCACATTCAGACCTGCTGTCGACGATACATTTTGCGGGAATCAATTGAATATCTTCATAATCAAATACTTTATCCATGTTGTCACACCCCTATTTACGAACAATTAGGTTCTTTGAATGATAAATACTTCGCCCATTCGGTAATGTATCGTAAATTAGCGAATATGTCAAAGGGATATCGAGAAAAATACTAAAATAACTTGATATTTTTAGATTATTTTGTTTTAATGTTCGTCTTTAGCTATTATCATCTGTGTTTCACGTGAAAAAAGACCGCTATTCAGCGGTCTTCGAACACGACATATTGGTTTCGTCCATTGGCCTTCGCTTCATATAGTGCTAAATCGGCGTGTTTGAGCAATTGCTTTGTCGACATTCCAGCCCGATACGGAGCGACCCCGACGCTCGAGGTCGTGACGAACGAATGTCCCTCAATTTGCCAAGGGAGCTGGAGTGAGGCGACAAGCTTTTCGGCAACTCGTCTCGGCGCATCGCTTTCCGTATAGCGGATGAGCAGTGAGAACTCATCTCCGCCAAATCTGGCAAGCAGGTCTTGATTTCGCAACATATCGGTCAGCCGGGCAGAGAACTGACGCAATAGCTCATCACCGATGTCATGTCCGAGTGTGTCGTTGATCTGTTTGAAACAGTCGATATCGAGCGAGAGGATGGCGATAGATTGGTCCTCTTCGTCCAGTGCCAGCAACGCCTCTTCCAAATAGGCGAGGAAGTAGCGCCGATTCGGCAAGTCGGTCAACGTGTCATGGTAAGCCAGGTGCTTGAGCTGTTTCTCCAACACTTTGCGTTTCATGATCTCTCGCGCAACAGTCAAATAATGAAGCAGATGGCCGGTGTCATCGTAGATGGCTTGAATCTTCGTCTCGAGCCAAATCCAGCGGCCGTCCCGATGCAAATGACGAAATTCAAGCGTAAGCGGTTCGCTCATTGGTGTCATGGCGTGAAGTTGCCGTCTTGCCGTCTCGACGTCATTTAGATGGATGAAGTCGAGCGCGTTTTTGCCCTCATAGGACACCGGTACGTACCCGAGCACGGTCTCATGGGACGGCGAAGCGTAGCGGACGTGACCGTCATGTTCAAGGATACAGACGAGGTCGCTCATGTTTTCTGCAATGAGACGGTACTGCATCTCGCTTTGATGCAGCGCAAGTTCCATCTCGCGCTTTTCAGTCACGTCACGTAATACAGTCATGATGGCGGTCGTGCCTTCATAATCAATAAGCAGGCTGCCAATGTCCATGTGCAGCTTGCTTCCAGAAGGGGTGACAAGCACGATTTCCGTGTCTTGAACCGAGTCTCCTTGACGTAAAGCAAGAAGCCTTGTCTTCGTCGTCTCATGATAGTCTGAGGCCACAAAAGTGAAGATGGACTCGCTCTCGATATACGTCTCTCCAATCGTTTCTAGCGCCAAGGCGTTTGCATATAGGATGACGCCGTCCTTATGTACGATGATCCCTTCAGGAATCGTTTCGATCAGTTGACGATAGCGGCGTTCGCTCTCTTGGGTCGCCCGCTCGGCATTCCTCTCGGGTGTGTGATCGATGATGATGACAAACGATCCGGTAATATGGCCCCCGACTTCGATAGGAATGTTTAAGATGGCTAAATCGCGTAAAGCACCGGTCTTTTGCGGTACGGGAAGACTGTACTTGTGAGGCGTACCGGACAGGGCATGGCGGAGTCCGTCATCGACAAGTGTATGCGCTGATTCTGGTAACCACGTCAAAAACGACTGGCCCATCAAGTCGGCTTCTTCGTAACCGGTAATGTGCGTGACGGCAGGGTTGACTGATTGAATGTGAAACGCGTCATCCAAAACGAAGATGCCATGCGGCGAGTAACGCTGGAGCGATTCATGCTGGTCTTTCAAAATGGACAACTCGAGTTCACGCCGCTTCCGGTCCGTTACTTCTCGAACGACCGAGATGATGTGCGTGCAGGCGTCCGCCTCATTAAAGATTGGCGTCACTTCAGACTCATAGTAATGAATCGGCAAACGGATTTCGTGTGAGAGCAAATGAGTCGTGCAAGCCGGTTCGGCCAACCGGTAATCTTCAAAGACGATACTCTTTCGTTCCTGAATGGCTTCGTTGTAATGCTGGATGACGAGAGCCGCCGTTTCAGGCGGAACCATGTCTTCGACCCGTTTCCCGATATCGGCGTCTGTCCAACCAATCGCCTGTTTTCCCGGCTCATTCACAAATATGTAACGATACGTTGAACCGTCCACTTCCATGAAAAAGACAAAATCAGAAATTTTGTCAAATGTACGGAGAAGGACGGAAGAGTAATGTTGGATTGTCTGGTCGGCGTGCATCTTGTCCCTCATTTCAATCAAAAACTTTTCGGCGCGTCATTCCTATATTACCGTAAGTCACAGCGAAATGTGTGAACATTCTAAAAAAGACAGGACTGAGAACAGTCCTGTCAGGCAATTTGTTTCATTTCGGCCCGCTCGCGGCGACCGTTCATCAAGTAATAAAGGAATATGGTGAAGAAGACGACGCCTGCAAGCAGCAGATAAAGTGTCGAGAAACCGGTCAATGGAATGAGCAAACCGATGAAATAAGGGCCGAATCCCAGACCTGCGTCCAAGGCGATGAAGAACGTCGATGTGGCCATCCCCATCCGGTGAGGGGACGCCGCTTTGATGGCGATCGCTTGTGTGCCGGATTGGATATTCCCGAATCCTAATCCGATGAGCGCTCCGGCGAGCAACAGCATGACGGCGTTATTTGCTTGGCTCAAGACGAGCATGCCGGTGGCGAAAAACCCGATGGCCGGGTACATGACGATGTTGGCCCCTCGCGCGTCCATCAGGCGCCCGGTGATTGGCCGCGAAATCAGGACCGCAATAGAATAGACGAGGAAGAAAATACTTGCCGCTTCCACGAGATCGAGTTCGCTCGCATAAAAATTGATATAAGACAACACGCTCGAGTAACTGAGGGCCGCGACCCCGATAATAAGCGCAATCGGTAACGCTTTCGGTTCGACGAAGGCACTCAGTGACAAGCCTCGGACGACTTCGGGGTTGTCAACTTCAGGGACGTTCACGAACAAGGCGCTTCCTAGACTGATGAGCCCGATGACGAGACAAGTCAGGAAAATGATCGAGAAGCTCGTATATTGGCTCATCATCAAGCCGACGAACGGGCCGATGGCGGTGGCGAGCGTCGAGCTCATGCTGTAATAGCCGATCCCTTCGCCTTTTCGGGAGCCGGGGATGACCTGGGCGACGATTGTTCCGGTCGCCGTGCTCGACAGCCCCATCCCGAGACCATGGATGAAGCGGGTAAACAGTAAGAACCCGACGCCGAGGTCGATAAAATAAAGCAAGACCGTCGCCGTGAAAAAGGTGAGACCGATGAGGAGCGTCTTGCGCCGTCCAATCGAATCGATCAAACGTCCGATGAAGAGTCTCCCGACGAGCGTCCCGATGATAAAGATACCGGTGACAAGCCCGGCCTCGCTCGTCGAAGCCCCATATGTGGAAACGGCGTGGACGCCGATGGTCACCATCAATAAGAAAAAAATGAGTGTTAAAAAGAAGTTGACGAGGGAGATGATGAGAAAATCTTTCGTCCATAGTTTTTGTGCGGTTAGTTGCATCCTCGGCCCGCCTCCTGATCCATTTGATTCTAAATAGTTAACAAACATAACTAAAGCAGTATAACAAAAGGATGGAGGTTTGTCCGAGCAGACGCATTCCGTTAGAAAAACCGATGCGCATTCACGCATCGGTCGTCAGGCTAGATGACGGCGGTACCAGAGGACAAGCGGTACGAGAACGAGGGAGACGATGCCGCCGAAGAGGGACAAGGTCAGATAGCTCGACTGGGCGGCGATGATGCCGGAGAGCATACCACCGGAAGCGCCGGATAAGGCGATCCACACATCGACCGAGCCTTGCGTCTTCGCGCGTGTCTCCGTCGACGTCGCATCGACGAGGATGGCGGTCCCGCTGATCAGGCCAAAGTTCCACCCGAAACCGAGCAGGACGAGCCCGACAATCAACAAGAAGAGCGAGTCAGCCGGGGCGAAAGCGGCGACGACGCCTGCGAAGAACAAGGTCACCCCTGAAGCAATCGCCATAATCTCTCGGCCGATTCTGTCGACAAGCACGCCGGTCACGAGGGACGGCAAGTACATCGCCCCGATATGGAACCCGATGACGAGCCCGACGGCACCGAGCTCGTGCCCGTGATGGCGCATATGGACGGGCGTCATCGTCATGATAGCGACCATCACGATTTGGCTAAGAATCATGACGAACGCACCGACATAGATACCCCGGCGGTCATGCGTCGATTCAATAGGATGGATAGATGTGTCAATGGTTTCTTGCCGTTTCGCCTCGATGGCACGGGCGACGAGAAGCGGGTCAGGATTCAAGAAGACGAGCAAAATGAGCCCGGCGAACAAATAGGCTACACCAGCAAGCAAAAACGGTCCAGATAGTGTCGGCAAGCCGAGCCCGTCGGCGACACGTCCCATCGGTTCGACCAAGTTCGGACCAGCGACGGCCCCGAACGTCGTCGAGACCATCGCGATGCTGACCGCGGTCGCCCGCTCGGTCGCATTTGCTAAATCCGTCCCGGCGTAACGGGCTTGGAGGTTCGTCGCCGTCCCAGCCCCGTAAACGAGGAGCGAGAGGAATAAGAGCGGTACGCTCTCGAGCGTCGCGGCGATGATGACCCCGACCGCTCCAAGCGCACCGGTCAAGAATCCGGTCGCGAGTCCGAAGCGGCGTCCGACCCGCTGTGACATCAACCCAATCAAAAAAGCGGCAGCGGCAGAACCGAGCGTGAACAGTGCCGTCGGAACACCCGCGTATGCGTCGGTCCCGAGTAAATCGCGGGCCAGCAAAGCGCCGACCGTGATTCCGGCGGCGAGGCCGGCCCCGCCAAATATTTGTGAGAGCACGACAGTGACTAATGTTAGTTTGTACAACTGTCGTTGGTGCTCAGGGCTTTCCACATAAGTGGCTATTTCTTTTCGCATCCAGTCATTCCTCCTTCACATGATATACCCCACCTAGTATATCGTTAGAGTGGAGGGGAAAGGAAGCACGTAAAAAGGATTCGACCCATTGATTTGGGTCGAATCCTTCAATTGTTCACATTAAGCGCGGTCCCAGAACCGGCCTTGCGCGATGCCATCGATAAACGTATCGAAGCCATCGAGGCTATGTTGTTTGAACGTGTAGACACCAGGCTGGTCCGTCTTCACCCGGCAGCGGTCGAGCACTTCATCGTGATGCAAGTGTAGCGCGAGTGGCTTGAAGTGTTTATATGTGTTCTCGATGAACTCGAGCACGTCGTCTTCGACCGAGGTCGCGGTGCTGACGAGAAAAGCGGCATCGAACAGGCTCGAGTCGACCGTGTCGTACGTCTCTTTCACTTTAAGATCGCCGAGCGTGTACGATTTCTTCCCGACGAGGCTGTAATTGACGTTGTTGTCGGCGAATACCTGGACCCACGCCTTCACTTGTGCGGCATCGACGTCTCCGGCGAGCAAGACGGCGACGCTCTTCGTGTCCGGTTTCGCGATCGTGTTGGCCATGCTGAGCGCCGGTGAGACCTTGTCCGAGACGACTTCGTTATTCTCGGCCGGAAGCTCGACACCTAAGTTGTCGGCGACGACCGAGGCGAGATGACGGTCGATTCGATTCAACAAGTCGACGGCGTTCTCTTTGACCATGTCCGACTCACATTTACCGAGCTCGAAGCTGTAAGCATCTTGGATGTGTTGCTTTTCGACGTCGGTCATGCTGTTATAAAAGAGCTTGGCTTGCGAGTAAAAGTCGAGGAAGCTGTCGCTCCGGCCTCGAATCTTATGTCCTTCGACTTTCTCTTGATAGTGCTCGAACCCGCCTTGATCGGCCGGGACGGGCTCCGGTTGATTGTTGTTGAGCGCGTTTTTATGATAGCTCGTCTGCCCTTTATGAACGGCCATCTGATGCATGCCGTCACGTTGGTTGTTATGGAACGGACAGACCGGTTTGTTGATTGGCAGTTGATGGAAGTTCGGTCCCCCGAGACGTGACAGTTGTGTATCAGTGTAGGAGAACAAGCGACCTTGAAGGAGCGGGTCGTTCGAGAAATCAATTCCAGGAACAAGATGACCAGGATGGAACGCGACTTGCTCGGTCTCGGCAAAGAAGTTGTCAACGTTTCGGTTGAGCGTCATCTTGCCGACGAGTTTGACAGGAACGTCTTCTTCAGGCCAAAGTTTCGTTGGATCGAGAATATCAAAATCGAATTTGAACTCTTCTTCTTCTGCGAGGATTTGGAGGCCAAGTTCCCATTCTGGGTAATCACCCTTGTCAATTGCTTCGTACAAGTCGACGCGGTGGAAGTCAGCGTTCTTGCCGAGCGCTTTCTGCGCTTCATCCCAAACTTGCGAATGAACACCGAGTTTTGGTTTCCAGTGGAACTTGACGAAGTGTGCTTTGCCTTCCTTGTTGACGAGGCGGAACGTGTGCACACCGAATCCTTCCATCATGCGCAGACTACGCGGAATGCCACGGTCGCTCATCGCCCACATGACGTGGTGAGCCGTCTCGTGGTTTTGACCGACAAAGTCCCAGAACGTGTCGTGAGCACTTGCGCCTTGCGGAACTTCCGTGTGCGGCTCCGGTTTCACAGCATGGACGAGGTCCGGGAATTTGATGGCGTCTTGGATGAAGAAGACGGGCATATTGTTTCCGACGAGATCATAGTTACCCTCATCCGTATAGAACTTCGTTGCGAAACCACGGACGTCCCGAACGGTGTCCCCGGACCCGCGTGAACCTTGCACCGTCGAGAATCGGACAAACACCGGTGTCACTTTCGACGGGTCGTTCAAAAAGTCGGCTTTCGTATATTCGGCAAGCGATTCATACACTTGAAATTCCCCGTGAGCCCCGACACCACGTGCATGGACGATTCGCTCAGGAATGCGTTCATGGTCGAAATGCGTCATTTTCTCGCGAAAATGGAAATCCTCAATGAGCGTCGGTCCGCGACGCCCGGCTTTGAGCGAAAACTCATCCTCCGCCATCTTCAGCCCTTGATTCGTCGTGAGTCCGGCTTGCTGTTCATTGTCAATCATATATTGCTTCAACTGTTCTTCTTTCTTGTTCCCCATGTTATTGCCTCCCTTTGAATATGCACACACGCCGTAAGCCGTGTTTTGGCCTACTTTACAGGTTTTCCCTAACGAAACAAGTAAAAACCCCCATTTTTGAAATAGAGGATGTGTATCATAAGGAAGTTCCACATTCATAAAGCGGCCCACACGTTCTGTTTCAACACGATTTGTTGCACGACTTCTGGATTCATGTCGTATTTCGTGGAAATGGTTTGAGTCACTTTGGCTTTCAAGTCAGGATGATCTGACTGTTCCGCTTCGTAGGCGTGATTCCATGCCCGCCAGACACGTATTTCACGGTCGGTTAGTTGAGAGCCCCATTCTTTTTCTTTCAACTGCCAACCGAACGTCATGTCTTCATAGGCGCCTGGTTCCACCAAATCGGCGAGACTCCAGTCACCATCAGGTGCAAATACGGCCTCACCAAGCGGGGATTCGGTACCGATATAAGCTTCGTGGTCATAAAAACGGAGGAGAGCGGCTTGGAACGTATCGCGCGCCGTCACTTCGTCGATTACGTCTTGACTGATGGATTGAAGCGTCTCGACATCAGGTTTACCATGAACGACAACGTCATACGTGTAGCGGACGGCCGTGTCTTCTTTCACGACCTGACTCGCTTCAATCGTATAACGTCCTGGTTTGTTCATTACTTCTGTTTGGGCGGCTGCGCCATCGACTTCCTCACCGGGAGGCTCGTGCGGCCAGACATAGACGGTCAAGACGATGGCGGGGATGAAGAGAAGGCCTCGTCTCAGACGATACACCCATTTCGGTTTTCGTTTCATTGTCATCTAAATCACTCCAGTTCATATGTATAAAAAAATCCCCTGATGTCAGAGGATTAACGTGTGCGGTCGAGCCGTACGATTCGAGCATCGGGACAATCGATGCCCCGAACCAACTCACTCAAGATTTTAGAGCCTAACATGCTATAGACCGTACCGTTACCTCCATACCCGAGTAAATAGTAGAGGTTCGGACGGTCCGGATGTTCCCCGATAAAAGGTAGCTGGTCGATTGACTCACCGAACAGGGCCACCCATGCATATTCAACTGTCAACTCATACATCGGGAACAATGCTTCGACTTCTTGGCGCAATCGCTCGGCCCGTTTTTGAATGAGCGCCTCGCTATGCGGCGTCTCTGCTTTTTCTTCATCGAGTCCGCCGGCGATAATGCGGCCATCCACGGTCGTCCGCAAATAAAGGTATGGTCGTTTCGTCTCCCAAATGAGGGTCTGACTGTCCCAATCTTTAAAGTCAGGTACGGGATTCGTCGCAATCGCATAAGAACGGTTGAGTTCGATCCGATGGGTGTCGAGGAGCGGGGCCGGGCGATAGCCGGTCGCAAAGATGACGTGGCCCGCCTTGAACGTTCCTGTTGGAGTCAGCACGAGCCAGTCGTCTCCGTCGGCGACGACTTCCGTAACGTCCGTCTCTTCAAAAATCGGGACGTTTTGGGTCGACAAGTAACGGACGACTTGGCGACTGAGCGTGAGCGGATTGACTTCGGCATCGCCGTTCGTGATTAAGCCGGCCGGTTTATCGAACGGATAACGTTCCTGTAACGCCTCCCGGTCGAGCCATTCGGCCGCGAGTCCGTGTTTCGTCAGCATCTCATATTCCCGTTTTAATTTAGGGACATCTTCCTCGCTGCTGGCGAAGCAAAGACTGTCGCGCCGGATGTAGACGTCTTTGGCATCGACCGTCTCGGCGACCTCATCGAGCGCATCGACCGCCTCGGCACACAGTTTATAGAAACGGACGGCGTCTTCTTCACCGATTTGCTCGGCGAGTTCATGCAACATGATGTCGTTCGAGTATTGGATGAGTCCCGTGTTCGCCGCCGTACTCCCGGCCCCGACTTTCCTTTGGTCGATGACGGCGAAATCGACACCGTCCTTGTGAAGCGTATAGGCTGTCAGCGTCCCGGACATGCCTGCGCCGATGACGAGTACATCGTAGCGCTCTTTCTTGATTGGTTTTTGTAAGACGATCTGTTCCGACTCTGTGGTCGGCCAATATAAATTCCCGTTGTGCATCTCCATGATGTCATCCTCCGATAATCAGCATCTTCTTCTTAATCCCCGAATTTTACGAATGAAAACGCAAAACACCGCAGACAATGTGTCTGCGGTATGCGGAATCGTTTACGTCTTCGATTCGATTGATTATTTTTTGATGACAACCGTTTTAGCGGATGCGCCTTTCGTATAGCTGATACGCTTCACATTCTCTGCGCCACGGATTTCAGCCAAGTTCGTTCCATCTACCACGACTTCTTTGACAGGTGCACCGTCGAAGTCGATGATGGCACCGGCTTGTTTCGGCTTGACTTGAACGACGACGTTTTTGAGCGGGTCACCCGTCAATTCCGTGTAGACGCCGCGTACAAAGATGCCGTTTTTGAAGTTCGTGCCTTTGCCGATCGTCACGCCGATGAAATCATCTTGAAGGACGAGGCGAGCAGCACGATTATTTTCGACCGTGTAACGCGTCAATTCCACTTCTGGCTCCGGAGTGAGGTCGATTTGAGCGAGCACCGGGTCGTGGTCACTGGCGCGGCCCGACATTTCCGTGAAGTCAGCGTTGACGTGAATCATATCGATTTCGGTCGTCGCCGCTAAACGGTTCGACACGAGGATATGGTCGAGCACTTGCGAGTTTCCTTGATACACATACGAGTAACGGTCGACGGCCGGGACTTTCTCGACCATGTTCGTCATCAAGTCGCCTTTGAAGATTTGCATCGCCTCTGAGAACTCGAAGTCGTTGAAGTCACCGAGGGCGACGACGTTCGCTTCCGGGTTGTCCGTTTTCACGTCAGCGACGAAGTCATGGACGATTTGAGCGATTTGTTTCCGTTGGACTTCACTGCCGAGCACGACCGGCTGTTTCGAGCCGAAGACGCCCGTGTCGCCACCTTTCGAGTTCCAGTGGTTGGCGATGACGACGACGTTCTCGCCTTGGAAGTCGAACTGGGCTGCGAGCGGTTTGCGTGAACTGTTGAACGCCGGGTTGAGCGGGTCGATCCGGCCCGGGTTATGCGTCAACTTGCCGTTTTCATAACCGACAGCCGTCGTCGCGTCACCGGCAGGGATGCCTTCTGTGAGCGAGACACGTTCCGGGTCATACAAGAAGCCGACGCGGATGTTGGCGTTCGGTGCGCCGCCGTCTTTATTGTACTCAGGGTCGATGTTGACGTACTTGTACGACTTGCCGCCGATTGAGGCGATATTATCAATCAAGCGTTGGTAACTTTGGTCGGCCGCAGAATCGCCTGTGTCTTCTCCGTTGTTATCTTGAACTTCGGTCACGCCGATGATGTCCGGGCTGTTCAATTCCTCGACGAACGCTTTCGCGAGTTTGAGCGCTTTCTCGTCGGACGTCTCTTTGACGTTGTTCGAGAAGTTCTCGAGATTGTAAGAGGCGATCGTCAATTTATCCTCTTCGGCTTTGATGAACGTCGTCTCTCGCTTGGCATCGCCTTTGACGAAGGCAGCCTTCATCTCATCAAGGCCGGCTTGAATTTTATAGTTGCCGTACGAGTATCCAACGACACCGACGATTGGGCCGTTGAAGCGGTCACCGGTCGCGACATCGAAATCACGAGCGGCAGCGTTCGGCTCGAGACGGAATTGAATCCGTTCCGGGTTGGCATCATCTTTTTTCAACAGAATACCACCGTTGAACGTCTCGGTCGGTGTTGCTTCGAGCACGGTCACGAGGTCGCCGTTCTGTTGCGGTGATACCGATTTGAGGTTGCCCGTCTCGACGCGCATCCCTTCAAGGCTCTCCCAGAAGTCGATGGCGTCTTTGTCCGGGTTGAAGACGGCGAGGGCATCGCTGTCGATGAACTCGGTCGGCAAGTTCGACTCGTCGATTTTCACTGGCGTCGGGAGGGCGACACCGCTCTTGATGACGTCAACACCACCGTTACGTGTATCGATCTGCGTCATCTTCATGTCCGTCTGCTGACGGTCGCTGTAGCCTTCGATGGCGTACTCGCTGACGAGACCTTTCACGTTGACGAGGTCGCCAACTTGGATGCCGGCAATCGAACGGCCGCCATACAAAATGATTCCTTCCGACGTGCGTACATCTTGGTCGGCTTCCATGTCAGGTGTTTGGATATAGTAATACGTCGTACCCATCGAGACGAACGAGTACGTGACAATTCCTTCGACGCCTTCGACCGTCTGTCCGTTCATCGGTGACGTGTGGCTCGCGCCTTGAATGTCATGGATGCGGATCTTGTCCGTGATTTTATAGTCGAACGTCGTCACGGCGCTGAACGCATCACCCGATTTGACGGCGACTTTGAGCGTCTTCGTCTCCTCGATGCGGACTGGGGACGTATAGAGCGTACCGTTCACTTTCGGGTCCGACCCGTCAAGCGTATAGTATATCTGAGCGTCGGCTGTCGTCGTCGAGAGTGTCACGTCTTGTGGACCGACGAACGTACCCGTACCTGGCTTCGCTGTCGCCGGACGGAGTACCGATGCGTCAATGACCGTGTCAGACACGTCGCGTGGGATGAGTTGATATGTGTTATCGAATTGTTGCACGATCCCTGTAATTGACGAGTAGTTGACGTCCGTCTGTAAATCGAGAATGCCACGTTCGTCACGGACGACGAATTCTTTCGTTCCGTCCGTCGCCGTCAAGTTTTGCCCGCTGCCCGAGAGCATGACGTTATTGACGGTGACGAGTTCAGACTCGACGTCCTCATTGATCTGTTCGCCAGTGAGAACTTGCGCAGCCGGGACACTCGCCGCTTGTTTTGACACGACGACGGCGCTGTTCAATTGAAGCAATTCACGATACGAACCGATGGCACCCGTGACGACGACTTCATCACCGACATTGACGGCGAGTGATGTCGGACGGACCGAGAGACCGCCTGTCGCATCTTGAATCGAAATCGTGTTCGCCAGCTTCGCTGTGACGACACCTTTAATCGTGACCGTTTCACCTTCGGTCTTCGACCGGGCGTCACTGATTGAAACCGGAGTGACCGGAGCCGGTGGTTCTACCGTACCGCCATCGCCGTAGACGACACCTTGGAACGTGTGGGTTCCGAGGTTTGTGAACGTATCGATTGGTTGCGAGTTCCATTCAGTGGCCGGGTCGAACGCATCCGCGCCGTTCGCATCCCCTGTCGTGACCGTGTCTTTCCGAACTAACGACTGATCCACCGTAGCAATCGTCGTTCCCCATTTCATGCCCGGGTCGAATCCGACTTGACCGAAGACGTCGAGCACCGTGTCGCCTTTTTTCAAGACGAGCGTGTCATCGCCGTTAAAGTTCGTCACACCACTCGTCGTGTTGGCTTTCGCTTTCAACGCATCGTTCGCGCTGCCGTTGACGATGACGTACGTGCCACCAGGCTCGAGCGTACCTGTCAAGTTGAGCGTCGTGCCTGGAGTCGTCCCACCGTTCGAGTACAGTTCAAGTTTATAGGCCGAGAGGTCGATGGCCGCATTCGTTCCATTGAACAGTTCGATGGCTTTGTTGTTGCTCGATCCTTCCACGTACTCCGAGATGAATAGGTCTGAAGCGTTCAACGTCTGTGCGTGTACGTTTGCCGCAATCGGCGTCATGCTGCTGACGACGAGTCCGGCTGATAAGGCGAGGCCGGTCATTTGTTTGAATGAACGTGTTTGTGGTTTCCCCATGTGTTAGTCTCCCTTTAATTATGTAGATGGCCGATACGATGTCCCAATTCGTGTGGTCAATTGCTTGAGCGGATGCCCCCTTTTAGCCAAAACAAAATGATAGCGCTTACATTGGTCGACTTGACGCTCGGAAACTTTATACATCTCCTTCATCGCGTAACGAATGATGCTATCATTTACCGATTTTTCAACTACATGTTAAACATAACCAAGCAGACGTCAGAACTCAATCTACTTAACGAGAAGTTCATATTACAATTTAATGACAGGGCGGCAGGAATATAAAAGAGGTCAATTAAGTTGACTGAACATCATTCAACTTTTACAATTCATTAATACAATTAAGTTTATCGGTTAACTATGGATTAATAGGGAGGAAACGAATGACGACAATTACTTATCCGGTCATCCCGGGAGCGGGCGCGTTTTATTATGAAGGAAATGATATCGGCATCTTGTTATGCCATGGCTTTAATGGGACGCCTCAAAGTGTGCGTGACGTGGGAATCGCCTTGATGGAGAAAGGATTCACCGTCTTCGCACCGCGGCTCAAAGGACATGGGACGGATCCGGAAGAGTTTCGGCAATCGACACGCCGCTGCTGGTATGAGTCGATGGAAGCCGGTATCCGTCTCTTGCGTGAGCGATGTCGACACGTCATCGTTGTCGGGCAGTCAATGGGCGGGACGCTGGCGATGAAGGCCGCTTTGGCCGGGCAGGCCGATGCGATCGTCACCATCAATGCGGCGTTGTCCGTGCCAGGCTATGCCTGTCACGCCACGGACGATGTCTGTCGTTTCATTGATGAAGACGAACCGGATATCTGTGCACCAGGCGTGTACGAGATCGTCTACGACAAAGTGCCGACGTCAGCCATCCGTGAACTGCTCGCGCTCATCGAGGAAGTACGACCGATGGCGGCTGAGGTGACTGTGCCGACGTGCGTCATCCATTCAGCCATCGACAACGTCGTCCCCCCGGAAGATTCGATGTGGCTGTATGAGACCGTTCAAGCCCCGAAACAACGGGAGGTGCTCGAACGCTCGTATCATGTGGCCACGATGGATTATGATCGGGAGCGGTTGGCGGACGTCATCGGCGCGTTCTGTGAACAAGTTGCGACGTCACCGAAAATGTAGTCCTCGGACTGCATTTTTTTATGCCTCCTTATTTGCAAACGCTTGCACAAATGCTATTGTAGGATTAGATTCACCTTAAAACAGGTATTGCTGTCCAAGTATATGAATATAAATTGTGAGATGTAGGAGGCAGGCAACATATGGAGTCGATGGTCACTAGACAAGCAGAGAAGCAAAAAACGGTCACCCGCACGTGGTGGAAAGAGGCAATCGCATATCAGATTTATCCACGCAGCTTTAAAGATTCAAACGGAGATGGGATTGGTGATCTCCGGGGCATTATTGAAAAATTAGATTACTTAGAAGATCTCGGCATCGACGTGATTTGGATTTGTCCGATGTACAAGTCACCGAACGATGACAACGGTTATGACATCTCAGACTACCAAGGAATCATGGAAGAGTTTGGGACGATGGAAGACTTTGATGCTTTACTTAAAGCAGTCCATGCTCGCGGGATGAAACTACTTCTAGACCTTGTCGTCAACCACACATCGGACGAGCATCCGTGGTTTGTCGAGTCCAAACGTTCAAAAGACGACCCGAAACGCGACTGGTACATATGGCGTGACGGGACAGATGGAAATCCCCCGAACAACTGGGCGAGCATCTTTGGCGGTTCGGCATGGGAATACGATGAGACGACGGGGCAATACTATTTGCATGTCTTCTCAAAAAAACAGCCCGATTTAAACTGGGAAAATAAAGAAGTACGTGGCGCCATTTACGACATGATTAACTGGTGGCTCGACAAGGGCATCGACGGGTTCCGGGTCGACGCAATCAGCCACATCAAGAAGATGCCGACCGAGACGATGTTGCCTCCTCTAGAAAGCAAACCGTACGTCACCGCGTTCTCGATGTATTCGAACATCGACGGGATTCACGATTATCTACAAGAGATGAAACAAGCGACGTTCGCTAATTACGATATTATGACGGTCGGCGAGACGAACGGGATTGAGCCGCAGGAAGCCGACTTGTGGATGGGACCAGAAAACGGGGCGATGAACATGGCGTTCCATTTCGATCATGTCGACATTATGCGCAAGTCACGTCTAGCACCGCTTGACGTCGTCGAGTTGAAGCGCATTTTTGATAAGTGGCAACAAGGCCTGCTCGAGACAGGATGGAACGCTCTCTATATCGAAAACCACGACATGGTCCGTGCCGTCTCGCTCGTCGGGGACGAGAACCACTACTGGCGTGAGAGCGCGACCGCTCTCGGGATGATGTATTTCTTTATGCATGGGACACCGTTCATCTATCAAGGGCAGGAAATCGGCATGAAGAACGTGCCGCTTCCGTCCATCCATGACTATGACGATGTGGCGACGAAAAATGAATACTTCGAACGGATTGCCAATGGGATGAGTGAAATCGATTCCATGCAACACGTATGGGGCACGTCACGCGACAACGTGCGAACGCCGATTCAATGGGACGCGTCACCGAACGCCGGCTTTTCGACGGCAACGCCGTGGATGCCGGTCCACGAAGAGTATGAAACGTTGAACGTTGACGTTCAATCGAAGGATGCCCATTCGATTCTCTCGTTCTATAAGGCGATGATTCGTCTCCGTCGGGGTGAGGAGACGTTCACGTACGGCAGTTACCGTGATTTATTGCCGGACCATCTGCAAGTGTTCGCATATGAACGAACGTTTGAACAACAGACGTTTTATGTCGTCGTCAACTTGACAGCGAACCCTGCTAAAACGACGTTGGCTGGTCTTGCTGAGGCGACGCTCGTCTTGACGAATGAGACGGACCCTGAAACAATTGAGACGGATACGTTCATGATGCGACCGTTCGAAGCGAGGTTGTATCGCTTATAACGAGAAGGCACCTTCCCGGCGAAGGTGTCTTTTTAGGAGGTGGGAAGATGCAGCATCAAATAGAGATGGGAAATGATGAGACGACATTCAAGTTCGTCATCGCAGAAGCGTCACGAAACATGTTGCGGCTCGTTCACGACCAGGAGTCAGAAACGGTCCGGACAAGCGATTACGTCCAGTTCGCGAATGATTTGACTCGCGTCTATCATGAGTTGAGCGGTGCAGCCAGGCTTCAAAATGCAGACGGGCGAAACATTTTGACAATCTCATTTAAACGCGGCCGCGTCGAGGTGGAGACGGCTTGGGGGCAAGTAAGGGACGGATTTCGGACCGATCAAAGTTATATGACGAGGACGGTCGGTCAAATTGGCATCGTGGAATAGATTGTGACAAACGCGGGAAAAGAGCATATGATAGAGGTTGACTATACGGAAAGGGGTGTCGGGTATGGATGGCACGAAACGCGCGGACATTCGCCCAGGGCTCCACGTCCAGATTGTCCTAAAACAAGATCAGCGGAGTGGGAAGTTGACGTCAGGCGTCGTCAAAGACATTTTGACGAACTCGCCGCGTCACCCGCATGGCATTAAAGTACGCTTAAACGACGGACAGGTCGGTCGGGTGAAAGTGATCGAAGCTGGAGGTGAATGACATGAGTGAAAAGAAATTAAGTTTTCAGGAAGCGATGAAGCAAAAACTCGCCGAGAAGAAACAGAACGAGACGAAAGTGCCGACGGGACTTCGTGGGACGAAGCAGAAGCCGTTGACGAACCAGTTGACGAAGAAGCCGAACAACCAGAAGAAACGGACGGGCATCTAACAAGCAGCGCTCAGTGAGCGACTGCTTTTTTATTTCCCGAAAAGAAGTGAAGGGAATAGAGGTTTGTTATGCAGTCAAATCTATTCATAAAGCGAATGGTTTGAAACAAGTTGAATGTAGACGTCAAAAACAAGCAGGGAAATAAAGATTTATTATTTCTTTCAAATAACTTTGTAAGCGCTTTAAATAAAGCTATCACTCACTATTTGTTATATAACATATGAAATAAGTGTGAACTGACCTATAAAAAAATTATTGCTAATTGTCAGAATCTTTGTATAATTCAGAACTAAGACATCATAAAATTTTTAAACAACTTTAGATTCACACAACAGGGAGGAACTTACTTATGGAAGCCGTGCAAAGCATGTTACAAGGAAGCGTCGATTACATGAACAACATCTTATGGACTTATGTTCTGATCGTCGCGCTCGTCGGAGCCGGGATTTACTTTACAGTGAGGACGCGCTTTATGCAGTTCCGTTACTTAAAAGAGATGTTCCGGGTCGTCGCTGAAAAACCGGAGGTCACAGACAGCAAGAGCATCAGTTCAATGAAATCGTTCTTCATCGGAGCAGCCACACGAATCGGGACGGGTAACTTGGCCGGTGTCACCGTCGCCGTAACGGTCGGTGGACCAGGAGCGGTCTTCTGGATGTGGATTGTCGCGCTTCTCGGTGGAGCGACAGCGATGATTGAGAGCACGCTCGCACAAGTCTATAAAGTAAAAGATGACGTCGCGTACCGTGGCGGTCCAGCATACTACATTGAAAAAGGACTCAACAACCGGGCCCTTGGTATCGTCTTCGCCGTCTTGATCGCGGTGACGTTCGGTCTCATCTTCAACTCGGTTCAATCGAACACAATCGCAGCCGCGTTTGATAACGCGTTCGGCATCGATGCCGTCGTCGGTGGAGCCATCCTCGTCGTCTTGACTGGATTGGTCATCTTCGGTGGTGTACACCGTGTCGCCAACTTCTCGGCAATCGTTGTACCGATTATGGCTGGATTGTACTTGGCCATCGCCGCTTATGTCGTCGTCGTCAACATCACAGAAATCCCAGGCGTGTTCGCGATGATCTTCCAGAGCGCATTCGGTCTTGAGCAAGCGTTCGGTGGATCGGTCGGAGCAGCCATCTCGATGGGTGTACGTCGCGGTCTCTTCTCGAACGAAGCAGGTATGGGTTCGGCACCAAACGCGGCAGCAGCTGCTGAAGTTTCACACCCAGCGAAACAAGGTTTCCTTCAAGCGCTCGGCGTCTTCTTGGACACGTTGATCGTCTGTACGGCAACAGCGGCCATAATCCTCCTCTCAGACAGCTATGCTGCCGGTAACGGAGAAGGAATCGTCATGCTTCAAAATGCATTGAGCGAACAAATCGGATCGTGGGCGCCAGCGTTCGTAGCTGTCAGTGTCTTCTTGTTCGCCTTCAGTTCAATCGCAGGTAGCTACTACTACGGTGAAACAAACATCGAGTTCATCAAGAAGAGCAAAAACGCAGTTCTTGGTTTCCGCCTTGCGACAATGGCGTTCGTCTTCATCGGAGCGGTCGCAAGCCTCGGCTTCGTCTGGAGCTTGGCTGACTTGTTCATGGCGGGGATGACGTTAATCAACATTGCAGCCATCACATTGCTTGGTGGCGTCGCCTTCAAAGTCCTTCGCGACTACGAAGAGCAGCGTGCCCAAGGGCTCAATCCACGCTTCTCGGCCCGTAAACTCGGCATCGAGAACACGGAATGTTGGGACGTCGAAGAAGAAGAAGTCGCACAAGGTGCAGTCCAAGCGGCTGTTGCCGATACGACAAAAGGTTAATTCGTTCAATATGCAACAACAGGGGCCCTGCGCATCGGGGCCCCTGTCTTTTTATGCTTGTTGACGGATGGATTCGATTTTCGTATCGGCTGGCTTGGCGTTCAAATGGAGGTACGTCCCGGCAACGAACAAGGCGCCTCCGACGATGTTTCCGAGCGTGGCAAACAAAAGATTGTTCAACGCCAGCCCGAGGTTGATCGCCTCAGATGGGGCGTAATAGAGCACGAGCCCGAAGATGCCCATATTGGCAATCGAGTGCTCGAAGCCGGCGGCGAAAAAGACGACGACCGGGAGCATCGTCAGCATGATTTTGGCGACATCATTCTTCGTTTTCAGTGGCATGAAGATAGCGATACAGACGAGGATGTTACACAAAATCCCTTTCAAGAAAATCGCGAACGCCTCGCCGCCCATCTTTTTCGCGGCGACGACGGACAAAAGATGATCCGTATCGATGTCACCCATGCTATGGGCCCCGATGACGAGCCCGACGAGGATGACTGCACCGACCAAGTTACCGAGCCAGCTGATCCCCCAGACGGCCGTTAAATCGCGCCAGTCGACACGTCCGCGTTTGGCACCCGTGTACAGATACATCGTGTTGCTCGTGAACAGCTCGCCGCCCATCCAAACGATGAAGACGAGGGCGACCGAGAAACTCATCCCGGCGAACAGCATCGTCCCTGGCACATCGATGAACATGTTTCCGACCGAAAAGGCAAAGACGACCCCGATCCCGATTAAAAAACCGGCGACGATGGAGCGGAGTGCGTAGTGACCGAACGCATGACGCAACAGCGTCGCTTTTTTATAGGCGGCTTCTTCCATATACTCGACAGCTTGTTTTTCCATTCAAACACAGCCTCCTTTAGACAACTTAAGTCTAGGAGGTCTATAAAAAGTTTGCAATTGTTTTCACAAACTTTTTTTCGGATGCCGTTTCAACTGTTCACATCGTTGCCACGAGTTCGACTTTCATGCGGTCGGGATCTTCGAAATAAAGAGCGATATAGTTCGGGCCACCGGCGTATGGGAAACGGTCGGCATACAGTTCCGTGAATCCGTGCTGAGGCAATTGTGAGCGCAGTCGCTCGAGTTGATCCAATGACTCGGCATGAAAGGCGAGATGGTTCAACCCGGTCTTTTTGCGATGATACGGCGGGGTGAGGTGATTGGCCTCGGTTTGGACGAAGACGAGATACGTGGCATTAAAGCGATAACTTCGTCCTTCGCCCCATTGTTGATAGACGGTATAGCCAAGTTCAGTGAGAAGCCAGTCCCAAGCAGTCAGACTCTTGTTTAAATCGGAAACGTACAGTTCGACATGATGTAGCATTCGTCTCATCCTTCCGTCGGACGTTTCAAATGTGTCCGTTTAGTATAATGGTTATTATATAACGAATGTAGGGGGAACCATATGGACAACACGGGGCTTGTCTCGAACATATTGATTGCGGGGAAGACCGGGGTCGGCAAGAGCGCTTTTTTAAATTACATTTATGGGCGTGACGTTGCTGAGTCACGTGCCGGCAGCCCGGTGACAGCCGAAGGGCTGCATGAATATGAATACTATGACCTCGAGCGAGGCATCTTGTTCCGGTTCTTCGATACATGGGGACTTGAGGCGGACCGATCCGACGAATGGCATGAGGCGGTCTTGTCCATCGTCAATCAACGGGAGGGCGCGCTCGATATCGCCGACTGGTTCCATACAATCTATTATTTACTGTCCATCAACTCGGGACGTGTCGAGGCGTACGAGTTAGAAGCCATTTTAAAACCGCTCTATGCGAAGCGAAGCAATGTCACGATCATCTTGACGAACTATAACCCAGACAGTGCGATGAACGTCGAGAAAGCGGAAGCGATGGAGGACGTGCTCATGCGCGAACTCGGAATTTCACGGGATGCGATGATTCGAGTCAACAGTGTCGAAAAGAAATTGCTCGGCGGACAAGTCGTGCCGTATATCGGCTATGAGGCGGTGTGGCAACGTAATCGGACCAACCTTTGGAAAGACGTCGAACGAAAACTACCGCATAACTTGACGCGTCATTTATTGACCGAATTGGAAGCATGGCGAACCCGGAGTTATCGTTCTGCCGAGGCGATTCGTATCATCACCCCGCAAGTGATGATCAGCTGGAAAGCCCGCCAAATTGAAAAAGATTTGGAACGAACGCTCGAGGAGGCCGCTGAGACGACGGAGGCCGCGATGGCCCAAGGTGTTCGTCACTACATTCAACTAATGGAGCGCTACCCGCTCGTCGGTGCCCCGTCTGACCTTGTCTTTAAAACCCGCCAAGTCGAACTCGGATTTGACTATTCGTTTAACCGGACTGTCCGGAAAATGGTACTCGGCATGATTCCAGGCGTCCATTTCATCTATTGGGCGTTCAAACGGCGGACGGCGGAGCGTGGCATCAAAAAAGCCGTCAATCAACAATACGAGTTGGTGAAACAGACGATTGAGTTGGACGTGCACCGTGGGTTCGAGGAAGAAATGCGACGGCTTGGCCGAACGCTTAATCAATGAGGAGGAACAGACATGGAGAAAAAAGTCCCATTCAATTTAGATACGTACGATTTGAAGGAAGAACTCGACCGGTTGCGCGGAAAAGTCAAAAAACCGAACATCTTGATCGCGGGAGCGACCGGGTCGGGCAAGAGCTCTGTCGTCAACCACGTCTTCGGCCGTGATTTAACGAAAGTCGCCGCTGGTGAGCCGGTGACGCGCGGGATTCATCAGTTCATGAGTGACGAGATCGCCATCGTGCTGTATGACAGCGAAGGATATGAGATCGGGAGTGCCCGGCAACAAGCGTACGCCGATGAAGTCATCGGTTTCGTCGAGCGGGCCCAGACGAAAGAAGCGGCTGAACAGATGCACCTCGTTTGGTACGCCATCAACGCCTCGATGAAGCGGGTCACGCCGCTCGACCGGGCGCTTATCAAACAGCTGAATGAAGCGACGTCGGTCGCCGTCCTGTTGACGCAAATCGACCAAGTTGATATGGATGAGCTCGCGGCTCTTCGACAGGAATTAGTAGATGTTGTGCCAGAAGAGGCAGTGTTTCAAGTCAGTATTGCCGAAGAGTTGTTGAACGACCCGGAATTACGGGCCCATCTCGATTGGGAACGTCTCGTCACCTGGTCCGTCGAGCAACTCGACCAATCGCTCCAAGAAGGACTGCTCATGGAGATTCACGCTGAGAGCGAGGCGATGCTCAAGCTGAAACGGAAGAAAGCGAACCGAATCATCTCGGGTTATGTCGCCAGCGCCGGGACAGCGGCCGCGGTCCCGCTCCCGTTCGCTGATGCGATCGCGCTCACACCGATTCAAGTGACGATGAGCGTTCACTTGTTCCGCTACTGGGGCGTGAAAGCGAACGACGATATGCTGAAGACGCTGATTGGGAGCACAATAATCCCGCAAATCGGACGGGCGCTCTCGAAGACGATTTTACTGAACGTCATGAAATTCTTCCCGGGGGCGAACGCGGCGGCGAGCGTCATCAATGCGACCGTCGCATCAGGCATCACGTGGGCGATCGGCCTCGCCATCAACGAAGTCGCGTACCGAAACGCGATGGACTCGTCGAAGACGATCGAGCAACTGCTCAACAGCGACTTCGGCTCGTTGTTCGAGCAATTCATGGAACAAAATCCAGTGACGAAAAAGAAGTCTTGATTTGCCACACTGATTGAGACGAGATAAGGGGGAAACGACATGAAGAAACGAATTTACATCACGAGACGATTACCGGAAGAGGCGGTGGCACCGCTACGGGACAAGTACGAGGTGCGCATGTGGGAAGAAGAAGCGAAGAGCGTCCCGCGTGACGTCTTGATGAAAGAGTCCTCGTCGGCGCATGCACTCTGGACGATGCTCAGTGATACGATTGATCGGGAAATGATCGAGCAGGCTCCGCAGCTCAAGGTCATCTCGAATTTGGCGGTCGGCTATAACAATATCGATATCGAAGCAGCCAAGGAACGCGGCATCATCGTGACGAACACGCCGGACGTGTTGACGGAGACGACGGCCGATCTTGCGTTTGGATTGATGATGATGACAGCGCGTCGGCTCGGGGAAGCGGAACGCGATTTACGGGCCGGGGAATGGAAATCGTGGACACCGATGGGCTATGTCGGGATGGACTTGTATCGGGCCAAGCTCGGAATCATCGGGATGGGACGCATCGGTGAGGCGGTCGCACGGCGCGCCCGCGGCTTCGATATGGATGTGTTGTATCATAATCGGACACGGCGCCATGAATCGGAATCGATGTACGGTTTCGTCTACGCGGAACTCGACGAACTGCTCGAGCAATCCGACTTCGTTGTCGTCCTCGCCCCCCTCACCGAAGAGACACGTGGGATGTTAGGGGCAGACGAGTTCGCGAAAATGAAACAGACAGCAGTGTTCATCAACGTTGCCCGCGGTGAGATTATCGATGAGATGGCACTCTATGAAGCACTGAAGGAACAGCGGATTTGGGCGGCAGGACTCGATGTGTTCGCCAAAGAACCGGTGGCGATGGACCATCCACTTTTGACGCTCCCGAATGTGACGACATTACCGCATATCGGAAGCGCATCCATTAAAACACGACTTGCGATGATGGCGCTCAATCGGGAAGCCATCGTGAACGTGCTCGAAGGGGAAGAGCCGAAGAACCGATTGACGTAAATAAGACCTGACCGTACGCGGTCAGGTCTTAGTCTTGATTAAAAACGGCGGATATTGTCTGGATCTTCGTAATCGTTTCGGAGTGCCCGGTCATCGAGGCCGCGCAACTTGGTCTCACGATCAGTCAACTCTGCTTTTTTATCTAATCTGTCCTGCTCAGGGTCGACGGCCCGATTTGGGTTATCGCCGACGGATTCATTAAATGGTTTCGAGTCGATTTCTAGACCATCAGACGTATGGCGATCATCCCGGTTCGCGTCACGATGTTTCGGGTCATTATATGGCTCCGAATCAATCTCTACACCGTCGGACGTACGTTGATTTGAACGGGTCGAACGGGTCGTGTCAGGTTTTGAATCATTATACGGCGCTGAATCGATTTCAAGACCATCGGCCGTATGGTGACCTTGGTGACTTGTATCGTGTCTCGAGTCAGTGTACGGTGTCGAATCAATCGTCAGTCCCTCGCTGTGACGGCGTTCAAAGTCCTCATCGACATAAATTAAAATCTTACCAGCCTCGACGTCTCTATAATGGCGGCTGACTTCTTCCTCGCTTAATCCCATATTTCGGAGTCCTGCGTGAACGTCCTCGCGTCCATTCAAAAAGGAACGGACTTTATCAAACCAACCGGTCTGATGCGATGCTTCGGTATGGACGTCCGTCTGACGACGCAAGATCGAAACACTGTCTTCGTGCTTCGTGACGACGTAGATGTCCGAATCTTTATAGCCTTTCGCACGCAATTCCTCAATCTTTCCAAGGGCCGCATCTTGGGTATCATACATGCTAATGAATCGTTTTTCGCTCATCTTCGTTTCCTCCTTATAACCGACGGTGATCTTCTAGACCAGAGTGGCCGCGGACGATTGGGTCCTCTTTTGTGCCTCTTGGTTTTTCATCATGATCATTGAATGGTTTTGCATCAAAAGCGATTCCGTCCGCTTCTTCACCTTTGTCATGGTCAAGCTCGCTGTCTTTTTTATACATGTTTGGATAGCGCTCAGAAGAATGCTTATCGATGTAAAGCAATAGTTTGCCGGCATCAATTGAAGTGTAATATTCTTCCGCTTCCGCATCACTGAGTCCCATATTTCGCAGTTCATCGCGAATGCGGTCACTTCCGTGAAGGGACGCTTTGACACGGTCCAACCAGTTGACATCACGAACTCCCGATTCGGCATTTACGTCTGTCTCGTAGCGCAAGGTAGAAATTTCCCCGTCCCGCTTGGCTACGACGTGCATGTTTTTCTCTGCTTCCCCGGCTTGTTTGAGTTCATTTACTTTGTCCATTACTTCTTGCTCATTATGGAACAACCCAATGATTTTACGATCCGACATGTTGTGCCTCCTTTTAAACCATTTTGTTTATCGATTGACGTCACGTTACTAGTAATTTCCGTTCTCGCAACGATTCAAACAAAAAACGCCATTTCAAAGCGAGAATGGCGTGGTCAGTAATAGATGGTTAATGTGTCATTTCCTAGATGGCAGCGAGTGTTCTTCCAAACGAATTCAATCAACGTCCACATGGCCATGAATCCGCTAATCGCCAGCAAGATGAGCGCGTACACAGGCGTTAATTGAATCAAGAACGACCATCCAAGGGAAAACAGGATAGGTTGGGTCAATAAAACGAAACCGATGTACACGGCAATGATGAGCAGGGCGAACAAAATCCTTCGTCCTAACGTCTGAAAGTGGTGCCGGAATCGAGTCAATAGACCGAAGACAGCACCAGTCAATAGGACAGGGAAGACGAATCCGAAGTAATCAAGCGGATAGGGCGTAGTCGGCGCCATAAATAAACGCAAACTGAACACATCGTCGATCACAAGCAACAAGTTCGCATAGGCGAACGACAAAATCATGCCGAGCAGCCAGCCGAATTGATTCCAGACGCGACGCGACGATTTGATGGCCTCAATTTTTGTATAGGCTAAAAAGGAGACGTCTCGCGTCTCGACATCTTGAAGCCTGACTTGCACTTCGTTGAGCCGCTTAATCGCCCAATCGAATTCTCGATTGGCTTGGGTTTTCTCATGCGGCTTCAATTCATCGGTCGCCTCAATCATCGTATGGTAGCGACGTTGGTATTCCTCATTCGTCGTCGGTTGTTCGATTAAAAAAGTGGCATAGTCCCTTGGATTTTGTTTGGTCAGACCTTCTAGTGATTGTCCATTTTTTTCCGCTTGTCGAATGTAGCCGGCCAGACTGTCTAACAAACGGGCGACTCGGACCTCGTCATTGACCAGTTCGTGCAAGTGAGTGCGGACTTGATCGTAAAACTGTTGCACGACCGGATTGTTCGATACAGGTGGTTTCAGAAAAATTCCTCTTTTCTTATTAATTGGATTAAGCCGGGGGTGGGTCATTATGGGTCAAGGTCAGAGATTCAAAATCTCCTTGTTCGATACTGCGGATTAGAATCTCGCTTCCGCCCATGTTTGTGGCCAATGGGATCGAATAGACGTCACACAAACGCATCAGAGCGCTCACATCGGGCTCATGCGGCTGGGCCGTCAACGGGTCACGGAAGAAGAGAATCATGTCCATCTCACCCCGCGCGACAGCGGCCCCGATCTCCTGGTCCCCGCCGAGCGGACCTGATTGGAAGCAATGGACGGGTAGTCCTGTCGCCTCGGCAATGCGCTTGCCGGTCGTGCCGGTGGCGAACAGATGGTGTTTTTCTAAGATGTGAGCGTAAGCTTTCACGAGTACGATTAAATCATCTTTCTTTTTGTCGTGGGCAATCAGGGCGATGTTCATCTTCCTTCCTCCTCCATAAGACTTCTTCTTATTAAGTCGTATCACATTTGACTTAGAAAGACACGTCTTCTTTCTTTGAGAATGCTTACTAAAAAAATTGTTTTCCTATAAATCCGCTATAGGGAAATAAGAAATGGCAAGGTTTAGGCAGATGAAAATGTTGGTATTTATACAAAGAGTCAAATAAATGAAATCATTTCAAAAAGAGATAGGAGGAAGATGTAAATGAACGATACTACGTACAACTTCAACACGTTCATGTCATGGCTACCTGAGCTTTTGCTCGCATTAGTCATTCTCGTCGTCGGATTTATTTTGGCGAAAGTTCTGGAAAACGTGACGCGTAAAGCACTTCGCAAAGCACGCCTCGACGATCGTGTCGGAGTTAAACAAGAAGGTGAACCTGGAAAACCGGGGAGAGAGGAAAAGCGGTGGACACCTGAACGCATCATCGCGAAAGTCGTCTTCTTCGGCGTGTTGCTTCTCGCATTTTTAATCATCTTTGAATTTATGAACGTGCCAGCGATCACCCAACCGTTCAGTCAAATCTATTCTGGTTTCTCTGGCTTGATTACAGGTGTCATCAAAGCAGGTCTCATCCTGCTTGTCGCTTGGATTATCGCAACACTCTTGAAAAAAGCCATTCAAATGGCAGGTCATCGCCTCAATTTGAACAAGTTGATGGAGAAGACAGGGCAAGCGTCGACAAGCGTCAATCAGACGAAATGGGTCGATACGGTAGCGAATGTCGTCTTCTATCTTGTCTTACTATTAGCCCTTCCGGCGGTACTAGATGCGCTTGGCTTACAAGGGATCAGCGGTCCATTTGAAGACTTGTTGAACAGTTTCCTTGCCTTTATTCCAAAACTCGTCGCTGCAGCACTCATCTTCGCAATCGGATACATCGTTGCGAAAATCGTGCGCGATATCTTGACGAAGTTCTTGGAAGCAGCAGGTCTTAACCGTTTTGCTGAAAAACTCCACTTGTCTGATTATGTGAAAGGGTCAAGTCTTGCGAAAGCGGTCGGAACGATCGTCTTCATCTTGATTATGATTCCGGTCACGATTTCGGCACTTGAGGCACTCGATATTCGCGGGATCTCGGATCCGGCCATCTCGATGCTCAACGACGTCTTGGCGATGATTCCGAACATCATCGTGGCAATCGTCTTGATTCTCGCCGGTGTGTTCATCGCGAAATGGTTGAAAGGTGTGGTCGTTTCACTCCTTGAAAACTTAGGCGTCAACTCGCTTGCTGGCAAGATGGGTCTCGGTGGCCGTTCGTCATCATCGACGTCAATCGCGCAAGTGATCGGAACCATCGTTCAAATCATCACTATCTTGTTGTTCGTCTCAGAAGCGCTTCAAGTTGCGAACCTCGACTTCATGGCTTCGCTTGCGACAGCGATCTTCGCCTACTTGCCTATGGTCATTGCGGCCATCGTCATCTTGGCAGTCGGTTTCTGGCTCGCGAACATGGCAGAACGCCTCGTTGGCAGTGTGCTCGTAGATGGAGCTGGCCAACCGAGCGTCTTGCGCCACGTCGCGAAATACGCGATTCTTGGAATCGCCTTCTTCATGGCAATCAGCCAGCTCGGTATTGCTCCGATGATTGTCAATACGGCATTCTTGCTTATCCTCGGTGCGGTTGCCCTCGCCTTTGGTCTTGCCTTTGGCCTCGGTGGACGCGAGACGGCGGCTCGTTACCTGCAAAAAGCAGAGAAGCGAATCGACGAGACAGAAGTATCGAAAGAAGGTCTCGAACAAGAGAGAGCGCAAATGAACCAAGAAGCCGAAGCTGCGAAGCAACAGGCAAAACAAGGTATGGAGCAGTCGAAGCGTGAAGCGAATCAAACGAAACAAGAGTTGAAACGTGAAGCGAATCGTTCGCAAGCCTCACAATCTGAGGTGACGAACGTGGACGGTCCAGAACCGAACCCGTTCCATGAAAACGTCACACCAGAACCAGATAATCGTTCACTTGATGACAACGAAGGTCCACGTCGTCCGTAATGATGAAGAACGGGTCCCTAAACAGGGATCCGTTTTGTGTTGCTGTAAAATAGTGTCACTTTTGTCGATATAATAAGAAACAGATCGGCAAGAAGGTAGGAGTGACATGTTCATGTTTAAACAGTTTCAACGTACACTCATTATGAACTACATATGGGGATCAGGCATCGCCGTGTTCGGAGTCGGGGGGTTGTTCATCTTTCAGACACTCGATTTGTCCGAGATGGAGATGCTCATCTTATTGTCCATTATGGGACTGTCCGGAATGATGATGATCGGGCTCGAACTGCTCTTCTATCGGCGTCATATCCGACCAATCCGTCACGTGTTTCAGACAGATATCCCGACATATGAGGCGCTGCAACAAGCGTTCAATCAAACGAGTCACTTTCCCACGTTGACGGTGAAACGGATTCTCGGCCCGCACTTGTTTGGTTTGTCCGTACCGGCAATCAGTATGACGGTGCTCGCAATCGAGCGAGGATGGGTCGACTTGCCATATCGGTTGATTGGTTTGGCGGCGTTCGGTGCCATTTTGATTGCCATCTTGCACGCCTTGATTGAATTCTTTTTGACGTATCGCTCGGTTGAACCGCTGTTGCTTCAGTTGCAAGAGGTGAGCAACCGCTTGTACGAGCGCCCGCTTCAAGCGACATATCGGTCCATCAGTGTCCGGACGAAGTTGTTGATTAGCATGCTCGTTATCGGGGTGTTCCCGGTCGCATTGTTCATTTTGGCGTCAGGAGTGCAGCTGTCGACGGTAGAACAAGCCGATGCGTATTGGCAGTGGGCGGCCCTGATTATAGTCGTCATCATCGGAGTGGCGACGTTCAGCAGCTTTTTGCTTTACGACAATATCAAACGTCCAATCAGCGCGTTAGCGGAAGGGGTCGCCGCATTGGACGACGGACAGTTGACTCCAATCGACAACCCTTACTCGGACGAGTTCGCCCAACTCGTGACGGGCTTCAATCAGATGGTCACGAACGTCACGTATCGCGATGCAGAAAATGAGCAGTTATTGAACAGTCTGTTCGTCTTGTTCGCCGCGACACTCGATGCCCGGGATTCCTATACGGCCGGACATTCCGAACGGGTCGCCGCCTACTCCGTCGAATTGGCGCAGGCGCTTCAGTTGCCGAATGAACAGATTGAGTTGCTCCGCAAGTCGGCGCTCCTTCATGACATTGGGAAGATTGGCATCCGTGACGATGTGTTGTTGAAAGAAGGGAAGCTGACAGACTATGAGTTCGCGCAAATTCAAGAACACCCGACCATCGGGATTCATATTTTGAATCAAATTTCGCTACCGGAAGCGTTACAGCCCATCTTGGCGGGTGTCCGGTCCCATCATGAACGGATTGATGGTCACGGTTATCCAGATCGATTGTCCGGGGAATCAATTCCACTCTTTGGTCGTATCATGGCAATCGCTGACGCATATGACGCCATGACATCGGACCGTCCATATCGGGACGGGATGCCGGTCGAGAAGGCACTCTCGATTCTCGAGAGTGGACGCGGTACCCAGTGGGACGCTTCGTTCGTCGATGTGTTCGTTCAATTACGACGTCAGGCTGTCTCTGCTTGAACAAATAAGTCGCCCCATTTAGGCGGACTTATTTGTTAGAGGAACAGATTCATAAGATACACTCCGGCGATGCCCCCAATGACGACGAACATCAAGTTGACCCGGAGTAATGCGAGTGTTGCGGAGACCACTCCACCCGCCACAGCCGACGTCAGACTGGTCGTTGCCTGCAGGATGCCCGGAAAAATGAGACTGGCGAGCACCGCATAAGGCGTGAACAGTAAAAATCGCTTCAAGAACGGCCGCAACTTGATGTCCCGGAGCCAAAGCAGCGGAACGAGGCGTGGAATGTACGTGACGAGCGCCATGGCAAGGACGAGCAACAAGAGACTGATCATGTTTCGTCCTCCTTATACAGCAAGGCGCCGGCTCCGGCGGCGACAACCGTGGCCAGGATGATACTCAAGCCGGGCGACAATGGAAGGAACGGAGCGATGCCGAAATAGAGAATGGCTTGTGTCAAAACGGCGATCGCGGCCACGACGATGACCGGTTTGCGAGTGAGTGATGGGACGAGTAGCCCGATGAACATGGCGTACAGGGCGATGCCCATGCTCGCTTGGACAGATACGGGTAATCCGAAGGCGAGAAAGACACCAATCCATGTTCCGACGTTCCAAGCTAAAAAAGCAATCATGTTCAGACCGAGTACAAAGTGGCCTCGGGTCGACTCGTCACGCGTCGAGGCGACACTGAACGTCTCATCGGTCACGCCGAACGCGATGGCGGCCAGAAATCGATTCGAAGTCGTCTCGAGACGCTGGGACAATGACGCCGACATGAGAAAGTGCCGCAAGTTCAGGATGAACGTCGTCAAGATGATTTCCCAATACATCGAACCAGCCATAATCAATTGAACGCCGATAAACTGACTGGCACCGGCAAAGATGAATAAAGACATGGCGAGCGTGATGACGTTCGGCATATCGAATGATTTCGCAAGCAGGCCGAAGGCGATCGCGATTGGGATGTAGCCGACGGCGACCGGGATACCGGCCCGCATGCCGGAACGGAAGGCGTCCTTATTCGGAAGTGGCGTCACTTGTGAGACGGGAGTCGCCATAGATCATCCTCCTTTTCATTAGGTAGTTGGTTGTTGATTCGAGATTGTGTCACCGTTTCCTGCTCGAACCCGAAAAAAATAGGGTATATATAGGCGATAAGGAGTGTGAATACATGAGTCGAGCTGAAGAATTTATCGCATCGTATCATCGGATTGAAGATTATTTAAGTCGCGAGATGGGGGACGGGAAGCATTTCAGTTTCAGTAATATGGTCAACCGTCTCGCCAAACATAATCCAATCATCGAACGCTACAAAGAAGATTTACATCAAATGAGTCAGTTGCGCAACGCCATCGTCCACGAGCGGCGTGAGCCGGATTTCATCATTGCTGAACCGCATGAATCGATTGTCAGTTTGATTCTCGAGGTGGAGAAAGAACTGCTTCACCCGCGTCAAGTCATCCCGATGTTCCGTAAAATCGTGACGACGTTCGACGCCGACGACTCGTTGGTCGACGTGCTCGGTGAGATTCGGGATAAGAACTACTCGCAGTTCCCGGTCTATAATCATGACGGGTCGTGGCGCGGATTATTAACGAAAAAAGGAGTGACCAGTTGGCTCGCCGAAACGGTCGACGGGCCTCGTGTGTCACTCGAAGGCGTGCAAGTCAAGCACGTGCTCCATCACGACCCGCACCTGCGACGGTATCGGTTTATCGCGAAAGAGACGTCGGTCATCGAGGCGCATCATCATTTCATCAACATGAAAGACGGAGTTCGGCTCGATGCCTTATTGATTACCGAGACAGGACAAGAAGATGAACCTTTGCTCGGGATCATCCGGCCGCAAGATATTTTATACATCATCGGTTGAGGCGCCGTGCTCGATGGCGACCTCATATTGGGTGACCGTGTTTCCAAGGACGATGGGCTTCACTTCAGAAGTACCGTCGTCCCGTTTTTTATGGGCATGTTTATACGCTCCGCTATCACGCCAATTTTCGAAGCTCGCCGCATCGCGCCACGTCGTCATGATGACGACTTGATCTTTCGTCTCGTCCGACGTATCGGTCAACACTTGCATCCGAACGAACCCATCCATCGACTCGATGCCTTTCGTCGTCTGGAAACGGGCCGTGACCGCAGCGACTTTCCCTTTTTCAACGTCTAGTTTGTTCATGACAATCCACATGCACATGTCCTCCTCTGCGATATCGTACGCGTCCATTATACCTTGAACGCATTCAATGAATCGCTCGAGATGCTCGCGTCAACGTTTCGCCCACCAGTCCTCGAACGTCCAGTTTTGTTGTTTCATCGTCGTCGCTTCTTTTACCCCGACATAACGAAGATGCCACGGTTCATAATTATAGCCGGTGATTTTCTCTTTGCCTTTCGGATAACGGACGATGAAGCCGTAACGGTGTGCCTGTTGGAGCATCCATTTGCCTTCAGGGGTTTGGTCGAACGAGGCATAGAGCCCCATCTGCATCCGCGCACTTGTCATATCGACGGCAAGTCCGGTCTGATGCTCGCTATATCCGGGGCGGGCGACATACTTCGAGGCGTACGCCGTGCCGCGGGTATTGACCCAATACGTGTAGAGCGATTTTTGTGTGGCGTAGGAACGATAGGCGCTGAGCGCATACAGCGTGTGTCCTTCTTTTCGACCGGCGTAATAAAGGCGGGCTAGGGCGTGGGCGGCTTCAGCGGCCATGAGGGTGCGCTCGCTTCCTTTCGTATAGACGGTCGGGATGGTCAACGTGACGAGTTGACGAGATTGATACGTGTTCGACAGTCCGTGTTGTTTATTGACGAGCCGAAGCCGTTCCGTGGTCGTAAGTTTTGGGATGCCGGCCTTCAAGTTGCTCGACGGGGTGTAATAGCGTGTGCCATTGATGTAGACGTTCGACCAACTTCGGTTATAGACCGTGTAACGGACAGGTGTGTTTGTGGATATTGTTTTGGCGACCGGGGATGATTGCATCGCCCGCCAATACAGTTTCGTCGTCTTGATCGTATAGCCTGGCTGAGGTGACGGTGTCGCCGCGAAGGTGGAAGTGACGGGGAAGATGAGCAATAGGACGAGGAGTACACGAATGAGCTTCACAGGAAAGACCCCCTTTTTGCTGGATACTCCTCTTTTCCCGGTTTTTAAGGGGATGAAAAGAAGAGAAATTAGGGAATAATGAACAGGACTGTCTCCGCCTCTTGACTTGCTCCCTGTACTGCGCGAGCCCGATGTGCCGTGCAACGTGAACGGGTACACTAGATATAAGAGAATGGTTGAGACTAGAAAGGAGTGAGCGTATGGAACTCATTTTTGGTTTACCGTTATTGTTGCTCGTCTTGTTCTTCGCCTTTTTGTATTTCAACATCAAAGGGTTATCGAACATGTGGAAAGACTATAATCGGACGAAATCGATGATGCCGCTCGGGTTCTTTATCGTCGGGATTATTGGGATCTTCACCGGCGTTTGGACGTGGCTCGTCATCCTGATTTACTATGCCGTCCGTCCGAAAGCCTGACCTGACACCGTGTGCGAAAGCGCACGGTGTTTTTTTGCTATACTGAGAGTGAGGTGTTGTCATGGAGAAATTGATCAAGGCGTGGTTCATCATCACGCTCATTACGTTTGTATTATTCAAACTCGGCGAGACGATGACGGCCCCCTACACAGAAGCGGCGGGCGAAGGGAATCCATACGTGCTCGTCTTAATAATTGGTTGGCCGTTCGTCCTGTTGTTCATCTGGATCACCATCCGGCTTGCTCGGCGGACGGTGGAATCGGTTCATCGCCTAGGACGAGTCGGTCTTTTCGTCGGAAGTGTCGTCATGGCGGGAATCGGTCTCTATATCAATGCCGGCCAAGCTACTTCGCTCCGGTCCGGCATCCGTGCTTCTGAGAACGCGGCGTACGCATCTGGATGGAACCAGTTCACGAACATCATCTATGCGAACCAATTGACGTTTTTCGTCTTGACGGTCTGTTGCATGGCAATCGGGGTGGCGCTATCGTTCGTCAGCCGCAAACAAACGAACGAGGAACGGCTCAACTAGCCGTTCCTCGTTATTTGTTTAGTGCAGTTTACTTTGATACAGGCGGGCATAGCGGTCGGCTGCGATGATGGCATCGGCGACTTGTTCAGCGGTCACATCGAACCCACTATGAATCGTCTCACCTTCCGCCGTTGCCGCTTGACCGACTTTTAGGATGTCTTCACGGGAAGCGTCTTTCAACTTCACGTCTTCGAGTGTGACCGGCAACTCGAGTGCCATATACAAGGCGACGTAGCGGTCGAACTCTTCCTGTGTCCGGCCTTCGAGCGCAAGTTGGACGAGTGTGCCGAACGCGACTTTTTCCCCGTGCGTCAAATGGTGGATGTCTCCGTGGAGGGCGGTGAAGCCGTTATGAATGGCGTGGGCCGCTGCAAGCCCGCCGCTTTCAAAACCGAGACCGCTCAGGAGTGTATTCGCTTCGACGACAGACTCGAGCGCTGGTGTGACGACTTTGGCCTTTACAGATTCATAAGCAGGGATCCCGTAATCGAACAGCACCTCTTCGCAGCGTTTGGCGATGGCTTCCGCCGCAATCGTCGGGACACCACCCGCCATCGTTTTGCCACCGAAGGCAAGGACGCTTCGGACCTCGACCCATGTCGCGAGGGCGTCGGCGATTCCTGAGGCGAGGAACCGGGCCGGAGCTTCGGCAATCAATTTCGTATCGACGAGGACCAAATCCGGGTTCTTTTTATAGAAGCGATAGCTTTCAAAGTTTCCCTCATCTGTATAGATGACGGACAAGGCGCTCGTCGGCGCATCCGTCGAGGCGATGGTCGGGACGATGACGATGCGGGCGTCGAGTTCATCAGCGACGGCTTTCGCCGTGTCGAGCGTCTTTCCGCCGCCCATCCCGATGACGAAAGCAGTATGGCTCTCTGCTGCCGTGTTGGCGATTCGTTCAATCTCGTGACGGGACGCCTCCCCGACAAAATCGGCCTTTTCAGCGTTCACTCCGCTCGCCTTGAGTGAATCAGTCACCCGTTCCCCGATCAAGCGCCAGACGATGTCATCGGCGATCAGGAGAGCCTGGGACCCGAAATGGCTCACATGATCCCCGATGCGATCGATTGTATTTTTTCCTTGCACGTACTTGGCCGGACTGATAAATACGCGTTCTGACATATTCAACATCCTTTCTATAGTAACCGTGACGACAGGACAACAATAGGTTTGTTCCCGATACAGTCCCTCCTTCAAACAGTCCTACATGTGACATATCAGTGAAACTGCTCTCAGTTTCCTTCACAACCCAGCAATAATCACGAGCAACACAATCAAAACGACGACGGCAAGAAATCCCCAGTCAAGTACATATTTCATCACGGTCGTTCCCTCCTGCCAGCTGATGAACTTAGTATAGACGTTTTGTGAAACTCCGCCGTTCTAAAAATAGGACCGGGTCAAAAAATGAATCGCGTTGCGGGTTCCAAGGTTTGAATGAACTCATAGCGGGAACAACTCTTTCGTATGCTTAATTCTGAAGGAGGAATTTGCAATGTCTAAACATGTACTGATCGTTACGACGTCTGCGGATCAATTGGAGAACGGTCACGCGACAGGGCTATGGCTCGAGGAGTTTGCTTCACCGTACCTTCAATTCGAGAAGCAAGGTTATAAAGTCACGGTTGCTAGCATCGAAGGTGGAGACGTGCCAATTGATGCGAACAGCTTAGAAGGCGACTTGCCGCAAGAAGTGTTGGACACGAAACATCTGTTAAAAAACACAGCTCGACTTGACCAAGTGGCCGATGACACGTATGACGCAGTCTTCCTTCCAGGCGGACACGGGACAGTCGTCGACTTCCCGAACAGTGAGACGCTACAGCGTGTCATCCGTGACACGTATGAAGGCGGAAACGTCGTCGCGGCCGTCTGTCATGGGCCAATCGGTCTCGTCAACGTTAACTTGAGCAATGGAGATCCGCTCGTCAAAGACAAGCGCGTGACAGGATTCACGGACGCGGAAGAGCGTGAGATGCAACTCGATTCAGCGGTACCATTCTTGCTCGAATCAGCGATGCGCGAGCGCGGCGGAAAGTTCGATCATGCCGACAACTGGGCTGTCAACGTAGCCGTTGACGAACGCCTTGTCACGGGTCAGAACCCGCAGTCGTCAGAACAAGTCGGCGCAGAAATCGTTAAATTGCTCGGATAATCCCACAGACAGCTTAGGTAATCCCTAAGTTGTCTTTTTTTCGGACATATGTCCTTTTCAAGGTAATTCATCTCACGTACAGTCAGATGAGGAGATAGGAGGGAATTTGTTTGGGGATTTTATTTGCCGTGCTCTCGGGCACGTTCATCGCATTGCAAGGGATTTTCAATGCCAAGCTCGGTTACGCGGTCGGTGCCTGGATGTCAGTCACGGTCGTTCATCTTATCGGGCTCGTGCTCGCGCTCCTCATTTACGCGTTCAAGCGGGATGCAGATGTGACGGCGTTTCGGCGCGTGCCTTGGTACTATAGCTTAGGCGGTCTGTTCGGTGTGTTCGTCGTTTTCGGAGAACTGACCGCGATTCAACAGCTCGGTGTGACTTGGGCGATCTGCGTCTTGCTCGTCGCCCAATTGATCGGGGCGTTTTTGATTGATGTGAACGGATGGTTTGGTGTGAAACGGAAACCGCTCAACCAAGGTCAGCTCACAGGACTTGCCTTGATGGTCGCCGGGATTGGCATTTACACGTTCACGTGAGGGGGAGACGGATGAAAGTAGAGGCAGCACTAGAACGACTCGGGTGGGTCCACCTGTTCTCGGAACAAACATTAGAGGCATCGACGATTGTGACGTATCCGTCAGGGGCGATGCTCTGCACGAACGATAACCCGATCGAGTCTCTCTTCGTCGTGTTAGAAGGGCGTGTCAAAATCTATACGTTGAGCGAGGAAGGCAAGTTGCGCTTGCTCCGTTTAAAGATGGCCCCGACATTGATTGGGGATATCGAATACGCCAGCGGACGCAACGTACTCCACACGGTCGAGGCCGTCGGGGCAGTAACCTGTCTGCGCGTGCCGTTTGATGTTCTCCGCACGCATAACCGAACGATCGAGTTCACAGAGCATCTTCTGCGCGGCGTATCTGAGAAACTGTTCATCGAGGCGAATGCCTCGTCGAACCATCTCATGTCGACACTCGAAGAACGATTAGCGGGATATCTCGTCTCGCTCAGCGAATCAGGGAACGACTTGTTCCAAGATGAGATGAGTCAGTTGAAACGAAAAGAAGTGGCGGAATGGCTCGGGACGAGTTATCGTCATTTGAATCGGACGTTACAATCGTTCGCGGATGAAGGACTCGTCGAAAAGACGCGGACAAAAGTAACGATTTTAGATGCGACTCGATTAAAAGAACGTGCCAATGGCATGTTGTACGAATAAGGAGGCCATTCATGATAGTAGGAATTATCTGTTCGGCAGTGGCCGGCGCGTTCATTAGTGTCCAAGCGGCGGTCAATGCCAAAATGAACGTTTATTTAGGGGCATGGGCGACGACAGTGCTCGTCTTCATCGTCGGTTTGCTCGGTTCGCTCGTTCCACTTGTTCTATTTGGCGGTAATCTACAAGGGCTGTTTGACATCTCACCGATTTATGCGCTCGGTGGCTTGCTCGGTGTTGGTGTCGTCTTTTGTGTGATGCGAAGTATTCAACTACTCGGACCGACGCTGTCGGTGTCCATCATTCTCGTATCTCAGTTGATCTGGGCGCTTGTCGTCGACCTCTCGGGAGCGTTCGGGATGCCGCAGTTGTCACTTTCCCCAGGGCAGGTCATCGGACTGATGGTGCTGCTGCTCGGTGTCATCGTCTTCAAGCAATCTCAAGCCACGGCTCTTCAGCAAGGAAGCTCAAACGAAGCGACTTCACGTTGAAGTGGCTTTTTTCTCGAGTGAAACGGGTACAGGTGAATAACGAATCTCTGATATGATGAGATTGTGGTACGAAATATACGCAGAGGTGATGAAAACGGTGGATTCCTCCATAGTGATCGATTTACTGATTGTTTTATTCTTAATCGTGTTGAACGGGATTTTCGCGATGACGGAAATCGCACTCATCTCGTCCAAACCGACCAAACTTGAAGTCGAGGCGAGCCGTGGCAAACGCAGCGCCGAAATCGCACTCAAGTATTCAAAAGATCCGACCGACTTGTTATCAACGGTGCAAGTCGGAATCACGTTGATCGGGATTATTAACGGGGCTTACGGGGGTGCGCGTTTTTCGGCACCGCTCGGCGATTTGTTCGCCAATCTTGGCATGAGTCCCCAGTACGCGCCGACCGTCGGTTACGTCGTCGTTGTTACAATCATCACGTATTTGTCGCTCATCATCGGTGAGCTCGTACCGAAACGGATTGCGCTCGTGGCCCCGGAAAAAGTCACGATGGCGATCATTCCGGCACTTGATTTATTTAGTAAAGTGATGCGACCGTTCATTTGGATCTTATCGAAGTCGACACTTTTCCTCTTCAAATTGCTTGGCTTGAAAGCGGAGCAATCGAGTGGCGAGACCGAGCTCGAGATCAAGCAGCTCTTGTTCGAAGGGGCCCAGCAAGGGGCGTTCGCACACGAGGAAGTGCAACAGGTCGAGCGTGTGTTTGCATTCCATGACCAATTGATTTATGAATTGATGCAACCGCGGACGACGCTCGAATGGGTCGACCTTGAAGACGATATGGACGATATCAAGAAATCGATTTATGAAAGTAAACATAATAAACTCCCGGTCGGACGCGATACGCTCGACGAGTTCGTCGGCTATATCGATGTCCGTGACATTTTGACGTTGTCGACGCTTCGGGAGCCGTCACAAATTTTGAAGCGAATCAAACAACCGCTCATCGTGCCAAAACAGCGAGAAGCGAGCCAAGTGTTGCAGATGATGCAAAAGAATGGCGTCGAAATCGCTTTCGTGCTCGATGAGTACGGCGGATTCCTTGGAATGGTCACATTGTTCGATATTCTAGAAGAAATCGTCGGCGAAGTGATGATTGAAGAAGAAACGCCGGAAGTTGTGCGCCGGGAAGACGGCTCGTATTTGGCTGATGGCTTACTTGGGATTGAGGATTTAAAGCGGACGTTCGGGATTCGAGACAATCGTTTTGATGAAGGGCGTAACTCGTATCATACGCTTGCCGGACTTGTTATTTATGCGCTTGGCGATTTCCCGAAACGGGGAGACGTTGTCGAAGCATATGGTCTTCGATTCGAGGTCGTCGATATGGACGGCAAACGTGTTGACCAAGTGCTCGTATCGATGTTGTCCGATCAAACAGAAGAAGACTGACGCCGCGGCGTCAGTCTTCTTTTTTGTGCGTCTTCCATGTCTCAAATGCCGCCTGCATGAGGATGCGGGCGGTAAGAAGCATCGCCCGTTCGTCCACATCGAAGCGGGGGTGATGATGAGGGAAGATGGCCCCGACTTCCGGGTTACCGGCTCCTGTGAAGAAGAAGCTGCCCGGTACGTGTTGCATATAGTAGGCAAAGTCTTCTCCGACCATGAGTGGGGACATCTCGATGACGCCATCGGTGCCGACAACGCGCGCGGCGCTACGCCGGACGTAATCCGTTTCGTTGGGATGGTTGATGACGGCGGGGTACCCCCGGATATAGTCGAGCTCGAAGTGCGCTTCGCTCGCCGAACAAATGTGGGCGATGGTCCGTTCCATCTCGGTAATGATGCGTGTTTGCGTCTCCGGTGTGAACGTCCGTACCGTGCCGGACAGCTTCGCTTCATCGGCGATGACGTTGAACGCCTGACCAGCAACGAACGTGCCGACCGTCAAGACGGCCGGTTCGAGCGGGTCGATGCGTCGGCTGACGATTTGTTGCAACTGGCTGACGATATTCGTTCCGACGATGACGGCATCGACCGTGTGTTGCGGGATGGCACCGTGGCCGCCCTTGCCTTTGATTGTCAGTTCAAAGCGATCGGCTGCCGCCATAATCGGTCCCGTCTTTACACCAATCGTCCCGTATGGAAGCGGGGTCCAAATGTGAGAACCGTAAATGTAGTCGACCCCGTCGAGACAACCGTCTTCGATCATCGGTTTGGCCCCACCCGGTGCAAGTTCCTCCGCGAACTGATGAATGAGGACGACATCACCGGGAAGGTCAATTTCCGTAAGAACTTTCGCTAGGACGAGCAACGTCGCCGTATGCGCATCATGACCGCAGGCATGCATCGAGCCATTCACTTTCGAGCGGTACGGGACGTCTTTTAAATCTTGAATCGGTAAGGCGTCAAAGTCGGCCCGAAATGCGATCGTTGGTCCTTCGCCGCCATGAATGCGTGCGACAACACCGTTGCCACCGACGTGTTCGCGAACGTCCAGGCCGAGGTCGCGTAAATAGGCCGCGATTGTCCGTGGTGTCTCCTGTTCTTCGAAGGAAAGTTCGGGGTATTGATGGAAGTGGCGGCGGAGCGTCACCATCTCGTCGTATAATTCTGTTAAACGTGCATCAAGGTCAGTCACAAGCATGGAAAAACACTCCTGTCAGTTGATTATTTTTTGAAACTAATTCCAGTGATTATTCGTATCTAATAAGTAAGACGTTGAAGTCGTTTGAGCGTTATGTCACATGATTACCATGAGTCTTTATTATGTTTTTTGTAAGTTATGCTTATGGTATACGACAAAAGGGAATTAATACAGAGAAAATCATGAAATGAGGTGTCGAAATGGGTTGGATTATCGCAATTGGGATTATCGTTGTCTTGGCGTTCGTCTATTTTTCGATGTACAACGGACTTGTCAAATATCGAAATTGGGTCGACGAGGCGTGGGCACAGATTGATGTGCAACTGAAACGACGTTACGATTTGATCCCGAACTTGGTCGAAACGGTGAAGGGCTATGCCAAACACGAGCAAGAGACGCTTGCGAAAGTCGTCGAGCTCCGGAATCAGCTCGGTTCGAAGACGAGCCGTCAAGAACAGATGGAAGTGAACGATCAATTGAGCGGCGCATTGAAGAATTTGTTCGCACTCCGGGAGGCATACCCAGATTTGAAAGCGAACGAGAATTTTAAGATGCTCCAAGAAGAATTGACGCAGACGGAGAATAAAGTCGCCTATTCACGGCAGTTATATAACAATACGGTCATGAAATATAACACGAAAGTCGAATCGGTCCCGACGAACATCATCGCCTCCGTCCATAATTTCGAAAAACGCGACATGCTCGAAGCACGTGAGGAAGAACGCGAAAACGTGCGTGTCTCATTCTAATGGATTGGGGTGGCGACGATGATCCTGTATGAACAAATTCGTAAAAATAAAATCAAGACCGTGTTCATCGTGGCCGGATTCGTCCTTCTCGTCTTGGCCGTTGGAGTGGTCATCTCATATTTGAACTATGGTGATCCGCTCCCAGGCCTCATCTTCACTCCGGTGTTCTCGTTGTTTTATATCGGGATTGTCATCATGTCGAGCACGAACATCGTCATGAAGATGAACCATGCCCAAGAAATCACCTCGGTCGACCAGCACCGATTTCTGTGGCATACGGTTGAGAACATGGCCATGGTCGCGCGTGTCCCGATGCCGCGCATCTTTATCATCAACGACGCGTCACCGAATGCGTTCGCGACCGGCCTGAAACCAGAGAAAGCGGCCGTCGCCGTGACGACCGGACTGCTCGATCAGTTGACGCGAGAAGAAGTCGAAGGCGTCATCGCCCATGAAGTCGCCCATATTAAAAATTACGATGTGCGATTGGCGACGGTGACGCTCGCCCTCGTCTCGGTCATCGCCATCATGAGCGATATCGGGTCGCGGATGCTCTTCTTCCGAAGTGTCGGTGGACGCCGCGACAACAACCAAAACCCGATTTTTATGATCGTCGGGCTGGTGTTATTGATTCTTGCGCCGCTCATCGCCACGCTCGTCAACTTGGCCATCTCGCGAAATCGCGAGTTTTTGGCGGATGCGAGCGGGGCCGAGTTGACGCGTAATCCGGATGCGCTCGCGTCGGCGCTAGAGAAAATCGCGAATATCCAAACACCGGTGAAGGAAGCCTCTCGCGCCTCGGCGTCGCTCTACTTTTCAGACCCGCTTAAGAAAAAGCTGAGCGGTCTGTTCTCGACGCACCCGAACCCGGCTGAACGGATTGCCAGACTTCGCAATATGTAGCCTATACGAAGGTCCTCTTTTTAGAAGAGGGCTTTTTTGTACGTGAATAGGATCAACTCATTTCGCGAATCCAGTTTGTATCAATATTAAATGGGAATGATAGTAAAAAGAGGATGAAATGGAGGAGATTCCATGTTTGAGTCGGCACTCGAGTTAGGCATTGTCCTATTTTTATTGATTTATTCCATCACGGTTTCGCTCATGTTGATGTCAGCCAAGAAGAAGAGCTGAGTGGAAGAGGGTACATGATTAAAACGGTCAAACGCGTCTATGGATCGGTCATGAACATGGCCGATTTTTTATATGATATCATGGAGAAAAATGGAAGAGGAGTGAGTGAGATTCAAACATTCATCAAGTACATAGGGATCGGACTAGCGCTGTTCATCGGGCTATCTATACTCGGTTTTTTCGGATTTAACCCGTGGCGATTACTCATCGAGGCATTCATGTGGATGACGACATACGTGTTGCCATGGATCTTTCTTTACTTTTTGATTCAATTTTACAAAACATATGAGCAAAGACAGTAAAAAAAGCCACCTCGCGCGCGAGGTGGCTTTCGTCAGTTACCCGGCGCGATGGCTCCGGAGTTTTTCAATCTCTTCGAGGACGAATTGGACGTTCGTTCCGACGATGACTTGAATATGGTTCGGGCTGACAACCTTGATACCAGGGATGCCCGCTTTCTTGATTTGTGCTTGGTCGACCGTATCCATGTCTTTCACATCGACGCGGAGACGTGTGACGCATGACTCGATGCCTGTGACGTTTTGATCGCCACCGAGACCATCGTAAATCATCGCTGCCATCGCTGAATATTGACCGCCGGCAGCGACTGGAGCCGTCTTCGTTTCGCCTTCAGGAGTCGTTTCCGTTGCGACCGCGTCAACCGCTTCGTCTGACTCGCGGCCAGGTGTGGCCAAGTTGAGCTTGACGATCATGAAGCGGAAGATGACGTAGTAGATGGCACCGAAGACGAGACCTTGAACGAGCAACATGTACGGCTGGTTCGCGAGCGGTAACCGTGAGCTGAGGACAAAGTCGACAAGACCGGCGCTGAAGCCGAATCCGGCCGTCCATTGGAACGTCGCCGCGATGAAGAGGGAAACCCCTGTCAAGACCGCGTGGACGAGGTAGAGAACTGGTGCGAGGAACATGAACGAGAATTCGAGCGGTTCCGTGACACCTGTGAAGAACGATGCGAACGCTGCGGCGAGAAGGAGCGAGGCCGCTTGTTTTTTACGTTTTGTTTTCGCTGTATGGTACATGGCGAGGGCTGCTGCCGGAAGACCGAACATCATAATCGGGAAGAACCCGGCTTGATAGCGTCCAGTAATCCCTTTCACACCTTCACCTGACCAGAAGTTACCGATATCGTTAATGCCGGCCACATCGAACCAGAATACCGAGTTCAAGGCGTGGTGAAGACCAGTTGGGATTAACAGACGGTTGAAGAAGCCGTAAAGGCCTGCCCCGATTGCACCCATTTTAGAGATCGTTTCCCCAAATCCGACGAGTCCTGTGTACACGACCGGCCAGACGAAGTAAAGGGCGACCGAGACGAGGATCATCGAGAATGCCGTCATGATTGGCACGAGACGCTTCCCACTAAAGAAGGCGAGTGCATCTGGTAGCTTCACATGACTGAAGCGGTTGTACATTTGAGCGGCGACGATACCTGACAAGATACCGACGAACGCGTTGGCAATCTTACCGAACGCTGGGTTGACGGCTTCGACGTCGACACCTTGGAACAAGGCGACCGTTGCCGAAGACAAGAGTGTCGTGACCGTGAGGAAGGCGACAAGTCCGCTTAGAGCGGCTGAGCCGTCACGGTTTTTCGCCATCCCGAGGGCGACCCCGACTGCGAAGAGAATTGGAATGTTATCGATGATCGCTGAACCGGCTTTGATTAAGAATGCGGCGGCGATGTTTTCAGAACCCCAGCCGACCGGGTCGATCCAGTAACCGATCCCCATGAGAATGGCAGCTGCAGGAAGTACGGCAACTGGCAACATGAGAGAACGTCCGAGACGTTGTAAAAAGTTCATCATTGTAAATGTCCTCCTTTTTGATGGTGTTGATCTTGCAGGCGTTGAATGTGGAGCGTGATATAACCAAGCTCTGATTCGGGCAAGACGATGCCGTATAAGTCTTCCATTTCGTTAGCGACGTCAGACGCACATGCATAGGCCGACGAGAACTTCGTTTGAATCATGAGAAGCATATCTTCGTCGATCGTATGGTGATTGTAATGGTTGACCCGATCCATGACGAATCGTAAATGAGTTAATAAGCGTTGATAGGATAAGTCATCTTCTTCTATAGATAGATCGAGCCGTCTCGAAATCGATTGAATCATGTCACGTACGATTGTCGTCTGTTTGACCGTCTTGCGTAAATCACCTCCCTTCACTTTTAGTGTATGGATGTGGAGCGCGATGAAGGCCGCCTCATCTTTCGGCATCTTGACGCCAAGTTTGTCCTCGATGAGGTGAAGCGCCCATAGTCCAATCTCGTATTCGTTGCGATATAAAATCTTAATCTCGTTCAACAATTTGTTGCGGAGCGAGATACCTTCCTGCTCCCGCTCGATGGCAAACGAGATGTGATCGGTGAGCACGATGTGGATGTGTTCGTTGAACGTCGTCTCGAGCCGCTTTTCCGCATGGGAGATGATTTCTTCTGAGATCGTGAAATGCTCGATTGGAATCCGCGTCAGCAATTGTTGAAACTTATCGTTCTCCGACATGACGAACAGTTTTTCAACTTTATGCGGATTGACGATATCGTTGCGTGCCTTCTTGAATGCGACACCCGGTCCGATGGCGATTTTTTCTTCACCCTCGTCTGAGACGATGACCGCATTGTTGTTTAGAATCTTTTTGATTTTTAACATGTGTCCTCCTATCGAGGAGTCATTGTTCCGCTTGAGCGACGACGGTTTTCCCAGGAAGCGATGGGCCACCTGTATGGAACGAGTAAGCTTGTTCCAACGCGCCTCCGTTCGTGATGACCATCGGGGTGACCGTGTCTTTTCCGGCTTGCCGGATTTGTTCCAAGTCGGTCGTCAACAGTGGCTGTCCGATCGTGACCGTGTCACCGACTTTGACGTGAACGTCGAACGGGCTTCCCGCAAGCTCGACCGTGTCCAGTCCGACATGAATCAAAATTTCAGCTCCGTTTCCCGAACGGAGTCCGATGGCATGCTTCGTCGGTGCGACTTGGACGATGGTCCCATCAGCCGGAGCGACGACGGTTCCGTTCGTCGGCATGATGGCAATCCCGTCGCCCAGCATCTTCTCGCTGAAGACAGGGTCGGTCACTTCCTCAAGTGGAATGATGTCTCCTTCCATGGGTGCATAAAGTGTCAGTGTATGTCTCTTCATCCACTTATTCAATAACATCTTCGAATCATCCTTTCGCTTGAAAAATGATTGTGAAAAAACAAAACAGGCATGGAGTATAGACGGGTGGCGTGAGCCTTTCGTCTTACCCCATGCCTGATCGAATCAGTCACATGTGATCATTATTCGTTTCGTCACCCTCAAGATAGCACGCCGATGTATAGATATCAAGACCTAATTTGAAAGCGTTCTCTAGAAATTTTACTTCTTCGAAAATCTGTTGTATAGTAAGGTCGAAACTAAATGAGAAAGGTGTTGCATGTTAATGAGTGAGGTTGTATCTGCCTAACGAACTGAAAAATGTTGGATGACGCGTCTTTTTGTCATGCCTTCATGTTCTGTTACAGATACCGCCCTTCATAAACTGCCAGACACCGGTCTGTCTTTTTGCGTTGGTCTTCATCGGCCGACGCTTTTTGTTTGCGCGGTATCTCCATCACAAAATAAGGAGACCCCATCATGAATGAACAAACATTAGACAAACTACAATACAACGACTTGATTCAACACGTCGAACGATACTGCATCAGCGGATTCGGACGAAACTTGTTACGAAATCAGCGTCCGACGAGCCATCTGCAAACGGTGAAAAAACGGCTTCAAGAGACATCGGAAGCACGCGCGATTCTCGACGCGACGTCACACGTCCCTTTTATCGGGGTGTCTGCTATGGAACCGCTCATCGGTAAAATCAGCCGGGGCATCCAGCTCGAGGCGAGCGAACTCGAAGCCGTCGCTGAGTTTTTCCGCGGCGCCCGGAAGCTGAAACGGTTCATGGCCGAGCAGGCATTCTTTGCACCGCTCTTGTCCCTTTACGCGGGAGAGATGAGCGAGTGGCGCAGTATCGAGGAAGACATTATCCAGTCGATTCGCGGGGGACGTGTCGTCGACGAGGCGTCCAAAGAATTGAAACGGGTCCGCAAACAAATCGACATTCTCGAAGGACGGATTGAGGAGCGGTTGAGCAAGTTCTTGAAGAGCGCTGTGAACCGGGAAGCGATTCAAGACGGCTTTGTGACGAAGAAGCAAGACCGATTCACGATTCCAATCAAAGCGTCGTATAAACACAAAGTCGCCGGGACAATCGTCGACACATCGAGCCGGGGGACGACGGTCTTCATCGAACCGGAAGCAGTGGCGAAGCTGAACGCGGAACTCGTCGTCAAACGAGCGGAGGAAGCGGTCGAAATCTATCAAGTGCTTGCGACGCTCACTGGCATGGTGGCGGAAGCGTTGCCGACCATCGAGGCGACACTCGACGTCATCGCCCAATATGACATGGTATTCGCGAAAGGGAAGTATAGCCAAGCCATCGACGGCATCGCCCCGCGTGTGAACGGGGTCGGAAAAATTCGTTTGAAACAAGTCCGTCATCCGCTCCTTGAACGGGCGGTCCCGCTCGACTTCTCGCTCGGGGAAACGTACCGCGGTCTGATTATCACCGGACCGAACGCCGGCGGGAAGACGGTCGTCTTGAAGACGATCGGTCTGCTCAGCTTGATGACGATGAGCGGACTTCATATCCCAGCGCATCCGGACACGGACATCTCGACGTTTGACGACGTGTTCGTCGATATCGGGGACAACCAAGACATGGGGTCGGCGCTCAGCACGTTCTCGGCCCATATGCATAACGTGGCGAACATCATGCAGAAGGCAGGGAAACGGTCGCTACTGTTATTCGATGAGATCGGAAGCGGGACCGAGCCGAACGAGGGAGCGGCTCTCGCCATCGCGATTTTAGAAGAGGCGTACAAACGCGGCTGTCTCGTCGTCGCCTCGACGCATTACGGGGAAATTAAAGCGTATTCGGAGACGCATCCGGACTTCATGAACGCGGCCATGCAGTTCGACCCAGACACACTCGAACCGAAATATCGGCTGTTGATTGGGCAGTCCGGCGACAGCAACGCCTTGTTCATTGCCCGGAAAATGAAATTGCCCGAATCGATTTTGAAGCAGGCAGCACATTATATGCACGACAAGACGTACGACCAGTCGCTCGTCGATCCGGCACGGCTGACGCAAGAAGTTGTTCGGCCAGTCGTCGAACCAGACCAAATTCTATTGAAAGGCGACCGGGTCCGCCTGCTCGAGACGAATCAAGTCGGTCTTGTCTATGCAATGGACGAATCGTTGCGCCTAGTTACGGTGTATGTCGACGGGGTCTTTCGTGACCATCCGCTCCGTCGGGTCCAGCGTGAGGGGAAAGCGCTTGACTTATATCCGGCGGACTATGACCTCGAGACGTTGTTCGTCGACTACCGGGACCGGAAAGAAGCGCATGACTTTGCCCGTGGTTCGAAAAAAGCGCTCCGTCGCGTCGAAAAAGAGATTCGAGCGCGTCAACGGGCCGAACGAGGTGAATGAGTGTATCCAGCCCGGCACTCGGGTAAGGAACAAGGACCGGAAGTCATCATGTCCAGTTCGACTTTCGGATAACGTGTCGGAGGTGGATTGAATGTTTTGGTTAAGTTTGTTGTTTGCCGTAGGATTTGCTTTGATTCATTATTTCTCTGGACAATTGATCCATGTGCGCGAGACGCCGCGGAGCCGGTTTTTGTCGCTCGCCGGCGGTGTCGCCGTCGCCTATGTGTTTCTCCATCTCTTGCCTGAGCTGAATGAATATCAACAAGAACTTGAAGGGCATCTCGAGAGCGGCCTATTCGCTTCAGTCGAGAATCATATCCTCGTTGTCAGTATGCTCGGGTTGGCCGTGTTTTACGGGTTGGAGCGGTGGGCCACACAAATGAAGAACCGAGGGAAGGGCAACGTGTTTTGGATCCACATGGCGTTATTCGTCGTGTACAACTTTAGTATCGGTTATGTGCTCGCGGAGAGTGAGTTCGATACGGTGTGGGCGATGACGCTCTACTTTCTCGCGTTAGGGATTCACTTTGTCACGGTCGACCAAGGTTTGAGACATCATCATCGCGAGCAGTATGACAAGCGTGGTCGATTGTGGCTGTCGTTGGCCGTGCTCGCCGGATGGGGCGTGGGCGCATTTTCAACGCTCGATGAATTGACATTGTCCATCATCGTCGCATTTTTGGCCGGTGGCATCATCTTGAACGTCATGAAAGAAGAGTTGCCGGAAGAACGGGATAGCAGCTTTCGCGCGTTTGCTGTCGGGCTCATCGGATACGCTCTCCTGTTATTGGCCATATAAAAAGGCAACCCTCGAGGTCGCCTTTTTGCTTACAATGAATTGGTACTCTGATTGTCGACGTTATCATCGGTCGCAGGTGTGTCCGTATCTTGGTTCGATCCACCGAATTGACCACCGTGACGAGGACCATGCCCACCTCCGTGACGTCCGCCGCCAAAGCCGCGCATGTCTCCTAAGTCGTCGTAACTCGTGACGTCAGCAAAACGCTCTTCGTGGTCGGCAAGAATCGCGTCGGCCTCGTCTTGCGTCAAGTCACCGGATTCGACGGCTGCGTCAAGTTTCGCTTCATGTGAGGTGATGATCGCCTCGATGAACTGTTCGATGGTGATTCCTTTTTCTTCCGCGAGTTCAGGAAGTGATTGTCCTTCTTCGCGCGCAGCTTCCACTTCGGTTTCGCTCAATCCGAGCGCCTCGAGCAAAGCGGCCTGCCCGGCTGCCCGGTCACCAAACATGCCCCGCTCGCCGCGGTCTCCGCGTTCGCATTGGGTCGTCGTTTCCGTTCCGTCGGTTGTGGTCGTATCGTTCGTGGCGGCATAGACGCCGGTTCCTGAGACGGCAAGTAAGCCGGCCAGGGCGATGGCTAATTTAGATGAATTCATGTCAATCTCCTCCTTTACTCCTTCAAGTGTAGGGCGTGGGTAATCAAAAGTTGTGAGGGAGTTGCAAGGTTTCTGCAAATTGTCTTTGGGAAATGATGGGTTCGTTTCGCGATGCGATATAATGAGAGTGGAGGCGATAGAGATGAACGTACTTGTGGTCGAAGATGAACTGAAATTAGCGGACGGACTCGCCCGCTTTTTAACGTACGCGGGGTTTCACGTCAGTGTGGCCGGTACGCTCGCCGAGGCGAAGCGACAGCTCGAGCAACCGTTCGATGCGGTCTTACTCGACGTTCGTTTGCCAGACGGGGAAGGTTGGACGCTCATTCCGAAACTGAAGACGCTAAAGCCTCGACCGGCCATCATCTTGGCGACGGCACGAGGAGAGGCAGATGACCGTGTGTTCGGGCTAGAGCTCGGGGCTGACGATTATTTGGTCAAGCCGATTGTGTTAAAAGAACTCGAAATCCGTCTGAAACGTCTCGTCAAACAGACCGACGAGATCGCATTCGGCGACATGACGGTGGACATACGCTCTCGCACGGTGATTGAAGACGGGCAAGCGATTCGGATGACGAATAAGGAATATGAGTTGTTGATTTACTTCTTGAAGCATAGCGGAGAAGCACTTGATCGGAATCGGCTACTCGATGAGGTGTGGGATTACACGTACGCCGGGGACACGCGGACGGTCGATACGCACGTCAAACAGTTGCGTGACAAATCACCAACGATGAAACGGCAATTGAAGACGGTGCACCGCGTCGGTTATCGATTGGAGGAAATCTGATGAGCCGTTTGATGAAGAAATTGCTCTGGACGGCAATCCTTCCGCTCGTCGTCATGGCGTTGCTCACATTTGGTCTGACATCACTCCTGATTGGACGTTTCGCTGAGACAGAGAGCTACGATCAACTCGAGCGTGAGGCGGACATCGTTTACGATGCACTCGTGGACGGGCGTGGCATCCCGGGTCAGCTCGACGTTCTCGTATTTCAAGACGGAGAGGCGGTCAACCTTGAACGCGGGGGCCGGATGCGTCGCCATATGACGCCGACGTTCGACCCGGAAGCACTGTCTGAACGGGACGAGGTCAGCGTGAACGGCATGCGCCTATTGACGTTCCTTCGGGAAGAAGGGGATGTGCAAATCGTGACGTACGCACCCGTCCCGCTGTCGAATCCGCAGTTTCGTCAAATCTACGTCATTCTCGGGAGTGGGTTCTTGCTCGCGCTCCTCGTCGCCATTGGTGTGACGTATTGGATGGGGCGGCGTTTGACGTCCCCGCTCATCAAATTGAAACAGGCGACCGCGTCCATCATGTCAGGCCGGCATGATCTTACATTGCCTCCGGTCACCGACGACGAGATTGGGGATTTGACGGAAGCAGTCCGTCAGATGAACACGTCGCTCGAAGAGAAAGAGCGACTGCAAAACACGTTCATCTCTGGAATCACGCACGACGTCCGCACCCCGCTCGCCATCGTCCGAAATGAGGCAGAGATGCTCGAGCTCGGTGTCGTCAAACAAGAAGACGTGGCCGCGACGGCACGCAGTATGACCGAGGAGGTCGACCGCATCGACCGGCTCGTCACTCAGATGCTCGAGTACTCGAAGCTATCGGCAGGCAAGCAGACGCTCACGATTGAGACTGTTCACATGAATGAATTGATTGAAGCGACGGTCGCGCGGATGGAAGAATGGTTCCGGCATAAGCAAGTGACGGTCACGCTTGAACTCGAGGATGTGACGGTGCAGGCGGATCGTTTGGCGATGGAGCGCATCCTGTCGAACTTTCTTCAAAACTCGTATCATGCCAGTCCGCTCGGCGGCGTGATCACAATTAGGCTCACCGAGCGACGGCTTGAAATCGAGGATGAGGGGCCGGGCATCACGGAACCGATGCGCGCCAACATCTGGGACATGTACGTCAAAGGCGACCGCTCGAACGGGCACGGGCTTGGTCTGGCCACCAATAAGCTGTTGCTCGAGGCACAAGGAATGTCGTATGGGATTGAATCAAGAGAGGGGGCGCTATTTTGGATCGAATGGGACTAAATTTATTTTTGCGGGGCGTGCGCTTGGAACGGGATCGGATTGAACAACCAGGTTATCCGTTCTCGCTACCGATTTTTGATGGATTTGATGAATTGACGCTGACGAAGTCGGTCACGTTCTTGGTCGGCGAGAATGGGAGTGGAAAATCGACGTTGGTCGAAGGGATGGCTATCGCCGCCGGGTTCAATCCGGAAGGTGGGGCGACGACGTTCCGCTTTGAGACTGAATCGACGCATAGTCCATTGTTCGAAGCGCTCCGTCCGATTCGGGGCGCCTATCGACCAAAAGACGGATTTTTCCTCCGGGCCGAGACGGCGTATCAACTGTCGAGCTATGTGGATGAGATTGCACGGACGTCACCCGACCCGGAACGGTTCTATGCGTCCTATGGCGGTCGATCGCTCCATGAGCAGTCGCACGGGGAAGCGTTCTTGTCGCTCATGCTCCATCGTTTCCGGGATGGCGGGCTCTATATATTGGACGAGCCTGAGGCCGCCTTGTCCCCGATGCGACAGTTGACGATGCTCGCTCGGATGCATGAACTCGTCCAATCGGGCAGTCAATTCATCATCGCGACCCATTCACCAATCCTCATGTCGTATCCTGACGCCGACATTCTCCAAGTCGAGACGGGACTCCGGCCGACGACGTTCGACGAACTCGAGCACGTCCGTGTCATGCGTGATTTTCTAGCGGCGCCAGAACGGATGCAACGCATCTTGTTCGAGGACGAGACGGTGAAATAAGAAAAGAGCGGACGCGGCCGCTCTTTTCTTATGACTTCGTGACTTTGCGCAAGACGATGATGGCGAGACTGACGCCACCGGCAATCAACATATACGTGAGAATCTCCGTCCAAGCTGCCATCAGACATCCTCACCCGCGAAGACGGCCAAGTCTCCTTGAGGCATGGCGACGAGTAAGAAGTGTTCGCCTCCGAGCGGACGGGCGTCCCCGGCCTGCCAACTTTCATACTGTTCGTGATAGCCGTTCACGAACAGGACGGCACCGGATTCAAATGTCAGCTCAAGATGGGGATTGTCTTCAGATAACTGGATGGAACGGACGCGTTCGCGCCGGAGTCCGACAAGATGTTGGAGTTGTTCATCTTCATTGAATGATGACCCCGATGAATGGACGTACCAAGGTCCTTCAATCGAAAGCCACGATTCGTTGCCGTCTCGTTTAAAGTAAAGCAGATGATGGTTGGGGCCGGAACCGAAGTCAATCCCGACGAAGGAAGACGCGTTAAACAACTGGTGCAAAATCTGTGTTGCTTCAAGATATTCAGTACGGGTCACGCTTCCACCTCACTTAAATGGGTTAGTTACTTCCATCATTCCACGTTACATTGTTAAAGTAAATGAAAGGATTATGTGAAATCACTCATATCAAAAGTACAATCATCATGCGCAAGTTCTTGTGGTAAATATTTCAAAGTAATTGAAAGTTTGGTAAGTGATTCAATGAATTTCGGCAAGTTACCCGTGATTCGACTTATAATAAAAAGTATAGGTGAATCGATTTAATGAAACGAGGGATAATCATGGTTTATGGCTTGTTGATTGGCGGCATCGTCCTTATCACCATCGTCTTCAACATCCTTCGGTTGATGACGACCCCCGTCCTGAATCGCTGGTTGCTCGCTGGGTCGAGTAGCCTCGTCGTGATTTGGCACGGAGTATTGTCCGATTTTTATGATTTACATTGGTCGGTGCTGTTATTGATTATGACAGGACTCATTTGTTTTCATTGGAAAGGCATGACTGTTGCCATCATGGTCAGCTGGCTCCTCGTGTACAGTCAATCCGGGACGTTATCCTTTCCACTCTTGCTCAGTTATATCTTCTTCGGCCTAGGTGCAGCGCTTCTTTTCGGCTATGTCACCCAGTTGAAACGAGAACGATCAGGACGATTGCGCATGTTGACGGCGAGTTCTCGACAATTGAACGTGTTCCGAGAGGTCAGTTTCACCATGCAAGAAACGCTCGACCCGGACCGGTTGCTCCAAACAATTTTAACGTCAGTGACGGCTGGGCACGGTCTCGGCTTTAACCGATCGATCATTTTCTTCGCCGATGTGGAAAAAGATAGTATTTACGGGGTCATGGGAACGGGTCCAATGAACCCGGAAGATGGTTTTCAAATTTGGGAAGAAATCACTCGGCAACATTATGATCTCCAAGGACTGATTGACGAGAAAGAGACGGACTCGACACACGATGAGCAGTTGAACGAACGGATTCGGAAAATGACGATCCCGTTTCATGGAGACCATCTGTTCAAGCAGACACTCGACTCGGGACGGCCGCTCCACGTCTACGCGAGCATCACCGACGATCCGGTGTTGCGTATGTTACATACCGATTTACAGATGGACGAGTGTACGATTTTCCCGCTCCATCACCAAGGAATCCCATACGGACTTCTCGTCATCGACAACGTCGTCAATAAGAAACCGATCACCCCTCAAAAAATGGACAGTGTTCGACCAATCGCGGAGCAAGCTTCACTCGCATTGCATCAGACGATGCTGTACCAACGCATCGAGACGTTGGCGCTTCGTGACGGGTTGACCCGTCTCAAAAACCATCGTTCGTTCGAGCAAGACTTGGACGTCTTGTTCCGGGAGTGTGAAACGGACGAATTGTCACTCATCGTCATGGACATCGACCATTTCAAACATTACAATGACACGAACGGTCATTTGGCTGGAAACGAGTTACTTACGCGGCTGGCGAGTGTCATTCGGCGGAGCGTACCGGACGAGCAGATGGCCTATCGGTTCGGAGGCGAAGAGTTTGTCGTCCTGCTGCCGCAATATGATGAAGTCGAGGCGTCGCATGTGGCAGAGACGATTCGTGCGGCCGTGCTCGGCACAAACTTCACCTATGGAGAACGACAGCCGGGAGGACGATTAACACTCAGCTTCGGTGTCGCTTCGAAGCACACGCTTCACGAACAGTCACGTGAACGGTTGATCGAGTGCGCCGATCAAGCGCTGTACGCAGCAAAATCACGAGGGAAAAACCAAGTCTGCCGCTGGGAAGGGGTGCCGCTATGACCGAATTCAGTGTCATGATCATGACAGTCGCCTTTATCGCGACCATCTTGTTTACGAGCCGTCCAAGTTATCGGTTTGTGACGGGTAGTGTGGCCAACCGACACGCGGAGGCACTGGGCGTCTCGCTGAAAGACGTCTCATTCTCGTTCGACCAAATGGTGTATTTCATCGCCTTGCCGACAACGATTCCCGAAGTGCGGGATGCGATGAAAGAAGAGCTGGTCGTCGAACCGTATTATGAGTCGTATTTCTTTCCAGAAGTGAACGGCGTGCAAGTCTCGGTGAAATCAGGGTCCGCCGTGATTCCTATCGCCTATTTGCCGATTGACGACTTCAGCCTTCCCGTGTTGGATCGACACTTGGAGGCCGGCAAGGTTAATGAACGCGTCAACCGAACGATTCGGGCACACATGATCGTTCATGAGCGTACGCTCGCAGCGATTCGAGATGAGGTGTATCATCACCTCCATGAAGACCGCCTGGCACAATAAAAGGGTTTCCATCACAAACTTGTGATGGAAACCTTTTTTACTGCGCTAACATGTGAAACCGTGCGGCACCGATCAAGTTGGCCTCGTTGAAGTGGGCACACGTCTCGACGTCGATGCGGAATGTTCCGAACGCGTCGCAAAGCGCATCCAAGTGTCGCTTGATGCCGTCCCGAACTTCCGGGCGACGACTGATGCCGCCACCGATTAAAATACGCTCCGGGTCGAGCCCGAATTGGAGGTTGTAGATGCCAATCGCGTTCCAGCGATAGAAGCGCTCCAGTTCCACCTGGATGATTGGGTCGCTTTGAAGCGCGAACACATCTTTTCCGGTAAGGGGACGTTCGAGTTGCTCACTGCATCGATGGACAAAAGCGGCCGTGGCACCGATTTTACTCCATGTCCCATCTGGGTGGGGAAGAGACGGGTCGAGAATCCAATATCCGAACTCACCGCCATGGAAGTGGGATCCGATCATCACCTGATCATGGTCGACGAATGCTCCGCCAACGCCCGTCCCGATGACGACCGTCGCGTAGCTCGTCACCGACGCCGCGGCACCGGTCCATCCTTCTGCGAGCGCTGCCGCGTTGGCATCGTTCAAGACAGTGACAGGCAAGTCGTACCGCTCTTTGAACGCCTGTAAGAAAGGACGATCATGAATGTAGGGAAGTGCACTGATTCCATGAATCACTCCGGTCGTCGAATCGACGGCGCCGGGCGCACTGAAGCCGATACCGTCGAAGCGGGCTTCGGCGGTCGTTTCGTTAAAGATCACATCGACTTGTTCGAGCAAGCCGTCCCACGTCGCAGGGGTTGGGACGTGTTTGTTTGACAGTAGGGTGCCATCGGATCGGACGACTCCGTATTTGATACTAGTTCCACCGATATCGATGGCTAAATAATGTTGCATGCTGTTCTACTCCTTTATGTGGAGGATGACAAGGGATATTATGACACATTTTTTTTGCGTGTTATGATAAACATAGTAAAAAACATATTCGTAAATCGGGAGGTTCTCTCTCATGAACGTTCACATTGAACAAGCCGGGTATGAACGCGGTGAGGCGGTCATCGAGGCCATCCGGTTCGAGGTCCGCCCGGGCGAAATCGTCGGGATGATTGGATCGAACGGGGCCGGGAAGAGTACGACGCTCGCCTGTCTCACCGGAACGATCCCGTGGATGCGTGGAACGGTGCAAATTGACCGCTACGCCTATATCCCCGAGCAACCGGTGTACTATGATTATTTGACGCTCGAGGAACATATCGCTCTCGTGTTGGAATTGACGGACGTTGATAATCGTGAGCGGACGGAAGAACTGATCCGGTTGTTTCGGCTCGAGACGGTTCGCCACGACTATATCGCCTCGTTCTCAAAAGGGATGAAGCAAAAAGCGATGATCCTCTTGGCGCTCATCCAAGAAGCGAAGTTTCTCCTTGTCGACGAACCGTTCGTTGGACTCGATGCGACGACGACGATCCAGTTGCTTCGTTTACTTGAAGCGGAACGTCGTCAAGGTACCGGGGTGCTTCTCGTCACCCACGTCCTCGATACGGCAGAGCGGTTATGCGACCGCTTCGTCTGGATCGATGACGGACGCATGCTCGCGGGCGGGACAAAAGAAGAGTTGCGTCTCAGCCTGCAAACCGAAGGCGAGTCGCTGTTCGAGATGATGGAAGATGTGGTCATGCGATGAATGAACATCAGCTGTTCGTTAGACGTGTCCGCACCCATGTGACCAAACAGTGGAAGACGTGGCGGCTCATCTTGGATTGGACAGTCGTTCTATACGGCGTCATTCCGTTCGCCATCTTTCTCGGGTATCAATACCGATTGCTTTGGCAAGGCGAAATCGAGTGGGTGAGTCAGGTGCCGATGTTCGTTTGGGCGCTTGGAATTGGAATCGTCCTCCTTAGAAATCCGTTTTTCGTCTGGGTCGAACGGGCGGACGTGACGCTGGTGGCCAAACGTTCTTTAATTGATAAATTGAAGCACGATTCGTTGCTCTATCAAGCCCTCAAACTCGGTGCAATGTTCCTCTTTGTTTTGTCGGCGTTCATGCCCGTGCTTTGGCTTGACGGTTGGTCCGTTGCCTCTATATTCGCATTCGAGATCAGCCTCCTGTTTTTGACCGGGATTCATACGTGGATCCGTTATCAGTTGACGGTCCGGCGCAGCCATTGGATGTTACGAGTTACGGTCACGTGTGTGACGTTCGTTTGTATGTATGCGCTCCTCATCGACTCACCTTTATGGTCGGCCGTACTCGGCAGTGGTCTTGTTGCATTTGCGATGTATGTCGGAGAAGGGTGGCTGTCACGCCACCCATATCTTAGCCAAGAACTCGAACGTAGTGAGGCGTTGCGTACCGCCTTTGACCGGGCATTATTATCGACGTCGGGCGCCATCGAGAAGCCGAGCCGGCGCAAGCGTCCGCTCTATCGACCGAGACCGAATCGGTTTGGGACCGCCCGGCGCACGACGGCCATCTTACTTTATATACGGACGCCGCGTCATCGGAACTTATGGCTGCGTCTCATCCCGCTTGCCGTCACGGGGATGCTCCTCGTACCGAGTTGGTTCAAGTTGCTCATTCCGCTCTACGTCGGCTATGTGATGTGGCAAGAACGACAGGCGTTCAAACAAGAGATGGAGCGGCATCCGTTTTTCCGTGCCATCCAAGAAAGGACACATTCATGACTGAACAAGACTATGAACGATTGCTCCAAATCGAGACGGCGAAACCGCAACAAGGGTTCCCGGCCTCGGCCGAATACCACCGCTATGAACCGACTCCTTATGAGGCGCTCGACTTGTTGCGTGACGCCTATCCGCTCGCCGCGACGGACACGGTCGTCGACTTCGGCTCGGGGAAAGGGCGCCTCCCGTTTTATCTCGCCTATACGTTCCGAGTTCGGGCCATTGGCATCGAAATGGATGGCGGCTTCCACGAAGCGGCACTTAAGAATTGGATGAACTACGCCAAGAAACACCGGACGCGCGGCAGTGTCCAGCTCGTCCGCGGCTACGCCGAACAGTTTGAGGTGCCGGCTGAGGCGAACCGCTTTTATTTCTTCAACCCGTTCTCGGTGAACGTGTTCCGGCAGGTCGTCGCGAATATCATCGACTCGGTCGAGCGAGCACAGCGTCCGGTCGACCTCATCCTCTATTATCCGGCCGATGAGTACTTACATTTTCTGAACGATGAGACGCCGTTTCGCTACGTACAGGACGTCCGATTGCCCTTGAAGAATCTTCATGAGCGCTTTCTCATTTATCGTTTTGATATGATGGAGTCATCTTGGTGAATGGGGAGTGGATCATCGTGAAGAAAGAAGATATTTTAGATGCGTATCGTTGGCGTCAAGCGACGAAGGAGTTCGACGCGGACCGTAAAATTGATGAGGAAGATTTCGAATTCATCTTGGAGACAGGCCGCCTGTCACCAAGTTCGTTCGGTTTTGAGCCTTGGCAGTTCGTCGTCGTTCGTCGCGAAGACTTGCTCCAAAAGATTAAAGACCATGCTTGGGGCGCGCAAGGCCAAGCGTTGACGGCAAGCCATTTCGTGTTGATCTTGGCGCGGACGCCTGAAGCGATGCGCTACGACTCGGACTACATCCGTCACATCGTCACGGACGTCCAAGGACGGACCGAGGACGAGTACGCCCTTCGGGTGAAACGGGTCCGTGAGTTCCAAGAACAAGATTATCGACTGTTGGACGACGAGCGTGTGTTCCAAGAATGGATCAAACGCCAGACGTATATCCCGCTCGGCAACATGATGACGGCCGCCGCACAGATCGGCGTCGACTCATGTCCGATCGAAGGGTTCAATCAAGCGGAGATTGACGAATTATTGATTTCGGAAGGCGTCATGGAACGAGGTGCCTGGTCGCTCTCAGTCATGGTCGCGTTCGGACATCGGGCCCGTGATTTCGCGCCGAAGACACGTCGCGATTTCAACGAGGTCGTCAAATACATCGGATAAAAAAAGCTCAAGCGCCGAGGCGCTTGAGCTTTTGCTTATTTCCAGTCGGTGATGCGATCGATTGGAAAGCGGACCGATTGGTAACCGTCTTCCGCGGCTTTTCCGATTGAGAGGAGCATGACCGGAAGGTAGCGCTCTTTCTCGAGGCCGAACGCTTCCGCGATGTTCGCTTTGTCATAACCACCGATCGGGTTTGTGTCGTAGCCGTGGGCACGGGCGACGAGCATGAGTTGCATCGCGACGAGACCCGAGTCGAGCAAGATGCTGTCTTTGACAGACTCTTTCGGTGCGTCTTTGAAGATGCCTTTGATCATGTCAACTTGACGGTCGCGGACTTCTGGTGGCATGAGGCCACGCTCGACGGCCGTATCAAAGATCTCCTGTGTGTAATCGGCCATCTGGTAGTCGGCAAAGATGGCGATAACGGCTGATGACGTCTCGACTTGGCGTTTGTTGAAGCTTGCGAGCGGAAGGAGTGTGTCTTTACCTTCTGCGCTATCGATGACGACGAAGCGCCACGGTTGCAGGTTGAGTGATGACGGTGCCGTCGTTGCTTCCTCCAGGATTTGTGTCATCTCTTCTTTTGAGATTTTGACGTTCTCATCATAGACGCGAATCGAGCGGCGTCCTTTGAGGATTTCCATAAAGTCTTTCTGTGTTGTCGTGTTCATATAAGGGTCTTCCTTTCATGTTGAATGTTGGTTTGTAACGTATTTAAAAGTTCGAGTAACTGTCGTTGCTCCTCTACCTTCATGTTTACAAAAAGACGGTCCGATAAGCACTTCTTTTGCTCGGTCCAATGTGCAATCCGCTCCCGACCGACATCGGTCAAATCGACAAAGATGACCCGATTGTCTTGGAGGCAGCGTTCGCGCGTGATCAAGCCCTGTGTCTCGAGCTGTTTCAAATGACGCGTGATGGCGGCATGATCGACGCCGACCCGTTGTTGCAGTTCACGCTGACGCAAAGGGCCGACGTGATGCAAGTTGCTCAAAATATCGAAGCGGGTCGAGCTGAGCCCGTCCATTTCCGTATCGAACAGTTGGGCCAGTTCTTTTTGTACGGTGATGACGTGGTAGAGAATCTCATCGCTGAGCGAACAGGCGTCGCGCATCGGGTATCCTCCTTCAAAAAACTAATTGATGAATCAATCATTGATAGGTCACGCAATGTATACTAATCGGTTTTGAAATAGATCGCAAATAAAAAGTTTCAAAAAAACTGTTGTCAAACTGTTATATAATAGTCTATATTAAAGTAAACTGATATATAACAATTGAATGGAAGGATGTTACGGCTTGGAACATTACAAACAAGTAGGTACTTATCACGTACATGAAACGTTGCTCGACTTCATCTCGGCTCGTATATTGCCTGACGAAGAGGAACACCGACAATTTTGGCCTGGGGTCGGGCGCCTACTCGATGAGTTCACTCCTCGGAATGAGTCACTGCTTCACGAACGTGAGTCGTATGAGCGACTATTACAGGAATGGTACAGCGAGCACAAGCAAGCATTTGACATGGAAGACTACGAGCGTTTCCTTCGGTCCATCGATTACATCGAAGCAGCCGTCCCCGATTTCAACATCGACGTTACGGGTGTCGATTCAGAGATTACAAGGCAAGCCGGACCGCAGCTCGTCGTTCCGCTCGACAATGCACGCTATGCATTGAACGCGGCGAACGCTCGCTGGGGAAGCCTCTATGACGCCTTGTACGGAACGGACGTCATCGACGAAGAGGACGGGAAAACGAAGTCGAGCGGCTATAATCCAGTTCGCGGTGAAGCGGTCATCGCCTATGCCAAACAGTTTCTCGACGATACATTTCCGCTCCGGGAGGGCTCGCACGAAGAAGCGAACGGCTATCTCGTGTCAGAGGGCAGGCCCTACGCCATCATCGAAGGGAACCGCATCGCGTTTCAAGACGATTGTCTCGTCGGCTATGTCGGGGAAACGAGTGATCCGAATAAGCTCTTGCTCGTCCATAACGGGATTCACGCCGAGTTGAAGTTTGACCGGGACCACCCAATCGGAAGGGTCGATCGAGCAGGGCTCATTGACATCGAACTCGAGTCCGCCTTGTCTGCCATCGTCGACTGTGAAGACTCGGTTGCCGCTGTTCGGGCGGAAGACAAGGTCCACCTTTACGCAAACTGGCTAGGCCTGATGGACGGGACGCTCGAAGCAACATTCACGAAAGGAGGTCGGCCGCTCACTCGGAAGTTGAACCCTGACCGGAAGTATGTCGGGAAAGACGGGCGTGAAGTCACGCTTCCGGGCCGATCGCTCCTCTTTATTCGAAACGTCGGGCACTTGATGACGACAGACTTGATGCTCGACGCGGAAGGATGTGAAGTGCCGGAAGGGATCTTGGACGGGATTTTCACTGCGCTCATCGCGAGCCGCCACCTTGATGCCAGACGAAATTCCCGCGAACGCTCCATCTATATCGTCAAACCGAAGATGCATGGATCCAAGGAAGTCGCGTTCACGAACGACTTGTTCGATGCGATTGAAGATGTACTCGAGTTACCGCGTCACACGCTCAAAGTCGGCGTGATGGACGAGGAGCGACGCACGTCGCTTAATTTGAAGAACTGTATCGAGCAAGTGAAGGAACGCATCGTCTTCATCAATACCGGATTCCTCGACCGGACGGGCGATGAGATTCACTCCTCGCTCACGCTCGGACCGATGCGCAAGAAAGGCGAGATGAAGACATCGGAGTGGCTCGATGCTTATGAACGTCTGAATGTCCAGATCGGTCTCGACGCTGGTTTCCATCAACGCGGGCAAATCGGGAAAGGGATGTGGGCGATGCCCGATCGGATGCGCGACATGATGCGTGAAAAAAGCAATCATGTCCGGTCCGGGGCGACGACGGCTTGGGTGCCGTCCCCGACGGCGGCCACGCTTCATGCGCTGCATTACCATCAAGTCGATGCGTTTGACGTTCAGCGTGAGTTGGCGAATCGTTCGTTTGATCCAGCAACTGAGCGAGGGCGTCTGCTCGAGGTACCACTCGCCACGCGTCTCTATACAGATGAGGAAGTGAACGAGGAACTCGAGAACAACCTGCAAGGGTTGCTCGGTTACGTCGTCCGTTGGGTCGAGCAAGGTGTCGGTTGCTCCAAAGTGCCAGATATTCATCATGTCGGGTTGATGGAAGACCGAGCAACGCTTCGTATTTCGAGTCAACATGTCGCCAACTGGCTATACCATGGAGTCTGTAGCCGTGAACAAGTCGAAGCGACGCTTTACCGGATGGCCGAGGTCGTCGACGCGCAAAACGCGGAAGATCCACACTATCGTCCGATGACGCCAGATGTAGACCGCTCTATCGCCTATCAAGCGGCGAAAGAGTTAGTGTTCGAAGGCGATGCATCACCAAATGGATATACGGAACCGATTTTGCACCGGCGCCGTCGACAGTTTTTACAACAAGTGACATTGGAACCGAATTTAAAAGGAGGAACCTCATCATGACAACGAAAAAAATCGAAAGCGAACAGTTGATTGAACGTTGGGTCGTCCGCCGCATCGTATCTGGAGAATCGACAGCGGCGCTCGCCAACACGGCGTTCGTCTATGGGAACGACTTGATGCGCCTCGTGCTCGACCGGGCCGACGGGTCGCTCCAAATCATGAGAGAGCCGGTCGAAGAGGTCGTCATTTTCCGCAAGCCGGAAGATCGGGATGAAGAAAACGTCTGTCGTTGCTGCGGCATGGAGCACTCGTCATTCAAAGCGGCACTCGAGTGCTGCGCATACTTGGATTAAACTCGCACTATCTGTTATATAACAATGGATAAATATATAAATTAATATAATACAGGAGGAATGGGTATGAACGAGCAACGCATGCAACTAGAAGGAATGTTACAGTCGGAACGGTTTAACGGGGTTGAACGTCCATATGGGGTTGAAGACGTGATAAGGCTTCGGGGATCAGTGCTAATCGAGCATACGCTCGCGACAAAAGGGGCGGAACGGCTATGGGAGTTACTCCATGAACGAGACTACGTCCACGCGCTCGGCGCATTGACGGGAAATCAGGCCATCCAGCAAGTGAAGGCGGGCCTCGAAGCCATCTATTTGAGCGGATGGCAAGTCGCCGCCGATGCGAACTTGTCGGGGCACATGTACCCGGACCAAAGCCTGTACCCGGCCAACTCGGTGCCGAGCGTCGTCAAACGGATTAACCAGGCGCTTCAACGGGCCGACCAGATTCAGACGGCGGAAAGAAAAGGCGATACGCATTGGTTCGCCCCGATTGTCGCTGACATGGAGGCCGGTTTCGGTGGTGTGCTCAACGTCTTCGAGTTGACGAAAGCGATGATCGAGGCGGGCGCCGCCGGCGTTCACTTAGAAGATCAACTGTCATCGGAGAAGAAGTGCGGACACCTTGGCGGTAAAGTATTGCTCCCGACACAGACAGCCGTGAAAAACTTGATTGCTGCACGTCTCGCGGCAGACGTCATGGGTGTTTCGACGATTATCGTCGCCCGAACCGACGCTCACGCCGCGAACTTGATTACGAGCGATATCGACCCGATCGACCATCCGTTCATCGTCGGCGACCGGACGCCAGAAGGGTTTTATCGGACCGAAGCGGGAATCGATCAGGCGATCGCGCGCGGTCTCGCCTATGCACCGTACGCCGACCTCGTCTGGTGCGAGACGTCCGAGCCTGATTTGGACGAAGCGCGCCAATTCGCGGATGCGATTCATGCGAAGTATCCGGGCAAACTCCTCGCTTACAACTGTTCGCCGTCCTTCAATTGGAAGAAAAAGCTGTCGGATGACGAGATTGCGACGTTCCAACAAGAGATTGGTGCGATGGGATACAAATTCCAATTCGTGACGCTCGCTGGCTTCCACTCGCTCAACTTCGGTATGTTCGAACTCGCACGGGGATACAAAGACCGCGGGATGGCCGCCTACTCGGAACTGCAACAGGCCGAATTCAGTGCTGAACAGCACGGTTATACGGCGACACGTCACCAACGTGAGGTCGGGACCGGGTATTTCGATGAGGTGTCTCTCGTCATCTCGGGAGGCCAGTCGTCAACGACGGCACTTGCCGGTTCGACCGAGGCAGAACAATTTGAAGCGCCGTCCCATTAAGCGTCGCCCCTCCACAAGAGGGGCTTTTTTGTGTCCAAATTCGGAACGTGTGCATCCTGTTCACTTAAATGTGACGTATTTCACATTTTTGCCGTCAAACTCTTGCTACGCTGAACATGTCAAAACGAATATGGAGGTTATGACAGATGACACAGACATTCACGGGCGATACGCACGTTTCTGAAATCGTCAAACAGTGCCCGCAAGCGGCAGATATCTTCAAACGAAACCGAATCGATTTTTGTTGTGGCGGCAACCGGCCACTCGCTGAAGCGACAGACAAATCGAAACGGTCGACGGAAGACATTTTAGAAGAAGTCAATGCACTCTATCAGCGCAAGCAAGAGATGAACGAGAAGAGCATCGATTGGGATGCCGCATCTTCCTCAGAATTGATTGAGCATATCATTTATAAGCATCACCAGTTTTTGACGGATGAATTGCCACAGCTCACACCATATGTGACAAAAGTGTTCCGGGTCCACGGACAAAACCATCCACACCTCGGGCGCATCCATCAACTGTTCAATCAATTGAAGGTGGAGCTCGAACAACATATCGTCAAAGAAGAGACAGAAGACTTCCCGACGTTGCTTCGTCACGAGACAGCACCGACAGATGAAACGAGACGGGAGCTCGACGACATCTTGGCCTCGCTCGAGTCAGAACATGCAGCAGCTGGAGACATTTTAAAAGAGTTGCGTCACATCACGAACGACTATACGCCGCCTGAAGGTGCGTGTGGAACGTATCGCCTTGTGTATCAACGGTTAGAAGCGCTCGAGTCGGATACGTTCGAACATATTCATCTCGAAAACAATATTTTATTCCCGCGGGCGCGCACGTTCGCTTAAGAAATGGCACACCTCTACTGACGTGGGGGTGTGTTTTTGTGACGTTTGATACAGATGGGGGATGAATCAATCGCTACGATAAAGGAGAAGCAAAGGAGTGATTTATGATGAAACGGGTGAGTGGGGTCATCATCGGGGTGGCGATCGTCTTATTACTAAGTCAAGTTTGGTCGAGTTCAGATTCGGAGGACACCGTGACCATTTTGGCAGCGGCAAGTTTAGGGCCGGCTTTAGAAAAGGTCGAACAACAACTTGAAGCGGAATTCGATGGGGTCGACGTTCGGGTCGTGACGAACGGGAGTGGCGCCTTGCGAGCACAAATCAACCACGGCTCTCCGGCGGATATCTTTTTAGCCGCGAGCATTGATGATGTCGACCGATTACAAATCCCAATTCTAGAGCGGGATGCGTTCTTGCATAACGAGCTGTGGCTCGTGACACCGAAAGGGAAACCGTGCGCGGAGACGTGGGACGACTTGAACGCATGTGCTCGGATCGTCATCGGTGACCCGGTCAATGTCCCGGCCGGTCGCTACGCGAAAGCGGCGCTAGAGGTGGAAGACGTGTGGGAGGAAGTGGAGCCGCGAATCATGTTCGCCCAGAATGTGAGACAAGTGTTGACGCTCATCGAACAAGGCGACGCCAATGCGGGATTCGTCTATAAGACGGAGCTGACGACGGATGTCGAGTCGCTTCAGTCGGTCCCGTTTGAAGCGACGGGTACGATTGCGTATCCGGCGGTCCGGTTGACGCATAACCCATACGTGCGCGATGTTTACGCGCGTTTGTTTGACGATGATATCCAAGCTCACTTTTTAGCGAAAGGATTTTCTAAATGACGCAATCTCCACTTCAACTCACATTCGAAGTCGGGATGATGGCGACGGTGAGTGCCTTCATCCTCGCCTTCGGCGCGGCCTATTTCATGCATCACCGTCAATTCAAAGGAAAGCGGCTGCTCGAGACTGTGTTTTTACTGCCGCTCATCTTGCCGCCGACAGTCATCGGACTATACGCCTTGATCGTGCTTGGGAACAACGGGATTGGAGGACTCTTGCCGATTACGATCTTGTTCACGAAACAGGCGAACGTCATCGCGTCCGCCTTGGCCGCGTTTCCGCTCATCTACCAAACGATTCGGCTCGGCCTCAAACAACTCGATGCGGAATGGTATGAGGCCGGACGCGTGCTCGGCGGGTCAGAGCGTCAACTGTTCACCTACGTGACGATTCCTCTGCTGTTACCCGCGTTGGCGAGCGGTTTCGTTCTCGGCTTTGCCCGGTCGATCGGCGAGTTCGGAATCACGATGATGATTGCTGGAAACATCCCGGGCGAGACGATGACGCTCGCCACTGCGATCTATATGGCGACAATCAATGGCGATATGACCCAGGCACTCGTCTGGAGCGGATGGTTGGTTGGTTTGGCGTTTTTAGTCCTTTGGCTGAGCGAACGTTACGGCAAACGTCAATATTAGTCGATCACAGCGACTTTTTTCACATAAGACCGGTTCGGAGTATTCAAAATACTTGGGCCGGTCTTTTTCCAAATGTGGACGTGGTCCCCGACAGCGATTTGCTCGAACGTGGCTTTCACTTGAAACTTGAACCAGCTTACGTCTTCCGGTTCACTTTGTGCGAACAAGGTGTCAGGAGAGAGCGTGGCCTCTTCTGCGGTAATTCCGCTGATGACGAGTGCGGTGCGGTCAGATTCATTTATTTCAATCACATACCCCTCGACATCTGGTTCGGTCGTCGCTCGATTGGCGAAGACGAAACCGATGGAAAAGACGACGAGCATGGCCGCGATGGTGAGGAATAACATGATTTTAAGCGATGATTTCATAAGGGAACGCCTCCTTCGTTCATTATTTTGTCACGTCTCGAATCGCTTATCTGTGAAAAAAGTAACAGTTAAGTCGAGATGTCATCTTTATGATGAAACTATGAAGTCGCTCGGAAAGAGAAGGGGGAACACATATGTCCGATCGTTATTTTTATTCGACCGCCGCAAAGTGGTCGTTCGTAGGATTCACCGTCTTGGTGCTCTCGACATGGATCGCCTCGGCAGGATTTGAGCACGTAGACATGGCGCTGTTCGGCTACTATATCGCCGCCGTCATTTGCATGATTGGGATGGTCGTCCGCTTGACGTTATTTTTTGCACGGCCGGCCACTTCGCAAGTATTGAAGCGGAGCCTCAAACAAATGAAGGCAGAGAAGAAACGGGCCAGCAAGGCCGTCGCCGCCACGACCGTCAACAACATTGTCTTACAGAAGTTCATCTGGGAACGTGGCTGGTACCGCTGGACCCAACATATGTTGATTGCCTGGGGATGTCTCGGGTCGTTCGCCATCACATTCGGGCTGACGTTCCAATGGATGCGGTTTGATTTGATTGATATCGAGACGTATCAGATTGTCGTCTTTAACATCCCGACCATCAAGATGGCTGCGCACGGGTTGTTCGCGGAGCTCGTCTATAACGGGTTGAACATCACCGCGCTCATGTTGCTCGTCGGCGTGCTCATGGCACTCTATCGCCGGATCAACGACCAGGACGTGAAAGTGACCCAGCGGTTCGAATTTGATATTTTACCGCTCCTCATGTTGCTCATCGTCACTGTCTCGGGGTTGTTGTTGACCGTGTCGTATGTATTCTTCGGAGGCTTCATCCATCACGAGCTCGCCTTGTTCCATCAATTGACCGTCATCATCTTTTTATGTTACTTCCCGTTCGGTAAACTGTTCCACTTGCCGGTCCGACCGATGGCGGCCAGCGTCCCGATGAACTACCGGGAAGTCGAAGCCGATGAGACCCGTGTCTGCGCCGGGTGCGGGACACGTTATGCGACGGATAATCAAGTCGAGGACGTCCAAGCGATTTTGCAAGCACAGACGATCCAGCTCGGGCTCAGTGACGGGACCCAGCTCTCCGATTACTGCCAACCGTGTCGACGTTCGATGCGTGTGAAGATGCAATTGAACTTGATGAACGGACAGTTACCGACACACCCGGTCGATACGAACACCGGCATGTCGATGCCAGGATTCGGCCGACCGAAGGAGACGAAAGGTGAGGCAAAAGATGAGACACCTGTGCGTTAAGTGCGGCGAACCGACCGGCACGCTTGAAGAGATTGAACAAGTGAAACAATTGCTCGAGGGGTCGGACCAACTCGTGAAAGTCGATGCGGCGCACACGGTCCAAGACCTCTGTCACGCCTGTCGTCGTCGGGCCCGGCTCGATTCGGCGCTCGGACGGCCCGGAAGTGACGGGATGCATTATCCGCTTCAAACGATTAACGGCTATCACGTCAGTGGATTTTCAAAACGAAGAGCGGAAACGTTCTATGGAGGGGAAGACGATGAGTGACTTTTTAACGTCGCCAGAAGTACAGAATTTAATCAAACCGGGTGAAAAGTTGATCACGACCCACTGTTGTTACTGTGGCATGCAGTGCGGCATGCATATCCGGGTCGATGAGAAAACCGGGGCCGTCAAAGGCGTTGAACCACGCTACGATTTCCCGGTCAACAAAGGAAAACTTTGTCCGAAAGGCGTCACGGCCTATCAAACGATCGAACATCCGGACCGCATCATGACTCCGCTCATCAAACGGAACGGCAAGTTTGAAAAAGCGACATGGGAAGAAGCGCTCGACGTGATCGAAGCGAACTTTAAACGCATTCAACGAGAGCATGGGAAAGATGCGGTGTCCGTCTTCGGCGGCGTCTCGATGACGAATGAGAAATGTTACCTTGTCGGGAAGTATGCCCGGGTCGCACTCGGCACACGGTTCATCGATTACAACGGTCGCTTCTGCATGTCGTCAGCTGCCGGCGGTTTCTTAAAGACACTCGGGATTGACCGCGGAGCGACGCTTCCGTGGACGGAGTTCGAGCACGTCGACACATTCTTTGTCGCCGGTTCGAATATCGCCGAATGTCATCCGACGACGACGCAACATATATGGAAGGCGAAAGACAAAGGCGCGAAAATCATCGTCGCCGACCCGCGCGAGATTCCGATGGCGCGTGTCGCCGATGTCCATCTCGATTTAAAACCAGGGACGGATGCGGCGCTTGCGATGGGATTGCTCAACTTTTTAGTCGAACACGATTATGTTGATCAAGCGTACGTGGATGAGCGTTGCGATAATTACGAAGAATTAAAAGCGTCGGTCCGAGACTGGACGCTTGAACGAACGAGTGAGGTGACCGGTGTCGCCATCGAAAAACTCGAGAAGGCCGGTCATATTTACGGGAAGAGTCCACGGTCGGTCATGTTGTTCGCCCGTGGCGTCGAGCAACAATCAAAAGGCGTCGATAACGTCTCGCTCTACACGTCGATGGCACTCCTGCGCGGTATGATCGGGAAGTTCGCCTCAGGCGTCGCTACGATGACGGGGCAAGGGAATGGCCAAGGAGGACGGGAACACGGACAAAAAGCAGACCTGTTACCAGGTTATCGGAAGTTAACGGACCCGAAAGCCGTCGAATATGTGAGCGGCGTCTGGGGCATCGATCCTTCCGAGATGCCAAAACCAGGCGTCTCCGCGTTCGAGATGTTCGATGAGATCCAAGCGGGGACGATTCGGGCGATGCACCTCATGTGCTCGAACCCGGCCGTGTCGGCACCGAACCTCCCGTACGTGTGGGACAGTTTCAACAAACTCGATTTCTTCGTCGTCAGTGACTTCTTCATGTCGGAATCTTGTGAGTTCGCGGACGTCGTCTTACCGGCTTGTTCGTGGGCCGAGGACGAAGGAACGACGACAAACCTAGAAGGTCGTGTCATTCGGATCCGGAAAGTGCGCGAACCGCTCGGGGAATCGCTCCCGGACTGGGAAATCATGAAGCGGATCGCTGAGCGGATGGGACGCGGACAGTACTTCCCGTATGAGACGGCGCGTGACATTTGGGAAGAATTCCGTATCGCGACGAAAGGCGGAGCGGCTGACTACTCAGGGATCACATGGGAACGAATCGACGACGAGTATGGTGTCTTTTGGCCATGTCCGTCCGAAGATCATCCCGGCACACCGACGATGTTCAAAGAACGGTTCGGAACGGCGAGCGGAAAAGCGAATTTGCCCGTCGTCACGTATCGGCCAGCCGGTGAATATGCGAATGAAGAATATCCGGTCACGCTCACGACAGGTCGGGTCGTCTTCCATTACTTGTCGGGCAATCAGACGCGCCGTGTCGACTTCTTGAGCACGATGTCAAAACTGCCGTTCGTGGAGATCCATCCGGAGTTGGCATCAAGTTATAGCCTTCAAACGGGCGACAAAGTCGAACTCCGCACACGTCGCGGATCGATGGTCGTCGAAGCACGTTTGACGAAGGCGATTCGAAAAGATACGGTCTTCGTCCCTTATCATTGGGGCAAGGAGCTCGCCATCAATCAATTGACGAACCCGTGTCTCGATCCGATGTCACGCATGCCGGAGTTCAAGGTATGTGCGGTACAAATGAAAAAGTTACCGGCCAACACCCCGTTACACATTAATCCGTTGACGGTCCCGCTCGGATCAAGCGTGCCGTTCATGGCGGACCATGCGATTGCGACGAGCTGTCACGTCATGGATGAGGAGGTTCATACGAAATGAATAAGGTCATGTATTTAGAGTTTGAACGTTGTATCGGCTGTCGGGCCTGTCAGGCAGCTTGCCGCGAATGCGGGGACCACGAGGGTCTCGAGCGCAACTATGTGGATTATATCGATTTCTCGGAGAACCGTCAGACGTTCCCGATGATCTGTATGCAATGTAAAAACCCGGCGTGCGCTCAAGTTTGCCCGGCCAATGCGATTCAAATCACGCCAGAAGGCGTCGTGTTATCAGCTTCCGAAGAAAAATGTATCGGCTGTCGCAACTGTACGTTCGCCTGTCCGTTTGGGATTCCGAAGTTCGACTTTGAGAAGAACAAGATGTACAAGTGTGACATGTGTTACGACCGTTCGAAGCATGATATCGCGCCGATGTGTGCGTCAGTATGTCCGTCGGATGCGATTCGTTTCATCGACCATGATGAGATGATGCAACTTCGTCGTCAACGCGTCCAAATGAACATGATTGAAGGGAAAAAGCCTTCGCAAGACGATAAATGGAATTACGTCCCTGAATTCTTTGGCGTCTATTCCGATTGAGATGGAAAGGAAGATGACTTATGTCAAATGAATCAAAAGACCGGGAACGTCTATCCTCACTCGTTGACAACTTGAGCCGCGCTGATGATGTGAAATTGAACCGCCGGGCGTTCATCAAATCGACGTTTGGCGCAGGCATCGCGCTCGGTCTCGCGACCGTTCCGTTCAATATCGCGGCCTTCGTTCGAAGCGAGCCGAGAACCGACCGTCAGTTCATTACCACGGTTGACGCGCTCGAACGGGGGAAATCACTCGAATTCGAATATCCGGGTACGGAACCATCATTGCTCGTTCATTTAAAGACGGGCGAGTTTGTCGCCTATAACAATAAATGCACCCATCTGCAGTGTCCGGTGTTTTATGTGGAAGAAGAAGATGTCCTTCTCTGTCCGTGCCACCGCGGTTACTTCAGCGTCGACGGTCAACCGCAGTCGGGACCGCCGCAGCGGGAACTCCCTAAAATCTTGCTTGAGATCGAGAACGGGAAAATCTTTGCGGTCGGAAGAGAGATTCACCATGGGGCGTAACGGTTGGAGTTTAATCGGATTGGTCGTCTTGCTCGCGACGAACATGGTGCTCTTGCAATATACGATTGAGAGCTACATGGTATATGACCATGCCTCGATGCGACTGTATATGATCATCGCCGTCATCAATGTCGGATTGATCGGCTTATTATATCGATATTGGAAAAAAATTGAATATCGTACGAAAGAATAGTCCTCCCCTTGAAACGCTTCCAAATGTTGATTGCGTTTCGAGGGGGTTTGTGTTTAGAATGAAGGCAAGCTTTCATATGGCGCAACGTGTTTTAAGGAAGGTCGGTGGAAATGGCTCATTCAAGTAAAGCGATGGTGCTCGAGGAAACAAAAAAATTGGCACATCGAATCATTCATGTCCCAAAAGGTGGTTTTCTGTTTCGAGAACAAGAAGACGCGTCTGAATTTTATATTGTAAAGAGCGGACTCATCCAAATTTCGAAATTGACGGAAAACGGAAAAGAATTGACGTTACGCTGTTTAAGCGCTGAGGCTTGTTGCGGAGAGTTGACGTTGTTCGCAATCGAACCAAAATATTTATTTAATGCGAAAGCGTTAGAAGACAGTGAAATCTATGCGGTGAAAATCGAACGGATTGAAACGATGATTTTGTCATCAAATCCAGAGTTCGTCCGTGAGTTCATGGTCATGATCAATGAACATATGCGAAAGCAGCACACGAAGTTTCGAGACTTGGTGTTGAACGGAAAAAAAGGAGCGCTTTACTCAACGCTCATTCGCATGGCGAACAGCTATGGGGTTGAAGTCGAAGATGGGATTCTCATCGATTTAAAACTGAAAAACCAAGAGCTCGCCAACTATTGCGGGACGTCACGTGAACGTGTGAACCGCATGTTGAACGAGCTCGCACAAGAAGGGGTCCTTTCGCTCCCTTCCCGTCAAATCATTATCCATGATCTCGACCGGTTGAAACTGCTCAATCATTGTGAGGACTGCCCAATCTCGGTCTGTGTCATCGATTGATCACATCACGGCGGCAAGCGATAGCTCGCCTTCAAAATGCTCTAACCCATCGGCCTCGATTGTACAGGCCGATACATAAAATTCGCCATCTTCCACCAACTCGTAAGACCGGAGTACGCCTTCGGCTAGTTTGATTCCGTTGGCGCGGACCTCGACGACGACGCCTTCCATCGAACGGACACGCGCAGCGGATAAGAAGTCGAGCCATCGTTTGAAATGGCGATAGACGGTGACGGTCGTTCCGTCTCCTAAGTAGCCGATGACTGCCTGCGCGTCATCAATCGTCACGTCGTGGTGGCTGTCAATCCGAACGAGCAAGTTATGCAACGCTTCTAGTTCTTCTAGCGGACTTTCAAGTGGGAACGTGATATCGAGCCCGGTCTCAGTGAACGTAGCTTCAGCGATCGCGACGCCGAAAACACGGAACACGTGAGCCCCGTCTTGACTGAAGAAATAAGGTTGTAGCGCCAAGCGAACTTCGGGCGCACAGTGGATTCGAATAAGATGTGACATAATAATCCCTCCTCTATTCCTTATCGTAAGGAAGCGGGGAGGGTTTTTCTGTGTTCAATGTCACAGAAACAAAAGATAGGCGATTTTGTCACAGATTGATGACAGGGTGAGAAAAAAACTTAAGATGCGAAATAAGTGTGAAAGAAGGCACACTTTTTTAAATGGGCGGCCGATAGGATGGGATTAGGGTACGAATTGAAACGTTAAGAGGAGGAATAGACCATGCAACAAGTAGACAAAGGGTCACACGCACTCGCCGAGTGGAAACCAGAGGACGTTGGATTTTGGGAAGGGACGGGAAAACAAGTCGCCAATCGAAACTTACTCGTCTCGGTCCCGGCGCTGACGCTTGCATTCATCGTTTGGCAGATGTGGTCGGTCGCGGCCGTCCAATTGAACTCGATCGGGTTTAGCTTTACGCAAGGCCAGTTGTTCACGTTGGCCGCCCTGCCTGGACTCGTCGGGGCGACGTTGCGCTTTTTCTATACATTCGCAAACAGTATCTTCGGCGGTCGGAACTGGACGATTTTCTCGACATCGATTCTGTTATTGCCGCTCCTTGGCATCGCCTACGCCGTACAAAACGTCAATACGCCGTATTGGGTGTTCATGATTTTGGCCGCGCTTTGCGGGCTTGGCGGCGGAAACTTCTCGTCATCAAACGCCAACATCGGCGCGTTCTATCCGAAAGCGAAAAAAGGGACGGCACTCGGGATTAACGGGGGTGTCGGGAACTTGGGTGTCTCGCTCGTCCAATTGATCACACCGCTCGTCATCACGACAAGTATTTTTGGATTCATCGGCGGGAACGCCCTCGTGACTGAGACTGGGGAAGAGATTTGGTTACAAAATGCTGCACTCCTCTGGGTCGTGCCGACCATCGTGTTGACAGTATGCGCGTACTTGTTCATGGATAACTTACCGACCGCACGTCAATCGCTTCGTGAACAGGCGAGCGTGTTCAAAGACAAACATTTTTGGATTCAAACGTTGCTCTACACGGCGGCGTTCGGTTCTTTCATCGGATATGCCGCAGCGTTCCCGATGATCTTGAAGTTGAAGTTCCCTGAGTCGGACTTGATGGCGCTCGCCTTCCTCGGTGCATTCCTTGGCGCCTCTTCGCGTCCGTTCGGAGGCTGGATCAGTGATAAGATCGGGGCGGCCAAAGTGACATTAATCGTGTTCGGAATCATGGCGCTCGGTACGATCAGTGTCATCATGGCCATCACTAACAGCAACTTGACGATGTTTTTCATCTCCTTCGTCGTCTTGTTCATCGCAACAGGACTCAACTCTGGAGCGACGTTCGCGATGATTCCCCACGTGTTCGTGGCGACGAAGACACCGGCCGTCGTCGGATTCTCGGCAGCGTTTGCCGCTTACGGCGCATTCTTCATTCCGAAGATGTTCGGCTGGTCGCTTGAACTCGTCGGTTCGTTCAACGGTGCGTTGTTCGTCATGCTCGGACTCTATGCAATTTCAATCGTCACTACAATTTATTATTACTTGCGCAGCGGGGCTGAAAAGCCGATTCGCTGACAATCCGAAGTGGGGACTGTGAAGGTCCCTGCTGTCGTTGATAGATAGAAAGGATGAATCAAGATGACCCCATGGACCGATCGACGGAGACGACCGTTGGAAGACTTACGCATCTCAGTCATTGACAAATGCAACTTTCGTTGCCGGTACTGTATGCCGGAAGAAGCGTTTCGCCACCACCAGTTTTTAAAGCGAGATGAGTTGCTATCGTTTGACGAGATTGAGCGCTTCGTTCGCATCATCGCCCCGCATGGCGTCAAAAAAGTGCGCCTAACCGGAGGTGAACCGTTACTTAGACCGAATCTTGATGAATTGATTCGCCGTCTTCGTGCGGTCACGACCATCGAGACGATTGGCTTGACGACGAACGGCGTCTATTTAGAACGGATGGCGAAAGCGTTGAAGCAAGCCGGGCTTGACCGGGTCAACGTCAGTCTAGACGCCTTATCGGCCGAGACGTTCGGGATGATGAACGGACGCGGCACGTCGCCCGAGACGGTGTTACGGGGAATCGATGAGGCGAAACGACAAGGACTCGAAGTGAAAGTGAACATGGTCGTCCGGAAAGGATGGAATGATCATGAAGTCGCTCCGATGGCGGCGTATTTCAAAGAACGGAACATCACGCTCCGTTACATCGAGTTCATGGACGTTGGCACGGCAAACGAGTGGAACGTCGAACACGTCGTGTCGTCTGAATCGATTCTCGACGTGCTGCGCCAACAGAACGGCTTGCTTGAACCTCTCGCGCCCGAAGCGCTCGGCGAGGTCGCGCAACGTTACCGTTACACGGATGGGGCGCAAGTCGGTTTCATCTCTTCGGTCAGCCAACCTTTCTGCGGAACGTGTACGCGAGGGCGTCTATCGAGCGACGGTAAATGGTACACGTGCCTGTTCGCAGAAGACGGTACTGACATTCGTGAACTGCTCCGTAGCGGGGCGAGCGATGAATTAATTGCCATGACATTGAAAATGGTATGGGAAGTACGGGACGACCGCTATTCGGAAGAACGGTCGCGAACGGGGAGCCGAACACGCAATCGGATTGAAATGAGTTATATCGGAGGGTGAAGACGATGCAAGCACACAATCATGTACATCAAAACACACAGCGTGTCCGGGCCGCGATTTTGACGATTTCGGATACGCGCACACTCGATACGGATGTGTCAGGCGAACATATTTGTACGTTGTTAAAAGAAGAAGCGCACACGGTCACGTACCGCGAGATCACGAAAGATGACCCATTTGAAATCGAGGCGGCCGTCAGACGAATGGTCGACGAAAAAATGGACGTCATCTTGACGACCGGGGGAACGGGCATCACGAAACGGGACGTCACCATCGAGACGATTCGACCGCTGCTCGACCGGGAGATGGTCGGCTTCGGCGAACTGTTCCGTTACGTCAGTTTCACGGAAGATATTGGACCGGCGGCGATGTTGTCGCGTGCTCTCGCCGGACGAATCGGGGATACGATTATCTTCTCGATGCCAGGATCGCGCGGCGCCGTCGATTTGGCGATGACCCGCTTGATTCTCCCCGAGCTCTCCCATATCGTCTGGGAAGCGACACGATGATTGGCATCGTCTTGGCGGGTGGGAAGTCACGTCGGTTCGGGTCTCCAAAATGGAAAGCCCGTTATGAGGACGTCTCGTTTGAAGACCGGGCCCGACAGACGCTTAGTACCACGACGACGTCCCAATGGAGCGTTGTGCCGGCCGGACAGTCGATGACATCCTATCAACTCGAAGATGACAGAGAATGGCGTGGCATGGGGCCGCTCGCCGGCATCGTTACCGTCATGCGGCACGTCCCGAGTGAGTGGTACGCCGTCTGTGCGTGTGATACACCTTTGTTGCCGCCGACCGTTTATGAACGGCTTGCGATGGAACGAGGGAATCAGCCAGTTGTCGCCTACGCCGACGATCGCATCCATCCGCTCATCGCCTTGTACCCCCGCTCGATGATGTCCCGGTTTGAAGCCGCGTTACGTCGAGGCGAACGGGCGGTCATGCCTCACTTGACAGAGGCGACAATCGTCTCGTTTGCTGAACGGGACTGGTTTAAGAATGTGAATACACCGAGTGATTATGAAGAAGTGCTAGGAAAGGAAGTGAAGTGATGGAGAAGGTGTCGACCCTGTTTCGTAAGCCGCTCGCCGTTGACGAGGCGGTCATCCGTGTCCAAGAAGCGACGGGGAAAGGTCGGACGGAAACGGTACCGTTGTATCGAGCGAACGGCCGGATTTTAGCGATGGATCTCATTGCGACGCATGACGTTCCGGCATTTAATAAATCCCCGTATGACGGTTTTGCTGTCCGGTCCGCGGATTTGTTGAGAGCGAGCCGCGATGAACCGGTCACCTTGCCCGTTCAATACGTTCAGGGAGCCGGGCACGTCGGAGAACCGTTACGCGAGGGCCAAGCGATTCGCATCATGACCGGGGCAAAAATTCCAGCCGGAGCCGACGCGGTCGTCATGCTCGAACTCGTACAAGCAGATGAACGAGTCGTGACGTTCAAACGACCGGCCCGAGATGCCAATATCTCCTATCGCGGGGAAGATATGGCGACGGGGACGAATATCGTCGACCGAGGCACCCGCATTAATCCGGGCGTCATCGCCTTGCTCGCTACGTTCGGGTATGAGCAGGTCGACGTATACGTAAAACCGCACATCACCGTGTTTGCGACCGGTGATGAGCTCGTCGAACCGGGACAGAAAAAAGCCGACGGGCAAATCTATAATTCGAACGCGTATATGATTCTCGCTCAAATCGAGGCACTCGGTGGCGCGGCGACATATGGCGGCATCTTGCCGGATACGTTCGCTTCGACGAAGCAAGCAATTGCCGAGGCACTTCAAACAAGTGACGCCATCGTCACGACAGGCGGGGTATCGGTCGGAGATTTTGATTATTTACCGGATGTGTATGACGCGCTCGGGGCGACAGTGCTGTTTAATAAAGTTGGGATGCGGCCAGGGTCCGTCACGACGGTCGCGCACGTCGAAAATCGGTTGTTGTTCGGATTATCCGGGAATCCGTCGGCGTGTTTTGTTGGCACGGAACTGTTTGTCGGCACGTATATGAAGACGTTATTCGGGCAAGCGGAGCGACCTGTCATTTTGGCGGAACTCGGTGTCGATTTCCCGAAACCGAATCCGTTCGACCGGTTCGTGCGTGGACATGTGACGATTGATGCGACCGGGCAGACGGTCGTTCATCCGAGCGGGAAAGACAAGTCGGGCATCGTCTCCTCGCTCGCGACGTGTAACGCGTTGATTCATCTGCCAGGCGGGACGAGAGGGTTTCAAAAAGGGGACTCGGTGCGATGTCGAATCATCGATCAGCTTTGATTTTACAAGTGGTCGGCTATCAAAATAGCGGTAAGACATCGTTCGTTTCTGAGCTGACAGCACGCTTGTCGGCGACGGGGCTCCGTGTCGGCGTCATCAAACACCACGGTCACGGAGGGTCGTTCGACTTGCCGATGACGGACTCACATCGTCACGCGTTGGCCGGTGCCGTGCTATCGAGTGTGATCGGTGAAGATGGGACGTTGATCGAGTGGCAAGCGGTCGACACGTTTGAGTTGCTCCTCACCTGGTACGAGGCGCACGTCGACATCGTGCTCATCGAAGGCTACAAGCAGAAAGACTATCCGAAAGTGGTGCTCGTGCGAGACGGGCATGAACAACCGGTCGATGTGACGAACGTGATCGCACGCGGAGATTCCGTGGCAGACAAGGACCGGTTGATGCGTTTAGTGGAAAGGTGGATGGAGGATGAAATGGTATCAAGTGAATGAACATCCGCTCGAACCGATGGCACTTTACGAAACGGTCCGGCACCGAAACGTCGGGGCGGTCGTGCTGTTTATCGGGACGGTGCGAGAAATGACTGGTTCTAAGCAGACCGAACTCTTGGAGTATGAATCATACGTGCCGATGGCCGAGAAGATGCTCGAACAGATCGCGACAGAAGTGGCGGAACGTTGGCCTGGTGCGTTGACGGCGATCCATCACCGGATTGGACGACTCGATATCATGGAAGAAGCGGTCGTCATCGCGACGAGTTCTTCCCATCGCGCCGACGCGTACGAGGCGAATCGTTACGCCATCGAACGGATCAAAGAAATTGTCCCGATTTGGAAACGGGAGCATTGGACCGACGGCACGAAATGGATCGGTGATCAAAAAGAACAACACCCAGGACGCCCGGAAGGAGTGACGTACACATGATTGAGGTATTATGTTTTGCCCATGTGGCAGAAGAGTTGGCGGTCCGGTCCTATAACGTTTCAGCGCCACAAACAATCGCCGCCTTGCGAGCGGATTTGGCCGAGCGGGGCGTGTCAGGAGCGGAACGTCTCATGTTCGCGGTCAATGAGCGTTATGAGACGGACGAATACACGGTTGTAGACGGGGACACGGTCGCCGTCATCCCAATGGTGAGCGGAGGGTAAACGATGGAATTGACACATATGAACGACCAAGGGCGGGCGCGGATGGTCGATGTCTCGGATAAACCGGAAACGACACGTACTGCTCGGGCCCGTACATCAGTTGAACTAAGCGGTGAACTCAAACAACTCATCACGGACGGTGGTCTTGCAAAAGGGGATGTACTCGCCGTCGCCCAAGTGGCTGGCATCATGGCCGCCAAAGAGACGAGCCGCATCATCCCGATGTGTCATCCACTCGCCTTGAAAAAAGTCGATTTGACGTTCGAATGGGACGGGACACAGCTCATCATCGAGTCGTTCGTGAAGACGAAAGGCGATACCGGTGTCGAGATGGAAGCATTGACGGCCGCATCGGTCGCCGCATTGACCGTGTACGATATGACGAAAGCGGTCGATAAAGGCATCGTCATCGGACCGACGTACTTGCTTGAGAAACAAGGCGGGAAGTCAGGGGACTATGTCCGATGACACATATCCCGGAACGTTACGCGCGGCAAGCCCGGTTCCACGGCATCGGAGTGGAGGGCCAAGAACGTCTGATGGAGAAACGAGTGCTCGTCGTCGGTCTCGGTGCGCTTGGGGCGGCCGTGAGCGATCAACTTGTTCGGGCCGGCGTCTCACTTATCCTCGTCGACCGCGACTATGTCGAGGTGACGAACTTACAACGACAGACGCTCTATACGGAACAGGACGCACGTGCCGAGACGCCGAAAGCGGTCGCGGCGCTCGAACGCCTGCGGGCCATCAACTCAAACGTTGAGTTGGACGCGCAAATCGCCGATGTCTCGTGGGATTGGCTTCGGCCTTTGCCGCCCGTTGATCTCGTCTTGGACGCAACCGATAACGTCGAGACACGTCTTCTATTGAATGATTTCGCACTCGAGCGCGGCATTCCGTTCTTGTTTGCCTCTTGCGTTGGAGCATACGGCATGAACTACACGGTGATGCCGGGAGAAGCGCCGTGTCTTCGTTGTCTCATGCGTCATTTGCCAATAGCCGGACAGACGTGCGCGACAGCGGGGGTGGTGGCTCCCATCGTGCAACACGTGGCGAGCCGTCAAGCCGTTGAGGCGTTGAAATATTTGACGGGGCGTCATGAACAGATGGAGCGCCGACTGTTGATTGAAGACATGTGGGAGAATCAGTCACAGCGACTCGATGTCGCCCGGCTCGTTGACGTGGTTTGTCCGTCTTGCCAGACCAATGACTACCCGAGTCTCGTTTCAAGTCGACAGCAGACAGCGCTTCTATGCGGTCGTGACGTCGTCCAAGTCCGTCGTTCCATCGAAGGGCTTGACCCGATCGCGCATCTACTTGAGCGTGCGGACATCGCCGTGAAGCAGACCCCGTTCACGTTGGAGTGGCGATGGCGGAATCATCGGATGCTCTTGTTCAAAGACGGAAGAGTCCTCGTCCACGGGGTTGACGATGCGCATGTCGCGGTCGCGATGGTCGACGAGTGTCTCGGCACATAAAAGAAGTGTCTCCCAAAAACGGCGGACACTTCTTTTTGGTTAGCGCGGAATCGTGAGCACTTGTCCGACACTGATCAAGCTGACATTCGTAATATTGTTGGCGGCCGCGATTTTAGCGACAGTCGTGTTATACATCGTCGCAATCTTATAGAGTGTGTCGCCTGACTTAACGGTATATTTCACGGTCGTCGCAGGTGGTGGTGTGACGATCGTACCCGGGATGACGAGCACTTGTCCGACAGAAATTAAGTTGTAGTTCGTGATCTTGTTGGCGGCAGCGAGCGCAGCGACAGTGACACCGTAAGCCCGAGCAATGCTGTAGAGCGTATCACCTGATTTGACGGTGTAAGTCTTGCTAGTCGATGTGTTTTGGTAAGCGAGCAGTTGAGAGACGGTGACGAACTTGTAGCCTTTCGCTTTCAACTGAGAAATCATTGTCGGCAAGGCGAGCGGTGTACCTGGTGCACCGGCACCGGTGTGCATCAAGACGATTGAGCCTGGTTTGATGTTTGCCTGTACTTTCGTATTGATTTGGCTAGCAGTCAGTCCTTTCCAGTCAATCGTATCGATGTTCCATTGAATCGTATAACCGTAGCCGGCAGCGCCGACTCCGCTCAACACGGCGCTATTGACGGCGCCGAACGGTGCCCGGAAGATTGGTTTTGTCGTTTTGCCAGTAAGCGATTTAATGAGCGCTTCCGTCCGATCAAGTTCTGATTTCATTTGCGTGGCGGTCAACTTTGTGAAGTCTGGATGGGTATACGAATGGTTACCGAGTTGGTGACCTTTAGCGGCGATGTTTTTAATGTATTGAGGATGGTTATTGGCGCCTGATCCAGTCAAAAAGAAAGTGGCTTTGACGTTGTTCTTGGCAAGTATGTCCAAAATTTTGTTCGTATTCGCACCATCCGCTCCGTCATCAAACGTCAACGCGACGACTTTACTCGTCGTGTTCACGCTCGTGATGAATTTCGAAGCGGCGGCGTCAGCCGATTTTGGATAAGCGACTAACGGTGCCAGCATGATCAACAAGGCCATCAATACACGTACGAACTTGCTCTTCATTTTGGTTTCGCCTCCATTCTTAGGTGTATGTATCTTGATGTTAAGGTTTTCCATATATTGAGCTGCATATATATTTTATATACCCCCTTTTAGTGGTAAACATCGTCTAACTCTAAAAATAGGGAAAGGAATTTTTGGATAACGACCCTCAAATTTTGTGTTCAATTTATGAGTGACAAACGTGTCAAATATCACACAATCCTCACACATTTCCTAAAAAAGGGTGCTATCATGAACAATGTGTGAAGAATGTAAGCGATTAAATAGGGGGATTCAACATGAGCAAATCAATGAAACGGTTCGGGGTGGCATTTGGTCTCGTCGGTCTGTTCGTCCTTGGGGCGTGCGGAGCCGATGAAACGACCAGTGGTACGGAGACGGTGCAGTCGATGGAACCGGTGGAAGCAGAATTGAACGTGCCGGCCTCGGCAGATAAAGACGAGGCAGTCACATTGGCAGTTCGCGTCACACAAGACGGGAAAGCGGTCGATGACGCCGACGAGATTAAGTTCGAGGTCTGGAAAAATGGCGCCAAGGAAGAGAGTGAGATGACGAAAGCGTCGCTCACAGAAGATGGAGTCTACGAGGCGGAGACGACGTTTGTCGAAGAAGCAGTTTACACGGTGCAAGTCCATGTGACGGCCCGTTCGATGCATACGATGCCGACGACGAACGTGACGGTCGGCCATCCGGAGACGGCGGCCGAGGCTGAGGCTGAAGCTGAGCAAGACCATCACAACCACGCGGGAGCAGACATTGTCCTTGATCCGACTCAAGCTGTCGCCAATGAAGTCCAACCGTTCACAGTCAACGTCGAAATTGAGCATGAGGCGTTGACGGGTGCGGACGTCCAACTCGAAGTGTTCAAAGACGGAGCGGACAAGCACGACTGGGTGAAGCTTGATGAAACGGAAGGCGGAAGCTATGAAGGTGAGCATACATTCAAAGAGTCAGGCATATACAACGTTCAAGTCCACGTGACGAAAGGACACGACATCCATGAACATATCATGGAGACGGTCGAGGTCAAATAAAAAAATCGATCGGCCGCGGCCGATCGATTTTTCTTATGCGTTCTGATAGAGTGACTCGACTTGCTGTTGAAGCGATTCGTTCTCGAGGAACTCGTCGTACGTCGCTTCTTTGTCGACAATCCCGTTCGGCGTCACTTCGATGATGCGCGTGGCAATCGTCGAGATGAGCTGATGGTCATGCGAGCTGAAGAGGAGTACGCCTTTGAACGTTTCGAGACCGTTGTTGAGCGCTGTGATCGACTCGAGGTCCAAGTGGTTCGTCGGATCGTCGAGGACGAGGACGTTCGAGTTCGAGAGCATCATTTTCGAGAGCATGCAACGCACTTTCTCTCCCCCTGAGAGGACAGATGCTTTCTTCATGACTTCTTCGCCTGAGAAGAGCATACGACCGAGGAAACCGCGAAGGAACGTATCCGACTCGTCGGCTGGTGAGAACTGGCGTAACCAATCCAAGATGCTCTTATCCGAGCCTTCGAAGTATTCCGAGTTGTCTTTCGGGAAGTACGACTGTGTCGTCGTCACGCCCCATTTGACCGTACCCGTGTCCGGTTCCATCTCGCCCATGATGATTTTGAATAGAGTCGTAATGGCAACGTCCGAACGGCCGACGAATGCGACTTTGTCCGTCTTGTTGAGTGAGAACGTGACGTTGTCGAGTACTTTTACGCCATCAATCGTCTTCGAGACGTTGTCGACGTAGAGCACGTCGTTCCCGATTTCACGTTCCATTGAGAAACCGACGAACGGATAGCGACGTGATGATGGACGGATATCGTCGAGCGTGATTTTATCGAGCAACTTCTTACGCGACGTCGCTTGACGCGCCTTCGAGGCGTTCGAGCTGAAACGGGCGATGAAGTTTTGAAGTTCTTTGATTTTCTCTTCTTTTTTCTTGTTCTGGTCGTTGGCCATACGCGAAGCGAGTTGGCTCGACTCGTACCAGAAGTCGTAGTTCCCGACGTACAATTGGATCTTCCCGAAATCAAGGTCGGCCATGTGCGTACAGACTTTGTTCAAGAAGTGACGGTCGTGGGATACAACGATGACGGTATTCTCGAAGTTGATCAAGAACTCTTCGAGCCATTGGATCGCTTTGAGGTCAAGACCGTTCGTCGGCTCATCGAGGAGAAGAATGTCAGGTTTGCCAAACAATGCTTGAGCAAGGAGGACTTTGACTTTCTCGCCACCTGTGAGCTCGCTCATGAGCTTGTGGTGTGATGCATCCGTGATCCCTAGTCCTTGAAGGACCATGGCAGCTTCTGATTCGGCTTCCCAACCGTTCATCTCAGCGAATTCGCCTTCGAGTTCAGCAGCGCGCATACCATCTTCGTCAGAGAAATCTTCTTTCATATAGATGGCGTCTTTCTCTTTCATGACTTCATACAAACGCTCGTGGCCCATGATGACCGTCTCGAGTACCGCTTGATCTTCGTACGCATAATGGTCCTGCTTGAGGACGGCGAGGCGTTCGCCAGGTGAGAAGCTGACGTCACCTGTTGTCGTTTCTTGCTCACCGGCAAGAATTTTTAAGAATGTCGACTTCCCGGCACCGTTCGCGCCGATCAAGCCGTAGCAGTTGCCTGGTGTGAACTTGATGTTCACGTCTTCGAACAACTTGCGTCCACCGAATTGGAGACTTACGTTATTTACTGTAATCATGTATAGGATCCCTCGTTTTTCTGATTAGTTTACGACGTGTATTGTATCACGTTTTTTGAAAACGCGCAGTCGTGGGTAAACATGAAACAAACAGCAGCCTGATTCGTATAGAGAAGAAAGGGGGAATCAGCCATGAAAACAACGCTCTCGCTGAAAGAAGCGTGGTCAAACTACTACAGCCGAGATTTCTTCCGGCTCTGGGTCATCTTCCTCGTGACGGGCATCGGGTCGTATTTTCTATTCAGGGCCGTCATCGCCCCTGAACAAGTGGACGAAATTTTAGCTCAGCTCGGCGAATCATTTGAATCACAAGGATTGACGTTCGATTCGAGCGCACGCGAGACGATGATCGCCCTATTCGTGAACAATACGCGCGTCACGTTGCTCGCTTTCCTGCTCGGAATGATCCCGCTCTTCATCCCGTATGTGTTCGTCGTCATCAACGCCGCGGTCATCGGCCTGGTCGCCATGCTCGTTGGGTTTGCCGGCGAGTCCGTGATCCGGGTCATCGTGCTCGGAATAATGCCCCATGGTATCACCGAAATCTCGGCCATCTTGCTCGGAGCGGCGATGGGGTTGTCGCTCAACCGTTACATCTGGAAAAAACTACGTGGGAAAGAGACCGACGTCACGTTCAAGGCGCTGTTCGTGGCAGGCGTGAAGACATTTCTCGTCATCGCAGTTCCGCTCCTCGCTATCTCTGCAATCATCGAGGCGTACGTGACCCCACTGTTATTACAGTAAAAAAGCCATCGCTGATGGCTTTTTTACTTGAAATGAGGCGTCGTCTCGACACAGTGGGTTAAACGAATCCCTTCCGTAGACACCTCGCCATTCACTTGCCAGATTTCAAGTCCGTCCGCGATTGCGTCGCGAATCAGCTGCCGAATTCGTAAGTCGTGTTTCCGATTCGGGTTGCCGGTGAAGATGGGCGCATCATATAAGAAAACATACAGCAAGACGGCCCGACCCGTTTTCGGCAACGTCGCAATGAGTGTCTCGAGATGTCGAATCAACCGTTCGGTCTCGATCGGTCTCGTCACCGCACGCCGTTCAAAGCGGGGGAGAGGCGTTACGAACAACTCGGCTAGAGGTGCTTTCACTTCGATATAAGTGCCATCGACTTTAAAGTCGATTCGTGACGCATCGACGACTTTCTCTCGTTCCACATGTTTCGGAGAAGGAAAAGCTGAAATCACGTTCGTCCGCAACCAATGTTCGACGAAATCGTTGACGCGGCCTTGATGAATTCCAATCCATTGTCGGTCCGCGTCGATCGAGATGGCCTCCACTGTGAAGGCGGTGTTCCGTCGCGGGTCGTCCGTCGCTGAGACGAGGCAAGGCACCCCGTCGAAGACGAGGTCGCCAATGCGACCGGTGACCGGACAGTGGCAGGCGACGACAGTATCGCCGAGCAATACGTCCATCACGAACCGATTGCGGCGTTTCAGGATGACCCCTTCCTGCAGGGGAGATACAAAGCGATACATCGTCAGACGACGCGCGTGACCGTCGTGTCGAGTTCGAACGCGACGTTGCCGGCCAAGGCGCGTGAAATCATACAGCCATCCTTCGCTTTTTTGGCGATTCGTTCGACGAGCGTGATATCGCGATCTGTGGCCGTTTTTGGAACGTTGATACGTGTCGTGTAGCGAATCGTCTCATACGTGAAGACACCGTTCGTCACGTCGACGATGCCTTCGGCGTCAATCGTGATGCCTTGATGAGGCAGTTCGCTTCGCCCGAGCATAGCCGCAAGTGTGATGATATAGCAGGTCGCCGCAGCACCGAGCAACATCTCATCCGGGTTCGTGCCGATGCCGGGCCCGTCCATTTCCGGGGGAATCGATATCTGTGTCTTTAACCGTTCGGCCTCGATCGTTCCGACGTCGTTGCGTCCGCCGGTCCAGTCGAGGTTCATTTGAAACGTATGCTTCATAAAAAATCGCCTCCAATGTCTCTATTCTAGAAGAGAACGATTGGAGGCGCATGTGTTATGCTCGCGCGCGTTCAGCGAACGTACGGAGCGTCTGGATGATGACGTGGGTCGCTTTTTCCATGTTATTGACGGAGACGTACTCGAACTTGCCGTGATAGTTCTCGCCACCGGTGAAGATGTTCGGGGTCGGGAGTCCCATATACGACAGTTGCGAACCGTCCGTCCCGCCGCGAATCGGTTCGATTTTCGGTTCGATGCCTAGTTCGCGCATGACGTCGGCGACGGTGTCGACGATGTGTTTTACCGGCTCGATTTTCTCGGCCATGTTGTAATATTGATCGTCCATTTTCAAGTCGATGCGCGCTTCGCCGTACTTCTGTTTCCATTCGACGACGAGCTTTTCAAGCAACGCTTTGCGCGCCTCAAACTTTGTGCGGTCGTGGTCGCGGATAATGTATTGCAGCGTCGTCGTCTCCACGTCGCCAGAGAAGCCGTTCAGATGGAAGAAGCCTTCATAGTCGCTCGTATGTTCCGGTGCCTCATCGGCCGGGAGGCGGTTGTGGAACGCCATCGCCAATTTCATCGAGTTGACCATCTTGTTTTTGGCGCTGCCCGGGTGCACGTTCGTCCCATGGAACGTGACCGTGGCGCCGGCAGCGTTGAAGCTCTCGTATTGCAGTTCACCGAGCGGGCCGCCGTCCATCGTATAGGCGAAATCGGCGTTGAAGCGGGCGACGTCGAACTTATGTGGTCCGCGTCCAATCTCTTCGTCCGGTGTGAAGGCGATTCGCACCGGGCCATGCGGGATTTCCGGATGGGCCAATAAGTATTCGACCGCGGTGACGATCTCGGCCATGCCGGCTTTGTCGTCGGCACCGAGCAGCGTCGTGCCGTCTGTCGTGATGAGTGTATGTCCAACGTAGCCATCGAGCTCCGGGAAGTCACGCGGCGACAAGATGACTTGGAGCGCCTCGTTCAAGACGATATCGCCGCCCTCGTAATGTGCGACGAGTTGCGGGTTGACGTTCGTCCCGGTGAAGTCGGTCGCCGTATCGACGTGGGCGAGCAGGCCGATCGTCGGTACGTCATGGTCGACGTTACTCGGAAGGGTGGCGAACAAGTAGCCATAGTCATCCGTCTCGACGTCCTCGAGTCCAATCGCTTTTAACTCAGCCTCGAGATGGCGAATCAAATCCCATTGTTTCGCCGTCGACGGTGTCGTCTCACTCGTGAAGTCGGACTGTGTATCAATTTTTGCATACGTGATTAAACGTTCAATTAATTTCGATTGCATGGTCTGCCTCCTCTAATCAATCTGTTCTCGTTTAGTGTAGCATGAGAGCCGTTTTGAGAAGTATCGAAATTGTTTGAAAATAAAAAGAGAGGCGCTAAGGCCTCTACTTTTACTCAATTTGTATGAAACAAGGGTGCTGGCCTTTTTTAAAGAAGGAACGGCAGGAGAAACGGCAACAAAAACGACGTGAAGATGGCGGACAGGCCCATCGCCGCGCCCCCGGTGGCCCCGGACAGCGGATGTTCCGTCGCGGCTTGAGCCGTGCCGATGCCGTGGCTGATTGTTCCAAGTGCGAGTCCTCGCGTGAACGGATCGGTCACTTTGAAGAGCGACAACATGAGCGGACCGAACATGGCACCGAGTATGCCACAGGCGACAGTGATGGAGGCGGCAAGGGCCGCGTCTCCTTGGAGCTGTTTTGCCAGTTCGAGCGCAATCGGAGCAGTGACGGATTTGACCGCTAGCCCGATGAGCACCTGGTCCGTCAGTTTGAGCGCCGTGCCGATCAGGACTGCGACGACAATCGTCGAGACGGTACCGGCAATAATTGCGCTCAGGGCGCGTTGTGCGCGTGCGAGGAGCGTCGGCAAGTTACGATACAGCGGCAGACCAAGGGCGACGGTCGCCGGACCGAGTAAAATCGTGATTAAATCTTTGGCCGGTTCATACACGTCGTATGGTTGCTCAAAAAGAAGGAGGGTCACAATCAAAATAGTTGTGCTCAAGAAGACGACGTTCGTGAACGGGGACGCCCATTTGAAGGACAGTTTGCGGCTGACGAGATAAACGCCGATGGTGACGAGTACCCAAAGTAATGTCATGACGTTTCACCTCGTCTTCCGGAGATGAGAGCGGTCACGATGAGTCCGACAAATAGACTGACAATCAAGGCAAGAAATAGCGGAATCCCTTCTGCTTTTAAGAGACCGCTATACGACATGAGGCCGACCGCAATTGGGATGAAGAAGAAAGCGAGATGTTTCGTGAGGAAGCCGGCACTGTCCTCGATCCATTCGACTCGGATGATTTTTGTCATGAGCAATATCAATAACAGCATCATCCCGATGACGTTTCCAGGCACTTTCCATTCGAGTGTGGCGACAATCCAGTTGCCGAACGCGCTTAACCCGAATAAGAGCGAAAGGCCGATCATCCATTTGATAAAGAGTTGCATATATACCATCCTTTCGCGAATACGTTCAAAACGTATGCATTTTCTCAAGTTTCATCCATGCGGTCAAGATAAAGGTTGTATAAAAAATGATAAAGGGTACATATGTTCGGTATGGTAGACTATTTGTATCATATCCGAAAGAGGTGTTCGAATGGAACTTCAATCAATCAAACAGTTTATTGATCAACACGGGCTCGAACAGGGCGGTGACATCTTGGCGGCGTTTACGAAGCGCGTCAACTTGAAGCTCGTACCCCGAACGACACGGGAAGAAGTCTCAATCGGTCACTCAAAATTTGGCGGCTATCCGGATTTACCGAGTGCCTCGGACCATCCTGGAGAGAACTTGACGTTGTTGGCACAGTTCCGCCTGAGTGACTTCACTGGATTTGAATCAGTCGAAGCGCTTCCGAAAGAAGGGGTGTTATCGTTCTTCTATGATTTGGACGAACAACCATGGGGTGACGCGGACGAACGTCACCTTTGGCGCGTCTTCTATACAGAAGCGACGACGCTTGAACGGGTCCGCGTCGGTGAAGCACTCAACGAGAGGGCTGTCGCATTCGAAGAAGGCTATGCGCAGAACGATCACGACTTGTTTGATCTGATGAGCGAGGATGAATATGCCGCTTTTGAGGAGTTATTCGATGAGGACGAGGCACATGCGGTAGGCGGGCATCCGGACGAGGTGCAACATGATGTGTTTGAAGAGATTGAAGAGACGCATGGGGAACGATTCGGTGACCCGTTTCTCTTATTCCAAATGGATTCAAGCGAAGAACTCGACATCATGTTCGGTGACGCCGGCATCCTTTATTTCCTGATTCCGACCGAAGCGCTCCGAGCCAAGCGGTTTGAAGAAGCGGAAATCCTCATGCAATGTTACTGAGCGCAAAAAGAGAGTCGACCCGTTGAGGGCGACTCTCTTTTGAATTACGCTTCTTTTTTCTTACGGAATCGTGCGAAGAACTCATACACGATTGGGACGATGAGGAGCGTCAATAGCGTTGAACTCGTCAATCCACCGATGACGGTCACACCGAGACCTTTCGAGATCAAGGCGCCGCCTTCAAGGCCGAGCGCGAGCGGTGCGAGGGCACCGATCGTCGCGAGAGCCGTCATGAGGATTGGACGGAGGCGCGTACCGGCTGCCTCGAGTAAGGCATCACGTGTCGAGAGACCGGCTTCTTCTTTATGAATGACACGGTCAATCAAGACGATGGCGTTCGTCACGACAATCCCGATCAACATGAGCGCCCCGATCAAGGCAGATACCGAGATCGTTTCGCCTGTGATGAGGAGGGCGACGAGTCCCCCGATAATCGCGTAAGGAAGCGAGAACAGGACGACGAACGGCGTGACGGCACCGCCGAACGTGATGACGAGCACCAAGTAGACGATGGCGACGGCCGCGAGCATGGCGAGACCGAGCTGGGTGAACGATTCTTGAATCTGTTCAGTGACCCCACCGACGTCATAGGAGACGCCAGTCGGGAGTTCGATGTCCGATACACGTTCTTCGATGGCAGCCGAAGCTTCCGTCGCTTTGTCCGTGCTGAGCTCGACGTTGACGCGAGCAAGGAGCTTCCCGTCACGTTGAACGAGCGTATCCGGTGTCGTGCCTTCCTCGACTTCGATGAAGTCCGAGATTGGGCGAGGCCCGAACGGTGTCGTCACTTCTTGTTCCTGCAAGTCGTCGATGCTGTCATACGTGACTTGTTCCGTCGGGATGATGACGTCGAGCTGTTTGTCGTCGATCGTCACCGTCGAGAGCGGACTTTCTTGGGCTTGGAACTGCCCAATCGTTTGGGCGAGCTGAGCGGCCGAGACACCTGCCTCGGCAGCTGCCTGCTGGTCGACGTTGAACGTGTACTGGACGTATGATTCGCGAAGGTCAGACGTCGCTTGACGGACATAATCCGTCTCTTCTTCAATCGTTTCAATGAACGTAGGAACGATGGCTTCAAGATCTTCGAGAGAGTTGGCGTAAACGTTATACGTCACACCGCTCGTTCCGGCACCGCCGGCGAAGTCTTGTTCTTTCCATTCACCGCCTGAGGCGAGTTCATTCAAGCGTTCGACGTCAGCGATTTTGACATCAGCGAAATCTTTCGTGTCCGGATCATACTGGACGATGAAAATTCCTTGTTTGTTGTTCCCAGGGTTGAGCGGGTTCTCACCACCGACCGTGAATTGAACGTCGGTGGCGTCCGCTTGCTCTTCCATGAAATACGTCTCGGCGATTTCGGCCGCCGCAATCGAATCGTCAAGCGTTTGACCCGGTTCTGGGTCGAACGTGACGAACAGCGTCTTCTCAGACTCTTGGTTCAAGAAGTTGACCCCGATAGCTGGGACAAGGGCGAAACTTCCGATTAAGAGAAGCGTCGCCAGTCCGAAGACGACGAGTTTATGGTTGAGCGACCAGTTGAGGACGCCACGATACCATTCGGCGAGCTTCCCTGGTCCTTCTTCCGGCTTCAGCTTGTCGCGGTTCTTAAAGAACGAGTCGGCCATCATCGGTACGACCGTGATCGCGACGAGTAAGGACGCGATTAAAGCGAAAACGACGGTCAAGGCGAACGGTAAGAACAGCTCGCCGACGAAGCCTGTGACGAATCCGAGCGGCAAGAAGACGGCGATCGTGACGATCGTCGACGAAGCGATCGGAATGAACACTTCTTTCGTCGAGGCGATAATCAGGTCTTTGCCGCGCAACGTCTCGTTCGGACGGGTGAGGCGACGGTAAATGTTCTCGATGACGACGATGGAGTCATCGACGACCCGCCCGATGGCGACGGTCATCGCACCGAGCGTCATGATGTTGAGCGTGATATCGAGCTGTTTCAAGACGATCAATGCCATCAAGAGCGAGAGCGGGATGGAGATGACCGCGATAATCGTCGAGCGGAAGTTACGAAGGAACACGAGAATAATCAAGATGGCGAATAGACCACCGAGTAACGCTTTCGAGACCATCGTTTCGACCGATTCTTCAATCGGTTGACCTTGGTCGAGCGTAATCGAGACGTTGGTCGTGTCATAGTCGGTCTCGAAATCGGCAAGCGCATCTTTGACGGCATTGACGACATCTACGGTGTTCGCGTCTTGCGTTTTCGTCACTTGAATCCCGATTGAACGTTCCCCGTTCGACCGTGAAATCGATTCCTCGATGCCACGGTCTTCAATCGTCGCGAGTTCGCTCAAAGCGACCGTCGGGACGGTCGTCGGTAGATTCGCAGGTGGGACTGCACCTGGCACGTCAGTCGGGATTTGCGGCGTCTCGCCAGTCGGAAGTTCCGTTGGCGCACCTGGCACCGGCTGTTCCGTTGGTGCGGGTGAGTACGGAATTTGGAGGTCGCGGAACGCCTCAAGCGTCTCCGACTTCCCGTCGATGACGACGGCTTGCTCCGTATCACCAAGTTCATACAGGCCGAGCGCGATGCGGGCATCGTTCGCTTGAATCAACTGTTTGACGGTGTCTTCCGTCAAGTTATATTCGGCGAGCGCCTCCTCATCGAATCGAAGCTCGACGCGACGAATCTCTTGTCCGGCGATTTGGACGGTCTGAGCGCCTTCGACGCCTTCAAGGGCTGGTTGCAACTCATCTTCGACCAATTTCGTCAATTCGGCCAAATCGAGACTCTCATCTGAGACGGCTGCACCAACGACAGGGAACGCGTCAAAACTGAGTCGTGATACTTGTGGGTCTTGAACGGATTCTGGCAATTCGACGTTGCTGAGCGCGTCTTTGACGAGTTGTTCAGCTTCTTCCATATCGGTGCTGAAGTCATAATCGATTTGAATGTTTGACGCGTTCTGGAACGAAGACGAACGAACTTGTTCGACCCCGTTCAAGCTCTTCAAGCGCTCTTCGAGCACGGTGCTCACTTCGTCGAGCACTTGTTCAGGTGAGGCGCCTGGATAAATCGTCGTCACCGAGACAGTCGGTGTCGTGATGTCAGGCAACGTTTCTAGTTTCATCGTCAAGCCGGCGAAAATTCCGGCGGCCGTCAAGATGATCGTCATCAACCAGACGGCGAACTTGTTGTTGACGGAGAAGGACGTGATTTTTTGCATGGGGTTCATTTCTCCTCTAATAGATTAGTCTGTTTTACCCGAATCGATGTTCTGGGCTCGCTCGATCAAGCGAGCGATAATGTCTTGTTTTAAAGCAGGTGGGGCGACGCCGACGTTAAAGTGCTCGGACAACATCATGCCTTCGAGCGCATAGCGGATAATCATCGTCTCGACGGGGTCGCTCGTCTGTTGAAACTGAGCGAAGAACGTGTCGAGGTCGTGCTTCCACCGTTCGGCGTATTCCTGGTCGACAGCAAATAGCGTCAAAAAGGCAATCATCTTCTCGGCGTCGATGTGGATGGCTGAGCGCTCGGGATGAAGTTTCGTCTCGTCAAAGAGACGCACGAACGCTTCGACGGGACCGTTGCCATCGGCTTGGAGCGATTCGTACAAATCGTTTTGCTCGGTTTGGAGCCGTTCGACGATGGCGGTCAACAACGCTTCTTTGGATGGATAATGATACAGGAGACCACCTTTCGAGACACCTGCCGTCTTGGCGACTTCGTCCAATGTCAGGTGATGCACGCCATGTTCCATGATGATATCCGTCGCTGCATCCAACAATTTCTGTTTCGTGATCAGTGATCGGTTTGTCATGTCACGCCTCCTTTCTGTACCGACCAGACGGTTTGTTCTCTTCCACTATAGGGGGGTAGTCATTTTGAAGTCAAGACATGATGACGTTAAAACTGTTAAGTTATAAATCTATAACTACTGTAAACGATTTCAAAAAAAGGTTGACGTGAGAATGATTATCAGTGATGATAGTAACTGAGAGTAATTATCATTACCAACAATAGAGATGAATAAGTGGGGGATTATGAAATGAACAAAAAGTACATGGCACTCGGCCTTTCGGCTGCGCTCACAACATCGCTTCTTGCGGCTTGCGCCAGCACGGAAGAGACGACGACTTCAAGCGACAATGAGACAGCGGAAGAGTCAAAAGTCGTCAATGTTTACTCGAGCCGTCACTATGATGTCGATAAAGAGCTTTACAAGCAGTTCGAAGAAGAGACGGGCGTGAAAGTCAACGTCGTCGAAGGGAAGAGCGATGAGTTGCTCGAGCGTTTGAACACAGAAGGCGACAACACGGAAGCCGATCTCTTCATCACAGCGGATGCAGGGAACTTGTATCAAGCTAAAGAGGCGGGACATCTGCAAGCGGTCGATAGCGATGTGCTTGAGTCGAACGTCCCGGAAAAATACCGTGACACGGATAAAGAATGGTTCGGTCTCACGAAACGGGCACGTGTCATCGTCTATGCAAAAGACCGTGTGAAACCAGAAGACTTGTCAACGTATGAAGCACTCACAGAAGAACAATGGAACGGCAAAGTACTCGTCCGTCCGTCTGAGAATATGTACAACATCTCGCTCCTCGCTTCGTTCATCGAAGTGAACGGTGTCGACCAGGCAAAAGAGTGGGCGAAAGGCATGGTCAACAACTTTGCACGCGATCCACAAGGGAATGACCGTGACCAAGCGAAGGCAGTCGTCGCCGGCGAAGGTGATGTCGCTATCATGAACACATATTACATGGGACTCATGTTGAACTCGGAAGACGCGGAAGAGAAGAAAGTGGCTGAGCAACTCGGCGTCTTCTTCCCGAACCAAGACACGACAGGAACACACGTGAACATCTCAGGAATCGCAATGACAAAAGCAGCGAAGAACTCAGACAACGCGAAGAAACTCATGGAGTTCATGTCTGACCCGTCAGCACAAGAACAGTTCGCGAGCGCGAACTATGAGTACCCTGTCAACGAGTCGGTTGAACCGAACGAACTCCTCCAATCATGGGGTGAGTTCAAAGAGCAGGACATCAACCTCTCGGCACTTGGAGAACACCAACAAGAAGCCATCCGTCTCTTCAACGAAGCGGGCTGGAAATAAGAAGACTTCGGCTTGAACGTGCGTTCAGGCCGAAGATTTTTGCGTTTCTCGACATGCTAGCGGTACAACGGGAGCGTTGAACCTGATATGATGGGACAGGAAGTGACTGAACGAAAGAACGGGAGTTGTACGGAATGAACTGGTACGCGCTGAAACGACAACTGAATGGATGGGCCATCCTCAGCTTTATCGCGCTGGTGTTTATCGTCCTGCCAGGAGTCGTCGTCTTGGTCGAGCTGTTCGCACCGGTCAATGAGAACTGGCAACACATTCGCGAGTACTTGTTGCCGACTTACGTGCGCAATACACTGTTCATCATGCTCGCGACCGGCCTGTTGACGACTGTCATTGGGACGAGCCTGGCGTGGTTCGTCACGGTGTATGACTTTCCGTTCCGTCGGTTCTTCAAATGGGCGCTCATCTTACCGCTCGCTATCCCTCCTTACATTGGGGCTTATACGTATCACGGGATTTTAAACTACACGGGCGTCATCCAGACGACGCTTCGGAACGAGTTCGGCATCAATGTCGACCAGACGTATTTCAACATTATGACGATTCAAGGAACGGTGTTCATCTTCACTCTGTTCTTGTATCCATATATCTATACAATCACGCGGGCCTTCCTGCACAACCAATCGTCCTCGATGATTGAGAACGCCCGCATCCTCGGCCGCGGCTCGTGGGACATTTTCTTCACCGTCGTCATTCCGATCTCGCGCGTCGCCATCATCGGCGGGGTCAGCCTCGTCTTGATGGAAGTGTTGAACGACTATGGGGTCGTCAAATACTTCGGGATTCAGACGTTCAGCACGGCCATCTTCAGTACGTGGTTCGGGATGAAAGATACGTCCTCGGCACTCAAACTGGCCGGGACGCTCATGATTCTCGTCATCGCCATCTTGACGATGGAACGGCTCGTTCGTGGCCGGAAACAGTTCAGCTATGCGACGACGAAAGTGAAGCCGCTCAAACCGAGACAACTGAATGGATGGCATCGTTACGCCGTGTTCGGCTATGTGGCTACCATCTTTGGGATTGCGTTCCTCATTCCGTTCGTGCAACTCGTCGCTTGGACGGTATTGACGTTCGAACAAGTGTTTACGGCCGAGTTTTTCCGCCTTGTTTGGAACACGGTGAGCGTAGCGTTCATTGCGACCGTGATCATTCTCGTGTTCGCGCTCATCATCGCGAACTACACGCGCCTGTTCCCGTCGAACATGACACGCGTCATTTCGAAAGTGACGACGCTCGGCTATTCGATTCCGGGAGCGGCCATCGCCATCGCCGTCATCACGTTGTTCTTGCTGCTTGATGAGTGGGTGTTGAACGTGGCGCTCGCCCTGGATTTAGGCCAGACGTTCGTGTTCAGGACGACGCTCATCATGCTCATCTTCGCCTACGTCATCCGCTTCCTCGCCATCGGCTATAACTCGATCGAGAGTGGATTTGAGAAAGTCGGCAAGTCGTTCACGGAAGCGTCGCGCATGCTCGGGTGGGGGACGGTACAGACGTTCTTCCGGGTCGATATCCCGATGATTAAAGGGGCCATCATGAGCGCGTTCATCCTCGTCTTTATCGATATTATGAAAGAATTGCCGCTGACGCTGTTCTTGCAGCCATTCAATTTTTCGACGCTCGCCACACAGGCGTTCAAATATGTCAGTGACGAGAAGATACATGAGGCCGCGCTCGCCTCGATCGTCATCGTGCTCATGAGCGGACTGTTGATCTTTGTGTTCCATAAGGTGCTTGATAAGGAGGCCGACTAATGTTTGTTCAAATCAACGATTTACACTTCAGCTATAAAGGTGCGCAAGCCGAAACGATTAAAGGATTCTCCATCTCGATCACGAAAGGTGAAATCGTCTCGCTTCTCGGTGACAGTGGTTCTGGGAAGAGTACGATTTTACGCCTCATCGCAGGGCTTGAGATGCCGAATCAAGGCGTCGTCGTCGTCAACGACTGTGTCTGTTGCGACGATTGCCAGTTCATGCCGCCTGAACAGCGTGGTGTCGGGATGGTGTTCCAAGACTATGCGCTCTTCCCACATATGACCGTTGAGAAGAACATCCGCTTCGGTCTGCATAAATTGAGCCGGAAAGAGCGAAACGAGCGTGTCGAAGAGATGTTGACGCTCGTGAACCTGTCCGAGTTCCGTCATCGCTATCCGTATGAGCTCAGTGGCGGACAGCAACAGCGTGTCGCGCTCGCGCGTGCGCTCGCACCGAAACCGTCGCTCCTCATCTTGGATGAGCCGTTCAGCAACTTGGACACGTCGCTCCAACATCGGATTCGGGACGATTTGCGCCGCCTCCTCAAACAGACGGGGACGACGACGATTTTTGTCACGCACGATGAAGAGGACGCGGAGGCGCTCGCCGACCGTATCGTCTATCTTGGTGAAGGCAAAATCAAAAAACAGATCATGACGGAGAACAACAAGACGTTCAACCCGCAGATTCCGTGTTTTGTGTAGAACGTAAGAACCCGCAGACATAAATCGTCTGCGGGTTCTTTGTGGTTACTTCGTCTGTTTAGAAGGAGCCGATTCATTCCCGAGTTGATCGATCGCTGTCACGTAATAAGTTGCCTGCTCGTTCGTGACCTCGATGCTCTTCCGGGCGTGCGACGGGATACTTTCAATATGCGTCGCTTCACCGTCGATGACTTCATAGACGCGATAGCCGATGACGGTGTCGTCACGGACGGCGTGCCACGTGAGTAAGTTCCCGCGGAGTTCGACGCTCGTCGGTGCGTCGAGTTCAACTTCGGTATTGATCTCGGTATCGACAAGCTCGGTATAGACGACGAAACGCTCGTCATAACCGCCGTCACCGAACGTGCCGGAACACGTGATCAAATTCAACTGTCGGCTCGACGTGGCCCCGAAGATATCCTCGATCGGTGCGTTTTTCGTATCATAGCTCTCTGTTTTGGTGACACGAAACGTCAACGTGTTGCCGTTCTCGTCGATAATTGTCACGTCATCGCCTGCCTTCAGTTGATCGAGCTCATAGAAGACGGCGGGGCCGGTCTTACTGTCCACGTGTCCGGCGATGACGGCATTTCCTTTACTACCAGGTTTGACGCCCGGTTCGAACCAACCGACTTGGTCCTCATCTTTCGGGACGCCCATCTGTCCGTTGTCGAGTACGCCGACCTGTTCGATTGCGGTGTCGACCTTGATTTTGGGGATTTGAAGTTGGACGGGTGTCGCGGCCTTGGCACTTTCCTCTTCCTCGGCTAAGCGGAGCTTCTTCACCTCTTCCTGTAGAAGTGAGAATTCAGCCGATAAATCTGGGCTCTCCTCTATTTGTTTTTCTTCTACAGGTGGTGACGACGATTCTTGGGCGCTCGTCCACGTCCAGAAGCCAAAACAAAAGAGAGAGAGCGCCAGAAACAAATGGCGCTTGTTCATGGGGCTCCCTCCTTATTGAATTATTGAACAGATTCTTTACGGTTGCGAAGCGTTACGAAGGCGAGTAAGATTCCGCCAAGTACAGCAAGACCAGCGTAGAGCGTGTTCATTGATTGTTCTTGTGCACCACCGAGACCTGTTTCAGGCATCTCTTCAGGCATTGTTGTTTCAGCGAACTTGTCAGGCATTTGTGTCACGATTGCGTTACCGAGTGTTTCGCCAACACCGAACATGAACGCGTATCCTTCACGGAATGACATCCAAGCGGCATCCGCATCACCAGCTACATACTGATCGAACGTTTGAAGCACAAGGGCTTCATGTTGTTTGATGGCTTCTTGGCCAGCTGCTTGTGGCAAGTTACCTTCTGTCGCTGCATCGAGGAATGTGCTGAAATCGACAGCGAACTGGTCGAGCTTCATGCGTGCTTCTTCAATTTTAGCTTCATCGCCTTCGAGTGTAGCGGCAACGATGTCACCTTGGGCTGTGATGTGGTTCCCATTCCATACTTTTTCGAATTGGGCCGCACCTTCATCACCGTAGACTGAACCGATGGCTGCTTTGAAATCAAGTGTGTTCTGATCTTCAGCCCAGCTCACGTAGTCGAAGTCTTCTGCTTGATCGTAGCCTTTTTGCATGCCGATTGCTGCGAGGGCGAAGTGTTCCCCAGCAAGGCTGTTCAATGTTGAACGAAGCTCGACGGCCGGTGTGTCAGCAGCAGTTTCAAACTTGTCAGGCATCTGTGTGACGATTGCGCCTGAGAGGGCTTTACTGATGTCGAACATAAGCTTGTACCCTTCGCGGTACGTCATGTATGCCGACTCGTAGTCACCTGCGACGTAGTTGTCGAATACTGAGAGAACTTGGTCTTCGTGAAGCTCAAGCACGTCAGCGGCAGCGTCTTTTGGTAAGTTACCTTCTGTGGCTGCGTTAAGGAATGTTGAGAACTCTTCGACGAATTCGTCAACCTCAGCTTCCGCGTCAGCGCGAAGCTCTTTGTCTTCTGATTTAGCCGCTTCAACGAAGTCAGCTGAGTAGTCGTTGTGACCAGCGAAGATATCTTCGAACTGGGCTGCGCCTTCATCTCCGTAAATTGAAGCGATGGCCGGTGTCATGTCGAGTGCGTTTTGATCGAGGGCCTTCATCGCGGCTTCGGCGTCAGGTGCTTCGTCGTAAGCTTTCATCATCGATGTGACGGCTAAGACATAATGCTCAGACAGTAGTTGGTCGAGCGTGGCTCGTAAGTCACCTGCTGGTGTGCTAGCTGTCGGCGCGTGATCCGCTGCCTGTGCATTCAATGGTACGAGTAAGCCGAGTGCGAGTGCCGGTGCTACAATCTTGTTCATTGTTTTCTTCTTCATGGGTAATCGCTCCTTTTTTTGAGTGGTTGTCGTTGTTTACACCCATCTAACGGAGCGGTTCAAAAAATGGATCACTCTTTTTTTATTTTTTTTCGTTTTTTTGTTGAAGTGTGCGATAAACCCCTGGTGCGACGCCATATTTTCGTTTGAAGATGCGATGGAAATATGGATAGGAGCGGAATCCGGACAGCTCGGCGATCCGTTCGAGCGAGTGTTGGGTATACTGCATCTGTTCTTCTGCGAGCTGGAGTCGAATCGATTGGGCATAGGCGACAATCGTCATGCCGGTCACTTCTTTGAACAAGTGAACGGTCCGCGACACGCTGAGCCCGACCGCGTCGGCGACGTCCGATACTTTGAAGTCGCTTGTGACGTTTCCTTCTATATAACGCATCATGCGTGACACGACAGGTGGCCGCACGTTTGCTTGCACTTCTTGGACGGAACGGTCGAGCATGAGAAGCAAGGCTTCAATCAATGTCTCAATCAAATCCGGACTCTGTTCGGTCGTCGGTCGGCGCGCCTCTTCGGTGATATGTTGCCAGAGTGACAGCAGGCGAGGGTCGATTGAGATAGAAGTGATGCGGGAACGGTCGATCGCCGCCCACCAGGCATCGAGTGTCGGACCATCACAGAAGAGATGATAGTCCCCGCTTGCCGGGGTGTCGACATGCAGTTCGTACTCCTCTCCGGGTTTGACGAGCAATAAATCGCCTGGCCGTGCCGTATACGTCTTCCCATTGACGACGATGCGCGCCGTGCCTTCTGTCTGCAAGCGAATCAAATACGTCTCCAATCGATTGGGAAAGGGAAAAGTATAGGTTGTTGTATGATACGAATAGCCGCAAAAGCCAATTTCCATCGAATCATCCTTTCTTAATAGCAAAATCGTGCATATCCTCATCATATCATGGATAGAAATCAAGGTGACGAGCGGGTACGATGATATCGACAGAACGTATGAGGAGGATGAAACATGAAACAATGGTGGAAAGAAGCAGTCGTCTATCAAATTTACCCGCGCAGCTTTAATGACTCGAACGGTGACGGGATTGGGGACATCCCGGGAATCACCGAGAAAATGTCTTATTTGGCGGAACTCGGAATCGATGTCATCTGGCTATCGCCGGTGTACGATTCACCGAACGACGACAACGGCTACGATATCCGTGATTACCGGGCCATCATGGATGAGTTCGGGACGATGGATGATTTCGATGCGATGCTCGAAGAAGCGCATCGTCACGGCATCAAAATCATGATGGACCTCGTCGTCAACCACTCGTCGGACGAGCACCAATGGTTCATGGAGTCGCGCTCTTCAAAAGACAGCCCGTACCGGGACTACTACATTTGGAAAAAGGGCGAGAACGGTCAGCCGCCGACGAACTGGGGCGCTTTCTTCGGAGGGAGTGCGTGGCAATACGATGAGGCGACGGACGAATACTACTTGCATCTGTTCAGCAAAAAGCAACCCGACTTGAACTGGGAGTCAGAGACACTTCGTCGTGAAGTGTACGACTTGATGACGTACTGGCTCGATAAAGGGGTCGACGGTTTCCGGATGGACGTCATCAACATGATCTCGAAAGATCCGAGCTACCCAGACGGCGAGACGCGCGGGACGGGTTATGGGGACGGCACACCGTTCTTCTTCAATGGGCCGCGCATCCATGAGTTCATGCAGGAGATGAATCGTGAGGTCCTGTCGAAATACGATACGATCACGGTCGGTGAGATGCCGGGCGTCAGCGTCGACGAGGCGAAGCTTTATACGGGAGAAGACCGTAACGAGTTGAACATGGTGTTCCATTTCGAGCACGTCGACGTCGGCAACGGCAGTTTCGGCAAATGGAACCCGACGGACTGGAAGTTGACGGACTTGAAGACGATCTTCTCACGTTGGCAAGAAGGGCTTGAAGAAGATGGCTGGAACAGTCTCTACTGGAGCAACCACGATCAACCGCGCGCCATCTCCCGGTTCGGGAACGATTCGGACGAGTATCGTGTCGCCTCTGGCAAGATGCTGGCGACGCTCCTGCACATGTTGAAAGGGACGCCTTACATCTATCAAGGTGAAGAGTTCGGGATGACGAACGTGGCGTTCGACTCGATCGATGAGTACCGCGATATCGAGACGCTCAACGCGTATCGGGATTACACGACGAATGGACTGTTGACGCATGATGAGATGTTTCGTGGCATTCACGCACGCGGACGCGACAACTCACGGACACCGGTGCAGTGGTCAGCTGAAGCACAAGGCGGATTCACGTTAGGCACGCCGTGGATTGGGGTCAACCCGAACTATGTGACCGTGAACGCGGAAGCGGCCCGACGTGATCCGGACTCGCTCTTCCATTACTATCGCCAGTTGATTCAGCTCCGGAAACAAAATCCGATCGTCGTTTACGGGAAGTATGAACTGTTACTCCCAGACGATGAAGCGGTATACGCCTTCACTCGAACGTTCGAAGGGGAGACGTGGCTCGTGCTCTGCAACTTCTCGGATGAGACGGTGACACGCGAACTCCCGTATGACGTGACAGAACGTGTCATCGGGAACATGGAACCGATCGAACCGTTCACGCTTCGTCCGTATGAAGCGCAAGTGTATAAAGTGTGACGAAAAAAAACTCGCCTCCGTGGCGAGTTTTTGTTGTGTCGCTAGTAATCATAGAAGCTTTCGGGAATAGAGATAGTAGAGTCTGACCGAAAGGGGGAAACGCGATGAATACGTTAATTGCCTACTCGACTCGCTACGGGACGAGTGAGAAAGTTGCTCATTTGTTGGCCGAACGGCTTCCGGGAGACGTTCACATCCAAAATATAGTCGAGCAGCCGGATGTCGAGTGGGAGACGGTCGACCATGTGATTGTTGGCAGCTCGATTCGGATGGGCAAAATTCAAGATGAGATGACGGCTTGGCTGCACATGAATGAAACCCAACTGCTCAAACGACCGCTCGGCCTCTATTTATGTGCCGGTACGCCGACTGCGGCCGAACGGCAACGAGAACTCGAGGATGCTTATCGAGAAGTGTTGCGGGCACATGCTTATTTCGTCGAAGTCGTCGGCAACGGCTATGATTTCGAACGGATGGGCTTTCTCGACAAAGCCATCGTCCGCATGATGGCGAAACAGACGGTGAGTTCACTCAATTTAGACGAGGCGATGCTCGATGAACTCGTCGAGTCGGCTCAAGCGTCGTTGCGTACGCGATCGGAAAACCCATAAGCGAATAAGCCGTGGGCCTCGATCGGGCTACTGGTGGAGATGAGCACATCTCCACTTTTTTGTTCGCCTTCAATTCGACGGAGCATGACGTTCGTGAGCTGTCCGCCGATTTTCAACGCGACCGGGGCCGAGTGACGGCAAATGACATCCTCAATCGTGACGTCATCGGTTCGATTATCCCCGCCGAACAGTTCGATGTCGGCCCGGCCCGAAGTAAAACCACTCGTCGCAATCCGCTTCAAGCGGACGTTCCGGGATTTGTATTGAATGGCAAGCGCCGGGTTTCCGCGATAGTCATACTCCGGATTCCCGATGGCTGTGAATCCATGAATCAATACGTCTTGGTACGCCGATACGACGAGGCTGCGTGCCGAAGATTTCTTATATAGCTTCGAGCGGACCGGCTCCATCGAGACGAGATTCGTGCCCGACAGGAAACGTGCCGTCTTCGACTGCGGGTCATCGGCCAAGTGGTGGCTGATGTGCCGGAAGTTGAACGAGCGATTATCGTGATACGAGAAGTGTCCGAATATGTGGACGTCATGGGCGGCTGAAGACGTCCCGTGCGCCTTCACTTCGACGCCCCCGAAGCAACCCTCGCTCATATTATTGACGAGCGTGACATGGCGTGATCCGTCATCAATCTCGATCCCGTTCGAGTTCGAGAATCCATGGGCATGGGTGCGTCCATGTGGATGATGACAATAGCAGTTTGTGATATAGATGGCATCGCTATGATGGGTCGTGATGCCATCGTCGCCGTAATTCGTCGCCTCGCAATGATCGAGCCAGACGTAGCGGCTTCCTTTTTTGGCACGTAATCCGTCTCCCAAGTAATGATAGTGGGGGGCAGTGATATCAAATGCGTGCAACCCGGCGTTTTTTGCCGTGACGTGATGGATCCAACCGAATTTGACGTGCGCGAACGTCAATGCGCTCGAAGCGGTATCGCCACTCGAGGTCCGGTCGACGTCACCGAGACGCTCCACGTTCCAATCGAGCGTCAAATGTGAGACTTCGATATGATGATTGCCGGCAAACGGCGTTGCGTTTCGAAGCAACCGTCGATGTTTCGGGGCCCGGTCTGAGAGTTTAATCATCGTATCCTGCTGGCCGGCGCCTTCAAGCACACAGTTCGACGGGATGCGGATGCCGCGGACGAGATATACGCCGGCCGGCACGTGAACGTGGCGGTTCGACCTGAGGGCGAGCCGGAAAGCAAGCGTGCAATCCGTCAAACCATCCCCGACGGCGCCATAATCGGTGACGTCGACATGGTGGCGTATCGCTTGTCTCAAATTTAAGTGCTCGGCATCGAGCCGGCGCATCCACACCGGACGGACGATTCCATCTAACGTCTCGAGCGGCAACGAACTTGTCACCGGGATAATGCGTTCGGTCATCGGCAGGTGAGAGAGATAGGTTTTTGCTTGATCGGGATAGTGGGCCTGTCGTGTTGTCTCATGCCAATTAAGTGTTTCCTTCATTAGATCACCGAGCGCCCAGTTCGAATGACGGGCGATCGTGGCGGCGATATTCGAGCGATCGATATGTGCGGTCATAGGGTTCATCCTCCTAGCGTTCACTACAATTGAATGTACCCGTTTTAGAAGTATTTTTAGCAAACCGAAGTATTTAGTAGACAGAAGCATTTATCCGTGGTATATTCTATATGTGCTTAATTAAGAATAGCTGGAAACATAATTCACAAAACGCTTTGGATTATTTTTCGTTTAAGATAATCCTAGAGGTTTGTGATTTTTTATTTGGTCAGTTTTTTCTAGTAAGGCACTACTAGAACGCACAGCGTTTATTTCAGGAGGGTTCATTATGAACACAGGTAAAGTAAAATGGTTTAACTCAGAAAAAGGTTACGGCTTCATCGAAATGGAAGGCGGAGACGACGTATTCGTACACTTCTCAGCAATCCAAGGCGACGGCTTCAAGACACTTGAAGAAGGCCAAGCAGTAACTTTCGAAATCACTGACGGAGCTCGTGGACCACAAGCTTCTAACGTTGAAAAAATCTAATCTTCCTTATCTCAAGGAATTTTATTACCTGCTCGCTTCGGCGAGCAGGTTTTTTGTTGTCCGCGTGTTTAATCACTTGCCCCAGGGGAATCAATATACGAGTGACTATCACAAGGAGGTTTTTCGGAATGGATGCAATGCAAACGGCCAAACAGATTTTAGATCATAGTAACGTAGGGACGATGGCGACGGTCTATAAAGGCAAGCCGCACAGCCGTTATATGACGTTTTTCCATGATGATTTGACGCTCTACACGGCAACGTCGAAAGACACGGATAAAGTCGATGAATTAAAAAACAATCCGTATACGCATATTTTGATTGGTTATGACGGCGATGGTGTCGGGGATACGTATCTCGAGATTTTAGGCGAGACGAGTGTATCGGATGATGAATCGATGAAAGAAAAAGTATGGAACGAGAAACTCGAAGGTTGGTTTGATGGTCCGGACGATCCAAAACTCGTCATCTTGAAAATCGCGCCGCAGTCGATGCGCGTGATGAATAAAAAAGGACAGCCCCCTCAAGAAGTGAATTTGTAACTCAAACAAGGACGTCCCTCGCGGACGTCCTTTTCAAATTGACCAATTTCCAAAAAGTGACTGACCTGTGACGCACATATGAACGAAACGTGAACTCTTGCCCTAACCTATGTGAAAATGTGAACATAGATGGTATATTGTGAATGTAATCACATATCAATCATCATTCACTCATTCAAAGGAGGAATTATCATGTTCATAAAATTTTGGCAGAACCACAACATCGCTACCGGTATTTTGACAGTCCTTCGTCTCTGGCTCGGCTATCACTGGCTCACAGCAGGCTGGGGCAAAATCACAGGTGGATTCGAGTCGGGTGGTTATCTTCAAAACGCAGCTTCCCTCGCCACAGGTGATCACCCAGCCGTTGCCGGTTGGTGGGCAGCATTTTTAGAGAACTTCGCCATCCCGAACGCGGCTTTGTTCGATGTGTTGATTCCTTACGGTGAGTTTCTCGTCGGTCTCGGGCTCTTGCTCGGTGCCCTCACACGCAGTGCAGCCTTCTTCGGTCTTGTCATGAACATGGCGTTCTTGCTCTCAGGTACGGTCAGCACGAACCCGACGATGTTGATCGTCTCAGTCCTCATCCTCGTCGCGGGCTACAATGCTGGTAAACTTGGCGTCGATGGATTGTTCCTTCGCAAGTTCGTCGAAACGAAAGTGTTACATCGTTCACCAAATCGTCAAATAGCGTAACGGATTTATGACGTTCTCCTGTGACAAAACTCACCTCTTTCGGCTACGATGAACGTAGCATCGATTGAAAAGGAGAACGAATATGAACGCGACACATTTCAAATGGCTCGGATACACAGAGGGGATGTCTTTCTTACTTCTGTTGCTCATCGCGATGCCGCTCAAGTACTTGGCGGGTATGCCGCTCGCCGTCAGCATCGTCGGCGCGGCCCACGGTTTCTTGTTCGTCGCCTATGTGGCGGCAGCCGTCTATATGGCATGGCGTTTCAACTGGGGCTTCAAAGTGTTAGTGCTCGCCGTTATGGCGTCGGTCATCCCGTTCGGACCGTTCTTGTTAGAGAAACGAGTCCTCCCATCAACAGAAAAGACATCGAACTGAAACGTTCGATGTCTTTTTGCGTTCACGCACTTTCTGCTTGCGCTGACACAGCGGCTTTTTCGACAATTATGTCGTGACGGATTCGGTACATCGCGAACAATGTGATGGTGAGCAGACAAATCATGCAAATCGTATAGAGTGAAGCGACCGGCATCCATTCGCTTAATAGGCCAAACACGATGAAGCCGAACGGGGTGATGCCCATGGCGAGGGATTCGAGAACACCGATCACGCAACCGAGATAGCTGGGTTCCGCGTGCGTCTGTAAATAGAGTTGAATGGGAATATTGACACGTATAATGCAGAACCCGCTCAATAAGGCGAAACCAGCGAAGAAGACGAGAGTTGGAAAGGTGTCTATTTCGCGCTGACTGGTGAGATAGAGGCAGCCCGGAAATCGTTTTTGAAACTGTTGGAGCATCATGATCAATGGGCGAAGCATGGGTTTGTCGATCAAGCGATTTACTTTGAAGGGCTGTTAATTGGAACGAGTCACGGGTGTGGGGATGAATGGGTACCGTTGATTGAACGAGAAGTGGGCTTGTTCCCGGAAGGTCGTTTCCGCAGCCATCTGATGTCGCTCATCAAAAAAATCAAGGGCTGACGCGTCAGCCCTTGAACGTTTGAATAAGTGTCCCTTTGCCGTCCTCGACTTGAATCGAGGCGTGGGCACCGTTAATCAGTGTCATTTGCGGCGGGACGTGCCCGCAGTCGATATCGTAAATGACAGGCACGTCGAGCAATTCCTGCAGTTCCGCATACACGTCTTCTGCCGTGTAGCCTTGAACGGGTTGTTGGGCCGCGCTGCGCCCGAACAGAATGCCTGACGTATGATTGAACCAACCGGCCCACTTCATTTGAAGCAGGGTCCGTTTGAGTGCAGGAACATCGAGCTCGGCGTTCTCAAAATACCAGAGGATCGGTTCGCCTTTTAAATAGGTCTGTTGGAACGTGGCGACATCTCCATACGGTGTGCCGATGGTATGCAACAAGACATCAATACAGCCACCGAGCAATCGTCCGGTCGCCTCTGTCCCGCCGAGTGATTTCCACTCCGTCGGTTCGGTCAAGTGATACACATGAGGGCTCGGGTTGTCATGTTGCCACTCTTTTTGGAACTGCTCTGAGGCGAGCTGGATGACTGTCTCGCCTTCTTTCGCCGATACGATGTCGAGCCAACGCGAGCTCGTCGCGTCCCATTCTTCGCCGCGCAGGTCGACGAGGTTCGTCCCGTGAGCCGAAGCGATCCCCGTCTTGAGCGTGTAGACGAATAAAAATAAGCTGACGTCGGAATATCCGAGCATCCATTTTGCGGGTAACGCGTCCCAGTCGAGTCGGTCCAAAAGCTCAATTAAGAGGACGCCGCCCCATGGCGGAATAATCAAATCAATCGTGTCATCGTGAAATAAACGTGTCAATTCATCGGCCCGGACTTCTGTCGGTGCCGATTTTGCTTTGTCTTGCGTCCAGACCGATGGTTCGAATTGGAGGGTGAATCCGTGGCGAATGAATGTCGCCTCGGCCTCATGAAGTAGTCCATGTAATTCAGTAGGAACACCGGATGAAGGGGCCGTCACCCCAAAATGATGGCCGGTTAACTGTGGATAACGAATCATGTGAGCCTCCTGTGGATAAGTGATAGGTAGTTTTGCGGAAACGGGTTATCCACATGTGGATAGTTATTTATTGCGCATCCGTTCGGCATGTTGGATACCCCAAGTGTTCATCATCTCGAGCACTGGAATGAGCGTCTTCCCGTACTCGCTCAAGCGATAATCGACGCGAGGCGGTACTTCCGGATAGACGGTGCGGATCACGATGTCTTGCTCTTCTAAATCGCGGAGCTGGGCCGTCAAAATCTTTTGACTGATGTTCGGGAGCGAGCGTTTCAATTCGCTGAACCGTAACGTGTCTTCATTGATGAGCGCGAGTAAAATCGATGGTTTCCATTTTCCCGTAATCAGCTCGAGCGCGGTATCGACCTCGCAGCTTGAGATTCTGTTCATGTACATCCCTCTTCTCAAAGTATCCTTTTGGTAACTATACCACCTTTTTGTGCCGTCTTCTGCCGCTCCCACTTAGCGGGTATACTGAGGATAGAGGTGATCAACTATGAAATTGACAAACATACAACTCGGCGCCGTCACGTTGCGCGTCAATGATTTAAAAATGATGAAAACGTATTATGAACGCGTCATCGGCATGGATGTACTCGAGACGACAGAGAATCGCGTCATGCTCGGTGCGCCAAATACGCCGCTCGTTATCTTACATGAAGTGAGCGGCGTGCGTTCCAATCCACGAACAGCCGGCTTGTTCCATATGGCGATCCTGTTGCCGGACCGTATCGAACTTGGACGGATTCTCCGTCATTTGATCGAGCAACGGATTGAAGTCGGCCAAGGGGATCATTTGGTCAGCGAAGCGTTCTATTTGAGCGACCCGGAAGGCAACGGCATCGAGCTTTATGCCGACCGTCCCCGTGAACAGTGGGACTATGAAGCAAACGGTCATGTGAAGATGTCGACGGACCCGGTTGAGTATGAATCGATGCTCGAGGCAGCGGCCGACCGTCCGTTCACGGGCCTTCCGAACGGGACGACGATGGGGCATGTCCACTTCAAAGTACGTTCCCTAGAAGCGGCAAAATTATTCTATCAAGATCGTCTCGGTTTTACGGTGACGACCGATTCATATCCGGGCGCCTTATTTTTAGCGGCTGACGGGTATCACCACCACATCGGGGCAAACGTCTGGGCCCGGCCAAGCGAGCCGATGGGACAAGAGGCAGGTCTGGAAGCGTGGACGCTCTTAGTCGATGCGACGACGAATCGTGAACTCGGCGGGACGACATCGGAATGGTCGCTCACCGACGAAGATGGGATTACGGTCAATATAAAAAGCGTGGACTAATTGTCCGCGCTTTTTAGCGTGCTGAAATTTTCTTTTGACTTGAATCAAACGAGAGGCGAATGCCGCGTTTTTGATACGCTTGTTCGACCCGTTTTGAATTGATACTGAGCTCAAGATGAGCCAGTTTCAAGTGTTCGAGTTCTGGCACCGTGACATCGAGACGGACGAGCTCCATGTTGCGCTCGGCCTTTTTACGTGTGCGTCTCAAGTTACGGGGCACTTCTTCTGACGTCAGTGCCGCGATCGTTTCATTGATCTGTTGTCGTTTGTCGCCTTTGACGCTTAGCGCCGTGTAGAGCTTATCGAGCGAACCGAAGCGTTTGATTAACTGGACCGATTGGCTTTCATCTAATCCGGCCACAGGCGGAATCCCGTCTGAACGGTCTCCTGTCAACGCTTTGACTGCTGAAAGCTGTTTAGGCTTCAATCCTTCATACAAGGCCGCAATCTCCTCAGGACGAATCTCAAGATGTCGCTTGAGCGGGAGCGGGCGATTGTCTTTGATGTCGCAACGAGCTTGCATTTGTTGCAGCTCTTGCGTTTGAAGCCAGACGGTGATGCGTGGGCTCACGAGCTGAAGCAAGTCTTTATCCTTCGTCATGATGACGACAGGAGCGCTGCAGCTGAATTTCCGAGCGATATGAGCGATCAAATCTTCTCCTTCATAGCCTTCGACTTGATATTGCGGGATTCCGCTATCTTCAAGCAATTGGCGCATGAGTTCCATTTGCGCTTTCAACTCGGGTGGTGTCTGGCGGCGACGGCGTTTATAGCCTGGGTAAAGCTCGCGGCGCCATAATGTTTCACGTGAGACGTCCCACACGACGACAAAATGAGTCGGACGATGTCTGCGTAGAATCGTCCGGATGAGGCCCGTCATACCGATGACGGCACTCCGATCGTTTTTAGATACCTCGCGTCCTTTTTTCGTTCGGCTCGCGGCGGCACCATAGTAGGCACTGGCCAGCATGGAGTTTCCGTCAATTAAAAATAGTTTACGTTCCATGCGTAACCTTCTTTCTGCAGTTGTTGGACCGAACATTGATGAACTGTTCGGTGATGTTGTGTCAATGAGTGACACGCACTCAAATTAGCAACATATGTGCAGTATATCACGACAGGACATGAAAATATAGCGACAGTTCGACCGGCCGACGAAAAGCCTTCCCCGAAAAATCGGGGAAGGCAGTCCAATCGGTCAGTCGAGTTCAGGTTGAATCTCCTCTTTACGGGCTAAAATCAAGTCCACGAAAACGATGCGGTGATTGTCGATTTCACGGACAATCAGTTCATGTTCGCCCGGCAAAACGAAGCGTTCGCCAGTGCGCGCATTCGCTTTTTGCGATAGGACGAAGCCACCGATCGTATCGACGTCATCTTCGATTTCGATGCCGAACCGTTCTTCAATCTCTTGAGTCAAGACGAGACCGGACAGGCGATAATGACCCGGTGTGACTTCGGTAATTTCAGCCTGCTCGTCCCGGTCGAACTCATCGCGAATTTCTCCGACGATTTCCTCGAGGATATCTTCAATCGTGAGAAGGCCGGCTGTACCGCCGTACTCGTCGATGACTAGGCACATCATCGTCCGCGCATTCTGCATTTTCACCATCGCTTCTTGGAGCGGCGTGTACTCTGTCACGAGCGGGAGTTGATGGATGAACGACTCGAACGGGGCATCGCTTTTGACGAGTTGGGCGGTGAATAATTGTTTGGCGTTAATAAAGCCAAGCACATCATCGCGGTCACCGTCACGTGTGACCGGGTAGCGCGTATATTGGTGCTCTTGGACGGTAGCGATAATCGTCTCAATCGAGTCTTCTTCGTCGATGGTCACCATGTTCATCCGTGGCACCATCGCATCTTTAGCGACACGTTCATCGAAAGAGAAAATATTTTGAACGTAGGCGAGCTCATTTTCGTTGATTTCTCCACTGCGGAAACTCTCGGTCATAATGATTTTCAATTCTTCTTCCGAGTGCGCCGTCTCCTGCGCCGTCGTCTTGACGCCAAACAAACGAAGTGTCACCCGGGCTGTACCGTTTAGCACGTGGATGAACGGATACAATAACTTCGTGAAGAAATAGAGCGGGCGGGCAACGAGCAGTGTCAAGCGCTCGGCCTCATGCACGGCAAGCGTTTTCGGAACAAGCTCTCCGATGACGACGTGCAAGAAGGCGATCAGTAAAAAGGCGATCAAAAAGGATAGGAAGGTCGTAAGCGCCGACGATACATTCAAGCGGTCGACAAGCGGTTGAATCATCCCTTCGATTTGATCAGCCCCAATCCAACCGAGCCCGAGAGCGGCGAGCGTGATGCCGAACTGTGAAGCCGATAGCGAATCGTCAAGGTTTTCAATCACTTTTTTAGCGACAGACGCCCGTTTGTTTCCCTCGAGTACGAGTTGATCAAGCCGGACACCGCGAACTTTGACAATCGAGAACTCGGCCGCCACAAAAAAGGCGGTCATAAAAATGAGCAGGGCGACGATCAATAAGCTGAATAACATGGGACTGTCCAAAAATTCCCCCAAAAATCGGGGAGTCACCTCCATTAGAGTAAGTTGTATGTCGTTCAGGAGAATCCCTGAAAACGAATAGTTTGTTTCAGTATAGTAGATTTGCCACAAATATTCAAAAAACAGCCTAAAAGGTTTTACAAAGAGGGGAATGAGGGAACTACAAATCGAGAAGAGACGAAGGAGGAATTGATATGGCTAACTATCCAGAACTGAAAGGCAAAGTCGCAGTCATCACCGGCAGTTCGAAAGGACTCGGCCGAGCGATTGCCGAGCGTTACGCAAAAGAAGGGGTCCATGTCGTCCTGAACTATCGCAGCAGTGAAGACGAGATGAAGAAAGTGATCCAAGGCATCGAGGAGGCAGGCGGTAAGGCGGTCGCGGTCAAGGGTGACGTGGCGGAAGAAGGACTCGCCGAGAAGATGATTAAGACTGCCGTATCCGAGTTCGGAAAGATGGACATCTTCGTCAACAACGCCGGTGTACAAGTCGAAGCGAAGACGCATGAGATGGAATTCGACAACTGGAAGAAAATCATCGATACGAACTTGACGGGTACGTTCTTGGGCGTGCGTGCCGCCCTCAAATACTTTGTCGAACATGACATCCAAGGAAACATCATCAACATGTCGTCGGTGCATGAAGTGATTCCACGTCCCGGCTATACCCACTATGCGGCGAGTAAGGGTGGCGTCAAGATGTTCACAAAATCGGTCGCGCTCGAATATGCGCCGAATAAAATCCGTGTCAACGGTATCGCGCCGGGTGCAATCGATACACCCATCAATGAAGAGACGATGCAAGACCCGGAAGAGAAAAAAGGACTCGAGGCGCTCATCCCGACGCATGAGATCGGGCGTCCTGAGCAGATTGCGGCCGTGGCGGCATGGCTTGCTTCTGACGAGTCGTCGTATGTCACAGGGGCGACGATTTTCGCGGATGGTGGCCTCTCGCTTTACCCATCATTTGGTCCTGAAAATAAGGTGCAATGATGAAAGGGAGGACTCGCTCTATGCGCATCCTCCCTTGTTTGTTAACTGCTCATCTGATCTTCCATACTATATTTTGGCAAGATGATGGTGAATGTCGAGCCGTGTCCGACGCTCGAATCAACTTGGATCGAGCCGCCGTGGCCTTCAGCAATCTCCTTACAGATGGCAAGACCGAGGCCGGTGCCGCCGATTTTACGACTGGCTGAATTGTCGACACGATAAAATTTGTCGAACAGTTTCGGCAACGCTGCCATCGGAATCCCGATGCCCGTGTCTTGAATCGAAATCTCGATGATATCTGATTGATCAGTCGTAACGCAGATGGTCACTTTCCCGCCATCCGGCGAGTACTTGATCGCATTGTGGAGCAAGTTCGAGAACAGCTGACTTAGGCGATTCCGATCACCGTATACATAGAGATTCGCATCACATTCGAGGTCGAGCTGATGATGTTCGCTCGCGCCTTGATGGACGGAAATCGTCTCTTTCAAGATGGCGTGCAGGCTCTCCGGTTGACTATGATACGTCTGTTTGCCGGACTCCATCCGTTGCACGTCCAATAAGTTTGAAATCAAGTCTTCAAGACGTAGCGTCTCTTGGTGAATCATCCCTAAATATTGATCGGTGCGTTCGGCGGTCATCGTCCGATAGCGAAGCAGTTCAGTGAAGCCGATGATGCTCGTGAGCGGCGTGCGCAGTTCATGCGACACGGTCGAGACGAGCTCTGTCTTCAACCGGTCGACCTCGGTCTCTTGCGTCACGTCCCTGAAGACGAGCATCGTGCCGTGACGGGTGCCGCGCAAATGAATTTTCTCTGCGTACATCTGGATGAAACGAGCTTCTTGATTCATCGAGAACGTCACACTCTCTTCCATGCTCTCACCGTCAAACGCACGGCGCATGAATGAGAAGAATGAGTCTTTCTGATCGACTTGCAGGCCGAGCTCTTCTAAGTCGGCGTCTAAGCGATACAAATCCATCTCGTTTCGTTTCGTGACGGCTTGGTTGAACATGATGAAGAGGGCCTGGTTGGCAAACTTTTGATGCGTCGTATGCTCGACATAAATGACCGCATCACGAATCGAGTGCAGGAGGCGAGCCGTCTTCTCACGTTCTTCCTCGACTTGATAGCGTTGCGTCGCGAGGGAAGAAGCCATTTGACGGAATGAATTCGTCAACTGTCCGACCTCGTTTCGTGACGACACGGCCGGCGGGATTGGAATAATCCGTTCATCCGCTAACCGTTCGCTATTAATAATCAGCTCCTGGAGTTGGCCGGTCAGGCGCTTTACGTAGGGCCGGGCGGCGACGAAGAGGACGAGCAGCACCGCTAGGAGCGAGAGGAGCCAAAGCGCTTGGGCCTGCTTCGTGTGCGCGGCCAGTTGCTCCCGTAATCGATTCTCTTCTTCATTTAACGAGTTGCGATACTCCGTGAACACCGTCTCCATATCGACGATACTCGCGCTCATGTCAGCCGCACTTTTCGAGTTGATCTTAAATTTACGGTCGGCGGATGGTTCCGCTTGCGGCGTCACTTTGCCAAGCGTCGGCATTTTCAAGAACGGCTCGGTGACCGTCCCTTCCCGTTTGGCGACGACATATCGCTCAAGGCTCGGCATGACGCGTTGCTGATAGGCTGAGAAGAGCGTCCGGGCATCACTGGCATATGTTTTTTCTTTTTCGGTGATCGCGTTCCTCTCGAACCAGGCTGTTTGAATCTCAATCAAGTCTTGTTTGTCTTTCACGCGAACGAGCATCGCCTCGTCGCCGAGAATGACGTACCCGCGCATCTCATATTGCATCGACTGCCACGTCTCGAATAGCTCGGTCGCATTCGTACGCCGTTCGCTAATACTTTCAAGCGATGACGTCGTCTGTTCGATTCGGTTTTCCGTATACATATAGACAGCAAGTGAAGTGAGGAGAATGAGTCCGATGAATAAATAGAAGACGAATAAAAACTGTCTTCCGATCCGTTGGTCAATCCATGCTTTCATAAAGGCCAGTCCTTCCTGGAACTAAATACATTCCTTTTGTGACAAATATCCTACGAGTGTCGTCCCTTCATTGTACAGATTTGAACCAGTTGTTTCCACCAATCAAGAAATAAGCGGAAATTCAACTATTGTCTATTGAATAATAGTAAACGATAAGCTATTGTTTAATATATAGTAGAGGAGGCGAGGAAATGAACCCTCAGTTCAAGAAAGGCGTGCTCAACTTGTGCGTGCTCGCGCTTGTCGAGACGCATGACCGTTACGGCTATGAACTCGTGCAAGCCATTTCGGCACAAGTCGCCATCTCGGAAGGTGCCGTCTATCCGCTCCTAAGACGGCTCACGTCAGACGGGTACTTCACGACGTACTTAAAGGAGTCGGCAGAAGGCCCACCGCGAAAGTATTACACGATCACAGAGCAGGGGAAAGCTCATTTGGCGGAACTACGCGCGGAATGGGAAGCGTTCACGACCGGTGTCAACGAATTGATTGAAGGGGGAACGGGCAAATGACAGAAGAGCAGTATTTATTGGAACTCGAACGGTTATTGATGGGAATGAGCGTCATCGATCGGGTCGATATTTTACGGGACGTGTCAGAGTACTTTGCGAGTGGCCGGATTGACGGGAAAAGTGAAGCGGCGATGGTTGAGGAACTCGGAACGCCGGATGCGCTTGCGAATGAGTTACTCGGTTCCGTCGAGCCACTCACTGCAGAGCGTAAGGAACCGGCCATTGTGAAAAGCCCGAACGTTGCGTTCCGCAATGTCTCGATCAACGTCCTGCAAGCACACGTCAAAGTCGTCCCATCTGATGACGGCTTTGCCTACGCGACGCTTGAGACAGAACGGGACCACGGGGTGACGATGGATATCGTTGGGGACACGCTCGAAATCCGAATTGAGTCAGAACGTCGTTTCGGTCTGTCGAACCTATTCGCCTGGATCGCCACGAAAGCACCGGTGTTACACGTCGAGCTACCGCGCCATGCGTATGAGAAGGTCATGATCAAAAACCGTCTCGGCTCGTGCGATATGAGCAATGTTGACGCCACGTCGGTCGACGTCGAGAGTGAGAATGGGAGCATCACGGCCCATACGATCAACGCCGAGCGAGCCTCATTCCGCTCCTCGAATGGAAAAGTCAGTTTAACGTCGATGACAGGACAGATCCTTGACGCGCAATCGTCGAACGGACGCGTAGAAGTGATCGACTCGAACGTGGACCGCCTCGAAATCCAATCGTCGAACGGTCGCCTCGATATTAACGACGTGACAGGAGCGATTGAAGGAAAAACCTCGAACGGCCGGATCGACTGTGTGATTGATGTGATCGAGCATCCAATCCGTCTGAAGACGAACAATGGCCGCATCGATATGCGTCTGAAGCAAAGTCCACGTGATGCCGTCATCCGCGCGAAGACGAGAAATGGAAAAGTCGAGCTGTTCGGAGATCGGGCGAACGAGCGGACGTTCGGAGACGGGACGGTCGAACTTAAACTGACGAGCTCGAACGGGAGCATCACGGTCGAATAAACTGAACACAAAAAGACTCGCTACGTGAATGGATTTCATCACGCGGCGAGTCTTTTTTCTTTATAAGTCATGGACGAGCAAGTAGGCGACACGGACCGGTCCGTGCACCCCGACGATTAAATTCATCTCGATATCGGCCGAGTTCGATGGGCCCGAGATGAAGTTGACGCCGTTCGGCGAGGCGAGGTCACCGGTGCGGTCAAGTTCGGCTAATTTTTTGGCTGCCTGTGTCATCCGCGGCACGAGCACTGATTTCGGGATGATGGCGATATGGTCGCGCGGCAATAGGCTGATCGTGCGTGACTTCCCTGGAGCTGCGTACTGGACGATCGTCGCACTCTCGGCGAGGGCCTGGTCGGCAATCGTGATACCGATATCGGCCTTCACGGCGAGGGTACGGCTGTCTTTTGGCCGCTCCGCATCCCACCAGTCGAACGATTCGCTCGTCTGGGGCGCCCATGTTTTAATGCGGTCATCACGTTCGGCGATGATGGCGTTCCCGTCATACCGTTCAATCAAGAGACGGAGCGTATCGTCGAGGTTCGCCGACTCGCATTCGACGACGTCGGTATGGATGCGTGTCGCGACCATGCGGAACGTTTCGAGCAGTTCCTCGTCGGATGCGTCTTTCAACACCTCGTCTTGCGGCCGGTGCTTATACACACGTTTCGGTGGCGTCAAGTTGACGTCACGTCCGAGCTGTCCTGCAATCCGTTTTAGAAAGTCTTCGCGATTGGTGATTGTTCCTGGATTCATTTTGCATTCCCCCGTTTCTTGAACCAATCCCGTACCGTCTGCTTGGCTGGTTGTGGCAAGTCTTTCGAATCGGTCCAGGCCGGCAAGCCTTTCTCGATTTGTCCCGCTTTCGTGAATGGAGACGATGCGAACGGCGCGATCTGTTCGGCCGCTTCGAACAAGAACGGGCTCGACGACGTGACCGCGAAGCCTTTCATGGCGATGCGCTCGACGAACGGTGACTGCTTTCTCTCTTCGACGATGACCCGGCGATGTTCGATCAATAGCTCGTGGAGCGGAATTTTGACCGGGCAGGCTTCCGTACAGGCGCCGCATAGACTCGAGGCGTACGGCAACTCTTTATAATTTTCGTAGCCGTCAAGGAGCGGGGCGAGCACGGCACCGATTGGACCCGGATAAATCGAGCCGTAAGCATGACCACCGATGTGGCGATACACGGGACAGACGTTGATACAGGCCGCACAGCGGATGCATTGGAGCACCGACTGGAACTGTGTGCCGAGGATGCCGGAACGTTTGTTATCGACGATGACGAGATGGAACTCTTCTGGTCCATCGACTTCACCGTAATCGCGCGTGCCGGCGAACGTCGTGATGTACGAGGTGAGTCGTTGACCGACGGCGCTCCGGCACAACATGTTGACGAGTACTTCGAACTCCTCGTACGACGGGACGATCCGTTCCATCCCCATGACGGAAATGACCGTGTCCGGAAGCGACGTCACCATGCGGCCGTTCCCTTCGTTTGTGACGAGCCCGACGGCACCGCTCTCGGCGATGGCGAAGTTACAGCCGGTGATGCCGACCTCCGCTTTCAAGAAGTCTTTTCGTAACTCACGGCGTGCATAGCGCCCGAGCTCGGTCGGGTCGTTCGTCCCTTCGTAGCCGTGGGCCGTGAACGTCTCGTGGACGGCGTTCCGATCTTTGTGAAGGGCTGGGGCGACGATATGCGACGGCGGATCATTATCGAGTTGAAGGATCCATTCCCCGAGGTCGGACTCGACGACCGTGCATCCTTCCTCATGGAGTGCCTCGTTCAAGCCGATCTCTTCTGTCACCATCGACTTCGATTTGACGACATGTTTGGCGTTTTTAGCGCGCACGACTTCCCGGATGTAGCGGTTCGCTTCTTCCGGCGTCTCGGCGAAGAAGACGTTGCCGCCCCGTTTCGAGATGTTTTCGCTCAATTGATATAAGTAATAGTCGAGATGTTCGAGCACGTGCTGGCGAATCTCTTCCGAATGGTCTCGGAACGCTTCCCAATCCCCGAGTTCCCCTGCCGCGTTTAAACGACCGTCACGCAGACGGTTTTGCGCCGAGCTGACGGCTTGACGCATGAACGGATTGTCGATTCCGTCCTTGCGCCGTTCCTGAAACTTCTCATCTAACCGAATCCCCATACTCATGCTTGTTTCACCCCTTCGTTCAACACTTCCGCGATATGCATCACTTTGATCGGATGACCTTGTTTATGCAAACGCCCCCCGATGTTCATCAGACACGAGGCGTCGGCCCCGATGAGTACCTCGGCCCCCGAGTTCAAAATCGATTCGACTTTCTCGTCGACCATCTGCACGGAGACGTCGGGCATCTTGACGGAGAACGTCCCCCCGAAGCCGCAACAGTTATGAACGTTCTCGAGCGGGAGCATCGTCAAGCCGTCGACGTTTTTAAGTAGCTGGCCCGGTGCCGCCTCGATGCCAAGCAGTCGCGTCATATGGCATGAGGCGTGATACGTCGCCTTGGCCGGGAACTTGGCCCCGACGTCCGTCACTTCGAGCACGTCGACGATGAACTGCGTCAACTCGAACGTCTTCGCCGCATGTGCCTCGGCTCGTTCTTTCCAGATAGGATCGTCCTTGAACAAGTGCGGATAGTCGCGCATCATCATGACACAAGACCCAGACGGACCGACGATATACTCAGCATCCGCCTTCTCGAACGTCTCAATCATATGCTTCGCAACCTTTTTCGTCTCTTCATGGTAGCCGCTATTATAGGCGGGCTGACCGCAACACGTCTGTTCAAATGGGAAACTGACGTCACAACCGAGATGTTCTAATAGTTCGACCGTCGCTTGTCCTACCGATGGGAACAATGTATCGGAGAGACAAGTGACGAACAGCGCCACGTTAGGCATGTTCATTCCTTCTTTCTTGTTCATAATCAAAATCGAAAACGGTTTCACGATTATTATTCCATAACAAACAAAGGGAAGACAGAAAAATGGAATGATTTTCTCAAAAAAATGTAAAATGCTGTCTAATTGAGAACTAAATGATAATGAATTGATATTCATGTACAAGCTGATATAAGACAGTGTTCCCGTGCTCAATAACAGAAAAACCCTCGTCAGTCGACGAGAGCTCGAATCTAACTTATAAGAAGAACATTTCCAATATGAATAGTGCACCGAACAAGTAGATGAGCGGGTGGACCGTCTCTTTATTCATCGCTTTGAAGATTGGGTAAAGGATGAACCCAAAGGCGATCCCGCGTTCGATACTGCCTGATAGCGGCATGATGAGAATCGTCATGAACGCCGGGAAGTACTCGCTGAAGTCCGTCCAGTCGATATAGCGGACGTTCGTCAACATGAGTGCTCCGACGATGATGAGGGCCGGCGCTGTGATGGCGGCAACGCCAGAGATGGCACCAATGAGCGGGCTGAAGAACAACGTCAGTCCGAACAAACCAGCAACGACCGCTGTCGTCAGACCGGTCCGTCCGCCTTGGGCAACGCCGGCAGCTGATTCGATGTAAGCCGTCGACGGGCTCGTCCCGACGAGCGAGCCGCCCATTGTCGCGAGTGAATCGGCAAACAAGGCGCGGTGACCGTTCTCGATCGTCCCGTCTTCTTTCAATAAACCGGCTTGTTTCCCGACACCGACGAGGGTTCCCGTCGTATCGAACAACGTGACGAGGAAGAATGACAAGACGGCACCGAACAAACCGTATTGGATGACGTCTGAGAACGCCGTGAGCGGATTGACCATGAGCCCTTCCGGCAATGTCGGCATCGCCGTCACGCCTTCAATCTTCAAGAGACCCATGAAGGTGGCCGCGATGCCTGTGAGCACCATCCCGATGAGGAGTGAGCCCGGAACGTTCCGAGAGAATAAGAGGGCCGATACGATCAAGCCGCCGAGGACGAGCAGGACGCTTGGCGACGACAAGTCACCGAGGCGAACGAGGTTCGCCTCATCGGCGACGATGAGTCCTGACAACTTCAATCCGAGCGAGGCGATGAACAAACCGATCCCGGTCGTGATGGCGTGCTTGAGCGAGGCCGGGATGGCTTGAATCAGTTTCGTCCGAATCGGTGACAGCGACAAAATCAAGAAGAAGACCGACGAGACGAAGACGACACCAAGTGCGGCCGACGGCGTGATCTGTTGCTGGGCGACGAGCGTATACGCGAAGAACGCGTTCAGTCCCATCCCTGGTGCGACGGCAATCGGAAGGTTGGCGTAGAAAGCCATCAATCCGGTACCAATCAAGATCGCGATAATCGTCGCCGTGAACGCTTGGGCGAACGGGATGCCGGCATCTGACAGAATCGCTGGGTTGACGACAGAGATGTAAGCCATCGTCACGAACGTTGTGATACCCGCCATCACTTCTTGTTTAACGTTCGTCCCATGTTGGTTCAACTGAAAAAAGTTCATGAATAAAACTCCCTATTATTATTAATTTCCGAACAATAATGTTCGTCAATCGTCGAATTAACGTTATCAACTTGATGACTATACAAAATGAGCCGGCTGTCGTCAATGATTTTGAGTGAAAATACCTAAAATATTCTCATGTAAGCGCTGAATGTTCGAAAATAGACAAAATAAAAATAATACTTGCTCTGAAACGCGTTTCAGACTGTACGGTTAAGTCAAAGGAGGGAAAGCCCATGAATCCGACAACGTGGAAAACCTGGTGTAGTGGAATCGTCTACGAACTTGTCATCAATCAGTTGTATACGCCGCTCGGAAGAATGTTGTGCGCCCGTTTCCAAGACGAGTTTCTTCATTTACCCGTCGAAGAACGGTTTCGTCTCGTCCAAGCGATCCGAAAGCAAGTGATTGCGAAAGGTGACAGTCAGGAGGCAGACTGGGTACACTATATGCAAAGACTGACAGATTGAGGTGAAGCGGAATGGCGAACATCCGAGATATCGCAAAATATGCGGACGTATCCGTGACGACGGTATCGCGCGTGCTCAATGAGCATCCGTACGTGTCGAAAGAGAAGCGTGAGCGGGTGCAACGGGCGATGGCCGAACTTGGCTATTTACGGAATCAGCAGGCGCTGACGTTATCGACCGGTCGCACGCAGCGTTTCGTCGTCGTGTTGCCGTATTTGGATCATCCGTATTATGGATTGTTCGTCAACGGGCTCGCGAAAGCTGCCCTCCAAAGAGATTATCGACTCGTCATGTGGCAGACAGAGTATCAACTCGACCAAGAACGGCAAGCGCTTGATTTATTGAAGCACCGTGAAGTCGATGGGGCGATTGTGTTATCCCATACGATGTCATTCAATGAGATGGAGACGTATCGACAATTTGGTCCAATCTCGGTCGCGACCGTCGGGGCGCCGCAGACGATTTCTTCGGTCCACGTCGACCATTACACTGCGTTCGTCGCCGGTTTGCGCGTCTTGATGCAAGCCGGATATACCGAAATCGGCATCGTGTTGTCACGACAAGACAGTCCAAGCTCGATCGCGCGTCAGCAGGCGTACTTCGATGAAGTTGAACTTGCGCGTGAGCGATGGGTTTGGACCGGTTACTTGACGAGCGAGGACGGGATCGGACTGGCCGATGCGTTTCTGCGTCAACAAGAGCGTCCTCGAGCGCTCTTTTTCTCGTCGGATTATGTGGCGCTCGGTTTTTTAGGAGAGCTGCGTCGTCGTGGTGTCAGCATCCCGGATGAAGTCGCCATCCTTGGCTTTGACGGTCATCCGATCGGTCAGGCGTTCGGCCTGTCGACGATGCACTCGCCAAATGAAGACATCGGACGGACGTTGTTCGATGTGACGTTCGAGGAGATGAACGGCGCGGCTTCGGTCACCAACAGTTTAACGGTCACATATTTGCCGGGGACGACCCTCTAGGCAACTTCCTCGCTCGGTTTTTCTGAAACGATTAGAATGAAGACAGAAGTCGAGAGGAGGATGACAGATGAAGATTAACGTGACAGAAGAAGCACTCCAATTTTTTAAAGATGAGATGGAAGTAGAGGCAGGCCAGACGGTGCGCCTCTTCGCCAAATATGGGGGTTCGACCGATTTGACGCACGGCTTCTCAGTAGGAGTCATCACAGAAGACATCGACAACGCGGCCGTCGAAACGGAAGCGGACGGAATTCGCTTCGTCGTGGCTGAACAGGATGAGTGGTTGTTCCAAGGGCAAGACGTCAACGTCGAAATCCGAGGCGACGAGGTCGTTTTCGTTCAAGCGTGATATCACAGTTTGTTAACAGAAAGAATACATCCGTTTAGAGCCATCTAGCTCGGGGAACAGTCTACGACATGACAAAAACCGAAAGGATGAGACAGATGTCAGAACAAGATAAAAAGCGTGAACAAGAAGAACAAGAGAAGTTAAAACGAGACCAACCGGATATTTCGCACGAAGAAGATTCAAAAGGGAATCATTCGGATCTCGAAAAGACGGACGAAGACGAACAAGCATAAGGGGCCCTAGTGGCTCTTTTTGTTTGGGAATTGAAAGAATGAGGATAGACGGTATAATGGATAAGGGAAAACTATCATAGTGAGGAGAATGCACCATGAGTACAGTACTAGTCTTCGGACATAAAAATCCAGACACAGATACGATTTGCTCAGCGCTCGCTTACGCGGAGCTCAAAAAAAAGTTAGGGATGGACGCTGAGGCGATTCGCCTCGGTGAAGTGAACGGGGAGACGCAATATGCGCTCGACCACTTCCGCGTCAAGGCACCACGTCTCGTGGAACGCGTGTCAGACGAAGTGAACTCGGTCATCTTGGTCGACCATAACGAGTTTCAACAAAGTGCGGAAGATATCGCCGACGTGCGTATCCTTGAAGTCGTCGACCATCACCGCATCAGTAATTTCCAAACAGCAGATCCGCTCTACTATCGGGCGGAGCCGGTCGGTTGCACGGCGACAATCTTGCTCAAACTTTATAAAGAGCATGGTGTTGACATTGCGCCTGACATGGCAGGGTTGATGCTATCGGCAATCATCTCAGACTCACTGTTGTTCAAGTCTCCGACATGCACGGACGAGGACATCAAAGCGGCAAAAGAACTCGCAGCCATTTCTGGCACTGACATCGAGACATACGGTCTTGAGATGTTGAAGGCTGGAGCGGACCTCAGCCAAAAAACGATCCCAGAACTCATCTCGCTCGACGCAAAAGAGTTTGCGATGGGCGACTACCGCATTGAGATCGCTCAAGTGAACACGGTCGACGCGAATGACGTGTTGAGCCGTAAAGCTGAAGTCGAAGCGGCAATGGCCGCGAAGCTATTAGACAAAGAGCTCGATTTGTTCGTCTTCGCCATCACGAACATCTTGACGAATAACTCAGAGGCGCTCGTTGTCGGTAAGAAGACTGATCTATTTGAGCAGGCGTTCAACGTCAAATTGGTCGATGGTCTGGCGACACTCCCTGGCGTCGTCTCACGTAAAAAACAAATCGTGCCGGTGCTCACAGCAGCGGCGACAAACTAAGAAACGAGAAAGGCTCGAAGCAGGTCAATCTGCTTCGAGCCTTGTTTGTGGTTAAGCTTCTTGTTTTTGTCGTCCATACGTTCCGTTGCGCCATAATTTCTCGAACGGACCATATCGATGCGATTTGAGCCACCACATCGAGAAGAACGCCTGGGCAATCAAAATCATGATGCTTAAGAATACCCCTTGCGTTAACGAGAGCTGGCCATAATAACCGAGCGTGATCACTGGAATCACGACAACGAGTGTATGTGTCAAATAATTCGTCAACGCCATACGGCCGAGCGCCTGAAGTGGACGGAATGCGCGTCCGTTGCGGACGGCGATTGTGAACAGACAGACGTACACCGTCGCGAGCAGTTTTCCTGACACGAGGACAGCCGCAGAGTTCGTCGCCGAATACTCGGCACCGCCACCGTAGTGATGCCAGACAATGACTGCGAAGAACGGGAGGGACGCTATCGAACAGATGATGGCGGTCCGGGTCAATCCTCGGATGCTCCAGGTAAGGAGCTTTCGTTCTCGGCCGATATAAAGGCCGAACAAGAAGAGACTGAAGATTTCAAAGCCGGCGAATAATGAGTTTTGGAACATATCAATTATTTCATTTTCCAAGCGGTAGTCGAACCATGGTCCGAACCCGGAATTGAATGCGGACGGGAAGGGGCCCCCAATAGATGTATATCCTAGCGCCCATTCCAGATAGATTGATGAGCCGTAAAACAATACGAAGCTCGTGATCAACAAACCCCATGCCCACCTTAGAATCGCTCGATTGCTCAATCCATAAAACAGTGGGAGCAACAAGCCCCACATCGCATACGTATGTAAGATGTCACCCGACCAAATGGCCAGGTGAACGAGTCCGAAGAGAAATAAGATGGCGATGCGACGGATATAACGGCCGACCGAGTCCCCACGCGCATACGAACGCTCAAGGAAAATCGAGAAGCCGATTCCGAACAAGAGCGAGAAAATCGTATAAAACTTCGTCTGAATGAACAAATCGAATAGCGTCCGAACGAAGAGGTCGCTTCCTTCGTATATTGGATTACCGAAAATCCAGTCGCTCCCGAGCATACTTGGGATGTTGACGAGGAAGATGCCGCATAGGGCAAACCCTCGAATGATATCATACAGAACGATGCGTTCGTTTACTTGAATCGGGCCAGCCATACGCCACTTCCTCTACAAAGATTAGAATACTTTTGTCGTCCACGATTCACAGTTCCAGACGTCGGTGACGATGTCTTGATAGAACTCTGGTTCGTGACTGATGAGTAGGATACTGCCTTTATATTCTTTCAACGCACGTTTCAACTCTTCCTTCGCGTCGACATCCAAGTGGTTCGTCGGCTCATCGAGGAGGAGCAAGTTCGATTCGTTGTTTTGGAGCTTACAGAGACGGACCTTCGCTTTCTCTCCACCACTGAGGACCGCGATTTTACTCTCGATATGCTTCGTCATGAGACCGCATTTCGCGAGCATGGCGCGGACTTGCTGCTGGTTGAGTGATGGGAACTCACTCCAAATTTCTTCGATACACGTGTTGTTGCTGACGGCCGCTTCTTGTTCGAAGTACCCGATCTCTAAAAACTCACCGCGTTCGACGGTTCCTTCAAGCGGGTTAATCATGCCGAGCAGACTCTTCAACAGCGTCGTTTTCCCGATTCCGTTCGCACCGACGAGGGCGATTTTCTGACCGCGCTCCATTTGGAGGTCGAGCGGGCGTGAGAGCGGCTCGTCATAACCGATGACAAGACCTTTGGCGTCAAAGATGAGACGTCCTGACGTGCGTGCCTGAAGGAAGCGGAACTCTGGTTTCGGGCGCTCCGCACTCAATTCGATGACGTCCATCTTGTCGAGTTTCTTCTGGCGCGACATCGCCATGTTCCGTGTCGAGACGCGTGCCTTGTTGCGGGCGACGAAGTCTTTCAAGTCGGCGATTTCAGCCTGCTGGCGTTTATAAGCCGATTCAAGCTGCGAGCGTTTCATCTCGTACACTTCCATGAACTTGTCATAGTCCCCGACATAGCGTGACAAGTCTTGGTTCTCCATATGGTAGACCAAGTTGATGACGCTGTTTAAGAACGGAATATCGTGCGAAATCAAGATGAAGGCGTTGTCGTAGTTTTGGAGATAACGCTTCAACCACTCGATGTGGGCCTCGTCCAAATAGTTGGTCGGCTCATCGAGGAGAAGGATGTCCGGCTTCTCGAGAAGCAATTTCGCGAGCAATACTTTCGTCCGCTGACCCCCTGAAAGATCCGTGACGTCACGGTCGAGTCCGACATCTAAAATACCGAGACCGCGTGCGACTTCTTCGACTTTCGCGTCGATGATATAGAAGTCGTTCGAATCGAGCATTTCCTGCAGTTCGCCGACTTCGGCGAGCATGTCGTCCATCTGTTCAGGTGTCGCGTCGCCCATTTCCATATAGAGCTCACCGATTCGTGTCTCCGTGTCGATCAAGTATTGGAATGCGCTCTTTAACACGTCACGGATCGTCATTCCACGCTCGAGGACGGCGTGCTGGTCGAGGTAACCGACACGGACGTTTTTCGCCCATTCGATTTTCCCTTCGTCCGGCTGGAGCTTGCGTGTGATGATGTTCATGAACGTTGATTTTCCTTCACCGTTCGCTCCGATGAGACCGATGTGTTCGCCTTTCAATAGACGGAAAGACACGTCTTTCAAAATGGCGCGGTCACCGAAACCGTGGCTCAAGTTTTGTACCGTTAATATACTCATATTTCTTATTCGTTCCCTTCAAAGTTGACTATCCGATATTGTAGCATGGATTCAAAAAAATTAGTACGCTAGTCCGACCGATTGGCGGATAAAGAGTTGGTCTTCAACGGCGTTCAGCATGAACTGGGCGACATCAGCCCGTGAAATCTGTTTCCCGTTGTCTGGAATGCTGTCGACGGAGGTGCGATACGTTGAAGTCCGGGGACCGTCCGTCAATTGCATCGGTCGCACAATCGTGTAATCGAACGACGAGTTGCGCCATAAATCGACCGCGGCCCGGTGGTCACGGAGCGGTTTCCGAAGCATGAACGTGACGACCGTGCCGGCGATGCCTGGAATCTCTTTGTCGATTCCGGCCGACGCGAGATAGACGACCCGATTGATGGCGTTTGCTTTCAGTGCCGGGACGAGCGCATCGGTGACGCGGGCCAAGAAGTCCGAATCGCTCAAGTCGGTTCCGAGACAGCTGATGACGGCATCATGACCGGCGAGTGCGTCCGTCAGTGCGGCGCTGTCTGTGACGTCGCCTTCGATGATTTCAAGTTGCGGGGTCGGAATCAATTTTTTCTGTTCCCGTACGAAGGCGGTCACATGGTGGCCATGCTCGATGGCCTGGTCGACAAACTGATGACCGGTCCGACCGGTGGCACCTAAAACGAATAGCTTCATAATGGATGTGGCTCCTCTCGTTTTTCCAGTATCTTTAGTATACAGCAGTTTCAGAAAAATCGAACTTTTAGCCGTCTTTTCAGAAACGGGTTGCAATTTCTAAAATCTCGTCTACAATAAGCCTTATCTTATATAACTAAAAAGATTCGCACTCGTATATCCGTGAGAATATGGCTCACAAGTCTCTACCGAACCACCGTAAATGGTTCGACTACGGGTGACGCTTGTCGTGTGCATTCGTTTTGTTTCCATGCGGTTCGTCGTCCCCGGGTTGGGGTGACGAATCGCATTTTTTATTGGAAGGAAAACAATGAAGCAGTTAGAAGACAAAATCAGAGATGAAGGGCAAGCGTTGTCCGAACACGTATTGAAAGTCGATGCCTTCTTGAACCATCAAGTCGACCCTGTCTTGATGCAGGCGATCGATCGTGAGTTCGCGGATCGGTTCCGTGACGCGGGAATCGATCGTATCGTCACATTGGAATCAAGTGGGATCGCCCCGGCCATGATGACGGCGCTTGAGATGGACATCCCGTTCGTTTTCGCCCGTAAACGTAAATCACTTACGCTCCAAGACGATCTCGTCGAAGCGGACATCTACTCGTTCACGAAACAAGAGACGAATCGCATCAGTTTGAGCCGTCGCTTCGTCCAACCTGGGGAGCACGTGCTCGTCATCGACGATTTCCTCGCCAACGGGGAAGCGGCACTCGGTTTGACGCAACTCGTCGAATCGGCTGGTGCGGTCGTCGCCGGTGTCGGCATCGTCATCGAGAAGTCGTTTCAACCAGGACGGGACAAGTTGCTCGAGCGAGGCTATCAAGTCGAGTCACTCGCCCGGATTGCCAAACTTGAAGCGGGTGAGATTTCCTTCATGGAGGTAGTCCGATGAATACGTTTAAGACAGCCAGCCTTGGTTTCCAACACTTACTCGCCATGTACACGGGCGCGGCGATCGTCCCGCTCATCGTCGGCGGAGCCATCGGGCTCGGTCCGACGGAACTCGCTTACCTTGTCGCGATTGATTTGTTCATGTGCGGCGTCGCGACGCTGTTGCAAGTATGGACGACCCGTTTCACCGGCGTCGGTCTCCCGGTCGTACTCGGTTGTACGTTCACGGCGGTCGGTCCGATGATTGCCATCGGTAGCTCGAGCGGCATCACAGCTATTTACGGGGCACTCATCGCGAGCGGAATCATCGTCATCTTGATTTCAGGTTTCGTCGGGAAACTGGCCCGCTTCTTCCCGCCGGTCGTGCTCGGCTCGGTCGTGACGATTATCGGTCTCTCGCTCATCCCGGTCGCCATCAATGACATCGGCGGTGGGATGCCAGGCGAACCTGGTTTCGCTTCGATGCAAAACTTGGCACTCGCTGGTTTGACGATCGGTTTGATTCTTGTGTTGAACCGAATCGGTACCGTGTTCACGCGGGCGGCCGCGGTCTTGTTCGCGGTCTTGATCGGCACAGGTGTCGCCGCGTTCCTCGGTCTCGTCGACTTCAGCCCGGTCCGTGAGGCCGGTTGGTTCCAAATGGTGCAACCGTTCTACTTCGGGGTGCCGACGTTTGACGTCTCGGCGATCCTCGTCATGACGCTCGTGGCCATCATCTCGATGATTGAATCGACCGGTGTCTTCTTAGCATTGAGCGACATCACGAAAAAACCGATTGGCTCCAACGAGTTGACGAAAGGGTATCGGGCCGAAGGTGTGGCGACGATTCTCGGAGGGATTTTCAACAGCTTCCCGTACACGACGTTCAGTCAAAACGTCGGTCTCGTCCAATTGTCAGGCGTCAAATCGCGTCGCGTCATCTTCTGGACGAGCGGACTGTTGATTTTGCTCGGTTTCTTGCCGAAAGTCGCGACGTTCACGACATTGATCCCGAAACCGGTGCTCGGTGGGGCGATGCTCGTCATGTTCGGAACGGTCGCCGCGTCAGGGATTCGAATCTTGAGCCAAGTCGATTTCGCGAAAAATGAGAACTTGATTACAATCGCCTTGTCGATCGGTGTCGGGCTTGGCATCACGGCCAACCCGGCCATCGTCGCGAACATGCCTGAGGCGGTCCAATTGTTCACGGACAGCGCCATCGTCGCTGGATCGTTCACTGCTTTGTTGTTGAACGGGTTCTTCCGACTCGTCGACCGGTTCCGTCCGGTCGAGGTCGTTGCCGATAACCGGCAAGTCAGCTAGACTGAAAGGAACTACGGATCTAGGAGGAACAAGCATGGGGAAAACTGCACTTGTCGTTGGCGCCACCGGTTTGATTGGGCGCGAACTCGTCGAGCAGCTGCTCGAACAAGAACGATATGATCAAGTCTGGATTATCGTCCGACGTTCAAAGCGTTGGAGTCATCCAAAACTGCATGAAGTCGTCGGGTTTGAAGGAATGGACGAGGCGTTGCCGCACATCGATGACGTCTACTGTGCACTCGGGACGACGATTGCCGTCGCCGGCTCACGTCAAGCGTTCAAACATGTCGATCTCGACTTGCCGCTCGAAGTGGCACGCGTCGCGAAGCAACACGGGGCGACACGTTATGCCGTCGTCTCGGCACAAGGCGCGTCACTTCGGTCACCGTTCTTCTACAACCGCGTGAAAGGTGAGCTCGAGAACGGACTCAAAGTGTTCGGTTTCGAACACTTGATTATCGCCCGTCCGTCGCTCTTGCTTGGGGAGCGGGATGAGTTCCGTCTCGGTGAGAAAGCGGCCGAGGTTGTCAGCCGTCCGTTCCAACCGTTGTTGCTCGACAAACTCCCAGACGCCGCACCGATTCAAGCGCTCCATGTGGCGCGTGCCTTGATTATGGCCGCGGAAGAAGGACAGGGCATCGAAGTGTTGACGTCTGGTATGATGCAGAGGATGAGCCGATGAAACCATTGACGAAGAAACGGACCAAAGCCGTCTTGATTGATGGCGTCATTGCCGGATTGCTCAGTTTTGGTGTCGAACAGCTCGTCCGCAAGAAAGTGAAGAGCGAATTCGTCCATGCCGTCATCACGCCGACACTCGTCGCTTACGCGCTCGAGGCCTGTCAGATGCGCCGCGGCGGACAGACGCTCGGCTATAAGCTGATGGGACTCGAGTTGAAGAATGACGACGGGACCCCGGTCACGGCCGAGCAAGCGTTTAAACGTGCGCTTCACCGCGACACGATTTCGATTGCCGCCTACGTCAAGGACCGCGCACACTTCGAGTCCGAAGATGGTGCCGTCTTGCCGCACGATGCTGCGTTCCATATGCACGTAACCGAAAAAAACTGACCTCTCGAGGTCAGTTTTTTTAGTCTTTGATGCGGCTGAGAATGGCCGTCGTCAAAGCGACGATCGTTCCGAGGACGAGTCCGTTCGAGAATACGGTCGCCAAGAGCGGCGGCAAATCGTTCATCGCCCCAGGTGGGAGCAACATCGCCCCGGCCCCAATGACGAGCGGGAGACCGACGGTGAGCGAGGCCGTCTTTTGGTTCAATTCGAATGCCGCCTCGTTGATTCCGATGATAATCATCGTCGCGATGAGCGGGGTGACGATGGCGTATCCGACAGCGGCTGGGATGCTCGCGATCAGCGAGACGAACGGACCGACGAGGGCGAGCACCATCATGAGCGTATGAGCGACGAGGTGCGGCGTGCGATGCACACTTTCGGTCGAAGATAAGAAACCAGCCGTTCCGGAGATGGCGACTGGACCCGGTGTGCCGAACAAGCCCGCCACCATTTGACTGATCCCACTGACGACACCGGACGCCGGGACGTTCCCTTCGATTTGACGTTTCTCACGCGAGCTGACGATACGCTCAATCAATTTGATGTTAGCAAGGACGTTCGTCATGAGCAGAAGTGTAATGACGAAAGCAGTCGGGAGCAAGTTCCAGTCCCACACCCACGTTCCGAACGGGAAAAGTTCAGGCACGAGGAAGAATGACTCGGAACGGACAATCGGGTTGCCGAGTCCGAGCAAGTTGAACAACCAAAATCCGGCGATGAGCGTCATGACGAGGCCATACTGCTTGAACCGGCTGCGCTCGAGCGTGAGCGCGAATAAGACGAGACCGGCCGTCGCGACGGCTTGAACGATGTTAATGCCGTCCTCGGTCACGCCAAAGCCACCTTTAATGACCGCGCCCGACAGTTGCAGGACGAGCAGAATCATATAGACGCCGAGCACTTGTGGGGTGAACAGCGACAGCATCCGTCGCAACAGGCCGGTGATAGTCATGACCACACCGAGCACACCACTTAAGAACAACATGAAACCTAGCGCTTGCAGCGTCTCTTGTCCGCTTCCATAAAGCGCTGGACCGATGGATGCATAAAGTGTGAACACGCCCCACCAAATCCCCGCCGGTCCTTCTAAAATGGGCAGGCGGTGTCCGAGCAGTGTCTGGATGATGCTGAACAGTGCAAAGACGAACAGTGAGCGTGAGATGAACGTCATCGTCTCGGCCGGCGACAGTTCGAATAAGGCGGCAATCGAGAGCGGTGGTACAATGTTTGTAGCTAAAATAAAAATAAACCACTGAATCGTCGTGGTTACAGAATTTTTCGTCATGGTGTCCCCCTGATATTTCCCTTTTTTACTACTAGTGTACCGTGACGGGGAAGTGGATGCAAATGGAGGTATATAATGAAGAAAAAACTGAAGTGGATTGGCCTTGGCCTATTAGGAGTCATTTTGGTCGCCATCATCGGCTTCCTCGTATGGACGCAACTAACGTATGGAGCGACGGAAGAGGCGCTCGGTTACGCGGCTGAGGCGACGGCAGTGGACAATCGGCTCGAGTTCGGGCAAACGGACAGCAAGGTTGGTGTCATCCTGTATCCGGGGGCGAAAGTCGAGAAAGAGGCGTACGCTTACTATGGCACCAGACTGGCAGAGGAAGGTGTCTTCGTTGCCATCCCATCGGTGCGTTTGAATCTAGGGATAGCCGATATCGATGCAGCAGAAGATATCATCGCCGCCCACCCGGATATCGAACGTTGGGTCGTCGGGGGGCATTCACTCGGTGGCTCGGCGGCGTCCGGTTACGCGCTTGAGCATGAAGAGCAAGTCGAGGGGGTCATTTTCCTCGCCTCGTATCCGATCAGTACAATGGCGGATAGCAAACTGCGTGTCTTGTCCGTCTCTGGGGAGATCGACGGTCTGGCCACACCGGCTGATATCGAGGCGAGCCGTGACAACGTCCCGGATGACGCCGTCTTCCATCAAATCAAGGACGGCAACCATGCCAACTTTGGGATGTACGGGCCGCAGAACGGGGATAATGACAGCCCGCTCAGCACCAAAGAGCAACTCGACGAGATAATCGACCAAATTATCGATTGGCTCTAAAAAACAGCGTGCCCACATCAATGGGGCACGCTGTTTTAACGTTGATCGAGCTGATGGCTGACCGCGGTCAGCAAGGCTGTCACGAGCGCGACGGTACCGCCGACGAGGGCGAGCGTCATGACGGGTGCGTTGGCGTAGACAAGACCACCGAGCGCCGAGCCCATTCCGATTCCGACGTTGCTCGCGACCGGCATGAGCGATGAGGCTAGGCCTTTGGCATCCGGATTGAACTTCTCGGCCAAGTCGATCAAATAGATTTGCGTCGATGTCGTCAGCAGAATTGCCATGAACGACATGAGCGCAATATTGATGAGACCGAGCGTCATGTTCGACGTCGTCACATACAAGGCCGCCAAGACGAGCGCTTGGACGAGAAAGACGAACCGGAGCCGTCCGATCGGATTATGGCTGGCGATTTTCCCGGCCGCCATGTTGCTGAAGATGGAGATGAACCCGTAAGCGAATAGGATCGGGCTGACCCAAGCGACAGGGACGCCGAGCACATCTTTCAAAATCGGGACGAGGTACGTATAGACGACGTACGTCGCGCCGAAGCCGAACGCCGGGATGAAGAACGCGATTAAAATCCGCGGGTTCGTCAATAGGCGCAACTGATCGGCAATCGACGTCTTGACGCTCGTCAAGTGACTCGGCACGACGCGGTAGACGGCGAAGAAAGCGATGACACCTAAGGCGGTCGTCAACAGGAATGTCGTTTCCCACCCTGCGCGTTGACCGATGAATGTACCGAGCGGGACGCCAAATACGTTCGCCATCGTGAAACCGCCGAAGATGAATGAGACAGCGATGCCGCGCTTCCCGGTCGGCACCGATTCACTGGCGACGAGCATGGCGAGCGAGATGAGCACGCCGGTCACGACAGCGGTCATCATCCGGAGCGCGAGCAATATTCCGTACGTCGGGGCGAGACTGCTGAACAAATTGAAGACGATGAACGCAGCGGTGAGCGTGAGCATCAGTTTTCGTTTCGGCAAATGGCTCGTCAACGACATCGTCAGCGGGGTGCCGATGGCGAACGTGATGGCGAACGCCGATACGAGCGTTCCGGCCGTGGCAATCGAAATCGACAGACCGTCGGCGATATCGGGCAAAATGCCGACGATGACAAATTCACTCGTCCCGAGCACGAACGTGAGCAAGGCGAGTGATAAAATAAGCGTCCAGTCGGTCCGACTGAGCGATGGGGTAGTCCTCAAAATAAAATCACTTCTTTCGTTCAAGGTTGTTAGACATCAGTCGTTTCCAACCATACCGAATTTTCGCCAAAAGCAAAACCCTTTTCTCTCACATTGTGAAAGAAAAGGGCTAAATTAGCGCCAGAACGCCGTCGCCTCGACACCCGCATGATCCGAGACGATCGGACCGTTCTCACCGTCAAAGACGACGGCGTGGCGTGAGACGTGAATCGGGGCGTTCGTCAGCATCAAGTCGATGCGAAGCGCCTGCTTGTTCTCGTCCCAACCGGCAATCTTACCTTGAACGGTCGCATCGCCTTCACGCTCGGTCGCCAAGTGGAACAAGTCTTGGAGACCGTGCTCGATCAAATAGTCGTAACCTTCCCCGCGGATGAACGCATCGTTGTTGAAGTCACCGAGCAACAAGGCGCGGTCGTCTTCCTCGACGCGGCGCAACAGTTCATCGAGCTGATGGCGGACCGGTTCGTCGGCATCATGCCACCAGCCGAGGTGACAAGAGTAAATCGCCGTCGGCGCATCCATGCCATCCACGACCGCCTTGACGATTTTTCGAGACTTATAATTGTTCGGGTCGGTCGTTTGGGAGACGAAGAACGACTCGGTCGACATGAACGGGGTGCGCGACAAAATTGCGACGCCTTCCTCGTAGATGTCATAGCCGTAATGGGCGAAGTCCCACGTCATGTAATAATCGACGCCTTGCTCTTTCAAACGCTCGACGAGCACATGGGCGAAGTTGTTCTCTCGAATCAAACCGTCGATGAGCGGGGCTTCTTTATGTTGATTCACTTCTTGGAGTGCGATGATGTCGTATTCCTCGCTCGCGATCCGTTCGACGATCGAGTCGATTTTCTCTTGTTGGCGGTCCTCTAACCAGGCGTGACAGTTCAGCGTTAAAATATTCACGATAGTCCTCCTTTAGAAAAAAACAGGCCAACTCGTACGAGCTGGCCTGTTGATTATGCACCGATGACGTCTTGAATATCTGACTTCAATACGTCGGCTTTCGGGCCGTAGATTGCTTGGACACCGCGGTCTTTCAAGATGAGACCCATGGCGCCGTTCTTTTTCCATTCGCTCTCTTCTGAGACGAGCGACATGTCTTTGACTGTGACACGGAGACGCGTCATGCAGGCATCGACGTCCTCGATGTTCTCTTTCCCACCGAGTAGAGCGATAATCCCCATGACTTGCTCGTTGCCGGTCACGGTCGACTTCTCTGTTGTTTCTTCCATGTAGTTCCCGTTACGGCCAGGCGTCGGCAAGTTCATCTTCTTGATGAAGAAGTTGAACACACCGAAGTTCAAGAAGAAGAAAGCGGCCGAGACGAGGAAGAAGTTAATCAAGTCTTGCAAGAGTCCCGCTTTGACGATCATCGGGATCCGTGTAAGCAATTCAATCGCACCGAACGCGTGAACACGTAGGTCGATCACATCGGCTAAAGCGAAGGCGGCACCGGCCATGAGCGCGTAGACGACGTAAAGGACTGGCGCGACGAACATGAACATGAACTCGATTGGTTCTGTGACACCTGTCAAGAAGACGGCAAGACCAGCCGACAAGAACATCGGTTTGTATTGCGCTTTCTTGTCTTCGTCGACGTTGCGGTACATCGCGTAAGCGGCACCGATCAAGGCGGCGAATGACAAGATAACTTGGCCGACTTTGAAACGGGCCGGTACGACGTCAGCAAGCAATGCATTGTAAGCAGCCGTATCACCAGCGGCACGAAGGTTAACGAGGTCCGTTACCCAAGCCAACCAGAGCGGATCTTGACCCGCAACGACCGAACCGGCTGTCGCCCCTGTCAAAATCGTGTACGTGCCACCGAGCTCCGTGTAGTTCATCGGCACAGTGAGCATGTGGTGAAGGCCGAACGGCAAGAGAAGGCGCTCGAGCGCACCGTAAATGAATGGCGCGAGAACGGGTGCCGTGTCGCGTGACGTGGCAATCCATTCACCGAAGCTGTTGAGCGCACCTTGAATCGTCGGCCAAATGATTGACAAGGCAATCGCGGCAACGACCGAACCGAGGATGACGACGAATGGGACGAAGCGCTTCCCGTTGAAGAACGAGAGGGCGTTCGGCAATTTGTTAAAGTTATAGAAACGGTTGTAGAGCGCACCACCAAGGAAACCGGCGATAATGCCGACGAACACGCCCATGTTAAGGGCAGGTGAACCGAGTACAGATGTGAAGTAGTCAGCGACGACGAGGTCAGCTCCAAAGAGTGACTGGACTGTCGCTTTCGGGTCTTGGAGCATCGCCCCGTTGACGCCGAAGATGGCGCCTGTGACACGGTTGATTAAAATGAAGGCGATGAGTGCAGCGAAGGCACCGCCGGCTTTGTCTTTCGCCCACGAGCCACCGATGGCGACTGCGAACAAAATGTGTAAGTTGACGATGATTCCCCAACCGAGGTCTTCGATAATACGAGCCGTCGTGAGCAAGATGCTGACGTCTCCGGCGGACATGCCAATCAATTTACCGATCGAGATCATGAGACCTGCAGCTGGCATGACGGCGATGACGACCATTAAGGCCTTACCGAGTTTTTGCCAAAAATCAAACGAGATGAGTTGTTTCATTCTATACGCTTCCTTCCTGTACGGAACTTTTTATCTGTCTGTGGCGACTGTTAATGCAATCGCTTGCATTAATGATTGTAATCGATTGCATAACTTTGTGCAACCGGTTTCCTAATTTTCATTTATTTTCATAATCGAAACAGATTCGACTCGCTTTGCCCCTAGCTTGTCAGTCGAAGCGAATCTCGCTACAATACTAGAGGTTGAAAGGGGCGAGAACGATGGGATGGAGACAGACGACATCGGCATTATCAAAAGAAGAGCAAGCGGCATTACTCGATGAATTGTTGCAGTCGGGCCTGTTATTAGAAGAGGATCGACTGCTGTATAGCATGTTGATGCCCGACCGCGTCAAGCGTATGCAGGAAGTGTTGGAGTTACGGACGAACCATATCACGATTTTGACGGAAGGGGTCGATGACCCGCACAATCAGTCGGCCGTGCTCCGTTCGGCGGACGCGTTCGGTGTCCAGACGTTGCACGTCGTCGAGGGACGGGCCAAGTTCAAGCCGAACTCGATTATCGCCAAAAGCGCCGATCGCTGGGTCGACGTGGTCGAACATCCTTCGATCGAGGACGCGATCGATCGGTTGAAGGCGGACGGTTACCAAGTGCTCGCGACGGCACTCAGTGAAGAGGCGGTCCCACTTGAGGACATCGATGTGTCAAAACCGACCGTGCTCCTATTCGGAAATGAACATCATGGGGTATCGGAACGGGCGCTCGCCAAGGCGGACGGGAATTATTTGATTCCGATGCAAGGATACGTCCAAAGTTTGAACATCTCTGTCGCTGCCGCCATCTCGTTGTACGATGTGACGACGCGGGCGCGCCATGTCGTGACGGACGGATATGGACTGAAGGTGGAAGACAAGCAGCGCATCTTAAAAAATTGGATGGTAAAGAGCCTTCCGAAGCGGTCGCTCGGTGTGTATAAGCAAAAAGGTTTGACCGCTTTTGCGCGTGAGACAGGAAAAACGGAGTAAACGGCGAAAGGTACAGGCGTACGAACAACTTGTCCATATACTGAAAGGGGATGGAAAGATGAGTACGACCAGTTCATTTATCGTGAAAGATGTGACGACGAATTTCAAAGACTACGAAGAGGAATTCTTTAACCTGTACCGCACGCTTTACGGGGACATCGATCAACTGCGTTTTAAAGAACGGCTGTATCGTCATGCGAATCCGCTCGTGTTGCTCGCATTTTCAGATGAGCGCCTGGTCGGCTTCAAAATCGGTTATGAGGCCGAGCCATACCGCTTTTACAGCTGGGCCGGCGGCGTCCACCCCGAGTTTCAAAAGCATGGTATCGGCCGCAAGCTGATGGACACGCAACTTGAGTGGGTGAAAGCGCAAGGGTTCCATTCGATTCGAACGAAAGCCCGTAACACGAACAAAGGGGTCATCATCTTGAATCTGTTGTGTGGCTACGACATTATGGGGGCGTATACAGAGGATCACGAGCCTCGCATCATGATGGAGAAACAATTGAACTGACCGCTGAGCCGTGGCACATGCCACGGTTTTTTTGTGTAGATGAAACCAAATGGAGTCACGTCCGTATGATAGAAAAAAGGGGGAGACATCATGGTCCATGCGTTTGCGTTTGGGGAAGAAGTCTATATCGAGTCGACGGGGATGGGGGATTCGTTTTTCGAAGGGATGTTCAGTATCTTTCCAATCTTTATTATTGGCATCATCACGTTAATTGTATTCGCCGTGATGGCGGGCATCCGCAATCAAGTGAAGACGAACAGCCTGTTGAAAGACATGCAACGGTTCGCGTCAGACTTGGCCGACCATCCGAGTGACGAGTCGGCGAACCGGCTCGCTGACTACTTGCGGGACGTCACGTCGTTCCCGGTCGAACGGACACAGATGGAACCGTTCCGGGTCGCACTCGGCAGTTACCATTTGGTCATGGAGTCGCCGCACGTACACGACGAGACGAAAGAGCGGATTGACCGCCAATATAAACGGCTCGGCATTTTGGACGGGGAGAAGTTCGCCGACGAGCCGGCACCGCGCCGCCGTTCAAGCTCGCATCATCACAATCATCATGACCATCATAATCACCACATGTGAAAAACGCGCCAGGGAATGTTCCCCGGCGCGTTTTCGGCGCACTTGAATCGTATCTGGTTAGGAACGAGTGACAAGTAAAGGTGTCATCGGTCATCGGTAATTGGTTGGTCCATGGCCGTATGCTCATCCTAGACGTAGGAAAAAGTGGTGGCGCCAATCCTTGACCCGGAGTCTCCCCGGGCCAAGGTCACATGTAACGACTCGGGTCAAAGTCAATCTCCGTTCGATAGTTGGCCGCGTTGATGGCGTTTGAGATGCGGTTCGCCCGCTTCTCGACGTCAATCGCTTTCAAGCGATATAGCTCCGGATCGTAGAGTGCATGCTTGATGACGGCAGTCCCTTCACCAAAACCGTATTGAAACTCGCGCTTCGGACGCTCGGATAGTTCTTGATACATGCGGGCCTGAGCACGTAGTTGAATCGCGAACTCAATGGCCTCGACGAGCGGGAGTGGCCCGTCGTGCGTCTCGATTACCGTCTTCAAGTTCGCCTCATAAACGAGACGATCGAGACAACGCATATCTCGACGAATCGACTCGAGTTCGACTTCGATGTCCTCGAGTGAGCGGGACTGGATCGTTGGGAGCGGTTCATCTTTCTCGAGTTCAATGAATGCGACGCGTTCGACTTCTTCTAACAATTTATCAATCTGCTTATGGAGCAGGCTCTTCAATTTGATGGCATCGGCCAAATACATAGGGATTCCTCCTTCTGCTTTTTCTAACCGTACCATACTGTGATTCCTAAAAAAAGGAAGGCGTTACTTTTTCGAGGTGAGGCGATATGATGGAAGGAAGAGAGGAGGTCGACCGATGAACAAGTGGAAAGCGCAGTGGGTCATTGCCATCGTCTTGCTCATTTTTGGTACCGCGACATTCCTTTATCAGTGGATCGACTTGCGGCCGGGTGAGATTCGCGATTATATCGTTCAATTCGGTTGGCTCGCCCCGCTCGTATACATTTTACTGTTCACCTTGCGCCCGTTGATTCTATTTCCGACGTCAGTCTTGTCCGTCGCCGGTGGGCTGGCGTTCGGGACGTTGCCTGGTGTCGTCTATACGGTCATCGGAGCCACGCTCAGCGCGCTCGTCGCCTACTATATCGCAATTCGCTTCGGTAATCGTTTTCTCCATCATTTCGAGACGAGTAACTATGAGAAGTTACAGCATAAAATTGAAGAGGACGGGTTCTTCTACGTGTTGATTTTACGCTTGATTCCGCTCGTGAACTTTGATTTGGTCAGCTACGCCTCAGGGCTCGCAAAAGTGAGACTTCCGGGTTATGTCTTCGCGACCACGATCGGGATGATTCCGGGTGCATTCGCCAACAACTTCCTCGGCAGCAGCATCGCGAGCGGAGATTTTAAGCTAATCATCCTTGCCCTCATCGTTTTGGTCGTCCTTACGCTCGTCGCGACGGTGTTCCGGGAACCGATCAAACGACAAATCAATCGCTATAAAAAGAAGTAGGCGCTCCCGTTGAGCGCCTACTTTTTGATTTAACGGTTGTCGACCGTCTCAGGGTATAAATCGTGGTTGAACAAACGATGTTCCGCCATTCTTTCATATTTCGTGCCCGGCTTACCGTAGTTGTAGTACGGGTCGATCGAGATGCCGCCGCGTGGCGTGAACTTGCCCCACACTTCGAGATAGCGTGGCTCCATCAACTTGACGAGGTCTTTCCCGATGACGTTGATGCAGTTTTCATGGAAGTCTCCGTGGTTGCGGAAGCTAAACAAGTACAGCTTGAGCGATTTCGACTCGACGAGCTTCTCGTCCGGGATGTATGAGATGTAAATCGTCGCGAAGTCCGGTTGGTTCGTGATCGGGCAGAGCGACGTGAACTCCGGTGCGTTGAACTTCACGAAGTAGTCGTTCTCCGGGTGACGGTTCGGGAACGCCTCGAGGACGTCCGGTGCGTATTCAAAAATGTAGGGGACGCTCTTCTGTCCGAGGAGCGATAAGTCTTGTAAGTCTTCTGGTCTCATAGGTATTCTCCTTAGACGCCACGTTCGTTGGCGTACAGTAATGTGTGCAGTTGCGGCAGGACACGTACGCTTTGCCATGACGGGTCACGAGCGACGTCTTCCCACAGTTCTTTCAAACGACGAAGCTGGGCGTCGGTGATGTCACCGTCCGTACCGGGCTCAGGATTGCCGGCCGATAAGTACATAACGTCCGGAGCATAACGAGCTTGGACCGATTTCGCATAGGCGAGGTCGATCTCGTCGAAGACGGCGACTTTGAACGTCATCTGTTCGGGGCGTAGCCGTTCGACGATGGCGTCGAGTTTCTCCCAGTCGGTCGTCATGCCGGAAGACGGTGGTTTCGGGCTGAGTGTCACGTCGTCGATGTCAGCGAGCCAGTCTTGATAGCGACTGCCTTGTGTCTCGACGGCGAGCTTGACGTTACGTGCCTTCAGTTTCGTCACCAAATCTTTCATCGCGGCGATGAGGAGCGGGTTGCCTCCTGAGATGGTGACGTAGTCGTACATACCGAGCGCGTCGAGCCGTTCGATCACCTCGTCGGCTGTCAGCATGTCGGGTTTCTCCGAGCCGTCCCAAGTGAAGGCGGAGTCACACCACGAACAGCGATAATCGCAACCAGCGGTCCGGACGAACATCGTCTTTTGTCCGATGGCGCGGCCTTCTCCTTGAAACGTCGGGCCGAACACTTCGAGGACAGGGATTTTCATCAGTCCACCAACCATTCGCGGCGAAACTCGGCGTATGATGTCGGTGTCTCGTACAGTTTGACGAATTCGACGCGGACGTCGCGCTCGTCAGGCAAATGCTTGGCGAGCTGCTCGAAAATCCAGTAGCACATGTTTTCGGCAGTGGTGTTCATATAAGGTAACGACTCATTCAAATAACGATGGTCGAAGTATGGTTCGAGTTCTTCTTTAAAGATGGCTTTTAGGTCGCCAAAGTCGAGCGTCATGCCACGGTTGTCTAAAAATCCGCTGATGCCCATCTGTAGTTTATACGTATGTCCGTGTAGCGCGCGGCATTTACCGTCGTAATCGAACAAATGGTGGGCGGCGTCGAACGTCACTTCTTTGACGATTTGGACGCGGTGCGGACAGTAGATGAGCGAGCCGTCTTGTTTGGCTTCGACACTCGTCGGGGCGAGGAATGGGGCGTGTTTCATACGCGCACCTCCTCATAAGCGACGAGGCCGTTTTGACGGAGTACGCACGCCGGGCATTCGCCACAACCTGATCCAAGGATGCCGTTATAGCACGTGAGCGTCCGTTCTTTGACGTAATCGAACGCACCGAGACGGTCCGCGAGTTCCCACGTCTGCTTTTTATCGAGCCACATAAGCGGCGTGTCGATGACGAACGGATAGTCCATCGCCAAGTTGAGCGTCACGTTCAAGGACTTGACGAATTGGTCCCGGCAATCCGGGTAACCGGAGAAGTCGGTCTCACATACGCCGGTGACGATGTGATGCATCCCGAGCTGTTTGGCCATAACGGCCGCAAAGGATAAGAATAAGTGATTGCGTCCATCGACGAACGTGTTTGGGACGTCCGCATTGTCGATATCGAGATCATGTCTCGTGAGCGCATTAGAGGTGAGTTGTCCAAGTAAGGACAAGTCGAGGATGTGGTGCGGGACATCGAGTTCAGCCGCGATTTCTTTTGCGACCTCGATTTCCGCGTCATGGCGCTGCCCGTAGGCGAACGTCACCGCTTCCACATGAGAGAATTGTTGTTTTGCCCAAAATAGGCAGGTGGTTGAATCTTGACCGCCGCTAAAGACGACCAATGCTTTTTCGTGTTGCAACGTGCACACTTCCTTTTTCGCTAGTTTTGATGTCGGAGGAGGTTACGAACTCCGGAGGTCACCCTCGAGCGTTTACTTTACCATAAAAAGACGTTTGACAGGGAAAAGAGAAGCAGGTATAGTAAAGAACATCACTGAAGCACTTTCGTGCATAAAAGCGTTTAAGCGGTTAGGTAGAAAATAATGGAACTGAAAGGAGGGGACGTCGATGCAGATGAAAGGAAAAGAGGCTGTATTCGTCGTGCTGATGAGCGGTATTTCCCTGCTCGCACTGATGTTTTTGGCCAAAGCGACGCCACACATGGCGATCTTTGGCACAATGGTATTAATAGGGGGTTACGCGTATTATCGGACGCGTGATTTCAAACGAATCGAAGCGGCGATGATTAGCGGGATTCGTGAAGCCATCATGCCGGTCTTGATTTTACTGTTGATTGGGATGTTGATTGGCGTATGGCAAATGTCTGGCACGGTGGCGACGATCCTCTCCATCGGTTTAGATACAATTTCAGCACAATGGTTCTTGCCGAGCGTCTTGCTCATCACGATGATCGTCTCGTCGTTCACAGGCAGTGCCTTTACGACAGTCGGTACGGTCGGGGTCGCCTTGTTCGGAATCGGGATGGCGCTCGGGATCTCTCCGGCGCTCGCGGCCGGGGCCATCGTTTCGGGTGCCCTCTTTGGTGACAAGATGAGTCCGCTATCGGATACGACGAACTTCGCGCCAGCTGTGGCTGGTGTCAAACTGTTCGACCATATCCGTTTTATGATGGGGACGACCGTACCGGCCATCTTCATCACGCTCATCTTGTTCACGCTTCTCGGTCGGAGCGGCCAGGCGGCGGATACGACGCAAATTGCGGAAGCGCAGGCGGCACTCGCTGGACGGTTCAACTTGTCATGGTTGACGCTCCTCGCGCCGGTTCTCGTCGCGGTGCTCGCATTTCGTCGCATGCCGGTCTTGCCGACGATGCTCGTCGGAATGTTCGCTGGGGTGTTGACGGCTGGTTTCGTTCAAGGCAACTGGAACGTCACGAACTGGTTCGGTGTCATGCAGGCCGGCTTCAAGTCAGGTGTCGAGAACGAGACGATTGCAGCTGTGCTCGATCGTGGCGGACTCGAGTCGATGCTCTGGTCGGTCAGTCTTGTCTTGATTGCGCTCGCGTTCGGCGGCTTGCTCCGTGAGCTCGGTGTGTTCCAAGCGATCGTTGATGCGTTGCTCGAACGGTTGAAGTCACCAGGAAGCTCCGTATTGTCGGTCGTCCTCAGCTCAATCGGTGTCAACTTGCTCGCCGGCGAACAGTACTTGTCAATCTTGCTCCCAGGTCAAGCGTTCAAGCAAGGGTTCATCGCTCGCGGCATCGATCCCCGTTACTTGTCACGTGCCCTCGAAGACGGCGGGACGGTCATCAACCCGCTCATCCCATGGGGCGTGTCGGGTGCGTTCTTTGCGGCCACGCTCGGCGTGCCGGTGCTTGAATACGCACCGTTCGCCTTCTTCCTCTGGCTCAGCCCGATTTTCTCAATCATTCTCGGATACGTGAAGTTGGGAAAGCAACGTGAGGCGATGCGCATCGCATCATAATTTAACAGATGTCCTGAATCGTTCAGGGCATCTTTTTTGTATGTTCCTGTCTTCATTTGAGAAAATGAGACCGAGGAGGGATGACGATGAAACGACTCAATCCATCATTTTATGAACAACCGACGCTCGAATTGGCCCGGTCGCTACTCGGCCACTATCTCGTTCACGATCATCTCGACGGTCAGATTGTCGGAAAAATCGTCGAGACGGAGGCTTACCTTGGCGCCATCGACCGAGCGGCCCATAGCTTCGGGGGCAGACGGACGAATCGGACCGAGGTCATGTTCGGGTTGCCGGGACACGTCTATACGTATCAAATGCACACGCATACGCTCCTGAACGTCGTGAGCGGACCGGTCGGCACGCCAGAAGCCGTCCTCATCCGAGCCATCGAACCGATTGAAGGACAAGCGATTATCGACATGAATCGTCCTGGCATCAAACGGTTCGATCAGACGAACGGTCCCGGAAAGCTGACGAAAGCGCTCGGCATCACGATGGACCTGTATGGCCACTCGCTCCAACATGAACCACTCTATATCGTCGAAGGGGATGTCATTCCGGACATCGAGGCGGGTCCGCGCGTGGGAATCCCGAACACGGGGGAAGCGCGTGACTACCCGTATCGCTTCTTTGAGCGGGCCAATCCGTATGTCTCGAAGTTCCGCTGAATGTTTATTGCCCGGTTAGGTGTGGAACACTCCCTATGTGCACAAAAATAATGAGGGAGTGTTTCAATATGGCAAAAGTAGCAACGCTAATCACAGATATGTTTGAAGACGTAGAGTTCACGGGTCCGCGCGACGCATTGGTGGAAGCAGGGCACGACGTTGTCACGATTGAAAAAAAAGCTGGGAATACAGTCGAAGGCAAACAAGGGGAGTCGAAGGTCACAATCGACAAAGCCATCGACGACGTCTCACCGGAAGACTTTGACGCACTGCTCTTACCGGGCGGATTCTCACCTGACTTGTTGCGCGAAGATGATCGTTTCGTCCAGTTCGCCAAGGCGTTCATGGACGCGAAAAAACCGGTGTTCGCCATCTGTCACGGACCACAGCTGTTGATTACGGCGAAGACGCTCGAAGGCCGCGACGCGACCGGCTACAAATCGATCAAAGTCGACATGGAATACGCTGGGGCGAAGTATGCGGACAAAGAAGTCGTCGTCTGCCAAGAACAGCTCGTCACAAGCCGACAACCGGATGACATCCCGGCGTTCAATCGCGAGATGCTCAATCTGCTTAAATAATGTGCAGGCCACGGAATGTTTCCGTGGCTTTTTTTGTGTCAGCGGGAATAGACAAATAAGGAGGAGATGTATGATGAAACGAGCACGTTCACCTAGTTAAGTCGATCGAAACGTTGTGTTGCTCGGCTGGATCCGTTGGTTCGATGCCCTCATCCCAGCCTACACGATTGAACGTCTGTTTTGGGAGTCGCGGACGATCACGATTCAAGAAGTCGTCTATCTCGAAATGATTTACGCCGTCCTCGTTGTGATGCTGGAAGTACCGAGGGGTGTCCTCGCCGACCGATTCGAGCGGCGGCGGCTGATGCAGATTGGGGTCGGGTTGGAATGTCTATCGTTTATCGTTCTATTGTTGTCGTTCTCGTTTGTCGGGTTTGCTGTCGCCATCGCCTTGTCAGGTATTGGGGCGGCGCTTCGGAGCGGGGCGGAGAACTCGTTGCTGTATGAGACGCTCGAACAGGACGGGAAGCCGGAAACGTTCGAGCGCTGGATCGGGCGGTTGAATGTCATCGGAATCGTTGCAGCGGTTCTCGCGGCGATCAGCGGTGCCCTGCTGGCCACACGCTTCCCGTTTGAACTGAACTATGTGCTATCGATTGTCAGTTTGTTCATCGCGACGACATGTAGTTTTGTCCTTGTCGAACCGAGACGGGTCGTGTCAGACGAACGGTTGAAGTGGGCGGATATCGGGGTAGGTTTTCGCTTCATCCGGCAGCATCGCCAACTGTTCATCGTGTCGTCGTTGTATGTCATGACGTTTGCCGCCTTCAATTTCATCGATGAGTTTTGGCAGTTGTACGCCCGTGACGTCGAAGTTCCCATCTATTGCTTCGGAATAATTTCGACCGTCCTGTTGCTCACTCAAATACCGGGACAGTTGGTCGCACCGATACTGTTACGCTTTGCCACGGCCGAACGTTGGCTGCACGGAATCGGGTGGGGCACCGGTATCGGCTTTGTCGTTCTTGGCCTCTATCCAGGGCCGAGCGGTCTGCTGTTGATGGCTGGAATGGCCTGTCTTATTGGAATCGTCGAGCCGCTCTATCTCGGTGCATTGCACCACCGTGTCCCATCCGGAATCAGGGCGACGACGGAATCGTCGGTCTCGATGTTGCTGCATGGCGGCATCATCCTGTTCGGGCTAGTGTTTGTCGTCGGGGCCGACATGACGCTTTTCACCGCCTTTTGTTTCATCGGAATCACCGTTTGTCTGCATCAAACACTTGTCACGGTCATAGCTCGGAGAGAGGATGCTTCCTGAAGCGTCCTTTTTTTACGCCTCAAGACCGAGGCGGTCGGAGGAGCTCCCGTGTATGATAAGAAACAATACTGGAATAGGAGACAAACAATGGAATGGTATGAATTATTGATTGGATTTTTGTTAGGTGTCGTCGAAGGGCTGACAGAGTTTGCTCCGGTATCGTCAACGGGACATATGATTCTCGTGGACGACCTGTGGCTCAACTCGAGCAGCTTCCTCGGTCAAGAGGTGGCGAACACGTTTAAAATCGTGATTCAGCTCGGTTCGATTTTAGCGGTCATCGTCGTATTTCGGAATCGGTTCAAAGAGTTGTTGAATCCGAAGGAGTTGCTCGCGATTCGTAGCAGCGGGCCGACAAAGAAACTGAACTTGCTACATATCTTCATCGGTCTGCTCCCTGCAGCCGTGCTTGGGCTATTGTTTGAAGACTATATCGATGAGAACTTGTTCTCCATAAAGACCGTCTTAATCGGACTCGTCATCGGCGCATTCTTCATGATTGCTGCGGACTTGTCAGGCGTGAAGCGGCAAACGACGGCAACGCTCGATGAGATTTCGTATAAACAAGCGCTCGGTGTCGGCTTGATTCAATGTTTCTCGCTCTGGCCAGGCTTTTCACGCTCAGGGTCGACCATCTCGGGGGGTGTCCTTTTAGGAATGAGTCACCGGGCCGCGGCAGACTTCACGTTCATCATGGCCGTACCGATTATGTTCGGTGCCAGTGCGCTGTCGCTCTACAGCAAATGGGAGTACTTCACGATGGCGACCCTCCCAGTCTTCGTCGTCGGATTCATTAGCGCGTTCTTGTTCGCGCTCTTGTCGATTAAATTTTTCTTAAAGTTGATCAATAAAGTCAAATTGACGCCGTTCGCGATTTATCGCATCGTATTGGCGGTTGTCATTTACTTCTTGTACTTCTAAATAAAAAAGCACATGTCAGCACATGCGCTTTGAAACCAATGATCCATCAAGTTCGTATAACCGAGTAGAGGTGAGAACATGGAACATATCGTTGTCGTATTGGGAACATTGATTGGCCTCGGGGCTGTCGGTACATTGCTGTACGTAACACGCCTTGCCTATGAATCATGAGAACGGATAGTGATAGAAACGCTCACGTTGGAGTAATTCCATGACGTGGGCGTTTTCTGCGTTATCAATCGCCCGGAGCAGTCCTTCCGTCTGAGAGCGGTGGGCGAAGAGCGCTTCGCGTTTTGCGGCACTCTCTTGACCGACGTCGATGATGACGTGCGGTTTTCCGAGTTCTGCTTCGGTGCGGTGGTCGAACGCGACGCCTAAAAACTCAGGACGATTCGCTTCATCCATCTCTTGGAGCGCCCGGACGACCGCCCGTGCCGTCGCCTCATGATCGGGGTGGACGGCGTATCCCGGATAGAAGGAAATGACGCGGGCCGGCCGTACTTCCTCGATCAAGGCACTGAACCGTGCCGCGAGTTCTGCTTCGTCTTCGAACTCGACGGTTTTGTCACGGAGTCCCCACATGCGGAGGTCGTCGATGCCCATGACGGCACATGCTTCCTCGAGCTCATGCTTGCGAATCCTCGGCAACTCTTCACGCGTCGTGAAAATCGGCGAGCCCATGTTGCGGCCCATCTCACCGAGCGTCAAGCAGACGTATGTGACCGGGAAGCCGTTCTTATGATGCTGGATAATCGTCCCGGCAGAACTGAACGCTTCATCATCAGGATGCGGAAAAATAACGAGTAACGGTCCAATCATTGGCTTTCCACCTCCGAGGCTCCTTGCGGGAGCGGTTTGATGTCTAAATGTAAGGCACAGGCGAGACGTCCGAGACGGTCATGCCCGGCGAGCAGGAGTTGGTCCCCATGCAATTCATAATCGGTCAAACCTTCGACGTAAAGCCAACCGTGATCGAGCTTCAAGCCGACCCGATAAGGCCCATCGCCTTTGATTTGGCCGATGCTATATTCGATGACGACGTTGCGGATAAACATACCGGCATTATGAAAATCAGGGTCGTTATGCGTCGCATACGCCCCGTTCGTCGTCTCGACATGGACATAGAGTGGCATGGACACATGCGCGTCCAAATAAGTCTGGATGGTTGTAGGTTGAATCGATTTCACGCGGTTCCCTCCAATGGAAACGATGACCCGAGACATGCGTCCCGGGCCACCCGTTAAGATTGTGTAGCTAATTTTTTGCGGTAACCGGTATGGTTCGTCGGACCAACGTATTGGTTGAGGCGGAACGAGTGACGGACCGCTTCGGTGATGAACTCTTTTCCGATTTCAATCGCTTCGTCGACGGAGTGACCGTTCGCGAGTGACGCCGCGATAGCTGACGAGAACGTGCAGCCGCCGCCGTGTGTGAAGGCAGGGTCGATTTTTTCGCTCTCGAGGAGGCGATACTCGTTACCGTCGTAAAGCACGTCGAACGCTGTATCGAAGCCGAGCTTGCCACCGACTTTGACGATGACGATTTCAGCGCCGAGTTCATGGATCAAGCGAGCAGCCTCTTTGATTTCTTCCATCGTGGAAGGTGTTTGATCGAGGCCAGCGAGCATACGCGCCTCGAACAAGTTCGGTGTGATGATTTTAGCGACCGGCACGAGGTGCTTGCGCATCGCGACCGCGACGTCCGGGTTGAGAATCTCGTCGGCACCTTTACACGCCATGACTGGGTCGACGACGGCGTTCTCGATACCGTACTCTTTAATTTTACGGGCAGCGAGTTCGATGATCTCTGGCGTCGGGAGCATACCTGTCTTGACGGCATCGACACCGATTCCGGCGAGGACCGTATCGATTTGCTTCTCGATTAACGTCGTATCGATTGGAAACACTTCGTGGTTCCACGCATTATGTGGGTCTTGAGCCACGATGACCGTGAGGGCGGTCATGCCATAAACACCGAGTTCTTCCATCGTCTTCAAATCAGCCTGGATACCTGCGCCGCCGCTCGTATCCGAGCCGGCGATCGTTAACGCTTTTTTCATTGTCATAGTCGTTCAATCCCCTTTGTCTGTTTGGATAGTTTCACTATAACGACTTTTTGACGCTACGACAAATTCCGAGGTCGTTTCCGTACAGGAATAAGTTTTTGAAAATTGTTGGCAGGATTTCAATCATATTTGGGGAATAGTAATGAATAGGGTGTAGACCACTTTCAATTGGCTAGGAGGAAAATCGCATGTTAGTGCATAGCTTATGCATTCCGAAGAAAGATGTCGTCACAATCAGTGAAAAGGCGACATTGCGCGAGGCGCTCGACACGCTCGAAAAGACAGGTTACCGTTGTGTCCCTGTGCTCGATGAGACGGGAACGTTTTTCCGCGGTAATATCTATAAAATGCATATTTATCGCCACGGGATGGGTGGGGCGAGCCTAGACGATAATGTCATGGAGCTCATCAAGAACACGCAAAAGTACGTCCATGAGTCGGACGGTTTCTTCAAAGTGTTCTTCTCGATTAAAGAATTGCCGTATATCGCAGTCTTAAAAGATGAGAGCAATGAATTTTACGGGATATTGCCGCACGGGAAGATGCTCGGCATGCTCGAAGAGGCATGGAGCCGTGACACGGGGAGTTATGTCGTCACGATCGCACTCAGTGAACAGGCGGGGGCGCTTGAGAAAATCACGAAAATCATCAGCAAATACTCGTCAATCGCCAGTCTCATGACGCTTGACGCCAAGAGCAAAGTCTTGCGCCGGGTATTGATCACGTTGCCACCGGGCTGTGACGAGAAGACGAAAGACAAGATTGTCGTACAACTCGAACAAAAAGGGTTCCGCGTCGTCGAAGTCGAAAATTTGAACAACTGATGAAAGACCTTCCTCGCGTCTGAGGAAGGTCTTTTCAATCCAATCGCTTTTCCATCCGGATATCCGGCCAAAACTGACCGTTCCAATAGGTGAATGACTCGATGCGGGCGATCTCGGTGTATCCGACCTTTCGATAAAGTCGTTGCGCCGCTTCGTTGAATCCGAACACACCGAGCTCGATGCGAGGCACACCTTGCGCTCGCAATCGTTCTTCTAACAAGAGAAGGGCCATTGTACCGATACCTCTCCCGCGACCGTTCAGCTCTCCTATGACGAGACCGAGCCAGGCGCTTCCGCGTTCGTTGTCATACAGATGCGGAGCGTCATAGATGACGTTCACCTCACCGACGAGCATGTCGTCTGCGTAGATGAGGAAGATATCGTGCGTCAGGAGGCGGTCTGTCAAGTCTTCGATTGTCATGTGATGTTCGGCGGCAAGTTCTTCCGCCGAGCGGACGGGACGAATCAAATGGACGATTGCGGGATCGTTGTTCCAACGGTTGAACGTCGCGACGATGGCGTCCGACGCCTTCTTTAACGGGACGAGCGAGATGGCCATCATTCCCATTCCTTTCCGTGACACGTTTTAACGTTTAAGGGGAGGAATCCTTGTTTCACTCGACTGGCTTCAAGACGTTCAGATGGCTCGGAAGCACTTCGAACGTAAGCGGGAGCTTGCCGCCCGTATCTCCATCGGCGTTGACTGGGAGTGACTCAGGAGAGTCGACATGCACCCGTTTCGTCGTGAACGACGTGACGCTGTCCGTTTCCTTCAATTTACCGGTAAACAGAGCCGGTGCGAGTTGGATAGCATCTTTGAAGCCGAGATTTTCAAATAAGTAGACGTGAAGCAAGCCATCGTTCAACTTGGCGTCCGGTTCAAAATTCTCAAACCCGCCGACCGAGTTCGTGAGGGCGATGACGACCAAAAATGCATCCCCGTCGAACACATGCTCTTCAGCTTGGACTGACAAGGCGTATGGGCTATGTTCGCGGAACGCTTTAATGCCTTCGATTAAGTAAGCGAGCGGTCCCCATTTCGTTTTCTCCTCAACGGTGACTTCATCGACGGCCTCGGCGATGAGACCGATGGCGATGACGTTCATGAAGTAGCCATTCTCATATTTCCCGATGTCCATTGGTGTCGGTTGCGCGGTTTTGAGGGCCTCGATAGCGGCCTCGGGATTGCTCGGGACACCGAGCGCGCGGGCGAGGTCGTTGACGGTACCGAGCGGGATGATTCCAAAATCAGGACGGTAATCGGCTTCTGCGAGACCGGTGACCGCCTCGTTCAACGTCCCGTCACCGCCCATCGCAATGACAGCTTTATATTGTTTTGACGCCGCTTCTTTTGCAAAATGCGTGGCATCTTCAGCTTTCTCCGTAAACCGGACATCGACGTTGCCGTAACGCTCACGTAATACTTCTTCCGCGGCCGCGGCGTGCTCGGTTCCTAACTCTTTCCCAGACGATGGGTTGACGATTAACATGACTGTATCCATCAAAGCACATTCCCCTTTTCACATTCAGATATTGTCATCTATTCCCTTCTTGTGGCGAGGCTAGTCACTAAAAAACAACACAGATGTGTTGTTCAGTAGTGTCGGAACGCCGACATATCAAGGTGGTTCGCGTCGGATTCGTCGACGGCGAGTTCAATCTTCAAATGTTCATGGAACGGTGAGTCAAATGCCCCCATGCAGGCGACCGGTTCGTGGTCCGGGACGGGCGACTTACGTTTTGTTTTAACGAACAAGTAATCTTCACGTGGCAACGTCAACAAGAAACGTTCGACTGCATGCGGTTCACGTGTGACGTTCGGCCATGGCAAATGGTTGAACAATAAAAAGACCGCACCTTCTTTTTCGAGCGCATAGTCTGGGGCGATGCCTTCCCGGTTCAACAACTTGATGACCGTACTCAAATAGGCTTGTTTAATCGTCAATGAAATCTCGTAATAATCACGCATACCGTCCACCCTTTCTAAAAATCGCAATAATTTCATTCTAAACGTTTCAGACAGGGGCGACAATGAAGAAGTTTCTTGACGAAGCGTTTATCCCACCGTATACTGCTCATGTCCTGCTATACTAAAAGTAAATGATGAACGAATTGAGGTGAAACCGACATGATTGAATCACTCGAATTGAAGGCATGGATCGTCTTGGCACGAGCGATGGACGCGATCAGTGACCGTGTGAAGGACGATTTACGACGCCACCAATTGAATTCAACAGAGTTCGGTGTTTTATCCGTCTTGTATAAACGAGGGGATACCCCGCTCCAGCAAATCGGAGACCAAATTTTGATTACGAGCGGAAGCGTCACGTACGTGATTGATAAGCTTGAAAAACGTGGCTTAATCGAGCGTGTGGCTTGTCCGTCTGACCGACGCGTCACCTACGCCTCGTTGACAGAGGAAGGCAAGCGCTTGATGGACGTCGTCTATCCAGAGCACATCGAGATTTTTAAAGACATCTATGGTCCCCTTAGCGACCAAGAGACTGAACAGTTAATCGATTTATTGAAACGAGTCGGTTATAACGCGGCAGGCAAATAACGCCTGCCTGTTTTTTTGACTAATTATCTTGAAGTTAAAATAATTGACTGTGAGATATACAGATGATATAGTTCAAACTGTTGTTACAAATAGAGATTACTTTTATGGAGGAACTCATTATGAAAAAGGTATTATACGTATCTGCTAACCCGAAACCGACAGAATTGTCATACAGCAAACAAGTCGCTGAAACATTCATGACGACACTCACGAACGAGAATGCGTCACTCGAAGTTGAAGCAATTGAACTTTACGATGTCGATGTCCAAGAAATCGACGGCGACGTCCTCAGCGCATGGGGCAAATTCGCATCAGGTGAAGCACTCACAGATGTCGAAGCAGCTAAAGTCGCGACAATGAACGGTATGCTCGAGAAGTTCATGGAAGCTGACATGTATGTGTTCGCGACACCAATGTGGAACTTCTTCTTCCCAGCACGCATGAAGATGTTCCTCGACAGCGTATTGACTGCTGGTAAAACGTTCCGTTACACAGAACAAGGTCCAGTCGGTCTTCTCGAGAACAAACAAGCAATCCACATCCAAGGCACTGGTGGTATCTACACGGGTACGGACCTCAACTTCGCAGACGCATACCTTCGTCAAGCACTCGCATTCGTAGGCGTGACAGAAGTGACGACACTTCCGGTTGAAGGAATGAACCAATACCCAGACAAAATCGAAGAAATCGTTGCTGACGCAAAAGCGAAAGCCGAAGCACTTGCGAAAGAAGTCGCAGGTGCAGTCACAGTATAATGGTCAAGGCGAGTCCAATCGGGCTCGTCTTTTTGTGTGCCATCGATTCGGGTATGATAAGACGGAAAGGGGAGAAGAACATGGGAGAACAGTTATCAGATCGCCTGCTCGGCGATTGGAGCGACATCATCGAATCCGAGATGGCCGAGCCTTATTTTAATGACTTGAAGGCGTTCGTCGATGAGGCATATGCGACATCGACCGTATATCCGGCCCGAGAAGACATTTGGAATGCATTCGTCTACACGAAGTTCAAGGATGTCAAATGTGTCATTCTCGGACAAGATCCATATCATGGACCAAACCAAGCGCATGGACTCAGCTTCTCGGTCCAAGAAGGTGTCCGTTTCCCGCCGTCACTGCGGAATATCTTTCAAGAACTGCATGACGATATCGGCTGTCCCGTGCCGACCAGCGGGAATCTAGAGGCATGGGCCCGCCAAGGCGTGTTGCTGCTCAACACCGCGCTCACGGTCGAAGCGGGTAAGGCCGGGTCACATCGCGGGAAGGGATGGGAGCAGTTCACCGACTCCATCATCGAGCGACTTGGGCAGCGGGAAGAGCCGCTCGTGTTCATCTTATGGGGGAACGACGCGAAGAAGAAACAGAAATTTATTGGCCCGCAACACGCCGTCTTGACCTCTGTCCACCCGAGTCCGCTCTCGTCCCATCGCGGCTTTTTCGGATCGAAGCCGTTCTCGCAAGTGAATGCGAAGTTGAGTGAGTGGGGTCAACCTGAAATCGATTGGTGTTTGTGACAGTCTGCAGATGCGGACTGTTTTTTTGTTGACGGCGTCCAAATCGTCTGTTATCGTTACTAGCAACAAGATACTTTAGTACTTAAAAGCGAATGTGCATAGAAGCATAACTGTATAACAGTATAAAAGCGATGACCGAACCGAAGTAGAGACATCTTCCCTGGCCCAGAGAGCGTGTGGTGCTGTGAACACGCCCATAGGATGAATCGAATTACAGTTCGCGAGCTCTCACGTGTTGAGCGGTCCCCCGTTATCGGAGTAGAGTGACTAGACGTCCGTCTAGTAATCAGGGTGGTACCGCGGCCGAAGTCGTCCCTATCGAGTGAATCGATAGGGATTTTTTTACGTTCAGTCAACTAAAGGAGGAAACATCATGCTCACACAAATCATTCCACGCCATTTGGCCCCTCATATTTCGCCACAGTTCTACGACGAGTACACGCCGACCGATCATGCGGTCTGGCGCTTCGTCTTACGACTGAACTTGCACACGCTTGAAGGGAAGGCCCACCCGTTCTACATCGAAGGGTTGAAAAAGACGGGGATGGGACCGGAGCGTCTCCCGAACGTCGAACAGATGACCGAAGAGATGCGGTCGGCCGGTTGGTCGACGGTCGCAGTCGATGGTCTCATTCCAGGCGTCGCTTTCTTTGATTTCCAAGGCAACGGGATGTTGCCGGTCGCGACCGATATCCGAAAAGTCGAGAATATTTTATACAGTCCGGCACCGGATATCATCCACGAGGCGGCCGGCCATGCACCGATGTTGATGGATCCTGAATTTTCACAGATTGTGAAGCGGTTCGGTCAGCTCGGGGCGAGGGCATTCATGAATCGAGAAGAACATGCCTCGTTCGCAGCACTTAAACGATTGACCGTCGTGAAGGAGAATGCGAACTCGACGGACGAGGAGATTGCCGCCGCCGAAGCGGCTGTTCATGCGGCCAAAGCCCAAGTGACTGGCTTCTCTGAAGCACAACAAGTCGCCCGCATCTTTTGGTGGACGGTTGAGTTCGGTCTCATCGGTGATGTGGACAATCCGCTCATCTACGGGGCAGGCCTGTTATCTTCGGTCGGAGAGAGCCGTCACTGTTTGACAGACGCCGTCACGAAGCATCCATTCAATTTGGAGCACGCCCTTGAGACGAAACAAGACGTGACGAATATGCAACGCGAGTTATTCGTCATTCCAGACTTTGAAGCGTTGAAGGACGCGCTAGACGAACTCGAGTCACGGATGGCGGTCAACCAAGGTGGAATCGCCTCACTCGAGAAAGCGCTCGCGTCGGGCAGTCAATCGACTGTCCGGCTTGAAGACGGGACGGACCGCGTCGGTGTGATTCGTCACGTGACACGCTCTGGGTCACATGCCCTCGTTCAATGGGACGACTGTGTGAACGTCGATCACGGTCAATTGACGAACATGCACAATCACGGCCTGCTCGTGCTCGATGGACCGCTTCAAGACGTATTGGCGACGGCAGAGATTCGACTGGACGGACGCCTCGTCAGCGAGACGACGGAAGCGTTACAGTTCGAAGACGTCATCGTCACGATTGAAGACCGGCAAATCCATCTCACGACACTTGAAGTGAGACAAGATACGCTCCCATCGATTTTCCCAGGCACCGAGATTGAAGAGCTTATCATCTTGGAGAAGCCGGTCCAGATCGAACGTGACGCCCGTGTGTGGACGAACGATGACCCGATGTTCAATCGAATTCGCAATATGCGGGAGCAAGGTGAGTCGATCGATGAGCTCGTGCCGACGATTCTTGCCGATCATCCCGATGCCTGGCTGCTCCACATCGAATGTTTGGAACTCGTCGAGTCTGCTGAACTACGTCAGGCACTGACGGAACGACTTCACGAGTTGCGTGAGACGTCGCCGTCGCGGCATGAGTTGATCGGTCGCGCACTTCGCTTGCTCAATTGACAAAAATAATCCCCGCCCATGACAGGGCGGGGATTATTTTAGTTTATTTTAGTGTGTCGTCTCACGCAAAAATGCAATCAAACGGCGATACGTTGCACTGGCTGCCGGTTGATCCATCTCAAAATGGTAGTCGTGGCCGAGTGCCTGTTCGTTTCGGTCATAAAAGACGCTCGTGACGTCCGTCCGACCTGAAAGAATCGTCGCAAACTCTTTCGCTTGTGTCTCGAACGAACCGGTGTTGCCGTCGGTGATGAACGTCGGAACGAACGCGGCCGGGATGTTCACGAGCGGCGACGCCTCCGCGACGACCGGCAAGTCCTCCCAGTTGTACGTTCCGAAGTACGCCCAACCGATCCGTTTGAATAAGAATCGGTTGAGGGCCTTCGACGACTCGACGATGCTTCGTTTCAAATCGTACGGACCTGACATGAGAACCGCACCGAGGATGGATGGTTTCGGGACGACTTGCTTCACTTCGGCAGACGGGGCATAGTCGTCGTTCAATTGAATACCGACGAACTGGGCGACGAGTTGGGCACCGTTCGAATCACCCGCAAAGAAGACGCGGTCGAGGTCGAGACGGAAGCGGTCATTGTTTTCGGCGATATACGTGTATGCCTCTTCTAGTTGCTGGAGCGGCACCGGGTACGTGACGTCTGGGGCGAGTGCGTAATTGACACTGACGACGTTATAGCCGTTGCTTGCGATTGACGTCGCATACTTGAAGACGTCGGCCTTATCGCCACCGACGAACGAACCGCCGTGTACCCAAAAGATGGTCGGGACGATTTGTTTCTCGCCTTCGTAACGAATCAAGTCGAACGTTCCATTCTCGTAAGCCGAATGGTAGTCGATGTCTTTACGGACCGACGTTTTTTGAACGACTTTCTCGAACTCGCTGATGGCCACTTCGTTCCCGCCGGAATATGAGGTCTTGACGAGGCGTGAGGTCGGTTTCGGGGACAAGAATACATAAGCGGCACCGGCGACAGCTGTACCGACTAGACCAAGTCCTGCTCGTTTCAATCCTTTATTCATCGTAATTCCTCCTTGAATTTAACCTAGGTTATCCGCTCATTGATCGACGAGGGCGGTTCCCATGAACGTCTCGATGACGTGCGCAATCCCGTCTTCATTGTTTGATTTCGTGATGAAGTCGGCTTTGCCTTTGACCGTCGTGTTGGCGTTGCCCATGGCGACTCCGAGGCCGGCCCATTCGATCATCGTCAAGTCGTTGTTCCCGTCTCCGCAAGCGATGACGTGGGCTTGCTCGATGCCGACGTGTTCGGCGAGGAAGGCGAGGCTTGTCCCTTTCGTCACACCTGCTTCCGTGAACTCAAGGAAAAACGGCTTCGAACGGGCGACAGCGAGTTTCCCTTCGAGCTCGACTTGAAGTTTTGTTTCAATTGGCGCGAGCGTGTCTCCGTCACCAAGCATGAGACACTTGACGACAGGCGTCGTTACCGCTTTTTTGAAGTCATCGACATGGATGACCGGCATCCCTGTCAATTCGCCTTCGATATCGGTATATGGGTTCGGTTGATCGGTTACGATTTCGTTACCGATGTACGTATGAATCGCGATTTCTTCCCGGACACTGATATCATGGAGATGGGCGACCGTTTCAGGAGGCAACGTACTCGAGAAGATTTCTTCATTCGTCTCACAATTGATGATGGAGGCACCGTTAAATGAGAGAATATAGCTACCATATTTGGCAAGTTCGAGCTCTCGGGCAGCATCCCACATCGCGTATGTCGGGCGACCGCTCGCGAGCACGACTTTATGTCCGCGTGCTTGTACATCCAGCAAGGCCGTTTTCGTTTTGGCAGAAATCGTATGGTCGCTCGTGAGGAGCGTATCGTCCATATCTAAAACAATCATCTTGTAACTCATAATGGTAAGGAGTCCTCCTTCAGAATCTAATGACTCCATCCTAATACGATTTGAGGTCAATTGACAACCTTGTCGCAAAAACGTAACTATAATGTAGAGAAGTGAACATCAGAAGAGGTGGATATATGAATCGGATATTAGTAGCCGAAGACGAGCATGCGATTCGCAGCTTCATCATCGTTAATTTAAAGCGGGCCGGTTTCGACGTCTTCGAGGCGACAAACGGACGCGAGGCGGTCACGGCGTTCGACCGCGAACCGTTCGATATCGTCTTGCTCGACGTGATGATGCCCGAGATGGATGGGTTCGAGGCATGCGCCGCCATCCGCGACTTAGATGAGAATGTCGGCATCATCATGCTGACAGCGCGCACACTGGAAGAAGATAAGATTGAAGGGCTCGGCCGAGGAGCGGACGACTATATCGCCAAACCGTTCAGTCCGGGCGAACTTGTGGCACGGATTCAGGCACTGCTACGACGCGTCGAGAAAGTGAAACGAAAAGAGAACAAACGGTTGAAGTCAGGACCGTTCGCCATCGACTTGGCCGCGAAGCAAGTGACGAAGTATGGGCAGTCCATCGATTTGACCCCGACCGAATACGATTTGATTTGTCACCTCGTCCAAAACGAGGAAGTCGTCTTGTCACGTGACGCGCTGTTAGACGCCGTCTGGGGCATCAATTACTTTGGCGACAGAAAGACGGTCGACGTCAACATTCGGCGTCTCCGTCAAAAGATTGAAGACGACCCGAGCCACCCGGCTTATATCGAGACGCTATGGGGGCACGGGTACAAGTGGCGGAGACATGACGGATGAAGCAACAGCTCGTCATTCGGATTATGCTCGTCATGACGCTCGTGCTCGTCTTGCTCGTGAGCGTCCTGTCGTACGGAACGTACCGCTATTACTATGAATATGAATCAGAGGCGTTGCTCAGTCACGCGACGACGAGCGCCTATCTCTATCCGCAGGCACAAGTTGGGTTCGAGACACCGAGCGCGTTCTCAGTCCTCGTCCGGACGTTCGGGTACCCCGGCACTGATTTGACGATTGTCGACCGGACCGGTCAAATCATTAAAACGACGGGACAGCGGGCACAACAGGTGGTCTTTTCGACCGAACAATTGCAAGACCTCGCCCGCGGCGAGTCCGTCGTTCAAGACTACGATACGGAAGGGAATCATTATTTGTCGGTGACGAGCCCCATTATGACCGACGGCACGAGTGAGTTCGCGATTAGCTTCACGCGACCGCTCGCGGATCTCGATACGTTAATCCGTGAGATCTGGATGGCCGTCGTCATGATTGGCGTCTTGATTTGGTTGGTCGCACTCTATGCCGTCATTCGGATTGCCGATCGCTTCGTCCGACCAATCCGTGACATTATCGAGACGGCCGATGAGATGGCACAAGGTGATTTCGACGTCGAAGTCTATTCCAATGAAAAACATGAGCTCGGGGCACTGGCTCGGACGCTCACGTATTTAGGTGCGAAAGTGCAACAGCACCAATCAACACGAAATGAATTTCTATCAAACGTGTCGCACGAGTTGCGGACGCCGCTCACTTCGATTAAAGGTTGGACCGAGACGATTCGCGGCGGGGACGAGAAAGTGTCGGAGGAGACCGAGCTCGGTTTGAGCATCATCCATTCGGAGACGGAGCGGATGATTGGGCTCGTCGAGCAGTTGCTCGATTATACGAAAATCGAAGAGAGCCGGCTCGTCTTGTATCGGCAAGAACTTGACCTTGTATCCTTGTTACGGAAAGTGACGGTCCAATTAAAACAGTCAGTCGAGGACAAACAAATCACGCTCATCGAACGATATCCACAAAAGTCGATTGGACTGTTTGATGAGAACCGGCTCAAGCAAGTATTTTTAAACTTGCTTGAGAACGCGATTCGCTTTTCGCCGGAAGGCGGGACGTTGACGGTACGGTTCGTGCAGTCAGAACGGGTCGCGTTCATCTCGATCATCGACGAGGGACCTGGTATCTCACGGGAGCACCTGCAGCGCATCACAGAAATGTTTTATCAGGCGCAAGTGACGAAAGGCAGCAGTGGTCTCGGTCTCGCCATCGCCAAAGAGTTAATCGAGGCGCACGAAGGGAAGCTCGTCATCGAAAGTGAGGTCGGTCATGGCACGACGGTGACCGTTTTGTTACCGCTCGACCCGAGCGAACTGCATTAAAAGGGTTAAACATTCTGAATTCAGGATACATGTAATTGTATGTAGAATGAGGGAGGTTTTTTTCGTGGCCACGAAATCATTAAAGCTATTGTCCGGAAGTCCGAATGCCGTCTCGACCGAAACAGAAATCGAAGCATTGCGCATGGAGCCGCTCCCATATGCGCGAGACCGCGCTGATAGCATCGAGACAATCAAGATGGTGATGGGGCAACTGCCTCGGACCGAGCTCGTCAAGGAGACGGATGACACGCTGCATTACGTCGTATCATCGAAAGTGATGCGCTTTAAAGACGACGTCGAATTCCGTTTTGACGATGTCACGAGACAAATCGAGTTCCGTTCGGCGGCACGGCTAGGTCATTATGACTTTGGCGTGAACCGAACTCGGATGCAAGACGTGAGTGAACGATATCGGAGGTTGATGAGATGAAGGATTATCAGTTGATTGTGATCGGTGGAGGCGCGGCCGGCATGACGGTAGCGGCCGGCGCCGCGAATCTTGGCGCAAAAGTCGCCTTGGTCGAAAAGAAAAAACATCTCGGGGGCGACTGTCTCCACGTCGGGTGCATCCCGTCGAAAGCGTTGATTGCCGCTTCGAAAGAAGCGAGCAGCATGATGCAGGCAGCGCGCGTATTAGGAACTGAATTTGATGGCCGTGACCATTACCAGACAACGAAGGCACGTGTCGACCGTGCCCGTGCCATCATCCAAGACCATGACGGGACGGATCGTTTCGAGAAAATTGGGGTCGATGTATATGTCGGCGAGGCGTCATTCCAAAGCCCGTACGAGCTCAAAGTTGGGGACGATTTATTGATCGGGAAAAAGTTCGTCATTGCGACCGGCTCGAAACCGACCGTGCCACCAATTGAAGGATTGGACCGGGTGCCATATTTAACGAATGAGCAAGTGTTTGAAGAAGAGACGTTGCCGGAGAGTATCATCGTCATCGGTGCCGGAACAATCGGTCTCGAACTCGCCCAATCGTTCGCTCGTCTTGGCAGTCAAGTGACCGTGCTTGAGGCACAGGACACGTTCTTGCCGCGAGAAGACGAGTCGGTCAGCAAATTGCTCCGCTCACAGCTCGAGATGGCAATGCGCCTTAAAATCGGAATCAAGGTCAATCAAATCTCGGAAATCGCGGGACGAATTCACGTCACTGGCGAAATCAGTGGTGAAACCGTCACGTACGAGGCAGACAAGCTGCTCGTGGCGACGGGCCGTAAACCAAGAATCGATGAACTTCGACTCGATCGGGCCCAAGTGAACGTAAAAGACGGATACGTCGACGTCTCTTCGACATACCGGACGTCCCAACCCCATATTTTCGCGATAGGCGATACCATCAACACGTTACCGTTCACCCACGCGGCCGGAGAAGAAGGGAAAGCCGTCGTGGCGAACGCCTTGTTTGGGCTATGGAACAAGGTCGATTACACGAAGATGCCGTGGATCACGTTCACGGATCCAGAAGTGTTCCACGTCGGGATGACCGAGGCCGAGGCGCGTGAGCGTCACGGTGATGACGTCGAGATTTTTGAAGCGAAACTGTCTGAAGTCGATCGGTTCGTCGCCGACCGTCAAGAGACGGGGTTCGTCAAAATCATCACGCGGAAGAACGGTAAGATTATCGGTGGGCACGCCGTCGGGATGACGGCCGGAGATTGGATGCAAATCGTCGTTTATGCGATGCAGCGGGGCGACAAGATCGGTAAGTTGTCTCGGATGATTTACCCATATCCGTCGCGTAGCGAAGCGGTCAAGAAAGCGGCGGATCTGTACTGGCGGAAACGTTTGTTCAACAGCCCGCTCACCGAGCTCGCCCGCAAATATTTCGAATGGACACGATAACGAAAAATCCCACTCTTTTGCGGAGTGGGATTTTCTTAAGGTAAAACGATCGTCTCAATCATTTTAGGGGATCCTTCTGACAAGTCGACGAGCGGTTTAATCAACACTTCGACGCGGCGGTTTTTGGAGCGACCGGCTTCCGTGTCGTTTGTCGCAATCGGCTTATATTCCCCGTAGCTCGCAAGTGTGAATTGCTCAGGGTTCAACGTGTCGTTCGTCAACAAGCCGCGCATGAAAGCCGTGGCCCGGGCCGAACTGAGTTCCCAGTTCGATGGGAAGCGGGCCGTGTTGATTGGGATGTTATCCGTATGACCCGATACGACGATTTCACGATTGCCGGCCTGTTCGAGAATGCCACTGATGGAACGGGCGACCGTCCGAGCATCCGCGTCGAGCGTCGCTTCGCCCATGCTGAACAATGCCCGGTCTTGAATCGTTAAGACGAGACCGCTCGAATTGATGGACGCTTTGATTTCGTTTTCGAGTCCATTTTTTTGGATGTATTGATTGACCGCTTCTTTCAACTCATCGAGCTTGGCGAGTTCGTATGTCCGGGGATTCGCCGTCGTATCCGTTTTGTTCGTGCGACTAATATCGCTGTTCGAAGCCGTCGAAGCTTGAAACACGCTCGTCCCGCCTGAGAACACTTGATTAAAGGACTGGGACATCTTTTCGAGCTTGGTCTGGTCGACGTTACTCGAAGCGAACAAAACGATGAACAAGGCGAGCAGAAGCGTCAGGAGATCGGCATAAGGAATGAGCCAGCCTTCAGGAATATGTTCTTCATGATCATGCTTCTTTTTGCGCTTCATAGTTCGCTCGCTCCTTTGGAGACAAATACACGGCCAACTTATCTTCTAGCGTCTTTGGTGATTCGCCGCCTTGGATAGACAAAATTCCTTCAATCATCATTTCCTTGACGACAACCTCGCTCTTCGAATATTGCTTCAACTTGTTGGCGAACGGAAACCACAAGACATAGCCACTAAAGATCCCGAACAGCGTTGCGACGAAGGCCGCCGAGATGGCATATCCGAGTTTGTCGATATCCGATAAATCTTTTAATGCGGCGACGAGGCCGATGACGGCCCCGAGTACACCGAGTGTCGGGGCATATGTCCCCGCTTGAGTGAACACATCCGCGTTCGCTTTGTGGCGAATTTCCATATTCTCGATATCACGAGACATGACCTCCGCGATGTACTCGGACGGTTGGCCGTCGATGACCATCATCATGCCTTGTTTCAAGAACGGTTCTTCGACTTGTTCGAGCGCGGTTTCTAACGATAACAGTCCTTCTTTACGCGCTTGCGTCGACAAATCGACGAATTGTGCCAAAAGTCCGGCTTTACTCGGTAATTCTTGCTTTTTGAATAGAATCTTGAAAAGCGTTGGTACGTTTTGCAGCTGTTCTTTAGAGACGGCAATACTGACCGCGGCCGCTGTCCCGACGAAAATAATGACAAGTGCTGCTGGGTTGATCAGCGGGGCAATCCCGGCTCCTTTCAAGATCATCCCACCGATGAGGGTGAGGAACCCGAGGAGGAGACCTATTAACGTGACGACATCCATGTCTTTGTTTTCCACCTTTCTAAAAATCAGGAGACAAAAAAGCGAGAGACTTAACTCGTCTCCCGCAAATGCGTTCCCGATGGTTAAGCGCCGTTTTCATCAATCAACATTTGAATGATGATATTTCGTTCTTCACGCTCTATATCGGTTAACACGTCGTATTTTTTTAATAATGCGTACAATTGATTCACAACTTCTTGATCGAGTGACCAATGCAGCAGTTCTTCAAGCTGGAAATAAAGATGGGCGGGCATACATTGGGACTGCCGCTCCAACCTTCGCGAGACATCCGTTAGCGAATGATCTACCGTACTAGGGTCCACGGTTTCATTCAACCTCCTCAACATTCATAAAGTCTATCTCTCATATTACCAAAAAATCGGACGAACAGTTAGCGATACATTTTCTAGTTGGCAATTTTAAACGTGAGGAGTAATATGAGCCTTAGAAAATTTGATGCGAAGGAGATAGCGAGATGCGACATCGATTGACCGTACGGGAATTGCGCGTAAAACGAATTGAGGCGCTCTACCGGCTCGTGTTTGAAAAGCCGGCCCGTTTTATCGCAACTGGATTTTTACTCGCCATCTTGACGGGTGCGACATTGCTTTATACGCCGTTCGCTCAAGACGAACCGGTCTCCTGGATTGATTGTTTATTTATTGCGACGTCGGCCGGCACAGTGACAGGGTTGTCGACGATTGATATCGGCTCTTCCTTTAGTACGTTCGGTGAACTCGTCATCGTCGTATTGATTCAAATCGGAGGACTTGGCTTCATGACGGTGGCTCTTATGTTGCTCAGCGTGCTCGGGAAGAAGATTGGCTTGAAGCAACGAATCCTGCTTCAAGAATCACTCAATCTGTCAGGTCCCGGCGGCACGGTACGGCTCGTCCGCAACATCGTCTTCACGACACTCGTCGTTCAATTTCTGGGGATGCTGTTCTTAACGTTCGAGCTGTATAGTACTGGTGATTATCGCTTCGGTGAGGCATTGTATTATGGCTTCTTCCATGCGATCTCAGCATTCAACAACGCCGGGTTCGCGCTTTGGCCGGACAGCTTGATGCAGTTCGAGCAAAACACGGCCATCGTCATCACAATTGCCGCTCTGCTCATGATTGGGGGTCTCGGCTTCACAACGATTGCGGATGCGACCGAGGTGAAGCGTTGGAAACGTCTCGCGCTCCATTCGAAAATCATGATTGCCTCACTCGCCATCGTCAACGGGATTGCCTGGTTCGCACTCTTGCTGTTTGAATGGGTGTCGGCTGAAGGGAGCTTGTATGGACGTTCGTTCGGAGAAGCGCTCCACGTCACTTTCTTTCAGGCGGTGACGACCCGGACGGCCGGTTTCAACACGATTGATATTTCGACGATGGCACCTGTGTCCATCGGTGTCATCTTGATTCTCATGTATATCGGGGCAGGTGCGGCTTCTACTGGGTCCGGGATTAAAGTGACGACCGTCGCTGTCATTCTGGCCGATATGTGGGCGTTCATTGCTGGAAAAAAAGAGACGGTCATTCTCGAACGGACGATTGACGCGTTTCAAATCAAAAAGGCATATATCGTGGCTATCACGAGTTTCATCTTTATTTTATTGATCACGGCATTGACGATTTTGACGAACGGTCACATTTCGGCGACCGCACTCTTATTTGAGACGGTCTCAGCGTTCGGGACGGTCGGGTTATCACTCGGCATCACGGCAGAGCTGAACGATGCAGGAAAAGGTTTTATCATGTTCATGATGTTGCTCGGCCGCGTCGGATCGTTGACAATCCTGTTCACGGTCGCGAGACAGATGGACCGGAAAATCCGTTATCCGAAAGAGAAACTGCTAATTGGATGAGGACACACAAAAAGCCCTGATGCTCAGGGCTTTTTGTGTGCGTTGTAATAGGCGACGATATCAGGTAAGTAGTCCTTTAAATCTGGACAAACGATCCCGGTCCCGTTTAATGCCCGTAGCGTCTGGGTCGTGTCGAAATGGACTTGATGCTTGAAATAGTCGAGCAGTTCGCGAGGAACGCTGTAACGCTCCGATAGCTGTAACGCTGAAAATCCGGTCTCCGCGACCGCATGTGGGATCGTCCCGCGTGGAGGACGACCAAACATCTCTTCATGGATCATCCGGTATACTTCTCGTGCGCCGTGCGGGAACGGATCCGTCAAATGGAACGTCCGTTTTAAACCGACGGGCGCGTGGGTGAGATAGGCGGTCGCCTCGACGACATAATCGTACGGGACAAGGTTCACTTCGACGTTTTGGCGGCCGATGTACGGAAGCGGCGCCGTTTGGCGGAGCTGATCCATCAGTTTTAATACGAAGTAGACCCCGTCAAACTTCTTCGTCTCGCCGGTCCGGCTATGTCCGATGACGATTCCTGGACGAATGATGGTCACAGGCATCGAGCCAAGCTCGCGTGAGACGATGGCCTCAGCCTCATATTTCGTCGCCTCGTAATGATTTTTGAAGTGGACGCGGTGCCATAGCTCGTTCTCATACACCGTACCTTGGCGCCGCCCAGATACATAAGCGGTACTGAAGTAGACATATCGTTTCAAGTGCGACGCCCGCTTCGCGAGTGAAGTGATGTGTTTTGTTCCGAGCATATTGATGCGATAGCCGACGTCGTAAGGGATGCTCAAATCGTAGGCGGCGGCCAAATGAAACACGTAGTTCACTTCGCGCTCGATGACCGAGCGCATGATCGGGTCAAACACGACTTCCGGCAATGTGACATCGGCTTCGACAAGCACGAGCTGATCCTCTCGTAACGACGTTATCTTCAACAGCTCCTGTTTCATGGCGAGTGCCCCGGAACGTTCGGCCGGGAGGTGGAGCGCGTAAATCGTTCCAATCTGATTTGGCAATGACGCGAGGTGCGCGATCATCTTCCCGGCTAAAAAGCCGGGGAAACCTGTGAAAGCGTAATGGTTCATCATGTCTCCTCCGCTAAGTCCAATGTAAACGTGAACGTCGAGCCCACTCCTACGCTCGACTCGACTTCAATACTACCGCCATGTGATTCAATGATTTCCTTACAAATCGATAAACCGAGTCCGGTTCCGCCGATTTGGCGCGTGTCTGAATTGTCGACACGATAAAACTTTTTGAATAACTCTTCGAATGCATGTTCGGGTATCCCGATGCCAAAGTCCTGAATGGACACATGGGCTTGATTCCGTTCATGGCGAACCCGTACCTCGACCTCGTGGCGATGGGGTGAATACTTGATGGCGTTCGATAGCAGATTGATGATGACTTGCTCGATGCGGTCTTTGTCCGCGACTAGGTGAAGCGGTGTATCGGTATCATCGAAATGAATGGAGTGATTGCTCGTCTCGCGGAAGCGTTCAACGACATCGCGGACGAGTTCGTTCAAGATGAAATGGTCTTTCTTGTATTCTTGATTGCCGTCTTCCATGCGTTGAATATCGAGAAAATCGTTTAAAAGGTCGGTCAGACGTTTCGCTTCCTTTGCCATCGTCTTCAAGTAGCGTTCACGCTTTTCCGGGTTCAACTCGCGAGTGAGCATCAACTCGATATATCCAGACAGCGACGAGAGTGGGGTTCTCAGTTCATGAGACACGGTGCTAACTAATTCGTTTTTAATTTGATCCATCCGTTCTTCCTCGCTGCGATTGCGAAACACGAACAAAAACCCGCTGTCCATTCCGATTTGGCGCTTCGTATCCATGCCCGTCCCATACATCTCGTAATATTGTTCGTCCCGCTCGTTTGGCTGTGGAATCGAAAAGCGCATCGAGACTTCACGCGCCGAGCCGTCGAGCAACAAGTCAATTTTTTTCAAGATTTCAGAGCGGTCCCGTGCCCGCAACGTCGTCAGGAGCGGGATTCGCTCTTGCATCTTGTTCGGGGCGATTCCCGGCAAATCGAGCAGACGGCGGGCATGTACGTTCATGAACAGGACGCTACCGTTCGACTCGGTCAAGACGAACGCTTCGTTGGACGCCTGTAGAATCGATTGAATGATGTCTCGCTGTCGGGCGATGGCGTTTTTTTCCCGTTCGAGCATGCGCTCGACTTTCTTTCGGTCACTAATGTCACGCATGACAGCGACGCGGAGCGTCTGTCCTCGGAATGTCACTTCTTTGGGATACACTTCCATCTCGAGGAACGTCCCGTCGTCACGACGCCCGATCACTTCATATGGTGTTTGAATGTGATTTCGGATACGACGCAATACGTCGGCCCGGTAGCCTTCCGCGATGAATTCGATTGTTTGACGGCCGACCATCTGTTCGGCCGGAATTCGGAAAATGGTCTCGGCAGCTTTGTTTGCGTCAAGAATCATCCCGCCTTCATGGAACAAAACGGCTTCGATGACGGATTCGGCAAACATGCGGTAGCGTTGTTCTTTATGAAGCAACTCGCCTTTCAGTGCGATTTCAGGACTGACATCAAACACGAAAAAGAAAAATCCGATGATGCGTGCTTGCTCGTAGACGGGATGCATGAACAGTTTTCCGACGAAATGGGTGCGGTCTTTTCGTTGGAACTTCCATTCACGATCGCCACGGTCTAACGCTACACGGAGCATCTGTTCGAACGACAATAGCCGTTCTGTCTCGTCTTGATAATGGGTCCGTTTTTCGCTAAGTTCCCGCGACTCGAATAGACCGAACGGAGTCATTTCATAGAGCACTTCATGCGGTTCATAGCCGAACAGTGCGGTCGCGCCTTTATTGAAGCGATTGATCAACAGATTTGCATCGGTCATGATCATCGCCATATCAAGTTCGGTGTGCATCATCGCCTCGAAGGCGTTATGTTGCACAGTGACACGCGTATCGAGCGGGAGCGGCTCGATTAAAAGGATGTAGACGTCACCGTTCGGGATGGCATGAATCCGAATCGTCGGCATCTCATACGTCCAGGGCAAGCCTTGCTCCATCCGCCGCGATAGCTCCATCGTAATTGGTGACTGGTTGACCATATGAAAGATGTTCGATCGCGTTTGCAAGTCTTCAGGGAATTGCTCTAAGAACGGACGGTTTACTTGAACGATTGTCCCATCCTTCGTGATTAACGCTACACCGTAAGGTAAGGCGTGCAGCAGCTCGCTTTGGAGATGTCCTCGGTTCTCCATCAACGATGATCCCTCCTTCTCTATATCAAACGGGTACATCTTCAATACATTCGACAGCTCCCCCTTTGTTTTCCTGCCTTCAAACGGTAAAGTGAAGGTGAGAACAAATGGAGAGGACGATGGACGTGAAAGGAATGGGGCTCAGCTTAATGATTGCCCTCGGGTTATGGTGGTGGGATGCACCGATTTGGGGCATCATCGCATGTGTAGGCATCGGTCTGCTTTGGCTCATCTGGCGCATGCGTCTCTCGACAATCCACCGCATCGATCGGATGGACGGCCGCGAGTTTGAATTATTTCTAGAAGAAGTGTTCACCGCACTCGGTTACACGGTGACGGTGACGCCGGCGTCACGCGACTTCGGGGCAGACCTGCTCCTTGAAGCGGAGGACGGATGGTCAATCGCGGTCCAAGCGAAACGCTATGAAAAAGCGGTCGGCCTTGAAGCAGTCCAGCAAGTCGCGGCGTCTGTTCCGTACTACGGTGTGAACGAAGGGTGGGTCGTGACGAACTCATCTTATACAGAAAGTGCATACGAATTGGCGGAGCCAAATCAAGTTCGTCTGATTGCAAGAACGGAGCTCGAACAGTTGTTGAAACAGGCCGGTTTCAAGCGGTAGGGCCGTGCTTGTTCACAACTTTGACAGAATGGCGGATTGTGTCGAAGAAAAAGGGTTGTCTTTTTCATCAATCGGTGCAATAATCATCTTCGTCATACGAAATATGCAGTCGCTGAAACGAGAAAAGGCGACGAAGAGGACCAATTTTGGGGGCTTCATAGAAAGACCAACCAAACAGATATAAGTCCACGGTTGGAACGTATTAGGAGGAAAAGCGGTGCGCAAATTAATTTATGTAAAAGGTTGCGTCTTTACGCAAGGCGAAGCGACCATTTATGACGAGACAAATGATGCGATCGGATCTGTTCACCGCGACGCGGAGGGCAGTGTTCAAGTGCACAACTTGTCAGGCCGTCAAATCGCTCACGGGAAGTACATCCCGAACTGCCAGAAATGGGTCGTCATGAACCATGACGGGCAAGCGATTGGTCAATTGAAGGACAAATTCTCGTTATTCGGGAAAAAGTGTGAGTACAACGTCTATGAACGCGGTCTCTATACGATTCAATACGATGTCGAGCGTTACAAGTTCAGCGTTCGAGACAAAGCAGGCAAACTTGTGGCGGAACTCCGCAAACAGGACGATGACTGCTTCTGTTTGACGAAAGAGGCCGATCAACTCTCGATGTTTGAGTTGTTGTCTGTGCTCAAAACGTTAACGGTTAAGTCACGGATGCCAATCGCAATGTCGGTCTAACACACATGGCGAGCACCAGTCATAGCGACTGGTGCTTTTTTTTAGAAAAAGCTCCATTCGACGAGGTCAAATGAAGCGGTTCAAATACTGTTTGGCCTCAATCTCGAGCGCCGTCACACGGTGCGCATATAAACAGAGTTTAAGGACGTGCAAGATATTCGGATGGGTGTAGCCCGTCTTCTCAATGGAACGTTTCGCGCGAGTGTCGAGTAGCTCGATCGGGCTCGTTGACTTGGCATATTCGGCATAAAGGCGGTAAAAATCAATTGGTGAGATGAGGTCGTCTTCATCACGGTCAGGGTTGTTGAAGATGAGCGCGAGAAGCGAGCTTGTCTCTTCAAGCGAAAACAAATGTTTTAAGTCATCTAGTAAGTAAATAATGGCCGCTTGTTGGAGCGAGTATTTTTTCCCGATTCGGGGCACTCCGATGATTGTTCGAACTTCTCGTTTCGTCCAGTTTTGAATCGTAGTGGCGGATAAATGTTCCCCCGTCAACGTGTTCGCCAAAGCGACGATTTGATTAATCGATAGTCCATTCGTTTCAATATGAAACAAATGGAATTTCCGAAGTTCTTTCGGGAAATGGTCGCGCACGTCCTCAGGGAAAAGAGACAGGGCCCGATCGACGTCGCCAATCCGCATATAATGAAGACAATCAGCTAAAGTTTGAATCGAAATTGCGTCGCGCATACAGGCATCCTTTCTATAGCCGCTTACGTCCATTGGCTATACAGTCATTTGACCTCATTCTATCAAATGTTTGAAAAGGAAGCTAGGCTATCGCCTGATTAAGGTATAATGAATACATATAAAAAATGGAGATAAAGGTGGTCCGAAAATGAATGAATGGGTCAGTTCTATCCTGTCCATCGTCATTGTCCTGGTGTTTCTCGTCGGTCTTGAACAGATCGGCAAACGCCTCGACTGGACGGATGAGACAATTCGAAAGAGTGTACATATCGCGGTCGGCCATTGGTCGCTACTCGCAGTCTGGTTAATGGAGACGTGGTACGTCGCAGCCGTCCCGCTCGTCTTTTTCACGTTCGCGAACGCATGGCTTCTTTATAAGAGTCCGTCCCCGGTCCATCAGACGGAGCGCAAATCACTCGGTACCGTCTATTATCCGATCGCCTTGCTCGTCATCTTGTACTTTTTCTTCGAATCGGAGCCGCTCGCCTTTTTGGCCGGTTCGCTCGTCTTGGCTTGGGGAGATGGGTTGGCCGCTCTCATCGGACGTAAATATGGTACCGTGACGTACGACTTATATGGGCAGAAGCGCTCGTTTCAAGGGAGCATGGCCATGTTCCTCAGTTCGTACGCTGTCCTCTTTTTATTGTTTTTGTGGGATGATGTTCCACTTTGGCAAGTGGTAACATATGGATTCATTATTTCTATCATCGCTACGCTAACAGAAGCGATTTCATATCGAGACTGGGATAACTTTACAATTCCAATTGTGGTAGCGGTGGCTACATCATTATTGCTCTAAACTAATTCCTTCATTGTAAAGAAAACGTTGCTTGTCACCCCTGTCAAAGATTTGTATACTGTGTTTCGTACTGACATCATTCAGTACCATGTCTGCCTCCATCGACTTACCGAGGCACTCTTAAAATAGAACGTAAAGGATTGAGGCAACGCATGAGCTTTTTAGATCAACTATTTACTATCATCCCGGCCGATCGCGTAAAGCAAGACGAACCACTTTCGGCACACACGTATACAAAATTAGGCGGGAATGCTGATTATTTCGTGGCCCCGCACACGTACGAGGAAGTGCAAGCCGTGCTTGAGCTCGCCCATCGCGAGAGCGTCCCGTTCATGATTCTCGGATTCGGATCAAATTTGATTGTCCGTGACGGAGGCCTTCGGGGTATCGTCTTAAACTTGAACGAACTGAAAACGATTCGTCGAGATGGGAATCAATTGATTGCCCAAGCAGGTGCGGCCATCATCGACGTGTCGCGGCAAGCGCTCGCCGAGGAGTTATCAGGCTTAGAATTCGCCTGTGGTATCCCAGGGACGGTTGGCGGCGCGGTGTATATGAACGCAGGCGCTTACGGCGGAGAGACGAAAGATGTCATCACGAGCGCGGTCGTTTTGTCGCCAGAAGGCGAACTCATGACGCTCACGAAGGAGGACCTCGACCTCGACTACCGGACGAGCCGAATCTCGAAAGAAGGCTTGATCGTGCTTGAAGCGACGTTCGAACTCGAACCGCTCGGCTATGAAGCGATCAAAGACGTGATGGATGACTTGACGTACAAGCGCGAGTCGAAACAACCACTTGAATATCCGTCATGCGGTAGTGTCTTCAAACGGCCACCGGGCTACTTCGCTGGTAAATTGATTCAAGACTGCGGTCTGCAAGGGAAGCGGATCGGTGGAGCGGAAGTCTCACTCAAGCACGCTGGATTCATCGTCAACATTGACGAGGCGACGGCGACCGAGTACATCTCGCTCATCCGTCACGTCCAAGCGACGGTGCAGGAGAAGTTCAAAATTGAGCTCGAACCAGAAGTGAAAATCATCGGTGAGGATATCGCCGTCGAGAACGCCTGAACGCACCAAACGCTCGAACCGATCGGTTCGAGCGTTTATTTATGGCTTTGCGTTTATGCTTGTAGTTGCTTCGTGACCGCCTCGGCAGGCGCCACGAACGTGTAACCAAGGTCACGCGCGACAGCCTCATACGTGACCGTTCCATCGATGACGTTCAGGCCTTTGAGTAACGCAGCGTTTTCACGGAGCGCCGGGAAAATCCCTTTTTGCGCACACTCGACGATATACGGCATCGTCGCGTTCGTCAAGCCGAGTGTTGACGTACGTGGGACGGCACCCGGCATGTTGGCGACGGCATAATGTTGCACACCGTAGCGCTCATACGTCGGTGCGTCATGCGTCGTGATATGGTCAATCGTCTCGCAAATCCCGCCTTGATCGATGGCGACATCGACGATGACCGACCCCGGTGACATCTGTTGGACCATTTCTTTCGTGACGAGTTTCGGTGCTTTCGCGCCCGGGATGAGCACGGCCCCGATGACAAGGTCACTCTCGGCCACTTGTTTGGCGATGTTGTAGCTGTTTGAGATGAGCGTGTTGATTGTGTTGCCGAACTGGTCGTCGATTTGGCGAAGGCGTGCTGGGCTGATATCCATGAGCGTGACGTTGGCACCAAGACCGATGGCAATGCGGGCCGCGTTCATCCCGACGACGCCGCCCCCGATGACGGTGACGTTCGCACGTGGTACGCCAGGCAGGCCAGACAAGAGAATCCCTTTTCCGCCGTGCGGTTTTTCAAGGATTTGGGCCCCGATTTGTGCGGCCATCCGTCCAGCCACTTCGCTCATCGGTGTGAGGAGCGGCAACGTGCGGTCAATCTCAACCGTCTCGTAAGCGATCGCCGTCATCCCAGAATCGACGAGTGCTTTCGTGAGTTCTGGTTCGGCCGCCAAGTGCAAATACGTGAAGAGCGTCAAATCGCGACGGAAATAATGATATTCCGACGGTTGCGGTTCCTTGACTTTCAACGCCAATTCAACGTGTTCCCAAACGTCCGCTGCCGTGTCGACAATGGTCGCACCAGCATCGACATATTCCATATTCGTAAAACCGCTCCCGACTCCGGCTTCGGTCTCGACGAGCACCTCATGTCCAAGTTCTGTTAACACCGCTGCACCCATCGGTGTCAAGGCCACACGGTTTTCGTTATTTTTAATTTCTTTCAATACCCCGATCTTCATGTAAAGTTCCCCTTTCTCTCTACTGACACAATTTGTTCACACTTCTAGTATAGACCCCTATGAAAACGCTGTCTTTAGCATGGATTCTAAAAATGACAACACCCACTTTGTGAAAAATCACAAATTGGATGTCAATCGTCTTGCCGATACTGGCCTGCCTTGATGGCGAGATAGACAGCGGCCCGTTCAGGTAGCGAGACTTGCGTGATATTCGTCAGCTCCTCGATGCGGCGAATCCGATAGAGCACAGTGTTCGGATGAATATGAAGATGCGCGGCGACACGTTTGACGTTCCCGTCAAAATAGAAATACCACTCGAGCGTGGTGACGAGTTCAGTCTGATGAGCGACATCATATGCCTGCAAACGCTCGATGATCGGATGCGTCTCGAGTCGAAGCCCGATGCGGCGAGCGAGATCTGGGACGAGTTGATAAATCCCGATTTGTTCGAACGTGTGCGTCGTGGCAAGTTCATACGGAAACTTCCGACGAAGTGATGTGACCCGTCGTGCTTCTTCCATTGCTGCATACAGCATGTCGCTCTCAAAGAAACGACGGCTGACGCCTAAACGTGGATCGACTTCCGTGAATTTCTCTCGGAGCTGTGTCTCGAAGCGATTGGCCCACTGTAAAAGTGCCGTCTCTTCCTCGGCCAACTCCGATTTCATATAATGCCAGACGAGCAGTTGTTGACCGTCGATGGCATGCAGCACGATTTCAATCGCTTGTTGGGTCGCGAGAACGTAAAATAATCGCTCCGCTAACTGTGGGGTGATCGGCTGAGCGCACTCGATGATAGTGAGCCGGCTGGCGACAGCAATCGGGGCGAGTTCATTTAACCGATCGCGATGAGCGGGCGACAAATTGGGGGTCGCTAACACTTCTAAAAAGAAGCGCTCGAGCTCGGCATCGATACGCCGTTCGTGCATGGCGATAGTCATGAGCAACTTTTTAGCGATGCCCGTGCCTTCTTTTAACACAGTGAGCTCTTGTTCCGAGAACGGGGTCGTTCGGGCGAGGCTCCAAATATAACCGAGCACATCGTCCTGTTGTTTGATAACGACAGCGGCACGTTCGCCTAAACCGACAGCCATCCGGGCTGGGATGACGACCGGTTCGTCGCGGTCGATCACTTCTTGCAGGATTCCACTTTCCCATAAGTCCTCGATAACCGCTTCCGGGACGCGGCGGCCGATAATTGTCGCAATGCGCGCCGGGTCGGTCGAGTCGGGGTGGGTACTGTAAGCGAGCAACTGATGATGGCGATTTTCAATCGTGATTGGAGCGCGGATAGCCTGTCCGATGGCTTCGGCAAGCGTGTCGAGCGACTCATAAGATTTCTGCAAAAAAGGCATGTCGATTCCTCCTCTCTCTTACTATACCGTCTCTATTGTGAAAGTTCACAAAAAGATGGGCAGTTCTTGAGAGGGGCCGACATGCCTGAACGTGTGTATCGTTTACATTGGGAAAAATAGTCCGACGACGAGGCCGAGCAATGCGCCGACGATGACTTGGTACGGTGTATGGCCGACGAGTTCGTTCAAGATTGGCGTCTCGTGCTTGATCCCTTTGAAGTAGTCGTTTAACAAACGGGCTTGGAAGCCGACCGCTTGCCGGACACCAGTCGCGTCGTACATGACGATCGTCGCAAATGTGAGTGCGAGGGCGAACATACTGGAGTCGAGTCCTTCAGCCCGGCCAATCGCGGTCGCGAGCGCGACGACGGTCGAGGTGTGGGAACTTGGCATCCCACCTGAGGCAAACATGATTTCAAGTTCAAAATCTCGTGTTTTAATGAGTTCGGTTACGAGCTTGGCCGCCTGGGCGATGAACCACGCGAGCAAGGCGGCGAGTAAAGGTTCGTTAAAGAGCAATCGATTCACTTCCTGTCTGACAATGGTATCTACACTATACCCGATTCAATCAGGTGATAGACGTAAAGTTTTTGTCAAAAAAAGCACCTCGAGCGTAGGCTCGAAGTGCTTCTTGGTCGATTTTTGTTACCCGACGACGCCTTCAGTCTCCTGAAGTTTGTCCGCAATATTTTCGATGATATAGCGGTTGCGTGGATGCTCCTGGCACTCTTTCGAGCATGAACGCATTTGTTTCGGTTCACACTCTTCACAACAGAAGTGCTGGGCATTACACACCGGGTTGGCACAATTAACGTAACGGACCGTCTTCGTCCCACAGTGCATGCACTCGGACACGACCGACGGGTTGACCGTGTTGACCGGGACGTTGATGCGCTCGTCAAAGACATAAAGCTCACCTTCCCAGTCCTCGCCTTTCGTGGCTTCGTCTTTGCCGTACATGGCGACGCCGCCCTTAAGGTGGAAAATGTTGTCGTGACCTTGGTCACGCATATATGCGGTAAATTTCTCGCAACGGACGCCTCCGGTACAGTACGTGAGTAACGTTTTCCCTTCGTAGAGGTCCTTGTTCTCTTCGAGCCAATCTGGCATGTAACGAGAAGCCTCTACATCGATTTTGATCGCGTTTTTAAAGTGACCAAGATCGTACTCGTAGTTGTTACGAACGTCGAGGATGACGACATCGTCGCGATTCATCATCTCTTTCCATTCAGCCGGTTCTAGATATGCACCGTGCTGTTTAGGCACGTCGAACTCACCATCAAAGCGCCACGTCACAAGCTCTTTCTTATGACGGACAAAGATTTTTTTGAACGCATGCTCTTCGACTTCATCGATTTTGAACTCGATGTCGCTGAATAGCGGGTTCGCTTTCAAGTCGTTCATGTACTGCTCGGTCTGTTCCCAAGTCCCAGAGCACGTCCCGTTGATTCCTTCGGAAGAAATCAAGATGCGTCCTTTGATACCGAGGTCCTTGCAATACTTGAGGTGCTCTTGTGTGAGCGTTTCTGGGTCTTCGATATTGACGTACTTATAGTACAGCAAGACCCGCATTGGTTTTGTTTCCATGTGTGTTACTCCCCTGTGTTCAGTTTTTTGCAGGAAAACGAACGTTGGGTTGTGTCGTTCGACGAACGGACTTGCCTGCAACCACAAGTCCATATTATATGATAGATATCACAGCGAAATTTCGCAAATACTTTTTATTTTTTTTACTGGCATGCAGGGGGATGCGTCTTCCTGAGCGAAATCGGGTAAAAGGTATTAATGAAAGTCGAAGGTGGAAACTGATATGCTCACATCACTCCAACAATGGATTATCCAACTGATTGAATGGCTTCAAGAGCTTCCGGGAGGCCCATGGGCAGGACTAGGGGCGCCGTTCCTTGAGGCGATCTTTCCATTTCTTCCGCTCGTCCTGATCATTTCGGCGAACGCGGCCACATATGGGTTCTTGCTCGGGACGTTATTGTCTTGGGTCGGTAGTCTGCTCGGGACGATTCTTGTCTTCACAGCCGTCCGGTATGTCTTCCGAAGACCGATGACGCGGTGGCTCGAAAAACATAAACAAGGGGTATACTGGCTTGAGCGCATCAACCATATGAGCCCGATCTCGCTCGGATTTCTATATTCGCTCCCGTTCATCCCGGTCAGTTTAATCACCTACTTACTCGCCCTCATTCAAATGCCGCTTCGGACATTCATCATGGCGGCGGGGTTCGGGAAATTGCTTGTCGTCTTGATCTTTTCGGTCATCGGGGACCAGTGGGAGGAGTTTATTCAAAGTCCGTTCCGCTTATCGATGCTTGGACTGTTATTGTTCGTCCTTTGGGCAATCAGCCGCGGTCTTGAAGAATTGCTCAAACGGCGCGCCTTTAGAAAACGAAACGAACAGCTTGAACGTGAACGTGAAGCAAAACGTCAAACGACCCTTCGAAGCTAATGCTTCAAAGGGTCGTTTTGGTTAGGCGCGCTTTTTGAAACGCGGGAAGTTAAAGACGATGGCCAGTCCGCCACAAATGAAGAGGAGGAACGGGTAGAACATATACGGGACGAGCGCCGGTGACGCCGTATTCGTCAGTTCGGCCGCAATGAGCAGCTGCGCCCCATAAGGCAACAGGCCTTGGACGCCACATGAGAAGATATCGAGCACACTTGCTGATTTCTTTCGCTCGATGTCATAATCGTCGGCGATATTGGCGGCGAGCGGTCCGGCCACGAGAATCGAAATCGTATTGTTCGCCGTCGCGATGTTCGTCGCACTGACGAGCCCGGCGATGCTCCACTCGGCACCGGCCCGTTTTTGAATCCGCGACGTGAGTGCGTCACGCAAGTAAGTGAGTCCGCCGTTATGCGAGATGAGTCCGACGAGTCCGCCCATGAGGAGCGTCAAGAGCGAAATTTCGGCCATGCCCATCATGCCGTCCGCCATGGCCGTGACGTATGTGGTGACAGCTAGACTACCATCCAACAGACCGATGATGCCGGTCAAGGCGATCCCACCAAGCAAGACGAGGATGACGTTCAACCCGGTCAAGGCGAGAGCGATGACGGCGAGATATGGAATCAGCTTGTACCATTGAAATGCAGCCGCATCGACAGTCGATTCTCCACTTGATAACACCGATAAGAGGACGATTGTGATGAGGGCGGCCGGGAGGACGATCCAAAAGTTGGTCCGGAATTTGTCACGCATATTCGTCCGTTGGGTCCGGACGGCAGCGATCGTCGTGTCTGAGATGAACGACAAGTTATCCCCAAACATGGCTCCGCCGACGACGGCAGCCGCCGAGATGGCGATATTGACGCCACTTTCTTCATGGATGCCGAGCGCGATCGGGGCGAGGGCGGCAATCGTGCCCGTCGATGTTCCCATCGCCATCGAGATGAAAGCCGCGATGACGAATAGACCGCTCAGTAAGAGCGAAGACGGCAAAAACGTCAGTGCCGCATTGACGGTCGCGTCAATCGCGCCGATCGATTCCGCGACACTCGAGAACGCCCCGGCGAGCAAGAAGATGAAGACCATGATCAAAATGCCGGGGTTCCCCGTACCTTGGGCGATACGCTCGACCGTCTGAGTGACACTGCCTTTCGTCATCATCGCCGCGACGATGAGCGCGATCAACGCCGCGATCAGGACCGGAAATTTATAAAAGTCGTTATAGTAGGTGCCTGCCCCTATAAAGAAAACGAGGAAGACGAGCAAAGGCAATAATGCCCATTTGTTAGCTGTTGGTTGTTCCAATCAATTCACCTCATTCATTAAAATAAAAAGAGAGCCTTCTGAAAAAAGGCTCTCTACAAGAAAACACTTTTTTCATCTTTCGAGCAGTCCGCTCGCTGGATTTGGCACAGGTTACCCGCTGCCGAGACGTCACTGGGCCAGTCCCTCAGTCTCTCTTGATAAAAAAGTTGTGATATTTAGTTACAAGACACGTTTCCTAACGTATCCGTTTCACATCCGCTTGTCAATAGCAAACCCCACGCGGTGAACGTGGGGGCGAGTCAGGTCGTTAAGAAATTGTAATGGGCGACGCGGTTGCGTCCGGCGTACTTCCCGCCGACGTAAAGGGCCCGGTCAGCGTTGCGGATCGTATCGTCGAGGCGTTTGTCACCGAACGTCTGGATCGTGTCGACCCCAATCGAAGCGGTGACGGGGATATCGATCCCGTCGACGTGAAACGGTTTGTTCTCAATTTGTTGCCGGATCCGTTCGGCAATCTCGACGGCCTGTTCGACATCGCAACGGTTCAATAGCAAGATGAACTCTTCACCGCCGTAACGGGCGGCAAAATCTTCGGTGCGGAGGGCCTGGCGAATCCGTCGTCCAAACTCTTGGAGCACACTGTCCCCGACTTGGTGGCCGTACGTATCGTTGATTTTTTTGAAGAAGTCGATATCGAGCATCGCGACCGAGATTGGATACATCGAACCGTCCGAAATCTGTTGAATCCCATATTCGTAAAAGGCACGTGCATTGGCGAGGAGCGTCAAGCTGTCCGTCCGGCTCTCCGTATAGAGGCGATCGCGTTCATGACACCGACTGATTGTCCGGTTGAACGACTTGAGCAGTTTGACGATCTCGCGTTGAATGATTGGAGGATAGCCATAGACGTGCCCGCCGGTCATGACGAGCCACGTTCGAATCCCTTCAATCTCCTCGGAGCGGACCGAGATGAAACTGTGATAGTCATCGTTGAATGCATTCGACAACGGAGCATCCCATTCGAAGCGCATCTCATACTCAACCGAGGCTTCGTTCGGATAAGCGTGATCGAGCAAATCAAACACGAGGTGACGGTCGATCGGCTGACGCGTCTTCAAATCAAAGTACAAAGTACGGTCGAACAGTTTAAACTCGACGAATCCTTCGTCATAGTGATTGAGCCGCTCACATTGACTGAGAAACACTTCAATCGCTTGCGCTTCACTCTGCGATAACGACACCGCCTCTTTCGCCTCGTCATATTGCTCAATCAACGATTTGAAGACATCTTGTCGCCCTTTTTGGATGACGAGTCGCTTAATAAAGAATGTGAGCGCGGCAGCGATGCTGCTGACGACGAGCAAGTTCGTCTCGCGGAAGAGCGAGGCCGCCAAGATGAAAACAAGACTGACGATATACGTATAAAATGCGATGCTCAGAAAATCGCGGACCGGGATGTCGACGCGGAACCACCAACCGACTTGATATTTTTGCACGACCGTGTTCAAGATGATGGCAATAATCAAACCGGCGATCGGCAGGAACGAGTCTTGGGCATAAAAGCCGAGACCGGTCTCTCCGCCAAGCGCCAAATAGACGCTGGCCGGGATGGCGAGTTCTAAAAAAGACGTAATCGCGTTCCACGGATACGTGAAGCGGAAGCGTCGAAGCGCGATGCGCGGTTTCAAATTAACGAACTGGAAGACGAGGAGACCAATCTGATTGACGAACAGGGCCGTCTCGAAATCGAAGAATAAGAAAATGATGAGGACGATACTTTCTGAAAACGTGAAGTAGACGCCTTTCCGTTCGATGGAGTCCATTTGAAAAATGATGACAAGGAGCGCGATCAAAATGAACGGTAACGGCTCGATGGCCGGCATGTTCAATACGCGTGTGGCGAACAAGGTAATCGTCGATAGGAGTAAAACACTCCATATGCTCCAACCGAGGACGGACATCTTGCGAAAATGGTTCATAGTTCCCTCCTATGTGGGAAAATTCGATATGCATGGTAGGAGATTCGGCACAATCATGCCCGAGTCCTGCCTATTCATCATAATGGCGGAATTCTAGCATTGAGTCTATATGAAATATCCTCTATAATGAAGTTGCTTTTCAACCACATAGACGAAAGTCGATGAAAAAGAGAGTAACGATCGTTCCGTCAACAAAGCGACCTAGGGATTGGTGAGAGCCTAGGCTGACAAACATCGCGAAACGCACTTTTGAGATGCTATCCGAAGCGAGTAGGCGTAGCCGGGGACCCCCGTTATCACCGATAAAGCGGTCTGCGTCAAGCAGGCAAGAAGAGTGGTACCGCGGGCCATCCCGTCTCTTTGCATCTGTGCAAAGGGCGTTTTTTTTATGAAAATTTTATAAGGAGGAATTGTAATGAGTTATGAACGCAAATATGCGGAAGCCTTGTCCCGTGTCATCGGGGACGAGTTGACGCTCGACCAAATTGAAGCACTGATTGAAAAACCGAAACACGAGGCACACGGAGATCTGGCTTTCCCTTGTTTCCAACTTGCGAAAGCCTACCGGAAAGCACCGGTCATGATCGCGACGGATATCGCCAACGACTTGAACGATGAATTGTTCACAAAAGTCGAGGCGGCCGGCCCGTATGTGAACGTCTTCTTGAACCGTGACGTCGTGTCCCAAGAAATCATCAACATGGTGCTCGACGAAAAAGCGGACTATGCGACGCACGCAACCCGCAACGAGACAATCGTGACCGACTTCTCATCACCGAACATCGCCAAACCGTTCTCGATGGGACACCTCCGTTCGACGGTAATCGGGAACGCCATCAACCAAATCGCCCGTAAAAACGGCTACGACGTCGTTGGGGTCAACCACCTCGGGGACTGGGGAACACAGTTTGGTAAACTGATGGTCGCCTATAAGAAATGGGGCAACGAGGAAGCGGTACGTGAGCACCCGATTGCTGAACTGTTGAAGCTGTACGTGCACTTCCATGAAGAAGCGAAGACGCAACCGGAGCTCGAAGACGAGGGCCGCGCGTGGTTCAAGAAACTCGAAGACGGCAACGAGGAAGCGACTGAACTTTGGACGTGGTTCCGTGACGAATCGCTCAAAGAGTTCCAAAAAGTGTACGACTTGCTCGGTGTCGAGTTCGACAGCTTCCACGGTGAGGCGTTCTATAACGATAAGATGGATGGCATCGTCGCGATGCTCGAAGAGAAGGACCTTCTCGTCGAAAGTGAAGGGGCGATGGTCGTCTCGCTCGAAGATGAGAACTTGCCGCCATGCTTAATCAAAAAGAAAGACGGCGCGACGCTTTATGCGACACGTGACTTGGCAGCTGCCGTTTATCGTCAGGAGACGTACAACTTCGTCCAAGCGAACTATGTCGTCGGTGGCGAACAGGCGCTCCACTTCAAGCAGCTGTTCGCGGTTCTCCGTAAACTCGGCTACGACTTTGTCGACGGCATGCACCACGTGCCATTCGGCTTGATTTTGCAAGAAGGGAAAAAGATGTCGACACGTAAAGGTCGCATCGTCTTGCTCGAGGAAGTGCTGAAAGAAGCAATCGAGAAAGCGCAAGGCAACATCGCGCAGAAGAACCCAGAACTTGCGAACGCGGACGATGTGGCACGCATGGTCGGTGTCGGCGCGGTCATCTTCCACGATTTGAAGAACGAGCGCATCAACAACATCGAGTTCGACCTCGACAGCATGCTTAAATTCGAAGGGGAGACAGGCCCGTACGTGCAGTACACGAACGCGCGTGCGAACTCGCTCCTCCGTAAAGGCAACTACGACGGCTCGACGTTTACGGGTGCGGACGACGATCACACGTGGGGCGTCGTGACGATGCTCAACGCGTTCCCGCACGTGATCACACGTGCCCACGAACGCCGTGAACCGTCAATCATCAGCCGTTACGTCCTCGACTTGGCGCAATCGTTCAACAAGTATTATGGCCATGTCCGTGTTCTTGAAGAAGATGCAGGCAAACAGTCACGTCTCGCTCTCGTCAAAGCAGTGACGATCGTGTTGACAGAAGGACTCCGTTTGATTGGCGTTCAAGCTCCAGAAGAAATGTAAGCACAAATAAGGGACCCTGTTGAGGGGTCCCTTTCTTACGCCTTCATCCGTGTGACCGTCCGTGCTTGCGTATCATAAAGACACCATTCCCGATCGAAGATGACGGCGCCGACGTTGATGACGTAACGTTTTTTCTTGAGCTGGAACGGCTTCCCGATTTCCCAGGGAATCGAGCGGCCTTTCCGGTAAATCCCTGGGAGGTGACTGTGTCCGATAAAGACGAGCGGATACTTGCCTTTCTCGACGATCGGTTCCCAGTCCGGACTCCAGTTCACTTGATGGCCATGCAAGAACAGCGCCTCATCGAGCGTCGTCTGCTCCGGCAATAACGAAATCCTTGTCTTGACTGGATGTGACACGACGAGCACTTCATCAATCCGCTCCTCTTGATTGCCGCGCAGACTCGGGAAAGTGAGGAGTGCCTCGTAGTCCGGGTCGTACGACACGACATCGGACACTTCATGGAACCGTTCGTTCCGTCGCTTTTTGCCAATGTGGCATTCATATAAATCGCCGAGGCAAAGGATGTGCTCCGTCTCGCGGCGGACTGACTCGAGGACGGCTTTCAAATCATCAAACGAACCGTGCGGGTCACTGATGATAGCGAGCTTCATCGGTAGTTCGTAAATTGGGCATCGACAGACAATTCGAGCTCACGGACGAGTTGCATGACAGCTTGGAGGTCATCGCGTGACTTGGCCGTCACACGGATTTGATCGTCTTGAATTTGCGATTTCACTTTCAATTTTGATTCTTTGATGGCGTTGTTGATTTTTTTCGCATCGTCTTTATCGATGCCACTCTTCAATTTGACGCGTTGACGGACGGTGCCGCCGAGGGCGCGCTCGACTTTTTGGTAGTCGAGGTTTTTTGTCGGCACGCCACGCTTGATCAGTTTCGAAATCATGATGTCCTTCAACTGTTCGAGTTTGTAATCGTCATCTGAGACGAGGACGAGATCACCGTCATCAAGCGACATCTCACTCTTCGATCCTTTAAAGTCGTAGCGGTTCAAAATTTCTTTCTCGGCGATTTGAATCGCGTTCTTCACTTCTTCGAGGTTCATTTCGGACACAATATCAAAAGAATTGTCTTTTGCCATGTTTCATCCATCCTTTACAAGGGTTTTGTTATAATGATAGCAGATTTGAAGTAGTGAAGGAGTGAAAGAGATGGAACATACTATCGATCAACAGACAAATGTAGATTTAGACCACATGGCGTATCACGGAAAAGACCTTGGGGTGACGTTTAAAGGGGACCTCATCCGGTTGCGGGTCTGGTCGCCGGTCGCCGAAGAGATGGTCGTCAAACTATATCGGACGCCTCGTGCGCGGAAGTTCGAACGAATCGAACTCGAACGGGCCGAGAAAGGGACTTGGGTGACTGAACTCGAACGTGCCACGTACGAAGGGTACTCTTACACGTTTGAAGCGATTGTCGATGACAAACGCATCGAGTCGCTCGATCCGTATGCGAAAGTCGTCGGTGTCAATGGGAAACGCGGGTGTCTGCTCGACCCGTCCACGCTCAACCCGGACCATTGGGTCAAAGAACGTCCGCTCTTCCACTCTTCACAAGAGGCGGTCATTTATGAAGCGCACGTCCGTGATTTGACGAGTCATCCGGACAGCGGTGTCATGCATCGCGGAAAATTCCTCGGCATGACCGAGGTCGGCACGAAAACGCCGAACGGTTATCCGACCGCGCTCGACTATATCACCGCACTCGGCGTCACGCACCTCCAACTTATGCCGTTCTTCGATTACGGTTCGGTGAACGAGGCCCGTGAGAGCGAAGCGAACTATAACTGGGGTTATGACCCGGTCCATTATTTTGCCGTCGAAGGCTCGTACGCTTCGTCTGCCGATGATCCGGCCGCTCGCATCATCGAGTTGAAAGCGATGATTCAGGCACTGCACGACCGTGGGATTCGTGTCATCATGGACGTCGTATTCAACCATACGTATGATGCATTGACGACCCCACTCGGTCAGTTCGTGCCCGATTACTATTACCGCTTGAACGAGGACGGAACGCTTGCCGATGGTTCGGAGTGCGGGAACGATACCGCTTCAGAGCGCGCGATGATGCGAAAATTGATCGTCGAATGTGTCTCATACTGGGCGAAAGAGTTCATGATTGACGGCTTCCGCTTCGATTTGATGGGGCTCCATGACGTTAAGACGATGAACCAAGTCCGGAAAGCACTCGATCGCATCGATCCGTCGATCCTTGTGACTGGAGAAGGGTGGGATCTCGATACGCCGCTCTCGGTCCGTAAGAAAGCGAACCAGCATAACGCCCATAAGATGCCACGTATCGCCCAGTTCAACGACGCGATTCGCGACGGTGTCCGAGGGGACGTGTTCATCGAGGATTTGCCGGGCTGGATCAGCGGCAATACGGACATGACGGCGGACGTCAAACGCGGCATCGCCGGCGCAATCACGAGTCAGAGTTTTGCCGATGAGCCGAACCAAGTCGTGAACTACGTCGAGTGTCACGACAACTTGACGCTTTGGGATAAACTTGCCCTCACGAACCCGGACGACGATGAGACGACACGCCGCCGCCGGCATCGCCTCGCGACGACAATCGTCATGCTTGGTCAAGGCATCCCGTTCTTGCATAGCGGTCAGGAGTTCTTCCGGACGAAAGACGGGGACGAGAACAGCTTTAACTCGGGTGAGGTCGTCAACCGCTTGGACTGGACACGGGCCGAGCAGGAGACGCCGAGCGTCGAATACGTGAAAGGATTGATCAGTTTGCGCAAACAATATCCGTTGTTCCGTCTCGAGAACACGGAGCAAATACGCAAACATTTGCGCTTCTTCGATGAAGAAGAAGGGGTGATCGCCTTTGAACTGAGTCGCCACGTCGAAGGATACGTCGAGCGTCATCTCGTCTACCACAATGGACTTGAGGAAGCCGTCGAAGTGAAACTGCCGGCTGGCAAGTTCGAAGTACATGTTGAAGACCATACCGTCAATTTGACGGCGCCGCGCCTGCTTGAAGACCGGCACGTCACCGTAGCACCGCTCTCGACGCTCGTCGTGACGGAACGCCGTCCGGATTATAGCAAATATGCCGTCGCCGGTGGGGCTGCCCTTGCCATCCTCGGTCTCTGGTATGTCGCGAAAAAACGCAAGAACAAACAGCAGTAAACAAAAAAAGGAGACGTCATTCCGTCTCCTTTTCCCCGTTCGTTTCAGTTTTGGCTGCCTCGAGTTCCATCATCTTCTTCACGATGATATGTTTTGGCATATGCATGAGCTCTTCTAGAGGGACGTTTAGCTTTTTAGCAAGCTCGACTGCCGTCTCGGGAGAGAGTTGAAGTGGGCGCATGAAGATTCCTCCTTTCACATTCAGGGTATGCTACTGCCAGTATACAGGAAATTCGGACGTATGGAGAATGTGTTCTGTGAACACATTCAAAATCGAAAAATGCGTCGGGCGTTGCTAAGCTGAAACTAGGAAGTGATCAAATGTACAAACAAGTAGCAGACTATCAATTTCATCAAACGGTCGAATGGTTGGAGCGCGTTGGTGAGGGATGGATGTTGTATTTGGCGCAAACCGGTTTTCTATTTTTTGACGAGACGTTCCAAATCCGATGGGAACTCGAGTGGGAATGGACGCCATGCGCACTATATATTGAACCACATGGGAGACGAGCCGTCGCGCTATTTCGAGATTTGCAGACATACGGAGTCATGGATTTAACACATGGGACGATGGAGCGTCATTCGATCCCACGGACGTTTCATGACGATTGGTTCAGTAACCTGCACCACTGGTCAGGAGACGACCTGTTTCTTTATTCGGCCGAATCAGATATCGTCGCCTTGAACTTGAACGACCATACGTTCCGGTATAGCCGGTACGAAGAGGTCCCTAAGTTCGGGAGTATGATTGAACTTGCCTATCAGCCGACCTATGATTTCGAACGATTCACGGCACCCGGCCTCGTGACGTTGTACGATGAACCGAATCAACGGTTCGTCATCGAGGACGTCGAAGCGGGAGCGTGCTGGATGATTCCATACGGAGGTGACCGCGACTTGGCCATCGTCGATCAAATCGGCGAGACGACCGCCATCGCATCGATGACGTCGTTCCAATTGTTTGAACGCGACCAGGAAGTGTTCTCGTCTGAGGTGTGTGCTGACACCGAATTATTGAAAGTCGTCTTATTGGACGAACCGGGCGACCGACTTGTCGTCTTGTCAACGCCACGCCGCTTTTGCCATAGTTGGCTTCAAGTGTTCGAGCGTTGACGCTCCTGGACCAGACCATGGTTCAGGATTTTTTTACGAAGACTTGATGAAGCCCGAAAAAAACGGGAACAGTCTTCTTAGATGGAGAGGAGTGGACAGGGATGGAACGATTGGGAAAAAACTTGGTCCGATGGCGCTACGCTGTCGTGTTGATTTGGACGGTGTTACTCGCCGTATCGGTCTATTTCGGATTGCAGTTGCCAAGTGAGTTACGTGGCAACGGCTTCGCAATTCAAGACGGGCGTTTCGCCCAAGTGGAGGACACGTTGAATGACCGGTTCGACCGGGCCGGTGCGTCGATGATCGTCTTGCTAGAAGGTGGGGATTTAGAAACGGTCATCGAACAGCAACGCGATCGACTCGTCGATGTCGATGGGGTGGACGGCGTGATCACGCCAGCCGAGAATCCGGACGCCCGCTCCGGGGACGTCGCCTACTTATTGCTCGAGTTCGAGGACTACGATACGGCCGAAGCATCGATTGAGGACGTCCGCAACGCCTTGATACGAGACACGGACACAGACGTGCGATTGACCGGAGAGCCGGTCTTCGCCGATGACTTGAACGAGGCGTCAAAAAACGACTTGATTCGGGCCGAGTTAATCGGGATTCCGGTCGCACTGCTCGTGCTCTTGCTCGTCTTCGGGACGCCGCTTGCCGCGGTCATGCCATTATTTGTTGGATTGATTACGTTCATCGTAGCGGCAGGTGCACTGTTCTTCTTTGCCCAGACGATGGAATTATCCATTTTTGTCCTGAATGCGGTCGCAATGATCGCCATTGCGCTCGGTATCGATTTTTCTTTATTGCTCGTGAACCGTTATCGGGAAGAGCTTACGCGTGGGAACTCACGTGAAGAAGCCATCGTTCGAACGGTCGCAACGGCCGGACGTTCGATTTTGTTCTCAGGACTTTGCGTCTTCGTCGGACTAGCTGGGTTGTTGTTCATCCAAGTCGATGTGTTCCAAGCGATTGCCCTCGGTGCGTTGATTGCCGTCGCCGGTGCTGTCTTGTCCGCGCTCACGTTGTTGCCGTCTGCTTTGTACATTGTTGGAGACGCCATCAATAAAGGGCGGCTCGTCAAGACGAACGAGACGCGCTCCGAGGTACGGTGGCAGAAGTTGGCCCGCTTCGTCATGAGACGTCCCGTTACGATGACGCTCGTCGCGCTCTTGCTGCTACTGCCAAGCCTCTGGTTCGTCCGTGACCTCGAACTGAACATCCCGGACGCCGATGCGCTCCCGACCTCGTATGAATCCCGGGCCGCCCTTGAGCGATGGGACGATGTGTTCGGTGAGACGTCGACCGATGCGGTGCTCTTGTTTGAGACGAACGATTTGACCGATTCGATGATTCTAGACGAATTGACGGCACTCACCGAGGAGCTATCCGAGGAGCCGATTGTCGACAACGTCACGACATTCTTGACAGCATCCGGACTCGAACCGGCCGAGTTCCAGCAAATCGTGGAAGTGGCACCGGAACAGCTCGAGGCGTTTGACCGTCTCGTCACGCTCGAAGGGAATACCGACCTCGCTCTCGTCAACGTCAGCTTTGACGTCCCGCCGAGTGACAAGGACGCCCAGGCGTTCGTCCGGGATTGGCGCGACAAAGGATTTGATGTCGGGGGACCGGCCGCGTTCAACGAAGAAATCTATGAAGAGATTTATGACAGCATCCCGTACGCGGTCATCACTGTGATTTTGGCGACGATGGTCATCCTCATGTGGGCGTTCCGCTCGGTCTTGATTCCAATCAAGGCGATTATCATGAACGTGCTCGGTCTCGGGGCGACGTTCGGGCTGCTCGTCATCATCTTCGAGTCGGGTTACGTGTACGATGCCGAGACGATCAGTATATTGACCCCGGTGTTCATCTTCTCGCTCGTGTTCGGTCTGTCGATGGACTATGAAGTGTTCCTCGTGTCACGAATCGAGGAGTATTACCGAGAGACCGGGGACAACGACTACGCCACAGAGATGGGTCTCGCGAAGACGAGTAAAATCATCACGTCGGCCGCGGTTATCATGATCGTCGTCACAGGAGCGTTCGCCTTCACCGGTGTCAGTCCAATTAAGCAGCTCGGGGTCGGGATCGCACTCGCCATCTTCATCGATGCGACAATCATCCGCATTTTGCTCGTTCCGTCCTTGATGAAGCTGTTCGGGGACTGGAACTGGTGGTGGTTCGGGAAGAAAGATTTACCGAAACGCAATCTACACTAAATATACATTTAATGAAAGAAACCTGAATTCGTGTTAGAATACACGTATAACTATGCGCAATTTGGGAAAGGAAGGTCTTTATGGATACCGAGAGGACATGGCCTCTGTTTCAATTACCGGACTTCTAGCGTTGAGTTTTTACAAGCGATATCAATGTAAAAATCAACAAACGGAAGATCGGAGATGGAACAGATGGAACCGCGGCTACGACTGAGGATCCTCCTCTCCGTTGAAAACGGGGAGGACAATCGGAATGAAACGAGTTGCTACCATAGTGCTCGGAACGCTGATTATGGCGTTCGGTTATTATTATTTGAATGAACAGTTTGGTTTGGCAGAAGGAGGCTTCGTCGGGCTAGCATTGCTCGGCCGCTATTTATTTGATATCGATCCGGCGATCTCGATGATCGTGCTCGATATTCCTTTCTTTTTAATCGCCTTATGGTGGAAAGGCTGGCGCTTCGTCGGACAAGCCGTGCTTGCCGCAGCGTCGTTGTCGCTCAGCTATGCGATGTGGGATCGGTTGGATTTACTCACGTTCGATATCCAAGTCTGGCCGGCGACATTGTTCGCCGCCATCGCGAGCGGGATTGTGACCGGCTACGGTCTCGGTCTCGTCTTGAAGTCAGGCGGGGCGACCGGAGGCGATGATTTATTCGCCCTCGGCCTATCAAAATGGACCGGCGTATCGGTCGGGACGATTCTCATCATGTTTGATGTCATCGTCTTGGCGATCTCGCTCATCTATTTACCGCTCTCGAACGCACTCTATACGCTTCTTGCGGTCTCGATCGCGGGTCGTGTCGTCACGAAAATGTTGACGGACGATGTGGTCGAAGTAGCCGTACCAAGTGTGACCAAACTAAAAACAAAAAACGATCTCGCGTGAGATCGTTTTTTGTTTTGTAAAATTTATCACAGTTTTACAGTCATCTTTCTTCTACACTACACATAGAAGGAGGGAGTCAAATGAAATGGATGATTCCAAAACAGCACGGCGCCTGGTCGATGCTGATCTTACCGTTCTTACTCGGCGGCATCGTCGGAGGGTGGACGCTCGCACACATCCCGTTCGCGATCGCTTGGTTATTCGTTTATATGGGCACGTTTTTCTTGTTCCAATACATCAAGCAACGGAAGAAGTCTAAGGAACTGTTGCGTACGGTCGTGACGTATTTGACGATTGCCACCGTCGCCGCCGTCCCGGTGTTTCTGTCCGAGTGGCGTCTCGTCTGGTTCGTCCTCGCGATGATCCCGTTCGGACTCGTCAACGCCTATTTCGCCAAAATCAAAGACGAGCGCAACGTCTGGAACGACGTCAGCGCCGTCACTTCATTTTGTATCGGCGGGATGGCGAGTTATTATCTCGGGGCACGGGTCTTGGACGAGACAATGATGTGGATGTTCGTCTTGCCGTACTTATATTTCCTCGGAAGTATCTTTTTCGTCAAGACGATGATTCGAGAGAAAAAAAGTCTATTCTATCGAAACGTATCATGGGGGTATCACTCCTTGCTTGTCACCATCTTCATCGCGTTCGGCTATCCGGTTTTGGCACTCGCTTACGCGCCAAGTCTCGTCCGGGCGGTCGCGTTCTACGGCAAAAAGATCCCCATCATGAAGATCGGGATCGTCGAAATCGCCAACTCGGTGTTCGTGCTCGGTTGTCTCAGCTGGTATTTATTTTCTTAAGAAGGGGCGACCCTTCTTTTTTTAATCGCTTGAAGCGCTGCTAGAGATGATGGCGACAGTCGTCGCGGCCGTTGCTGCCTGTTGCATGGCGAGCAGGTGGGCGAACGTCCCGTGTAACAGTAAATCGCTCGCGTCTTCCTTGATGTTGTTTGCCGCGACGAGTTGCAGGGCGACCGTCAACGCGTGGGTGTGGAACCAGCGATGCTTTTCCTTCTCGGCGTTCGTGATTTCGATCAGGTCGCGCTCGTCGTTGTCGTTCCGAGCCGCGACGATGGCCAAGAGGGCGAGCGCTGGCAGATGCTCGTTTTTGACAGCAATTGTTTGTCCTTGGAGCCGCGTGCGCCACTCGAGCAGGCGGTTGATGACCTCGTCTGAAGGCAAGTCGCTAAAAGCAAGTAGATGGGAGACGAGTTGGAGCTCGTTTGAGCGGGGCAACTCAGCTTTCAACGCTTCGTAATACGTCTCGATTCGTTCATTTAGCGCAACATGGTCATCGAACGCTTGAACGAGGACGAGGGCAGACAAGAGATCTTCTTCGCTCGTCAGCCAAGGATGGTTTCGTTTGAACGTTTGATAGAGTGTGCTTGCCTCATCGAGCCGGCGCTCGGGCTCATCGACGTTGATCAGTTGGCTCGCGATAAAGGGCCGCAACATACTGAAACGGAAGTGCTTCCGGTCGAGTAACGTATCGAGCCGGAGTGCCTCGTCGATGGCCGGTTCGATGTCTTCGTACTTGGCATCGAGAAACGATAGCCAGACAAAATTATTACTGCCGCGAAATTTCGAGAACATGCCGGTCTTCTGTTTCAGAACCGCTTGAGCGTGTTCGAACCGTCCCGAATCGAACGGGGTATCGTGCATGGCATAGTTGATGGCCATCAAACGTCGGAAATCATCGGTGAACCACTTTGTCGCTCCCCTGATTCCTTCGAGTGCTTCGAGGTAACGGGTGTAACGTGTCATCATCAGCAATTCCTCCTTTTGCTCCTTATACGAGTACAATCGAAAGAATGATTCAAAAACAGCCGCCCTGGATTCGTCCGGGGCGGCTGTTTGTTATTGGACTTGCGTATACAACTTCTGCATGTACTCGTTCACTTCATCGGCCGCTTGGAACATCATGAATGAATGTTGCAAGATAATCTCTGGTGAGAAGCCGAGGTCGAGATCGAGCGTCGAGGCGAGCGTGACATCACGGTCACTGTCGAGCACGCAGCGGAAGTATTTGAACTCTTGGTTGAACTCGTTCAAGGCGTTCAGAATCGGTAGGTCTTCGACGTAATCCGGCACGTGTGTGACCGTCGCGGCATACAGTTCCGCATCTGTCGTCTTTTTATTGAAGGCGATAATCATAACGGGCTGAGCCCCGGATTTAGTTGTTTCACGTGTCAAAAATGTGACGTGCGTTTCGGTCTCGCTCTCTTTGAACGTCATATTGCGTTCAGCGACGAGCGCTTTGAATGATTCTACTTTTTCTTCGAAGTTCAAAACAAGTCCCCCTTAAAAGTCGTTACCCTAACTTTCGCCCATTTGCGGAGGGAAAGCAAGGGGAACTAGCGTTTCATCAACATTTTGATGGCTTCTTCGACAGTCTCTGACGTATCTTCGCCATCTTGTTGGGCGGTGATGATGCACTGCTCCAAGTTCTTAGCGACGATGATCGTCGAAGCCCGGTCGAGCGCCGATCGAGCCGCGCTTAACTGCGTCACGACGTCGCGGCATTCTTTCCCTTCCTCCATCATTCGGATGATGGCCCGGATTTGACCTTCGACTCGTTTCATCCGGTTCATCACTTTCGCATCGTATTGATACTGTTCCATTAGATTCACCTCTATATTCAAATCGTTCAGTAACCCAACTATTTATTGTGTAGTCTCATCTTAATACGTGGGGGAGTATGTGTCGAGTGACAACGTTTGAAGTGAAGATTTTTGAAAGTTTACCATTTCGTCAAACAAATCCCTTGCAATCAAATACCGTAGGGGGTATATTAATGACGTGGAAGCGATATGTTCAACGAATCACAAAGTTTCGTCGAACGCCCGCTACCAAGCTGACGAATAAATAAGTGAATATCATAGATGAAAAGGATGGGTAAACGAACATGAAAGCATCGGCTTTGAAACGTCAAATAGATTTTGAAGTACCGGTAAACATCGTTGACGTTCGAGAACGTGACGAGTTCCAAAAAGCGCACATTGCTGGCGCAACAAATTATCCGTTATCGGAAATTTCGGAATGGATCGAGACACTCGATCCTGAAGAAGAATACATCGTCCTCTGCCGCTCAGGTGCTCGCAGCACGCAGGCGTCTTGGCAAATGGAAGCGAAAGGTTATAAAGTGGTCAATATAGAAGATGGCTTGATGAGCTGGCCTGGTGAAGTCGTCAAAGGAGGAAATGAGCAATGAGTAAAAAAATCGTAATCGTCGGTGGGGTCGCCGGTGGCGCTTCGGCAGCCGCCCGCCTTCGTCGTTTAAATGAAGAGAATCATATCGTCATGTTCGACCGGGGCGAGTATATCTCGTTCGCGAACTGTGGTCTTCCATATTACATCGGTGACGTGATTCAAGACCGTCAAAAATTGCTTGTCCAAACCGTCGAGGGTATGAACAAGCGGTTCCAACTCAATATCCGTAATTTGACAGAAGTGACGAAAATCAACCGTGACGAGAAGACAGTGTCGGTGAAAAACGTCAAGACAGGTGAGACGTACGACGAGTCGTACGACGTACTCGTCTTGTCGCCAGGAGCGAAACCGATTCGTCCGAACATCCCGGGGATTGAAGAAGCAGAAGACATCTTCACGCTCCGCAACATTCCGGATACGGATAAAATCCGCAGCTACGTTGACGACAAAACGCCGAAACACGCGACAGTCATCGGTGGCGGCTTCATTGGAATCGAAATGGCTGAAAACTTACGGGAACGTGGCGTCGACGTCACGCTCGTCGAGATGGCCGATCAAGTCATGACACCGCTCGACCGCGAGATGGTCTCACCGGTTCACGAACACATGCGCCTCCATGGTGTCGACCTTCAGCTTTCTGACGGTGTCGATTCGTTCTCTGAGAAAGGGAAACGTGTCCATTTGAAGAGCGGTCGTGTCATCGATACCGATATGGTCGTCTTGTCAATCGGTGTCGTTCCAGAATCATCAATCGCAACGGAAGCAGGACTTGAAACAGGCATCCGCGGCGCCATCCGCGTCAACGAGAAGATGCTCACGTCAGATCCGAACATCTACGCGATCGGAGATGCTGTTGAAGTACTCGACTATGTCTTCCAAGAGCCGACGGTCGTCCCGCTTGCATGGCCGGCCAACCGCCAAGGTCGTCTTGTCGCCGATATCATCAACGGTCGTGACGTTAAATACAACGGAACGATGGGGACTGGGATCGCCAAAGTCTTCGATATGACCGTCGCCTCGACAGGTTGGAACGAGAAGCGTTTGACAGCGGCCGGTAAAGAGTTCGAAGCCGTCCACGTGCACCCGGGTTCACATGCGGGTTATTACCCAGGATCGACACCCGTATCACTCAAACTCTTGTTCCATCCGACGACAGGTGAAATCTACGGCGCGCAAGGCGTGGGGATGAACGGTGTCGATAAACGGATCGACGTCATTGCGACAGCGATGAAAGGTGGCTTGACGGTCCTTGACCTTCCAGACCTTGAACTCAGCTACGCACCACCGTTCAGCTCGGCGAAAGATCCGGTTAACATGATTGGTTACGTCGCGTCGAACGTCGTCCTCGGCGATAACGAAGTCGTGCACTGGAATGAGATCGACGACTTGGTCCAAAACGGCGCGACATTGCTTGACGTCCGTGACGAGTCAGAACACGAACTCGGTAAAATCCCTGGCTCAATCAACGTTCCGCTCAACTCATTGCGTGATCACTTGGATAACTACAGCAAAGACGAAACGATTTACGTGACGTGCCAAGTCGGGCTCCGCGGATACCTCGCATCCCGTATCTTGCGTCAAAACGGCTTCAAAGTGAAAAACTTGAGCGGTGGCTACAAAACATGGTCACAAGTGAAACGTGATTTTGATGTCATCGAGGCAGGCCCGAAGGCAGAGAGTGAGACTGCCGCAACAGTAACGGAGGAGGCACCACCAGCAATGACGAATGAACCAGTCGGGGAACCGATTTTCCTAGATACGTGCGGTCTGCAATGCCCGGGACCAATTTTAGAGGTAAATAAAAAAGTAGCCGAACTCGGCGAAGGCGAGACGCTCCGCGTCCTCGCAAGTGATCCTGGTTTCTTTGCGGACATCGAAGCATGGGCGAAGAAAACCGGCAACAAGCTCGTCTCGAAACAGTTCGTGAACGGTCGTGTCGAAGCGATCCTTCAAAAAGGCAATGGTCCTGCGACTGTACAAGCTGGGGCACCAGCGACAGACGGCGCATCGATGGTCGTCTTCAGTGGAGACCTCGACCGCGCGCTCGCTTCGTTCATCATCGCGCAAGGTGCAGCGGCGATGGGCAAAGACGTGACGATGTTCTTCACGTTCTGGGGACTCAATGTCATCCGTAAACCAGATGCACCAGAAGTGAAAAAGCAAGGCCTCGAGAAGATGTTCGGCATGATGATGCCATCTCATGCAGGTGAGCTTCCGCTCTCGAACATGAACTTCGGTGGCGTTGGTCAGAAGATGATGAAAAAAGTGATGAGCGACAAAAATGTCCCGTCACTCGATCAAATGATTAAATCGGCTCAAGAAGCAGGCGTCAAAATGGTCGCTTGTACGATGTCGATGGACGTCATGGGAATCAAGGAAGAAGAGTTGATCGACGGCATCGATCTCGGTGGTGTGGCAGCATACCTCGGGGCGGCTGAAGGCGGCAATTTGAACCTCTTCATCTAATCAAATAATGTAGGATGGGCGATCGGTCACTTGACCGGTCGCTTTTTCTGTTGTTCGACAGCCTATGTAAAATTTGTCGAAAAAGATTGCAATTCTTAGACGTTTTTCCTATAATTCTACTCATGTAAAGAAAGTTGACATAACTTTTTCTTATAACTTACACATACACGGAGGATTTAAAGATGGAGAAATTCGTAGAAGGTCTCGTTTCATCAGCCAACGACTTGCTTTGGTCGTCAGTGCTAATCGTTGTCCTTGTCGCCTTAGGTTTGTACTTCACCGTCCGCATGGGATTCGTCCAGTTCCGCATGTTGCCTGAAATGTTCCGCCTCTTGTTCAAAGACGGCATGAAACGTGAAAAAGGCCAAGTCTCGTCATTCCAAGCGTTCGCGATCGGGACAGCCGCCCGCGTCGGAACGGGGAACATCGCCGGTGTCGCGACGGCGATCGCGCTCGGAGGTCCAGGAGCCGTCTTTTGGATGTGGCTCATCGCCCTCATCGGATCGGCTTCGGCGTTCGTGGAAAGTACGCTCGCGCAAGTGTATAAAATTCGGGACGGACGCACATGGCGCGGGGGCCCAGCTTACTATATGGAGCGCGCCCTCGGTCAACGTTGGCTCGGGATCTTGTTCGCAATCCTCATCACGTTCTCGTTCGGATTTGCGTTCAACTCGGTGCAGTCGAACACAATCTCGCTCTCGATGAACAACCAGTTCGGCGTAAGCACGACGACTGTCGGTCTCGTCTTGGCCGTCGTCACAGCCATCGTCATCTTCGGTGGGATTCAGTCGATCGCCGTGCTCTCGAGTATCATCGTCCCGGTGATGGCCGGTGGTTACATCTTGCTCGCCGGGTGGGTCATGATTTCGAACGCTTCGTTGTTGCCGGAAGTCTTCGGCTTGATTTTCTCAGAAGGAATCTTCGGGCTTCAACAATTGTTCGGTGGTGCCATCGGCGCGATGGTGCTCCAAGGAATCCGACGCGGTCTCTTCTCGAACGAAGCGGGGATGGGTTCAGCCCCGAACGCGGCGGCGACTGCCGAAGTATCGCATCCGGTCAAACAAGGCTTGATTCAATCGTTCAGCGTCTTCGTCGACACGCTTCTCGTCTGTACGTCGACAGCGATGATTATCTTGTTGTCAGGTGTCGCCGGTTCAGAGTCGTTCGCAGGTGTCGAATTGACACAAGCGGCGCTCACGGCTGAGATTGGTCCGATGGCGACATCGTTCCTCACGATCGCGATTTTCTTGTTCGCGTTCAGCTCGATTCTTGGAAACTACTACTATGGCGAGACGAACATCCAGTTCATCTCGGATAAAAAGATTTACGTCACGCTTTACCGCATCGGTGTCGTCGGCATGGTCCTCTTCGGAGCCGTCCGTTCGGCCGGTCTCGTCTGGTCAATCGCGGACGTGTTCATGGGTCTCATGGCGCTCGTCAACTTGTATGCGATTTTCCGCCTTACGAAAGTTGCCCGTCTCGTCCTCGACGATTACTTGGAACAACGCCGTCAAGGTGACGATCCGGTCTTTTACGCCGATTCGATTGACGACTTGCCAGGCCGCGAGTACATCGAAGCTTGGGAATCAGAAGAAGAAGTCAAAACCGGCACGATCCGTTCATAAACGACAAACCGTCTACGAAACCACGTAGACGGTTTTTTTGCGCCTAAAAGATGGGTAAACTGAAGGAAAGGGGGGCGTTCAATGATGGAGACGACACACTATATACGCATTTCCCCGGAAGTATGGGGCTCGTTCGGACAAGACCCGGAAATGATTTTAGATTGGTTGTTGCACGTGCACAGTCAACAACGTGACACGTATGAGACGCTGATGCTCCCGAACATTGAACGATTCCAAAAAATTCTCGGGCAAATCGAAGTGTACATCGATGGGGATGACACGTATAACTTGGAGATGGCCGTCATCGGGGAGGAGTTGATCGTCAACGAGAAACAGGCGGTCGTCGTCGGGATTTTGACGCCACAACTGCTCCACATCGTCAAAGACGCGATGAACGCGTTCACGAAAGAGGATGTCGCCGACATGGCGTTCGTCGACCATGAGGAGTTGGATGACATCTGGCTCAAATGGACGCTGTTGAAACGATTTTGCGAAGAAGCGATTGAACGGGATGAGCTCGTGTTGATTTATTATGAATGATATCGCCTAAATGGTATAATATTGAAAAAATGGCGGTGGGATAAGTGAGTAATTTACTTGTTAATTTGGCTTTGTTCTATATGCTGGTTAGTCCCGTGTTTGCATATCGAGTCGGCCGAAAACGCGTTGCACGATTGAATATGATAACGCTCTTGTTTTATATCGTGAGTTGGGGATTTGTCCTTGTTACGGGGACGCCTTCCGACCATCCTGTCTCGATCCTTTGGGGTATCTTGCTGTTCCTCAATCTTTTCTTAACTGTGATGACTACCACGATGTTTCTATATGAACGTTTGCCAAACCGTTCGTTGTTGCACATCGGTGCCATGGCAATCATTTTCTTTTTAGGAAGCTTGCTCGTCACGTTTAGTCTTGATTCACGTGAAGTACTGGGGGAGAATGTGCTACAGGGAAGTATGATGACAGTTGTACTTTTTGTCACAAGCGTCATTTGGATTAGATTGCGACAAATCGATCGTCAGCCGGACATGTAAAAAGTCCGACTACATAGCGTCGAGCGATGCTGTGACCTGATTAAATAGCAAAGTATTTATAATGCAATGGAGGTTCGCCGAATGTTATCTTGGTTAGGCATCACGAATGGAAATCAAACAGAACGTCAATTTTTCGGGAATGTGAAGAAAAAAACTAAACTCGTCATTCTCATTACGGCTCTACTGGCACTTTATGGTGTGAAGTCCTTATTCACTTACCTAATCCCAACCTCATATTTGGCCGACCCAATCGTGGCTGTTCTACCGGGTATTGTGGGCGTTTTAGTCTCTCTACTCTACGTCTTGGTCGTGGAACGACTGCTACAGGAGAAAGTCCGCTAATCATGCCATTCAACCAAAAATCTCGACGCCGCGGCGTCGAGATTTTTTATCTTACTTCAATGCCGTCTCAAGCGCTTTGACATTCTCGCGCATGAGATCGAAATAGCTCTTGTCCATCTGTTCTTTCGTGACCGATTCTAAGTTATAGATCGTCACCGTCTCCGCGCCAATCTCGTTTTGAACGACTTGCGCGACTTTTGGTGTCACCGTATCCTCGAAGGCGATGTATTTCAAGTCGTGTAATTGCGCTTCTTCGATGACGCGCTTCAACGCTTGTTGCGATGGTTCTTCTGAAGGCGTGAGACCTGTGATCGGGAGTTGGTCAAATCCGTAACGCTCAGCCAAGTAACCGTAAGCGGCGTGCGTCACGAGTAGCTCTGACTTCGAACCGCCTTCGACTGCCGCTTGGAGCTCGGCGTCGAGTGTGTCGGCTTCTTCTTTGAATGCGCTCAAGCGATCCGCGAACTCGTCTTTATAGTCAGGGGCCTGTTCACTGAAGGCTGCTTCTACCGCTTCGGCCATTGAGACGGCATTCATCGGATCGAGCCAAACGTGAGGATCGTACTGGCCGTGGTTATGGCCGTCCTCTTCACTGTGACCGGCTTCTTCTTCGGTATGCTCATCTTCTTCATGACCGTGCTCGTCCTCTTCGTGCCCATGTTCATCTTCGCCATGAACATGGACTGTGTCTTCATCCGATAAAAGGGTAATGTCTTCGGCCGTCTTTACGAACGTGACGTTCTCATTGGCCAAGCTCTTCTCCATCGACTCCACGTATGGCTCGAGGTCATGGCCGACCGTCAAGAACAAGTCCGCTTCAGCGATGTCAGTCATTTGCTTTGAGGTCGGCTCATACGTGTGCGGGTCGGCACCGGGCGGGATGACCATCTCGACGCGGACGCGGTCCCCGCCGATTTCCTCGGCGAATGACTTCAAAGCGAACGTTGACGCATACACGGTCAACTGGTCGTTCGTCTCCTCTGTCGTAGCGCTTTCTTCGTTACCGGCGCATCCACCTAATAAGAGTGTGCCGGTAGCGGCGACACTCAACAACTTTTTATTCATAACTCTCCACCTGTCCTCTCTATATCAACCTTTAAATCGTAACCGTTACGTTCTGAGACTGCGATTAATATTATAGGTCGGGAATGTGGACACGTCAAGTCCGACTTCAGATGGATGGTTTTTCGAGAAAAAGGGAATATGATATAAAAAAGGAACGAGGAGTGGATGTATATGAGAAAGGAGACCGCTTGGTTCGTCGGTGGTGCGGCGCTTGCGGCGGCAACGGCAGCCGGGGCAAGCGTCTGGAACCAATACGGATCACTCGTCCGCTGGCAAGAACCCGAGTTACCGGTGCGCCCCTCGACCCGAAAACGCCGGACGCACATGTACAAAATTGTCGACGACCGTCCACTCCAATTTGACGTCTATTACCCTTCAGGCGAGGGACCTTTCCCGATTGCAGTTTATGCGCACGGTGGGGCGTTCGTTCGAGGAAATCGCGGCATGGTGACGTTGTTCCATCCGTTGCTCGACCACTTCCTTACCAAGGGGTTTGCGGTCATCAGTATTGACTATCGTCTGTTTGAAGACGGGGTCTATTTCCCGGATAACATCGTCGACGTCTCCGATGCGCTTTGCTATCTCAAACAGCATGACGGTCTGCTCAATCTCGACATCAACAAGCTGCTTGTCTGGGGCGACTCGGCTGGTGCGGCCCTTGTCCTCGCGACGGCGCTCGACCGAAGCAAACAGTTCACCGGTGAACTTGGAGATGACGTGCCGCCGGTGAAAGGTGTCATCGCCCTCTATCCGCCGACAAACTTCTTATTGTTCAAGTTCATCCAGACGTGGCTTGCCCATTTGAAATTTTATGAAGGGAGTCGTGAGGCGTGGCGCGAGCTGATGGTGAAATGTTCGCCGGTCACGCATCTGTACGACGATGCTCCGCCGATTCTCCTATTGCACGGGAAGAAAGACCCGATCGTTCCGTTCGGACAAGCGCTCCATTTCGTGGAGCATGCGAGCGAGGTCGGAGCGAACGTGCAATTGATCTCTTTCCCAAACGGTACCCATTCGCTAGCGAGTTTCTTCCAATCCGATAACCCGGTCAAAGAAACGCAACTGATGGCCCGCATCGATCGTTTCATCGATGATGCCATGACGTGACATTGCGCTTTTTTTCAAAGATGGTACGATGGGGAAGGATTTAGGAATCAAAAAGGAGTGACTCGCGTGACAGAACTTTGCTTGGTCCGACATGGTCAGACCGATTGGAACTTTCAAGAAATCATTCAGGGACGGGAAGATATCCCGCTCAACGCACTCGGTCATCGGCAGGCCGAAGAGAGTGCAGCTTTTTTAAGCCAAGAGTCGTGGGACGTGATCGTCGCAAGCCCGCTTTCGCGAGCGATGGATACGGCCCGCTACATCGCCGAGGCGTGCGGCATCGACCCGGACGCCATCATTCAAGACGAGCGGTTCATCGAGCGTGAGTTCGGTCATGCGTCCGGTAAACCGGTAGTTGATATTTACGAAGCGATTCAAGCCGACGACCAGAACCGCGTACCCGGTCTTGAGTCGGAAGACGACATGCGTGCCCGAGTCCTAAGCGGCATGGAAGACATCGTCGAAACACATGCTGGAAAGCGTGTCATTATCGTCTGTCATTCCCATGCGATTAAAGCCGCCCTGTCGGCAATCGACGACACGTATACGTTCCGTCACGCCATGCGCAACGCCTGCTCGAACTATATCGAATATGAGGACGGTCAGTTCGTGGTCAAGGCGGTCAATATCGCCGACCATATTACGAATGTGATCGCCGCAAAGTGAGGAGAAGCTCATGACGACATTGCTCTGGATTTTCATCATCGCATCATTTGTTGTCGCGTTCGCGGGTTTGATTTATCCGGTCATCCCGAGCGTGCTGTTCTTATTCATCGGTTATATGATTTACGGATTCGGATTCTCGTTTGAACCGCTCACCTGGACGTTTTGGCTTTGGCAGATTTTGTTCTTGATCTTCCTGTTCGCGGTCGACTACATCGTCACTCGGGCGACGGTCGATAAACGAGGTGGTTCTGAGCGAGCGAAATGGGGGGCGACGATCGGATTGATTGCCGGTCCATTCATCTTTCCGCTCGTCGGGGTGCTCATCTTCCCGTTCATCTTCGCGTTTTTAGCCGAGCTCACACTTGGTAAGTCGACGCGCGAGGCGTGGAGCATCGGTGTCGGTACGGTACTCGCTTTCCTTGGCAGTACGATGCTCAAAATCATCGGAATGACGATGATGGTCATCTTATTTTTCATCTACATTTGAGGCGAAGAAAATTCTTCGCCTTTTTTGGTTGGGAGTTTTATAAAAACGGGGAAAGAAAAACAAGACCGTTCGACTTATTCGAACGATCCTGTCTTGACGAGCTGGGTAAAGGCGGAGCGACTGAACGATTGCTGTTGCTCGACTTGTCTTTCAAAAAAGGACGGTTTGAGTTCAGCGTTGGCGACACCTTCGGCAATCAGTGAATCGAGCACTTGCTTCGTTGGGTCTTGTTTTGGCAACAACATGATCCCTTCGGCGACGAACGTGTGATGGTCGCTTAAAGATCGCTCACTTGTGAACGTCAATGCGAGGGCGGCCGGGCGGTTCGATGGAGATGTAATGACGGCTTCGGCGAGTAGCAAGATTCGTTTGTTCAAGTAATGATGAAGCGTGACAGCAAATTCAGTTGGCACGAGCATCTCGAGGAGCCATTCGTTGTCATGTTCTTTTGAGATGATCAACCCATCGAGCAATTCGACGGGGAGGTTCAACTCGTTGCCGTACTCGTCTTGGACGAGGCGAACTTGGACAAGGCGGAACGTTTTCATCTTATCGACCCCTTCCACATTTTCTTTAGTTTATCTTAACATAGTCGGATTCAAAGATTGTGTTACGATAGCGGGGAAGCGACGTAAAAAATAGAGGACAAGGAGGCATCGAGATGAGTTGGATTGTTGGCATAATCGGGTATATCGCGATTCTAGCAATCGGTTACTATGGTGTCCTTTTCTTCAAAGTAAAGCAGGAGCGGAGTCGGGCCGGATATCGAATCTTCCTCTTGCTCGCGGGGTTGTTCTTCGTGAGCGGGAGTGACTATATCATCGCGTTGTTCCGAGGGGATACGGAAGCGACGTTTTGGCAACGGACCGTGTACTTCATCTTAATTTTGATTTCTCTTTCGATCGCCCTTTACTTTCGGAGAAAAGAAGATAAGATCCATGCGAATGAGATAACGACGACATAAACGAGAGGCTACGAAAAAATCCGTAGCCTCTCGTCTTATTTTGGAATCCGTGTTTGACGAATCATCTCGAGTTTCAAGTCCCAAAGCGGTTGACTGAACGTGACAGAGTATACTTCCGGCAAGCGGAGGCGTTTGTACTCTTCCCACAGACCGTTCATCTGCTCGTGGTGATACGTGCGGATTTCTTTGGCGTTCGGTAGCTCATACACGCGCTTACCATCTTGGAAGATTGGCACAAGCAAGCGTTTGACACTAAAATTACGTGTCTTGATGCGGAACGCCGGATCGCGCACGTCAATTAAGTCGATTTCACTATACGTCTCGACCGGTTCATCAGCAAGAGCGATATAGTCACCTTTAAATTTGCCAGTCTGGTTGTCGATAATTCGATACAGTTCCTTTTTATGCGGCGTCGTCGTCTTTACTTTCGAAGACGATACTTTGATGACTGGCTTCAACTTCCCGTCAGCACCTTCACGGGCGACGAGTTTATACACCATGCCGAGTGCGGGTTGTTCGTATGCTGTGATGCCGCGTGTCCCGACGAGGAACGTGTCGGCCTCAGCCCCTTGCATGCGCAAGTCTTGAATGACGTACTCATCGAGGTCGCCCGAGACGACAATTTTGACGTAATCGAGTCCGGCCGCGTTCAACGCTTTTCGGGCCCGTTTCGACAAGTAGGCCAAGTCACCCGAGTCGAGCCGGACCGACTTCAAACGATGGCCTTTCGCCTCGAGTTCCTTGGCGACTGTGATTGCGTTCGGAAGACCCGACTTCAGCGTGTCATACGTGTCGATCAACAGACTCGTGTTGTCTGGGTACATCTCAGCGAACGAGCGGAACGCCTCGATTTCCTCATCGTGGAACTGGATATCGGCGTGCTCCATCGTTCCGCCGGTCGGAACATCAAAATCGCGTCCGGCCGATACTAAACTCGTCACGTCGAAACCGGCGATGTAGGCGGCCCGTGTTCCGTAGTACGCAGCATCGACGCCTTGGGCGCGGCGAGCCCCGCCTTCAAGTAGCGTCTCGTTCGGCGCGGCTTGACGGATGCGCGCGTATTTCGTCGCGATGAGTGACTCGTGGTTGGCGATGTTAAGGAGTGCCGTCTGGAACAGTTTTGCCTCAAAAATTGTTGATTCGATGCGGATGACATGTTCGTTCGGGAAGATGACTTCCCCTTCACGGACGCTATAGAGCGAGCCGGTGAACTTGAAGTTGCGGAGCACATCTGCGAACTCGTCTTCGAAGTCGAGTTGCTGTTTTAAATAAAGGATGTCTTCTTCCGTGAACGAGACGTTCTCTAAGTAGTGGACGATGTTTTGCAGGCCGGCGAAGACGACGTACCCTCCGCTGAACGGGTTTGAGCGATAATACAGGTCAAACACGACTTTTTCGTTGTGGCGGCCTTGTTTCCAATAGATATACATCCAACGTGGGAGGTATAGGTCTGTGTGAAGTGCTAGATTGCGATGTAACATAATCGTTCCTTTCTGTTTTACGTCACTTCCCGGTCACAGTTGCTCCGAGGGTCGTGACAAAATGTTCGAGCGCCCAAGCGTGCCCGACTGGGTTTAAGCTTTGCACGGCGTCGGCATGGACGACGATTGTATAGCCGAGGTTGTATGCGTCGACAGCGGTATGAAGCACGCAAATGTCTGTGCAGACACCGACGAGATGAATCTCTGTGATGGCCCGTTCGCGCAAGCGCAAATCGAGGTCTGTGCCGGCAAAGGCGCTATACCGTGTCTTATCGATCCAATGATCGGCCCGGCTTGCTGCGGTTTTAACGGCACCGTATAACTCTCGGCCTTCTGTACCGCGAACATTATGGGGCGGGAAGAGCGTCGTCTCCGGGTGATACGTATCGCCGGCGTCGTGGACGTCGTTCGCCACGACAACGTAATCCTCGTCCGCGAACTCCTCAATCAATTCGACGATTCGGTCTTCTATGTCTTGCCCTGATTTTCCACAAGTCAAACGACCCGAATCTGCGATAAAATCATACGTGTAATCGATAACGATCAATGCCCGCATAGGGAAATCTCCTCTCTCGTGTGAAGAATGATTGACTACCCTTCTCATTCTAAATCATTTTGCATGATGCGAAAAAGATTATTTTTGATCAGTGTTGGGTACTAAGTGTAAGAAGAACCGTTTGCGAAAGGGGAATCGGCACATGCTGCTGTCATCAACCGAACTGTCCGAGCAACTTTCACGTTTGAATGGCTGGGACGTGATCGAAGGGGAACTACAAAAGACGTATCGACTTGAGACGTTTCCTGAGGCGATTCAATTCGTCCACCTCGTCGCCGATTTAGCGGAGACGCTCAATCATCATCCGAACATCTTGATTGAGTATCGAAACGTCACGTTGACCGTATCGACGCATGATGAAGGCGGGATCACGGAGAAAGACATCATGCTCGCGAAAGGATGTGAGGAATTTGTCTAAACTGTTCATGACGTTCGCTTCAGGAAGTGTCGCTGAACGATTGCGACAACAACCTGGTGTTCTCGTCGCGAATGGGAACGAGACAATCTTGCTCTCAGAAGGAGAAAAATCTCCCTTCCAAAGTGGCAAGACGTTTCAAATCGAAGAAGCGGAAGGACAATTCGCCTCGAAAGGGAATATTGTTTATGCGAACATTCCGGTCGATTCGAACGCCCGGTCACTTTTGTTCCATCGCTTGTTGAAAGAAAAGTCACGTCTCGGGTCCAGCCATAGCGGTTTTGCCGCCTATCGGCTCGGTGTCGATCCCGAAGACAACCATGGGATTATCTTCATCCAATTCACCGAGGGCGGAAACCGTTTCCGTGATTCGACCGATTACGTCTTGTTCCAAGAATGGCTGAAAGAAGCCGTTGAACAAAAAGGAGCCGGTCCAATCATAAAACACTATGTCGTCGATGAAGCGGATGACCTATAATAAACATAACGTCACGTTAGGGGAGGATTTTTTTATGAACAAGAACTACTTTTGGATCGGGTTGGCCGCAGGTGCCGTTATCGGAGCCGGGGCATCGCTTCTCCACAGAGAGACACGCGAACAACAAGTGAGTCAGCTTAAACAGATGAAATCACGATTTAAGAAAGACTCGTCTACGCAATCTCATTCGGTCGGCCTTCAAGCCTCTTCAAAAGCGAGCTTGAAAGATCGCATCATGGATTTGAAGTCACTTTATGAAGAAAACGAAGATACAATCCAAAGTCTCGTTGAAGACGTAAAAGATTTGGTCGATGCGCTCCAAGACGCTCGTCACAAAAATCAAATCTAATTCATATTCACGGTCCGGTGCTGTTGCGCCGGGCTGTTTTTTATGTTGTCTTCATCGCTGTCCCTATATGATAAATGTTTCACGAATACAAAAGCTCCTGAAAACAAATCGGTCACGTGACGAAACCCGTCTGCTTTTCAGGAGCACTTGTGATTACAAAAAGCGGGCGAACAGGCCGAACACGGCCAGTCCGACAATTACGTAAAAAATCCATTTGCCTTCACCCGTATGAATGATCGGCGGGGAATACTTGCGTGGTTTGTACTTCCCATGACGGAGCGGACGCGAGTATGGGACCGCGAACCGGGCAAGCGGGACCGCAAGCAAGAACCCGGCAAGGAAGCCGTACACATGTCCCCAAAGTGATACGTTCGCCCCGATGAGCGTGAACACGGCGCTAATGGCGACGAAGATATAGACGAGTCGCGCGTCCTGGCTATAGATGAGCGTCCGGCGGAACCGACCGATGTACACATAGAAGCCAAGAATCGCTAAAATCGCACCTGACGCACCGGCTTGCAGGTAGAACAGCTCACTCACCGTGAAGAACGTGAGCAAGTTGGCAAGCACACCGGCCACGATATAAAACACAGCGAACTTGATATGACCGACCATGCGTTCCATGGCGGGTCCGAAAATGATTAAAGCGAACGAGTTGAACAGCAGATGACCGAGCCCTAAGTGGATGAAGTTGGCCGTCAAGAGACGGTACCATTCCCCTTGGGCGAGCGCGAGATGGAACGACCCGCCGAGTGCGACGATTCGGAGGTCGGGGACCAAAGAATCGATGACAAACACGAGCAGTTGGATTACAATGAACAGCGTTACGAGCGGATACGCCCGGACGAACGTTTGAACATTCTCAGTACGACTAAACATAGCATCACCTCTTTCCTTAATTGTATAAGGAAACGAGTGAAAAAGGAAAGGAGCGAGTGTCCTGTGATTGTGGGAATCGGAATCGATATCGTCGAGCTCGAGCGGATTGCCCGCTCCATCAAAAATGACCGTTTCGTCGCGCGTCTGTTGACCGAAGCCGAACGGGCGCTCGCGGACGCCTATCCAGAACAACGCCGCATCGAATTCATCGCTGGGCGGTTCGCGGCGAAAGAAGCGTATGCCAAAGCAGTCGGGACCGGGATTGCCCGGGGCCTGTCGTGGCAACAAATCGAAATTTTACCGGATGAGGCCGGGCGACCGCATATGACGGCGCCGTTCTCAGGCCGGATTCATATGAGTATCAGCCACAGCGAGCAATACGCCGTGGCACAAGTCATCATTGAAGAGGGGGATCACGATGTTTCGTCCAAGTTGGATTGAAATCGATCGGGCGGCGATCAAACATAACGTAATCGAAATCAAAAAACGGATCCCGCAAGCGCTTATGGCCGTCGTCAAAGCGAATGCTTACGGGCATGGAGCCGTCGAAGTGGCGAGAATCGCACTCGAGAACGGAGCGACGATGCTCGGTGTGGCCTTGCTTGAAGAAGCCATCGAGCTCCGAGAGGCCGGGGTTGAAGCACCGATTCTCGTCATGGAGGCCCAGTTCCCAGAATATGCGGGCGTCGCGGCCGAGCATGCTGTGACGTTGTCCGTCTTTGCGGCCGACTGGTTACGTGAGGCGCGCACATATTTATCTGACCGTCCGCTCACTGTCCATGTGAAAGTCGACACCGGGATGGGGCGCCTCGGCCTTCGGACCCGCGCTGAACTTGATGCGCTTCTCGAGGAGGCCGATGACCGTTTCGTCGTTGAAGGTATCTATACCCATTTCGCGACGGCGGATGAGCCGGACAGCGAACTTTACTATGAGCAACAGGAGCGGTTCACTCAGTTGATGGATGGACTCCACTCACGATTCCGCTACATCCATACGTCAAACTCGGCCGGAGCGATCCGTATGGCCGGGGAAGATGTGCCGTACAACTTGGTACGGGTCGGAATTGCGCTGTACGGATTGTATCCGTCCGCCGAGATGGCTTCCTTCTATTCATTCCTCCGCCCTGCTTTCACGTTGAAGAGCAAGCTCATGCAAGTGAAACAGCTCGAGGCCGGACAGACGGTCAGTTACGGAGCGACATATACGACGTCTGCAGATGAATGGATTGGGACGGTGCCGATTGGGTACGCTGACGGCTGGATTCGCAAAGCGAGTGGATTCGAAGTCGACGTTAATGGACACCGTTGTCCGATCGTCGGCCGTGTCTGCATGGACCGCTTCATGGTGAGGCTTCCTGACGAGCTGCCGGTCGGGACCGTGGTCACCCTCATCGGCGGACCGGTCGCGATTGACGAATTGGCCACGCATCTCGAGACGATCAACTACGAGGTCGTCTGTCAATTGACGAACCGCCTCCCGCGACGTTATGTGTAAAGCGAAAAACGTGTGAAATTATCTGAATTCTTTCGGGAATCCTCTATATTTTCCCAAACTCGCGTGTTATATTGGTAAAGAACGCGGGAAGATTTCCGCCAGTCATTGAAACGATTCTGGAGGTGTAAGATGTTGAAACAGCGAACTGCGGGTGCTTTAGCGTCCGTTCCAGATCGGTTCTCGCAGCATGTGGGTCCGATTTCGATGAAAGATCGTGAATCATTGTCATTGAACGATGTAGTGACGTACTTGTCCAAAGAAATTGCTGATCGACAACAAACACTGCGCGAAGAATTGGCGAAAGGCTATCAAGAGATGGCCGCGTTTAATTTGAACATGGCAGAAGAGATGCTGATGATTGAGACGGAAGCCGAACATGCTCTCTTACGTCAAGTAAGCGGGGTGTGAGCGGAGTGATCGTAAAGCGTGGTGACGTGTTTTATGCGAATCTGTCGCCCGTAGTCGGTTCAGAGCAAGGTGGAGTTCGTCCGGTTCTCGTCATTCAAAACGATATCGGCAATCGCTTTAGCCCGACCGTCATTGTCGCTGCGATTACGGCTCAGATCCAGAAAGCAAAACTGCCGACTCATGTAGAGGTATATCAAGTCAAACATGGTCTCGAACGAGATTCCGTAATTTTACTTGAACAGATTCGAACGATTGATAAGCGTCGTCTGACAGATAAAGTCACTCATCTCGATGATGAGACGATGCACAAAGTTGACCGAGCGCTAGAGATTAGTCTGGGATTAATCCCTCTCTAGCTTACATATAGAGAAGCCGATACATGGGTATCGGTTTTTTTTAAAAGATTAAAAAAACAGGTTTAGGATTCTGAAAAACGGGAATTTAGTTTAATCGTACTCGATTTTTCTGTACGCAACATTAGGAGGGAATATACGATGGATTTAGCGATTCGCGAGCAAGTCATTGGAGAGCAATTACACCTTTACGTATCCGGGGAAGTGGATACATATACGGCACCAAAACTGAAGGAAGTCTTACACCCGGCTATCACGGAACAAGATGTTATTGTTCATTTGGATGAAGTGGACTATATGGATTCAACTGGTCTCGGCGTATTCGTCGGAGCCCTTAAAATTGCTAAACGTAATGAGAAAGAGTTGTCGCTCGTCGGCGTCACTGACCGCGTCAACCGTCTTTTTGAATTGACAGGACTGCACAAGTTGCTTTCAATCAATACAAACGTAAGAGGTGGCACGCAATGAGTAACATCGAACAGACGGTGATGACGTTCCCGGCCAAACCGGAGTATGTCGGTGTGGTCCGTTTAGTCGTCTCAGGAATCGCTAACCGTATGGGATATACGTACGACGAGATCGAAGATATTAAAATCGCGGTCTCGGAAGCCTGTGGCAATGCTGTTCAACATGCCTATGAAGACCAAGAAGGTGAAGTGAAACTCACGTGTGGTGTCCATGATGACCGTCTTGAAATGACAATTGAGGACTCGGGCAAAACGTTTGCCGACGACGTAAAACGCCAAGCGGCGCCAGTTGAAGAGACGGTTGAAATCGAATCGCTTCACGAAGGGGGACTCGGTCTTTTCCTCATTGAAGCCTTAATGGATGACGTCTCGATCAACAAGGACAATGGTGTCAAGGTGACGATGATGAAACTCCTTAACAGGGACGAGGTGGATCAGAGTGCCAGCAAAATCTCAACAACGCCATCACAGTGATGATGAAGTATTAGAGTGGATCGAGCGTTATCAACAGGACGATCAAAACGAAGAAGTCCAAATGCTCCTCATCAACCGATACTCAGATCTCGTTGAGGCGCTTGCACGAAAGTTTTCAAGGGGCCGAGCCATCCACGATGATCTCGTCCAAGTCGGGATGATCGGACTTCTCGCTGCCCTCCGCCGTTTCGATCCTGAGTTCGGACGCAGTTTCGAATCGTTCGCCGTTCCGACGATCATCGGTGAAATCAAGCGTTTCATCCGTGATAAGACGTGGAGTGTGCACGTTCCGCGACGGATTAAAGAGCTTGGCCCGAAAATCAAGAAGACGGTCGAGGAATTGACGACCGAATTGCAACGTTCACCACGCATCGATGAGATTGCCGACCACCTTGGTGTTTCGGATGAAGAGATTCTCGAGACGCTCGAGATGGGTAAGAGCTACCAAGCCCTTTCCGTTGACAGTTCGATCGAAGCGGACAACGAAGGTTCGACCGTCACGCTTCTCGACCTCGTCGGAAGCCAAGAACGTGGCTACGAATCGGTCGATCAGCGCCTCATTCTTGAAAAAGCATTCAGTGTGTTGAACGAACGTGAACAGGCGATTTTAGAGTGTGCCTATTATAAAAACATGAGCCAAAAAGAGACGGGTGAGCTCCTTGGGATTTCACAAATGCATGTATCGCGCTTGCAACGTCGTGCACTTGAGAAATTACGCGAGGCCATCAAAGTCCCACTCAACGAAGTGTTCTCAAGCGATGACTAAACGGTCATCGTTTTTTTGTCGTCTAGGCGTGAGTTTGCTACACTTCTAGAGAGAAGAGAAAAGGAAGTGATTCGATTGATTACGAAAGTCGCAAAAGAGTTGAAGTTAAAGCCAAGTCAAGTCGAAACGGTGCAACAGCTTGCTGCTGACGGAGCAACAATTCCGTTCATGGCCCGGTACCGTAAAGAGATGACCGGTAATCTCGATGAAGTCGAAATCAAAGCGATTCTCGACGCCTTACAATATGAAGAGAACTTGCAGAAGCGTAAGACGGATGTTCTCGCTAAACTTGAAGAACTCGAGATGGCGACGCCGGAGTTGGCACGGGCGCTCGAAGCGGCGACGAGCCTACAACAAGTCGATGACATCTACCTGCCGTATCGCCCGAAGCGACGGACGAAAGCTGAACAAGGACGTGAGAAAGGGCTCCAAGCCCTCGCTGACTGGTATCGCCAACCGACGCCATATTCAGTGAAGGAAGCGGAGGCGCTCGCGGGTGACTTGTCACTCGAAGAATCGCTTCCGTTCGTCCAATCGATTATCGGGGAGGAGTGGGGCGAAATGGCGACGCTTCGCCAATCGCTCCGGACACAAGTCCGGAAAGAGGCGCACCTTCGTTCGCAGAAGAAAAAACAGGCGGAAGATGAGAAAGAAGTGTTCGCCCAGTATTATGAATATGAAGAAAAAATCGCGGGGATTGTCCCGCACCGGATTCTCGCTTTGAATCGGGGAGAGCGTACGGACGTGTTACAAGTGAAAATTGTCTTCGACGAAGCCGGCTTCATGCGACAAGCGCTTGGCAAGTTTGACCGTTTGCCGACAGAGAAACGCGAACTCGTCACGCTCGCCGTAAAGGACGCCTTTAAAAAGTCGGTATTTCCGGCTATCGAACGGGAGATTCGAAGCGAATTGACCGAGACGGCCGAAGAACAGGCAATCGACGTGTTCTCGAAAAACTTGAAGCAACTCTACATGCAACCGCCGCTTCGCGAGGTCGTCGTCTTAGGGATTGACCCGGCCTATCGCACGGGATGTAAATGGGCCGTCGTCAATGAGATTGGGAAAGTCGAAGAAGTTGGTGTCTTCTATCCCACGGCACCGAAACACGATGTCGCTGGTTCAGAGAAAGTGTTGGCGTCGCTCGTGAAACGTTATCCGATCTCCGTAATTGTCATCGGGAATGGGACCGCATCCCGTGAGGCAGAGCAGTTCGTATCAAACTGGCTGAAGAAAGCTGAACGCGAGATTGCTTACGCCATCGTCAATGAGGCGGGGGCGAGTGTCTATTCGGCCTCAGAAATCGCCCGGTCTGAGTTTCCAGAGTTGAAAGTAGAAGAACGCTCGGCTGTCTCGATTGCCCGACGCATTCAAGATGCGATGGCCGAACTCGTTAAAGTCGACCCGCAGTCTGTCGGGGTCGGACAGTATCAACACGATGTCAGTCAAAACAAGCTGAAGGGGTCGCTCGAGTTCGTCGTCGAGAGTGTCGTCAACATGGTCGGTGTCGATGTGAACCGAGCCTCGGAGTCGCTGCTCACATATGTATCTGGATTGAACAAGACGACGGCTAAAAATATTGTCGCGTATCGGGATGAGTTCGGTCGCTTTGATACGCGGAAAGAAATCAAGAAAGTGCCTCGTCTCGGAGCCAAGGCGTATGAGCAAGCGGCCGGCTTTTTACGAATCACGAATGGAAGCGAAGTGCTCGACCGAACGGAGATTCATCCGGAGAGCTATAAGTTGACGCTCTCTCTATTGAAGGAACTCGGTGTTTCGAAGCAAGCGGTCGGTACGGCCGAACTACGAGATCGATTAAAGACGGTCGATGCCAAAGCATTGAGTGAGAAGCTAGATGCCGGATTGCCGACAGTCGAAGATATCTTGAAGTCGCTCGCGAAACCAGGACGTGACCCGCGCGAAGACATTCAGAAGCCCTTACTTCGAACAGACGTTATGAACTTGGAAGACCTTCAAGTGGGGATGGAGTTCCAAGGGACGGTACGAAACGTCATCGACTTTGGGGCATTCATCGATATCGGTGTGAAGCAAGATGGACTCGTCCATATTTCGAAATTGTCGAATCGTTACGTCAAGCATCCACTGGACGTCGTTGCAGTCGGTGATATCGTCACCGTATGGATTGAACAAGTGGACGCTAATCGGGGGCGAATCAGTCTCACGATGTTGGAGCCGAAGCGTTAAATAAGAAAGAACTAGCACCGAGCAAAATCTTTTTCATTTTGCTCGGTTTTTTTATGAAAAAGTGTTGACGGTCTTTTCTGCCCGTGCTATCTTATAGAAGTCGCCGAGAGACGACATGGAATATTAAAGCTTTTCTAAAAAAGTGATTGACAGGTTTCTGGTTTGCGGTTACAATTTAAATCGTTACTTCGAAAATTTCAAGCAACGTTCCGCAATAGCTCAGTGGTAGAGCAACCGGCTGTTAACCGGTA
>NZ_QLVE01000019.1 GCF_003331145.1 Exiguobacterium sp. TNDT2 | reverse complement strand
CGGGCTCATAACCCGAAGGTCGTTGGTTCAAATCCAGCCCCCGCAACCAATTTTTTCAATGAGATAGCGAAACGATGACGTTTCGTGTTTTTTTTTGCGTAAAATTGAGTGTACAATGAGTACGTATCGCTAGAACTACTAAAGGAGAAACATCATGTATACATTGATTACCCATTCTGCGGCCGAGACGCAGGCGGTGGCAGAAAAACTCGCTACGCTCGTCAAAGCCGGAACGGTCATAACGTTGGACGGGGACCTTGGTGCCGGCAAGACGACGTTCACCCAAGGCTTTGGTAAAGGCCTAGGTGTCACGCGTAACGTCAACAGCCCGACGTTCACGATCATGAAACAATACCAAGGGCGCTTGCCGCTCTACCATATGGACGTCTATCGTCTCGAAGACACGGGGGACGATATCGGCCTTGAAGAATACATCAACGGTGATGGCGTCGCCATCGTCGAATGGTCGAACTTGATCGAATCGTCACTGCCGACGGAACGGATCGCTATTACGATCGAGCGGATTGGGGACGAGGAACGTCAACTGACATTCGTACCCGTCGGCGACACGTACGATGCGCTCGTGAAGGAGGTGCTCGCATGAAACAACTCATGCTTGACACGTCGACGACACGTCTATCTGTCGCCTTGAGTGAGCATGGGCAGATTCAAGCCGAGGCGACGGTCATGGTCTCGAAAAACCATGCCGTCACACTTATGCCGATGATTGAACAATTGATGAATGCGGTTAAATGGACACCGACCGAACTCGAACGCATCGTCGTGACGACAGGACCAGGTTCATACACGGGGATTCGCATCGGTGTCACGACAGCCAAGACGCTCGCCTATACACTGCAAATCCCGCTCATCGGGGTCTCGGCACTCCGTCTCATGGCGGCGGCCCCGAATACGGAGCTCCCGGTCGTATCGCTCATCGATGCCCGTCGTGGCAATGCCTATATCGGGCATTATCAACAGAACGAGGCCGTCACACCAGACCGTCACGCCTCGGTCGCTGCTTGGCTTAAAGCCAACATCACAGGACCGTTCGTCGTCGTCGGCGACGTCGAGCCGTTCCGCGATGTACTCGCATCTTACGATTATATCGAAGCACCGGCTGCACATAGTTACGGCCGGGCGAGCGATCTCGTCGCCTTAGGTGAAGTCACGAATGATATCCATGCGTTTGAGCCCGAGTATCTCCGTCTTGCTGAAGCGGAAGCGAAATGGCTCGAGGGACAAAACAATGGCTGACATTAAAATCCGGCGCATGAACTGGCTCGACGTCGAAGAAGTGACCAAAGTCGAAGAAGCTTCGTTCGCTATCCCATGGACGAAAGAAGCGTTCATGAACGAGATGCTCAAAAATGAGCAGGCCGTCTATTTTGTCGCCGTCCATGAACGTCGCGTCGTCGGGTTCGTCGGCGTCTGGCAAATCGTGGACGAGGGGCATATCACGAACATTGCCGTTTTACCGGAATATCGCGGGCGAGGTATCGGCAATCTGCTCTTGACGCAACTCGTTGAATTCGCTCGCTCGAAGTCACTCGCGGCGCTCACGCTCGAAGTGCGCGTCTCGAATATCGGTGCCCAAAAGTTGTATGAACAGTTCGGGTTCGAAAATGCCGGACGTCGGAAACGCTACTATCAAGACAATAATGAAGACGCCTATATTTACTGGGCAAAGTTAGGAAGTGAAACAGATGGACACATCGCTCATCCTCGCGATTGAGTCGAGCTGTGATGAGACGTCCGTTGCGCTCGTGCGTGACGGTAAGACGCTTTTATCGAACGTCGTCTCGTCGCAGATTGAAAGTCATAAACGGTTCGGTGGGGTTGTGCCCGAGGTCGCTTCGCGTCACCACGTCGAACGGATCACCTACGTCATCGATGACGCCCTCAGTGAAGCGGGTGTGACGATGCAAGACGTCGACGCCATCGCGGTCACGCAAGGACCGGGTCTTGTCGGGGCACTCCTCGTCGGAATCAGTGCGGCCAAAGCGCTCGCTTTCGCCCATAATAAACCGCTCATCGGCGTGCACCACATCGCCGGACATATCTATGCGAACGAACTCGTCGAGGAGATGGAGTTCCCGCTCGTCTGTCTTGTCGTCTCGGGCGGGCACACGGAACTCGTCTATATGCCCGAGCACGGTGTGTTCGAAGTCATCGGTGAGACACGTGACGATGCGGCCGGAGAAGCATATGACAAAGTCGCACGGACGCTCAGTCTGCCTTACCCAGGTGGACCTGCCATCGACCGTCTCGCAGCCGATGGGAAAGACACGTACAAGTTCCCACGGGTTCGGCTTGAAGCGGGAAGTTTCGATTTCAGCTTCAGCGGGCTCAAGTCGTCGGTCATCAACGCCGTCCACAACGCCGAACAGCGCGGGGAGACGGTCATCCCTGAAAACTTGGCGGCTAGCTTCCAAGCGAGTGTCGTCGAAGTGCTCGTCGAGAAAGCGATTCGTGCTGTGAAAGAAAAAGGCGCGAAACAACTGCTCGTTGCAGGTGGCGTTGCGGCCAACCGTGGACTCCGCACTGCGCTCAAAGAAGCGACGGACCGCGAAGGCATCTGCCTCGTCATCCCACCACTTGATCTATGCGGAGACAACGCCGGTATGATTGGGGTCGCGGCACATCACGCGTATGTGCGCGGAAAGCGCGATACACTGGCAATGAATGCGGTTCCTGGGTTATCCTTAGAAGAGAGCATGACAGTCTAGGGGGAAACTATACAGATGATGAAACGCATAATCATTGGAGGTCTTGTCGTACTGCTCGTCGTCGCGACGTTTTTGCAAGTACGGGAGATCATCCGCGCTTATAATATCGCCTATCAAGAAGAAATCGTGCCGAAAGCGACACGCGTCCGGTCGCTCACGGGAGCGGAATCGCTCGAAGGCATCGGCCGGGTCACGGGTGAGAACACGCTCGTCGAGACGTTGTATGGCTATAAGAGCCTAGACGATCAAAATATCGAAAGTGTCATCGTCGTCGACCGCAACCTCGGCGTTCAGCCGAAAGCGAGCGACGCATATTATGAGATCGCACCGGGACGAGAAGCGACCGAAGAAGAGGCGGCGAAGTTTGAGGACATCGTCAACGAGTTTGACGAACAGCAACTGTTCGCCCAAGTGATCTCGACGCATGAGGCAAAATATGTGACGAACCGTGAGGAGACGCTCACGTTCTATAAAGTGTTCGTCCGTGACGTCGATACGAACGAGTACGTGTTTTTCATCACGGAAGACGGCATCAAGCTCGACTTCCACACGCGCGGTTTCCAACCGCTGCGTTACTTCTAAACGTAAAACAGGGAAGCTAATCTCCATCATGGAGAACGGCTTCCCTGTTTTTATACGTCCGGATGACGTTTCTTTTGTTTATACCACATATTCACCCAACTCACGATAAAGACGATTAAAGCGAGCACCCACATGAGGAGCGTCGACTGATAGAAGTGGCCCCATACCGAGCCGGGCGTGTAAAAGCTGTGCACGGTCACATCGACCGGCCAGACGACGAGGCGGATAAAGAGCGTGCTCATGAGCAGACCGCTCAACAAGCTGATGACAATCCCGCTCCACGTCTGGATGATGAAGCCGATGACGACCGGCAGGAAATAAAACAGGAACGACGGGACGACGGTTGGTTCCCCACGAATCAGTTCGGATACGTACTCCGTCCCCGTCGGCACGATGTAGGCGAGACCAGTCAGGAAGGCGTGCATCCATTCGATTCGCATCGCACGGAATCGCATCATGAATGGAGCTCCTCCCATTCTGCATACAGCGCCGTGATCGATTCTTTCGTCGCGTCGGACTCGGTCGACAGTTCCTGTGCCCGGGCGAAGTCGTTGAAGACGTCCGGTTCACACAACAGTTGCTCGATTTCTTCGAGCCGGGCCTCGTGTTGTTCGATCGTGAGTTCGATCTCCTCGATCCGTTGTTTCATCCGGCGCTCCTCGCGTTGTTGTTCCTTGTCGGCGCGCTGCTTTTTGACGATGACTTGTTTCGTCTCTTCACGGGCGAGTCGGGCCAGTTCTTCAAGTTCTTCTTTCTTCTCAACGTAATACGAGTAATCGCCGAGGTATTCGTCGATGCCGTTCGGTGTGATCTCTAAGACACGTGTCGCGAGCCGGTCGATGAAGTAACGGTCGTGGGAGACGAACAGGATCGTGCCCGGATAGTCGACGAGGGCGTTCTCGAGGATCATCTTCGAGTCGAGGTCCAAGTGGTTTGTCGGCTCATCCAAGATGAGCAAGTTCGGTTGCTCGAGCTTCAACTTGGCGAGCGTCAAACGGGCCCGTTCCCCACCCGACAATTCGTGGACACGTTTCATGACGTCGTCACCGCTGAACAGGAACTGACCGAGCAGACTCCGCACTTCTTGTTCGCGCATGAGCGGCCAGTCGTTCCAAATCTCGTCGATGACGCGGTTGGCGTCCGACAAGTTCTGTTGTTCCTGGTCGTAGTAACCGATCTCGACGCCGGTGCCGTAGCGGATGTCACCGGTGAGGGCCGGCTGTTGTTTCGTCAACACTTTTAGGAGCGTCGATTTGCCGACCCCGTTCGGACCGACGAGGGCGACTGATTCACCGCGCTGTAGTTGGAAGCGGAGATGCTGGGCGATCGGCTCCTCATAACCGATGGCGAGGTCGCTGCCGCTCAACACGTCGTTCCCGCTTTGGCGTTTGATTTCGAACGAGAGGACGGCACTGCGCTCGTCACCGTCCGGAGCGTCCATCCGGTCGACTTTCTCGAGACGTTTGCGGACGCTCTGGGCCCGTTTCGTCGTCGTCGCCCGGGCGATGTTGCGCTGGATGAAGTCCTGCATCTTGGCGATCTCTTCTTGTTGCGACTCGAACTGCTTCTTCTCTTGCTCATAGATCGCGGCCTTCTGTTCGAGATATTTCGTATAGTTGCCGACGAAGCGACGGCTCCGGTGGCGTGACAGCTCGTAGACGACCGAGACGACGCGGTCGAGGAAGTAGCGGTCGTGGGAGACGATGAGGACGGCGCCTTTATAGCCGCTCAAATACTTCTCGAGCCAGCCGAGCGTCTCGATGTCCAAATGGTTCGTCGGCTCATCTAAGATGAGCAGGTCCGGACTCTGGAGCAGCATCTTCGCGAGGGCGAGGCGGGTCCGTTGTCCACCAGAGAGCGTATCGATGCGGCGCTCGAAGTCGTCCGGATAGAAGCGCATCCCGTGAAGGACGGAGCGGATCGTCGCCTCGTATTGATAGCCACCGCGGTCTTTGAACGTATGCTGTTCTTCATCATAAGACGACAGCAGGCGCTCATAGGCGGCCGAATCGTTCAAGATGCGCTCAGATCCCATGTCTTGTTCCATGCGGCGGAGCGTTTTTTCCTGTTCAATTAAATCGGTGAAGACGGTGAGCATCTCGTTCCAAATCGTCTCGTTCGACTCTAACCCCGAGTCTTGGGCGAGATAGCCGATCGTCACGTCTTTCGGCTTCATGATGTCGCCCGAGTCATAGTTGTATTCCCCGGCAATGACTTTGAGCAGTGTCGACTTGCCGGCACCGTTTCGGCCGACGAGGGCGACGCGTTCGCCTTCTTGTATTTCAAATTTGACGTTCTCTAAAATCGGCTCGACGCCGAATGATTTCGATAAGTTATTGACTTGCAGTAGGATCAAGTGAAAAAACCCCTTTCTCTCTATTTAGTATACTTTATTTCTTCCCCATTTCAGGTATATTCATTGAGTGGTCATGTGAATTCGTTTACAATCAAGGTGTATGACATTAGATTCGTTTGAAACGCGTCGTAAAAAGGAGGCTCTTTCCGTTGAGTCAAAACGAACCAAAGATTCCACAAGCGACAGCCAAACGGTTGCCACTATACTATCGGTTTATTCAAAGCCTGCATTCATCAGGAAAACAGCGTGTCTCTTCTGCTGAACTGAGTGAGGCGGTCAAGGTCGATTCGGCCACGATCCGTCGTGATTTCTCGTACTTCGGTGCGCTCGGTAAAAAGGGATATGGCTATAACGTACAGTATCTGTTAGACTTTTTCCGTAAGACACTGAATCAGGACGAGATTACGAACGTCGCCTTGGTCGGGGTTGGTCATCTCGGGACAGCTTTCGTCAACTATAACTTCCTTAAAAACAATAACACACATATCGTCGTCGGGTTCGACGCAGACGAGACAAAAGTCGGCACGACGATGTCCGGTGTCCCGATTCATCACGTTGATGAGATGGAACAGATCATGAAGCAAAACAAGATTGACGTCGCCATTTTGACGGTACCGTCTGCCTATGCACAGCCTGTTGCGGATGACTTGGTCCGCTTCGGCATCAAAGGCATCTTGAACTTCACGCCGGCGAGGCTTACTGTGCCGGATACGGTCCGCGTCCATCATATCGACTTGTCGATCGAACTCCAGTCGCTCATTTACTTTATGCAACACTATCCATCTGCTGAGGGGGTCCATCAATAATGGAATTACTATTATCGTCACTCGTCGTCGGTATTCCAGGCGGAGCAAGTCTGTTTGTCATCGCGATTATCGCGCTCATCATCTTCGGGCCGAAGAAATTGCCTGAGTTCGGCCGCGCCGCTGGACAAACGCTCCGTGAGTTCAAAAATGCCACGAGTGGCATGATGAACGAACATGATGAGAAAGACAAGAAAGAAATTGAGAAGAAAGAGCAGTAAGCGATGAGCCATCAACCTGATCAAGAACGGGCGCTGTCCGACCACTTGACAGAGCTGCGGAGACGACTGATGCTGTCGGCATTTGTCGTCTTTGCCTTCTTTTTGATCGCTTTGCCGAGTGTCAAATACGTGCTCGCCTATCTGCAGGCGGACCTCGTCGAACGAGGGCTTGAACTGAACGCCTTTGGGGTCGCGGACCCGCTCATGATTTACTTGAACTTGGCGCTCGTCATCGGTCTCGTCGCGGCTGGTCCGTTTCTACTGTATCAACTGTGGGCGTTCGTCGCACCTGGTCTGCATCCGAACGAGCGGAAAGCGACGCTCGCTTATATTCCGATCATCTTTATCTTGTTCCTCGTCGGTTTGGCGTTTGCCTACTATTGGTTGTTCCCGCTCGTCCTCGATATCTCGACGGACCTCGGACAAGACCTTGGTCTGACGCAAATCATCGGGGCGTCGAACTACTTCACGTTCTTGTTGCAACTGACGATCCCATTCGGACTGTTATTCCAGCTACCGGTCGTGACGATGTTCTTGACGCGCATCGGTGTCGTGACACCGTACTTCCTGTCATCGATTCGGAAGTACGCCTACTTCGCCTTGTTCGTCATCGCGGCGTTCATCACGCCGCCGGATTTGACGTCGCACCTTATGGTGTCGTTGCCGCTCTTCTTCTTGTATGAGATCAGTTTATCGATCTCCCGCATCACGTATCGGGGTGTGCTCCGACGTGAGAAAGAGGCGATGGTGAAAGAACAGGTGGATTTGATGAAACAAATGAATGAGAAGTGAGCGGGGCGACCTCGCATACACAAAAAGGCACGGATCTCCCGATACAGGGCGACCGTGCCTGTTTTGTTTAGAACGGATTATAAAAACGGCTGCCGTCATAAAATGTCACACTAAACGAGAAAATCGTCAGCAACAAGACAAGGCCGATCGCCAAGAAATCGGCACGCGTCATCGGGCGCTGATTGTACCACGTCCGTTTTCGCTCGGCACCGAAGCCACGCAAGTCCATGGCGTTACTGACCGTCTCGATCCGTTCGAGACTCGTGAACAGTAGCGGGAGCAGGATATTCAAGCTATGCTTCGCTCGTTTCAAAAGTGGACCGTGGGTGACGGTGACGCCGCGCGCTTCTTGCGCGTCCGCGATGGTGCGGAAGTCTTGTTGGACGTCCGGAATATACCGCAACGCGAGCGAGACCGCGAACGCCACTTTATACGGTAAACCGATTCGATTCAACGATGACGCGAACTCGGTCGGATGGGTCGTCACGAGAAACAAGACGGCGACCGGCACGATGACACTGTATTTCAAAATGAGATTGAACAAATAAAACAGTTGCTCTGCCGTCAACGTGAAACGGCCGATGCCTTCCCACAGGACGTGACGTGTCCCGTATATGGCCACACCTTGCTCGGGTTCGAACAGATAGACGGCAAAGGCGTTAATCAGGACGAACAAGGCGGTGAACACGAGAACGAATCGGACTTCGCGAAACCGGATGCGAGACACGAGGAACAGTCCGACGCTCGCGAGCCCTAATAGAAGCAGGACGCGCGTGTCGTATGTGAACATCGTCGCCGTCGTCCATAAGAGAAAACCGATTAACTTGGTCGTCCCTGTCAGACGATGGACGGGTGAAGGTCTCTCGATATAACCAAGCATTTCTACTCCCATTGGGCACGCTCCTTTCGTTCGGCTTGAATCACCGAATGAAGGAACGGCCGGACCTCGATGTCGAGATGCTGCGCCACGGTGAAGAGGGACGTTTGTTTGAGATGGGCATGACGCAACAACGACTCTTGGGCGAAGAGGGCAAACGGATCGCCCGCATAACGAATCCGGCCGGCCTGAAGCAAGCAGACTTGGTCGCTATACTCGAGAACGAGATGCATATCGTGTGTGATGATGAGCAAGGTCATCCCGTCCTGTTTTAAGCGCTCTAAAAAGTCCATCATCTCGGAGTAATGCCGATAATCCTGTCCCGCCGTCGGTTCGTCGAGAATCAATACATCAGGTTGGCGGACAAGAATCGAGGCGATGGTCACACGCTTCTTCTGACCGAAGCTCAGCGCTTGAATCGGCCAATTGCGAAAAGGATATAACCCGCAACGTCGAAGAGTCTCCTCGAGCCGGCGCTCTTCTTCGTCCACATCTAACGCGAGTGCCTGCATCCCGTACCGGACTTCTTCGCGTACGGTCTGTTTCGAAATCATATGATTTGGATTTTGCAGGACGAACCCGATTCGTGTGGCCCGCTCGGCGATTGACTGTTTCGTCACGTCTGTCCCGTTCAAACAAATCTGTCCGTTCGTGGCTCGTTGATATCCGCTCAATACTTTGGCGAGCGTCGACTTGCCGGCGCCATTTTGGCCGACAAGTGTCGTCAACGTACCGATTTCACAGCGCATCGATACCTCTTCTAATACGGTCTCGTCTGTCCGATAGCGGAAGCTGACGTGATTGAGTTCTAGTGAAGGAGACGCCTCAGAAGGGACGGGTAGCGTCTGAGTGTTCAGTCTTGATACGATCGGTTGCCGCTCGAACCGGTCCAGAAAGGCTTCTGGTTGGCTCGGTTTGTCGTCTGGCCGGATTGATATGTCCGCCCAACGTGCCGCACTCAAATAGAGCGGTTCCCGTAAACAGGCGCGAGCGAGGCTGCCGTCGCTCAACACGTCGTCGGGATGCCCATCGGCGACAATCTCACCGTCGACGACGACAATCATTCGATTGAATGGGACGGACAACACATCTTCGATTCGGTGTTCGACGACGACAAGTGTCCGTTTCGTTTCACGTTGCAAGCGATCCAGCAGTGCCATCGCCTCGCTTCCGGCGAGCGGGTCGAGATTGGCAAGTGGCTCATCAAACAACAAGATATTGGCATCTTCGACGAGAACACCCCCTAAGGCGGCCCGTTGTCGTTGCCCGCCGGATAAATCGTTCAGTCGATGGGTGAGCAGGTGGGCGACGTCGGTCAGACGGGCGACACGTTCGACGGTGTCATGCATCTTAGGACGAGCGACTTGTTTGTTTTCTAAGGCGAACGCAATATCTTCACCGACAGACAAGCCGATGAATTGGGTGTCTGGGTCTTGCAGGACGGTTCCAATCAAAGCGGAACGATCAAAAAGGGAGAGCGTCCGTGCGTCGATGCCGTTGATGAGAACGTCTCCTTCCCACGTCCCAGGGTAGGAGAACGGGATGAGTCCGTTGATGCATTGGGCGAGTGTACTCTTGCCCGATCCCGATGGTCCCACGATCAAGACGCGCTCTCCTTCTTCGATCGTCAAATTGATGTCGCGCAGTGTCGGTTCGGATTGACTGCGATACGTAAATGAAAAACGGTTGAACTGAATGGTCATGTCGAGCCCTCCAAGCAAAAGGAGCTGACCATGATTCATATCATGGCAGCTCGTTTAATCATGCTTCTCGTTTGAGACTTCCTGCTTTACTACGTGTGTTGGCATAAGCGACGAGGAGCAACGTGCCAATCACTCCGACCGTCAAAATGTTCGACGTGGCCGCAACTGCGCCTTGGACGAATACTTTGTTCGCCGGCTCCGCATAAATCAAAATATCAAGGACCGGTGCAATCAAAATCCAACCGATTGCTTGCACGATGGCCTGCGTCACGTTAAAGAGCAAGATGCCTTTCGTCGTGAGGCCGCCTGCCTCGATATTGATGCGACGCGCCACGAGCCCAATCCCGAATCCGACGAAGCCGGAGACGATGACCCAGCTCCACCAAGGTGAGCCATAAAGAATTGCGTCTTTTAAGGCATGTCCGATCAATCCAATCAAGCCAGCCGTGACAGGTCCGAATAAGATGGCCATAAAGGCTAGAAAAGCGTAAGACGTTTCAATCGATGTGTTCGGTACACCGGTCGGGATGGCCGCGAATCGGCTTAAGATGATAAAGACGGCTGCGCCGACGCCGGTCGCCACGATTTGTTTCGTTGTAAATGTGTTCATGAAAAATTCCTCCTTATTTGGTTTTCAGACAAATTCGCCAGTCGTTACCGATGCCGATTTCGTATGCATGCGCGAATGAGCCTTGGTTGAGGGCGATGGCGACTTGATCGAGCGAGTTGATATAGACGACACCCGAACCGATTGGGACATCGGCGAACGACCGGCCGAACAGCAGAGACTGCTCGTAGATGGTGCGGCCGCGATGGTCGACCGTGACAGTCACACGGCTACCGATGTCGATGCCGGCTTCCCGGACGAGGGAGACGGGAATGTTCGTCCATACATTTCCGAAACGAATGTCGAGAATCTCAACGATACCGATGGTGTGGTCGCCTTGTCGTTGTGCCGGTGTCCGGTCGAGCAGAACAATCTCCTCAAGTGGAAGCAGCGGACCGACATCCTCAAACGTGATGGCGTGGCTCGAGAGACGCGCCCCGGTAAACGCGAAGATGTCTCGGCCGTGGAACGTGTACGACTCGCCCATGTGCGGCAGGCGGTGTTTGTGATCATCCAATTGACGCACTTCGGCAATTAATCCGGCTTGGCAAAGGTGTGTCAACGTCCCGTTATCCGGGGTGATGACATATTGGTTGGCACGCGTGCGTGCGACGACGCTCTTTCGGTTCGATCCGACGCCAGGGTCGACGACCGACACGAATACGGTCTGTCCCGTCCAATAGGGTACGGTTTGGACGAGCCGATACGAGGCTTCCCAAATGTGGAACGGTGGGATGTCGTGCGTCAAATCAAAAATACGAATGCTAGGATTAATGCTATGGGCTACGCCGTACATCGCACTGACCGCCCCATCACTCACACCAAAATCCGATTGCAACACTAATGCTTCTGTCATCTTCGTCTCCTCCTTCCGGACATGCGCCCACAAAAAAGACACCACGCCCTAATTGCTCAGGACGTGATGTCTGATCACGTGGTACCACCTTCGTTCATGGTCTGACTCGCATCAAACCACCTCAAGGAGTGCAAGACTCCAAGGAATGCTAACGGTATCCGCCATACCGGTCGATTCTACTGACGAGCGATTGCCCGCGTTCTGTCGACTGCTCCAGGACCATCTTCAAGTGGGAGATTCGCTTCATTTCCAGCATCAGAAGCTCTCTATACAATCTCGGTCACTATCTCTTCCTATCCGCGCATGCTATACAATTAGTCTGAAAATTTAAACTAATCTTACAACCAGTTGAAGTAGGATGCAAGCGTTTTTTATTTTTACGACAACTGACGTGCTAAACTAGAACTGACAAGGATATACAGCATCATATCGGATAAAGAGGGAGAAGCGATGGCTTGGGAGTACTATGGGGACGCGCTCATTATCGTTGGTGTGATGACGACGATTCTATTGATTGTTGGACTGAACTTTTTGAAGTCACGATTCAGGAGAAGACTTATCTTCTCGTTGACGCTGCTCGTGATGGGGTACGTGGTGTTCCTCATCGGCCTCGTCCTCGTCCGCGGTTGGGACGAAATGGGCTGGAGCTTGATTGGCTTCAGTTTGTACGTGATCGGTTTCATCATCTATATCGGCGTCGTCACTTACCGCTGGTTTAAAGCAAGACGCAAGACCCATTCATGAATGAACCGTTCCGGTTGCGGGACGGTTTTTTGTTGTCACACAAGGAGTTCAAACTTTAGACATAATTACGTGAAAAGTTGAGCAAAGGTATTGTCAAACTGTCTTGTGAAATAGTACACTAATTTCAGAAAGTAAATGTGATATTTATCACAAACACTAACTTGCCTAACACTCAAAGGAGAGACAACCATATGAAAATCGCAGTCATCGGATGTACACACGCAGGAACAGCAGCAGTCAAAGGATTACTCGCCAAGCACGACAATCTCGACATCACGGTGTATGAGCGGAACGATAACGTCAGCTTCCTCTCATGTGGGATCGCCCTCCACGTCGGCGGTGTCGTCAAACGTGCGGAAGAGCTCTTCTACGCGTCACCGACCGAGCTCGAAGAACTCGGTGCGACAATGCGCATGAAGCACGACGTGTTGAATATCGACACGGAAGCGAAGACGGTCCATGCGAAAAACCTCGACACCGGGGAAGAAGTGTATGACACGTTCGATCGTTTGATCGTCACGACTGGTTCATGGCCGATCGTCCCGACGCTCCCTGGCATCGAGATGACTGGGATTGAGCTCTGCAAAAACTATGGTCACGCCCAACGCATCATCGAGCGGGCGAAAGATGCGACGAACATCGCCGTCATCGGTGCCGGTTATATCGGTGTCGAACTCGTCGAGGCGTTCGAAGTGTACGGCAAACACGTCACGTTCATCGATAGTGCCGACCGCATCTTGAACAAGTATCTTGACAAGTCGTTCACCGACCAACTTGAAGCGGATATGACGGCACGAGGAATCGACCTCGAGCTCGGCCAGACGGTCGAAGCGTTCCGTGGGACAGACGGAAACGTCACGCACGTCGTGACCGATAAAGGCGAGTTCGAGGCCGACCTCGTCATCCTCTGTGTCGGCTTCCGCCCGAACACGGGACTCCTTGAAGGCCAAGTCGACATGCTCGGCAATGGCGCCATCATCGTCGACGAGTATATGCGTACGAGCAACCCGGACGTCTTCGCGGCTGGTGACAGCTGTGCCGTCTATTACAACCCGGCGCGCACACATGCCTATATCCCGCTCGCGACGAACGCCGTCCGCATGGGAACGCTCGTCGCTGAGAACTTGATTGCACCGCGGGTCCGTTATCAAGGGACGCAAGGGACGTCAGGTCTCCGTCTCTACGATTGGAACATCGCTTCATCAGGTCTCACGGAAGAAGCGGCCGGTCTGTTCGGCCTTGACGTCGAGAGCGTCGTGATTGAAGATGCGTACCGTCCGGAGTTCATGCCGACGGCAGAAAAAGTCGAGTTCAAACTCGTCTATGAAGTCGGCACGCATCGTGTCGTCGGTGGACAAGTCCTCTCGAAAGCGGACATGACGCAAGCGGTCAACACGTTGTCACTCGCGATCCAAAACGAGATGACGGTCGAAGAGCTCGCCTATGTCGACTTCTTCTTCCAACCGCACTACAACAAGCCATGGCACTTCATCAACAGTGGGGCGCTCGCGGCGATGAAAGACAAAGTCAACGCATAAAAATAACTCGGGAGCCGCGGCTTCCGAGTTATTTTATAGATAGCGTGGGGCGTTCTTCATCGAGTTGGCGAGAATCATATAGATGAGGACGTTCCCCGGTACGATTAAAAAGAGCAGACGAACACCGAGCGGGGACAAGTCGAAGTATTCAGCGATGCCGCCACAGACACCCAAGAGTGAGCGGTTCGTGGCGGATTTGCGAAGCGGACGTTGCATAAGCAGGACTCCTATCTCACATGTGATATGAAAATTTTACCATACAGACTTACTGGAAATGTATAGGTTTCGTAGGTTTTTTTTCGTCTGAAGCCGGGGAAGTGGTAAGAGAAAGCAAATGTGTCACCTGGTCCTGTCAAAGGAGGAGCCCATATGGCTAAGAAGGAAAAATAACCGTACCATATCGTCACGTTCACGTTTCCAGAGGAGCCCATCTCGTATCAAGCGTTCAGCAAGTTGAAAAAGTATCACGCCGAAGGACTCGTCGGGTTCGAACAACTCGTCATCATCAAGCGTGAAGACAACGGTGCCTTCTCGTTCGAGGATGCCGTTCAACTGACACCGACGAACAAGTCGACCAAAGGCGCGCTCATCGGTATGGCCGTCGGGATTCTGTTCGGTACGCTCACGGAAGGACTCATCGGAGGAACGAAAGGTTTGAAACACGTCCAGAGCATTCAAGAGACGTTCAAACGGACGGTCGGGAATATCGAGCCCGGACAGACCGGGGTGATGGCGATCGGGGAAGAGTTCGATCACTCGGTGCTCGATGGACTCGCGGCTGAACTTGGCGGCACGGTGACACGGACGGACGAAGAACTGTGAAGGGGAGTCGAACTACATGAAGATTGGCATTTTAGGAGCAGGGAAAGTCGGACGGACGCTCGGGCGCAAGTTCGAAGATGTCGGCTATGAAGTGTTGTACGGGACGCGCTCGGAGCGCGAAGGGACGATGTCGCTCCAGGAAGTGGCGTCGAACGCGCAAATCTTGTTAATGACGACGCCGTTCGCGGCAGCGGTCGATTTGATTCAATCGCTCCGGGACTTGGACGACAAGATCGTCATCGACGTGACGAATCCGATTGCCAAAGAGTTTGACGCGATTGAGCGGCCGGAAGGGAAATCAGGGGCCGAACATCTGCAAGAACTCGCGCCGCACGTCCGCATCGTCAAGGCGTTCAACCAGACTGGCGTCGAGAACTTGGAGAACCCGAACATGTCGATGATGTTCATCGCCGGTGACGAGCAGGAATCGGTCCGGGCCGTCCAAGACCTCGCCTCGAAAATCGGTTTCGACGCCCATACGCTCCGTCACTTGAAACTGGCGCGAGAGCTCGAGTCGCTCGCTTGGCTATGGATTCATTACGCGACGAAAGAACGGAAGCACCGGAATTTCGCGTTTTACTTGAAAGAGAATAATTTCTGACGATCAAGACGGCCAAGCGAGTGCGTGGCCGTCTTGCGTAGGTACACGTATAATAGGGATGAACACTAATTTCATTGTCGTAGGAGGATACACATGGGCTTCGCCATTTTGACATTTGTCGTCGCGTTTATCCACGTCATCGCGGGAGCGGTCGTGTTACATAAATATCCGCAACATAAGTCGATTGCCATCAGTATGATCGTGCTCGGTTTCCTATATGGACTGTTGACGGTCGGATTTATCGTGTTATAGAAGAACATAGAAAAGACCGGTCAGACTTAGGCCTGACCGGTCTTCTCTGTCCCAAGCGGAGTCGCTTGGGATTTTCTTATGCCGATTTATCGGTCTTTTCTTTTTTTGCTTTTCGGGCGAGCGTCAAAATCTGATACACCTTGAAGAAGTCATACGCGGCTACGGCGATGATGAAGTACGTCCAGAAGCTGAAGCCGTACTCTTGCACCGAGTAGTAGGCGAGGACGGTGAACAGAATCCCGAACGAGAGACTGAACAAAAACATCACTTTTAAGTGTCGCGGCATCAATGCCACCTCATTTCTACATTAAGAATAATACGACCATGACGAGCGCGTTGTTAAACGCGTGAATCGCGATCGGTACGATCAAGCGACGCGTCTTGGCGTAAGCGACCGTGAAGGCGAAGCTCATCGCCACGTAAACGAGAATCTTGTTGTCACCGTGGATGAGCGCGAACAAGAGCGAGCTGACCGCAAACGCAATCCAGAACCCGAAACGGGCGCTCAAGTTGCCGAACAAGATGTGACGGAAGAGAATCTCTTCCATGATTGGTCCAAGCAAGACGACCGAGAGCGTCATGACCGGGACGAGCCGGACGATATCCGCGATTTGCTCGGTGTTCTGGGAGCCCATGACGTCACCTGAGATCCACGTCTCAATCAAGTTGGCGACGATGACGAGCCCGTACTGCATGAGAATCCCGAGCCCGATCCATTTGACCGTGTCGTTCAAGTTCGACTGGATGCCTTGCTGCTTATACAGCTTCAAGTCGGGCCAGAGCAAGAAGACCGAGATGACGATCGTCAAGCTGAACCCGATGGCGAACCAGAGCCCGGTCGACGTCGGCGTGATCCATTCGGGACGTACACCGCTAATCAATACCGGAAAGAATTGAACGAACGCATATAGCAGAATCGGGATGATATGCCGAATCCGAATGTTAGGCGCCATCGAAAAACGGGTATTTATCGATTGGTTTGAGTTTAGTGTGGCCAATTCAACACGTCCTTATTCCTAAGAGTCAACGTTCCTTTTGACCATTGTATCAAATAAGGTCTCTTGACCGCGAGTGGGAGCATTTTTTCGATGTTCCCGCTTGCATTTTCAGGCGTCTCATACTACACTAATCAGTGTTAGCACTCCTTTTTGATGAGTGCTAAAACTTACGATTCAACGATACATCATTCATATTCGGAGGAGGTTTTTTCTATGTTAAAACCACTAGGCGATCGCGTCATCATCGAAGTCGTGGAGAAAGAAGAAAAGACGATCGGAGGCATCGTGCTTCCTGACACGGCGAAAGAAAAACCGCAACAAGGACGCGTCCTCGCTGTCGGTACAGGCCGCGTCACGGACCAAGGTGAGCGGATCGCGCTCGACGTCAAAGAAAATGATTTGGTCATCTACTCGAAGTACGCGGGTACCGAAGTGAAGCATGAAGGCAAAGAATACTTAATCGTTCGAGAGAGCGACATTCTCGCAATCGTAGGCTAAGACTCACCATTTTTCAAAAACTTTTCTAGGGGGAAATGAACAATGGCAAAAGAAATCAAATTCTCAGAAGACGCACGTCACGCGATGCTTCGCGGTGTCGACGCACTCGCTGACGCAGTAAAAGTCACAATCGGACCAAAAGGACGCAACGTCGTCCTCGAGAAGAAGTTCGGCTCACCGCTCATCACGAATGATGGCGTGACCATCGCAAAAGAAATCGAACTCGAAGACCACTTCGAAAACATGGGCGCGAAGCTCGTTGCCGAAGTCGCGTCGAAGACGAACGAAGTCGCAGGGGACGGTACGACGACAGCGACAGTCCTCGCTCAAGCGATGATCCGTGAAGGTCTCAAAAACGTAACAGCGGGCGCGAACCCGATGATCCTTCGTAAAGGGATTGACAAAGCGGTCCGCCGTGCGCTCGAAGAGTTGAAAGAAATCTCGAAGCCAATCGAGTCGAAAGAAGCGATCGCGCAAGTCGCGGCGATTTCAGCTGCAGACGAAGAAGTCGGCGAGTTGATCGCGGAAGCGATGGAGCGCGTCGGTAACGACGGCGTCATCACGATTGAAGAGTCACGCGGTTTCACGACAGAACTCGACGTCGTCGAAGGGATGCAGTTCGACCGTGGTTACTTGTCACCATACATGATCTCAGATTCAGACAAGATGGAAGCGGTGCTCGACAACCCGTTCATCTTGATCACGGATAAGAAGATCTCGAATATCCAAGAGATCATCCCAGTGCTCGAGCAAGTCGTGCAACAAGGGAAACCGATCTTGATCGTCGCAGAAGACATCGAAGGCGATGCGCTCGCGACACTCGTCTTGAACAAGCTCCGTGGTACGTTCAACGCGGTCGCGGTCAAGGCACCAGGATTCGGCGATCGTCGTAAAGCGATGCTCGAAGACCTCGCGACGCTCACAGGCGGCCAAGTCATCACAGAAGACCTCGGCCTCGAGCTCAAGTCGGCATCACTTCAACAGCTCGGACGCGCATCGAAAGTCGTCGTCACGAAAGACACGACAACGATCGTCGAAGGTGCTGGAGACGAAGCGGCTATCAAGGCACGTGTTCAAACGATTCGCAACCAAATCGAAGAGACATCATCTGACTTCGACCGTGAGAAACTCCAAGAGCGTCTCGCGAAACTCGCAGGCGGCGTAGCCGTCGTTAAAGTTGGCGCAGCGACAGAGACAGAGCTGAAAGAACGTAAGCTCCGCATCGAAGACGCGCTCAACGCGACACGCGCAGCCGTTGAAGAAGGCATCGTCGCAGGTGGGGGTACAGCCTTCATCAACGTCATCCCAGCCGTTCGTGCACTTCTTTCTGAAGTGACAGCGGATGAAGCGACAGGTGTGAAACTCGTCCTCCGTGCTCTCGAAGCACCGGTCCGTCAAATCGCGGAAAATGCGGGTGAAGAAGGTTCGGTCATCGTCGAGAAGCTCAAGAACGAATCGGTCGGCATCGGCTATAACGCCGCGACTGGCGAGTACGTCGACATGATCGCACACGGTATCGTCGACCCGGCGAAAGTGACGCGCTCAGCGCTCCAAAACGCAGCATCAGTATCAGCCATGTTCCTCACAACGGAAGCGGTCATCGCAGACAAGCCAGAACCAGCAGGCGCTGGCGGCGGCATGCCTGACATGGGCGGTATGGGTGGAATGGGCGGAATGATGTAAGTCATACGCTCAATTAGAAACCATTCATCAGCGAAAGCTGGTGGATGGTTTTTTCTTTAACATGAATTTTTAAACCTTAACATAAATTATGTTATGGTTAAAAAAAGTATGTTAAGGAGGATTTATCGATGAAATCTTATGTCGAAGAAACGATGCATGTCGACGTAAAAGAAACAGAGAAGCAGTTGCAATTACCTCTTTCAATAAACAATGCGTATAAGTTTCGTCAATGGATCATTCAGGGTCAATCTATTCTGTTTGCACTTCCTCAAACAAATGTGAGTGTCATAACACTTGAAAAACATTTTAAAAAATTGAGCAAAATGACGAATACACCAGTTGTTTTTGGTTTTAACACGTTGTCTACGTATAAAATGAACAAGATGACAGCGAAAGGGATTCCTTTTATTCTGAATGAGGAACAGATTTATATGCCGTTTATGGGCATCCTACTTCACAAGTCTCAGCTCCGTGAATTACCGGAAGTGACGAAGGTTTCACTTCAAACTCAACGTTTTATCTTGCTCAGTATTTATAAGAATTGGACAAGACTGACTCTAGCTGAAGTGGCAATTCAGTTAAGTGTCTCTAAGATGACGGTTTCACGTATATTTGATGAGTTAGAGGGAATTGATTCATCACTTGTAGATCGAGATGGTAAAGAACGCGTTTTTTTAAAAAAAGAAGACACACACACGTTCTGGGACACCTTTTATCCGTATTTATTTAACCCGGTGATCCGTGACTATCGATTAGAGAAAAAGATTCAACCCAATAGACTCATGACAGGTGGTCTATCCGCATTCAGTGAGTATACGATGTTAAACGGACCGGACTATCCGATTTATGCGATCACACGTGAAGAAGAAAAAGCACTTCGAGTGAAGGAAATGAAGACGGTCCGGTCCGATGAAGATCCTGCGTGTATAGTGCAAGTTGTGAAATATCGCTTAGAGGTAAATGAAGGGCGACACATGGATCCTTTATCTATCATTTTATCGTTGTCTGATTATGAGAAAGAAGATCCTCGGATTGGAATTGAAATCGAGCGATTAATGGAAAAGGTGTTTCAAGGATGGAAGGGTTAGAAACGTTCAAACAATATTTCCAGGAGTATGAAGACCACTACGTTCTAATTGGTGGTGCTGCCTGTGATGTTATTTTCTCGGGCATCTTATAAAAAGCCCAAGAAGAATCACATGTCGGATTCTTCTTGGGCTTTTCTTAGTTCTGCTTGTTTATATACTTTTTCTCGTGTGCGTTCTCCGATGGACAAGATACGTACAACACCTTCAAGTTTATCCTCTTCTGAAATTTGCAAAATCGTCAACTGGTCTTGTTTAACGGTGTAAACGAGACGAAGGTTCATCGATTTGTACTTTAATTTGTAGCATCCCGTTAATTTACCACGGAGCGGTTCCCCATAACCAATGGGGTCGATTTTCAATTTTTGATCAATGTCCTGTTTAATGATCCGGATAATCTGCGCATCTAGTTTTTTGAGTTCTTTGACGGCTTTTTTGTGAAATTCGACTTTGAACATATTATTCGATGCCTAATTCCTTGAATACGTCGTCTGCATCCACAAACTCATCTGGATGTTGAGTGGCGTCGTTCAAACGAGAGAGTAGTTCTAGTTCTTCAAGAAGAGCAGCTTGCCGCTGAATCAATTCAGTCATTTCTTCAAATTGATTAAATCCAACGAGCACAGTATCAATTTCTCCTTGTGCGTTTGTCACGAACAGAGGGACAGCTTGTGCTTTTTCACGAACTTTTTTAAAAGACCGGGCCACGGTTGTCGTTGGAATGATTTGATCAGCTGTCAATGAGACAGCTGATTTTTCTTTTAGTGTTCCCATCCGCATCATCCTCTTTCACAAAATCTTGTATTACTTATACTATACCATTAAAATCGTATTATTAATCGTTTAATTAAATGATTAATAAGTCACCTGCTATAAAATTGCTCATCCCTTTCCAAAAACAGGAATGCTCTATTTCCGCTTTCTCTGATCTGTATTATGCTTAATCATGGAGAACACAGAGAGGGGCAACCGTATGCAACCAGGGCTGCAAAAGAAAATCAAAGAAGCGACGTATTTGACGGCGGAGAAGGCGTGGAGCTATCGTCCGATTTTACGTTACTTCTACATCCAGCATGAACGGATGTGTGAATTTTTATATCCGGAAGAGATTTATGCGTACTTGAAGCAATATACAGAATTTCAAGAATACACGATGGACGGGTTGCATCAGGATTTAGAGTCGCTCGTCAAATGGGGCAACTTGATTGCCAGTCAAGAGCACCGGAAGGCGAAGACGATTGAAGAATACAAAAAGAAAAGTTTCCGCTACCAATGTACGCCGTACACGGTCGAGTTTGAGCGGATGATGATTCAACTCGAGCAACTCGGCGACAGTTTCGGCGGCTCACTCGAGAAGACACAGTTCGAGCGGCTCTATCACGTCCTTGACGCGATCGCTCAGGCAAACGGAAAGCCCGATGCCGAATGTGCCCAGCTTTGGGAAGATGCCATGCTCTATTTCCGTCAAATCACGCAGAACACGTCGGACTATATCGCCTATATTCATAGTGAGAAAGTCGTCGATAAGATGAAGACGGAAGCGTTCCTCGTCTATAAAGATCGCTTCACGACGTATTTGCGCGACTTCATCATCGCGCTGCAGCGGACGGCCATGCAGATTCAGGACTTGTTGACGTCGCTCACGACGAATCGGCTCGAGTCGTTCTTCCAACAAGTCGTCCGGCATCAGCATCAGGCGTTCCGGTTCGAAGAAGACGACATGGACCCGATGATCGACTTAGTCGAAAAGTGGCGTAACTTGAGAGCATGGTTTCTCGGGACGACGCACGGCGAGAGCGAGTTTGAACGTCTGCAAGAACGGACGAACGAGGCCATCCGCCGCATCACCCGCATCGTTCAACGAATGAGCGAACGGCATCAACAGTTTCGGAGCCGGCGCCGTGATTACGAACATTTGGCAAAGTGGTTCGATGGGATCGAGACGATTGAAACGGCCCATGAGCTGTCATCGGTCGTGTTCGGCGTGTTCCATACGCGTCACCTTTACGGGGACCACGTTCCGACCGACGACATGTACGTCGACGTGTGGGACGAGGCACCGATCGAGCACGAGACGAAACCACGAACGACGAAATTTAAAGAATCGACGAAAGCCGGGGCCATCATCGACCGATCTGACAAGATTGCGGAGATGCGCCGACTTCATTTGAAGCAACTCGAAGAAGAGAAAGAAGCCATCGAACGATACATCGAAGCAGGCGTCATCTCGATCAAAGCGCTCCCGGTCATCGAGCCGCACGTGCGAAAGCTGTTACTGTCGTGGCTCGGTAAAGCGATGGTACGGGAGGACCGGGTCATCAAAACGGAGTACGGCCGCCGCGTACGGGTGACGCTCGAGGAAGAACGTGTCATCTTACGGGCGACCGATGGCTCACTCGAGATGCCGAACGTGGAGTATCACTTTATCGACGAGGAGGTGAGTTCATGAGTACAGAAACAAAAGTAGATGAACGGATGCAAGAGGCGCTTGGAATCCTCTTTGAACAGTTTTGGGTATTGCGAGCGGAGCAACCGCCCGTCTACCAAAAAATCCGAGAACGTGAACATCAACTGAAACGTTACGTGACCGAGAAATTCGGCTTTGATTTGATCGTCCATCAACATTTCATCAAACTTGAGAAGCTCCCGGTCGACCCGAAGCCATGGATGGGCATCCAAGCGTTCACCGAGCCAATGGACTACGCGATTTTTTGTTGCGCGCTCGCATTTACAGAGAGCAAGTCGGTCGATGAGCAGTTCTTGCTGTCTCATATCACAGAAGACATCCAAGAGATGTACCCTGGCGACTTGCCGCTCGATTGGACGAACTACCGGCACCGTAAATCGCTCGTCCGCGCGCTCAAACAACTCGATGAACTGAAGTTGATTCGTGCGGTCGACGGGGACGTCGACTCGTTTGCGATGAGCGAGACGGAAGAAGTGTTGTACGAAGTGAGCGTCCATGCCCGCTATTTCATGCGGTCTTACCCAGAAGACTTATTCAATTACGAGACGATTCAAGACATCTTGACGAGCGAGTGGAGCCGTCAAAAAGAAGATGAGCGCCGGAAACGTGTGTATCGCAAGCTCATGTTCTCGCCAATCGTGTACCGGGAGTCCAAAGACGACCTGGACTTCGCCTATATCCGTAACTTCAGGAACCGACTCGGAGATGAGTTCGAGAAGTTCACGCCGTTCCGGTTAGAAGTGTTCAAAAATGCGGCCATGCTCGTCTTACCCGACCAAAAACAGCGTTACACGTTGTTCCCGAATCAAAAAGGAATCACGGGCGTCGCCTTGCATGTGGCAAGTCATCTTCGGAAACTTGAACTGCCGGTCAACGAGATGGGTGAGATTCGGGTCACGTTGCCTGAATTCGAGCGAATCGTTGAGGCAGTCCAGCTTAAATGGGGACCGGGCTGGCCAAAACAATATCGAGAAGACACCCCGAAAAAAGTGGCGCTAGAACTCGTCTCGCTCCTGCGGGAATGGGAGTTCGGATACGTGGAGACTGATTCAGGGATCCTTGTCATCCAGTCGGGGTTCGGTCGCACCATTGGGGTTTATCCAGAAAAATTTGAAGAGGAGTTGGCGAAATGAGGGCGCAGAATCGCTGGCAAATGAACCGGGCAGGCTTGCTTAATTTTTGGTATTACACAGAAGAGACGTTCGATTTCTCAGAGGGGAAGCTGTTGCTTCGAGGGAGTAACGGATCAGGGAAATCCGTGACGATGCAGAGCTTCCTGCCCGTGTTACTTGACGGGAAGAAGTCACCGGACCGGCTCGACCCGTTCGGTTCGAGAGCCCGTAAGATGGAAGACTATTTACTCGGCGAGAAAGAAGTCGTCGACCGGGAAGAGCGGACGGGCTACTTGTTCATCGAATACAAGAAGGCCGAGACGAATCAATACGTGACGACCGGGATCGGGCTTCAAGCGAAGCGTGGGAAGCCCCTCAAATTCTGGGGATTCGTCATCACGGACAACCGTCGCATTAACATCGACATCGAGTTGTATAAACTCGACCGCCAAGGGACACAGACGAGTAAAATCCCGTACTCACGGGTCGAGCTCGAACGAATTATCGGGGATGGGGGAAAAGTCGTGACGACGCAAGGCGAGTATATGCAGCTCGTCAACAAACACGTCTTCGGCTTCGAGTCGATCGACGCTTATGAAGAGTTGATCAAGTTGCTCATCCAGTTGCGGAGCCCGAAACTGTCAAAAGACTTCCGACCGACCGTCATCTACGAGATTCTCGAGGCGGCGCTTCCGCCATTGTCAGATGACGACTTACGCCACTTGTCCGACACGATCGAACAGATGGATCAAACGAAGCAACAACTTGAGCAGCTCGAGCGTGAACTCATCGCGCTTCAGAAGTTGAGCCGCACGTACGATGCGTACAATGAGCGGCATGTGGCCGACCTCGCCGTCGAGTACCGGATGGCGACCGAACGAGAGACGACGGAAGCGCAAGAGCTTGAGGATTTACGTGAACTCCAGACGTCAAGGGCACGTGAGGTCGAGAAGCTGAAACAATTGATTCAACAGCTCGACCAAGACAAAGCGACGGCCGAACGTCAGCGTCAACGCTTGGCGTCCCATAAAGTTTGGAACTTAGAAGACGAGTTGAAGAAAGAAGTAGATGCGTTACAGCACATCACGGCTGATTATCGACGGCAGGACGAGCGACGCGCGAAGACCGCTCAAAAAATCTATGACGCGAAACAGCGGCAAGACGAAGAACAGATAGTCCATCGCACGACACTCCAAACAATCGATGACTTGATTGATGATATGGCGTACGACGCAGAACAGGCGGCGTTCGACCGTCATGAGTTGAATGTCGCCGATTATCGTCGCTTAAACCTTGACTTCGATTTCCTGACGTGGAAACACGAAGTAGGGGAGCACGCGGAACGGCTCGACAAAGTGGCGGAAGGGATGCGCGCGCTCGAAGAGACGAAACGGAAACTTCAAACGGAAAACAAGCAACTCGCCGACGAGCAACAAGCGCGTGATCAGAAAAAGCACGAGCAAAACGATTGGCAAAAAACGTTCGACCAAGACTTGGAGCGTCATCTCGCAGACGTATATCGGTGGACCGAGGAGCATCCTCAGTTTGGTGTCGAAGGGGAGACGATGGGTCACATCGAGCGCACGCTTCGAAACGACTATGACCCGTCGACGTATGAGGATGTGTTGCGTCTCGTTCGACCGAACGTGGTCGGTTACCAGAATCGGCTACGTGAAAAAGCCGCCTCGAAGAAAGCGGCCGAACGTGTGATCAAGACGAACATTCAAAACATGGAGACCTCACTTGCCGAGTGGAGAAAGAAGACCGATCCCGAACCGGACATCGACCCGATGACGAGAGCGTCCCGGGAACAGATGCGGGCCGACGGCGTCGTGTTCGCTCCGTTATATGCACTCGTCGAGTTCGTGGACGGGGTGGAGGAAGACGTTCAAAAACGGATTGAAGCCGCGCTCATGGACAGCGGGATGTTAGACGCTCTCGTCACCGAGGCGGACGTCACATACGACCGGGTCTTGTTGCCGGCGCCACAGATGATGGCGCATACGTTGGCCGATTATTTGAAACCGAGCCCAGGGGATACGGGGATTGCTTCGGACCGAATCGACGACGTGCTCCGCAGTATCCTCATCGGTGATGGCGAGACGTCCATCGGAGAAGACGGGACGTATCGGCTCGGTCAATTGAGCGGACATGCGGTACCGGTCGAACACGTCCGTTTCCTTGGGCGAACTGCCCGTCAACGATATCGGGAAGCGAAGATTGAACAGTTACAGCACGAAATCGAACAACTTCAACTCGAGCGCGTGACGCTACGTGGTGAGCAGGCGGAGTTGGGTCAACACATCCAATCGGCTGACGCGGCGTGGGAGGCATTCCCGTCCGACCGGGATTTGCGGATGAGTCATCAAGAAATCCAAAAGATCAGATTTGAGGTCGAGAGTTTGGAGCGACGTTGCCGTCAAATCGAAGACATGTTGAAACAGACGAGTGAGCGGTTCAACGTGTTGAAGCGTGAGGTATATACACTGGCTGAGCCGTTCAAACTAGAAAAGACGCAAGCCGCGTTTGAACAAGCGAAGCGGGCGATGGGGAGCTATAAAGATTTACTACTCGACACACATCGGGAGCACGACAACGCGGTCGCCTCGAACAAACGGCTCGACACGATGGAGGCGGCCCTGGCGGAAGCGGAAGAAGACATTCTCGAACTCATGGGTGAATTGAATGAACTCGAGGACAAAATGGTCCGGGTTCAAAAAAATATTGCACAAATCGAGGACCAACTGGCGAGAGAGGGCGCTGACGACATCCGTCAACAAATCCAAAACGTCCAAGCTGAATTGGCAAGAATTGAACATAAACGGAGCCAATCGTTACAGCTCGTCGCGACGCGCCAAGCGCAACTTGATGCGGACGCGAACAAGTTGCACGAGAAGCAACATAGCCACACGTTGTCAAAACAGATGCGAGTGGCATGGGAGACGGCCTTGAAAGCGGAGTGGAAACGAGGAATCGTCTCACTCGACGTGGACGGGAGTGATCCCGAAACGTTGTCCCGAACGGTTGAAGCGGTGTACGGGAAACGACTCACGAACAGCGCCTCAAAAGCCGACGAACATCTATCGAAAGCGTTCATCGACCAGCAAAATAATTTGATGGAATACCGGATGCGTAACTTCACCGAAGAACTGCCGCTTGAAGCGTGGATGCAGGGCGTCGATGACCAGTTCAGACGAGAAGTCGAGATGTGGCAACAGAAGACGACGCGTCGCATCATCTCGCTCGACTTGCGGGGCCAACAGGCGAGCCCGCAAGCGGTCAAGCGAACGGTCGAGGAAGAGTTCGCACGCCAAGAGAGCATCTTGAACGAGAGTGACAAGGAACTATATGAAGAGATCCTCTTCAAATCGGTCGGGACGAAACTTCGCTCTCGAATCCGCCGGGCCGAAGAATGGACCGGGAAAATGAATGAGTTGATGGAGAGCCGGAATACGTCATCGGGACTTACGTTCTCAATCAAATGGCGGCCGCGTACGGCGGAGAGCGAGGAAGAGCTCGACACGAAAGACTTGGTCCACATCTTGAAACAAGATGCGAAGCTGTTGAAGGACGAGGATTTCGAACGGATTACGGCCCACTTCCGGTCGAAACTGAGTAAGGCGAAGCGGATGATTAAAGAAGACGGCAAAGGACAGACGCTCCTGCAAGTGCTCCGTGAAGTGCTCGATTACCGGAAGTGGTTCTCATTCGTCTTGTACTTCGATCGAACGAATGAACCGAAGCGCGAGCTGACGAACAATAAATTCGATAAGTTCAGCGGTGGGGAGAAAGCGATGGCAATGTACATCCCTCTCTTCACAGCGTGTTATTCCCGATATAAAGAAGCGGCCGATACGGCGCCGTATATCATCTCGCTCGACGAGGCGTTCGCAGGAGTCGACGAGAACAATATCCGTGAGATGTTCGAGATTGTGGAGCAACTCGGCTTCGACTACATTATGAATTCGCAAATCCTGTGGGGCGATTACGACACGATTTCGTCGCTGTCGATCTGTGAGCTGTTGCGTCCGAAAAACGCCGACTACGTCACCGTCCTCCATTACGTGTGGGACGGCGAGAAACGGCATGCGAAAGAAGAGACGTTGTTATGAAGCCGTTAGTCGACGAAGCCGTACACTACTTCAAAGCATCGACAGGCTTCTCGCGTCTGTTTGAACAGTTCCGGAAGAAGTATGCCTCGCTCGGAAAAGTTGGTGGATCGGTTTCGATTCAATCATTTAAACATGATGAACTTGAAGCGATTGCCCGCTTCTTCGGAGAAGACGTCGCAACGATCCGGTTGAAGAAGACGGTGACACTTCGAGCGTTCGAGAAGAAACTTCAGACGACCAAGTTTGAAGGCGTGACGTTGCTCGAGTTGCTCGAGGCGTATTTCGGAGAAGCGCTTGTGACGAAACAAGAAGCGCTTGCCCAAATGGAAGGACAGCGAGCGGAGCGTTTTCGTGAGCTCAAGCTGACGTATCCGACCCTCACGTTTTGGTTCACTTATTTAGAGGGGCGTACGGCAGACACGCACTGGATCAATCGGATGGTTGAGACGGATAAATTTGACGTGTCTTGCGAGCAACTGTCGCAAGCGATGGAACGGTTGCCACTTGATTATGAGCGGCTGCCAGTGTTCGGGCAACGTATCCTCGGCAATCCACATGCGTTCGACCGTACAACAGATCTCGGGAAGCTCCTCATCCATGCGTTGCATATTAAACGGGGACAGATTGGAGCACCACCGAGCGATACGGAACGGGTAAACGACTTGTTGTTAGAATTTAAGTTGTTACGGGACGACATTACTAATTTTGTGACATGTGCGAATGTGACGGCGGAGCGTGAGGGGACGGAGCATGCAATGTGGCATGGAGCGGCAGCAATGCATAGCGTCTTGAACGTGCCGATGCGTGAGCTGTTGAACGTAGACCGGGTGAGACCAAGCCGAGGACATACCGTATGGATCGTCGAGAACTCCGGTGTGTTCTCAAGCTTACTCGATGACGTGCCAGATGCACCGCTCGTCTGTACACACGGTCAGTTCAAACTTGCGGCCTATCGGTTACTTGATATGCTCGTCGCATCAGGTTGTCAATTGAAGTACGCCGGTGATTTTGATCCGGAAGGACTGCAGATGGCGGCACGGTTGAAAGAACGTTACGGCGACAAGCTCGACTATTGGTGCATGGATTTGGAGAGTTATGTGACGTCTGATCCGAGTGTTGAGTTGACTGGGGAGCGATTGGTGAAGCTAGAACGGGTGACGGACGTGGAGTTGCAAGACGTGGTGGAAGAGATGAAGCGGCGAGGGAGAGCGGGGTATCAGGAAGCGTTGATAGAGAAAATGGTGGGTCAATTAAAAATAAAAGGGACAGATTTGTGTGACTGAATTCCGAATGACAGACGTTTGATAAAAGATGCTATTCGTTTTTATAAATCAAATAAAATCTCAAGCCACCTCTACATCTCATAGTTGAAATGGATAGGTGGCTTATCGTTTGTAACATTAATGAGCTTGTCTTCCATCGAAAAGTTGTTGCAGGAAAAAGTTCTCCTTCTCTGCGCGAAGACCTTCAAGATACTCCAAGCGGTCAATTTTTCGAATTGAACCGACAGAACGTTTTTTCGTCCCTGGCATTTCAGCGACGACTGCCATCACGCCGACCGTAGTCGAATTGCCAGGCATCACTAAGTATCTTGCTACACTAATTTCTTTTCCTTTCCCTACATGTCCATAACGCACAACAGCTTTCCAATACGACCACTCTGTAATCTCCTGATTGGTATTCATAACATCTCATCCCTTCTCCGAAAAAATTCAATCACATCATTAAGTTGATTGTAGAAAAAGAATGAAAATGAGGTATGTAATAAATTTGACGCGGTTTAATATTTTACGGGGTTTAATGGTCTGTAGGTGTACGAATGATGCTTGACAGGCCAAAGTAGATTTAAATAATAAGCGAAAGAGTCCGGCATGGATTATAAGAGAGCTCGTCAATGGGTACTTCTCAACGAGTATTAAGAAAATTTATGATTCACTTTATATAATTTATAATTAATTATCCGAAATTTAAACACACGAGGGTGGATAACAGCCTGGTCTTGACCAACTTGGCTTGGAAGGGCAAACTCCCCTCTCTTAAAATAAATTCTAATTGGCGACTTTAAAATCAGTTTGAAGTTGACCGAAAATGATGGGATATAATGTATAATTTTAATTAAATGATGAATTATATATCACC
>NZ_QLVE01000018.1 GCF_003331145.1 Exiguobacterium sp. TNDT2 | reverse complement strand
TTTGATATAGCTCTTTAAAAATGACGAAGCTTGCGCTTCATTCAAAAAATGTAAAACATTTTTGCCTCATCGTTCAGTTTTCAAAGACCAAGTGTCTGTCGTGTTAGCGACTTTTTAATAATAGCGATTTGACTTTTGAAAGTCAACCGTTTTTTATTATTTTTTTCATCCGCTTTCTGTTGTTCAGATTTGAACAGCAGCGACGTTTATTAATATATCAGCGCCCCGCATTTTCGTCAACTGTTTTTCTAAAAAAACTTTATTTTCTTCGGGAATCTTTTTTCCAACGTTGAAAACCGACTTTCCTCACATAAAAACAACGTAGCGTCCTCCCACCTAGGGCGACGCTACGTTGTTGAAGAGTGTAACTATCGAGTGCTTCCGTTCCTATTGATGTTAGGACGATTTAGAAGACACCCGATTCTTAGATTTAGCTTTAGCCTGATTCTTTGTCGATGGTTTGGCATCCTCTGCTTGAGCAGGCGCTTGGAAGCGATGCAGCATCAATACTTGATACGCATTGGCAAACACGAGCGTCGCTAACGCCGGCCACAAAAGGGCGATTTCATCCGTCGCCTGAAGGGCTGGAATCCATTCAATCAACGTGATAACGATCATCAAGAAGAGCGTCGGGATGAACGCGCTCGAGTTCGTCTGCTTTGCCTTACTCGTCGCGATAATCCAAGATACCATCACCAACACGACCATCTCACCGATATAGCGCCACATATGATCGTTACCAAAAGCGAGCATACGAAGGTAAACCGCATCAAATAGTGCGAAGGCGATTAACAGCACTTGTACACGATTCCATAGTCTCGGACCACGGAACAAATCCAAACCGACTCGGTGGACAATCAAGTAGGCGAAGAAGCCCATCATGCTAATCCCGGTCCATGTGCTCGAGTAACTGAGTGCCGTCACAATCGCTTCCCATGATTGACTCACTAAATAGCCGGGGTTGGCCAGCAAGTTCATGACAAACCCAAACAACGTCCCGAAGACGAGCGTGGTCCAAAATAACCTTAAAAATCCTTGTACCTTCATCTATAAACCATTACCCTTCTATCTGTTGAATGACCGCTTGCGCTAGCCCGTCGTATGTCTTCTCAAACGGATGCCCATCTCGGTAAACCGATGGTGCGAAGTCATCTTCGTTCTCATACGGCTGTCCGAGCGGAATTTGCGCGAGCAATTTGCTCTTCAGCGCTTCAGACAATTTTTCGCCACCGCCATAGCCAAAGACGTACTCTTTCTCCCCTGTCACTTTACTTTCAAAATACGCCATGTTTTCGATGATACCGAGCACTTTGTGGTTCGTCTTGATGGCCATCGCTCCAGCTCGTGCCGCGACGAAGGCAGCCGTCGCATGCGGCGTCGTGACAATCAACTCTTGACATGCCGGGAGCATCGAATGAATATCGAGGGCGACATCACCCGTCCCTGGCGGTAAGTCGAGAAGCAAGTAGTCTAGGTCGCCCCACTCAACATCGTTGAAGAAGTTATTGAGCATCTTCCCGAGCATTGGGCCACGCCAGATGACTGGAGCGTTATCTTCTACAAAGAAACCCATCGAAATCACTTTCACACCGAAACGCTCGACAGGAATGATTTTCTCGCCACGGACGACCGGCCGCTCTTCAATCCCGAGCATGTCAGGTACACTGAAGCCGTAAATATCCGCATCAATCAATCCGACCTTCTTCCCGGCCCGCGCTAGCGCGACTGCCAAGTTGACCGAGACTGTCGATTTCCCGACACCACCTTTGCCCGAAGCAATCGCAATGAATGTCGTGCCAGCATTCTCACGGAGAATGGCTGGTTTCGTCGCTTCTTTCAAACTTTCGTCATTGAGCGCCTCGAAACGAAGACCGACCGTCTTGAATCCTTTTCCTTTGAGCAACGTGACAATCTCTTGTTGAAGTTGGAGTTGCTCGCCGCTCCCGGTTTGACCGAGTGCCACTTTTACACTGACATAATCTTCTTTAATGCGAATATCCTTCACTCCAGCTGTATCACCAAGCGTACGGTTGATTGTTGGATCGATCAACCCCGCCAATTCTTCACGAACTTGTTCTACTGTAAGCATGTGGTTTCCCCCTAATTTCTGTCTCGCTAACAGTATATCAAAAAAAGCGTTTTCTTGAGGGAATGGAAATCAACAATTTTATGAGCGATAAAAAAAACTCTCCGCCCCGATGGGCAGAGAGTTTGAACCAAATCGTTCGAAGATTAACGCTTCGAGAATTGTGGTGCGCGACGTGCAGCTTTAAGACCGTATTTTTTACGTTCTTTCATGCGAGCGTCACGAGTCAAGAAGCCTTTTTCTTTGAGGCTTGGGCGGAATTCTGGGTCCGCTTGAAGAAGCGCACGTGATACGCCGTGGCGAATCGCTCCAGCTTGTCCTGTGAATCCACCACCGTTAACGTTAACGATTACATCGTATTTACCTTCTGTTTCAGTCAATACGAGTGGTGATTTTGCCATCATGATCAAAGTCTCATGTCCGAAGTATTCTGAAATATCACGGCCATTTACAACAACTTTGCCGTCACCTGCAACGAGGTGAACGCGAGCCACCGAGTGTTTGCGGCGGCCTGTTCCGTAGTAACGTACATCTGCCATCGTTTAGTTCCTCCCTGTGTCCCGATTAACCGCGAAGTTCGTAAACTTCTGGTTTTTGTGCTGCGTGGTTGTGCTCAGCTCCAGCGTAAACGTGGAGTTTAGTGAATGATTGACGACCAAGTGATCCTTTTGGAAGCATCCCTTTGATTGCGAGTTCAAGCATACGCTCTGGACGTTTTGCGAGAAGCTCTTTTGCAGTTTGTGATTTCAAACCGCCTGGATGACCTGAATGACGGTAGTAAATCTTGTCGTTCATTTTGTTACCAGTCAAGTGGATTTTCTCAGCGTTGATGATGATGACGTGGTCTCCGCAATCAACGTTTGGTGTGAAAGTCGGCTTGTGCTTACCGCGAAGAAGTGATGCTACTTCACTAGTCAAACGACCAAGTGTTTTGCCTTCTGCGTCGATAAGGAGCCATTTGCGTTCTACTTCAGATGCTTTTGCCATGAATGTCGTGCGCATGTGGAATACCTCCTAAAATGTCTGTTTGCTTAATTTTTTTAGTGCTTGTTTGATGCTTTATCATAATCCTAGTTTACGGGGCTAAGATTGTGGTTCATCTCTCAATGTGAAAATGAAATGCCAATGAATATAATACGATTTTATAGGGGGAATGTCAATCTACTTTTTCATAATTCACATTCCACAAGTATAGACCGTGCGGTGGGGCTGTAATCCCAGCGCTACGCCGGTCTTTTGAGGCGAGCATCCGGCTCACGTCCGCCGGCTCATATTTCCCACGCCCGACCTCTAACAACGTCCCTACCATAATACGGACTTGGTTATAAAGAAAGCCCGAGCCGACGAAACGAATATACATCTCATCGCCCGCTTCGACGAGCTCTGCTTCATAGATTGTGCGGACACGATCCTCTACCTCAGCCTTCGTCACTGAAAAGGAGGTGAAGTCGTGAGTCCCGACGAGCATGCGTAGCGCCTGTCGGATCCGCTCATGGTCGAGCGTGTACGTGACCGTTACAGCATGGTGGCGCCGGAACGGGTCCGCGTCGCTTCGGAAGAAATAGCGATACTCTTTCCGTTTTGCCCCGTAACGCGCGTGAAACGACGCATCGACCTCTTCGGCGGACCGGACAAGAATATCATCGGGCAACATCGCGTTCAGCGCTTTGACGAACCGGTCGGCTGGCATAGCGAGGTGCGTATCGAAGTGTAGCACTTGCCCCCGAGCATGCACACGGGCGTCCGTACGACCCGAGGCCACTACTTTGACGGTCTGACTATGCATCCGCGCCAGCACACCCTCTACTTCGGCTTGAACCGTATTTCCGTTCGGTTGGACCTGATAGCCGGCATAGTTCGTTCCATCATACGCAATCGTCAATTTAATTCGCTTCATCCTATCCCTCGCAATCCAATCAAGATGAGTGTGATGACCACGAAGATGATGAGTAACACCGTGTCACGACGGTGCCACGTCATCTCACGCAAGCGCGTCCGTCCTTCACCCCCACGGTACCCGCGGGCCTCCATTGCCGTAGCGAGGTCCTCAGCACGTTTAAACGCCGACACAAACAATGGGATCATGAGCGGGACGACTGCCTTCAAGCGATCCTTGAGCGGACCGCTCTTCAAATCGACGCCTCGCGCCTGCTGAGCCTTCATGATGCGATCGGTCTCGTCGGCCAAGGTCGGAAGGAACCGAAGCGAAATCGACAGCATGAGGGCGATCTCATGGGCAGGGACTCGGAATCGTTCGAGGGGGCGGAGCCCTGCTTCAATCGAATCGGTCAGTTCCATCGGTGTGGTCGTCAGTGTGACGAGTGTTGTCAACATGACGAGATAGAAGAAACGGAGCGAGACGATCAAGCCCATCCGGACGCCTTCCGAATAAATCGCGAACGGACCGAATGCAATCAACTCCGTCCCGTCCCGGTTAAAGAACAGTTGCAACAACAGTGTAAAAATGATGAGGAATAAAATCATCTTCAATCCATTCCATAAATACCGCCATGACAATTGAGACAGTCTCACGGCGAACAAGGTAAAGCCGAGCAAGAACACGTTCGTCCATAAGTTATCAGCCAAAAAGACGATGGGAATGAACCCGAGGATGAACAACGTCTTGGCTCGCGCATCAAGTGTATGGAGCCATGAATGTCCGGGAATGTACTGTCCGATGATCATGTCGCTCTCCCCTTTCTCAATTCGAGCGCGATCCAGTCCGCCAATTCGCCTTCGGTCCGTAAGGCCGGTGTCGCGACACCGAACGCAGGGGCAAGCTCACTCGCGAAGCGAAGCACATGTGGGATTTCAAGCTGGAGCCCTTTGACAAGCGCCTCATCTTTGAACAAGTCAAATGGATTCCCATCAAAGGCGACCTCGCCCCGTTCCATGACGACGACTCGTTCTGCGTACGCTAACACGTCGTCCATATCGTGCGAAACGAGAATGAGCGTCAAATCGAGTTCTTGTTTTAGCCGTTTGAATAACGCCAGCATCTCACGACGGCCGAGCGGGTCGAGTCCAGCCGTCGGCTCATCTACAACGAGAACGTCAGGTCGACTAGCGAGCACGCCGGCAATGGCGACGCGACGCATCTGTCCACCGGAGAGATCGAACGGGGAACGGCCCCATAACGTTTCATCCAGGCCGACGAGGCGCAACGCAGCATGAGCCCGCTCTTTCGCTTCGTCTTCAGACGCCCCAAAGTTTCGTGGACCAAACATGACGTCGCGTTCGACCGTCTCTTCAAATAATTGATGTTCCGGATATTGAAAGACGAGCCCAACGCGGCGCCGAAGCGGGAGTAAGCTTTGCTTTTTATCGCGACGTTTCGTAATCGCACGGACTTCGATGTCATCGACGACGACACGCCCTTTTGTCGGTCGCAGCAGGCCGTTCATATGTTGAACGAGCGTTGACTTGCCTGACCCAGTATGGCCAAGAAACGCAACAAGCGCCCCCGACGGAATCGTTACATTCACATCGCGCAGCGCGGTTCGTTCAAACGGAGTATTCAATTGATAGAGGTATGTCACTTCTTCAATGCTAATCGGCATAGATGGTTCACCAACTCCGAATGTTGTAGCATCAGACGATCGAGTGGTATGCCCCGTTCCTTCAGTTCGAGTTGCATCCGGACAATAAACGGTACGTCGAGCTGAATGGCTCGTAACGCCTCCGGATTTTGAAACACGTCTTCGGGTGTGCCGGTCATCGCAATCTTGCCTTTTGACAATGCAATGATACGGTCGGCAAACAACACTTCGTCGAGCTCGTGGGTAATGGCGACAACGGTCATCCCTTCTGAGACAAGCTGTTGCACCGTTTCAATCACCTCTTTGCGCCCAATCGGGTCGAGCATCGAGGTAGCTTCATCGAGCACGAGGACATGCGGGCGCATTGCGAGAGCCGAAGCAATCGCAACGCGCTGCTTTTGTCCACCGGATAACTGATGCGGTTCACGGTCCGCTAGTTCCGATAATCCAACGCGCGCTAGACTGTCATCAATTCGACGAACCATTTCTTGACGTGGAAGTCCCATGTTTTCGAGAGAAAATGCCACATCATCGCGCACGGTCGCCCCGACAAACTGGTTGTCAGGATTTTGGAAGACGACACCGATCCGTTTCCGAACGTCCCACACGTCTGTGGCGTCCGTTGGATCAAGTGTCTCCACCCGGACTTCTCCTTCCTGAGGAAGCAAAAGCCCATTCCACAACTTCGTCAAAGTCGACTTCCCAGAACCGTTATGGCCAACGATGGCGAGCCATTCCCCTTTGTATACGTCGAGTGACAGCCCGTTTAAGGCTGGCTCGGTTTGTCCCGGGTAACGAAACACGATATCGCGTACCATAATTTGAGATTCCATCTGCCGACTCCTTTCCGATGTGGAAACAGGGCAATACGTCACCGCATGCCCTGTTGACTGCCTAATGAATTAGACGAGTTCGATGATTACGACTTCTGCACCGTCACCGCGGCGTGGGCCGACTTTCATGATGCGTGTGTATCCACCTTGACGTTCCGCGTAGCGTGGTGCCACGTCTTCGAACAATTTTTGGATTGCGTCTTTTTCTCCAGCGTTCTCTTTACGAACGAATGAAGCTACTTGACGACGGGCATGAAGATCGCCACGTTTCCCAAGAGTGATCAATTTTTCAACGACTGGGCGAAGTTCCTTCGCTTTTTGTTCAGTTGTTTGAATGCGCTCGTTAATAATAAGGTCAGTTGCAAGATCACGTAAAAGTGCCTTACGTTGTGAGCTTGTACGGCCGAGTTTCGAATAAGCCATTACATTTCCCTCCTTCGGTTGAACTTAGTCTTCTTTACGCAAGCCCAAACCGAGCTCGTCCAACTTGAGTTGAACTTCTTCGAGTGATTTACGTCCGAGGTTACGAACTTTCATCATCTCTTCCTCTGATTTGTTTGCGAGTTCTTGAACAGTGTTGATGCCAGCGCGCTTCAAGCAGTTGTACGAACGAACTGAGAGATCGAGTTCTTCGATCGTCATTTCGAGTACTTTTTCTTTTTGGTCTTCTTCTTTCTCGACCATGATTTCTGCATTGAGAGCCTCGTCAGTCAATCCAACAAAGATGTTCAAGTGTTCTGTCAAAATTTTCGCCCCGAGCGATACCGCTTCTTCCGGACGGATTGAACCATCTGTCCACACGTCTAATAGAAGCTTATCGAAGCTAGCATCTTGACCGACACGTGTTTTATCTACTTCGTAGTTCACGCGTTGAATCGGTGTATAGATCGAATCGATTGGAATAACGCCAATCGGCATATCATCACGTTTGTTATCTTCTGCCTGGACGTAACCACGACCACGGCGAGCAGTCAAACGCATGCGAAGCGTCGCGTTGTCAGCGAGAGTCGCGATGTGGAGCTCAGGATTCAAGATTTCAACGTCGCTATCATGGGTAATGTCTGCCGCAGTGACAGCACCGGCACTTGAAACGTTAATCTCAAGCGTTTTCTCTTCGTCCGAGTACACTTTGAGAGCCAACTTCTTGAGGTTAAGTACGATTTGCGTGACGTCTTCGACGACTCCGTCAATCGTAGAGAACTCATGAAGTACGCCATCGATTTGAACCGCTGTTACCGCTGCACCAGGGAGCGATGACAAAAGAATTCGACGTAGTGAGTTGCCGAGAGTCGTGCCATATCCACGTTCAAGCGGTTCCACCACGAATTTACCAAACGTAGCATCCTCGCTGATTTCGACCGTTTCGATCTTTGGTTTTTCAATCTCGATCATCTGAACCCCTCCTTGAGTGTATCCTGCCATGCAGCCTGAACTGCATTGTATATGCTGTTTGTGCTAGGTGAGCCCTTCACACGCACAAGCGATTATACGCGGCGACGTTTTGGAGGGCGGCAACCGTTGTGCGGAACTGGTGTTACGTCACGGATTGCAGTTACTTCAAGACCAGTAGCTTGGAGGGCACGGATAGCCGCTTCACGTCCAGCACCAGGACCTTTAACGTTAACTTCTACTGTACGCATACCGTTGTCCATTGCAACTTTCGCTGCAGTTTCAGCAGCCAATTGTGCTGCGAACGGAGTCGATTTACGTGATCCTTTAAATCCAAGGTTACCAGAAGTAGCCCATGAGATCGCGTTACCTTGCGTGTCAGTGATTGTGATGATTGTGTTGTTGAATGTAGAACGGATGTGTACCACACCGGCTTCAACATGTTTTTTGACTTTACGTTTTGAACGTACATTTTGCTTACGTTTCGCCATTGTTCAATTCCCTCCTTTACTTCTTCTTGTTCGCTACTGTACGGCGTGGGCCTTTACGAGTACGCGAGTTGTTCTTCGTGTTTTGTCCGCGAACAGGGAGACTACGACGGTGACGAACACCGCGATATGCGCCGATCTCAATCAAACGTTTAATGTTGAGTGAAACTTCACGGCGAAGGTCACCTTCAACTTTAATTCCGTCAATTGCTTCACGGATACGGTTGATTTCGTCTTCTGTCAAATCACGTGTACGTGAATCTTCAGATACGTTTGCAGCCTTCAAAATTTCTTGTGCTCTTGTTTTACCAATACCAAAGATGTATGTGAGCGAAATAACGATACGTTTTTCGCGTGGAATATCTACACCAGCAATACGTGCCATGTGTGCACCTCCTCTAAGATTAACCTTGTTTTTGTTTGTGTTTCGGGTTTTCGCAAATTACCATTACTTTACCCTTACGACGAATAACTTTACATTTTTCGCAGATCGGTTTTACCGACGGTCTTACTTTCATGATTATACCCTCCTCCTGGAAAAATCGGAGTTACTTGTAACGGTACGTAATCCGCCCGCGAGTCAAGTCGTACGGAGACAACTCGACAGTTACGCGGTCACCTGGAAGGATTCGAATGTAGTGCATCCGAATTTTCCCTGAGACGTGCGCGAGCACCGTGTGGCCGTTTTCTAACTCCACTTTAAACATTGCGTTTGGAAGTGGTTCGACAACAGTGCCTTCCACTTCAATGACATCTTGTTTCGCCATCATTTATTCCCCTTTCTATATGAAGATATTTAGGAGCACAGACGATCTATCGCATTGTACTGTGAGAGAAGGATCCGTAACGGATCAGCACGAAGCAATAGAGCCTCATTCACCGGAATCGAGTTTCGTTAAAATCTCGTATCCATCGTCTGTGATGGCGATGGTGTGCTCAAAGTGGGCGCACATGCTACCGTCCACTGTCACAACTGTCCAGTTGTCAGCCAGTGTCCGAACATAGCGTTGACCAGCGTTGACCATTGGTTCAATGGCTAACGTCATTCCAGTCTTCAGGCGCGGCCCTTTCCCCGGTGGACCATAGTGCGGAATTTGCGGTTCTTCATGCAAATTTTGTCCGACACCATGACCGACGTATTCGCGGACGACAGAGAAATCATGAGATTCCACATACGCTTGAATCGCATGCGAAATATCTGTCAAACGCTGTCCAGCCTTAGCGTGCTCCAATCCTTTATACAGACTTTCTTCAGTCACGTCAAGTAACTGCTGTGTCTCTTCCGAGATTGTTCCCACTGGATACGTCCAAGCGGAATCTCCATGGTATCCGTTGTAGTAGGCACCGATGTCGATTGAGATGATATCCCCATCGTTCAATACCCGTTTTCCGGGAATCCCATGAACAAGCTCTTCGTTCACTGAAGCACAAACGCTACCGGTAAACCCGTTATAGCCTTTGAACGACGGTGTCGCACCTTGGCTGCGAATGTATTCTTCCGCGATCCGGTCGAGCTCAAGCGTCGTAATACCTGGTTTGATGTGCTCTTTGAGCACCTGGTGTGTTCGAGCAACAATTTGCCCAGCCTCACGCATAATCGCTATTTCACGAGGCGTCTTCGTGATGATCATTCAGTACCACCGAGTAACGCTTTGACATCGGCGTATACAACATCGATTGGACGATCTCCATCCAATGTACGAAGATACCCTTTTTCAGCGTAAAAGTCAATGAGTGGTTTCGATTGCTCGATGTTGACGTCAAGGCGACGGCGAACCGTTTCCTCTTTATCGTCTTCACGTTGCATGAGAGCCGACCCATCCACATCACAGATGCCTTCCACTTTAGGTGGATTGAAAATCACGTGATATGTCGCACCGCACGTCGGGCAGATCCAACGACCCGTCAAACGCGGGACGAGAATTTCCGCATCCACATCGATATTCACGACATGGTCAATCTGTTTTCCCAAATCTTTAAGCAAACTTTCGAGTGCCTCTGCTTGAGCAACAGTACGCGGGAATCCATCGAGCAGGAAGCCTTTTTCCGTATCATCTTGACTCAAGCGCTCACGTACGATTCCGATTGTTACCTCATCCGGTACGAGTTCACCTTTATCCATGAACGATTTTGCTTCTTTGCCGAGTGGCGTTCCGCCTTTGATTGCCGCACGAAACATGTCGCCTGTCGAAATATGTGGGATTTGGTACTCTTCAACGATTTTAGCCGCTTGAGTTCCTTTCCCTGCACCCGGTAAGCCCATGAGTACTAGATTCATCTCAGTTAGCCTCCAGTTTTGATTTTCACAACACGTCGTAAACACGACAGGAAGGAAGGGTGTACCCTTCCTTCCGCTTTAACGGATAAAGCCTTTGTAGTGTCGTTTTACGAGTTGACTTTCAATTTGTTTCATCGTTTCGAGGGCTACCCCAATCACGATCAACAAGCTCGTTCCTCCGATTTGCACCGAAGTCGGGAGGCCGGCAAGCTTAATGAAGATTGTCGGCATGATCGCGACAAGCGATAAGAAAATCGCTCCGAAGAAAGTCAATCGATAGAGCAACTTCGTGATGTACTGTTCTGTTTGCGCCCCAGGACGAATCCCAGGAATATAGCCACCTTGCTTCTGCAGGTTTTCTGCCATCTGTTCAGGGTTGACCTGAATGAATGTGTAGAAGTAAGTGAACGCGATGATGAGCGCTACGTAGATGGACATTCCGATTGGAGATGTCGTATCGAAGTAGGTCTGCAACTTCTGCGTCGTTTCTGGAGAAGCAATGAAGCTTGCAACAGTTGGTGGTGTCACCATGAAGGAAATCGCAAAGATGACCGGGATGACACCGGCAGCGTTTAGTTTGATTGGCAAATGCGTCGACTGTCCGCCCACAGGGGTACGGTTCGCCGTGCGTTTTGCGTACTGAATCGGAATTTTGCGAGCGGCCTGTTGAACATAAATGATCCCCATGGTCACTGCAAGAATGACGAGCAATAGCACAACCAAGTAAACGATGTTAATAAATAGCGCATCTCCAGCATTTTGGAGTTTTGTTTCATAAATCTGCGTAAAGATTCTTGGGAAACCAGCGACGATACCGGCGAAGATAATGATGGAAATACCATTCCCAACACCTTTCTCCGTCGTCATCTCACCGAGGAACATCAAGAACGCCGTACCTGCAGTCAGTACGATCGCGATCACGAAATAGGTTGCCGTACCCCACGTCTCGTTGACGAGACCTGGATAGAGGCGGTTAAAGCCGAACGACAATGACGTCGCTTGGATAAACCCTAAGATGATCGTCCCATAGCGCGTGACCGTCGCTAGCTTTTTACGCCCAGACTCACCTTGTTTTGCCCATTCGGCAAACTTCGGAACGACGTCCATTTGTAAGAGCTGCACAACGATCGATGCCGTGATGTACGGCATGATCCCCATAGCGAACAGGGAGAAGTTCTGTAAAGCATTTCCTCCAAACAAGTTCAAGAAGTCTAAAAGACCACCTGAGTCAAAACGCAACACATCCGTATTCACCATCGGCACCGGGATATGGGCCCCGATGCGGAAAATGATGATGATTGCGAGTGTGAAGAGAATACGCTGTCGAATATCTTTCACGCGCCACATATTGGAGATCGTCTGAAACATCAGATCACCTCAACTGAACCGCCAGCTGCTTCGATCGCTTCTTTCGCTGCACCCGAGAATTTGTTGGCTTTTACAGTCAATTTTGTTTCAAGCTTGCCGTTAGCAAGTACTTTGATTCCGTCTTTAGCAGAGCTGACAACACCAGTCTCGATTAAGAGTTCTGGAGTAACTTCAGTACCTGCCTCGAAACGGTTAAGCGTGTCTAGGGAAACAACTGTATACTCTTTACGAGTAGGGTTGTTGAAACCGCGTTTTGGAAGACGACGGTAAAGTGGGTTTTGCCCACCTTCAAATCCTGGACGAACGCCACCGCCCGAACGAGCTTTTTGACCTTTATGTCCACGGCCAGAAGTTTTACCGTTACCAGTCGCCATACCGCGACCGACACGGTTGCGTTCGTGACGCGAACCTGGAGTTGGCTTCAATTCATGGAGTTTCATAGTGGCACCTCCTTATTTAGTAAGATCTATATTATTCGTTAATTTCGTTTACAGTCACAAGGTGCGACACTTTTTTGATCATACCGCGCATCGCTACGTTGTCAGGGACAACGACAGTCTGATGCATTTTACGAAGACCGAGTGTACGTACTGTTACACGCTGATCTTCCGGACGACCAATAGTGCTGCGTGTGAGGGTGATTGCGAGTTTCGCCATGTCTAATTCCCTCCCTTATTTAAGAAGTTCTTCTACGCTTTTACCGCGTAGTTTAGCAACTTCCTCTGCTTTTTTAAGCTCTGTCAAGCCTTGTACCGTCGCACGGACGATGTTGATTGGTGTGTTAGATCCAAGCGATTTCGAAAGGATGTCACCTACACCTGCGAGTTCGAGCACTGCACGAACTGGACCACCTGCGATAACCCCAGTACCTTCAGAAGCTGGTTTCATGAATACACGACCTGCTCCGAATACTCCTGTGATTTCGTGTGGAATTGTTGTACCGACCATCGGTACTTGAACCATGTTTTTCTTAGCGGCTTCAATAGCCTTGCGGATCGCTTCTGGCACCTCTTGTGCCTTACCTGTACCGAAACCGACGTGACCATTTTTGTCACCTACGACGACGAGAGCGGCGAAACGGAAGCGACGGCCACCTTTCACGACTTTCGCGACGCGGTTTACGGTAACAACGCGTTCTTCAAGTTGTTCCATGTTAACGTCTAACTGGCGCATCGAGTGTCCCCTCCTTTTTATTAGAATTTAAGACCTGCTTCACGAGCTGCTTCAGCAACAGCTTTGACGCGGCCATGATAGAGGTATCCACCACGGTCGAACACAACAGTGTCGATACCTTTCTCGAGTGCACGTTCAGCTGCAAGTTTACCAACAGCTTTCGCTGCTTCAACGTTGCCGCCGTTTGTAAGATCGAGAGCTTTATCTTTCGAAGATGCTGACACAAGCGTTGTTTGTGCTGCATCATCGATGAGTTGAACGTAGATGTGCTTGCTCGAGCGGAATACGTTCAAACGTGGACGAGCTGCTGTCCCTGTGATCGTACGACGTACACGAGCATGACGTTTCTTACGAACTGCATTTTTGTCTGCTTTTGTGATCATTTATGCCACTCCTTTCCGTTCATTTCGTGACGAATTACTTACCAGTCTTACCTTCTTTACGGCGAATACGTTCATCAGAGTAACGAACACCTTTACCTTTGTAAGGTTCTGGAGCACGGTACGAGCGGATTTGAGCTGCAACGTGACCCACGCGCTCTTTGTTAATCCCTTTAACGATGATTTGCGTGTTTGAAGGAACTTCGATCTCAATACCTTCTTCAGCAACGTACTCGATTGGGTGCGAGTAACCGAGGCTGAGGACGAGTTTGTTACCTTGCTTAGCTGCACGGTAACCAACCCCTGAGATCTCAAGTGTTTTCTGGAATCCGTTCGACACACCTTCTACCATGTTGGCGATAAGGGCACGTGTCGTACCGTGGATCGTACGGTTCTCTTTCGAGTCATCCGGACGAACGACAGTCAATTCGTTTTCTTCAATTTTGACTTCCAAGGCTGGGTTAGCTGAAAGCGAAAGTTCACCTTTAGCACCTTTTACTGTGACCATGTTGTCTTCTGCAACCGTAACAGTAACGCCAGCTGGAATCGTAACTGGTTTTTTACCAATACGTGACATTGATTACACCTCCGTTCTTGTTAGAAAAGTGACTTACCAGATGTAGGCGAGCACTTCGCCGCCGACTTGTTGTTGGCGAGCTTCTTTATCAGTCATAAGACCTTTTGATGTCGAAAGAACTGCGATACCGAGTCCTCCGAGTACTTTTGGTACTTCATCAGCTTTTGCGTATACACGAAGACCTGGTTTCGAAATGCGTTTGAGACCAGTGATAACACGTTCGTTGCTTGCTCCGTATTTAAGGAACAGACGAAGTGTACCTTGCTTAGCGTCCTCGATATATTCAACATCGCGAATGAAACCTTCACGCTTGAGGATCTCTGCAACCTCACGTTTGATATTAGAAGCTGGAAGCTCTAATTTTTCATGGCGAACCATGTTAGCGTTACGGATACGTGTAAGCATATCTGCAATTGGGTCTGTCATTACCATGCGATGTACCTCCTTTCACACTGTTAGTGGATTACCAACTTGCTTTTTTAACACCAGGGATTTGACCTTTGTATGCAAGATCACGGAACTTGATACGGCTGATCCCGAATTTACCCATGTAACCATGCGGACGACCTGTGATACGGCAACGGTTATGAAGACGTACAGGTGAAGAGTTACGTGGCAATTTGCTGAGTCCGATGTAGTCGCCTTCAGCTTTCAATTGTGCACGTTTCTCAGCGTACTGGGCAACGAGTTTCTCGCGTTTGATTTCGCGATTCACCATTGACTTTTTAGCCATGTTGTCGACCTCCCTTTAGATTATTTTTGGAATGGCATTCCGAGAAGTGTGAGCAATTCACGAGCTTCTTCGTCTGTTTTCGCTGTTGTAACAACAACGATGTCCATACCGCGTACTTTCGTTACTTTATCGTAATCGATCTCAGGGAAAATAAGTTGCTCTTTCACACCAAGCGTGTAGTTACCGCGTCCGTCGAATGCTTTCTTCGATACACCGCGGAAGTCACGTACACGTGGAAGTGAAACAGTTACTAATTTGTCGAGGAAATCGTACATACGCTCGCCACGAAGAGTAACCTTCGCACCGATTGGCATGCCTTCACGAAGTTTGAAACCAGCGATTGATTTCTTAGCCTTCGTTACGAGTGGTTTTTGACCAGAAAGAATTGATAATTCTTCCACTGCCATGTCAAGCGCCTTCGAGTTCGAAACAGCGTCACCTACACCCATGTTGATGACGATCTTGTCGACCTGCGGGACTTGCATAACTGAGTCATAGTTGAATTTATCCATCATCGCTTTCACGATGTCGCTTTTATACTTCTCTTGCAAACGGTTCATAGTCGAATGGACCTCCTTTCGTCACGTTCTTCTTATTTATCGAGTACTTCGCCCGATTTCGCGACACGAACTTTTTTACCATCGACTACTTTGAAACCAACGCGAGTCGGTTTGCCCGTTTTAGGGTCGAGTGGCATGACGTTCGAGACGTGAATTGGTGCTTCGATTTCAAGGATACCGCCTTGTGGATTCGCTTGTGATGGTTTCGAGTGTTTTTTAATCACGTTGATACCTTCTACGACTACGCGGTTCTTGCTTGGCATCGCTTTGAGGATAACCCCTTGCTTGCCTTTATCTTTACCAGACATTACCTGGACTGTATCGCCTTTTTTAACATGCATCGTTTTGCGCACCTCCTTATAGGATTGAAATTGGAAATTAAAGTACTTCCGGTGCCAACGAAACGATCTTCATGAATTCTTTTTCACGAAGTTCACGTGCAACTGGCCCGAAGATCCGAGTGCCGCGTGGGCTCTTGTCATCTTTGATGATGACTGCTGCGTTCTCATCGAAACGGATGTACGAACCATCTTTACGACGAGCGCCGCGTTTTGTACGAACGACAACTGCTCTGACAACGTCACCTTTTTTAACAACGCCACCTGGTGTTGCTTGTTTTACCGTCGCGACGATGATGTCACCGATGTTGGCAGTCTTACGACCTGAACCACCGAGGACTTTAATTGTCAACAGTTCACGCGCGCCAGAGTTGTCTGCTACTTTCAAGCGAGATTCTTGTTGAATCATGCGAGTGTACCTCCCTCCGGATGTTTATAGATCCGAACTGTTATTAGATGATTACTGATTCTTCTACTACTGTTACGAGACGGAAACGTTTGTCTTTAGAAAGCGGACGTGTTTCCGCGATGCGTACTACATCGCCGATTTTAGCGACATTGTTCTCATCGTGCGCTTTAAATTTCTTCGTGTAGTTTACACGTTTGCCATAAAGCTTATGACGTACTTTTGTTTCAACTGCAACGACGATCGTTTTGTCCATTTTGTCAGACACGACGCGTCCAGTGAGTACTTTACGCTTATTGCGTTCCATGAGTGTTACCTCCTCTTAAAGAATCCGATTAGATTAGCCGTTGTTGATGCCGAGTTCGCGTTCACGAAGAATCGTTTTAGCACGCGCAATCGACTTGCGTACTTCACGGATACGAGCAGGATTCTCAAGCTGACCTGTAGCTAATTGGAAACGAAGGTTAAAGAGTTCTTCTTTCCACTCGCCTACTTTACCGTTGAGCTCTTCAGTTGTTGATTGACGGAGATCAGTTGCTTTCATTCGTATCACCACCATTTTCTTCACGTTTCACGAACTTACATTTAACTGGAAGTTTGTGCGCTGCAAGACGAAGTGCCTCACGTGCGACTTCCTCAGATACACCCGCGATTTCAAACATAACTTTGCCAGGCTTAACTACAGCTACCCAGCCTTCTGGAGCACCTTTACCCGAACCCATTCGGACTTCGAGAGGCTTTTTCGTGTATGGTTTGTGTGGGAAGATCTTGATCCACACTTTACCGCCACGTTTCATATAACGTGTCATTGCGATACGTGCTGATTCGATTTGACGGTTTGTGATCCAGCTCGCTTCGAGCGATTGGAGACCGAATTCACCGAAATGTACTGTTGTGCCGCGTTTTGCATTCCCGCGCATTTTACCACGGTGTACACGACGATATTTCACGCGTTTAGGTAACAACATAGTGTGTTGCCTCCTTCCTGAAAGAGTGTTTATTATTCAGCGTTTTTAGCTGTGTTGTTTTTTGTTGGAAGAACTTCACCATGGTACAACCAGACTTTGATTCCGATTTTACCATAAGTTGTGTCAGCTTCAGCTGTTCCGTAATCGATATCGGCACGGAGTGTGTGAAGTGGAACTGTTCCTTCCGAGTACTTCTCTGAACGAGCGATATCAGCGCCACCAAGACGACCAGAAACTTCTGTTTTGATCCCTTTGATGCCAGTGCGCATCGAACGTTGGATTGATTGTTTCATTGCACGACGGAATGACACACGGCCTTCCAATTGACGAGCGATGTTTTCAGCAACAAGTTTCGCTACAGCATCAGCATTTTTCACTTCAACAACGTTGATGTGAACACGTTTGCCTTCAGCAAGCTTGATGATGTTTTTGCGGAGTGACTCGATTTCCGAACCACCTTTACCGATAACCATACCTGGTTTCGCAGTGTGAAGCGAAATGTTCACGCGGTTTGCAGCGCGTTCGATTTCTACTTTAGAAATACTAGCATCCTTCATTTTGTTTTCGATGTATTCACGAATAACGTAGTCTTCATGAAGGAGATCTGCGTAGTCTTTCTCAGCGTACCAACGCGAATCCCAGTCTTTGATAATACCAACGCGAAGACCGTGCGGATTTACCTTTTGACCCACTACATATCCCTCCTTATTTCTCAGTTACCACGATGTGGATGTGGCTTGTGCGTTTGTTAATACGGCTTGCGCGACCCATCGCACGTGGGCGGAAGCGTTTGAGTGTTGGACCTTCGTTGACGTAGATTTCCGACACCACAAGGTTCTCAATATTCATATCGTAGTTGTGCTCTGCGTTTGCAATCGCTGACTTCAATACTTTTTCAACGATTGGCGACGCTGCCTTGTTCGTGTGAGCAAGGACAGAGAGCGCTTCGCCGACTTGTTTCCCGCGAATTAAGTCTACAACGAGACGTGCTTTGCGAGGAGCAAGACGGACCATATTAGCTGATGCTTTAGCTTGCATGGATTTGACCTCCCCTCAAATTACCGTTTCGTTTTCTTGTCTGATCCGTGACCTTTGTACGTGCGTGTTGGAGCGAATTCACCAAGTTTGTGACCGACCATGTCTTCTGTCACGAATACTGGTACGTGTTTGCGACCATCGTGTACACCGAACGTGTGACCCATGAATTCTGGGAAGATTGTCGAGCGACGTGACCAAGTTTTGATGACTTGCTTCTCACCAGATTCGTTGAGTTTGTCAACTTTAGCGAGCAAATGGTGATCTGCGAATGGACCTTTTTTCAAGCTGCGACCCATGATAGAACCTCCCTTTGGAATGATTCGGGAACGGCCCTTTCGAACCGCCCGAGAATCATGTAGTAATTATTTCTTACGGCGACGAAGGATGTACATGTCGCTCGATTTGTTTTTCTTACGTGTTTTGAGACCAAGAGCTGGTTTACCCCAAGGAGTAAGTGGGCCCGAACGACCGATTGGCGCACGACCTTCACCACCACCGTGTGGGTGATCAACCGGGTTCATGACAGAACCACGTACTGTTGGGCGTTTGCCTAACCAACGTGAACGTCCTGCTTTACCGATGTTTACGAGTTCGTGTTCTTCGTTACCAACTGAACCGACTGTCGCGCGGCAAGTGCCGAGGAACAAGCGTGATTCACCTGATTGAAGACGAACGATGACGTACTTGCCGTCACGTCCTTGGATTTGTGCCGATGCACCAGCCGCACGAACAAGCTGACCGCCCTTACCAGGCTTAAGCTCGATGTTGTGGATAGTAGTACCGACAGGGATGTTCACGAGTGGAAGAGCGTTCCCCACTTTGATATCCGCCTCAGGACCAGACATGATTTCCATGCCTACTTTGATGCCCTTAGGAGCGAGGATGTAACGTTTCTCACCATCTGCATAGTTGATAAGGGCGATGTTTGCTGAACGGTTTGGATCGTATTCGATCGTAGCAACGCGTCCGACGATGCCATCTTTGTTACGTTTGAAATCGATGATACGGTATTTGCGTTTGTGCCCGCCACCTTGGTGACGTACAGTCAAACGACCTTGGTTGTTACGACCGCCTTTTTTCGAAAGCTTTTCAGTTAACGATTTTTCAGGACGATTCGTTGTGATCTCTGCAAAGTCGAGAGATGTCATGTTACGGCGACCGTTAGTGGTCGGCTTAAACTTTTTAATTGCCATCGAGGATTCCCTCCTTTTCTTCTAAGGTAGTAAATTAACCGAGGAAGTCGATTGTGTTGCCTTCAGCAAGGGTTACGATCGCTTTTTTACGACGAGCTGTGTAACCAGAGTGACGACCGACACGTTTCGCTTTCGGTTTCATGTTCATTGTGTTTACCGAAGCAACTTTCACATTGAAGATTGTTTCGATAGCGTACTTCACTTGCGATTTAGTCGCTTTAACGTCGATCTCGAAAACGTATTTGTTAGCTTCCATGAGGCTAACAGAACGCTCAGTGATGATAGGACGTTTGATGATATCGTATGCTTGAGCCATTATGCAAGCACCTCCTCTACCTTCGCAACCGCATCTTTAGTGAAGATGACTTTGTCGTTAGCAACGAGGTCAAGAACGTTAACGCCTGCTGCCTCGATCACAGTCACTCCTGGGATGTTACGAGCTGCGAGAGCGATAGTCTCATTGTAGTCCGCTGTGACTACAAGAGCCTTACGTTCTACTGACAAGCTGTTCAATACAGCTGCCATGTCTTTTGTTTTTGGTGCATCGAAAGCAAGGCCTTCGAGGACGATCATCTCGTTATTTTTCACTTTCGACGAGAGCGCCGAGAGAAGTGCTAAACGACGAACTTTTTTAGGAAGCTTGTAAGAGTATGAACGTGGTGTTGGACCGAAGACTGTACCACCACCAACCCATTGTGGTGAGCGGATCGAACCTTGGCGCGCACGACCAGTTCCCTTTTGTTTCCATGGTTTACGGCCGCCACCGCGTACTTCCGAGCGACCTTTCGTATCGTGAGTACCTTGACGGCGTGATGCTTGTTGCATGACGATCGCGTCATAAAGTACTGAGTCATTTGGCTCGATCCCGAAGATGGCTTCTGCCAATTCGATTTCGCCAACTTGTGAACCTGTTTGGTTAAGCAAAGCTACTTTAGGCATTCGTAATTCCTCCTTTCCGTGCAGTTAATTAGTTACCCTTTACCGCTGTTTTGATGATGACGTTCGACTTGCGAGCGCCTGGGATTGCGCCTTTAACGAGTACAAGACCGCGTTCCACGTCAACTTTGACAACTTCAAGGTTTTGAATCGTTTTACGCTCGCCACCCATTTGACCAGGAAGAAGCTTCCCTTTAAATACGCGGTTAGGAGCTACAGGACCCATCGAACCAGGACGACGGTGGTAGCGCGAACCGTGAGCCATTGGTCCACGTGATTGTCCGTGACGCTTGATCGCACCTTGGAATCCTTTACCTTTCGAAGTACCTGTTACGTCTACTAATTCACCTGCAGCGAAAATGTCCGCCTTGATCTCTTGACCGATTTCGTATCCTTCTACTGAAGTACGAATCTCTTTGATGAAGCGCTTAGGTGTCGCACTTGCTTTCGCAGCGTGACCTTTTGCCGGTTTGTTTTGACGTGATTCCTTGATGTCTCCGAAACCAAGTTGAACTGCTTCGTAACCGTCTGTTTCAACTGTTTTAAGTTGAAGTACGACGTTTCCTTCGACAGCAACTACTGTTACCGGTACGACTTCGCCTGCTTCGTTGAAGATTTGAGTCATACCAAGTTTTGTTCCTAAGATTCCTTTAGCCATGAGATACACCTCCTGTTTAATAATTATTGTCTCTTCTGGCTAGTATCTACTATATGAAGAATTAAAGTTTGATTTCGATGTCAACACCTGATGGTAATTCGAGGCGCATAAGCGCATCAACCGTTTTTGGTGTTGGGTTAACGATGTCGATCAAGCGTTTGTGTGTACGCATCTCGAACTGCTCACGAGCATCTTTGTACTTGTGAACCGCACGAAGGATCGTGTAGATCGATTTTTCAGTTGGAAGCGGGATTGGTCCCGAAACCTTTGCACCTGAACGCTTCGCAGTTTCCACGATTTTCTCAGCTGATTGATCGAGTACGCGATGGTCGTATGCTTTTAAACGAATACGGATTTTTTCATTTGCCATGTAAGTTTCCCTCCTTTGTCGCCTATTTTTAAAAATAGACAGTTCTCCGCGGAAATTTCCACACCGGCCATGGCAAAGCTGCCTGGCGTGTCATAACCTCCCGCTTCATCGCAGCGTGCTTGTGTCAGCAGAGGCATCCGATCATTGCAAATCAACGATTGGACCCGATTTCTGCTGTAAAGTCTCTCACCACTCGCACAAACACTTAATCATTATATCGAATCCACATATGAAATGCAAGAATTGATTTTTTGAATTGTGCCGGATGTCTGGTGCGTTATTCAACGTTCACTAATGTAACAAGATTTGACCCCTTTTGCAAGCTATTTTCCTTCTTTTGTTGAACTATTTGTTTGAGGAACTGCCTGGCCAACTCGACCTAGCGTTTCATATGGCCTCCGAAGCGTTCCGTAACAGATTCGATAATTGAGGCGGGGGCTCGTTTCAAACACGTTTGGACGATTGTCTCATCAAGCGCGTTTGTCTCGAAGTGATGCGTCAGTCGATCAAGTTTATCCTTTCGGTTCATCACCGTGTATAATACGATCCATTCCTCGAGATGCATCCAACTGCCGGTCGGTTCAATATATGGATGCGTATAAATCCCGTCGGTGCACTTCATCCGGAAACTGGCCATCACGTCAATGTCTCCGCCTTCGAATTCATATTCCCCAAAGTAGGTCGTAACGTAATCGGGATGTGGCGCCGACTCGACTTTCTTCCCGGCACGGCTCAACACTTGATCCAATCGCTCGAATTGATCCGGTTCGACGAATACATCCAAGTCATTCGTCGTCTCAACGATTCCATGATGCTTCAATAACGTCGACCCACCGAACCGACACGCAACCCCATTTAAGCGACATAACGTTTCGACTTGCTTTTCCATACTCGTCTTCCCTCCCTGCAACATATGTCCCATCTTACCACGTCTCGCCATAAAATAAAAAAGCAGCCCACAAAATGCGGACTGCTTAAAGACATCGATTACTCGATGATTTCAGTTACTGAACCAGCGCCTACTGTACGGCCACCCTCACGGATTGAGAAACGTGTTCCGTCTTCGATCGCGATTGTAGAAATCAATTCGATCGTCAACTCGATGTTGTCTCCTGGCATTACCATTTCAGTACCTTCTGGAAGGTGAACGATACCTGTTACGTCAGTTGTACGGAAGTAGAACTGCGGACGGTAGTTCGCGAAGAATGGCGTGTGACGGCCACCCTCTTCTTTAGAAAGAACGTAGATTGAAGCTTTGAATTTTGAGTGTGGCGTGATTGAACCTGGCTTAGCAAGTACTTGTCCACGCTCGATGTCTTCACGTGATACACCACGGAGAAGAGCACCGATGTTGTCGCCAGCTTCAGCGTAGTCGAGAAGCTTACGGAACATCTCTACACCAGTACATACAGTTTTCTTAGTTTCTTCTGTAAGACCAACGATTTCAACTTCGTCGTTGACGCGGAGAACACCACGCTCAACACGACCAGTCGCTACAGTACCGCGACCAGTGATTGAGAATACGTCCTCAACTGGCATCATGAATTCTTTGTCCGTGTCACGAACTGGCTCAGGGATGTACTCATCAACTGCGTTCATGAGTTCCATGATTTTTTCTTCCCACTGAGCTTCGCCGTTAAGCGCGCCAAGTGCAGAACCTTTGATTACAGGAAGGTCGTCGCCTGGGAAGTCGTACTCAGAAAGAAGTTCACGGATTTCCATTTCAACGAGCTCGAGGAGTTCTTCGTCGTCAACCATGTCAACTTTGTTCATGAATACGACGATGAAAGGAACACCTACTTGACGTGAAAGAAGGATGTGCTCACGTGTTTGTGGCATTGGGCCATCAGTTGCAGAAACAACGAGGATCGCGCCGTCCATTTGTGCAGCACCAGTGATCATGTTTTTAACATAGTCAGCGTGACCTGGGCAGTCAACGTGTGCATAGTGGCGTTTGTCTGTTTCGTACTCGATGTGAGCTGTTGCGATTGTGATACCGCGCTCACGCTCTTCTGGAGCACCATCGATTGCGTCAAACTTTGTAGCTGTTTTGCCTTGTGCTTTTGAAAGTACAGCTGAGATCGCTGCAGTCAAAGTTGTTTTACCGTGGTCGACGTGGCCGATTGTACCAACGTTAACGTGCGGTTTAGAACGGTCGAATTTTTCTTTACCCATTCTAGATTCCTCCTCTATTAGACAATTAGTTTTTTATTTAACTAGGAAGACGTAGGCTACTTTTAACATACGTCTTCCTTAGCTTACAACAATCAATTCAGCGTTACAACCGTTATTAGCCGTTCGCTTTTTTGATGATTTCTTCTGCGATTGACTTCGGCACTTCTTCATAGTGGTCGAAGTGCATCGAGTACGTTCCACGTCCTTGCGTACGTGAACGAAGCGATGTCGCATAGCCAAACATTTCTGAAAGTGGAACCATTGCTTTAACGACTTGAGCGTTACCGCGTGCTTCCATACCTTCTACGCGTCCACGGCGTGACGTGACGTCACCCATGATGTCTCCCAAGTATTCTTCTGGGATGACAACTTCAACACGCATCATTGGCTCAAGGATGACAGCTTTCGCTTGCTCCTTAAGTTGTTTAACCGCCATCGAAGCAGCAACTTTAAACGCCATCTCGTTCGAGTCGACATCGTGGTACGATCCGAAGACGAGAGCAGCTTTAACGTCAACTACTGGGTAACCCGCGAGGATACCGTTTTCGAGAGCTTCTTCAATCCCGCTTTGAACAGCTGGGACGTATTCACGTGGTACAACACCACCGACGATTTTGTTCTCGAATGCGAATCCAGCGCCTTCTTCGTTCGGCTCGAATTCTACGACAACGTGACCGTACTGACCGCGACCACCTGATTGACGTACGAATTTCGAATCGATCTTCGCAGCGCCACGGATTGTCTCACGGTAAGCAACTTGTGGTGCACCGACGTTAGCTTCTACTTTGAATTCGCGACGCATACGGTCAACGAGGATATCAAGGTGAAGCTCACCCATACCAGAGATGATTGTTTGACCAGTCTCTTGGTTTGTTTCAGTGCGGAAAGTTGGATCCTCTTCTGCGAGTTTCGCGAGAGCTTGACCCATCTTGTCTTGGTCAGCTTTCGATTTAGGCTCGATTGCGACCGAGATAACTGGTTCTGGGAATGTCATTGACTCGAGAACGACGTTGTCTTTCTCTGAGCAAAGCGTATCACCAGTCGTAGTATCTTTAAGACCAACAGCTGCGGCGATGTCACCAGCATATACCATTGGAATTTCTTCACGGCTGTTCGCGTGCATCTGAAGGATACGACCGAGGCGCTCGCGCTTACCTTTAGTCGAGTTCTTCACATACGAACCAGCTTGTGCTGTACCAGAGTACACACGGAAGAATGTCAATTTACCGACGTAAGGGTCAGTCATGACTTTGAACGCAAGTGCCGAGAATGGCGCTTCGTCCGAAGGTTCACGCGTGATTTCTTCTTCTGTATCGAGGTTAACCCCTTTGATTGACTCAACGTCAACTGGTGACGGGAGGTAATCAACAACAGCGTCCAACATCAATTGAACACCTTTGTTTTTGAAGGCCGAACCAACGAGTACAGGGTAGAATTCTACGCTAAGCGTTGCTTTACGAATACCAGCTTTGAGTTCTTCAATTGAGATCTCTTCGCCTTCGAGGTATTTCATCATCAACTCTTCGTTGTAGTCCGCAACCGCTTCGATCAATTGACCACGAAGTTCTTCAGCTTGGTCAGCCATGTCAGCTGGGAAGCCATCGATTACTTCGATGTCAGTACCGAGGTCGTTTGAGTACATGTACGTCTTCATCTCAACGAGGTCAACGATTCCTTTGAATTCGTCTTCCGCGCCAATTGGAAGTTGGATTGGGTGTGCATTTGCCTGGAGACGCTCGTGAAGTGTTTTCACCGAGTACAAGAAGTCCGCACCGATCTTATCCATCTTGTTGACGAATACGACACGTGGAACACCATAAGTCGTCGCTTGACGCCATACAGTTTCTGTTTGTGGTTCAACACCTGACTGTGCGTCAAGTACTGCAACTGCGCCATCAAGTACACGGAGTGAACGTTCAACTTCAACTGTGAAGTCTACGTGTCCAGGTGTATCGATGATGTTTACACGGTGGCCATTCCACTGTGCAGTTGTCGCAGCAGAAGTGATCGTGATTCCACGCTCTTGCTCCTGCTCCATCCAGTCCATTTGTGAAGCTCCTTCATGAGTTTCACCAATTTTGTGGATACGACCTGTGTAATAAAGAATACGTTCAGTTGTTGTCGTTTTACCGGCATCAATGTGAGCCATGATCCCGATGTTACGAGTATTCTTTAGGGAGAATTCTCTTGCCATACTGGGTATTCTCCTTCCGCATGTGTTTTTCGTGTGCTGGCACACGATATGATTATACCCGAAAGCCACTCCATTAAGCCACCGCTTGGTGACGTGGAGTGGTCTTTACGTTTAACTTACCAACGATAGTGAGCAAACGCTTTGTTCGCTTCTGCCATCTTATGCATGTCTTCGCGTTTCTTAACAGACGCACCAGTGTTGTTGGCTGCATCCATGATTTCGTTCGCGATACGTTGCTCCATCGTTTTCTCGTTGCGGAGACGAGCGTAGTTCACGAGGTAACGAAGACCAAGTGTCGTACGGCGCTCTGGACGAACTTCAACAGGAACTTGGTAGTTTGCTCCACCAACACGGCGAGCTTTAACTTCAAGTACAGGCATGATGTTGTTCATTGCTTCTTCGAACACTTCCATAGGCTCTTTGCCTGAGCGTTCAGCGATGAGGCCAAATGCGTTGTAAATGATAGTTTGAGCTGTACCTTTTTTACCGTCTAACATGACACGGTTAATGAGGCGAGTTACCAATTTCGAGTTGTAGATCGGATCTGCGATAACGTCACGACGTTCTGCACGGTTTTTACGCATCCGAGTACCCTCCTTTCAAAATTTCAGTAGTTTTTAGTTGGCGAGAATTACTTCTTCGCAGCTTTCGGACGTTTCGTACCGTATTTAGAACGGCCTTGCATACGTCCGTCCACACCTGCAGTGTCAAGCGCACCACGAACGATGTGGTAACGTACCCCTGGTAAGTCTTTTACACGTCCTCCACGGATAAGAACAACGCTGTGCTCTTGAAGGTTGTGGCCAATACCTGGAATGTACGCAGTCACTTCGATTTGGTTAGTCAAACGAACACGAGCATACTTACGTAATGCCGAGTTCGGTTTCTTCGGAGTCATTGTACCAACACGTGTACAAACACCACGTTTTTGTGGCGAGCTCACGTTTGTTTGTGACTTGATGAAACTGTTGTAACCTTTGTTAAGTGCTGGAGAGTCAGATTTAACGACTTTCGATTTACGTCCTTTACGGACTAACTGGTTGATAGTAGGCATCTTTGAAGATCCTCCCTTCCTGAATGTTGCTTTTTTCTAGACCCACCGACCCGGGTGGTTCATTTAAGGTCATAACGAAACGCTTTTACGAGGCGTAGGCATTCCATGACCTCGCAAAAACGTGAGTTATACCTTGAAAGTGGCAATAATAGCAGCCAAACCTTTCCGAAGAAAGATCGGGTGACGTCCAAGTAGCTTGCCGACTGCTGGACACCGTTGTCATCGACAACAACCGATTGGCGGCACTAAATCATAGTAGCACCGCCAACCTATGCTGTCAAGACGTTTTTATTCGACTGTCGTGTCTTCGAGGACGGCTTTCGTCTCTTCTTCTTTGAGTTGAACATCACGGTAAACCGGCATCCCAGTACCAGCTGGAACGAGTTTCCCGATGATGACGTTCTCTTTGAGTCCAAGGAGATAGTCGCGCTTGCCTTTGATGGCAGCATCTGTCAATACACGAGTCGTTTCTTGGAACGAAGCGGCCGAGAGGAACGAATCTGTCTCAAGCGACGCTTTCGTGATTCCGAGAAGGACCGGTTTCGCCGTCGCCGGGCTCTTGCCTTCACGGAGCGCATCTTTACACGCTTCCTTGAAGACGCTGATGTCGACGAGCGAACCAGGGAGGAGCGGCGTATCACCAGACTCGATGACTTTGACGCGGCGAAGCATTTGGCGAACCATGACTTCGACGTGTTTGTCGCCGATCTCTACCCCTTGCATCCGATAAACTTTTTGTACTTCTTGGAGAAGGTAGTTTTGTACGCCAGATACACCACGGACGGCGAGCAATTCTTTCGGATCGATCGAACCTTCCGTGAAGACTTCTCCCGCTTCTACCGTATCTCCGATTTGAACACGGAGACGTGCTCCGAACGGGATCGTGTACGTGCGTGTCTCACTAAGTCCTTCGACGGTGAGTTCCCGCTTGTCACGCGATTCTGTAAAGTCAATGACCGTACCAGGGATTTCCGAGATGACCGCTTGCCCTTTCGGGTTACGGGCCTCAAATACCTCTTGGATACGTGGAAGACCTTGTGTGATATCATCTCCGGCTACCCCACCTGTGTGGAAGGTACGCATTGTAAGCTGCGTTCCTGGTTCACCGATTGATTGCGCGGCGATGATTCCGACAGCTTCGCCGACTTCAACGTTCGAGCCAGTCGCCAAGTTGCGGCCGTAACATTTCTTACATACGCCGTGTGACGTGTTACATGTAAAGGCTGTACGGATTTCAACTCGTTCGATTCCAGCGTCGACGATGTCGCGAGCGAGATCTTCGGTAATCAATTGGTTCTTCTCGACCATGACTTCACCCGTTTCCGGATGTGCCACTGTCTCGAACGCTGTACGGCCGACGAGGCGGTCATACAAGTTTTCGATTTCTTCCGTGCCTTCGCGGAGAGCGGCAACGCGGATTCCGCGGTCCGTTCCACAATCTTCTTCACGGATGATGACATCTTGGGCTACGTCAACAAGACGACGCGTCAAATAACCTGAGTCAGCCGTCTTAAGGGCTGTATCGGCAAGACCTTTACGCGCACCGTGCGTCGAGATGAAGTACTCTTGTACCGTCAGACCTTCACGGAATGAAGATTTGATCGGAAGTTCGATGATGCGGCCAGATGGAGCGGCCATCAAACCACGCATCCCTGCGAGCTGCGTGAAGTTGGACGCGTTACCACGGGCACCTGAGTCAGACATCATGAAGATTGGGTTCAAGCGATTGAGGGATTTCATCAATCGTGATTGAATCTCATCCTTCGCTTCGTTCCAAGAACGTACAACGCGCTCGTAACGCTCATCTTCAGTGATGAGACCGCGACGGAATGACTTCATGATTTGATCGACTTGAGTTTGCGCTTCATCAAGGATCTCTTGTTTGTCCGGAAGAACGATGATATCAGCGATTCCGACCGTCACACCGGCTTTCGTCGAGTGTTTGAAGCCGAGATCTTTCATCCGGTCAAGCATGCGGCTTGTTTCAGTCGTTTCAAACTTCTGGAACACTTCCGCGATGACTTTTCCAAGGAATCCTTTTTTGAACGGTTCAACCAAAGGACGTGAAGCGATTTCTTCCGCTACGTTGGCACCTTTGTCGATAAAGTACTTGTCAGGCGTTGCTTCCTGTAAGTTTTCCATCGTCGGCTCGTTCAAGTATGGGAACGTGTTCGGCAAGATCTCGTTAAAGATCATTTTTCCGACCGTTGTGATCAATAATTTCTCGTTTTGTTCATCTGTGAACGTCGGGTTGTTGAGCGTGCGTGCTGGAAGAGCGACACGTGTATGCAAGTGGACATAGCCATTTTGATACGCGATGAGCGCTTCGTTCACGTTCGACAAAATTTTCCCTTGTCCGACGGCATCGTCGCGTTCAAGCGAGATGTAGTAGTTACCGAGGACCATATCTTGCGATGGTGTAACAACTGGTTTACCGTCTTTCGGGTTCAAGATGTTTTGCGCTGCGAGCATGAGAAGACGAGCTTCCGCTTGTGCTTCAGCAGAAAGTGGTACGTGAACCGCCATTTGGTCACCATCGAAGTCGGCGTTATAAGCCGTACATACGAGCGGGTGAAGGCGAATCGCGCGACCTTCGACGAGAATCGGTTCGAAAGCTTGAATCCCTAGTCGGTGAAGCGTTGGGGCACGGTTCAAGAGAACCGGATGCTCACGAATGACTTCTTCGAGGACGCCCCAAATTTCTGGTTGCATCTTCTCGATTTTACGTTTGGCGTTCTTGATGTTCGACGCGATGCCGCGACCGACAAGTTCTTTCATCACGAACGGTTTGAAGAGTTCAAGTGCCATCTCTTTCGGGAGACCACATTGGTACATCTTCAAGTTTGGACCAACGACAATAACCGAACGTCCTGAATAGTCGACCCGTTTACCAAGAAGGTTTTGACGGAAACGACCTTGTTTCCCTTTCAACATGTGTGAAAGTGATTTCAACGGACGGTTACCTGGTCCTGTGACCGGACGACCACGACGACCATTGTCGATGAGAGCGTCAACCGCTTCTTGAAGCATACGCTTCTCGTTTTGCACGATGATGTTCGGCGCGCCGAGGTCGAGCAAACGTTTGAGACGGTTGTTACGGTTGATGACTCGACGATACAAATCGTTCAAGTCAGATGTCGCAAAGCGTCCACCGTCGAGCTGCACCATCGGGCGAAGTTCAGGCGGAATGACAGGAAGTACTTCGAGGATCATCCAATCTGGATCATTGCCTGACGTGAAGAATGCATCGAGCACTTCAAGACGTTTAATCGCACGTGTACGACGTTGACCTTGAACTGTCTTCAATTCTTCGCGGAGTTCTCCGACTTCCTTCTCGAGTTGCACGTCTTGAAGGAGTGTCCGGATTGCTTCCGCACCCATGTCTGCTTTGAAGTCACTACCGTATTTTTCACGGTAGAGACGGTATTCTTTTTCCGAGAGAAGTTGTTTCTTCTCAAGCGGAGTGTCACCTGGCTCCGTCACGACGTACGACGCGAAATAGATTACTTCTTCGAGCGCACGTGGTGACATGTCGAGAACAAGCCCCATTCGGCTTGGAATCCCTTTGAAGTACCAGATGTGCGAAACTGGTGCCGCGAGCTCGATATGGCCCATACGCTCGCGACGCACTTTCGCTTTCGTCACTTCAACGCCACAGCGGTCACAAATGACTCCTTTATAACGGATCCGTTTGTATTTCCCGCAGTAACATTCCCAGTCTTTCGTAGGACCGAAGATTCGTTCACAGAACAATCCGTCCTTCTCTGGTTTGAGTGTACGATAGTTGATCGTTTCCGGCTTTTTGACTTCCCCGTAAGACCACGAACGGATCTTCTCCGGTGAAGCCAAGCCGATTTTCATATATTCAAATCGATTAACATCTACCAAGGGGCCGACCTCCCTTTTCGCCTTATTCCTCTTCCGTAACAGTCGGTTGAACGACTTGTTCTAACGCCGATGTTGCGTTCGGGATGTTGTCGTCATCTTCATCTTTCATTTCAACTTCTTCATCGTCCGCAGACATCATCTTGACTTCCATACCGAGCGCTTGGAGCTCTTTAATCAAGACGCGGAACGACTCAGGAACGCCCGCTTTCGGAACGCTCTCACCTTTCACGATGGCCTCGTATGCTTTCACACGACCAACCGTGTCATCCGACTTGATCGTAAGGATTTCTTGGAGCGTGTAGGCTGCGCCGTACGCTTCAAGTGCCCAAACTTCCATCTCACCGAAACGCTGTCCACCGAATTGTGCTTTACCACCGAGCGGTTGCTGCGTGACGAGCGAGTATGGTCCTGTCGAACGTGCGTGAAGTTTATCATCAACCATGTGCGCGAGTTTGATCATGTACATGACACCGACCGAGACGCGGTTATCGAACGCTTCACCAGTACGACCGTCATAGAGACGAGTCTTGGCATCTTTGTCCATTCCAGCTTCTTCAATCGTTGCCCATACGTCTTCCTCACGCGCACCATCGAATACAGGTGTCGCCACTTTGATGCCGAGCTTTTTAGCCGCCATTCCAAGGTGGAGTTCGAGTACCTGACCGATGTTCATCCGTGATGGTACACCTAGTGGGTTAAGCATGATGTCAATCGGTGTGCCGTCCGGCATATATGGCATGTCTTCTTCAGGAAGGATACGCGAGATAACACCTTTGTTACCGTGACGTCCCGCCATCTTATCCCCTTCGTGAATCTTACGTTTTTGAACGATGTAGACACGAACCATTTGGTTCACGCCTGGTGAGAGTTCGTCACCGTTTTCACGGTCAAACACTTTGACGTCCAAAATGATGCCGTCGCCGCCGTTTGGTACACGGAGTGACGTATCACGGACTTCACGTGCCTTCTCACCGAAGATCGCGTGCAAGAGACGCTCTTCCGCCGTCAATTCAGTCACACCTTTAGGCGTAACTTTACCGACGAGGATATCGCCATCCTTGACTTCCGCACCGATGCGGATGATCCCACGGTCGTCCAAGTTGCGAAGCGCGTCATCACCGACGTTTGGAATATCACGTGTGATTTCCTCAGGTCCGAGTTTCGTGTCGCGTGATTCTGACTCGTACTCTTCGATATGAATCGATGTGTACACGTCATCTTTCACGAGGCGTTCACTCATGATGATCGCATCCTCATAGTTGTAACCGTCCCATGTCATGAAGGCGACGACGACGTTACGGCCGAGCGCGAGCTCACCCATATCCATCGACGGACCGTCAGCAAGGATTTCTCCTTTTTCGACACGGTCGCCAGCAGCGATGATCGGCTTCTGGTTGTAGCATGTCCCTTGGTTCGAACGGACATACTTTTGAAGTTTGTAGCGGTCAAGGTCACCTGACACCTCAGAACCGTTCACGTCAGACGTGCGGCGGACCAAGATTTCACGTGCTGTGACACGCTCGACGACACCTGGGAATTTCGCGATGATCGCGGCTCCAGAGTCTTTCGCTGACACGTACTCCATCCCAGTACCGATAATCGGTGAATCTGGCTGAAGAAGTGGTACAGCTTGACGTTGCATGTTCGCTCCCATGAGGGCACGGTTCGAGTCATCGTTCTCGAGGAACGGGATACATGCCGTCGCGGCAGAAACAACCTGTTTCGGCGAAACGTCCATGTAATCGACTCGGTTCGGCTCAACTGACAAGTTTTGTCCGCGGAAACGGCAAAGGACTTGTTCGTTGGCGAATCCGCCTTCTTCTGTGAGCGGCATGTTCGCCTGGGCGACGACGTAGAGATCTTCTTCATCCGCCGTCATATATTGAATCTCGCTCGTGACGAGACCTGTTTCTGGGTCGACTCGACGGTACGGTGCTTCGATGAAGCCGTACTCGTTTACTTTCGCATAAGACGAAAGTGAGTTGATGAGACCGATGTTCGGTCCCTCCGGTGTTTCGATTGGACACATCCGACCGTAGTGCGAATAGTGTACGTCTCGAACTTCGAAACCGGCACGCTCACGTGTCAAACCACCCGGTCCGAGTGCAGAGAGACGACGCTTGTGCGTGAGCTCTGCGAGCGGGTTTGTTTGGTCCATGAACTGTGACAATTGCGAACTACCGAAGAACTCTTTAAGCGATGCGATTACCGGACGAATGTTGATAAGCGCCTGTGGTGTGATCGCGTTTTGATCTTGAATCGACATCCGTTCTTTAACGACACGTTCCATACGAGAAAGCCCGATCCGGAATTGGTTTTGGAGAAGTTCTCCGACTGAACGAAGACGACGGTTTCCTAAGTGGTCGATGTCATCTGTTGTTCCGACTTCGTGTAGTAAGTTAAAGAAGTAGTTGATCGATGCGATGATATCAGCCGGCGTGATGTGTTTCACGCTGCGGTCGATATTGCCGTTACCGATAATGTTCAAGATACGCTCCCCATCTGGGTCATCTGGTGAGATTACTTTGATCGATTGAAGACCGAACGGTTCACCTTCAGCGACGCCGCCTGTCGGCTCAGCATCCATATAACCGAGGCCGTTCTCCAAGTGCGGAAGAACGCGGTCAAGGTTGCGACGATCGAGAATAGTTCCAGCTTCGGCGATGACTTCGCCTGTTTCTGGGTCCACGAGCGTCTCGGCCAATTTTTGACCGAAGAGGCGGTTTTTAAGATGAAGTTTTTTGTTCATCTTATAGCGACCGACGTTGGCAAGGTCGTAACGTTTTGGGTCGAAGAAACGTGACACGAGAAGTGACTTCGCGTTCTCAACCGTTGGTGGTTCACCAGGGCGGAGACGCTCGTAAATCTCGATTAACGCTTTTTCTGTTGATTCCGTATTATCTTTTTCAAGGGTGTTGCGAAGGTATTCGTCATCCCCGAGAAGATCGATAATCTCTTGGTCCGTACCGAATCCGAGCGCACGCAACAACACCGTTACCGGGATTTTACGGGTACGGTCGATACGAACGTAAACGATATCTTTGGCGTCTGTCTCAAGTTCGAGCCATGCCCCGCGGTTCGGAATGACTGTCGCACCGAAACCACGCTTACCGTTTTTATCGAGTTTGGCGTTGTAATAAACGCTCGGCGAACGAACAAGCTGGGAAACGATAACGCGTTCTGCACCGTTAATGATAAACGTTCCCGATTCTGTCATGAGTGGGAAATCCCCCATGAACACCTCTTGTTCTTTGAGCTCACCTGTCTCTTTGTTTTGCAGACGCACTTTTACGCGAAGTGGCGCAGAGTAAGTAACGTCTCGCTCCTTCGACTCATCAATCGAATACTTCGGCTCACTGAGCGAATAATCGATGAACTCGAGCACGAGGTTTCCAGTGAAGTCGGAGATTGGCGAAATGTCCGTGAACATCTCTTTCAATCCTTCACGCAAGAACCACTCGTAAGAAGCAGTTTGAATTTCAATCAAATTCGGAAGCTCTAATACCTCACTGATACGGGCAAAGCTTCTTCTCTGACGGTGACGACCGTACTGAACAAGTTGACCAGTCAACTGATTCACCTCTCAGACCCCCAATTCTCTATCGAATTTTTCGGGCGTAATAATCGAACATTGTCATTGAATGTCGCCCCTTTTCCGCGTCTAAAAAGCGGCAAACGCGGCAGTTCAAAGCGAATTCCATTCCAATGGCATTTTATAATGTTAGCATATACGTTATAGCGAGTCAACAAGACTTCACCGTTTGTCAAGAGCGAATTGCTCGGAAAATGAAATAGCCTTTCTCTTTCGCAACCGTCTCGACTTGACCAAATACATCTTCAAGCAACTTTTTGGCAGAAGGCGCTCCTTGTTTCTTTTGAATGACGACATAGAGCGCGCCACCTACGACAAGGTGTGTATACGCCTCACGCAAAATCGTGTGGACCACTTGCTTTCCGGCCCGAATCGGCGGATTGGTCACGATCGCAGCGAATTGTTCATCACCGACCGTGTCGTAAGCGTGGCTGAGTCGCGTCTCGATTGTCACCCCGTTTTGGGCGGCGTTTTGCTCTGACAAGGCAAGCGCTCGCTCGTTCACGTCGACGAGGAGGGCTTCACGCCCAGAGGCGTCGGCAAGCGAGATCCCCATCGGACCGTAGCCGCAGCCCACATCTAAAATGCGCCCTTCAACGTCAGGCATTTCAAATGATTCGATTAAGAGACGTGACCCAAAATCGACCGATCCTTTCGAGAACACGCCGTGGTCCGAGGTGAAGCGATAAGTCTTCCCTCGCAACTCGTACGTCCATGTCTCAGGGGCACTTTTCGAACGAGGGTCGTTCGTATAGTAATGATCTCCCATGCATTGAACCTCCTAACCCACTCTTCAAGGAAATAAAAGAAGCTCGCCATAGCGAGCTTCTATAAGTTGTGAAGTAAAAGTTGGATTACTTAACTTCGACAGTTGCGCCAGCTTCTTCAAGCTTAGCTTTGACTGCGTCTGCATCTTCTTTAGAAACGCCTTCTTTGACTGGAGCCGGAGTTCCGTCAACGAGTGCTTTCGCTTCTTTAAGACCGAGGCCAGTAAGTTCACGAACTGCTTTGATGACGTTGATTTTACCAGCGCCAGCGTTTGTGAGGATGACGTCGAATTCAGTTTGCTCTTCAGCTACTGCTGCGCCTGCACCTGCAACTGCTACTGGAGCTGCTGCTGATACGCCGAATTCTTCTTCGATTGTTTTTACGAGTTCGTTAAGTTCGAGAACCGTCATTGATTTGAGGTCTTCGATGAATTGCTCTTTGTTGAAAGCCATTATGGTTTTCCTCCTTTGATGTTGTGAAGATTGGTTTTGATTACGCTACGAGCCAAAAATTAAGCAGTTTGCTCTTCTTTTTGTTCTGCGATTGCATTTGTTGCGACTGCGAGCCCACGGATTGGAGCTTGAAGTACGCTGAGAAGCATCGAGAGAAGACCTTCGCGTGATGGAAGTTCTGCAAGGGCTTTAACTTCTTCAAGTGAAGAAACTTTGCCTTCGATGATTCCGCCTTTCAATTCGAGCGCTTTGTGCTCTTTCGAGAAGTCGTTCAAGATCTTCGCAGGAGCAACAACGTCTTCGTTCGAGAAGGCGATTGCTGTAGGACCTGTGAAGACTTCGTCAAGACCTTCGAAGTTCGACTGAACTGCCGCGCGGCGAAGAAGACCGTTTTTGTATACTTTGAACTCGATTCCAGCGTCACGGAGTGATTTACGGAGTGTAGTCACTTCTTCAACTGTAAGTCCACGGTAGTCAACGACGATTGTTCCGACGCTCGCTTGCATTTTCTCAGCGATTTCATCGACTAATGCCGATTTCTGAGCTACGATTTTTTCGCTTGCCATGTGTTTGCACCTCCTAGTCAATTCTTATACCGGGCGAGAGGCTGCTCTTCAAAAATAAATCCCTCGTATGAAGACATACGAGGGCGTAATTGTTTGAAAGTAAACCTGTGACAACAGGCTCAAGTTCGAGCAAAGACACCTCGGAAGGGTTTACGGACCGATGTCCACCTTCTGTCTACGGTAATCCAACATATTCGGTTGAACGTGTATTACTTTAACAGCGGTATCACACGTTGTCAACAGTTTATTTCAAGTAGATTACTTGATGAAGTCGGCAGTCGCGACACGGATTCCAGGACCCATTGTCGAAGAAAGCGCGATGTTTTTAAGGTAAGTTCCTTTTGCAGTAGCAGGCTTCACTTTCATGAGCGTCTCGATGATTGTCTCGATGTTCTCAGAGAGTTTTGTTGCTTCAAATGACTTCTTACCAACTGGTACGTGAATGTTACCGGCTTTGTCAACGCGGTATTCTACTTTACCAGCTTTGATGTCCGCGATTGCTTTCGCAACGTCGAACGTGACTGTGCCTGTTTTCGGGTTAGGCATGAGGCCTTTTGGTCCGAGAACGCGACCAAGTTTACCAACTTCACCCATCATATCAGGTGTCGCAACGATTACATCGAAGTCGAACCATCCTTGTTGAATTTTCGTGATGAACTCAGGGTCACCGACGTAGTCAGCGCCAGCTGCTTCAGCTTCTTTAACTTTTTCGCCTTTTGCGAAGACGAGAACTTTTTGTGTTTTACCAGTACCGTGTGGAAGTACGACGGCACCGCGGATTTGTTGGTCCGCTTTCTTCGGATCTACGCCGAGACGGACAGCAACTTCGATTGTTTCATCGAATTTAGCAGTAGCTGTTTTCTGAACGAGTTCAACGGCCTCAGCGAGTTCGTATGACTTCATGCGGTCAACAAGCTTAGCTGCTTCTTGGTGTTTTTTACCCATGATTCTTTTCCTCCTTGTGGTTAGCGGAATTTCCTCCCACATAATGAAGGGATTGAAGGTGAGCATAATATTCACCGACAATCCCAGAGACTAATAAATTAGTCTTCGATTACAATACCCATACTACGCGCAGTACCTTCAACCATAAGCATCGCTGTTTCAACAGACGCTGCGTTAAGGTCAGGCATTTTAAGTTCAGCGATTTCGCGAACTTTATCACGCTTAACCGTTGCTACTTTCTTACGGTTTGGTTCACCAGAACCGCTCTCGATACCAGCAGCTTTCTTCAAAAGAACTGCAGCTGGTGGAGTTTTCGTAATGAATGTAAACGAACGATCTTCGTATACCGTAATGACTACAGGAATAATCAATCCGGCTTGGTCTTGTGTACGAGCGTTGAACTCTTTACAGAATCCCATGATGTTAACACCTGCTTGACCAAGTGCTGGTCCTACTGGTGGTGCTGGGTTAGCTTTACCAGCTGGGATTTGAAGTTTAACGAGTTTAGTAACTTTTTTCGCCACGAGACACACCTCCTTAAGTCTAAAATGTGGTTTCTTGGACGTTGTGCGCCCTCCCACTCAATCTATTAGGTCGAGTTTGTACCGAAATATAGCACAACATCAAACATTTCCGATTGTACCATCCGTTCCCGAGAATGGCAAGTGGGTATTAGTTAATTTTCTGAACTTGTTCGAAATCAAGCTCGATTTTTGTTTCACGGCCGAACATGTCAACGACAACTTTAAGCTTCTCTTTATCGGCTTCGATTTCATCAATCGTTCCTTCGAAGTTCTCAAATGCGCCTTCTTTGACCCGGACGAGGTCGCCGAGTTCGTAATTGTAACGATCCTTCTTCTCAATGAGTCCCATCTGCGACAACACGTTCGTCACTTCGTCCGGTTGAAGTGGAATCGGCTTAGCGCCTCCGCCCGTTGAACCAAGGAAGCCTGTGACGTTCGGAGTGTTCCGAACGACATACCACGAGTCGTCCGTCATAATCATCTCGACGAAGACGTAGCCTGGGAAGCTTTTTACTTCTTTTTCTTTAATCTTCTTTTCGCCACTCTTGAGCGTGACTTCTTCTTGCGTTGTTTCAGTCGGAACGAGGACGCGGAAAATTTTATCTTCCATGTTCATCGAACCGATTCGACGTTCTAGGTTTTCTTTGACGTTGTTTTCAAATCCAGAATACGTCTGGACAACAAACCATTGCTTCTCCACGGCTTTCACCTCTTTCCTTAGTTAATCAATAGATTGACGAGATAACTGACGCCAGTATCTACGCCGAACACGAACAGGCCGACCACGACGACCGTCGCGATGACCGTAATGGTATATTTTGTGAGTTCTTTACGAGTTGGCCAACTCGTTTTCTTTAACTCTTTCCATACATCGCGCAAAAAGTTCATAGTAGTTTCCTCCTACGTTGAATGCCAATCTACATTACTTCGATTCTCGATGTGTCGTATGCGCATTGCAACACCGACAGAACTTTCTCAGCTCAAGCCGTGTCGTCACGTCGTCTTGCTTCATAGTCGAATAACCGCTCGACCCGCATTCCGAACACGCGAGATTTACTTTCTTTGCCATTCATGAGCGCCCCTTTCGATAGCTCTCCCATAAAAAAGAGCGAAAAAAAAACGCCTCCTGTAAATGGCGTCTACGGACAAGGCGCTGCCTTAAAAATATCACATAGGAGGCGTGCGGTCAACATCAGTTAGCTCGTCATCGTTTTAACGTCGACATGCCGCTCAAACTTTTTCTTCACGCGCTGTAACGCGTTATCAATTGATTTCACGTGCCGGTCGAGGTCGTCTGAGATTTCTTGATACGAGCGGCCGTCTAAATAAAGGCGCAACACTTTTCGTTCCAAGTCACTCAGGAGCTCTTCCATCTTTTCTTCCATGAACAGTTGTTCTTCTCGTGTCACGAGCAAATCCTGCGGGTCCGTGGGATGTGTCGGTAAAATTACATCGAGCAACGTCCGGTCCGACTCGTCGTCAAAAATCGGCTTATCGAGCGAGACATACGAATTGAGCGGAATGTGTTTTTGACGGGTCGCCGTTTTGATGGCGGTGATCATTTGACGGGTGATGCACATCTCGGCAAAACTTTTAAATGAGGCGAGCCGTTCATCACGATAATCACGGACACCTTTGTATAGACCAATCATACCTTCTTGGACGATATCCTCGTGATCGGCGCCGATTAAAAAGTAAGATCTAGCTTTTGCCCGCACAAAATACCGGTAGCGCTCTATCAAAAACTCAAGAGCGTCGCTATCCCCGTCATTTCGCGAACGATAAACGAGTTCTTCGTCGGACATGCTTTCAAAATGATCATATGGCCATCCGTTCATATTTCATACCTCCCGGCGATTGATGAACTTATGTAGGTTTGTGCTCTCATTATAGGCGTCAGTTAAAACGACCGTCAAACAAATTCTAAAAATTCCGTTAATTACAATTTGTATAACTCATACATGTATTAGTATACAACATTCCCTCTCTCATAAATGTCAAAGTTAAAACAAAAAACGAGTCCATTTTATGAACTCGTCCGTGAGATCGTTGCCTGCTTCATTTGCGGCGACGCATTTCTTCCAATCGGGCTCTTACCTCCGGGGAAAGATCGATTGTTTTTCGGTTTGACCTGTCCTGCTCGAGTGCTGATCGCTCTTTTTCAATCAATACCTGAGCATGTTTCCAATCTTTCAGCAACTCATTGGCAGGAACCCGGAGCGCTCCTTGTCCAAAGATGACCCACTGTTCTGTAAAATCATTCGTCGCCACAAACAGGGTCACGAGCCGGTCGTCGACAAGGTCATGGGCACGGCGTTCAATCCATTCATCCGCTGTCTCATTTTCCTTCGTGTAGACGACCGCGACACGACTCTGCTTCGCTTTCGATTCTCGTCCATAACGCATATGGGCATCGAAGACAATCGTCACTTCTCGACCCGTGACCGCTTGATACTCGGCCATCGCTTCGATCAAGTCGTTGCGTGCCTTCTCAAAATCGATGTCACGCAGCTTTCGGAGGTGCGGCCACGCACCAATGATGTTATACCCATCCACGAGGAGCAGTTCCCGTTTCTTGATGCTCATGACAATGGGTTACGTGAGCGATGCACTTCATACAAAAGAAGCGCGGCTGCGACCGAGGCGTTCAGCGACGTAACGTGACCGACCATTGGCATATGGACGAGGAAGTCGCACGATTCCCGTACGAGGCGGCTCATCCCTTTACCTTCACTACCGATGACGACGACGAGCGGCATATTCCCATCGAGACGACGATAGTCTTGGCTCTCGCTCGCGTCTGTCCCGACGACCCATAGCCCTTTCTCTTTCAACTCTTCAAGCGTCCGTGTCAAGTTCGTGACGCGCGCGACCGGGATGTATTCGATCGCGCCAGTTGAAGCTTTTGCCACTGTCTGCGTCAAACCGACCGAACGGCGCTTCGGAATGATAATCCCATGTGCTCCGACCGCATCCGCCGTCCGTAGAATCGAACCGAGGTTATGCGGGTCTTCGAGTTCATCCAGTAGGATGAACAGCGGTGTTTCTCCTTTTGACTCGGCGAGCGCGAACATGTCCTCAATCGACTTATATTCGTAGGCGGCGACCGCGGCGACGACACCTTGGTGATGTTCGCTGCCGGCCATCTTCTCAAGTTTCGTCTTCGGAACGAATGAGATTTGGACTGACGCCTCGTTTGCCATGCTGATGATTTGAGCGAGCGGTCCTTTCTGTTGTCCTTCCATAATGAAAACCTTGTTCATATCGCGACCGCTCCGGAGCGCTTCCATCACCGGATTGCGTCCGTAAAGGAAATCAATCCCTTCTTCGGGCACGTCAACTTCTTGATAATCTGGTCGTTCTAGTTTTTGACGCTTCGGGCGTTCATTTCGTTCGCCGCGCGGGCGGTCGAATGAACGTTGCTCCTGCGTGCGTCCTCCGTCATGTCGTTTCGAATGACTCGGTTTCGAGCCATGTGAACGCTTGTTCGATGAGTTCTTCAAGACGATCCCTTCTTTCCATTAGATATGTGTAACCAATCAATGCCTCGAACGCGGTCGAGTACCGATACGTATGAACATCTGTCCGCTTCGGGATTGAACCGGATTTCGCATTTTTTCCGCGTCGGACAACAGCTGTCTCGTCCTCGCTCAAGACGCCTGTCTCGAGCCAATGGGTCACCACCCCGGCTTGGGCGCCCGCATTCACGTAACGGATGGCGCCACGGTGGAGATCGTTCGGTTTCGTCATCCCTTGGCCGAGAAGACGCCTCCGTACCGCCATTTCATAGACGGCGTCACCCATGTAGGCGAGGGCGAGGGCGTTCAATTGAGGAGCTTGTTGTTTCATAACCTCTTCCACCGTACCCCTTGAGCCGTATCCTCGAGTTGAATGTTCTGGTCTTTCAAGAGATCCCGAATTTCATCGGCGCGGGCGAAGTTTCGCTCCGCGCGGGCCGTATTCCGCTCTTGGATCAATTGATTGATATCCGCGTCGAGCAGCTCCGCCTCTGCTTTGATTGTCAACCCGAGCACACTTGTCAACTCTTCGAATAGGGTGATCACGTGTTTGAGCGTGTCTTTCGAGACGTGGTCGGCTTTCGCATAGATGTTGGCTTCACGCGCCAAATCAAACAAGACCGTTACCGCGTTTGCCGTGTTGATGTCATCATCCATCGCCTCGATAAAGGCTGCTTTGATTGTCGTGAGTTTACGTTCCATCGCCTCACTCGGCTCTCCCAGGCCAGCTGTGACGGATAGACGGTATTCGACGTTTTGATATGACTCCTTGATGCGATCCCAGCCGTTCGCCGCTTGTTCAATCAACTCACGACTATAGTTGATCGGATGACGATAGTGGACCGACAACATGAAGAAGCGGAGCACCATCGCGTCCACTTCCTTCAACGCCTCATGGACGAGCAGGAAGTTCCCGAGCGATTTGGACATCTTCTCGTTCTCGATATTGATGAACCCGTTATGCAGCCAGTAGTTGGCGAACTTCGTATGGTTGCACGCCTCCGACTGGGCGATCTCGTTCTCGTGGTGCGGGAACTTGAGGTCGTGTCCTCCGGCATGGATATCGATTGTTGCGCCAAGGTGTTTCTTTGCCATCGCCGAGCATTCGATGTGCCAGCCCGGACGACCTTGCCCCCATGGGCTCGCCCATGCCGGCTCGCCTGGCTTCGCCGCTTTCCACAAAACGAAATCGAGCGGATCTTCTTTCTTTTCTCCGACGTCGACGCGTGAACCCGCGCGCAAGTCTTCGATTGATTGCTGGCTCAATTTGCCGTACGTCTCAAATTTACGGGTCCGGAAATAGACATCCCCACCCGCCTCATACGCAAAATCTTGCGTCTCAAGTTCGCTGATGAACGTGATAATCTCGTCCATCGTGTCTGTGACGCGTGGATGGACGTCAGCCGGTAAGACGTTCAAGGCGCCAGTGTCTTCCAGATAGGCGTCGATATAACGGTTCGTCAGAGTCCCGACGTCCTCACCGAGTTCGTTCGCGGTCCGGATGATCTTATCGTCCACATCCGTGAAATTAAGGACGTATTTGACATCATAGCCCCGATACGATAAGTAGCGACGAACCGTATCAAAGGCGATGGCCGGTCGGGCGTTGCCGACATGAATGTAATTGTAGACGGTCGGTCCACATACGTACATCGACACTTTCCCCGGGACGATCGGTACGAACGGTTCTTTCTTATTCGTGAGGCTGTTGTAAAACTGAATCATGTGTGTTTTCCTCCATCCGTTTCTCTAATGACGCAAGCTTTCGTTGCAAATCAGCGACGGCCGTTTCGAGCCGTTCTTGGCATTCGCGGTCCGGGTCCGGCAATCGATGATCGAGGTCGTGTTGTTTGACCCGCTCCCCGTTTCGGATGACGACACGGCCTGGGATCCCGACGACGGTCGAGTCGGACGGGACGTCTTTTAAGACGACGGAACTCGCCCCGATTTTGACGCAATCGCCAATCGTAATATTTCCGAGCACTTTGGCTCCGGCCGAGATGAGCACATCGTTCCCGATGGTCGGATGTCGCTTCCCTTTCTCTTTGCCCGTCCCGCCGAGCGTCACACCTTGATAAATGGTCACGTTATTGCCGATGATGGCAGTCTCACCGATGACGATGCCGAATCCGTGGTCGATGAACACCCCTTCGCCGATCACCGCACCGGGATGAATCTCAATTCCCGTCAACCAACGGCTCGTCTGGGCAATCATTTTTGCCAACAATTTCACCTTACGCGTCCATAGTCCGTGGGCAATTCGATGTGCCCAAAGCGCATGCAAACCAGGATATGTTAATATGACTTCTGCTTTCGAGCGGGCAGCCGGATCGAGTTCGAGCACGTTCCGAATATCTTCGCTCACACTTTTCCAAAATCCCATAATTGTTCTCCTTTTCTATATCAAAAACAAAGACGCCCCTGTGCCAAGGCACAGAGACGCCGTAAGCGCGGTTCCACTCTGTTTGGGATAGTTCCCCTCTCATGTCTCGTTAACGCCGAGTCGCGGTTCCGACTACGTATCGCCGGAACGGCTCCGAGGTGCACTTCGACGGGGGACGCTTCTAGAACTTCCAGCCTAGGTTCTAGTCTCTGATAAGTGTCATACCGCTTACTTTCCTCATCGTTGCCTTTAAGCTAATAATGTTGTGAGACGTGCCAAGACACGCTCTTTGCCAATTAATGAAATCGCGTTCGGAAGCTCTGGTCCGTGCGTCTGCCCGGTCGTCGCAACTCGGATCGGCATGAACAAGTTCTTTCCTTTTTGGCCAGTCGCCTTTTGTGTCGCTTTCGTCGCTGCTTTGACGGCCTCCGGTGTGAAGTCCTCAATCGCTTCAAGTTGAGTTTTGAATTCGGCGAGGACAGCCGGTACCGTTTCACCAGCAAGGACCGCATTGGCCGCTTCGTCATATTCGACCTCATCCTTGAAGAACAAATCCGTCAACGACACGATTTCAGCGCCGTGCGTCATCTGTTCTTTATAGAGGGCGATGAGCGCCGTCGCCCAATCCGCCTGTTCAATCGACAAAGCGTGCGGTAAACGTCCTGCTTCTTGTAAGAATGGTAAACTGAGTGCCACTACTTCGTCAAGCGAAGCTTGTTTCATGTAGACACTGTTGATCCAGGCAAGCTTCTGTTGGTCGAAGACAGCCGGACTCTTCGACAAACGACCCGCATCAAACATCTCGATGAACGCTTCCTTCGTGAAGATTTCCTCTTCTCCGACCGGTGACCACCCGAGGAGCGAGATGAAGTTAAAGAGTGCCCCCGGAAGGTAACCGAGGTCGGCATACTGCTCGATGAATTGGATGATCGACTCATCACGCTTCGATAACTTCTTATGGTTCTCGTTATAAATCAATGTCATATGACCAAACGCCGGATAGTCCCAACCGAGCGCATCATACACCATCATCTGTTTCGGTGTGTTGGCGATATGGTCGTCCCCACGCAACACATGGCTGATTTTCATCAAGTGGTCGTCGACAACAACGGCAAAGTTATACGTCGGGATCCCGTCTTGTTTAACGATGACCCAGTCGCCGAAGTCTTTCGACTCGAACGAGACGTCCCCTTTGACGACATCCGTCCACTTGTATGTGACCCCTTCTGGTACGCGAATCCGAATCGATGGTTTACGTCCCTCGGCTTCGAACGCCGCACGCTCTTCGTCGCTCAAGTTACGATGTGCTCCTGAATAACGTGGTGCCTCGCCGCGTGCGATTTGGGCTTCGCGTTCCGCCTCAAGTTCTTCAGACGTCATATAACACTTATATGCGAGCCCCTTGTCCATCAATTCGTTCACGTATTGATTGTAAAGGTCGAGACGCTCCATTTGGAAATAAGGACCGAATTCGCCGCCGCGGCCTGGACCTTCATCCCAATCGATGCCGAGCCATTCCAAGTATTTCATTTGACTCTCGACCCCGTTCTCGACGTTCCGTTTCTGGTCCGTATCCTCGATTCGGAGAATCATCTTCCCGCCAGCATGGCGAGCATATAAATAGTTAAATAGCGCGGTCCGGGCGTTCCCGATATGAAGGTGACCCGTCGGACTCGGCGCATAGCGTACGCGCACTTCACTCATAATATTTCCACCTTTCTTCTCTTCTGCCCAAATAGTATACCACTTTTGTCAAGCACGGTTGAGCAGGATGACCGCCTGAGCGGCAATTCCTTCTTCACGTCCTGTGAAGCCGAGCTTTTCCGTCGTCGTCGCTTTGACGTTCACTTGGCCGATATCCGCCTCAAGCAACTCGGCAATCACCGCTCGCATGTCGTCGATGTACGTTCGGAGCTTCGGCCGCTCCGCCATCACCGTCGCATCGACGTTGCCAAGCACATAGCCTTCTGCTTTGACGAGTTGCCAGACGTGCTGCAACAGCACTTTCGAATCCGCATCTTTAAAGTTCGGGTCCGTGTCCGGGAAATGCTTACCAATATCGCCCGCTGCAATTGCCCCGAGCGCCGCGTCGGCAATCGTGTGCAACAAGACGTCCGCATCCGAGTGGCCAAGCAGGCCACGATCGTGTGGAATCTCAATGCCTCCTAAAATGAGCGGACGCCCTTCAGCGAACGCGTGTACATCAAATCCTTGTCCGATTCTCATCGATAGTCCTCCTTCGTTAAAATCGCTTCCCCGAATAATAAATCTTCCTGCGTTGTCATTTTAATGTTGTGATAGTCACCTGTAAGGACAGTCACTCTTTTACCTGCCCACTCGAATAAACTCGCGTCGTCCGTCCCGATGAATCCAGACGTTTCTGCCTGATCATGGACCGCTCGGATGTCAGCCGCAGGAAACGCTTGCGGGGTTTGCGCCAGCCATAACGCCTCACGTGGCACCGTCTGTGTGATTTGTCCGGCTGCGACTTGTTTGACCGTGTCTTTGACCGGGACGGCAAGAATCGCACCTTCCATCTGGCCGGCTTCCGCGATAGCGTGAAGTTGATCGATACGCACGAACGGCCGCGCCCCGTCATGAATCAAGACGACGCCATCCGGATCGACGGCTTGTAGACCGGCCCGAACGCTCTGTTGTCGTTCTTCCCCGCCCGTCACGTATGTAACCGGGGTATCTAGATGATGAAATTGTCGCTCGAACCACTCTTGTTCTTCCGGGCGCACCGCAAGAACAATGCGTTCACACCATGAATCTTTCGAGAACGCTTCGACCGTCCAGACGATAATCGGCTTTCCTTGTAGTGTTAGCATCAATTTATTCTCATCGGTTCCCATCCGCTTTCCTTTCCCCGCGGCTGGGATGACCACCGTATAATGCACCATTCCATTCACCTCTGTTCGTGAAAAAAAGAGAGCGCAAATGCGTCTCTTTTTCCATGCTTATTCAGGACGAGCAAAAATCATACGGCCAGCCGAGGTTTGAAGCACGCTTGTCACGACAACAGGCAACGTCTTCGAAATCAGCTTGCGCCCACCTTCAACGACGACCATTGTGCCGTCTTCGAGATAGGCGACGCCTTGATTTTGTTCTTTTCCTTCTTTGATGACCGTCACGACCATTTCTTCCCCCGGGATGACAATCTGTTTAACCGAATTGGCCAAATCATTAATGTTCAACACCGGGACGTTTCGAACTTCGCACACTTTGTTCAAGTTGTAGTCGTTCGTCACGACGATACCTTTTTTTAGCTCGGCCAACTTGATCAATTTAATGTCCACTTCGGCGACATCTTCAAAATCGCCGTCATAAATCTCGACTTCGATGCGGTCGTTGTCTTGCAGCTCCTTCAAAATGTCGAGGCCGCGACGACCACGGTTCCGCTTCAACGTATCCGATGAATCAGCAATATATTGAAGCTCACCGATGACGAATTGCGGTACAATGAGCGTCCCTTCGATGAAACCGGTCTTCGAAATGTCGGCGATCCGACCATCGATGATGACGCTCGTATCCAAAATCTTATCATTCGAGCGGCGCAACGGTTCTGCTTCCGGCTTCTCGCGTTCGCTCTTGACGAACAATTTAATCCATTCATTCCGCTTCCGGTAGCCGACAGCGAAACCAAAGTATCCGAACAAGGCGGTTACGAAAATCGGTACGATTTTGCTGAGTAAGAAGATATTTGTTACTTCTAATGAGACACTGATCAAAAAGGCAATCAACAAACCAATAATCAATCCGATCGACCCGAACAAAATATCGCCGACAGGTAAACGGACGAGCCGTTCTTCAACAAAACGGATAAATTTAACGACCCCATCGGTCAAGAACAAACTAAGAATGAAGAAGATAAGTCCACCAATCAAACTAGCTACGTAAGGAATCGTCAACCAAGCTGGTACATTCACTCCGAGGTCCTCTAATAGCAACATCGCTTCGATAATGCCAAACCAACCAACGACGAGTCCGATTAAAATAAATCCGATTCGCACAGCAATCTTCACTCATTCCACCTCCTTCATTATGAATTTAAATTACAAAAAATTAACACTTTCATTGTAACACGGTTTTTTTGAGAGCGTTCGTTACAAAGCGTTAAAAACTGTTAGAAGCGCCCCGTTAGAACGGAATGGCGAGTTGAAGCGCTTCATCGACAGTGCTGACACCGACGACATCGATGCCAGGTGGGGCTGTCCAGCCCCCGAGGTTGTTTTTTGGAATGATGGCCCGGGTGAAACCGAGCTTGGCCGCTTCGGCGACACGTTGCTCAATCCGGGATACACGCCGGACTTCCCCAGTCAAGCCAACTTCCCCGATACACACATCCGTCGGACGAGTCGGGCGATCCCGGAAGCTTGACGCGATTGAGATGCAAATCGCCAAGTCGATGGCCGGCTCATCCAGTTTGACTCCACCCGCCGCTTTCAAATAAGCATCTTGCGTTTGGAGCAAGAGACCCGAACGTTTCTCAAGGACGGCCATGAGGAGGGCGACCCGGTTCTGATCGATCCCGGTCGCCATCCGACGTGGGTTTCCGAACGAGGTCGGGGAAATTAGTGCCTGAAGCTCGACGAGCACGGTCCGCGTCCCTTCCATCGAGGCGACGACCGTGGAGCCAGAGACGCCAGCAGTTCGTTCTTCTAAGAAAATTTCAGACGGATTGAGGACTTCTTCGAGCCCGCCTTCCTTCATTTCAAAGATGCCAATCTCGTTCGTCGAGCCGAACCGGTTTTTCACGGCCCGCAAAATCCGGAACGTATGGTGACGTTCTCCTTCAAAGTAAAGGACGGCGTCGACCATGTGCTCGAGCAGACGAGGACCGGCAATCGAACCTTGTTTCGTCACGTGACCGACGATAAAGACAGCCACGCCTCGTGTTTTAGCGATTTTCATGAGTGCTGCCGTACATTCCCGCACTTGGGCGACACTACCTGGTGCCGATTGGATTTCATCCATATAGACGGTTTGAATCGAGTCGATGATGACGAACCCTGGTTCTTCTTCATCGATGACCCGTTCAATCATCAACATGTCCGTCTCGGCAAGGACGTATAAATCCTCGGTCGGGAGGCCGAGTCGTTCAGCTCGGAGTTTCGTCTGTTTGAGCGATTCTTCCCCGGAAATATAGAGCACTTTCCGTCCACTGTGCGCCAAATGGGCACTCACTTGAAGGAGGATGGTCGACTTCCCGATGCCCGGGTCCCCACCGACGAGGACAAGCGATCCTGGGACAATCCCGCCCCCGAGCACGCGATCAAACTCTTGGCTATTTGTATGGACGCGCGTCTCTTCTTGCGATACGACGTCTGACAGACGTTCCGGTTTCAATTGTCTCGAGGAACTATGGACGAACGCGGCACCCCGTTTCGCCTTTTTCTCTTCGACAAACTCTTCGACGAGCGTGTTCCATTCATTACAACCTGGGCAACGTCCCATCCATTTTGCGGATTCGTATCCGCATGACTGACATACGTATTTCGTTTTAATTTTTGCCATGATGTTCCTTTCCGTCTAAAAAAGCTCCCTCACATGAGAGAGGGAGCCTTGTAGTTACTGAACGACACCTTCATTACGGACGACGAATTCGCCGTCTTGTACATCGAGCGCCACTTTGCTGCCTTTTGTGATGCTGCCGCTGAGCATCGCCTCTGAGAGTCGGTCCTCAACCTCACGCTGAAGTGCACGGCGGAGTGGACGAGCCCCGTATTCCGGATCGTACCCGACTTCAGCGATTTTCTCGAGCGCTGATTCGGTGAGACTGAAATCAATGCCTTGTTCGCCGAGACGTTTCGTAAGTGTCTCGGCCATAAGTTTGACAATTTCTTGGATGTGCTCTTTTTGAAGCGAGTGGAAGACAGTGATCTCGTCAATCCGGTTCAAGAACTCGGGACGGAACGCTTTCTTTAATTCTTCCATAACTTTATCTTTCATTTCCGTATATTCACGCTTCACATCATCTTCAACAGTGAATCCGACGTACTTGTTCCGTTTGAGCGCTGCCGCACCGACGTTTGACGTCATAATGATGACCGTGTTCCGGAAATCGACCGTACGCCCTTTCGAGTCTGTCAAGCGACCGTCATCGAGCACTTGGAGCAAGATATTGAACACTTCAGGGTGAGCCTTTTCAATCTCATCAAGCAAGATGACCGAATATGGCTTGCGGCGAACCTTCTCTGTCAATTGACCGCCCTCTTCATAACCGACGTAACCTGGAGGCGATCCAACGAGACGACTCGTCGCGTGTTTCTCCATGTACTCAGACATGTCGATTCGGATGATGGCGTCTTCGTCACCGAACAACGCTTCAGCCACAGCCCGAGCCAACTCGGTTTTCCCGACACCCGTTGGTCCGAGGAAGACAAACGACCCAATCGGACGTTTTGGATCTTTCAATCCGGCACGAGCCCGGCGAATCGCCCGCGAAATCGACTTGACGGCCTCATCTTGACCGATGACCCGGCCGTGGAGAATCGATTCGAGTTTAAGGAGACGATCTGTTTCTTCTTCGGCGATCTTCGTCACCGGGACACCCGTCCAGTTGGCGACGACTTGTGCGATATCTTCTTTCGTTACTTCGAGTTTTTCGTTCCCTTGCTTATTCTGCCATTCCGACTTGAGCTGTTCGAGCTCATCACGGAGTTTCTGCTCGGTATCACGTAGCGAGGCAGCCTTCTCGAACTCTTGACTCTGTACAGCCGAATCTTTCTCTTTACGGATTGACTCAAGACGAGCCTCGAGTTCTTTCAAGTTCGGCGGTGCCGTGAATGAGCGAAGTCTTACTTTCGAAGCAGCCTCATCGATGAGGTCGATCGCTTTATCAGGAAGGAAGCGGTCCGAGATGTAGCGGTCCGAGAGCACGACAGCTTCATGAATCGCTTCATCTGTGATCGTTACGCGATGGTGTGCCTCGTAGCGGTCACGTAATCCAAAGAGGATTTGTTCCGCCTCATCCGCCGTCGGTTCATTGACTTGAATCGGCTGGAATCGGCGCTCGAGTGCCGCATCTTTCTCGATGTATTTCCGGTACTCATCAAGTGTCGTCGCCCCGATACATTGGAGTTCGCCACGTGCGAGTGACGGTTTCAAAATATTCGACGCGTCGATTGCGCCTTCAGCGCCGCCAGCTCCAATCAATGTGTGCAATTCGTCGATGAAAAGAATGACGTTCCCAGCTTGGCGAATCTCATCCATTACTTTTTTCAATCGGTCCTCAAATTCACCGCGGTATTTCGTTCCGGCGACGAGCGTTCCCATATCAAGTACCATGACACGTTTATTACGAAGAGTTTCTGGAACTTCGTTATTAATGATCTGTTGAGCGAGACCTTCGACGACTGCCGTTTTCCCGACCCCTGGTTCCCCAATGAGGACCGGGTTATTTTTTGTCCGGCGAGACAACACTTCGATGACGCGTTGAATCTCGCCAGCGCGGCCGATGACTGGGTCAAGACGCGACTCACGCGCCTGTTGGGTCAAGTCACGGGCCAAGCCGTCAAGTGTCGGTGTAGCAGCGCTTGTACCTGGTTGTGATGCGTTCGCTGACGACTCAGTATTGCCTAAGAGCTGGAGCACTTGCTGACGTGCCTTCGTCAAACTGACTCCAAGGTTATTCAAGACACGAGCCGCCACACCTTCACCTTCACGAATCACACCAAGTAAAATGTGCTCGGTGCCGACGTAAGAATGTCCAAGTTTTCGAGCCTCGTCCATCGAGAGTTCGATCACTTTTTTTGCACGCGGTGTATAATGAATTGTTGAGCCGTTTTCTGATCCACGGCCAATGAGTGCCTCTACTTCTTGTTGAATCTTTTCAGACGTGAGTCCGAGAGCGAACAGTGCTTTAGCAGCAATCCCTTCCCCTTCACGGACGAGTCCGAGTAAAATATGTTCCGTACCAATATTATGATGGCCAAGTCGTACCGCTTCCTCTTGTGCTAAAGCTAATACGCGCTGAGCTCGTTCTGTAAATCGACCAAACATCATTGACAAAACCTCCTTAAAGTTGGATCAAACTAAGCCATGATCTAACGTTCGACGAACGAGAGTCGCTCGTTCGCGATCTCGTTCTTTCGTAGATAATGTTTTCCCGAAATGTTTTTGTAGGAAACCTGATTGGAGCTTTACAATTAATTCGTGGAACTGGGGTGGACTCCAGTCCGATAAAATACCAAGGTCACTTGCCAAGTGAAGATCGGATAGGCGTTCGATGGCCTCTGTTGACGATAGCAGTTTGGCATACCGTAAAATCCCATATGAGCGATAAAAATGATCTTCTAGCTCGTCTTGGTTGCGAGCCAAGAGCTCTTCGCGGGCTTGTCGCTCTGCTTGGATGACTTGTTCCGTGATTTCCATGAAGTCGGTTAACAGTTGGGCTTCATGACTCCCTAACGTGCGCTGGTTCGATAGTTGGAATAATCGACCCGCCGCATCACTGCCTTCCCCGTAACGCCCCCGAATCGTGTATCCGAGCTTACGAAGTTCTTTTAGAATAGGAGTTATCCGTCCGGTCAACGTCAATCCCGGCAGATGAAGCATCACCGAGGCGCGTAGACCCGTCCCGATATTACTTGGACAAGTTGTCAAATAACCTAGCTGTTCATCAAATGCGTAAGGAAGGGACTCTCCACAGAGGGCATCGACACGTTTAGCCAGTTCGAAAGCCTCTTCTACTTGATAACCTGGGAGTAGCGTTTGAATTCGTAGATGATCTTCTTCATTAATGAGTACGCTGATGGTCTCATCTTCGCTTAAAAAGACGGCACTTTGTTCTTTCCCGGCAATCGTCGGGCTAATCAAATGCTTTTCAACTAGCGCTTGTCGGGTCACTTGATCATAATCACCCATATGCAGATACTCAAAACCCTGCAATCCTCCAAGTGACGTTTCAATCCGTTCACAAAGTTGATGTTGTCCTTCTTCCGATAAAACAGGAGAAAAAACGGTATCTTTTAAATTGCGTGCTAGACGGATACGAGTCGAGATGACCAAATCATCTAACTTGGCTCGCTCTCTCATTTTAGGACCAAGTGGATGTTTAAGATAAGACTCCATCACGCCTCACCTCGCCCTTTCAATTGATTAATCTCTTTTTTCAGCCTGGCTGCGCGTTCATAATCTTCTTGTTCGACGGCTCGTTCCAACTCCCCTGCTAATTTTGCAAGTCGCTCTTCGATTCGCTCGTCGGGAGTCCGTAACGCATCTGGTATCGAACCTACATGTTTATCATGGCCTTGTTGATACTGACGTGTGATTTTCATCAATTCTTCGCGAAAAACGGTATAACAAGTAGTACAGCCCGCTTTTCGAAGATGAGCTAATTCAGTTTGTGTCAACTGACAGCCTGGGCACCGTTTCACGACCGGTACATAACCTGACATGAGTTCTACTGTACAATTACGACATAGTTTACGCGTTACAGGAATTCCATTCTCCACTACTTGAATTTCATTGACGGCAGGTCGCCGTTTGCATCGTTCACATAGCATAGATGTATGCCTCCGTCAGTCAATGGTAACTAAGTAATTTCATTAATGCGAGTAACTGTTGTCTTCGAATCAAGTGTCGATCTTCGGCGTTCAAGCCGAGCGCTTCATCTGACAACAAGTGGTACAGCAAACGAACTTCTCGTTCACTTAACATCCCTTCTTCAAACAAGCGAATCAATATGTTCTCGACAAGTTGTTCAGAAAGACGAGGATGATCGTGTAAAATATCCATCAAACTAGCCAACACGTCTTGTTTTTCATGCAAAATCACACGACGAATGCGAATGTATCCTCCGCCTCCACGCTTACTTTCGACCAAATATCCTTTTTCGACCGTAAAACGCGTATTGATGACGTAGTTGATTTGAGACGGAACACACTCGAAACGCTTAGCGATATCTTGCCGTTTAATTTCAATCGCTTCGGCCTGGCTCTCCTTCAGCACTTGCTTCAAATACTGTTCGATTACATCCGATATGTTTCTCATCTCCACCACCCTCTGACCATCTTTGACTTTTGACTATATTCTATCATTGATTCAAAAAAAGGCAAACGAAAAGCGATGTCGCAACTGCGACATCGCTAGATATACAAAAAAAGAACGACTAAGCGGATGCTCGATCGTCCTTCGCGTTGGCCTGGCAACGTCCTATCCTCGCAGGGGGAGACCCCC
>NZ_QLVE01000017.1 GCF_003331145.1 Exiguobacterium sp. TNDT2 | reverse complement strand
GTTCTTTTTTGTTTATTTTTGTTTACATTCAAACTATATATCAGGGATTATTTTTTTGTCAAGCGCTTTCATTGACTGTTAATACATTATTCACACATTGTATCACCCTATTATTTTGTTTGACATTTATCGTTTCAGGTGATAAATTCTAGGAAAAGGAACAAAATCAAACATTTTAGAACAAATTGAGAAGGGAGTGACAGTGTGCTTAAAGAGCAACGCCTAGAAGCCATATTAAATTTAATTAATACTCATGGAATGGTACGCGTTTCAGAAATCACTGAATTATTAAATGTAACAGAAATGACTGTTCGACGAGATTTACAGCTGCTTGAGGATCAAGGTCAAGTTGAGAGAATTCATGGCGGAGCAAAGGCTGTCAATGGATTTTCGGATAAAGAGCTGTCTCATATTGAGAAGCAAGGCATCAATATAGAAGAAAAACAACAAATCGCTAGAACGATTGCCTCCTTAGTCGAAGAAAATGACACAATTTTTCTCGGTCCAGGTACAACGATTGAGTATGTGTATGACTTCTTGACGGTATTTCCTGCAAGAATCGTGACCAATTCCATTCATGTTTTCAACCGTTTTAATAAAAACGAAGGTTATGATCTTATTTTAATTGGTGGAAGCTATCGAGCTCGAACTGGAGCCTTTGTCGGAAGCTTTGCGAATAATACATTAAAAAAGATTAATGTAAAAAAAGCCTTTATAGGCTCAAATGGCGTCCATGGGAATGAAGTTTACACATCTAATGAAGAGGAAGGAATTACACAGAGCATTATTTTAGATAATGCCCACGAAAAATACATTGTTGCTGATCATAGCAAAATCTGGGGACAGGACTTTTTTAGCTTCTATCATTTGGATGGGGTAACTGCTTTAATAACCGATGATCAAATTCCCGAAGAAAAGAAGCTTAAGCTAGAAGAGTTTGTAAAAGTAATTTATTAAATATGAGGTGAATGGACATGAACATATTATTAGGATCAGATAAAGCTGGGTTAGAGTTGAAAAATCATATAAAAACTTTCTTAGAAGAAAAAAACATCGATGTAATAGATAAAACACCAAATGGAGCCGTTGACTTTGTAGATTCAACTGTTTTAGTCGCAAATGAAGTAAAAAAAGGCAGCGATTCAATTGCTATTCTGATCGATTCCTATGGAGCGGGTTCTTTTATGGCAGCAACCAAAATAAAAGGCATCGTTTGTGCGGAAGTCTCTGATGAACGATCAGCAAGAATGACAAGGGACCATAATAACACTTCTATTATTACGATGGGGGCCGAAGTTGTAGGTAAAGGCTTGGCTGAAAGTATTGTGATGGCCTTTATTAACTCAAAGTACTCAGGGGGACGCCATCAAATCCGAGTAGATATGTTAAACAAAATGATGTAAATCGTATAAACCATTTAGAGGGATTACATTAAAAGAATGAGGGAGAGTATAAGATGATTATTTCATTAGGTTGTGACCATATTGTAACAGATGTAAAAATGGCAGTTTCTGACCATTTAAAATCTAAAGGACATACGGTTCTTGATATGGGGACGTATGATTTTACAAGAACACATTATCCTATCTATGGGAAAAAGGTGGCAGAAGCGGTTACGACCGGAGAAGCTGATTTAGGTGTAGTGATTTGCGGTACAGGTGTAGGAATTACAAATTCAGCCGCTAAAGTACTAGGAGCAAGAGCAGCATTGGTAAGAGACGTTGCCACGGCCAAATATGCTAAAGAAAAACTAAATGCAAATGTCATTGGCGTTGGAGGCAAAATTACTGGAGAACATTTAATCCTAGAGATTGTCGATCACTTTATCGAAGCAAAATATGATGAAACAGAGGAAAACAACCAATTAGTGGAAAAAATTATGTCCCTTGAACCAGAAAATGATCATCAAACAGGAGACATTCACTTTTTTGACGAGTTCCTAGAAAAATGGGATGGGGGCGAATATCACGATTGATGATAAGCAATGAAATGAAAGGCTTTGTTAAACATCCTTGTTGATGCTGCAATTGCCTTCGGGGCATACGTTCAGCCATTTTTTAGGCAGAAAAATGCTGATCACATGGACCAAAGGCAATTTATCAACATTCATCATAAACAGAGCTAAAAAAGAAAAAACACGAGAAAGAGGCAGTGAAATGATTTTATCAGTCACAATGAATCCCTCAGTTGATATTTCCTACCCTCTTAAACAATTTAAATTAAATGAGATTAATAGAATAGAACATGTGAGTAAAACCGCAGGCGGAAAGGGATTAAATGTTACACGGGTTATTTCACAATTAGAAGAAGATGTTCTGGCTACTGGTGTTATTGGCGGCACCCTTGGTGATTTTATCAACCAAGAATTAAAAAAAGCTGGTATTAAAAATGACTTTTTAAAGACTGAAAAAGAATCACGAAATTGTATTGCCATTCTTCACGAAGGAATGCAAACAGAGATCCTCGAATCGGGTCCAACCCTATCCCTAAAAGAAGGCAAAGCATTTTTAGATAAATTTGAAGGTCTATTATCAAAGACCTCATTTGTTACGATTTCAGGAAGTCTGCCAAAAGGGTTACCCGATGATTTCTACCATCAAATGCTAGTCATCAGTCATAAAAAAGACGTTCCTGTGATACTTGACTCCTCGGGAGAATCCTTAAAACAAGTACTTCTTCATAAGGAAAAGCCCTTTGCCATTAAACCAAACCATACTGAATTGTCTCAGCTTATTGGGAAAGAGATCAATAATGATAGAAATCTCTTAAAAGAAGTATTATCGCATGAATTATTTAACGATATTGAATGCGTGATGGTTTCAATGGGAAGTAAAGGTGCTTTGGTTAAATATAAGGATCGATTCTATAACGCAATTATACCAAAAATTAATGTGGTAAATCCAGTAGGATCAGGTGATGCGACAGTTGCGGGGTTAGCTGTTTCTTTAAATAGAGGGGAACCCATTGAAACCGCCATCAAAACCTCGATGACGGCAGGGATGCTGAACACAATAGAAGCTGGGACCGGAAGCGTTAATCTGAACCACTTTATGCACTATTTTAATTTAGTTGAGATAAACGAAATCTACTAAAAAGGGAGACTACTACTATGCTATCATTAAAAAAGAATAAATTAGAAGCATTGAAACGATTATCAAATGAAAACGGAGTAATCGGGGCACTTGCGATTGACCAACGTGGATCTCTTAAGAAAATGATTGCTAATGCAAGTGATCAGGAGATTGGAGATGAAGGAATCATTACGTATAAAAAAATGGTATCGGAGGAACTGACACCTTTTGCTTCATCGATCTTACTTGATCCTGAATATGGCTTACCCGCTTCGAAAATAAGACATCAAGATGCCGGACTCATCATGGCTTATGAAAAAACAGGCTATGATGCATCAGAGCCAGGACGCCTGCCTGATTTATTGGAGGAATGGTCTGTTAAACGGCTAAAAGACATTGGTGCCGATGCTATTAAATTTTTACTCTACTATGATGTAGATGAAGAAGAAAAAATTAATGAGTATAAACATGTATATATGGAGCGAATTGGTTCAGAATGTGAGGCTGAAGAAATCCCCTTCTTCTTAGAAATTGTGACTTATGATGTCAATAACGATGATGTAAAAGGAAAAGAATATGCCAAGGTGAAACCTCATAAAGTGATTGATGCAATGAAGGAATTCTCAAAACCACAATACAAAGTGGACGTCCTGAAAGTCGAGGTTCCTGTTAATATGAAATTCGTAGAAGGATATGGAGATGAAGTTATCCATTCTAGGGAAGAAGCGCTTCAATTATTTAAAGAACAAAGTGATGCTACGACGTTACCATTCATCTTTTTAAGTGCGGGTGTTTCAGCGCAGTTATTCCAAGATACATTAACATTTGCAAAAGAGGCGGGATCTACCTTTAATGGTGTATTATGCGGACGAGCAACCTGGAAGAATGGTGTTAATGTTTTCGGTGAAAAAGGTGAACAAGATGGCCGAGAATGGCTAAGATCAGAAGGCAGACAAAACATCGAAGAACTTAATGCCGTTTTAAAAGAAACAGCAAGTCCATGGTTTGATAAAGTAGAAAATATTTAATTAAAAACTCATTGAGTAAAGCAGAGTATATGATATTACTCTGCTTTTACCATTTTTCAATATGGCTAAAAGAAGTATCTAGACATAATTATATAAGGAGCATTCCTGTTAGAAGGATTTTCGAGGACTTGAACAAAAAAGAGCCCTCTTAGTATGAATGAACTGAACCCTGAATGATAGACACTTGATAAAAAGTGCGCATTCAGGGCTCAGTTCAAAGTAGCGCGCTACTCCTTTTCGTTTACCCAATCGACCAACTGTTTTGCTTCAACTAGAGTCATGTTGTACGTCTCGCGTAAATACCGAATCGCTGGAATGATGCCATCCGTGTCTATTTTTTCTTTCAACGTTGCAACCAATTCATCATCCTGCACAAGCGGATTAGTCTGAAGTTGTTTTCGTTTCAATGCACTCATATCCTTTGTTTGTTGCGCAATGATATTGAGCAAGAAGGCGTTCAAAAACAACGAAGCAGTCAACATGATCGTGGTCCAATCCATTCAACCACTCCTTTCGATTTACGGGCGAGTCTCCATCTTCTCTTCAATTTGATCGAGTCGTTCTACTAACACGTTGAATTGCTCTTGTTGACGAGCGGCTACTTGACGCTCAAGCTCAAGCCGTTCATCAGCACGCTGTTCATAACGGTTCATAAATTTCATGATCATCACGATGACGGTGATGGCTAAAATAATCGGCAAGAATGTCACCAATAAGCCGAATAACGAGACGAATGCTATGTTCATTCTGTCTTCCTCCCCTTTATGTAATCTACGGATTCTGCTTTTTAATCGATATAAGAAACAAAAAAACGTATCCTTTCTAATCGAATACGTTTCAACATACTATTTGGTTTCATCAATCGGAACGTATCCCGGTTTTGTGCGTCTCCGTCTGACATCCGATTCGAAGTAATACATCGGCGTAAACAATCCTGCCGAGAGATAAATCATAAAAACGGTTTCCAGTAAGAGCGACACTTGGAGGCCATATCCGATGATGAGGACATGGACGGGGACAAAGAACAGCATGAATGCATAAGACATTGTATTTTCTGTTTTGATAAATCGATGTAACCCTCGCATCACCCAGATGTAAGGAAATAAGATGTAATAGAAGAAACGCTTCACCTCGTAACGCCCTTTCTTGAGCGGTGCGCCCAAATTATGTACATTCGTCTTTTTCAGTATAATAGGAACACCACCTACAAAGAAGGAGCTTTTTCATGAATCCATCAATTGCGATTATCGGAGCGGGCGTGAGCGGCTTGTATGCTGCTTTGCTCCTCATCGAGAAAGGCTATGACGTCACCGTGTTTGAGGCGCGTGATCGCATCGGGGGACGGGTGTTGAGCCATGACGGGTTCGACCTTGGCCCAACCTGGTATTGGCCAGAGACGGAGACGACGATCACGCAACTGATCGAACGACTCGGTCTCCCGACGTTCTCTCAATATACGGCAGGTGATTTAATGCTCGAGCGGCAGTTCGGTGTCATCGAGCGCCATACGCTCCCGCCAGGACATACCGTCCCATCGATGCGACTCTTGGGTGGAATGACGACACTGACGACGGCACTCGCTGCAACTTTGCCCGCCGGCACGATTCAACTCGAGTCGACCGTCACCTCGATTCAACAGACTGAAGACGCGGTCTCCATCGAACTCGAAACAGGATCGCCCCAAACGTTCAATCACGTCATCCCAGCCATCCCGCCACGACTCGTCTCACGCATTTCATTTCAACCGGAACTGTCTGAAACGACGAAGGCGAAGCTGGCAGACACTCCGACCTGGATGGCCGGGCAGGCGAAAGTACTCGTCGTCTACGACCGTCCATTTTGGCGAGACAATGGTCTATCTGGTCAAGGAATGAGCTGGGCCGGGGTGTTGCAGGAGATTCATGACGCCTCGCGACCGGGCGGACTTGCCGCGTTATTCGGCTTCTTTCGGTTGTCTGCTGCCGAACGCTCGGTACTCGACCGAGACGAATTGAATCGTCGCGTCATCGATCAACTCGTGCGACTGTTCGGGGAAGAAGCGCGCCAACCGCGTGACGTGTTATACGTCGATTGGTCGAGTGACCGGCATACGGCCACTGTTCAAGATGGGGTGCCGTTGACCGACTTCCCTGTCTATCAGCCGATTGCGCTCGATTCAGTATGGGAAGGAAGGCTCTCACTCGCTGGGACGGAGACGGACTCCTTGTTCGGCGGCCATATCGAAGGCGCGCTCCGTTCAGCGGAACGTGTCGTCGAGCAACTCTAACCAAAAATGCGTATCCTCCCAAGCCAGGGACGATACGCATTTTTCATTTGAATTTTTTGATCATCAGCGCCAGCGAACGATTGATCATCGTCATCTCGTCATCTTCGAGCACGGAAAACATTTCTTCGGCGAGCCGTTCTTCGATGGCATCGATTTGTTTCGAATATTCCATACCGATTGGGCCGAGACGGATGAAGCTCTCGCGCAAGTTGTCCGGGTTCTTCTCTTTTTGGACGAACTCACGTTGTTCGAGCACTTTGAGCACTTGGCTGACCGCACTTTTCGAGATATTCATCTTTGTGGCAATCTCGGTCGTCGTCCATGTGTCTTGTCGTTTGAACAGGAGTAACATCTGTTCTTGCTGGTAACTGAGTTCGAATTCGTTCAACTCGGTAAAATATTTGGTGAACAACAAGTCGAGCTCGTCAATTTGACGGTACATCTCGATGACTTGCTGTTTGCGTGTGTCATTCAATCGTCGTTCTCCTTTCATCGCGTGTCACGGAACGTCTGGCTCCGCACGTATAACACGATACTGCATACTAATCCGATTATACCAAACGAGATGAGTAACGTTTGAATCGGCACGGCCAGGGCGACCAAAATCGACAGGACGGCGAACGCGATCGGTTCTAGTCCGGATGCGGCGAGCGCCATGATGCTCATGACGCGTCCAATCTTGTCGTGGTCGCTATGTTCTTGCATGAGCGTGACTGTCGGCAAATAGACGAGCATCAACATGAATCCGCTCGCGGCCGCAGCCAAGGCGAGGAGTGTGATGGACTGCGCCTGCGTATAGAGGAAGAAGGCCCCAATCGTCAAAAATAGGACGCGGAAGACGAAGCGTCCACGATGGACCGAGCGGAACAACAGGACGAGAAAACTTGCGGCGAACGTCCCGACAGCAAGCCCACCTTCAATCAGACTCAAGTCAAATGCGTTGCCGCCGCGTTCACCGACGAGAATCGGGATGCTCATGATGAGCGGTCCCATGACGAACAAGTTGACGATGGCAATCGATAGCGTCCCGCTCCGTAAAATCGGCGTGCTCGAGACGTAACGGATGCCTTCTTTCAAGTCGAGGATGACATGACCGAGTGACATGGCACGGGCGAGCGGGATGGAGTCACGAATCAAGCGCGGCATAATCAAGACAGCGGCGATGAAAATCAAGACGGCCGCCGTCCCAAAGCTAAGACCGAAGCCGCCCCATGTGAGTAACGCTCCGGCGAGGAACGGACCGAACACGAACATGAGCTCGAGCGTCCCTTGGACGAGCGAGTTGGCACGTTGCAGCTCTTCTTGTTTGACGAGCGACGGGATCAAAGAAGACAACGCTGGATAGGACATGCCGTCCAGTAGACCGAACACGATGGAGATCATGATCAAGGCGGACACCGAATACGCGTCCGCGAGATGGAGCGCAACGACCGCGACCATGAGGAGACCTTGCCCGAGGTTCGTCAAAAATAAGAGCCGACTCTTTTGGAATCGGTCAGCGAACACGCCACCAAATATCATCATCACGACACGCGGCAACGAGACGGCGGTCATGATGATCCCGAGGAGGGCCGGTTGCTTCAGCACATCGATTGTGAGCCACGACACGCTCAAGAAGAAAATCGAGAAGCCAAGCGTGAGCGTCATGCCGGATAACCATGTGAACACGAATCGTGGATTTTGTAGCAAATTCATAAAGAAAACCTCAGTCTTTTTGCCTTTTAATATAGTTAAGTTAACTAAACTATAAGGTGAATTAACTTCCCCGTCAAGCGAGTAGGCTGTTGCAAAACAATTGTAAAAAAAACGGAACTTTTCTTCTGGTAGAATCGTATAGTGAGATAAGAGGTGGACGAGATGAATAAGCATCAGCGTTTAAAAGAAATGATTATAGGTAATCGAAAATCGCTTCTCGTCAGGCTCGGTTTTGCGATTCCGATTGGGGTATTGCTCTTTTTCTTTTTACAAACTGAGACACGATCACTCATGTACGGAAGTTTAATGACAGTGTCGCTGTTAGCATACGGTGTGATGATCATGCGGGAAAGTCGATTCATGAGCAGTTTCACAGACCACATTCGAGCGAAGCGGGTCATCCATATTCAATATGTGTTCGACTACATGATGGTTGTCTTCATATGTTTGTTTTTCCCGATGCTCATGAAGATAGAAACCATCAGCTGGATCCCATTTTTAGTCTTCTCCCTAACGGCTCTCGGCTTTTTATTCGTCGAGCGTCTGCTCGATGAGAAAGTAAAGTTGATTGATCCTGAGCAACCGACACGTCGCGACGTCAAACGGGAAAGCTTTTGAGGAGGGATTCGATGAACAAACAAGAACGCATCAACTTCATTTATAAAACAAATGTCAAGTCGGCCCTTTTCAAAGTCTCGTCAAGTTTCCGATGGTATTTTTCCTCGTCGAACGAGAGGGTGCCAAAACCATTATCACCCGTCGGAACTGATCTATATTTGCGCTGTTCGTCGTATTCATTTTATCGTTTGCGCTGACGCTTAACCTTGGTTGGATGTACGCCTGGATATTAGCTGTGGCAGTTGGAGTACTATACGGTGGCTACCGTTTGATTCGAAAACAAGACGAGCGATTGAGCGACATCGACCCGGAGCATCCGATGCTGCGTGAGATTCGACTCGACTACGTCAGAGACTGAGGAGGTACTCGATGAATAGGGAAGCCCGGACTGAAGCGTTGTTACAAATCAACACGACATATCGTCGTTTTATGATTGGAAGCAGTGTCGTCATCTTTGTGAGTGCGCTCTATTTCATGATGCAGACGACTTATTCTGGCGTGATTGCGGTGGTCAGTCTCATCCCGACGTTGTTTTTCGAATGGAAACAAACCGTCCTCTATCTTCGGTTTAATGATGACTGGACGTATCGCCGTCTCATTAAGCAACAGTTTTCTTTACTCGTTTTCACGTTCATCTTATTGTTCAGTCTGATCGCACTGTTTTTAACGGGACAGATCCATCCGGACGTGTTGATGTGGGCGGTGGTCATCGGGGCACCACCTTCAGTCTTGTTACCGCTGTGGATCGATCGAAAACTGCTCAAACTCGACCCGGAACACGTCACGTCGAACATGCTGGCTAAAGCCAATCGCGAGAAGTTAAAACGTCGTCTTGACGGAATCAATGATTAGAAAAGGAATGGAATCGTATGACGAAACAACAACGGATTGACGAAATGAACCGATACCGTGAGCAAAAAAAGCGGCGGCGAGACATGATGTTCGCCCCTGTCCCTGGATTATTGTTTGTCACGTTGCTCGCGGATCACGTTTGGTGGGTCGGCTTAGGGTTGATGGGTTTGTTCGCCAGCGGTTCAATCATGTATTTGCTGAAAGAAGGAGAGGCGTTCGCTCGTCTATCGGATGAAAACGGCGCACGAGTGGCGACGCGGAATGTCTACCGGATTTTAAGCGGATGGTACGTCTTCATCGTCGGTAGTGTGGCGAGTTATAAACTGGTGGCCCCATGGTGGACGTGGGTGTTCGTCCTGGGGACTACCGTCATGTTGTTGCTTCTGTATAAACGCTTCAATAAGACTGTCCAAAGCGCAGATGCAGCCCAACCGGTCCGCTCTGAATTGGCGACGGCGAGTGGATTGCTATGAACGTGTTGACGAAACAAGAACGCATCGAGCGATTACTCGCGCATGAAGATGCGACGTGGCACTGGCGCTACTGGGGCCTTTTCTTCAGCCTGGTCGCTGTCGCATTCATCTCGTATCAGACATCGATTTACTTACCGCTCATCCTATTTGCTGTGTATTTGCCACAATTGTGTGTCGCATGGTGCAAGACGAAAGTGTTGCTGACATTTAACCCAAATCCTCGCTATCAGCGCTGGATTTACAGTGATTTCATCGTCGAATGGTTCATTTTTTTGCTGTTTATCTGTCTGCTCGCTGCCCATCACACCGACCTTCTCACGGTTTGGCCACTCCTGGCCATGTTGGGGACTGGGACGATTGGCGGGTTACTGTTTTCATACATGGTCAACCGAATCGTTCTGACATTTGATCAACATCACGTCACGAATCGGATGTTCGACGAAGCGAAAACTGAGCGCCGTACAAACCATAAGACGAGTTCCTGATAGTCGGAACTCGTCTTTTTCACATTTCAGGACATCGGTCCTTTATGCTAAAGTGTGTGAGGAGTAAGCTTAACACGTACACAGTATATAGAGAGAATCGAGGAAGAGACTATGTTAGCCATTGTGATTGGACTCGTCATCGGCATTTTGTTGCCGATACAGACGAGCGCGAACTCCCGGCTGCGTTCGATTCTCGGGTCACCGTTCGTCGCATCGTTTCTGTTGTTCGTCGTGGGGCTAACATTTTTATCAATTACGTTACTCCTCACCGGTCAGTCATTCGGTATCGACTCATCGCTTTTTCGTACCGAACCGCTCTGGATCTGGTCGGGCGGTTTATTTGGGGTCATCTTTTTAACGGGGAACATCCTCTTAATCCCGAGGCTCGGCAGTGTCCAGACCGTCATCATGCCCATCTTCGGACAGATTTTGATGGGACTCTTGATTGACCACTTCGGCTGGTTCAATTCAACCGTCAACGTCCTCACGCCGTGGCGTGTACTCGGGGCTTTGTTCGTCTTGCTCGGCGTCGTCGGCACTGTCGCGCTCACGGACTGGATCAATCGTCGCCGTGGCAAACTCGTCGCCTCGTCACAGACAGGAAGCGAAAATTTGAACGCTTGGCGCCTCGTCGGGATTGCGACCGGGATGATGAGCGCGACACAGACTGCCATCAACGGCTATGTGGGAACGGTGCTTGAATCAGCTTTGAAAGGAGCGCTCGTCTCGTTTGTCGTCGGAATCGTTCTGTTGTTGTTCATTTTAATCTTGATACGCCCGAGCGTCGAATGGCGCGGGCTACGCGGTCAGCCGTGGTGGATTTGGCTCGGCGGTATCATCGGGGCACTGTTCATCGGGGGGAACGTCTTAATCGTGCCGATGGTCGGCACTGGCATCGCCGTCGTAATCGTCATTGTCGGCTTGCTGTGCGGGAGTTTACTCATCGACCGCTTCGGTTGGTTTGGTGCCGCCAAGAACCCGGTCACTGGGATTCAACTCGTCAGTTTACTCGTCATGGTCATCGGGATCATGTTGATTCGTTTGTCATAAGGGAGGAAGACAACATGCGCGGAGTAGTGTTCGCCATCAGTGGCGGTTTCTTTTTGACGCTGCAGAGCGTTGCCAACGCTCGAATCAGTTCAAGTATCGGGACGTGGCAAGCTGCGACGTTGACGCAATTAACGGGCTTTCTTGTCGCGCTCGTGATTATGCTCGTCGTCCGCGACCGAACATACGTCCACATGCGTCGCGTCGAGCCGCTCTATTTGTCAGGCGGTGCGTTCGCCACGTTCATCTTGTTCAGCAATATGACGGCCGTGCATGAGCTCGGCGTTACCCTCACCATCTCATTGTTCTTGATTGCCCAGCTTGCCCTCGCGCTCGTCATCGACTGGCGCGGTTGGTTCGGGATGTTGCGCCGGGACTTGAACCGGACGCAACTGCTCGGGGTCGTGATGATGATTGTCGGGATTCTCGTATTGAAAGGATGACGTACGATGGAACAGATTGACCGTTACATGAAGCAATATGGACTAAATGAGGTGCTCCCTTTAGCCGTCCGTCCCCATCTCAAACTCGTCCGTTACGCACCGGGAGAGGCGATTTGTATCCAAGGCGCTGAGGCCGAGCAGCTCCACTTTCTAGTCAGTGGAAAGATTCGGGTGGCCCACACGTCGGCGGCCGGGAAACGGCTCGTCTTGTCGTTCAAACATCCGCTCGACTTGATTGGCGACATCGAATACGTTCGCCGCACGCCGTTCTTGAACACGGTCGAGGCGGTCACGCCGGTCGAGGTGCTCGTCGTTCGTTTCGAAGATGTCGCGCGTCACGCCCAAGACGACGTGACGTGGCTGCATTATCTGCTTGAAGGAATCACGAAGAAGTTCGAGATGAAGTCGCAGTCGATGAGTTTCAACTTGTTCTATCCGGTCGATGTGCGACTCGCGAGCTATCTATTGTCGATGACACCGGAAGAGACGACGCTCGGGTCGACCGTCGATGAGTTGACCGACATCGCCGACTTGATTGGGACGAGCTATCGCCACGTCAACCGGACGCTCAAGCGGTTCGTGGAACAAGGATTGATTGAACGGGATCGTCGGTCGATTGCTATCATGGATCGCGCCGGGTTGATTGCTGTTGCTGGGGAGAGTATTTATGAATGAGGAGGACACGTCATGGCACTAGGAATGATGCTCGCGGTCATGGGCGGAATGCTCGTCTGTGTGCAGAATACGTTTAACGCCAAAGTGAAAGAACGGGTCGGGGCGTGGGCGACGACGACGCTCGTGCTCGCCCTCGGTTTCTTGGCGTCATTGCTCGTCGGATTGATCAGTGAGGGAGCGGGTCTGTTCGCCGTCACGGGGATGGAGACGTGGTATTGGTTCAGCGGCATCATCGGAGTCGGTGTCGTCATGAGTGTGACGCAAGGCGTCCAACAGCTCGGACCGAGCCATGCCATCTCGATCGTCATGGTGTCACAAATTCTATTCGCGCTCCTCTGGGATACGCTCGGCTGGTTCGGGCTCGAAGCCATCCCGTTCACGTGGAAGACAGCGCTTGGCATCGTGTTGATTGTCGGCGGGGTGCTGTTGTTCCAGTTGAGTGGGAAAAAAGAGACGGTCCACCAAAAAGCAAAGCAAGTCGTCTAAAACGATTTCCGACAAGTTGAACAAGTCTGCCCGTGTTCCTGCCGTTTGACGACGGTTTGGCAATGTGGGCATTTTGTCGTGATCGAGGCGCGTGGTTGGACGGGTGAACGGTCTCCGAACGATGACGGGTAGATGGTATAGGAGCGGGTCACAATGAAGCCGACGATGCCGAGTAGGATGGCTAAAATAAGAATATCCATCGAAATACCTCCTAATTATTGGTATGCTATTCGTATATACGGTGAACGGTCCGAATTGGTTTCAAGGAGGAACAGATTATGGTGACACGAGAAGAACGAATCGAGCAGTTATATATGCTTCCCAAAAAAGGTGCATTTAACTTGTTGTGGGCCGCCGCGGCAGGGTTAGGACTGGGGTGGTGGATCTATACCAATGCATCATTGCCAATGCTTGCGATGCTCGTCTTTTTGATGATGACGGCTGTCCCGCTCAGTCGCGTAGCGTGGCAGAAGACGCGTGTATCCGTGACGTTCAATGAAAATCGATCCTACCAACGATTGATCCGGGCGAAAGGCGTCATCGCGATTGCGATGTTATGGGGTATGCTTGGTCTGATGTTTGGGTATGTATCAGGATACTTCGCATTGCCGGTATTCAGTGGACTGTCAGCGATGTTGATTGCAGGCATGTTGGTGGTTGAGACATGGCTCGATACCCGCTTGCTTCGGATCGATCACGAGCATGTCACGGATAGCTTGATTGGCTTTACGAAACGGGAACGGATGAAACGGAAATGGGAGAAGGAATGATGGTCGAGCATAAAGATCGCTTGCTTCAATTGATGCGGTTTGAACAAGTCTCGATTCGTTTATTTGGTCTACTGGTCGCCATCATCATCTTGATCTCGTTTTATCTCCATAGTCGTTACACTTTAACGAACATGCAAGTGTTCGCAGCCTTTTTAATCATTTACGCATCACTGATTTTATGGGGCTGGTTGCGGATGAAGCTATTGCTCCGCTTTAGTTCGGATGAGCTGTATCGCCGATATGTTCGAATCAACTTTTTATTCATCTTCATGACGGTCATCGGGCTCGCTATATTTATTTGGGGTACAGTCATTCAAAACTTTCAACACGTCACGTATTCACTGCTTGGTACGCTAATCGTCTTGCCTTGTCTTTATTTTGAATGGTGGGTGAATGAGCGACTCAAAAAGATTGACCCAGAGCATGTGACGAATCAAGACATTCGCCAATACAGACGATTGAAGGAAGCAGGGGAACAATGATCATTTGGAATGACATACCGGACGATCCGAATCGGTTGCCCGCATTAACGGACGACGTATTAACTGAAGTGGAAGGGCGCCTCGGGGTGAAACTGCCGGACGATTATCTCGAGGCACTTCGTATCCAAAACGGGGGATATGTCGAACAGCGCGACTTACCGATTACATGGAATGGGCAAGATGACATCGCCCTCGTCGATTCGATTGCTGGAGTTGGTTTAAATAAAGGGTTGATTGAATCCAAGGCGTTATTAAAAGAGTGGGGTGTCGAGGATGAACGATTGATTGCGTTCGCTGGTGATGGACATTTCTTCCTCGTGTTCGATTACCGAGAGGGGTCAGAGCCAAACATTGCTTACATCGATACGGACACCGAACAAATCGATATCTTATTCGATACGTTTAGTCAATTTAGCGAAGCGCTCACGACGGTCGATATGGAAGTGGATGCAGAAATTTTCCCAGAACCGATCACTGAAATGAAACAAGGGGAGGCGCTCCTGAACGATGCGCGACGCCTCCTCTATAGCGATCATCTAGAAGACAAAAGGATTGGTGCGGTTCTTTGGTCCAATAGCTTGGATTTACTTGAAGCGGAGGAACTCGTTCGTGAGCTGTTGACCTGGATGGATGACGAGACGTTGCGAGAGACGGCGACAAGCGTCATTCAAGAAATCATCATTCGACGGAAGCCTTTAGATCAACAACTGTTCGAAGCATTTTTTGAGACGCTCCACAGGCAAGACGACGCCTATAGTAAACAACGCTACGAAGAGACGATGTACATTCTCGATAACGATATTCGAGTCGAGTGAAACGATTTGCCGTTTCTTTTCGTAAAAGAAGGTAACGAGATTTGATTAGGGGGATTGGATGGTTGACCATAACATAAGACTTGAACGCATGATGGAGAACGATCGAAAGCGACAAAAACAAATGCTGTACCCGACGATAGGAATCATCGCACTGTTCATCATCTATTTTTGGGCGACGGACGTCCTCTTACTGTTGCCGATCATCTTGGTTGGACAGCTGCCCGTGCTGTATAAAGGGTGGCACCGGATGAAGTTGCTGCTCACCTTCAACGACGACGCTCGCTACCAACAGAAAGTACGGTCCGAGTTCGGCTTGGCCGTCGGGAACATTGTGTTTCTCGTGCTGTTGATCGCGAGCTCGATGCTCGGATGGATCACGCTACTCACGCTCGTCATCGTCGTTATCGTCGGTCTGATCACGTTCCTAGCGCTTGGGATTCGCATCGACCGTGAGTTGAAAACGATTGACCCGGAGCACGTGACCGCGACGGAACTCGGCAAGGCGCAACTCGAGCACGAAAAACGAAAGTCATCATGATGGGAGTACCTAACTATGGTTAATAAACATGAACGGCTGAAACAAATGGTCGAGAACGACCGAAAGGTGAACCGGACGGCGCTCTTGCTCACGTTCGCAATTTTAGGGATCGCCTTTTACTTCATCTTTACGCAAGACATCACCCTCGCGACATTCGCCATCATCATCATGGCGACGCAATTGCCGAGCCTCTATCGGGCGTGGCACCGCATGAGGTTGCTGCTCACATTCAATGACGACGCGCGCTATCAAAAGTTCGTGCGACTCGAGTTCGGCATCGTGCTCGCGAACGTCATCTTGCTTGGGGTCTTCATCGCCATCGCTTGGGCGATTGAAGGGTCACTCGTCATCTTCGCCATTATGCTGCTCGCCTTGTTTATCCCATTCATCTTCTTATCGGTATGGGTGAACCGGAAAATCGAGTTGATTGACCCGGAGCACGTGACGAATCATGAGCTGCGGACGGCGCATCGCGATGAAGCGAAACGTCAGCTCAAATAAGGAGGAAGACGATGGATCTACGAGTGTTTGACATGCTCTGGTCGCTTGGAACCTTTGCTGTCATGTTAGGCGGAATTATTGTTGTATTGAAATTGATTGTTGGAAAATCGAATACACGTAACTAAATAAGCATCTGACATGGCGTCAGATGCTTATTTTTAAGAAAACATGCCACCAAAATTCCGCAGATGACCATGCCAATCGTATAGAATTTGAAACGATGTCGTTCCCGAAACGAGTCGGTCATCGATTTGTGACTCCGTCACGCTTCGCAATCTTATCGCTCACTTGCTGACCACTCAACGTCACCATCGGCATGCCCCCGCCGGGATTGACCGTGCCGCCGACGAAGTAGAGGTTGTCGTACAGCTCGCTCTGTTTTTTGTGCTTGAAGCCGCCGTTCTGCTTCTTATCGGCGACGGTCCCATAAATCGCGCCCCGGTCCGAGCCGTACGTACGCTCGATGTCATGCGGCGTCCAAACATCGCGCGTCACCGTATGTTCGCGTAAGCCGTCCAAGCCCATCCGCTCGAGCTTATCGAGGACTCGCTCTTCGAATGCGGCGTACTGTTCAGGAGTGAACGGCTCGTCTTGGATGTACGGGATGTGCGGTAAGATTTTAATGTTCTCGTGCCCGGGCGGTGCCTGGGTCGGGTCGGTCTTATTGACGTTCACCAAGTAAATCGTCGGGTCGTCCGGCAACTCGTGCTGCTCGAAGATTTTGTCCATCTGTTCATGCAAGTTCTCCGAGAAGAAGAAGTTGTGGTGGCCGAGGGCCGGGTACTCTTTGTTCACCCCGAGGTGGAGCACGAAGCCGGAACTGGCCGGCTCATATTTTTCAACGAGCTTGTCGACGAACTGTTCATCCGCATCGACCATCTTTTGATAGAACGGGATGACTTCCATGTTGGAGACGAAATAGTCGGCCGAACGGAGCCGTCCGTCCTCGAGTTCAATGGCCGTCAGTTGACCGTTCAACGTATGCGCCCGAACGACGCCTTGACCGGTATGGAGCTTCACACCAATTTCTTCAGCGAGTTTCGTCAATCCTTCCGCGAGTTTATGCGTGCCGCCTTCGACGTACCAGCAGCCTTGCGCGTGCTGCATGTAAATCATCATGTTGAGGACGGCCGGCGCGCTATACGGGGATGAGCCGACATATTTCACGTAATACGACAGCATTGTCCGCAAATGCGGGTTGCTGATTCGTTTGGCAATCCCGTCGTACATCGTCGACGTCAAATCGAAGCCGAACAACGTCGAGAAAAGACCGTTCTTGGCGACCGCTTCGCGCGGCGATTCGAACCCTTCTTTCAAGTATGCCTTCTCCGTCGTGTTGTAAATCCGCTCGGCATATTTTAACAGCTCGCGATACTCATGCATATCTTTTCGTGACAGCGTCGGGTTAGCGCGCTCCATCACGTCCAAGTCATGGTAGAGATCGAGCACCGTGCCGTCCGGGAAGAACGAGCGCCACTCGAGATCGAGCCGTTTAATCGGTACGTAGTCTTCCATCTGCTTGCCGCTACCCGCGAACAGTTTCTCGAAAATCTGCGGCATCGTTAAAATCGAGGGACCGAGATCGAAGCCGAACCCATCCTGTTCGAGCCGGTTCACTTTCCCGCCGATGTGGTCGTTCTTTTCGTATAAGGAGACGTCGTATCCTTTTTGCGCGAGTGAGATGGCTGCTGATATCCCGCCGAGCCCTCCACCAATCACAATCACAGACTTGTTCACGTTTTGCATAGACGAGCCGCCCTTCTTTCGCCAGTTAATTTTTATGAACCAAAGACATTCTTCTCCGTATACATACCCATTTGAGAAGTATTTTATCCAAATATTAACGTACAGGAGGGAACGGTAAAAGTTTCAATGTGCACGGAGACCACCCGCGACGAGCGGCCCTTCGAACGTGATCGTATAGATGATGCGGGCAATGTCCTCGGCCGTGTCGGGACGGTCGCTATAGAGCCATTCGTAAATGACACCCATATGGGCCGATGAGATGTAAGACACTAAATAATCGGCCGGCACGAGCGCTTTCGTCGCGTCGAATAAGACCGTCGGGGAACGATGGAACAGCGCCGCATGCATGTACGACCGGAGCCGGGCTTGAAACTGAGGGTCGCCGTTCGGTCCAAGGAGCGGTTTCATCAAAATCTTATTGTCTTCGATGAAACGGATGAACGGGACGAGCAGCTCATGAGCGGCCGGTCCGCGCTGGTCACCGAAGACGCGCGGAATCTGTTTGACCAGTTTGCGTTCGGCCTCGTGAAAAATCACTTCAATTAACTTCTCCATCAAGTCGAATTTATCCACATAATGACTATAAAACGTCCCGCGATTGATGCCGGCCCGTTCGGTGATGGCTTTCACCGTGACGGACTCGAATCCATGCTCGTCAATCAAGTCTAAAAAAGCCGTCTTGATCAATTGTTTCGTTCGTATGATGCGCAAATCAACATGTCCCATCTGAAATCTTCTCCTTTATCCAACACATGATTGGAAACTGTCTGATAACCGACACGCTGGCCGATTTTGCCGATTGTTGGGCTGTCGACTGAGGCCTATACTGAACCTATAAACCAACACGGTGTCTATTAGTCAAGTGTACATGAATCGGGTATCGAAAAGGAGAATCGCTATGGACATTCAACTGAACGACATCAGTAAATCGTTCGGTGACCAATTGGCCATCGACCACGTCGGCTTTACCATCAACTCAGGGGACATCTGTTGCCTGCTCGGCCCGTCCGGTTCGGGGAAGACGACGCTCATCCGGCTGATGATCGGCGCTTTAGCCGCAGATAAAGGTTCGGTTCGAATCGGGGAGACGGTCATGCCGAACATGCACATGCTCCACAACATCGGCTTCATGCCGCAAAACGACGGGCTGTACGATGACTTATCGGCCGAGGCGAACTTGGAGTTTTTTGGCTCGATTTATAAGCTCGGCAAGACGACATTGCAGCAACGCATCACGGAAGTGCTCACGCTCGTCGATTTGACGGCCGACCGCAAAAAACTCGTCCGAAATTTCTCGGGCGGGATGAAAAAACGGCTGTCGCTCGCGATCGCCATCCTGCATCAGCCGGACGTCTTGTTTTTAGACGAGCCGACGGTCGGGATTGACCCGATTTTACGCCGACAGATTTGGGATCAGTTTCAAGGGATTCGGGCGAATGGGACGACCATCATCGTCTCGACGCACGTCATGGATGAGGTGCTCGAGTGTGATCGGGCCGCGCTCATCTATAACGGACGCTTGATCGCTTACGACACTGTGCCGCATCTGTTAGACCAAACAGAGAACGGTCGCGTCGAGGAACTGTTCCTCATCGCTGGTCGTGAAGGAGGGACGGATCATGCGTAACTTGGCGAAGCGCGTCATCTTTCAGACGCTCAACGATAAACGGAGTGTCGCCTTGATTTTGATCGCACCGCTCCTCATTTTGACACTCGTTTACTTTCTCCTCGGTGACTCGGATTATGTGCCGGTCGTCGTGCTCGATGAGAATGCGCCAACGCAACTCGTCGAGGCGTTCGAAGCCGAGACGCTCGACGTCCGGTTGGACACGGTCGACGACCCGTTCGGATACTTGGAAGACAATAAGGACGTCGATGCAATCTTTGAAGCGACGCAGGAAGGGACGACCATCACACTCCGGGAACCGTCGACGAAATCTTCAAAAGCGGTACGGGAGATTCAAGCGGCGCTGTCGGCGTTGAATCCGGCGGCTGATATCGAGATGAACTATGTATACGGGGAAGAAGGCCAATCGACGTTCGACTCGTTCGGCTATGTGTTCTTGTCGCTGTTCTCGTTCTTCTTCGTGTTCATCCTGTCGGCGATGGCGCTCGTCAAAGAGCGGAGCGGCGGAACGCTCGAACGGCTCCTGATGACACCGATCAAACGCGGACAGGTCATTTTAGGGTATACGCTCGGCTACGGCGTGTTTGCGGTCATTCAGTCCGTCTTTATCGTTCTGTATACGATTTACGTGCTCGGTCTGACCTCGCTCGGTAATATCGGCTGGGTATTTCTCGTGATGATTTTAATGGCGGGGACGGCCGTCTTGTTCGGCGCGACGATCTCGGTGTTCGCTCGTTCAGAGCTTCAAGTCGTCCAAATGATCCCGTTCACGATCATCCCGCAAGTGTTTTTCTCAGGGTTAATCCCGCTCGACTTGATTCCGTATGGGCTCGGCAACTTGAGCTACATCATGCCGATCTTTTACGGGGCGACCGCGATCAAAGAAGTGATGGTGTACGGTAGCGGGTTCGCCGGCATTTGGGGCTACGTGCTCGGTTTGGTCGTTTACGCCGGTGTTCTCTACTTGCTCAACATGCGAGCGCTCGGGAAGTATCGGGGGCATTGAGTCATAAAGCGAGCACCCAATCTTGGAACTGTTGAAATGCTGGTATCTGTCCGGCCAAGCGAATCACGATGAACCAGGCCCCGGTGTAAAGAAAAGCCGAGATGGCGTTATAGAGCGCATACGTCCGAAACTTGAGCGATGTGAAACCGGCCACGTAATGGAGGGGATGGCGCAAGCCGGGAATGAAATAAGAGATGAGGACAATCCGTGACCCATATTTCTCATAGAGTGACTGCGCCCGATTCAAATAACGGGAATCACGCGTAGAAGACGGAATCACGTGATGCAGGCCGCGACCGACAAGATAAAACCAGCTGAACGCGAGCGTGAAGACGACCCACGTCGTGAAGAAGAGCGCCCAACCAGAAGGTGCGACAGTCAGATGGGTAATCATTAATACGTCGTCTGATAGTGGGGTAAACATGATGCCGACGGCGAGCATCACGTATTGCGTCAATAATTCCATATTCGTTCACTCCTTACCTTTGTCTAGTATCCCCCGACAAATGTAAGGAGTGTTTAGCGTCATCTTAAGAAATCTTAAGAAGTCCAACAGAAATCGTTGTCATCCCCGCGCTATACTCATTATCAATAGACAGGTTGACTGAACAGAATCAGAAAAAAGATGTTACGCTAGGTTTGACCGAGACGAGCATGTCTTGTGGCAACTGTGTAATGAGACAACACCCCAGACGATTGCATCGATTGACCATTTGTTTGACCGGACGTATCGGGTGGACGCATCACGTGGCGAGACACCAGGGGACGGGCTCGGGCTGTCGATCGCCCGTCAAATCATGATTTTACACGACGGCACGTTGACAGCGTATGCTTCAGGAGAAGGCCGGATTTGTTTTGAAGCATGTTTTTTCATCAAGTGAGACTAAAATAAGCATCCGAGCATTTGCTCGGATGCTTATTAGCGTTTAAGGAGTAAAGCGATGCCCGCAACGAGAAGCGCGAGCCCGCTATACATCCGTACTTGATGGCAAGTCACTATCTTTCACCCCTGTAAGTCATTATAGTTCGTTCATTTTTTGGCGACGCGAAGTTTTGTCTGTCCCATCTCTTTATAAATAAAGAGAATCTCGTTGCCGTAATTGCCTGAAGGTTGCATCGCCCACTTGCGATGAAGGGCAGGCCATGTCGTCGCCGATCCCCGTTTTACGTAATGAAAACGCGGGTCGACGCGCGTCGAATTTAAGTTATCTTTTGAGGCATAGGCTTTCAGGTGTTGAATCTGAGCCAGCACTCCTTGATGCGGGGAACGGAAGAAATGACCTTTGACACCTTTACCGGTCGTGCCGATCCCTGAATAGTTATGCTGCTTCGGAAGCACGTCTCCGCCGTAGCGAAAGTAGCCAGTTTCTTTCAAAGCTTGTGCAAACGCGACGTCTCCGCGGACGCCTTCTTTGGCACCTAGAATGATGAACAGTTTGGCGAGTTCTTCAACCGTCGTGCCATGAAGACGCACATTCTTAGGGTTTTTCGTTTTCACGTAATCTGCCATTTGTTGCGGTTTTAATGCCGACGTTCCCATAATAGCACGATTCTCTTTCTTTGTTGCGGCTTCAACTGATATTGTAAAGGTGAAGGACGAAGTTATAATCATGAGACAGGTGATACAGCAGACAAGTATGTTTTTCATCAAGAGGCCTCCGATTCGATTCAACAAACTATACAAATAATACCATATAATAATCAGATTGGTTGCTTCATTTTCAGGAAGAGGGAATAAAATCCAATTTACATGAACAAAGAATGGGCGAATCGGTTGTCGGCTTGTCACGTTCAAGTGAAACGGCCAAAACGAAACTAGGAGGATCATAATCTATGTTTAAAGCATATCAATTTCAAATAAAACTATTGGACAGCCCGACCCCCGTATGGCGCCGCTTTATCATCCCGGCCGAGACGAACTTCAAACGACTTCATGATGCCATTCAAATCGTGATGTGGTGGGACGACTCCCACTTGGCGAAGTTTGAAGATGATTTACGAAAGCCGACGTTCCGGTTCGTGTTAAACCCTGAGGAAGTGTATGAACACAAAAGTCGCCTCGCACATTTAAAGGAAAAGTCAAAACTGAGTGATTTTGAAAAGGGCCTATTAGAACGCTTCAAACAAGTGACGGTTCGGGATATGAAAAACGTGAAGCTTCCGAATGTTATCGAGTCTCATCAAACACTCTACTATACGTACGACTATGGCGAGGAGTGGCAACATCAACTAACGCTCGAACAAGTCGTTGACAACTACCCGTATCCATATCCAATGGTCACAGAGTGGGAAGGGGAGACGCCGTTTGAAGATGTCGGAGGAATGGCTGGGAATCAGATGATTCAAGACATCTTGAACGACCCGGCTCATCCGCAACACAAGGAGTATGTGGAAGCGTCAAAGGATGTAAAACCGTATCAAGTCAATAAAATCAATTTCCTGTTACAAGAGTATGTGACAGTGAAGCGAATGAAATAAGTAAAAGCGGCGAAAGTCGCTTTTTTTGTTTAACCTGATAAGAAAAATTAATCACTTAAAGTAAGATAATGTAATAATATTGAAGGTGATAACACCTAACATGTGGAAAATATTCAGGGCTATGAAAGGAGTGATTATGTGGAGTTTATTGCACATGTCCGTTCAGATGATCAGGTAATTCAATCTGTTCGTCAACATTTAGTAGATGCCAAAATACTGGCAGAAGACTGGGGACGACCACTTGGACTTAGCAATGTCTGCGGTCTTGCCGCTTTGCTTCACGACATGGGGAAATACAGTGATGCATTTCAACATTACATACGCCGAGCTGTGTCGGGTGAGAAAGTGAAACGGGGAGAAGTAGACCATGCTACTGCGGGTGGACGCTTATTATTCGATACGTTAAAAGGGAAATCTTCGAAGCAATTATTAGCTGAGATTGTAAGTAATGCAATCATCTCTCATCATGGAAATCTCCATGATTATGTCCAAGGTGAAGACTCACCTTTTCTTCAACGAGTAGAAGTGAAAACACTCGAAGAATATGAGGTTTGTAAACAGCGATTTTTTGACGAAGTCATTTCAGAAGTCGATTTTAATGATTACGTCGAAGTTGCCCATCGACAGTTATGGAGCTATTTGAAACGAATCGGTGCTACAGTACCGAATTCATCATTTCTCACCAAGTTAATCTTTAGTATTTTGATTGATGCAGATCGAACGAATACGAGACAGTTTGAGGAAAATAAAATTGATTCCGGTTTAATAGATTACCTCACTGTCTATAAAGGGCGCTTAGAACAACATATAACGCGATTGAGCACCTCATCAATTGTTTCCCCCATTAACGCGTTGCGACAGAAGATGTCCGAGCAAGCGATGCATCACGCTAAACAACCCAGTGGAATTTATACACTTTCGATTCCGACGGGAGGTGGGAAGACGTTAGCGAGTCTCCGTTACGCCCTTCACCACGCTATCCATTACCAAAAACGACGAATTATTTACGTTGTTCCTTTCACTACGATTATTGAGCAGAACGCCCAGGTCGCGCGAGCAGTTTTAAAAACGAACGAAATCGTTGAACACCATTCAAACGTCGTGCAGTTAGATGACGCTTCTGAAGATGAGATGAATTTACAGTCGAAATTGAATCTAGCAAAAGATAACTGGGACGCCCCGATTATCTTTACGACGATGGTTCAATATTTAAACACGTTTTACGCGAAAGGAAATCGGAACACGCGTCGTCTTCATCATTTAAGTGAAGCCATCGTGATTTTTGATGAAGTACAAAAAGTTCCGACCAAATGCGTATCGCTATTCAATGAATCGTTAAACTTCTTAAAAAACGGACTAAGTTCGAGCGTAATTTTATGTACGGCAACGCAACCCGCACTTGATTTTGTAAAACATCGGTTAACAAGTGACGGAGAAATGATTCAAGATTTGCCGGTTGTGGTTGAAGCGTTCAAACGAACAGAGATTGAAGTTCTATCTGACGGTTTTGATACGGATCGACTCGGCTTATTCGTGCAAGACAAGGCCAACACTAATCAAAGTGTTCTGATCATTTTAAATACAAAAACGGTCGTCCGTAAGTTATATGAATCATTGAAATCGTCGTTTTCTGAAGATGAAGTGTATCACTTGAGTACATCGATGTGCGCTGCTCATCGAAAGTGCATATTGGAAAAAATCAATAAGCGACTCGATACCGGGAAGCGGGTGATTTGTATTAGCACCCAGCTGATAGAAGCGGGAGTCGATGTTAGCTTTCAATGTGTCATTCGCTCGTTCGCAGGACTCGACTCAATTGCGCAGGCAGCGGGGCGTTGTAATCGACATGGTGAAGTAGAAAGACGAACAGTCTACTTGATTGATCACGTTGAAGAAAGCGTCTCTAAATTAACCGACATCGCAAAAGGACAAGAAATCGTGAAACGACTGGTTGTCGATTTAGAGCGAGATTCAACCGCTTACGGTGGAGAGTTATTATCCCCGCTTGCGATGCGGCGATACTTCCAAGAGTTTTATCAACTCAGAGAAGTGGATTTGGATTACCCGGTAAAAGGTTCGACTGAAACATTGGCCCCGATGTTGTTTGAAGGGACGAAAAATCGGCATCGCATTAGTGATACCCCGCTGTTACTAGTAGCACGACATCGAACGGTTGCTGACAACTTTCACGTCATTGAACAGTTGACTGATGATGTGCTGGTGCCCTATGGCGACAAAGGAAAAGAATTGATTGCACTGCTGAATGGTGACGTCAATTGGGAGGATGCCCGAAAGTGGTTAAAAGAGTCTCAACAATATACGATCAGCATTTATGATCAGGAAAGAAGGATGCTTGAACAAAGTGGGGGGATTGTTTCTTTGCTAGATGGTCGATTGCTCGTGCTGCAACCAACCGCATACGATGAACAATATGGATTAAATCTATCACAAGATTCTGAGATGCAAGGGTTAATCATGTGATGAGAGGAGAGAGTTATGCGAAATTCGATTGAGTTTAAAGTTTATGGGGATTACGCCCTCTTTACAGACCCATTGACGAAGTTAGGTGGCGAAAAAATGTCCTATCAAATCCCTACCTATCAAGCAATAAAAGGGATTGTCGAATCGATTTATTGGAAGCCGACCATTGTTATGGTCGTCGATGCGATTCGGATTATGAAGCCAATTAAGATGGAATCGAAGGGGATGCGTCCAATTGAGTATGGCGGGGGGAACTCTTTAGCTCACTACACATACTTGCGTGATGTGTGTTACCACGTACGAGCACATTTTGAGTTTAATTCACACCGCCCCGACCTAGCGTTTGATCGCAATGAAGGAAAACACTACGCCATTTTAAAACGCTCACTTGAAGCCGGGGGCCGTAGAGACATCTTCCTCGGGGCAAGAGAGTGTCAAGCTTACGTAGAACCCATCGAATTTGGTGAAGGAGAAGGTTTCTATGACGGGGTTGATCTTCACTTTGGGACAATGGTGCATGGATTTAATTATCCAGATGAGACAGGGGTCGATGAACTTGCCGTTCGCTTATGGCAACCAGTGATGAAAGGCGGGGTGATCAATTTCATAAGACCGGAAGACTGTTCACTCGTCCAACCAATAAAAAAAATGCAGGCAAAAACATTTACAGAAGATGATATTGAGTCAGCAGAGTTGTTGCACGAACAACTATAGGAGGTGAGGGCATGAGTGTTTGGCAACAGCTTTACGAGACATACAATCAACACCTTGATGAAGTAGGTAAACCAGAAAGTCGTTGGGAAGGTAAAACGTTCACATTACTCCCGGTTTCTCACACGACGCAAACAGCTCACATAACTGTCAACATAACACCAACTGGCGAGTTCCACTCGGCTGAAGTGATTGAGAAGGGGAACGGAAACACATTAATTCCAAGTACGGAAGATTCATCTAGTCGTGCAGGGAGTGTGATAGCCCCGTATCCGTTACATGACAAATTACCTTATGTAGCTGGAGATTATGAAGCATTTGGCGGTTTGTATAAAAAAGAAAATGCGCATCAAGCATACATTGATAACTTAAAAAAATGGTCTGAATCCTCTCATGGATTTGATCGGTTGACGAGCATCTATACGTACTTACAAAAAGGACGACTCATTGAAGATTTAGTAAACGAGAAAGTACTCTTTGCGGAAACAGATGGGACGTTGAAATGGACGTGGAAAGAGAAAGAGGAAAAGCCTTTGATTTACTCTGTTGTGACAGGAGGGCTTGAAGGAGCATTTATCCGCTTCCATGTTCATTCATCTGAACAGTTGAACCTAGAGCCATGGCGAGATTCTGAGTTTTATCAATCTTTTATCGCTTACTATGCTGAACAAGCAGGGAACTCTACATTATGTTTTGTGACGGGAGAACAAAAAGTTGGTTCTACCAAACATGCGAATAAAATTCGAAATGCTGGCGACAAAGCGAAACTCATCTCTGCAAATGACAGTAGCGGATTCACATTTCGTGGTCGTTTTGACAAAGCCTCTGAAGCAGCGACGATTAGTTATGAAGTATCGCAAAAAGCACACAATGCACTAAAATGGCTGATTCAAAGACAAGGAAAACTGATTGATCAACGTGTCTTTTTGGTTTGGGGGAGTGAAGTAACCGAAATGCCAAGTGCAGTTGATTCAACTTTCTCACTTGCTGCATTGTTTGACAATGTGGAAGAGAAAGAAGTATTCGATACGAACCAAGATGGTGCACGAGCATTTTCTGACGCGCTCATCGGCTATAAGAGAAAGTTGCCTCGACAAACAGTCAATATTTTAATACTGGATGCGGCAACGACAGGTCGTCTGGCGATTTTGTATTATCGTTCATTTGATCAGGAACAATACTTTAAGCGGCTGCTGACGTGGCATACGGAGTATCCGTGGGAGTATACGTACGTTGATCGTGAGAAAAAGCGACGAGTATTCATGGGCGCACCAGCGTTGAATGACATAGCGACGATGGCTTATGGACCACGTGCCAATGAAAAGCTAATTAAAGCGACGGTCGAACGGTTGCTTCCTTGTGTCATTGATGGTCGTGTCATACCGGACGATATTCGACGCAGTCTGATTCAGCGGGCATCGAATCCGGTTGGTATGGAGAACTGGGAATGGGAGAAAACGCTACAAATTGCCTGTGGAATGATTAACAAGAAAGAAGGGATGAACGTGGCATTAGACCGAGACTTAAAGAATCGCGATTACCTATTCGGCCGTTTGTTGGCATTGGCTGATTACTTAGAAAGAAAAGCATTAAAAAAACAAAATGAAAACCGAGCAACCAACGCAATACGCTATATGAATGCATTTTCGCAAAAGCCTGCTCGCACATGGATGACAATTCAAAGTGCACTTCAACCATACCAAGCCAAACTCGGATGGGAAGCGATTTATGTTACTAAGCTAATTGATGAAGTGGGCTCACAACTTGACCCGAGTGACTTCACGAATAAACCGTTATCGGGAATGTACCTGCTAGGTTTTTATAGTCAACGACATGATTTGTACCAAAAACGTGAAGAAGGCAACTTATCTAATGAGGAGAGTGTTGAAGCATGAACGTACTAGACCACAAAATTGATTTTACCGTTATCCTGTCTGTCTCAAAAGCAAACCCGAACGGAGACCCGCTCAACGGTAACCGGCCTCGTCAAAACTACGATGGGTACGGGGAGATATCAGATGTAGCCATTAAGCGGAAGATTCGGAACCGCCTTCAAGATATGGGGGAGTCGATTTTTGTACAATCGAATGACCGGCGTTCAGATAGTTACGAAAGTTTACGGGACCGCGCTGAGGGAAATGAAGAGCTGAAGAAATTAATGAAAGGAAAAGGGATGGGTGACCAGTTCGCTCAAGAAGCATGTGCGACTTGGATGGACGTTCGTTCGTTCGGACAGGTATTCGCGTTTAAAGGAGAGAAATCTGGAGTGTCTATTGGTGTGCGAGGACCCGTCTCCATACACACGGCAACAAGCGTCGCCCCAATCGATATTACGAGTATGCAGATTACAAAAAGTGTAAACTCTGAGAGTGGGAAAGAACGTGGCTCTGACACGATGGGAATGAAACATCGCGTTGATCACGGAGTGTATGTGTTGAATGGAAGTATCAATACTCAACTTGCTGAAAAGACGAATTTCACGAAAGAAGACGCAGAAAAATTAAAACAGGTACTGGTCACACTGTTTGAAAATGATGCTTCTTCTGCTCGTCCTGAAGGAAGCATGGAAGTGCATAGAGTATATTGGTGGGAACATAGTTCGAAATTAGGACAATATTCATCTGCGAAAGTGCATCGTTCTATTTCGGTAAAACCAACGACAGAAGAGCCAAAAGACTTTTCGGATTATGAAATTCATGTTGCTCCACTCGATGGCCTAGAGCCTGAAATTTTAGATGGATTATAAACGTGACGATTCCTATTTGTTGTTGTCAGGTATTCAACACTTTCAATTTTGTCCACGACAGTGGGCACTCATTCACATCGAACAACAATGGGAAGAAAACTCTCGAACTGTTGAAGGGCAGCATTTGCACAAAAAGGCGGATGATTCATCCGCACGTGAAAAGCGGAAAGATAAGTTAATTGTGCGAGGGATGGCAATTAAGTCAGAGACATTAAATATTAGCGGTCAGTGTGACGTGGTTGAATTCGTCGAAGATCCAGCTGGGGTTTCCTTATATGGAAACCCTGGTCTGTATCGTCCGATTCCCGTCGAGTATAAGCGCGGGAAACCGAAAGTAGGAAAAGAAGATGAGCTTCAGTTAGCTGCGCAAGCGATTTGTCTTGAAGAAATGTTTTTATGTCAAATTACTGAAGGTTATTTGTACTACAACGAAACGAAGCATCGTCATCGTGTCCTATTATCAGAAAGTCTGAAACATGAAGTTGAGAAGATCGTTAGAAAAATGAATGACTATTATGGGCGGCGTTACACTCCGAAGGTAAGAATCGGACCCCATTGTAAAAGTTGTTCGCTCCAAAATATTTGCTTGCCAGAATTGATGGTTCGAGAGAGTGTCAGTGAGTACATGGAGAGGAGACTTCGGGATTGAAAAAAATGTTGAATACATTATTCGTTAACCAATCGGATGCATATCTGGCACTTGATGGCGGGAATGTAGTGGTAAAGAAAGACGACGAAATTTTAGGCCGAGTGCCTCTACATAACCTTGAGGGAATCGTTACATTTGGATACACGGGCGCAAGTCCTGCACTGATGGGATACTGCGCTGGGAACGATGTGCCTCTGACATTTATGACAAAGAACGGTCGGTTTTTAGCACGTGTCATTGGCGAAAGCAAAGGCAATGTTGTGTTACGCAAAACGCAGTACCGACAATCTGACTGCGAACTTCAATCAGCGAAACTCGCCCGGAATTTTATTCTCGGAAAAGTATACAACCAAAAATGGATACTTGAAAGGATGACTCGTGACTATCCGATGCGAATTGACATTACGCGTTTTAAGGAAACCTCCGCATATTTCTCAAAAAAACTAATCGAAATTCGGGAATGTGAAGATTTGGAGAGATTGCGAGGACTTGAAGGGAAGGTAGCGGTTCATTACAACCAACTATTTGATGACATGATTCTTCAACAAAAAGATGATTTCATGTTTAAGGGACGTTCGAGAAGACCACCTCTTGATCGCGTGAATGCGATGTTGTCATTCGCCTATAGTTTATTAGCAAGGGATACTGGAGCGGCCCTCGAAGCAGTCGGACTCGATGCATATGTAGGATTTTTACATCGAGAACGTCCGGGACGGATTTCGTTGGCGCTTGATTTGATGGAAGAACTTCGCGGAATCTATGCAGATCGATTTGTACTTTCATTAATTAATATGAAGGTCATTCAAGCGAAGCATTTCATTCAAAAGGAAAACGGAGCTGTACTTATGACGGAAGAAGGACGCAAAGTGTTTCTCTCGTCTTGGCAGAAGAAAAAACAAGAGACGATTCAACACCCTTACTTAAAAGAAAAAATGATGTGGGGGCTCGTGCCTTATGCGCAAGCTTTATTGTTAGCTAGACACCTTAGAGGAGATTTAGAAGAGTATCCTACTTTCTTATATAAGTGAGGGGAATGTATGCTTGTATTAGTGACATACGACGTTAACACGATTTCACCTGGAGGCACGAAACGGCTCAGACAAGTCGCAAAAGTTTGTCAGCAATATGGTCAACGAGTCCAGAACAGTGTGTTTGAATGTATCGTTGATCAGACAGAATTTACAACTTTGAAATTACGATTGAAAGAAATTGTGGATGCGGATAAAGACAGTCTTCGATTTTATCGTTTAGGCAACCATCATGCCACTAAAGTGGAACATTACGGAACGAAAGAATCTTTAGATTTGGAAGGACCTCTCATTTTTTAAAGGGGAAGTTGTTTTTAGTGAGTGCGAACATGTAGCGCACAGAATTTTCTAGAAAGGTTCGCACTCGATTCTTCGGTAATAGTCATCTAACTTGATAGTAAATCTAGTCGTTGTCATACTTAAACGGATAATATTGTTTGTTAGATTTATTTTAGGTGTTTTTTTAGTCGAAATTGGCTATCGCACTCTTCGTGAGTGCGTGGATTGAAATATGAAGTAGTTGCCCAGACTGTCACGTGCGTTATATCGCACTCTTCGTGAGTGCGTGGATTGAAATACGGAGCATGGCGTAGATGTCGTTCCCGACCGCGTCATCGCACTCTTCGTGAGTGCGTGGATTGAAATAATATCATCTGGATTATAAGAGGCATAGTAACTAATCGCACTCTTCGTGAGTGCGTGGATTGAAATTCCGTACACCTTGTGAATCGCCGCTTGGAGCTCGGATCGCACTCTTCGTGAGTGCGTGGATTGAAATCTGTTGAACCACCAATCGAGGAACCACAGCCGTAATCGCACTCTTCGTGAGTGCGTGGATTGAAATCTCGAAGACGACTTAAACGAGTTCGGACTCGACCATCGCACTCTTCGTGAGTGCGTGGATTGAAATATTCGTGAAAGAAGTCATCTCCCGTTGCTCGTATAATCGCACTCTTCGTGAGTGCGTGGATTGAAATCATCGCACGTCAAGCGCTCGTTATCTGTTTCGGCATCGCACTCTTCGTGAGTGCGTGGATTGAAATCTCGGTGACTATCGCATGCAGGTGACGGAGGACATCGCACTCTTCGTGAGTGCGTGGATTGAAATTTCCTCGAACATGACGGCATCGATCAGACCGGCCTATCGCACTCTTCGTGAGTGCGTGGATTGAAATGCATTCGGTCGACCCGGTGTCGCCTCTTGAATCTATCGCACTCTTCGTGAGTGCGTGGATTGAAATACGTTCGAGCTCATCCGTTTGGAGGAGGGGCGTCATCGCACTCTTCGTGAGTGCGTGGATTGAAATACGCGCAGGGATGACGACTGTTGCCACGTACCAGGCGATCGCACTCTTCGTGAGTGCGTGGATTGAAATAATAGCGCGGCTCTCATGTTTCTCGATAAGCCGTTATCGCACTCTTCGTGAGTGCGTGGATTGAAATAAGGATGAGATATTCCAATATTCGTGGAACGAGAAATCGCACTCTTCGTGAGTGCGTGGATTGAAATCTTACACACACACGTTATCAAGGAGAGCGATTTCATCGCACTCTTCGTGAGTGCGTGGATTGAAATAACCGGTCGATGATGGCATCTTGTAGCAGTGTCGAATCGCACTCTTCGTGAGTGCGTGGATTGAAATATCACATCGGATGCCGATACGGAGACGGATGAGCATCGCACTCTTCGTGAGTGCGTGGATTGAAATCGGTGACCGCGTGCTGACGACCGACTCGCCGAAGATCGCACTCTTCGTGAGTGCGTGGATTGAAATCATCATGACTGCAAAGTCCTCGTAACTCATCTTATCGCACTCTTCGTGAGTGCGTGGATTGAAATGGGGACGTCTAGGGAAATAGACACGCGAGCGGTATCGCACTCTTCGTGAGTGCGTGGATTGAAATCGAAAATGGATCACGAGCGAAGTGTTGCCGGCCATATCGCACTCTTCGTGAGTGCGTGGATTGAAATACAACAATGGTCCTCTATAAGTTGGTGGACAAACAATCGCACTCTTCGTGAGTGCGTGGATTGAAATTAACAATTCCAATCGAGCGTCATATCCTTTAGCATCGCACTCTTCGTGAGTGCGTGGATTGAAATGACCGTGGAGCGGTTGTAGTCCTGCGACAGCCCGAATCGCACTCTTCGTGAGTGCGTGGATTGAAATTTCAATGAAAATGACCGCCCACCCGTTCTCTTCATCGCACTCTTCGTGAGTGCGTGGATTGAAATAACAGGTACTTGGACCACGTGAATCCGCTCATCATCGCACTCTTCGTGAGTGCGTGGATTGAAATGTATTTGAACCCACAGACCGTCCGCTTCTTGGAATATCGCACTCTTCGTGAGTGCGTGGATTGAAATGCAAAACGCGTCGCCAATGAGTTTGTACGCTTTAATCGCACTCTTCGTGAGTGCGTGGATTGAAATCGCTACTTCACACAAGGACGACATACGCCGATGGCATCGCACTCTTCGTGAGTGCGTGGATTGAAATATATGATCCGCCATCGATATAGTAGCCATCAAAATCGCACTCTTCGTGAGTGCGTGGATTGAAATGCCTGTCATGTAATCAATCTGACGCGGGTCGCCGATCGCACTCTTCGTGAGTGCGTGGATTGAAATACTATGAAATAGTCGAAAAAGTAGCAATCCGTATATCGCACTCTTCGTGAGTGCGTGGATTGAAATTCCCGCGCTTCCGCCTTCACTGCCTTGAGAACCAATCGCACTCTTCGTGAGTGCGTGGATTGAAATACGTCATCGATGAACGACGCCAGGCTGAGGCGAGATCGCACTCTTCGTGAGTGCGTGGATTGAAATACGCCGCTCAACAACTTGGTCACAGTCCTCGGCCATCGCACTCTTCGTGAGTGCGTGGATTGAAATAGTAACAACGAGGTACGCGCCATCGCTGGGAAAATCGCACTCTTCGTGAGTGCGTGGATTGAAATCGTCACTCGATCATATCGAACAAAATGAAACAATCATCGCACTCTTCGTGAGTGCGTGGATTGAAATGTAAGACACACGACCTTATCCAGTCCGAGAGTTAATCGCACTCTTCGTGAGTGCGTGGATTGAAATTAGTACCATCGCTGGCCGCTCCATTTATGTTGCCATCGCACTCTTCGTGAGTGCGTGGATTGAAATCGATTCAACCAGGG
>NZ_QLVE01000016.1 GCF_003331145.1 Exiguobacterium sp. TNDT2 | reverse complement strand
CCTTGCACGCAGGAGGTCAGCGGTTCGATCCCGCTAGGCTCCACCATTTGTTTTTTTCTTAAGTTACTTATGACTTAAGTTTTTTTTTGCCTAAATCCATGAACCATTCACTTGAGAGTACAGAGAAAGGCAGCCTGCCACCATTCAGGCTGCCTTTTTGTATGTTTATTCATCATGATGTGAAGTTGAACCACGACTTTGGTAGCATTTACAATGAAGATATTAAACGTTCAAGGGGGAAATGGGGATGAATTGGTCATATATTGAAGTACCGCTTCGCTATGGACAGGGGAAACATGGCGTAGAGCAAGGTCCATCAAAGTTACGCACACTTGGATTGGAGACATTATTACCGGCCTCAACGAAGCGACAGATGATTCGGGTGTTACCTGAATCTGAAATGATCAACAGTGAAGAGCATTTGAAACGCGTAGACGGGGTGTTATACACGGTCCAAGAACTGGCAGAAGTCGTCGATATCGAGATACAGGCGAAACGATTCCCCTTGATCGTTGGGGGCGATCACAGCATGGCAATCGGAACGCTGGCGGGTCTTGCCAAAACAGGACCGTACGGCGTCATCTGGGTCGACGCACATGCTGATTTGAATACGGGAGAAACGTCTCCATCGGGCAATATTCATGGCATGCCGCTTGCTGCGGCGATGGGAATGGGAGATATTCGCTTGACTGAAGTCGGCGGACGTGAACCCAAACTCGCGCCTGAGCACTTGGTCTATATGGCGCTTCGAGACATCGATGAAGGTGAGATTCGAGAAATCAATCGGCTTGGCATTAAAGTGATCACGGTCGAAGAAATTCGAACGCGGGGCGTCGACGTCATGATGGAAGAAGCACTCGCTTACTTGCGCGCACGTGTCAATCGCTTCTATCTCAGTTTCGACATGGACAGCTTGGATGCGAAACTTGTACCCGGTACCGGCACACCGGTCGATCAAGGTCTGACGGCCGCGGAAGGAAAAGCGATCTTGGCTGAAGCGATGAAGGCAGACGATTTGATTGCGATTGAGCTTGTAGAATTGAATCCATCGCTTGACCATAACGATACGACGGCCCAGTTGGCGTTTGAGTTGTGCGAGACGATTTTGAAATCCAAAGAAAACCTGTTATTGGAAGGTGAAACTGTCTGATGACCTTACGGTTTCCAAGTCCCTTTGCTACAATGGACTTGGGAACTTTTTTTGTTGTCACGATTTTTTTTGAAACCTACATAGAAAATGATTCGTATAGAAAGATGACCGCATAGGTTTCGGAGAGGGGAAGTGGATTGATGGAACGGCTGACCACCCGTTTAGTAGACGAATTGAGGTCGGGGAATCATGATTCGTTTGCTGAGCTGGTAGAACTGTACAAGGATGGTGTCTTTGCTGTCGCTTATAAGATATTATATGATCGTGGCGAAGCGGAAGACGCAGCCCAGGAGACGTTCATTCGGGCGTATACCCGGATTGATACGTACGATCCTCAGTACAAGTTCAAGACGTGGCTCTATCGCATTGCAACGAACGTCGCAATCGATCGTCTCAGAAAACGAAAGCCGGAGTATTCGATGGATGCCGAGATTGCGGGCACCGACGGCTTGACCTATCAGGACCATTTGGCTGATGAAGCACCCCAACCCGATGCCCAAGTCGTTCATCGCGAAATTCGAGGCGAGATGCATGACGCGATTAAGCAGTTGCCCGATAAGTATCGGATTCCGCTCCTGCTGAAGTACGTGGATGATTTATCGCTCAAAGAGATTAGCGTCATGATTGATATGCCGGTCGCTACGGTTAAAACAAGGATCTTCCGGGGAAGAGAAATGTTAAAGACAATCTTTCAAAACAGGGAGGGGTTCAATTGACTCCTGAAGAAAAAGTACAACAATATTTGGAAGATGGCATCCTGCCCGAAGAATCTGACGAACTACGTCACTTGTTGGAGGACGATGAATTATACGAAACGTATCTCCAATACGAACGAATAGATGCCGAACTGAAGGCCTTGCCTCGGCCGAAACTATCCGATGATTTTACAGCCCGTGTGATGGCGTCTCTACCGGATGCAAAAGCGCGGATGGATGTTACACCTGTGACCCGACTTGATGAAAAAGTGCGCCCTAAACGTAAACAACAATCTCAATGGATGAGATGGATTCGCAAACATCCAGGACTGATGGCAGCCGCTTTATTCTTCAGTTTGATGTCGAGCGCGACGCTCGGCCTATGGAACGAATCGACAGAGACGATGACGTACACGAAAGTGCCGGGCATCGTTGTCACGTCAAACGAGGTCGTCATCCCGGAAAGCGTTACCGTCGAGCGGGATATCACGGTCCAAGGCGGGGACCTTCGAATTGAAGGGACCGTCAATGGGAACGCGACGGCTGTAAATGGTCGGGCTTATCTGGCTAGCGCTGGAGAAGTCACGGGAGAACTTGAGCAGATCGATCGGATGTTTGAGTGGATGTGGTATTCGTTCAAACAAATCTTCTAACGGAGACGCCGGAGACGGCGTCTTTTTGTGTTCGTTTCAATCTGGTTTCGTTTTATTGTCTAGCGATGCGCGGTTTCGGAAATGTGATATAATGTAATTTGCACGAATTGGCTAGGTAGTTGAGGAGGGGAGCATTTGCCGCTACTTGAACAGGTATCATTCTTATCATTTTTTAGTCTTTCAGAGAACGTACATTGGTACGATTATTTGAATGACGTTTTAGATATTGTCGTCGTCACGTATGTCATCTATAAATTGATGATGATTGTACGTGGGACAAAAGCGGTCCAATTGATTAAAGGGATTTCCATCATCCTGGTCAGCTGGTTCCTCAGTGGGTTCTTTGGGTTGAAGACGTTACAGTTCTTATTGAATCAAATCATCACATATGGACTACTTGGGATCATTATCATCTTCCAACCAGAACTCCGAAGAGGACTCGAGCATTTAGGACGAACAAGTAATTTGTTCGGCCGAACGAGCACGAGCGATGAGGATAAGCAACGTCAAATGATCGAAGCGATCGTCAGTTCGGCGCAATACATGTCAAAACGTCGCATCGGTGCATTGATTGCGATTGAACGCGATACGGGCTTGAATGAGTACGTCGAGACCGGGATTCGCATGGATTCGCACATCACATCACAACTGATTATCAACCTGTTCATTCCGAACACCCCGCTGCATGACGGGGCGATGATTATCCAGGACGGGAAAATTGCGGCCGCGGCTTGTTATTTGCCGTTGTCCGAGAGCCCGCACATCGATAAAGCGTTAGGGACACGACACCGGGCCGCCATCGGGGTCAGTGAAGTGACCGATAGCGTGACCCTCACCGTCTCTGAAGAAACAGGCGCCGTGTCACTCGCGATTGCCGGTCGTCTGTATCGAGAGTTGGATGAGGAGGCACTTCGCAGTAAGTTGATCCAAGAACTCGTTATTGAAGAAAAAGAGACGACGCTCTCGTTCTTTAATAAAAAAGGGGGGGACAAGTAAGTGATTGATCAGTGGTTACAACATAAATGGTTTCTCCGCATCATCGCACTTGCTTTAGCCATCCTGCTTTATTTCATGGTCGCCGAGACGAGTTCGTCGACCAACTCCACGAATGCCCTCCCGATTGTCGGACAAAGTTCGATGTCGCTCGACGTACCGGTCGAAGTGTTCTTCGACGAGGTGCAGTACGTGGCATATAACGTTCCAGAAGAAATGAACGTTGAACTTCAAGGACCATCTAGCAGTTTAACGATGACGAAACTGGTGAAAGATTATCAAGTCTTCGTCGATTTGACGAATCTCGGGACCGGCTTCCACCGTGTTCCGGTCGAGGCGCGCGGCTTTGGCGGCGACGTCAACGTCAAGCTTGAACGGGATACGGTAGAGATCTACATTGACCGTAAACAGACAATCGAAGTCCCGGTCTCCGTCAACCTTTTGAATAAAGATCAGTTGCCGGAAGGGAAAGTGGTCGGTGACGCCGACATTGAACCGGCGACGGTGAAAGTCTCGGGTGGTGCGAGTCGGATTCAAAACGTCAAAGAAATCACATTGAACGTCGACGTCGCGAATCAAAGTCAAACGTTCACGCGAGAATTGAAACCGACGATTTTAGATGCGAACGGCAATCCGCTCAATGTTACCGTCGAACCGAACATTATCAGTGTGACGGTCCCCGTCTACGAACAGAGCGCCGTCTTCCCGATTGAAGCGATGACGACGGGTGAAGTGGCCGATGACTTCAGACTCGTCGACACGTTGCTAGAAGAGACGGAAGTCCGTGTCTTTGCGCCACAAGACGTGCTCGATCAAATTGACACTGTGGAAACGGAGCCAATTGATGTCGACGGCATCGACAAGACAGGCAAAGTGACCGCTAATCTCGTTTTGCCAGAAGGCGCTTCATCGCTTGCGATGAAGCAAGTAGAAGTCCAATTGCTTGTCCGGGCGGTAGATGAGACACGAGACGACACGGGCGAATTGACGGAACGGGTCCGCTTGACAGTCCCTGTCACCGTGCGAGGGTATGACCGGACTAACTTTACGCTCCAAGCTCCTGAAGTGATTGGCGTGACATTGTCCGGGAAACGGTCCTTGTTAGAAAACATCACGTCGAATAGTGTGAGTGTGACCTTGGATTTGACAGGTCTCCCGAGCGGCTTACATGGGGTCGACGTCGATTATGAAGTACCTAAAGGTGTGACCGTCGTCTCCCCGAAGACAATCGATATCGAGTTGACGAGTGTCGATGAAGAAACTGAAACGTCCTCGATTCAATGAGGCATTCAATCATATAAAAGTGAGGAAATGAATACATGGGTAAATATTTTGGAACTGACGGAGTCCGCGGTGTCGCGAACTCAGAATTGACAGCAGAATTAGCATATCGTTTAGGCCGCGCGGGCGGATACGTGTTATCAAAGCACTTGCCAGCCGGCGAACAGCCAAAAGTGTTGATCGGCCGTGACACGCGGATTTCAGGTCACATGCTTGAAGGCGCACTCATCGCTGGTCTCTTGTCGATTGGGGCCGAAGTGATGCGTCTCGGCGTCATCTCGACGCCAGGTGTCGCTTACTTGACGAAGTCGCTCGATGCGACAGCCGGTGTCATGATTTCAGCATCCCACAATCCGGTAGCGGATAACGGCATCAAGTTCTTCGGTAGCGACGGCTTCAAGCTCGATGATGCGACAGAAGCGGAAATCGAAGCGATTTTGGATGCGGCGGAAGACACGTTGCCACGTCCGGTCGGAAAAGACCTCGGTTTTGTCTCGGATTACTATGAAGGTGCTCAAAAATATCTACAAATGTTGAAGCAGACGGTCGACGAAGATTTCGAGGGGCTGCATATTGCTCTGGACTGCGCGCACGGTGCCACGAGCGGATTGGCAGCCCGTCTATTTGCTGACCTCGAAGCGAACGTCTCGACGATCGGGAACTCGCCGAACGGCTTGAACATCAACGAAGGTGTCGGTTCGACTCACCCTGAGCACTTGGCACAGTTCGTTCGTGAAAAAGGAGCGGACATGGGTCTTGCCTTTGACGGCGACGGCGACCGCTTGATTGCGGTTGATGAGAACGGTGATATCGTCGATGGCGATAAAATCATGTACATCTGCGGAAAGTACTTGAGCGAGAAAGGTCGTCTCAAAGACAACACAATCGTTGCGACGGTCATGAGTAACCTCGGTTTTCATAAAGCCGTTGAAGATGCAGGTATGATGGCGCTCCAGACGGCGGTCGGTGACCGTTATGTCGTCGAAGAGATGAAGAAACACAACTATACGCTTGGCGGCGAGCAGTCGGGTCACCTCATCTTCCTTGACCACTCGACGACGGGAGACGGTATGCTTTCGGGTGTGCAACTCGCCCAAATCGTGAAGACGACAGGCCGCAAGCTGTCAGAACTCGCGGCTGAGATGCCGGTCTATCCACAAAAACTCGTCAACATTCGTGTCACGGACAAGAATGAGGCGATGAACGGCGACCGTGTGCTCGCAACGATTCAAGAAGCGGAAGCAGAAATGAACGGCAACGGCCGCATCCTCGTCCGTGCTTCTGGTACGGAGCCGCTCGTGCGCGTCATGGCGGAAGCACCGACAGTAGAAGAATGTGACCGTTACGTCGAGCGAATTGCCCAAGTTGTCCGTGAAGATTACGGCGTTGAAGGATAATTTTGGCGAAACAGGGAATAAAACAAGGGAATCCAATTATGGGTTCCCTTTTTGTTTCCGTTTTGTCACTGTGAAATTATGTGATGTTCTTGACGAATGGGGGTGTGATTTGTACTATTAAGAGCGTGACCTTAGAAACGGAAGGACACCCAGTACGAAACAAGCGCCAGAACTCTGCGGAGTTGACGAGGTTGGAGGTTATCGAGTATTCGGCGGATGCCTCCTAGTCGCCTGTCACGACTACAAGCAAACCCTCAAAACGCCCGGGTGACCGGACGGCCAAAGGGGAGCGCGTTGACAGCTCTTAGAAAAAGCCCGTTTCCTTTTTCGAGAAATCGAATATAGAGGAGAATTTTGTATGTGTGGAATTGTAGGAATGATTGGGAACACCGGTGCGAAGGAAATCCTTCTCAAAGGTCTTGAAAAACTCGAGTACCGCGGTTACGACTCGGCAGGTCTTGCTTTGATGCATGATCACGTGAACGTGCATAAAGAAGTCGGCCGGATTGCTGCGCTACGCGAAGTCGTCCCAGCAGAAGTAGATGGATTGATCGGAATCGGCCACACACGATGGGCAACACACGGGGTGCCGAGCGTGCCGAACGCCCACCCGCACCAGAGCACGACGGGTCGTTTCACGCTCGTCCACAACGGTGTCATCGAGAACGACGAACAAATCAAGGCGACACTCGACGTGCCGTTCCTCTCGGAGACGGACACGGAAGTCATCGTCCAGTTGATGGAGAAGAACTTCGTCGAACTCGGCGACGTCGAGGCAGCGTTCCGCAAGACGTTGTCTGAGCTCCACGGCTCGTACGCGATCGCGATGATCGACTCGGAAGATAAAGAACGCCTCTATATCGGCAAGAACAAGTCACCGCTCCTCGTCGGACTCGGCGACGGCACGTTCAACGTCGTGGCGTCTG
>NZ_QLVE01000015.1 GCF_003331145.1 Exiguobacterium sp. TNDT2 | reverse complement strand
CGGATGACTCTCGTCCCATTCCGATACCCGCGGAGGGGGCGAGGAATTCTGACGGAATCACGAACTTTTGTTCGTTGTATTTGTCACAGGGACATTCAAAGGGTTCGCAAGCAGGCGATTCATCTCCCACCTACGCCGGGCTTCGCCCGAGACGCTTAGAGGTGGGAGAATTCTCGCCAAGTTTAGTTAAACAAAACGAGCTCCATATGCGGGCGATCGAACAACTGCTCGGTCTCGACCGCAGTTGTTTGCAATCGTGGATCGTCTTCAGTGACCGTTCCACATTGAAACGAGTGGAGTCGTCGAGCGTTCCGGTGTTGAATCGAAAAGCATGGGCCAAACAAATGACGGACTCCGTTGAGTCTCGATTGTCGGCGGCCGAACGAATCAACTTATACGAACAACTTCGTCCCTATATGCACGTTAGCGATGAAGTCAAGGCAGCACACATCGATGCCATTCAACAGACAAAATCCCCCATCGGCTAATATTCCCGCCTCAGGCAACACAAAAAGTCCCGCTCACCGTGAGCGGGACTCCTTTCATTTACTCTGCATTTTGAAGCGCAAGTATAGTTCATTGTAGTAGGCGTTCATTCGCTTGCCTAAGTTTTCATACACTTCGAGCTCATCCGTCACGTCTTTCGACGGATAAAAACGTTCGTCTGACGTCACTTCTTCATCCAAGAATTCAAGTGCCGCTTCGTTCGGCGTCGAATAGCCGACGTAATCGGTGTTTCGGGCCGCGATTTCCGCGTCGAGCATGAAGTCGATGAACTGGTGCGCGCCTTCGACGTTTTTTGATGTGTTCGGAATGACGAGGTTGTCGAACCAGAGATTCGTTCCTTCTTCCGGGATGACATACGTCAACTCTTCGTTCTCATACATGATCTCGGAGGCGTCACCTGACCAGACGACGGCCGCGGCCGCTTCGCGATTGGCCATGAGCATCTTGATTTCATCGCCGACGATTGCTTTAATGTTCGGCCAAAGTGTCTCAAGCTTCTTCTCCGCCTCGAGCAACTCGTCTTTGTCGGTCGTGTTGAGCGAGTAACCGAGCGAGTTGAGACCGAAGCCCATCACTTCACGCGTCCCGTCTGCGAGCAAGATGTCATTCTCGAGCGGCATGTCCCATAGGTCATTCCACGACGTGATTTCGCCGTCTACGAGCTCAGGGTTGTACACGATGCCGACCGTCCCCCAGAAGTAAGGGACCGAGTACGTGTTGCCCGGGTCGAACGACTTGTCGAGAAAACGTGGGTCGATGTTATCAAAGTTGTCGAGTTTGTCATAGTCGATCGGCAGGAGCAGGTCTTCTTCAATCATTTTACTGATGGCATAGTCTGATGGTACGGCGATGTCGAACGCCGTACCGCCTTGCTCGATTTTCGTGAGCATCGCCTCGTTCGAGTCGAATGTCTGATAAATGACCTTCAAGCCCGTCTCTTCCTCGAACTCTCCAATCAAATCTTCATCGATGTAATCACCCCAGTTGTAGACGACGAGCGTGTTATCGCCGCCAAACCCTTGCGCCATATTGATTTGATACACCCAGAGCAAGAGGCCGAAACTGACGAGGACCGGTACCGTCAACATGATGACCAATTTTTTCATCGTCTTACCTCCTTCGCTTTCGCACCGCGTTGGGCGAGCACGTAATACCCAAGGACGAGGATAAGTGTGAACAAGAACAAGATGGCTGACAAGGCGTTAATCTCGAGCGAGATGCCTTGACGGGCCCGTGAGTAAACTTCGACGGCGAGTGTCGTAAAGCCGTTGCCGGTCACGAAGAACGTGACGGCAAAGTCATCGAGCGAATACGTGAGTGCCGTGAAGAACCCGGCAAAGATACCCGGTGTGATATATGGCAAAATGACTTTCGTCAATACGTCCCACGTACTTGCCCCAAGGTCACGCGACGCATCGATGAGCGTCGGGCTCATCTCTTGCAGCTTCGGCAAGACCAAGATGACGACAATCGGTACCGAGAAGGCGATGTGCGCCAATAGCACCGAATAGAAGCCGAGCTGAATCCCGAGCATCGTGAACAAGATGAGGAACGACGCCCCGATGATGACGTCCGGGCTGACAATCAACACGTTGTTGAGTGATAAGAGTGACGTCTTCGTGAAGCGTTGTCGCGCCGTATAGATAGCGAGCGCCCCGATGACGCCGAGCACGGTCGAGATCGTCGCCGACAGCAAGGCGATGACGATCGTGTTCAAGACGATGACGAGCAGGCGCGTATCGGTAAAGAGTGACTTGTACCAGTCGAGCGTGAAGCCTTCAAAATTGCTCATCGTCCCGCCACTGTTGAACGAGTAGACGATCAAATAGAGAATCGGTGCGTAGAGGATGAAGAACACCGCCATCAAATACAGGTTGGCTAATTTAAATTTTTTCGGTTTCATCGACGCACCGCTCCTTTCGCGCCCCAGTCACGTGTGATGACCATAACGAGGACCATCGCCAAAATTAAGAACACGGCAATCGTCGAGCCCATGCCCCAGTTTTGCGTGACGAGAAATTGTTGTTCGATCGCCGTCCCGAGCGTGATGACACGGTTACCGGCAATCAGTCGAGTGATCATGAAGAGCGACAACGCCGGGATGAAGACGATTTGAATCCCTGACTTCACACCGTCGAGCGTGAGCGGGAAGATGACCCGGCGGAACGTCGTCCAGTTCGAGGCCCCGAGATCACGCGACGCATAGACGAGCGACGGTGGGAGCTTCTCGATGGCGTTATAAATCGGTAAAATCATGAACGGGATGAAAATGTATACTGACACGAACACGAAACTGAAGTCCGTGAATAAGATCTGTTGCGTCCCGATACCGATCGCCTCTAAAAACTGGTTCGTGATGCCGTACGTCCCGAAGATACCGAGAAACGCATAGGCTTTGAGCAATAAGTTGATCCATGATGGCAAGATGATGAGCAAAAGCCAAAGTTGCTTATGCTTCGTCTTCGTCAATAAATAGGCGGTCGGATACCCAATCAAGAGTGAGAAGAACGTGATCAAGAACGCATACCAGAAGGACGACAACGTCATCGTCAAATACGTCGACGTGAAGAACATCTGATAGTTTTCTAAACTCAAGTTCCCTTCGATATCAAAAAACGAGTAGTAGACGACGAGCAGGAGCGGCGCGATGACGAACAGCGCGATCCATAACCAGTAGGTCGTCAAATAGACCGTCTTCGCGGTTTGACTAGTTTGATTCATGAGCGACCTCCTCATAGGACTCGAGACGACGGTCGAACTCTTCCTCCGTCTCTCCTAAGCGCATGACGTGAATCGCCTCGTCATCAAATGTGAGGCCGATTTTCGAACCGACGACCGATTTTTTCGTCGAATGGACGAGCCATTCGTTGCCTTCTTGGTCATAGCAGCAAATCTCATAGTGGACGCCTCGGAACAGTTGCGAGTCGACGTCGACGATGAGTTTCGCCGATTCGACCGATGTCATCTCTAAATCTTCCGGACGGATGATGACTTCGACTTTCTCGTTGCGGTCAAACCCTTGGTCGACACAATCGAACGTCTTCCCGGCGAACGTGACAATGTTATCTTCTGGCATAACGCCCGGAACGATATTCGATTCACCGATGAAATCGGCGACGAAACGGTTGATCGGCTCATCGTAAATATCGGTCGGGGTCCCGCTTTGGACGATTTTCCCGTTATTCATGACGAAAATCTCATCCGACATCGCGAGCGCTTCCTCTTGGTCGTGCGTGACAAAGATAAACGTGATGCCGAGACGCTGTTGCAATTCACGAAGCTCATATTGCATCTCGGTCCGGAGTTTCAAATCGAGCGCTGAGAGCGGTTCATCGAGCAAGATGACTTCCGGTTCGTTGACGATGGCACGGGCGATGGCGACACGCTGGCGTTGTCCGCCTGACATCTCATCGATTTCACGTGACTCGTAACCTTCCAGGTTGACGAATTTGAGCGCTTGCTCGACTTTCGTCTTCACGTCCGCTTCTTTCATCTTTTTGATGCGCAGACCGAACGCGACGTTCTCGAACACGTTCAAGTGCGGGAAGAGCGCATAGTCTTGGAACACGGTGTTCACTTGACGTTTGTTCGCTGGGACGTCGTTGATGCGCTTCCCGTTGAACTCGATATCGCCTGCTGACGCATCCGTGAAACCGGCGATCAAACGTAAAATCGTCGTCTTCCCACATCCAGATGGCCCGAGCAACGTGTAGAACTTGCCTTTCTCAATCTCGAAGCTGATGTTTTCTAAGACGACGGTGTCATCGTAACGCTTCGACACATTGTCAAAGCGAATAATCGTTTCTGGGTTCATTTCAGTTCCTCCCTTATAAATATGAATGGGTCGCGACAATCAAACATTCACTCTCGCCGTCGTAGTCATTGACGAGCTGATGCGAATCAGAGGCGACATAATATAACGTTTCTCCGGCTTTAGCGAAGTACGCGTGATGGCCGAGCTTCAGGGCTACCCGCCCTGACAGGACGTAGACGAACGTCTCGGAACGGGAAGGTTCATAACGCTTAAATTCCCCATGTTTGAAGAATGTCAGCAAAATCGGTTCCATCTCTTTTTCGTTCGATTCCGGGATGAGCCATTCAGTCCGATATTTCCGCTCCTCGTCGACGTAGACGGTCCGATCGTCCTCGGTATAGATCACTTTTTGAAACATCTCTTCATCGAAGAACTCTTTCGGCGAGCAACCGAGCACTTCCAACAAGTCGAATAATGTCTCGAGCGAAGGTGAACTCAAATCACGCTCGATTTGAGAGATATAGCCTTTACTCAAATCCGTGCGCTCGGCCAACTCTTCTTGCGTCAACCCTTTCTTGACGCGGAGCCGCTTGATTTTTTGACCGACGTCCAAGTCTTAATCCCTCCTTCCTTCTATAAATCAGGTTTAGTGAAAGATGATTTCAACTAAAGAAAGTTTATAAATACTTAACTATAAAGCGAACTAATAGCGACCTTTATTATAACGGATTGTGTGCAGTTTGCAAGCAAAAAAACACGCCGCATCGGCGTGTTTTTAATGGATGTCGCGCTTTGACATCAAGTGCTTGAACTTCTCGTTTTTCGTTTGGAACAAGTGGAGTTGCGGTCCGTACGCATCAATCTGTTGAATGACGTACTGGAATGATTTCGCTTCCCCCGGATACGGTTCACCAGCCCGGGCGAGCGTCGTCTCGAAATCCTCCCAGAGGACTTCAACCCACGTCAACGCCTCGAGATCGCTCAAGACATCATTCTTCTGTTTCAAGATGTGTGCCAAGCGCTCATATTGTTCGGTCCGGTTCATGCCTTCACCTCCGACAGCTCCGAGAGCGGGATTGCATGCTCGGTCGTCTCCCCTTCGAACGTCCCCCAACCCATGACACCATTCACAAACTTCAATCGGAACGGCCGGTCATTATAGTTGACGATATACGTCGCCCCGGGCTTGAACGATTTCGGGTCGACCAAGTAGCTCTCAGCAATCGCGATCCGTCGCAAGACGACCTCGATCTCACTGACCATGCCCATCTGTTCGGCTTTCCGCTTCCGTTCATGGAGCGCCCGAATCTCTTGTTCGAGTTCATATGTTGATAAATCACTCAATCGTTTTTCCATTTCGCTCACCTCTCTTGTAGCGTATCAGATTTTTCGTGGAAAAGAAAAAGGCGAAACTGAATTCGCCCTTTCAGTTCGCCTTGAAGTTATAAAGTGGTTTGATAACTTGATCAATCGTGACGGCCGGTTCGATATAGCGAACAATCTCTTTCATCGACTTATAGACGAACGGTGATTCGTCAATCGTCGACGGCAGGACCGAGCTCGACCAAACCCCTTCCATTGATCGTTTGAACTCTTTGAAGTCAACCCGTTTCCGCGCTGCCGAGCGTGACATGACCCGTCCGGCGCCATGTGGTCCCGAGAAATTCCAGTCCGGGTTGCCCTTGCCGGTACAGATGAGCGAGCCGTCGCGCATGTTCATCGGGATGATGACCCGCTCGCCGTCACGCGCCGAAATGGCCCCTTTCCGAAGCATCATCGCGTCGTGGTCGATGTAGTTGTGGACCGTATCGAATTGATCGACGACGTTCCAGTTCATCGCTTCAATGATGACATCGGTCATGGCAAGACGGTTAGCGGCCGCATATTGCTGTGCGATACGCACGTCGTGCATGTAATCGGCCATCGCTTCCCCTTCGACGTAAGCGAGGTCCTGAAAACGTTTCTGTGCCTCGCCCTCTCTCTCGAGCATCTGTTCGACGGCCAGTCCTTGATAATGCTCGGCGATTTGCACCCCGAGGTGGCGTGAACCGGAGTGGATGACGAGAAACGTGCGTCCGGCTTCGTCCCGGTTCACTTCGATGAAATGATTGCCCGAACCGAGCGTGCCGACCGAGCGGAGGGCCCGGTCGAGCTTATACGGCGCCCGCACATCCTCGAGCGGGAGCTCAGACGCGTAAGAGTGTGCTGTATCCCGGATGTTCATCCCGCTCGGTACAAATTGGCGGATGACGTCGTCGAGCCGTTGAAAGTCGATGCGCTTTACCTTGATTTCCGTACAGAGCATGCCACACCCAAGGTCGACGCCGACGAGGTTCGGCACGACCTTGTCGTGAATCGTCATCGTCGTCCCGACGACCGATCCTTTGCCGGCATGCATGTCCGGCATGATTCGAATCGAGGCGCCTCGCGTGAACGGTTGATCGACAAGTGTTTGGATTTGGGCCCGCGTCGTATCGTCAATCCGTTCATTGAACACTTTGGCCCGGTTATGCTTTCCGATAATCTCCATAAGACCTCCTCAACTGATGGCTTGTTGTTTACTTTGCAACTCATGCATCCGGGCGTAGACCCCGCCATCAGCGATGAGTGATTGATGGTTGCCTCGCTCGATGATGTGACCGTGATCGAGGACGAGGATTTGGTCCGCTTCCCGTATCGTCGAGAGACGGTGCGCGATGACGAACGTCGTCCGCCCGTATGTGAGCATCTTGAGCGCGTCTTGGATGAGCGCTTCTGTCTCCGAATCGACACTTGCCGTCGCCTCATCTAAGACAAGGATGGCTGGGTCGAAGACGAGGGCACGGGCGAAACTGATCAACTGGCGCTCTCCGCTTGAGAGCGAGGCGCCGCGTTCGATGACCGGCTCGTCTATTCCGTGTGGCAACTGTTTGACGAATCGATCGGCTCCGACCGCCGTCAACGCTTGCCAAATCCGCTCGTCCGAGATCGTCTCGTCACCGAGCGTCACGTTCGTTCGAATCGAGCCCGTGAACAAGAACGGGTCTTGGAGCACGATACCGAGATGGGCGCGGACGGCTTGCGTCGGCAGTTTCGTCACGTCCATGCCATCAATGTTGAGCGTTCCTTCTGACGGGTCATAAAAACGCATGAGCAGGTTCATGATCGAACTCTTGCCGCTCCCCGTATGACCGACGAGCGCCACCGTCTCACCCGGTTCCGCATGGATATCGATGTGTTGCAGCACCGGTTTCCCGGCCTCATAGCTGAACGACACGTCCTCGAAGGCGACCTCGCCTTTAAAGCGTGCAATCCGTTCCGTGGACACGTCTTCCCCTTTCTCGTCGAGCAACTGGAACATCCGGTCTGCCGAGACGAGCGCTTGTTGGAGCGGGGACAGTTGGTTCATGATTTGTGTGACCGGCTCAAAGATCCGTGACACGTAATCGATATAGGCGTATAAAATCCCGAGCGTGAGCACGCTGCCCGTTCCAAGCGTCTGCGCACCGACGACCCAGATGAGTAAGGCGAGCGCCATGTTGCGGAAGAAGTTGACCAAGTTGTGCGACATGAGCGCATCCAGTTTGAGCAGTTTCCGTCTCGTTTGGAAGTTGTCGCTGTTTTTCTCGTTGAACTCGTCATAGACGAGATCTTCTTTGACGTACGACTGAATGATCGGCATCGTCTGGATGCTCTCATTCAATTGGGCGTTCATATCGGCGACGAGGGCACGGACACGGAAGTTGTTTCGGGTCGACAGGCGTTGGAACAGCTTAATCCAGACGATAACGACCGGGATGATGATGAGCGAGACGAGACCGAGGCGCACGTCCAAGAAGAACATGGCGATCAGGACACCAATCATCATGACGACGCTTTGGAAGACGCGTGCGAGCACGCCCAAATATAGGTCGCGAATCGTCTCAGTGTCATTCGTGACGCGGCTGACGATTTTCCCGATCGGTGTCTGGTCAAAGTAGCGGACCGGAATCGTCTGCAAATGTCGCATGACGTCGAGTCGCATCGTTTTGACAATCTTATGGGCCGATCGTTGGAGGAGCATCTGTTGCCCCCAGTTCAAACCTGCCGCGATAAGAAGTAAGACGACGTACAAGGCAGATAACATAAGCACGGCCCGAAGATCCGTCTCATAAAACTGGAAGACGTCGGTCGAGGAGAGCGGCACGATATTGTCGTACGTCGCTGATTCCTCGCTCCGTGTGATGGTGAGGACGCCGTCTTCGACTTCACGTACTCCACCACTCATGACAGCGTCTGGGACGAGATAGTAGCCGTCCGTCGTCTGAACGATTGAGACGGGACGGACGACGGTCTCCCCGTCGAGACGTGTCTCTTTTTCATAGGAGTTGCCGTCAAAATCGACACTCCCGCCTGACTCGACTTGAACCCAATCGCGCTCGATGGCGACGATATGGTCGTCAATGATAATTTTGGCGATATACGGTCCGGCTAGTTCGGCCCCGACCGCTAAAAATAGTAAGGTCAAACCGAGGAAAATCGAGCGTCTCACTTGTTTGGCATAGCCGACGAGTGAACGGATCGTTTTTTTCCTGCGGACTGGATCTAATTCGTATTGATCGATCATGAGAGATTCCCCCTTTCCCGGATTACTCCGACTCTCCTTGTCGAACGTATTGTTCGTAATACCAACCGCGTCGTTCCATCAGTTGGTCATGTGTCCCCCGTTCTGTGACGCGACCGTCTTGCAGCACAAGAATCTGGTCGGCATGGGCGACAGCGGACAGGCGATGTGCGACGATGAACGTCGTCTGTTCGGCCCGGCTCGTCCGGACTGAGTCGATAATGCGCGCTTCCGTCTTGGCATCGACCGCTGAAAGTGAATCGTCGAGCAAGAGGATCTCTGGATCTTTCAAGAGCGCGCGGGCGATGGACAGCCGTTGTTTCTGCCCGCCCGAGAGCATAACCCCTTGTTCCCCGACGACCGTGTCGAGACCGTTCTCCAAATGCTCGATATCGGTATCGAACGCCGCGAGCCGGATCGCCGTCTCGAGGTCTTGTTCGGTCGCATCGTTTGAACCGAACAAGATGTTGTCGCGGACCGTCTTCGAAAACAGTAGATGTTCTTGCGAGACGTAACCGCTCCAACCGCGCACGATATCGAGTTTGATGTCGTGAATCGGGATTCCGTTGACGAGTAATGAGTCATCAATCGGATACTCGCGGAGCAATTGACGCAACAGCGTCGTCTTCCCGGCCCCGGTCGGTCCGACGATGCCGATCGTCTCACCGCGCGACACGTGCAAGACGATGTCTTCAAGCGAGGCTCGGGTCGATCCCGGATATTGGAATGACAGTGATTTAAACGTGATTTTCTCCGGGACGTCGACTTCGACCGTCCCCGTTGAGATGACGTCCGGTGTCTCGTTCATCGTCGCCTCGATGCGCTCAAGGCTCGCCGTTCCCCGTTGCACGACGTTGATTAGTTCGCCGAACGCGTACATCGGCCAAATGAGCATCCCGAGATAGATGTTGAACGAGACGAGCTGTCCGAGTGTGATGTCATTCGTGAACACAAGATACGTTCCGAACGACAAACCGATCAAATAGCTCAAGCCGACGAGCAGTTTAATGACCGGTTCGAACAAGACGTCGATTTTCGCGACGTGCATGTTTTTCGCCATCACGTCGTCGGTGATCGTGTCGAACTTTTTCGTATCTGCGTCTTCTTGCACGAACGAGCGGACGACCCGAAGGCCTGAAATCGATTCGACGACTTGGTCGTTCATCACGCCGAACGCGTCCTGCGCCGCTGTGAAGCGAGCATGGATTTGGCGTCCGAGCTTATTCATCGACCAGGCGAGAAGCGGCATCGGCAAGAGTGCGGCGAGCGTCAACTTCCAATCGATGAACACGCCCATGATTGTGAGGGCGATGAGCGTCATATTGAACGAGTCGACGAGCGTCATGACGCCGAACCCGGCCGTCCGTTCCACCGCCTTCAAATCGTTCGTCGCGAGCGCCATCAAATCCCCGGTGCGGTGCTGTTGATAGAAGCGCGGTGTCTGCCGGAGCAGGTGGCCGAAGAAACGGGCCCGCAATTTTTTCTCGAGCAGGAACGCCGTCCCAAACAGACGGGCGATCCATACATACGAAAGGACGTATGATAAAACCATGATACTGAGCAATGATCCGACGATCATGACGAGACGTTCCGTCGTCAAGCTCCCTTCGCGGATGGCATCGATCGCCTGCCCGATAATCCATGGCGGCAGCATATCGACGACGCCGGTGATGATGAGCAGGATGATGGCGACGATATACGTCCGCTTCTGTCTTTTAATAAACCAATCTAGTTGTTTAATCAGTTTCATGACTGATTCCCCCTTCCGTCCTTTCCGCGCACGCAAAAAAAGCGCACGTCACCTGATTGTGCAACCAATCGGATGAAGTACGCTTCTGAGTCTTCAGTCTTTTGCATGGTCAGGGAAAGGACACTACCCCTATCCAGCTGCCAAATTACGCAGTCAAATACGAGTAGCCATATGATGTTGTGTGTGTGCGTTGTAGTGTTGAGATGTACTTCATCATGCTGGCTCCTCTCTGTTCATAGTTTGAAAATCTACTAAAACCTTAGCAGACTGTTCAGAAAATTGTCAATATTATTGTCGTAAATAATTTGTAACTTTTTTACAAGAAGAACGTGGCGAGCATCAAACCGACAAGACCTGTCGCCGTCACGTAATAAATCATCGGCATGAGCGTGTAACGAATGATCGTCCCTTCTTTTCCGAGAAGACCCGCGACCGAAGCGACCGCGACGACGTTCAAGACACAAATCATGTTACCGGCGTTCGCCCCTGCCATCTGCATGGATAACGCGAGCGTCTCGTTCAAGCCGACGGATTCAGCGACGTTCGTCGTCAAACTCGAGAACATCATGTTCGAGAATGTGGCCGACCCGGAAACGAAGGCGCCGAGCGCCCCAATCCACGGTGCGACGAGCGGCCAGACGCCGCCGAACGTATCGGCTGCAGCCGTGGCGAGTTCGACTGGCATCGAAGCCAGACCTGCTCCACCATTTTCTGAGTGAATGAAAATTCGAACCATCGGCACTGACGCAGCGAGCGTGATGGCCGTCCCGACCACACCGAGCGTCGTCGCTTTGAACACCGACGTCACTTGTGACCAGCTCATGTTGTGGAGGAAGAACGTCGCGATCATCGTCAAGATGAACATGAATCCTGGCGAATAGAACGGTTCCCACGACGTCGAGATTCCTTCGACCCCGATGATGTTTGGCAAGTCAATGCGGACGCTACGTGTCAATTCATTCAAGAATGGCACGGTCCGTGTCAACACGAGGAAAATCGTCAAAATCAAATATGGCGCCCACGCTTTCCACTGCGGAAGTTCACGTTTGCCTTTACCGACAGACGGCTTCTCAAGCGGCTGCTCGATCTCATCGGCATAACCGTCGAACGTCCACACCCGTTTTGGCATGAGGATCCCTTTGCGTGCCATTGTGACGAGGATGACGAGACCCGTCAACCCGCCGAGCATGCCCCCGAATTCAAATCCGAGGATGAGTGTCCAAATGTAGGCCGGGATACTGTAAACGAGTGCCGCGATAATGGCAATCGGGAACACCTCGAGCGCCGGCTTGATTGACTTCTCTTTACTGAAGAATCGGGTCAGCATCAAAATCAAGATAAACGGAATCAACAAACCGACGAACATATCAATCAACACCGTCTGTAAGACGACGCTTGTCAAAAATTCGATCGTTTCCGGTTGATTGACGTCAAGCGACAGCCCGTTCCCAATTCCGATTAAAGCTGGTGTGCCGACCGCACCGAACGTGACCGCCGAGACGTCGGCCGATAAAGCGATGACGACCGCTGCAATCGGCGGGAAGCCGAGGGCAATCAACAGGGGCGCCGCAACCGTAGCTGGTGTCCCGAAGCCCGAAGCACCTTCGATGAAGGAGACGAACAACCAGCCGACGATGAGCACTTGAATCCGGGGATCCGGTGTGATGTTGACGAATCCAGAGCGGATGGCGTTCATTCCGCCGCCCTCTTTCATCGTATTCATCATTCCGATCGCACCGTACACAATCCAGACCGTCGTGACGGCAATCACGAGTCCTTGTAGCGTCGCCGCCATAATTCGTGTCGCATCGAGCTGCCAGACGAAGAACGCAAGTCCTGCCGTCAATACGAGCGAGAGCGGCATCGCGACCGACGCCGGTAAACGCATAATGACCAATAATACGAGCACTGCCACAATCGGCATGAGTGCTGTAATCCATTCAAAAATCGTCAATGTAGACCCACCTTTTCAAAATTTTCCCCTACCGTAAATCATTTTTCCGTTATGACTCTTGTTCAGCGAGTCGATCTAAAGCCCGCTCAATCACCTCATATGGAAAACCTTTGCGCCGAAGCTGCATCTTCATCCGCTGTTTCCGCTCATATGGGGCATACCCACTGAACTTCCGATTCAGTTTTTCCGCCTGTGTCAAACAAGCCGAAAGTTCAACGTCCTCATCCTCGTTCTCCCAAAACGTGAGAATCGCCTCTGAAATGATATCAAACGTAAATCCTCTTTGCATTAGGGTTTGTTGAATTCTTTGTTGCACTTCTGTGGCAGAACGTCGATTTGTTTCCATTTGTTTCCTATTTACGAACTTTCCGGCCTTTTCAAGCTGGTCTTCGCGCGAAATTGCACCGATGACGTCTTCGATGATGTCAGGGGCAATTCGAAGCTGGGTAAGTTCTCGTTTGATTTTGACCGGTCCGCTCGGACTCGTATTGAACTTTGTCTGAGTGTAGGCTTTGGCAAATTCAGCATCGTTCAAGTAACGCTGTTCGATCAATCGTTCGATGACGCGCTTGATGGCCGCCTCATCTATCTCTTTCTTCAAAAGGTAGTCGCGTACCTCTGAAACGGCACGCATTCGGTACGACAAATAATTGACGGCCGCTTTATATGCTTTTTGTTCTTCTTCGGCTTGAAGGACATCACGTACGAAGTCGTCTTCGAGCTCCATCCCTTTCGTCAATCCATATTTGATGAAGACGTCGAGGTCGATGGCGAACGCAAATTCCTCACGCCCATCCTTCTCGACGTATACGTTGAGCCGGTCTTTATTTTTCTTCTGGGTCGTAAACTTGGCGATTTTCACGAAATCCCTCCATTTCCTGCTTCTAACATATCACGTTCCCCATTCGCGCAGGATTTTTGATAAGTTAGAAGAAAGGGTATTTACCTACGAACGGTCCGCTTTCTTATGAAACTCATACCCGTTTTGAAATCGCTTCAATATACTGGAGGGAGACTTATGAAAATAGCAATAACCGGCGGAACCGGACTAATCGGTCGCCCACTCGTCCGCGCGCTCGCCGAAGCCGGACATCAAGTCGTCGTATTGACACGCCGCCCGCGCCCGCGGCAAGGAGGGATCTCGTTCGTCGAATGGATGACACCAGGCAGTCATCCTGAGTCCGAGTTGCAAGACGTCGACGCCTTCATTCATTTGGCCGGTGCTTCCATCAACGATGGACGTTGGACACATAAACAGAAACAAGCCATTCTTCAAAGCCGGATCGACGGGACGAAAGAAGTCGTTCGGATCATAAAAAATATGAAACACAAGCCGAGTGTCGTCATCAGCGGGTCCGCCATCGGCATCTATGGGGAGGATCAATCCATCACGTATTCGGAGGCGACCCCCCTCCCCGACCGGACCAATTTTTTAGGCAACGTCTGCGTGTTATGGGAGAAAGAGGCGAAACCCATTCAAGACATGGGCATCCGTCTCGTCACGATGCGGACCGGTGTCGTCTTATCGAATGACGGCGGCGCCTTCCCACTCATGAAGCTGCCTTACACGCTCGGTGTCGGCGGACGACTCGGCTCCGGCAAACAATGGGTGCCGTGGATTCATTTGGACGACCTCGTCCGTTTGTTCGTCCATATCCTCGAGACGAGTACGATTAAGGGACCCGTCAATGGCACGGCACCGAAGCCCGTGACGATGAACGAGTTCGGGAAAACGCTCGGCCGGATCATGCATCGTCCCCACTGGGCACCCGCTCCGGCGCCGCTCCTCAAGCTCGCGCTCGGAGAGAAGAGCGTCATCGTCCTCGAAGGAGCGAAAGTCGTGCCGACGAAAGCACTCAATCACGGTTTCCGGTTCCGCTATGAAACGTTAGAACCTGCCCTAAAACAACTACTGCATTTGACTTGAAAGGAGCCAGCACGTGAGTAATCTGTTAATTCGTAACGCCCATATTTACCCGATCACGGCACCACATTTTTACGGGGATTTGCGCGTCAAGGACGGCAAAATCATTGAAATGGCGGACTTATTGGACCCGCACGACGGAGAGACGGTCATCGAGGCCGAAGGTAACTTCTTGTTCCCTGGATTTATCGACGCCCACACTCACCTCGGACTGTATGACGAAGGGACAGGATCTGTCGGAAACGATGCGAACGAGACCGTCGAGGCGATGACGCCGCACGCCCGGGCCATCGACGGCGTCTATCCGCTCGACGAAGGATTTCAAGAAGCGCTCATGGCCGGGGTGACGGCCGTTCAAGTCATGCCCGGCAGTATGAACGTCATCGGCGGCGTGACGAGCGTGATCAAAACGCACGGCCGTTTTATCGAGGATATGGTGCTCCGGCGCTATGCCGGCCTCAAGCTCGCGCTCGGAGAGAATCCGAAGCGCGTCCACAGCATGGGTAAATCCGGCGAGTTGACCCGCATGGGAATCATGGGGTTGTTGCGTGAAGCGTTCCGGACCGTCGACTCGACGAAGACGATCGGCACGTTCGGCAGCCAGATGATTCAACTCGCCCTCGATCGCAAGATGCCGATTCGCGTCCACGCCCACCGCGCCGACGATATTTTATCGGTCGTCCGCTTCGCACAAGAGTTCGACCTCGATTATCGGATCGAGCACTGTACGGAAGGACATCTCGTCGCCGAAAAGTTGCGCGAACTCGGTGTCAAACACGTCACCGTCGGACCGACGTTCACCCGGAAATCGAAAATCGAACTCCAGAACAAGACGTGGGAGACGTACCGCATTTTACACGAGCACGATATGATCGTCTCGATCACGACGGACCATCCTTATACGCCCGTTCAATATTTGAACCTATGCGCTGGACTTGCTGCCCGCGAAGGACTCCCGGTCGACGTCGCGCTCCGTGCCATCACGATCCATCCGGCCGAATCACTTGGGGTGGACGACCGCATCGGCTCGCTCGAAATCGGCAAAGATGCCGACCTTGTCCTATGGAGCCACTTCCCGCTCGATTACATGTCTAAGCCGATTATGACGATCGTCAATGGTCACATCGTTTACTCGACGAGCCGCTCGAAAACACATCACGAGATGTGAGTGGCACCAGCCTTGAAAGCGCTCTTATTATTTTTTTATGAAGTTGCATTTTATTTACTTGCTTTTTTAAAAAAACTATATAAAATAATCTTGTAACTTCATAAAAGGGAGCAGCCAAGGCAAGTTCGAACAACGAAGCCAGAAGTATGCTTTCGTTACAACTATTCTTCAGCGGTCTGAATGAGGAGGAGGAATGTTTAGGTGCTCAAATTTCGTGAGCTTACCGACTGCGCGGAGTTGTTCGAACTGATGCAACACCCAGATGTCTTTCCATATGTCCGTCAAAAGACGGTCCACTTTGACGAGTTTTTATTTAGCACGAAGCAAATCATCGAGCTAGAAGAGCAAGGAAACATCATCTCACGCACCATCACGAACGAGTTTGGTACCCCGATTGGGACAATCAGCTTGTTCGATGTGGAATCCGGCTATGGATTCCTCGGGACGTGGCTTGGCAAACCGTATCACGGCAAAGGTTACAATCAAGTCGCGAAAGAAGCGTTCTTCTCAGAACTTTTCTTCGAACTTGGTATTGAAAGTGTATTTTTGAAAATTCGTCAATCGAATGAGCGTTCGATTGCGGCGGCGGAGAAGTTGCCATACGCCTTCTGCGCCAATGAAATCCGGTCTGAGTTATTGAGTGCCATCAATCAAGGAGACGTCGAATACGTCTTATATGAAGTGTCGAAATCGAGTTTCCAGCTTTACTTGCACTCACTCCATGCACCTGAATTCGAACACACGTACGAAGCCCAGCTCGAAGCGTAAGCCAATTCTGACAAAGAATTGGCTTTTTTGTGGCGTTTTTGTGTGGATTTCATGAGGACAACTTTACGACAATGAATATTTCTGTTCTAATTCAAAGAGATAGGTATGATAGAGGTATGAGGGAATAATCACATGTCCTCGTTAACCGTTTTGTAAAGGAGAATGCCCAATGCCAGAACCAACATTTCGCATCTTAGTGACCGATGATGAAGAACAAATGCGAGATTTGCTCGTTTCGAATTTAGAGAAGGAAGGATATGAGACCGTCACAGCCACGAACGGTCTCGAGGCGATCGACTTATTGAAAGAACAGTCGTTCCACCTTGTGCTGCTCGATGTAATGATGCCTGAACTCGACGGCCTCACGGCGTGTATGCGCATCCGTGAGTTCTCGAACGTACCGATTATCATGCTGACGGCCCGCTCGGAAGAACTCGATCGCATCCACGGCTTGAAGATCGGCGCGGACGACTATATCACGAAACCGTTTAGCCCGCGTGAACTGCTCGCCCGGATTGAGGCGACACTTCGGCGGACGCATAACTTCTCCAAAGAACAAGAAGCGACGTTCGACACCGGTGTCCTATCGATTGACATCGACGGCCGTGCGGTCAGCGTGAAAGGCAAAACGGTCAACTTGACCCGCAAAGAGTTTGATTTACTCTACTTGTTCATCACGAACGAAGAGAAGGTCTTCTCCCGCGAACAACTGCTCGACCAAATTTGGGGCACCGAGTATCATGGCAACCTGCGGACGGTCGATACCCACATCAAGACGCTTCGCCTCAAGCTCGGTGAAGCAGGTGGCTACATTCAAACCGTCTGGGGGATCGGCTACAAGTTCGAGGCGACCGTATGAAGCAATACACGATCCGGAAGCGGATTTGGATCACCATCTGGACCGCTAGCCTCTTCTCCGCGTTCGTGTTTATCATCATGACGTTTTACTTGTACGACAAGTTCTATATTCAGACGCAAGAAGAACTGCTCATCAATCGCGGAGAGAAGCTCGTCACCATCTATAAGGCGGACGGCTTCTCTGACGCGTTTTCTGACAGCATGACGTACACGAACGAACTGACCGAGACAAAAGTGTTCTTGTCGTCTGTTCGGGAAGACAGCCTCGGTGCAGGCAAGACGTTTTTACGGGAACAAGACCTCGCCAAGCTACAAGACGGTTATGCGATTTCGGTCACCCGCGAACATCCGACCGAGGATGTCGATATCCTCATGTCCGCTTTTCCGCTCATCCGAGACGGCGAGCTCGATAACGCCCTCATCTTGTATATGGAACTGAGTAAAATCAGTGAACCGTTCCAACCGATTCGGCTCATGATTACGTTCCTGCTCATTTTGATGATTGTGAACTTGCTCATCTTCGGGACTCAAATCATTGATACAATCATTCAGCCGCTCATTCAAATGAAACGAGCCTCGCAAGTTTACGGCAAAGGTGACTTCTCGCACCGCATCCCAATCTACTACGATGATGAGATTGGTGAACTCGCCGAGACGCTGAATCGGATGGCCGAGTCGCTCGGTCTCGTCGAAGAGCAGCGGAAAGAGTTCTTGGCGAACGTCAGCCATGAACTGCGGACACCGCTGTCCTATATTCGCGGTTATACAGAAATGCTCCAAGACCCGTCGCTCGACGAGAAAACGAAAAACCAATATTACGAGATTATCGAGAATGAGACGAAGCGCTTGCAACGGCTCGTCAACGACTTGCTCGACTTGGCCCAACTCGAGCGCGACTCGTATCCGATGACGAAAGAACCGGTCGTCTACTCGCAAGTGCTCGAGGATGTGCTGTACCGTTTCGAGCCAATTGCCGGGGCGAAAGGCGTCACGATTGAGACAGACCTCGACTTCGACTTGATCATTCTCGGGGACCACGACCGGCTCGAGCAAGTCGTCGGGAATTTGCTTGACAACGCCCTTCGCTACACCGAGGCCGGGAAATCGATCCATGTGAAAACGTATGCGACCGCTGACAATGCCATCACCGAGATACGGGATGAAGGTCGAGGCATCCCGAAAGAGGACCTCGATCAATTGACGAAGCGATTTTATCGTGTCAATAAGTCACGCACACGTGAAGACGGCGGGACCGGGCTCGGGCTCGCCATCGCTAAACATATCATGGAACGTCATGGTGGCTCGATGCACTTCACTTCAGAAGTCGGCAACGGAACGACCGTCACGCTCACTTTGCCACTCTTGCCGGAAGAAGACATATAAAAAAGACAGCCGCGGCTGTCTTTTTTATATGTCTTTCCCTTTATAGGCGTCATCCGACTCCTTCATGAGACGTTCCCGCTCGGCATGCGTCTGCGGATAGCCGTTCGCCTGCCACTCGGCTCGATAGTTCGAATCGAGTTGAGTGAGCCCTTCTTCAGCCTCATCCTTATCCGAATCGACGCTCTCCATCTTGTCCATCTTGCTCCATGTATCGTCATCCCGGTCCTGAGTCAAGAGCGCCGCTACTTTCGGTGCGACGAGCGCGGCCCCGGCTACCCCGAGCACGATTCCCATCAATACTTTCTTATCCATCCGAATTCCCCTCCTTGGTCACTATGTACGGATAATTCCACTGTTCCATAAAATCGAAACCAAATTTCTAAAGCGTTTACATAAATTCAAGAAGTGGAATACTAGTCAACAGAAGGAGGCGATCAAGATGAATAAATCAAACCATCCATCTAAACGGCCATTTGACAATCCTGATGCGTTAGATACCGATAAAGAGAGTATATATGACCAGGAAGGGATGGAAACCGTCGACCCAATCCCAGTTGAAGATTTGAATCAAGAAATGCAAGAGGAAAAACAAAAACGGAAGACAAAAAACGATTCTTCTAGTGAAAAAAGATACAACGGGCGATAATTTAAAAACAGCTGTGAGGGCCCCTCACAGCTGTTTTTAAGTTAAGTCATTTGGTGAAAATCCGTACGGAAGCATCTCTTCTTTCGTCATCACTTTCGTCTCCCCGGCCATGTTCGCGAGGATCAACGTAAAGTCGTCATTGGCAAACTCGGCGATGACTTGACGGCAAGCGCCGCATGGCGAGATCGGTCCGTCCGTGTCGCCGACGACGACCACGGTTTCGATTGCCTTGCTGCCTTCCGATACCGCTTTGAAGATGGCGGTCCGTTCCGCACACATCGACAACCCGTACGAAGCGTTCTCGACGTTGCAACCCGAGATCTCTTTGCCGGTCTCGTCGATGACGACGGCCCCGACATTGAACTTCGAATAAGGGGTATAGGCACGCGACCGGGCATCAATCGCTTTATGGACGAGCTCGTTCACTTTTTCTTGTGGGATCATCTGATGTTCCTCCGCTTCTTAACATTTATTAAAGAAGTCTGACATCTGAACTATAACGTGAAAATGCCATTCTTGCAAGCGTTTTCACCACCCCGTCAATACTTTTTCTTTTTCTTCTTCTCGAAGACGACGATTGACTCGACGTGAGCCGTCTGCGGGAACATATCGTACGGCTGGATATAGTTGATTTTATAGTCGGCTTTCATGAGCTGGTCCGCGTCACGCGCGAGCGTCTGCGGGTTACATGACACGTAGACGATCCGTTTTGCTTTCGATGAAATCATCGCGTTCAACAGTTGATGGTCTACCCCGGTGCGCGGCGGGTCGACGACGATGACGTCTGGAATCCAACCGTCCTTGACCCAGCGCGGAATCCAATGTTCGGCCCGGCCTTCGACGTAAGTCGCATGGCTAAAGCCGTTCTCACGCATGTGCGCATTCGCATCTTCGACCGCTTCCGGGACGACTTCCATCCCGCGAATCTCTTTCGCGTGCGGCGCGAGCCATAGCCCGATCGAACCGACACCGGCGTACGCATCGATGACGCGCTCTTCGCCTGTGAGCCCTGCCGCCTCGACGACTTCACGATACATAATCTCTGTCTGAGCCGGGTTGAGCTGGAAGAAAGCGCGCGGTGACAAATGATAATGGACGTCATCGAGTTGCTCGTCCATCTTGTCTTGACCGGCAATGTGGACCGTGCGGTAACCGAAAATGACACCCGAGCGGTTCGAATTGATATTGATATGGAACGACACGACATTAGGCAGCGCCATAATGCGGTCGCTCAATTCGTCTAAGCGCGGGACGTCTTCATTTCCGACGACAAGCACGACTTGGACATCGTCTGTCTTGTAACCTGAGCGGACGATGACGGTACGGGCGAAGCCGATATCACGGCGCGCATCATATACCGGGATGTCGAGCTCGTTCAAAATACGGACGATGGCGTTGTTGATGTTCGTCGTGTCTCGCTGTTGCACCATGCAGTGTTCGATCGGTACGAGTTCGTTCGTGTTCGGCTTGTAGAGACCCGACACGATCTCGCCGCGTCGTGTCGAGAGCGGAAACTGTGACTTATTGCGGTAGTACCAAGGGTTGTCCATCCCTTTCGTCGCACGGATATCCGACTTGTCGACATTCAATTTCGTCTTTTGACGGAAGGCGTTACGGACGATTTCTTCTTTATAGTCCATCTGCAAGCGCGGACTCATATGCTGAATCTGGCAACCGCCACACTCGTCATAAATCGGACATGGCGGTATGACCCGGTCCGGTGAATCATTGTCGCGCTTGATGACACGGGCCTCGGCGTAGTTCCGTTCGACGCGCGTAATCTCGACTTTTGCCTTCTCGCCCGGCAATAAGTTCGGGATGAAGATGACCATCCGATCAATCGTCGCGATGCCCTCCCCGTTAATGCCTAGCCGTTCGGCTTGGGCGCTTGTGTATTCTCCTACGATCAGTTTCAACGTGTTTCATCCTTTCGAGATGCTTGTTCTAAATCTTTGGCGTAACGTACGACTTTCGCACGTAAGGAATCAATATCAGCTAACAATCGATGCAAATCCTCTGGCGTCGTAAATTCGTCCAACGTATTGACTGATAAGCACAGTAATTCCGTTCTCGACTTTAACACGTTCATTTTTCCTGCCGTATCCGTTCGTGATTTACCCATCTCGTGATCGCTCCTTTAGTTCGTGACAAAGAGTTGTTATTATAGCATACTATTTCATGTGACTTGATGAAAAGGTGGAATTGATATGCAAAACATCTCGATAACGTTTGATCCGTGGGAAGCATACCTCGATCAAACCGAGTTCGGTCGCCTCGTCCTTTCGAACGTCGAAGTGACGACGACCAAGCTATGCAATATGCGCTGCGAGCATTGTGCGGTCGGCTTTATGCTCGATCAGACGGAAGAGCCAGAAGTCCCGCTCGACTTATTAATTTCGCGATTGGATGAAATCGAGCATTTACGCGCGTTCTCGATTACGGGCGGCGAACCGATGCTGTCGATGAAATCGGTGCGCAATTACGTCGTTCCACTCCTGCGTTACGCGAAAGAACGCGGTGCCCGGACACAAATCAACTCGAACTTAACACTCCCGCTCTCTCGCTACCATCTTATTACCCCTTACCTCGACGTTTTGCACATCTCACATAATTGGGGAACGGATACCGACTTCTTAGAGGCCGGCTTCGCGATGATGGACCGGAAACCGAGCGCAGAAGCACGCTTGAAGATGCTTCAGACGATGAAAGACAACGCGCGAGCGCTCACGGCTGAAGGAATCATCGTATCGGCCGAGACGATGCTCAACAAACGAACGATTCCGCACTTGAAAGAAATCCATGAAGAAATCGTCGCACTCGGCTGTCAGCGTCATGAAGTGCACCCGATGTACCCCGTAGATTGGGCTAGTGCGCTCGAGTCGGCATCCCTTGCCGATACCCGCCAGGCCATCCACAATCTGCTCGACGTCCGGGACGAGAGCGTGTGGATGTCGTTCGGGACGTTGCCGTTCTATGCTTGCTCCGACTTGCCTGAAGATCGCGCTTTATTGAAACGACTCCACGAGGCGAAGAACGTCACCGTCCGCAACGACCCGGATGGCCGTTCACGCCTCAATACGAACATCTTCGACGGCCAAATCATCGTCACCGATTTCGGGGATGAGCTCGGTACACTTGGTACGCTCTATGACACCTCGTTTCAAGACGCGTATGAGGCGTGGACGAACAGCAGTTTGAACGGCACGTTGTCATGCCACTGCTCGGCCGTCAAATGTCTTGGTCCGAACGCACTCGTCAAACAAGCGTACTATCTTGAGACGAACTTCCGTGAACGTGTAGCCGAGCCGTTTTAACTATTTTTATTCGGGAAATATTTAGTATATAAACCGAATCGAGGTGTTCGAAGATGACAGCCATTTATGTATTCATGATTACAATCATGGCCATTATCATTTTTGGTGGCGTGCTCAGCATCTTATTGACAGCCGCATTCGTTTCAGACAAAGTAGACCGTGATGAAGTATTCAGTCAAGGCAGTTGGGATGATGAACTCTTACACTTGAATCATGTACCTCAACTGATTGACGAACCAAAAAGCTGAGACCCTTCTCAGCTTTTTACTATGTAATGAATAATGAGGTGAACTATGCAACGGTTTCGATTTTCAATTTTATTACTCGTCGTCTTTATTTCTGGATTGATTCAAGGGGCGCTTATCCCATTGTTGTCGACGCTCATCGAACGGGACGGCAACCCGGCCTGGTTGAACGGGTTGAATGCGACGATGCTCTACTTGGGTGTCATCGTCTCTGCGCCGCTGCTCGAACGGTTCGTCCGCAAGTACGGGTTTCGGCCGACCATCGTCCTCGGCATCGTCATGACGGCACTCGCCACATTGTTCTTGCCACTCTGGCCGTCCCTGCTCATGTGGGCGCTTATGCGTTTCATCATCGGCTTCGGGGACTCGGCGCTCCATTACGGTTCTCAGGTGTGGGTCACCTCAGCGAGCGAGAAGCGCAGCCTCGGCCGGGCGATGGCGTATTACGGCATGGCATTCAGCCTCGGTTTCGCAGTCGGTCCGCTCATCGCCCCGCTCGTCGACCTCCACTTTTGGCTGCCGTTCCTCGTCTTGATCGTCTTCTGTCTTGCTTCCTTGTTCTTGATTTTCAAGGTCGACAACGAATACCCGGAAGCCGAAAAAGTGAAGACCGACTCGAAAGGACGGATCCGCCTCGTCCTCATCGGTGGCGGCTATACGCTCTTACCTGCCTTTACATACGGTTTCCTAGAGGCGAGCTTGAATGCGAATTTACCAATCTTCACGGTTCGGAACGACATCGGGCTCACCCAGACGAGTACGCTCATCACGACGTTCATCGTCGCCTCGATTATCGTGCAGTTACCGCTTGGACGGCTCGCCGACCAGTTCGGGAAAAAACGGGTCCTGCAAATCGTGTTGACACTCGGCACGCTCGTCTTCGCCATCGCCAACCTTGCCGTGGATCATTATGCTTGGCTTCTCGTCTTGTTCGCTCTAGCAGGCGCCGGGCTCGGCTCGACATATTCGCTAGGACTGGCCCATATGACAGAAGTGTTGCCGCGTTCGTTGTTGCCGACCGGCAATATGCTATATAGCATCTCGTTCAGTGTCGGTTCGATCAGCGGGCCAATGATCGGAGCGTTTTGGATCGTGTTACCGAAAGAAGTGTATTTTTTGATGTACACACTCATTCTTGGCATTTTGGCCGTCAGTTTGTTTACGGCGAAAGCCAAGCCGATTGACGTCTAAAAGGGAGGATCTCCACGGAGACCCTCCCTTTTTCACGTTATTCTTTCACCGGACCGAGCCTGACATCGTTTCGTTCGAATGCGCGCATGAACACTTCATCGAGCGCGAACGGTTCTGTCTCAAGTGAGGCCAACACGTCTGATTTGAGCGTGACCTCGATGACGCGGTCATTGATTTGCCACTTTGTCTGAATGTCATCCCCTTGCCGCATGGCACGCGCGTCCACTTGCTCATGATGCTCCTTTAATCCGCGACTTACGCACTTCATCACGTATTTGACATACTCGTCTCGCGGTTGACGGGAGATGAGTATGTTTCGGACAATCGCATTTCTTGCCACGGTACAACCCTCCTTTCCATTAGATTCGCACGCAAGTCTTTACAATGAAGACCGATTTTTTTACCTGAAAGAATTCAGAATTTTTAATATATTTTGCCATGAGAACAAGATTCCGTCAACCGTGGCTCACCACTGTTTCATTAACGGGCCGAACGGTTCGTTCTCCCTTGGAAGTAAGTTGACAGATAAATGCCCGCGATGACGAACAGCAATCCGACGAGCGCGTTCCACGGGATCGTTTCACCGAGCAACACGCTCGATAAGACGACGCCGAATAAGGGAACAAAGAACATGTAGAGCGACACCCGGCTGACCGGGTTATATTTCATCAGCGTGTTCCACAACGTGAATCCGACCGCAGACAAAAGTGCTAGATACAGCAAAAAGAAGAGCGTCGTCACTCTATAAGGCAGGAACACATCCCCTGGCGCGAGCACATAGCCGACGACAAGCAGACCGAGCGAGCCGAACACCATCGCCCAAGCCGTCATCGGAGCGACGTCATAGCTACGTGAATAATCCTTGGCAATCAAGTTCCCGAACGCTCCTGAAATCATCGCCAAAATGAGCAGGATCTCACCAATCCCAAACCCGATTTCTGCATGCGCCGTCGGCCAGTTGGCGATGACGATCCCGGAGAAACCGAGCGTGAGGGCAATTCCTTTCAATCGGTTGAGACGGTCATCCTCATAACGAAAATGAGCGAGCGCCATTTGGAAGAACGACGTCGATCCCGCGATAATCGAGCCTTGGACCCCAGTCGAGATGGAAAGTCCGATATAAAAGAACAAATATTGCAAGAACGTTAAAAATGCCCCTAAATGTGCATACGCCTTCAGTTTTTCCCCGTTTAATCGAATCGGTCGTTTGAAGACGAGGCGGCTGATTACGAGCAATAAAAGACCGGCCAATAAAAAACGTTCGCCGGCAAAGAACAGTTGCTGGCCATACTCGTGTTCTTGAATATCGAGCGCCTCATAGCTCAGTTTGATGAACGGGAAGGCGCTCCCCCATAAAAACGTGTTGAATAGCGCTAGGAACGTTACCGTCCAAGGGCGTTGAAATACATTTTGCATGACACAAAAACTCCTTAATCTTTTAGTTTGTGAGTTATTATGATTGGTGCTAAAATAGACTTACATGATAATAATTATAAATAATGCTATTAACCGAAACGAGCGTTAAACCCAATCATATCAACAATAGATAATGATAATCATCCTCAATCATTATCATTTAACTGATATATATTCTCAATTAGAAAGAGGTGCTCACATGAACACATCAACTGCTACACATGAAAAAAGCCACGTTTTCAAACGGGCCAACTGGATCGAACATATCGAGCTCATCATGGCGCTCATCAGTGGTGTATTGATTGTACTCGCATATATCGCGGAAAGACAAGACGGAGCTCCTGCGCTCTACGTCACTCTTTATTTGACCGCCTTTTTAATCGGCGGCTACGCCAAAGCGAAAGAAGGTCTGACGGATACGTGGGAAAACCGCTCGTTGAACGTCGAGCTGCTTATGATCATCGCCGCTATCGGCGCCGCCGCCATCGGCTATTGGATGGAAGGCGCCATTCTCATCTTCATTTTCGCGTTATCCGGCGCCCTCGAGACGTACACGATGAACAAAAACGAACGTGCCCTCGAGTCATTGATGGAACTGCAACCTGAACAAGCAACGCGTTTCAACGCCTCTGGTGGACTCGAGGTCGTCCACATCGATGACCTTCGCGTTGGAAATCACATCTACGTCAGACCCGGCGAACGCATCCCAGTCGACGGTCGGATTTTGAAAGGCAGTGCCTCGATCGAGGAAGCCGCCATCACCGGTGAATCGATTCCTGTCGATCGAAACGTTGGCGACGAGGTATACGGCTCAAGCGTGAACTTGAACGGCGTCTTGACGTTAGAAGTAACAAAACTCGCCACGGAAACGTTGTTTCAAAAAATCATTCAAATGGTGCAGCAAGCCCAAGAAGAGAAGTCACCGTCGGCCCAGTTCATCGACCGGTACGAGGGACGCTACGTTCAAGTCGTGCTCGCCTCCGTCACGGCAATCATCACGCTCGGTCCGGTGTTGACACCATGGTCGCTTGAGACGAGCATTTACCGTGGCATGATTTTACTCGTCGTCGCTTCTCCGTGCGCACTCGTCGCAGCGATTACCCCGGCCGCTCTCGCTGCCATCGCTTCGTCTGCCAAACACGGAATTTTATTCAAAGGCGGCGTCCATATCGAAAACATGGGTCGCTTGAAAGCGATCGCCTTCGATAAGACCGGCACACTCACGATCGGTAAACCAGAAGTCCAAGCGGCATTGATCCATCCAACCGTTGAGAAAGAGCACGTCTATCGCGTTGTCAGCTTGATTGAAGAACATTCGATGCACCCGCTCGCCGAATCACTCGTCCAATTCACTGGGACTTACACCGGAACGATGGAACACTTTAAAGATGTGACCGGGTCCGGGATTGAAGCAACCATTGACGGTGTCGCTTATCGGGTCGGCAAACAAAGTTTCGCCGATCGAAGTCACGACTTTTTCAGCGTCGAAGTCGAACGTTTAAAAGCGGCCGGCCACACGCTCGTGTTCGTCAGCGATGACGAGAAGACGATTGGAGCGTTCGCTCTACGGGACACACTACGCCCTGAAGCCAAACAAGCAATCGAGCGACTCAACCACCTCGGCATCGAGACGATTATGATTACAGGGGACAACGAGGCGACAGCTCGAGCCATCGCCTCTGAGGCAGGGTTGACCCGCTATATCGCCGAGTGTCTCCCGGAAGAGAAAGTCGCGCAAATTAAACAATTAAAACAAGAGTATGGTAGCATCGGCATGATTGGGGATGGCATCAATGACGCCCCTGCCCTCGCGACGGCCGATGTCGGGATCGCGATGGGTGAAGGGACGGACGCCGCTCTCGAGACGGCCGACGTCGTCTTAATGAAAAACGACCTCCGTCGATTGAGCTCGGCCATCAAACAGTCCCGCAAATTGAATCGGGTCGTCCTCCAAAACGTCGTGTTCGCCTTAGGCGTCATTCTCGTACTGATCGCGACAAACATCTTCGAACTGCTCGTCATGCCGTTCGCAGTCGTCGGCCATGAAGGGTCGACCATCCTCGTCATCTTGAACGGGCTTCGTTTGCTTAGCACGTCGTTGGAATGACAAAAATCGACACTCGTTCATGCCGTCATTGAAAGCCGCTGGCGATTTCGCTATAATTGAAACAATGTGTCTAATTAGACCGGAACTGATTAGGAAGATTGGCTAAAGGTGGTACAGTATATGAATACGATTGCAGTAATCGGCAAAGTGTTTGTCGATATTAAAGGAACCTCGTTCGCCCCGCTTCATAAAGATGCCAAGAACGTCGGTGACATTACGTTTTCTAACGGCGGGACCGGGCGTAATGTCGCTCAAAACCTAGGTGTTCTCGGAAATGACGTTCGTTTCGTGTCGACCGTGACGAATGACCAGATTGGAATGGGAGTTCTCGAAGAGCTCCGTGCTTTGAATGTCAACGTTGATCACGTCGATTTGCTCGACGACAATGGGATGGGCATGTGGCTTGCCGTCATGGACAATAATGGCGACCTGCAAACGTCCATCTCGAAGCAACCGGACGAAGCGATGATGGAAGAATGCATCCTCCGTCGCATCGATACGGTGTTCGCTGAAAGTCAGGCGGTCGCGATTGACCTCGACTTGTCAGTCAATGTATTGAACGAGACAATCGAACTGTGCCGCGAAATGAAGCTTCCGCTGTATGGCGTGTGCGGTCATCTGTCGGTGATCGAACGGAACCGTCACTTGCTCCAAGGCTTCACCGGCTTCATTTGCAGTCGTGAAGAAGCAGAAATTTTGTCTGACATGTCCATCGTCACCGTGGACGATGCGTTACGTGTCGCCGAAGTGCTTGCAATGAAAGGAGCCCCGCTTACAATCATCACGATGAGTGAGCTCGGTGCCGTCTACGTCGACTTGCGTACGAATGAACAAGGTCACGTCCCGACGACGAAAGTAAAAGTCGCCGACTCGACCGGTGCTGGCGACTCGTTCTTCTCCGCTGTCATCTCCGAGTTGATGAAACGTCATCCGATTGAAGATGCGCTCCGACTCGGGATGCGCGTCGCCGGAAATGTCATCGCCTCACATGATAACGGCTTGACGCCTGAGATGTATGCCTCTCTCGAACAACCAGCAACAGATTAACGAAAACGCATCGGCCACGAGTCGATGCGTTTTGTTCACGATTCGAAATCGAAAGGAACGATTCCATTGGTCAGAACAAAATTGCGCAGTGCCATCATCCTCGTGAATGAACGTGACGAAGTCGCACTCATTCGTCGTGAGAAAGAAAACCTTTTGTATTATGTGTTTCCGGGCGGTGGTGTCGAATTGGGTCATACGGCTGAAGAGACGGCCGTCCGCGAAGCGTACGAAGAGCTCGGTGTTCACGTCGAACTTGAAGGCGTGGCTGCGCATGTCGCTTTCAACGGCGAATTGAACCCGTACTACTGGGCTCGCGCGACCGGTGGTGAGTTTGGGACAGGGACTGGTGAAGAGTTTCAGGCCGAACAGACGAACGGTTCATACACACCGATGTGGGTGAAACGTAGCGCGCTCATCCATTTGCCGGTCCGACCGCCATCACTCGCGGACTTGCTTTCAAAGCATTCTGAACGATTTTTCAATAAAACATTGGCAGAAGACTGATTTCATGTGTAGCTTCCTGACATTTCGGGAATGAAAGTTTCTAACGATAACGTTCAGGAGGCATATACATGGATACTGCAGAAGTGAAAGAAAAAAAGAATTGGTTCGCCTTCGGGAAGGAATTGCTTCGTCGCTTTAAAGAACATGATGTTCAAGATTATGGTGCGACGCTCGCTTTTTTTTGGTTCTTATCGATTTTCCCGGGACTCATCTTCATTCTCGCGTTGTTGTCGTTCTTCGACATCTCCCAGGCGTCATTCCAAGAACAACTGAATAACTTGGCCCCGGGTGCGGCCGCGACTGAATTTTTATCCGGCATCTTTGACGCCATTGGCGAACCGCGCGGCGGGCTCCTCTCAATCGGTGCGATTTTAGCGATTTGGTCGGCCGCTAAAGGGGTCGAACGCCTAGTCAACATGGCGATTCATGCATACGGGGAAGACAACGAACGAAATTTCTTCGTCAGCAAAGGAATCGCCCTTGGGTTGACGTTATTGCTCGGCATCGGCGTGCTGTTGCTCATCGTCTCGAACGTGTTCGGATCGCAAATCATCGATTTCGTGGCCCGTTACATCCCCATTTCAGGGGCAGACGTCATCTTGATTAACGTGTTCCGCTACGTGCTGACGACCGTCATCTTGATTTTGACATTGTCGATTTTTTATAAAATCGCGCCACAACAACACGTATTCTGGAAGAGCACGATTCCTGGCGCCATCTTCGGCGTCATCGCCTGGCAAATCGTCTCCTTCGGTTTTAGTCTTTACGTCTCGAACTTCGGCAATTATGATTCGACGTATGGCTCACTCGGAGGAATCATCGTCACGTTGCTTTGGCTCCAACTGACCGGAATGATTATTTTGATCGGTTCTGAGATTAACGCCACGTGGCAGCGTTTCTTTAAAACGCCGAGCGAGCGCGAATACGAGAAGAACTACAAGAAAAACAAAAAATCCAAATCAAAAGATTCGGACGAAGACGACTATAAAGATATTCCCGTCAACACATACGGGTGACGCAAGAAAGGCGGTCTCTACTGGAGAGGCCGCCTTTTTTTCGTTATGCTTCGACGACATCGAGACGTCCCGTCGCAGGGTCGATGACGAACCCATGGACGTTCGTGCCCGGCGGTAAGAGCGGGTGGTTTTTAACGAGGTTGACCGAATTGACGACGTTCGCTTCGACCGAGTCGAACCCATGCAACCACTTCTCCAAATTCATCCCTGACGACTTGAGCGTCTGGAGTGTCTGCGGTGCAATGCCGCGACGTTCCATTTCCGCGATGACGGTGTTCGGGTCGATCGCCGCCATGCCGCAATCATAATGCCCGATGACGATGACTTCTTCGGCCCCAAGCGCATATAGCGCTACAAGGATCGAACGCATGACCGATCCGAACGGATGCGATAGTACGGCTCCCGCATTTTTAATAATTTTGGCATCCCCATTCTTCAAGCCGAGGGCGTGCGGCAACAATGCCGTCAGACGCGTATCCATACACGTTAAAATGACGATTTTTTTATCGGGAAACTTGTCAGATACGAATTGCTCATATTGTTTTTCTGTCACGAATTTTTTGTTGAACGCTAGCATTTCTTGAACGACTGACATATGATTCCCCTCCTTTTAATTCACGCGATCAATCGCGCCACCAGCAACCCGATGACCATCCAAGCGCCGAACAACGTGTTCACTTTGGCGGTCATCGCCATCGCTGGCATTAATTGAGCCGGTTCCTGTTTGACCCAAAAGCGTTTCACCGCCCGAATCATAATCGGAATAGTCAAGAGTGACAACAGCACCCAAGGCGTCACGCCAAACCCGAAGACGGCAACGACGATGCCGACCAGTGCCGCGACAAAGAATCCGGCTAAGACGAGTACGGCACGACGATGTCCAACGAGACAAGCGATCGTTTTGCGCCCATTCACTTTATCGTTATCCAAATCCCGAATATTGTTCGCGAGCAAGATGGCCCCGATTAAAAGCGCCATCGGAAACGACACGAGCAACAGTTCCGTCGTCACCGTCTCGATTTGAATATACCCCGAGATGCCGATGATGACATACCCCATGAATAGGCCAGCGACGATTTCTCCGAACGGCGTATAGGCGATTGGGAGCGGACCTCCCGTATACAGGAATCCGACGACCATCGACAAGACACCGATCCAAATCAAATGCCAACTCGTCGAGGCCGCGATATAGAGCCCGAGCACGGCCGCCACTCCATACATGCCGAGGGCGATTCCGAGCACTTGACCGGGTGTGAACCCATCGCGTACGATCGAGCCACCGATTCCAATGGAACCTTCGTGGTCGAGTCCACGCTTATAGTCATAATATTCATTGAATAAATTCGTCGCGATTTGAATCAAGACCGAGGCGATGAGCATCGCCAAGAACAATCCCCACTTCAACTCGACTTGTCCGAGAACGATGAACGTCCCCAACAGCACCGGTATAAAGCTCGCTGTCAACGTATGCGGGCGAATCATGCGCCAATACGCGCCTTTCTCTCTCTTCTTCATGGACTTCCCTCCCTTCGTTAGTTTACGTCTCTTTAAAAAAATCTGTCAATGCCCGCCGCTCGGACGTCTCCATTCACTTTCTCGAGCATTTGACGGCCAGTTCTATCCTGAAGTCATGATACACTAAAGAATGAGAATTCTATTGGATTGAGGAGGCTTTTTTTTCATGCCAGATGCTCAAACACATATTAAACAACGCATCGAACAAGCCCATAAACGGGCACGTGCTTGGCAACGACCGGTACTTGCCTCGTACACGTGGGAAATCCCTTCGTTTGACGCGTTCCATATCATTCAAAATACCGAAACATCACATTATTATTTTTCGACGCCCGACCGCTCTCTTGAGATGCTCGGATGTGCCGACGCGCTCGTGTTGACGGCTTCCGGTCCCGAACGGTTCCAACGGTTACAGTACGATTGGAGCTTGCACCGCCGGGACGTCGACGCAATCATTTATGCATTCTCAGGCTTCTCTTTTGACGCATTCGTGCGACCTCAGAAAAATATGTGGGAAGCATTCGGGGAAGCGTCATTGGTCGTACCAAAATTTCTGTACCGTCGTTCAGGCGACAAGTATACGTTGACCGTCTCAACACTCGTCTCCGCGAAACGTTCGGTCGAACAATATTTGATTCAATTGGCCGACCAGCTTGCCCAGTTCAATGCGTTACACGCGCCCGACGAAAAACAGCCGACCTATTCACAGGTCAAAGATGGTGTCGAACATTTCAAGTCGAGCTTTCAACAAGCCAAATTGAACATTGCCGAAGAACGCGTCGAGAAAATCGTCATCGCCCGAGAAGAGATTTATCAGACCACTGATGAAGCGTTTCCGTTTTCGACCACACTACGTCATTTGTCGGAACATCAAACGGGCAGTTACGTCTTCTTGTATCAGCCAAAACGAGAGATTGGTTTTTTTGGAGCGACTCCGGAGCGCCTCGTCAAAAAACAAGGACCGTACATCGAAACGGCCGCAATCGCCGGGACGATTAAGCGACCGGACACTGAAATCGAGGCAGATGCGGCCAAACAGATGCTATTGCATGATGCCAAGAATTTAGAGGAACATCAAATCGTCGTGAAGGACATCAAGAACTCCCTCACGCCATACGCCGCCACCATCAAAGCACCAGAGTCGCCGCTCATTTTGGAGAACCGGTCGGTGTTCCATTTGCATACACCGATTCAAGCGACGCTCGATACGAACGCATCCTTGCTATCAATCGTCGAGTCGCTTCACCCGACACCAGCGCTCGGCGGATCGCCGAAACGGACTTCCGTCCGGCTGTTGCGTGAGATTGAACGATTCGACCGCGGCTGGTACGGATCACCGTTCGGTTGGCTGAACACGGACGGTGAAGGTGAATTCGTCGTCTCGATCCGGTCGGCGCTCGTCCATCATCAGTTCGTGGCGTTATACGCAGGCTGTGGAATCGTCCAAGAGTCTGAACTCGAAGCGGAGCTCGACGAGACGGAAATCAAGCTCAGTCCAATCAAGCAAGCACTTGGGTTGGATAAAGTACGCGCAGGAGGCAATGAAGCATGAATGAAACGTTAACGGATTGGGTCGCCTGCATGATGAATCGGCTCGTCGAACAAGGAGTCGAGGACGTCGTCATCAGTCCCGGCTCTCGTTCGACACCGCTCGCCATGGCCGCCTATCTTCATCCGAGCGTCCGGCATCATATCATCGTCGACGAACGGTCGGCCGCCTTTTTCGCACTCGGGTTGACGCGATCGCAGTCATCGTTACGCCCGGTCGCGCTCATCTGCACGAGCGGCACTGCCGCCACCAATTACTTTTCGGCGGTGGCCGAGGCGAACATCTCGCAACTGCCGCTCGTCGTGTTGACGACCGATCGGCCGCACGAACTGCGGAATGTCGGGGCACCTCAAGCGATCGACCAAGTCCGACTTTACGGCGAGCACGTCAAAACGAGCATCGACCTCCCCGTTCCGGAAGCGGCAAGCCGGCGCTATATGGAACAGACAGTCTCTCGGCTCGTCCGGACGAGCATGCACGCACCGTTCGGACCAGTCCACGTGAACATCCCGTTCCGGGAACCGTTGTTGCCGGACATCGAACGCTTGACGTCACTCCTGAGCGGTGATGCCGATCCGGCCGAACCGACCTATCTCAAACCGACAAGCCTTGACCTGAAACGCTTTAAACAAGAAATCGACGTCAATCATCTCGCTTTCATCGTCGGACCAGGCACTCCGCCGTCATGGCTCGAGCACATCTACGCGTCGGCATTAGAGCGTCATATCCCTGTCTTTGCCGACCCGTTAAGCGGGATGAGACGTTTCGATCATGTTTTGACGAACTATGACACGTGGCTTGCGAGCGAGCATCGTACGGAATGGATGCCTGACACGGTCGTCCGGTTCGGGGCCGCCCCCGTCTCGAAACGGCTAAATCAGTGGCTTCACGACGTCCCGTACGTCTTGGTCGAGCAACCGGGATCGTTCCGCGACCCGTCGAACAGCGCCACGGTCGTGTATGGTGATGCGATGGATTACGTGGCCACAATCGACAAAGTATATGATCCCGACTTACTCGGCCGTTTTTTGTTGTTCGAACGCGTCGCCGAATCGAAAAAACCTGCCTTGAGCGGAGAAAGCGCGTTGACGCGTCACTTGCTGGCGTCTCGTCTCGACCGCATCTTCGTCAGCAACAGCATGCCGATTCGCGATATCGATACGACACTTTCAGCCGGTCAATCGATCGCCGTCGTTGCTAACCGCGGTGCGAACGGGATTGACGGCATCATCTCGAGCGCACTCGGTGCCTGTTACGATACGGACAAGGCCGCCCTCTTGATTGGCGACTTGGCGTTTTATCACGACAGCAACGCCTTGCAACTCGTCAAATCGCACCCAGGCTCATTCTCTATCGTCGTCGTCAATAACGATGGGGGCGGCATCTTCTCTTTCTTGCCACAAGCCTCGATCGCACCGCAAATGTTCGAAGACTTGTTCGGGACGCCGCTCCACTTGAACTTGCGCGGGTTCGCCGAGACGTACGGACTCAGCTATCGCTTGCTCGAGCAGCCTGAAGACGTCACGGCGGCGATTGAAGCAGGCGTCCAGCTGATTGAGTTTCCGTCCGATCGCGCTAGAAACGTGGCCGAGCACCGGCTTTGGACGGCTGCAATCACGGACCGTTTAATGACGGAGAACGAGTCGTGATGCATTCGCTACGGGGCGTATCCTATGAAGTGCTCGAACGCGGCAGCGGCCGGCCGGTGTTAATCCTACACGGGTTCACTGGGAGTGCGGGCTGGCTCTCCCGCTTTCCAGAGCTACCCGTCCACCTCGTCGCCCCGTCGCTGTTGCAGCATGGAGGCACCGGACAGCAACCAGTCGAGCGTGCCAAGATGAGTCAACAGGTAAAAGATTTATCAGTACTCCTTGACACGGATGACGGTCCATGGACGGTCATCGGATACTCGCTCGGCGGACGCATCGGCATGACGCTCGCCGCCTGTGATCATCGGGTCGCCCATTTCATTGGGATCAGTACGACACCTGGGCTTGATGCGGCCGAACGTCGACAGCGCCGGCGTCAAGACGAAAAGCTCGCCGAGTTCATTGAGCAAGCAGGACTCGAGGCGTTCGTCGACCGGTGGGAACGACTCCCGCTCTGGCATCAGACTGACGAGATGCGCGCTGCCCTTCGCCCCGAGCGATTGGCGCAGTCGCCAGCTGCACTCGCGGACAGCCTTCGAGCCGTCGGGACGGGCAGTATGCCTTCGCTTTGGTCGTGCCTTGACCGTTTGCCCCGTATCGATTTGATTGTCGGAGAGCACGATCTCAAGTTTCAACAGATCGCTCGGAATATGCAGTTGATCCGGCCCGATATTGAAATTCATGAAATTTCGGACGCATCTCATGCTCCACATATCGAGAATGCCCAACAATTTGGTACAATGATAGAGAAATTGATTTTAGGGGGAATTTAAATGGAATCAGTAGCAAACTGGACATCGGTCCGCACGTACGAAGATATTAAGTACGAGAAGTGGAACGGCATTGCCAAAGTCACTATCAACCGCCCGGAAGTAAGGAACGCGTTCCGTCCGCTCACGGTCAACGAGCTCATCGATGCGTTCGCACGCGCCCGTGACGATAAAGAAGTCGGCGTCATCATCTTGACAGGTGAAGGCGATCAGGCCTTCTGCTCAGGCGGCGACCAAAAAGTACGCGGCCACGGCGGCTACGTCGGTGACGACGAGATCCCACGCTTGAACGTCCTCGACCTTCAACGTTTGATTCGTGTCATCCCGAAACCAGTCATCGCTATGGTAGCCGGTTACGCGATCGGTGGTGGACACGTCTTGCACGTTGTCTGTGACTTGACGATTGCAGCGGACAACGCCCGTTTCGGTCAAACTGGGCCAAAAGTGGGATCGTTCGATGCCGGCTATGGTTCTGGTTACTTGGCTCGTATCATCGGCCATAAGAAAGCGCGTGAAATCTGGTACCTTTGCCGTCAATATGACGCCCAGCAAGCGCTTGAGATGGGACTCGTCAACACGGTTGTCCCACTCGAGCAACTCGAAGCTGAAACGATTCAATGGTGCCAAGAAATCTTGCAACACTCACCAACGGCCCTTCGCTTCTTGAAAGCTGCGATGAACGCTGACACGGACGGACTCGCTGGTCTTCAACAGCTCGCCGGTGACGCGACGCTCCTCTACTACACGACAGACGAAGCGAAAGAAGGACGCGACGCCTTTAAAGAAAAACGCGACCCAGACTTCGGTCAGTTCCCGCGTTTCCCGTAAATCGACAAAGAGTAGCGACTTCGCTACTCTTTTTTTGGAGGTCCTGATGATGAATCGTTATTTGAAACAACATCGACATGACGCCATGGCGCTCGTCACCGCATCTGGTCAATGGACATGGTCTGAGTTGATGGATGAGAGTGCGCGTTTAGCCCATTTCTTGAATCATACCGTTCCAGAGGCCCGTCACATTGGATTATTCGCCGCGAACAGCGCCGACTACGTCATTGCCATCCACGCCGTTTTATTACTTGGGAAAGTGCTCGTCCCGCTCAATACCCGGTTGACGATGAGCGAACTGGCGGGACAAATCGAGACGGCCGATGTCGATGTGTTGCTCGTCGATGAACCGATTGAACTGTCAATCACCCAATTCAAGTTGACGTCACGAGATGAGGCACCACTCACCACAGCGCACGAATGGACAGACGATGAAGTCGTGTCGCTCATGTTCACCTCAGGCACGACGGGACGAGCCAAAGCCGTAAAGCAGACGTTCGGCAATCATATTGCGAGCGCCGAGGCGGCCAAGGCACATCTCGGATATGGGACGAGCGACCGGATGCTCGTCGTGACACCGCTCTTCCATATGAGCGGACTCGCGCAAGTGTATCGGAGCGCCCGTTTCGGTTCGCTACTATACGTCGAACCGAAGTTCGATGTCGCTCGTACACTCGAGTTGATTGAGACGGCAAGAATCACCCACATCTCGCTTGTCGCGGTCATGCTTCAGCGGCTCCTCGACGCAGGTCTCTCCCGCCATCAGTTGCAACTTCTGCTCGTCGGCGGCGGTCCCGTACCGCGTCCATTGCTCGAAGAAGCCGAGCGGCGGCAGTTACCGATTGCCCAGACGTACGGGATGACGGAAACGTGTTCGCAAGTCGCGACGCTGTTGCCAGCCGAGGCACTCGCCCGCATCGGCTCGAGCGGTCAAGCGATTGTGCCGACACGGATTCGCATCAATGCGGATGGGGAGATTGAAGTGAGCGGTCCGACGGTGACCCCGGGGTATTATAAGCAACCTGAGGCCGACGCCTGGACGGACGACGGCTATTGGCAGACGGGCGACCTCGGCACGATGACAGACGGTTATTTATACGTCCATGACCGCCGTAGTGATTTGATTATCTCTGGTGGCGAAAACATTTATCCGGCCGAAATCGAGAGCGTACTGTTGCGGTGCTCAGGCATTCAAGACGTCGGAGTCATTGGACGGCCCGATCCGATTTGGGGAGCGGTACCCGTCGCGTTCACGGTCGGGTCATTCGACATCGACGAAGCGAAACAACTGTTGCATGACCGATTGGCGACGTACAAGCATCCGAAAGCATGGATTGCCGTCGATGCCCTTCCCCGTAACGCCAACGGAAAATTGATGCGCCATCGCCTAAAGGAGGCCGACCATGATTCAACGCGCTGAACTATATATCGTTCCGCTCACGTTCAAACACCCGATTGTGACCGCCCACGCCGTGTTGACGACGAGACGGACCGTCATTCTCCGTTTAGAGACGAATGACGGGGTGGTCGGGTACGGGGAAGGGGTGGCGTTCGAGACCCCATGGTATACGGCCGAGACGGTCCACACCGTGACCGAGGTATCCGCTCTAATCATCCAACTATTGAAAGGAACGACCTTGTCCGCCGTCTCATTCGGCAATCATGTCAGCTCGATCATCGGTCACCCGATGGCGAAAGCGATGTGGGAGAGTGCCTTGTGGGAGATTGAAGCTGCCCGCGCGAATCAAACGTTGAAACAATACATCCAGGCCGGCGACGCCGTAGCGTGCGGCCGGACCATCGGCATCGGCCTCTTGAGTCAAACGTTGAACTCGATTGACTCTGCACTCGAATCTGGATTTGAACGAATCAAGTTAAAAGCGTCCCCGCATGAACTGCTTCCCGCGCTCAATGAGATTCGGAGCAATTTTCCGGAGGCCCCGCTCATGATCGATTTGAACGGCAGCGGCTCCGAGCAACCGCTCGACTGGTTCGAAGCGTTAGACACCTATCGTCTCTTGATGATTGAACAACCATATCCAAGTGAACATTGGGTCGCATCGGCCGATTTACAGGCGAGACTCGAGACCCCGATTTGCCTCGATGAATCGATCAATTCGGTCCAAGACGTGACGACGATGAACCGACTCCAAGCCGGCCGGATCGTCAATATCAAACCGGCCCGTGTCGGAGGGTTGAGCGCGGCGCTTACGATTCGTGATAGCGGCACGCCGTATTGGGTCGGCGGCATGTACGAGTCCTCGATCGGCCGTTATCACACGCTCTTATTCGCCTCGTTGAGCGGGTCCGCTTACCCCGCTGATATGGCCGGAACGAGCGCGTATTTCGAGACCGATCTGCTCGATACACCGCTCGAAGTCGAGAATGGACAGTTGATGCTGCCCGATCAGGTCGCACCAGATTGGACGATGATCGAGCAACTGAGCGAACAAACGATTCGACTCCTCTAAAAAAGGCGGCAGACCTCGTGTCTGCCGCCTGTTGATTGTTAACGGAACGTGCCCGTCAATACTTCATATCCGTCTTTTGTGACGATGACCGTGTGCTCGAACTGCGAGACGAGGCTGTTGTTCGGGGTGAACAATGACCAGCCGTCCTCTTCCGATTGATAGACGATTTCGTCTTGCGTCGAGATGAATGTCTCGACGGCAATGACTTGACCTTCCTTCAAGATGTCGTTCTCTTCACGACTATAGTAGTTCGAGATCGTCTCCGGCTCCCCATGAAGGGTGCGCCCAAGACCATGGCCCGCCAAGTTGCGGATGACCGTGAAGCCGTTTTTCCGGGCATCGGCATAAATCGCTTTCCCGATTTGGTTGACTTTGACGCCGGCCTTCACTTTGCTGAGACCCGCTTCGAGCGATGTCAACGACACTTCGACCAAACGCTCGTGTTTAGCCGATTTCGGTGTACCGGCGATGACCGTTCGTCCTGTATCGGCATAGTAGCCGTCCTTCACGGCCGACACGTCGACGTTGACCACGTCGCCGTCTTGGATGACGAGGTCGCCCGGAATGCCGTGGGCTGCCACTTCATTGATGGAGATGCACGTGTATCCTGGAAACTCATACATCGTGATCGGAGCCGAGGCGGCCCCTTCTGTTTCCAAAACGCGTTGTCCAATCTCATCCAATTGTTTCGTCGTCATACCCGGCTTGACCGCTTTCGCCATCTCGTCGCGCGCCAAGGCGACAATTCGCCCGATTTCGCGCAATGCATCGTAATCATAATCTAACATCGTTTTCCCTCTCAATCTAATAGTCGATTTTGGTATAAGAACTCTTCTGATAAATCCGCAAATAAAAACATGCCGTCCGGTAACGGATAACTGAACGTCCGCGTCACTTCGTTCGAGCTGAAGTCACGATAATCCTCGGACAAGTAACCTCGTCCGCGCACGTCCATCGCTGCCATCGTCCGAATGAAGTACGGACGGAAACTCCAGTTATAGCCGCGATACGTATTGTCGACCGTCCAATTCGACTGCGCCTGATAGACGTTCGCGCTCGTCTGGAACCCGGTTTGGTCCGTCAAATAGTATCGGACGAACGTCCCTTCGAGTTTTGGCGCGATATGGAGCAACCATTCATCTTTCTTATCGCGCGACCACTTCCCGCTTTGCACGAGATCGTGGATTTGTTTATGGAGTTCGAACTCGAGCTCATACAATCGCTTGATCCGTTCTTGGTCATGCAGGAAGAACGACGGTACTTCTTGCTTCAACACACTCATCCCTTTCGCTTCTCGAGGCGGCGTCGCATTGCTTGGCCCGAGGAGACTTCCCATATAATAACGCCCCCCGTGACGCCATGCATAACGTAGCTGTCCGAGATGGTCGATCGATTTATACAGGAGCGGTGCCCCGAGACGGGAAGCGATATACTCCATCGTCTGAAGCATTTGCGGATACGTGACCGATAACGTCTTCTTCTCGACCATCGTCGCCAAATCGACGAGGAGCATCTCAGGCGCCACCGTCATGATGTCTTCGATGCTCGTTGACTCCGCGAAGTCGAGCGCGACTTTGACACCGGAAGAACGGTAATACTGGACGACACGGGACAAGCGCGACACGTCGACGAGATCCGTCCCTTGGAGCGTCACATAAATGCGATGGAGCGGGAAATTCAATTCTCGAAGCGGGGCCAGAAACGCCTCGCCGCCTTCTTCGAGAATCCATTCCGAACGACACCGGAACGTGACGAATTGCGTCGCATCTCGCAACTGCTCGGCCGCCAAACGCTCCATGCGCTTGGCAATATCAAGCTGATACTCGAGTGGAACATCATCGTCATAAAAGAACGGGGTGAGCGACTCGCCCCTGAACTGTCCATGTACCATGTAACCCTCTACTTGAAAGGTCGCGGCCCCAAGAATCGGTTCAAATGTCACTTCGACTTCATCTGGATTCATCATCACATCCACTGCGTCCAACTTGATCACCTCGTCTTTTTTTCTAAACACGAAAGCGAGCTGGTTTCAGCTCGCTCGTGTATGCACATACATATAGGCACCGAAACAAGCAATGAAATACACGATACTCATCACACCGTAGCCGATTCCCATCTTCCCGCCGACACCGATGGCCATCACGAGCCAAATCATCGCACCGAACAAGAGCGTGGCGACCGGGATATATCGAAAATTCGGACGCTCGGTCCGCGTTATAATCGGTTTCAAAGCCAGGACGCACGCCACTAGTATGACGAGACCAAAACCTAGTTCAATCATCCGTTGACACCTCATTTTTCTGTCTCTACTCGTTTAGTGTAGCATGACACCAAAAAAAAAACCGCAAATCCACTTAAGGAGATGCGGTTTTTGGTTATTGATTAGTCACGCGGACGGCGTGGGCCACGGTCGTCCGAACGACGACGGTCGTCTCCACCGCTACGTTTGCCACGGTATCCACCGCCGCCACCGCTACGGCCGCCACGGTCTCCGCCGCCACGACGTTCGCCGCCGCCACTACGGTTTCCACGGTATCCACCGCGGTCGTTGCGTCCGCCTTGACGCTTCACGCGAATTGGGTCTGCGTATGAGATTTCAACTGGTGTTGAATCCGGCTCTTTCGTCAATCCACGAAGGGCTGCCGCAAGAATTTCAACTGCTTCATACTCTTCAAGAAGCTCTGTCGCAAGTTGCGTGTAAGCTTTGAAATCGCCCGCTTGAACGCGTTCGATCAACTCTTCAGCTGCTTGCTTCTGGTTGCCTTCAAGTACTTCCGCGATTGTCGGTACGTGACGACGGTTCATCTTCTTGTTCGTCACACGCTCGATTGCTTTGACTTGGCCGAACTCACGTGGCGTGATGAACGTAAGAGCAGTACCTGTTTTACCAGCACGGCCTGTACGTCCGATCCGGTGCACGTAGCTTTCCGGGTCTTGTGGCACATCGAAGTTGTAAACGTGTGTCACACCTGAGATGTCGAGACCACGTGCTGCAACGTCTGTTGCGACTAAGATGTCAATCGTGCCGTTTTTGAAACGACGAATGACTTGGTCGCGTTTTGATTGCGTCAAGTCACCGTGAAGACCATCAGCCGTGTAACCACGCTTGATAAGGGCTTCTGTCACTTCGTCAACGCGTTTCTTCGTACGAGCGAAGATGATGCTGAGTTCTGGTGAGTCGATGTCAATCAAACGGCAAAGCGTATCGAATTTCTGGCCTTCGCGCAATTCGAGGAACTGTTGGTTGATGTTCTCAACTGTCATTTCCTTCGCTTTTACTTTGATGATTGTCGGCGACTTCATGAAGCGTTCAGCAATCTTCTTGATCTGTGGTGGCATTGTCGCTGAGAAGAGAAGCGTCTGACGCTCAGCTGGAAGACCAGCCAAAATCGTCTCGATATCTTCTACGAAGCCCATGTTGAGCATTTCATCCGCCTCGTCCAAGATGACCGTTTGGATCTCGTCGAGTTTGATCGTCTTGCGCTTCATGTGGTCCATGAGACGTCCTGGTGTCGCAACGACGATTTGTGGGTTCTTTTTCAAGCCGCGGATTTGACGGTCGATTTGTTGACCACCGTAAACAGGGAGTGCGTATACACGTTTCGCTTCCCCGATTTTGTTCAATTCTTCTGCAACTTGAATCGCAAGTTCACGTGTCGGTGCAAGAACGAGTGCTTGGACTTGACGCGCCTTTGAATCGATTCGCTCAATTGTCGGAATACCGAAAGCTGCTGTTTTCCCTGTACCTGTTTGTGCTTGTCCTAATACGTCCACTCCAGTGAGTGCGACAGGAATTGTTTCAGCTTGGATCGGTGTCGCTTCTTCGAAGCCCATTTTGAGTACACCTTTTACTAATGCTTCACTTAACTGTAAATCTTGAAATTTTGTCAAATTATATTCTCCTTTGTTCATACAAAAAACGTCTGAGAGTTCGTTCAACAGACGTTCTTTCAATGTTTCCTCTTAGTCAACTTTACTAACTATAACGTATTCGTTTCTAAAATGAAAGAAATACATTCTAAAACTTTTCACGACCGCGTCAACATGAGTAATCTTATTTCAATTTGTAGCCGTTGTCGAGTTTTTCAACTTGCTTTTCTTTTAGCAGTTTCCCGAGGGCGCGCTTGAACGCCGCTTTGCTCATCCCGAACTCACGATCAATCACGTCCGGCGCCGTCTTATCGCCGTAAGGCATTTGGCCGCCGCGTTCTTCAATGTAGGCACGAATGCTTTCCGCGTCCGGGTCAATCGCTTCATAGGCCCGTGGTTTCATTGAGACGAGTACCGTCCCGTCTTGCTTCACTTGTGTCACACGTACGGTCAACTGTTCACCGAGACGCGGCCAACGTGTCATCTCTGCTTCATGTAAGAAACCGAGCGATTCATTTTCGACCCAGACGTTCACACCGACTTCGCGTCGATTGACGACGATCGCATGAACATCTTGATTGCCCCATTCTTCTTTAGCAGGACGCGCCAACAAGTTTAAGTACGCATAGTGGGCCGGCTCCCCGAGAAGACGGCTCTTTTGATCGTACTTGAGACGAATGCACAACTTGTCTCCTTCTTTCGGCCAATACGACCGGTTCTCAGGAAGATCATCTAATGAGACGAGCACATCCTTTTGAATCCCGATATTGACGAACACACCGGTGTTATACCGGACCCCTGTCACTTCATACCACTCGTAATCATCGAACGTGACACTCGGAATCGTCATCGTCGAAGCGAGACGTCCTTCCGAGTCGTGATAAAGGAAGACCCGCACTGTCTGTCCGACTGTGACTTCTTCTGTTTGTTCTTTGCGATGAAGGAGCACCTCTTCGCGACCGTTTCCGATAAACACACCAAAATCAGCTGAACGTTCCGCGACCAAGTCCACTACTTCTCCTGCACGTAATGCCATACAATCCACATCCTTTTTCATCTATTACTGTCAGTATACCTACCTACACACGTTCCTAATCATATCACGTTCGATTTCCCTACTCCGTTCATTTGTGTCTGAAATGTGAACAAGATTCATTCAGCTTGTAACTAAATCATTTCTCTTCCACATGTCCGTATTTGAAATTTTGTGACAATTTTGTGAACGAACATTTACCATCTAGTATCCACATTTTGAAAACGTTATTATTAAGGAAGTGTTGGTTAACGATTTAGGTTTCAACCATGGCCGAACGGGGGATATTAAATGTTTGACGTACAATCTCGATCTTTTGCGAAGCGCTTCATGAAAGGCTTATTAATCGCTTTCTTTGCTTTACTCGCTTCACTTAGCTTCATTTTCTCAACCGGAGTTGATACGAACGTATCTTCATCTGTCACGATGATTCAAGAGTAGACGCCCTCTCCTACAGAAGGCGTTTTTATTTTATTTCGACAAAAAAAGGAATTTATCATGCCTTTGTCGAACGACCATAACGTTCGGCTTTCACAGTTGAATCATCTGGGAAGGGAGAGTCATTTATGCTATTTTATTTTCTCACCACGATTCTTTCGGTCGTCGGTTTGTCCGTCTCGCTCCAAACCGGTTTTTTCAAAGACCCGATTGGTACATTCCTGTTCGCTGTATTGCTCGCCATGGGCTTATCTTCATTTAAACAGTTACTTGCCCAAATGAACGTCTTGTTCATCGAACGCCGCAACGAGAAAAAAATTAAACGCATCGTGGCGCGCATGCATTCAACTACACGTAAACGTTCTACATAACGCTCGTCTTCACCCTCCACTTTTGTTATTCTATTGTAGACAGAGAGCAAAACGGACTCAACCCGTAGGAGGCACGAATACGTATGAATGAAATCCCTTTATCGAACGAATGGTTATTGCGTTATTCACCGGTCATGGAGCTATGGCTAAAAGAAGACGGCATCTTGCTCGTCGACGATGACAACCGCATTCGACTCACGCTTGAAATCGGCAGTGACGACGTCATGCAGTTCAAGAGCATCGATCAAGACGGAGCTTACTTTGCTGTGGATCCGGTGAATAAACGAATCACGTTCGAACTCGAGGAAGAAGAAGAGGAAAGCGAATCTCGCTTCTGGGAATAAAGATTCATGCCAAAGAGTCGGATTCTCGTCCAGAGAAGAAGACTCTTTCTTCGTGTCCAGACTTATAACCGCACTATTGAGAGGAGAAATATGTATGATCCGCACCGCCATCTGGTTTATCGCCTTTTTCGCCGTCTTGCCGCTCACGCTTCCGTTTTATCCGAAAGCGAAACGGCTGACACCACCCGAACGTTATGCGTACGTTCAAACCGTCGCCTATACATGGGCTCGCTTCTTACTCCGCATCGCCGGCGCCCGCGTCCGCGTGCACGGTCAAGAAAATATTCCGAACGAGCCGGTCGTCTACGTCGCGAACCATCAAGGGAACTTCGATGTCCCGATCATGCTTACGGCAACGAAACATCCAAAGGCTTTCATTTCTAAGATTGAGGTACAAAAGTTCCCAATCATCCCGCGTTGGATGGAGATGATGGGCTGTATCTTTATCGACCGTGGCGACCGCCGCCAATCGATTAAAGCCATCCGCTCGGGCGTAGAGACGATTCAATCAGGCCAGTCGATTATCGTCTTCCCGGAAGGCACTCGCTCAAAAGGTGGTCCGATCAAAGAGTTTAAAGCCGGTAGCCTGACGCTCGCCACTTCAAGCGGCGCTAAGATCGTCCCGGTCGCCATCAAAGGCAGCCATCATTTGCTCGAGACGAAAAATCGCATCACCCCAGGGACGGTCGACGTCACCTTTTTACCGGTCATCGACCCGGCCAATGTCCCGAACAAAGAAATTGCGGCGCTTGCGGAGACAATGATTCGCCGCGTCGTTGAAGGAGAAGAATCATGAGTTTATTAGCCATCGAAGGCATCCATAAAGAATTTGCAGATAAAGTGTTATTCGATGACGTCACGATGACGATCCATCCGGGCAACCGCATCGGGGTCATCGGCGTCAACGGCTCTGGAAAATCGACGTTCTTAAAAATCGTCGCTGGCGTCGAGACGCCAGATCGCGGTTCGATGCAACATCCGAACGACTATCGGATTCGCTATTTGACCCAAACGGTCGACTTCGCACCCGGGCAAACGATTTTAGACGCGTTGTTCACGAGTGATACCCCGTCCGTCCAAGCGTTGAAACAATATGAGCTCGCGCGCCAAGCACTCGAGGCGAATCCGACGAGCGAACAGTGGCTGGAACGTTTCATGAAAGCTCAGCAAGCGGTCGACGCCGCCGACGCTTGGGAGACCGAGGCGAAGTTGAAATCGATCTTGAATCGGCTCGGCCTTCCGGACGTGACGGCAGAGATCAGTTCGCTCTCCGGGGGACAACAGAAACGGGTCGCCTTGGCCGCAGCCCTGCTCGACGAAGCTGATCTATTGTTGCTCGATGAGCCGACGAACGAACTTGACGCCGATACGATTGCTTGGCTCGAGACGGTCCTGGCCGATTACCGAGGGGCCATCTTGCTCATCACCCATGACCGTTATTTCTTGAACCGCGTCACGAACCATATCCTCGAAATCGCCGATGGCACGAGTTACTTCTATGACGGGAACTACGAGCTCTTCCTCGAGAAACGCGCCGAACGGAAGGCCCGGTCGCATTCGATGGAGCAAAAGCGGCAAAATATCTTGCGTCGTGAGCTCGCCTGGTTGCGCCGCGGTGCCAAGGCACGGACGACGAAACAGAAAGCACGTATTCAGCGCGTGGAAGATTTGAAGCATCAAGAGACGCTCGCCGAGGAAGAAGCGCTCGAAGTATCCGTCGGTTCACGCCGCCTCGGGAAAAAAGTCATCGAAGTGGAGAACTTGTCGTTCGGTTATGACGACAACTTGCTCATTCAAGACTTCTCATGGCTATTCGGACGCCGGGAACGGTACGGCATCGTTGGACCGAACGGGAGCGGGAAGACGACACTCATGAACTTGCTCGCCCACCGCCTCGAACCGAAGAACGGTACGGTCGTCCACGGCGAAACAGTCCATCTCGGATATTATGGGCAACAAGTCGAGTTTGAGGACACGACGCGACGCGTCATCGATGAGATCGAACGAATCGCTCAAGTCATCTATACACCTGACGGCGAAACAATCACGGCCAGTCAGATGCTCGAACGCTTCTTGTTCACCCCGGACGCGCAATACAAGCCAATCGCCAAACTGTCTGGTGGCGAGAAACGTCGCCTCGTCTTGCTCCGGATTTTAATGGACGAGCCGAACGTACTGTTTTTGGATGAACCGACGAACGATCTCGATACGGAGACGCTGTCTGTCCTCGAGGACTATTTGGAGTCGTTCCCAGGCACGGTCATCGCCGTCAGTCACGACCGCTATTTCTTAGATCGGATTGCCGAACAGCTCATCGCTTTTGAAGACGGGACGATCAACGTCTATCACGCAGAGTACAGTGATTATTTGGCCACACTCCAGGAACAGACGAAGCAACAAGTGAAGAAAGAATCGAAAGAAAAGAAAGAGCGTGTCAAAGTCGACGTCGTCAAATTCACTTTCAAAGAGCAGAAGGAATGGGAGACAATTGAGGATGATATCGCGTCGCTCGAATCTGAGATCGAGGCCGCCGAGGCACGGCTCGCTACAGCCGGAAGCGACCTCGGCAAAGTGAATGAACTTTACGCCGATATCGCCGCATTGAAAGAAGCACTCGATGCGAAGATGGAACGTTGGGAATATTTATCGGAGCTCGATGAACAAATTCAAGCACAGAAGAAATGAAAACAAGGATCACGCGTCGGCGTGATCCTTGTTTGTCGTATAGCCATGTATGGACAATTCGAGTGCAGCGCTTGGAAGCACCATGGTTATCCTTTACTGACGATATTATGTTGAAATGCATAGACGACCGCTTGCGTCCGGTCGTAGACGTCAAGCTTCGTCAAAATGTTGGAGACGTGTGTCTTCACTGTCTTCAACGAGATGTATAGTTCATCGGCGATGACTTGGTTCGACTTTCCTTCCGCCATCAATTGCAAAATCTCACGTTCCCGGGCCGTTAGACTCTCGTGCAACGTCTTTTCCGGATGTCGGAGCCGTTCGAGCATCTTGCCCGTCACTTGGGCGGCCATGACCGGATTGCCGGCTGCCGTTTGGCGAATCGCATCGGCAATCTCATTGGCGTTCGCCGTCTTCAAGACGTAACTCATCGCCCCGGCCTCGATGACCGGATACACTTTCTCATCATCTAAGAAACTCGTCACGACTAAGATTTTGGCATCTTTCCAACTCGCCTTGATTCGCTTCGTCGACTCGACCCCATCGACAGGTTCCATCACTAAATCCATTAAGACGACATCAGGCTTCTCGGCAATCGCGAGTTCCGCCCCAGTCGCGCCGTCCGATGCCTCTCCGACGACTTCGATGTCAGGCTGCGTCGACAAGAATGCCGAGACACCGGCCCGTACCATCTCATGGTCATCAATCAATACGACTCGAATCATTGTAACCCCTCCACTTGTTGTTTCACACGCACTTCAATTTGAGTACCGACGCCGGGCACACTGACGAGTCGTAACGTCCCGCCGACCTCAGCCGTCCTCTCTCTTATCGATTGTAAGCCATATGAGGCGACTTGTGTATCATCGACATGAAAGCCGATTCCGTCGTCGTTTATTTTTAAGATGACCGTCTGTTGCACGGTCCGCATTTCAATTTCGAGTCGTTTCGCTTTCGCATGGCGAAGCGTGTTACTGATTGCTTCTTGAACGATACGGAACAATTCGTTCTCGGTATGACGCGACAACTCAACTTCTTCGAGGCGCCAGACAAGCTCGGTGGATTGTTTGCGCGACAACTCTTCTAACAGTCGCTCGATGCCGGTCTTAAGGGTCATCCCTTCGAGTTCGACCGGACGGAGTTGCAACAAAAGCGAGCGCATTTCCGCCTGAGCGGTTTGTGCCATCACTTCGACCTGCTCGATTTGTTTGGCGGCCACGTCCGGCTTCGAGATGATCGTCTGTTTGGCCGCCGTCGTCATCATTGAGATGGCGTACAGTTGTTGACTGACCGAGTCATGCAGTTCACGGGCAACACGGCGCCGTTCTTCGACGACCGCTTCGCTGCGCGCTTCCTCGACACTGACAGGACGGTCACCGACCCGCTTGGCCATCTCAATCATTTCCGTGCGTTGCTTAGAAATCCGGGCAATTCGTTCGAGCGTATCACGGTAAGGCGACAATGGACGGAACGTGATCTCTTTTTGATTCTCAAGCTTCCACAAAGCGATTGCCACTTCCCGGAAGTCGCGTCGCAAATAAAAATACGAGCCGACCCCGAAGATGCTACCGATCAAGACGGCGATGACAAGGATAGACACACCGAAAGGCAACCCTTCTTCACGTGTGAACAAATCTCGGAGTGAAGTCGAGTCACCTATTAAAAATGCGATCGTGACGAACAGTGCCGTCAACAGGCTGCTAAATAACTGATGCCAGACGACCGTCCTTGGGTATGAATCTTTCTTCATACGGTCATCACCTCGACACTTCCGCTCATGAGCACGATATGGATGCGGACTTTACGCGTCGCCGCTTGATAATCGTCCGAAGCCGTGTAGAAGCGACGGTTGAACACCGGTGAATAGTTTGACTCGTCGACTTGAATCTTGCCGAACCCGATCGAGGCATCAATCGAGTAATCGTAGCCGGCCGGAATGAGAATCCGGACGTCCCCGGCGAGTCCATTCAATAACAAGAACGTCTCTCCCTCCGGAATGATGGCGCGCGACAAGTCGAGTTCGACGTCACGCAGCAAGAAGAATTCATTCGTGTCTTGAAGCACGTAGTGACCGCTCTCTTTCGTCCCGAACGAAAAGGCCTGTTCTTGCCGGATGTGTGACTTGAACCGGCTCGATTCGAGTGGACGGTTCTTATAGAGTCGATAGCCGAACATGAGGAGTAATCCTGACAACACAAAGCCGAACGCCGCCGACGAGAAGATGAGCCCGACGAGCATGATGCCGCCAATCCCGTAAAAGATATAGCTGACCGGCTGATTGCCTTTCCGGCTGAAGCGACGCCCGATATACAGCAACAATAACGGGACAACCATGCTGAAGAGGACGCTGTTGCCACCCGTCACGATATCGATAAATAGTCCAATGGCAAATAAAATAATCATGAAGCCGATGATTTGGCGTGTGTTCCAACGTTCCACGTTGTTTCCCCCTCTCTGACAGTATGTAACATGAAGCAAAGAAGCGATGGCCCAACCATTCGCCGGACCATCGCTGAACCGTTGCGTCAGTCTTGTTTGAAACGACGCTCAAGTTCTTTTAGTTTTGCTTCGAAATCATCTTCGTCCGTCGCATCGATTTTCTCTTCAGCGGCCGGTTCTTGTTTCTTCTCTTCTTTTTTCTCGTCTTCCGTGAACGGGTGTGTCTTCGATGTCTCTGCACCGAAGATTTGATCGAGCGCACCTTTCAATAAATCCAGGTTCTCACGCATCGCGAACTCATACCGTTTGTTTTGCATCTCATCGAGCTTCAGTCGCATCTCGAGGGCACGACGCTCAAGGTCATCGAGTTCACGCGTTCCTTCGTCGAGGAGACCTTCGAAATAACGATATTGCTCGCCGTAATGCTTCGATTCAAGCGCCGCTCGTTCGGCGAGCTTGTCTTCGCCCGCTTGTTTGGCAAGCTCTGTCTGCTCATAACGCTTATCGGCCATTTGCTTGGCATCATCGCGTTTCGTCGCAAGTTCCTCGAGCAATGACTTTTGACGCTCGACGAGACGTTCGACCGACAACGCCTCTTTCTCAGCCCCGCGGATATGGCGGTTCAATTCAGCTTCCCCACTCGAGCGTGGAGCCGAACGTGGCCCTTCTTTATCTTGAAACTTCTTCATCTCTTTCGATAGTTCTTTCGTCAACTCGTTAGCTAAATCACGAAACTGGTCAAATGGTGTTTTCATCATAATATCCTCCTTGTGAAGCTTAGCGACGGTTTACAAACTTCTGCCAAACTTGATCGAACGATTGAAAGCTGCTGCGGCTCGCATGCGATCCGTCCGCATTGAAAATCTCGACGTCTTGTTTTTGGTTGGCATACATCATATACCCTTTAAACAATACCCATGCCACCACAATCCCGAGCAACGCCCAAATATTCGATAAAATTGTGATGATTCCGATCACAGCAAGCGCGCCGTAACCGATTTTTGCGCCGACATGTGTTACGGCCATGAATCTGACTCCAGCCCACAGTGCTAAGAGCGCCCCCAAACCGAACATGATCATGTTCGGTAAAAAGCCGATTAGAACGAGAACTAAAGAGATCGCGGCCACAATGAACAATACTTGCTTCACCTGGCGATTCATCGATTATCCCTCCTCGTTAAGTACACTCTTATCATAATACGTTATTTTCAATAGTGCGACGAGCGGAAGGCTTGTTTTCCCTCGGTCTGTAGACTGAGATGATAGCGTTCTCAAATCGTGTGTTATACTAGACGCATCGAACAATGAAAGGATGATGTTTTATGAGCACCGTACAATTCGCAGTACACACTTTGTCAGCCAACAGGAGGGCAACTGTCCTCCACAACTAAAAGGAGGATTCTATTTGAATCAAACAATCACAACGGGACGTGTCACGGCACAGTTCCAGCATATGTATACCATCACGACTGAAAGTGCGAACTATACGTGCAGTGTCACCGGGAAATTCCGACATGAGGCCGAAAGCGAGCGCGACTATCCGGTCATCGGTGACTTCGTCGAGTTCACCGTTCGCGAGCATGGTCAAGGCGTGATTCGACGTCTCCTTGAACGGCGCACTGTTTTATCACGAGCAGCGGCCGGCAACGAGACGCGCGAACAATTGATCTGCGCGAACGTCGACTACATCTTAATCACGATGGCGTGCGGGCACGATTTCAACCTGCGTCGGCTCGAGCGTTATTCGCTCGCCGCGTGGGAAACCGGAGCCACACCACTCATCGTCTTGACGAAATCGGACCAAGTCGATAACGCCGAGGCTCTTGTCGATGAGCTCGCTTTGACGGTTCCGGGGGTCGACGTCTTCCCTGTCAGTTCACTTACAGGCAAGGGCGTCGAGGCGTTACGAGCCGCACTGCCGAGCGAAAGCACGATCGTACTCGTCGGCTCGTCCGGCGTCGGGAAATCGTCACTGACGAATGCGCTCGCCGGGGAGACCGTCGCTGAGACGCAAGCCGTCCGCGAGAGCGATGAGCGCGGCAAGCACACGACGACGCATCGTGAACTGTTCCGGATTGACGATTTGTTCGTCATCGACACACCCGGTATGCGTGAATTCGGTCTTTGGGACGGAGCCGACCACCTCGACGAGACGTTTCGGGATATCGAAGCACTCGCCGAGACGTGTCGGTTCCGGGACTGTGCGCACGGCAACGAGCCGGGCTGTGCCGTCCGATCCGCCATCATATCCGGAACGCTCGATGCGAAACGCTATCAGAGCTTCGTCAAGCTCGAGCGCGAGCTCCGCTACGCGGAAAAACGGCAAGCGGAGACGGCACGTCTCGCTGAGAAGAAGAAACGAAAAACGAAAGCTTAATCTAAGAGAGGAGTCACAGAAAACTGTGGCTCCTTTTTCGACCTTTCTGCCCTAGCACCAAGTCTTATCACCAATCCGACATTTGTGAACAATCGTTCAGAAATAGTTCGCATAAATGCAGGCAAAACCCTCGAAAGAAAGCGGTTTCTCCGCTACAATGGATTCGTATTGTCACAGATAAAAATCGCTAGCATACAGGGAGAGACATATGAAAACATTGAACGAACGCGCACTTGAGATGCACGCCATGCACCACGGAAAATTGGAAACGACACCGAAAGTCGACGTCGACACGAAAGAAGCGCTCAGCCTCGCTTATTCACCAGGTGTCGCCGAACCGTGCCGTCGCATCGCTGAAGATAAGGAATTGTCTTACGACTATACACTCCGTGCCAACACGGTCGCCGTCGTCTCGGACGGAAGTGCCGTCCTCGGCCTCGGCAATATCGGTCCAGAAGCCGCACTGCCGGTCATGGAAGGAAAAGCCGTCTTGTTCAAAAGCTTCGCCGGCGTCGATGCGTTTCCCATCTGTCTCGATACGCATAACGTCGATGAAATCGTCCGGACGGTCGAACTGCTCGCGCCGACATTCGGTGCCGTTAACTTAGAAGACATCAAGGCGCCCGAATGTTTCGAGATCGAGGCGCGCCTGAAACAGACGCTCCCGATTCCCGTCTTCCATGACGACCAACACGGGACGGCCATCGTCGTCTTGGCCGGTCTTGTCAACGCGTTGCGACTCGTCGACAAGACGATGCCTGAACTTCGGGTCGTCATGAACGGTGCCGGGGCTGCCGGCATCGCCATCGCGAAACTGTTGAAGCGTTTCGGCGTCGAAGACCTCGTCATCTGTGATACGAAAGGCGCGATTTACGAAGGACGCGTCGAAGGGATGAACCCGTTCAAAGATCAAATCGCCAAAGCGACGAACCGGAAGCAACATGAAGGGACGCTCACCGATGTGCTTCAAGGTGCCGACGTCTTCATCGGCGTCTCGGCGGCTGGGGCCGTCACGGAAGACATGGTCCGCTCGATGGCCGTCGATCCGGTCATCTTCGCACTCGCGAACCCGATTCCGGAGATCATGCCGGACCTCGCGACAAAAGCCGGGGCGCGTGTCGTCGCGACCGGTCGTTCCGACTTCGCCAACCAAGTGAACAACGTCCTCGCCTTCCCTGGTATTTTCCGCGGGGCGCTTGACGTTCGCGCCACCGAGATTAACGAAGAGATGAAAGAAGCGGCCGTCCACGCGATTGCCGATTTATTGACCGAAGAAGATTTGGCGAAAGGGGTCGTCATCCCGAGCCCGTTCGATGAGCGAATCGCACCCGCCGTGGCGGTCGCGGTCGCCAAAGCCGCCGTCGAGACCGGCGTCGCCAAGCGCCCACTCGATGAGGCCGCCATCCGTCAGCACGTCAGTCAAAAACATCTTTAATCCAAAAACTGCGCAGACCGTATTGGTCTGCGCAGTTTTTTAAACGGTACCTTGTAAGATCCCTTCCGCCCATTCGACTTCTTCCGCCGTCGGAGGTTTGATTCCTTTGAGCGGATAGTCGAGACCGAGTGCCTCCCATTTATAGACACCCATCTCATGGTACGGCAAGATTTCGACTTTCTCGACGTGGTCGAGCTTTTGAATGAACGCCGCCGTACGACGGAGCGCTCCTTCATCAAGTGTCCATTCTGGGACGAGGACGTGGCGAATCCACATTTTCGTTCCGCGCTCGGATAAATGTTCAGCAAGCGCGAGCGTATTGACGTTGCTCCGTCCCGTCAGTTTCTTACACATGTCATCGTCAATATGTTTGATATCGAGTAAGACGAGATCCGTATGATCTAAGATGGCGTCCAAGTTAGGGGGACGAAGTGCACCCGACGTGTCGAGTGTCGTATGGAGCCCGTGTTTCTTCGCTTCACGCAAGAGTGCCTCTAAAAATTCTGGTTGCGCGAGCGGGTCGCCCCCTGAAATCGTGATACCGCCTTTTGATGCTTCCATGAACGGACGATAGCTGAGCGCTTCTTGAATGACGTCCTCGGCCGAACGATGGTTATTCTTTTTGAAATCCCACGTGTCAGCGTTGTGGCAATACAAGCAACGAAGCGCACAACCTTGTAAAAAGACGATAAAACGAATTCCCGGACCGTCAACGGTTCCAAACGATTCGACCGAGTGTACATATCCCATTGTCATCGAAATGACCTCCTAACGAATGAGCGGCCCTCGAATGAAGGCCGCCAAGCCTTGATTACTTACAATGAACCGTGGAACGTCCGGTTGATGACGTCGATCTGTTGTTCGCGCGTCAACTTGATGAAGTTGACCGCATAACCAGAGACGCGGATGGTGAGCTGTGGATATTCTTCCGGATGCTCCATCGCATCGAGCAACGTCTCACGGTTGAAGACGTTGACGTTCAAGTGATGTCCTTTATGCTCGCCGCCCATATAACCATCAAGAAGTGCCGCTAAGTTGAGTTCACGAGCGACTTCTTCTTTGCCGAGTGCTTTCGGTACGATCGAGAACGTGTATGAGATCCCGTCTTGGGCATGCTCGAACGGAAGTTTCGCGACTGATGAGAGCGATGCGGCAGCACCTTTCGTATCGCGGCCATGCATCGGGTTCGCACCTGGGGCGAACGGTTCGCCGGCACGGCGTCCGTCCGGTGTGTTCCCTGTTTTCTTGCCGTAGACGACGTTTGATGTGATCGTCAAGACTGATTGCGTATGGAGCGCGTCGCGGTATGTTTTATGCTTGCGCACTTTTTCCATGAACGACTCAACGAGTTCGACAGCGATTGCATCGACGCGGTCATCGTTGTTTCCGAATTTAGGGAAGTCGCCTTCTGTCTCGAAGTCGACAGCAATACCTTGCTCGTTGCGGACCGGTTTCACGGTCGCATATTTGATGGCTGACAGACTATCTGCTGTGACCGAGAGACCGGCGATTCCGCATGCCATTGTCCGTAAGATTTCTGGGTCATGAAGTGCCATCTCGATCCGTTCATACGCATATTTGTCGTGCATGAAGTGGATGACGTTGAGCGTGTTGACGTAAAGCTCGGCGAGCCAATCAAGCGTCCGGTCGAAGTCGGCGTACACTTTATCGTACGTGAGCACATCTTCAGTGTTCATCTCCCAAACCGGTGCGATTTGGTCGCCGCTCTTCTCATCACGGCCTCCGTTCATGCTGTAAAGGAGTGCTTTTGCCATATTGGCGCGGGCACCGAAGAACTGCATCTGTTTCCCGATCTTCATCGGTGACACACAGCAGGCGATGCCGTAGTCGTCGCCAAACTCTGGAAGCATGAGGTCGTCGTTCTCGTATTGGATCGCAGACGTCTCAATCGACATCTTCGCACAATATTGTTTAAATCCTTCTGGCAATTTCGTCGACCAAAGCACCGTCAAGTTTGGTTCTGGCGCTGGGCCGAGGTTTGAGAGTGAATGCAAGAAGCGGAATGAGCTCTTCGTTACGTTCGAACGGCCATCCTCACTCATTCCTCCGATTGATTCAGTTACCCACGTCGGGTCACCCGAGAACAATTCGTTATAGTCAGGTGTTCGCAAGAATTTAACGATTCGAAGCTTCATGATGAAGTGGTCGACGATTTCTTGAACGTCCGACTCGGTCAAACGACCTGCTTCGATATCACGTTCTGCGTAAACGTCGAGGAACGTCGAGACGCGTCCGAGTGACATGGCGGCACCGTTCTGTTCTTTGACGGCTGCGAGATAAGCAAGGTATACCCATTGGTACGCCTCTTGTGTATTTTCCGCCGGACGGCCGAGATCAAACCCGTACGCCGCACCGAGCTGTTTTAACTCTTGGAGGGCCCGGAGCTGCTCAGACATTTCTTCCCGTGTCCGAATATCTGCCTCGGATAAGAAACCGCCACGGTTCGCCAAATCTTTTTTACGTTCTGCAATCAAGAAGTCTAACCCGTACAAGGCAACACGGCGGTAGTCGCCGATGATCCGTCCCCGGCCGTAAGCGTCAGGAAGACCTGTGATGATCCCTGACTTCCGCGCCGCCCGCATCTCTGGTGTGTACGCATCGAAGACACCTTGGTTATGCGTTTTGCGGATTTCCGAATAAATCTTTGTGATTTCAGGGTTTGGCTCGAAACCATATGACTCAAGGGCAGCGTCGACCATCCGGATGCCACCGTTTGGATGAATCGAGCGTTTGAACGGCTCGTCCGTTTGAACGCCGACCACTTTCTCGAGTTCTTTGTTTAAGTATCCCGGTCCGTGCGAAACGATTGTCGACGGATTGTTTTGATCGACCGCCCAAACACCGCCGCGTTCCCGCTCTTCTTTCGTCAATTCCATCACTTGTGCCCAAAGACGGTTCGTCGCTTCGGTCGGTCCGACGAGGAAACGATCGTCCCCTGTGTACTCGTGTCGGTTCAAACGGATAAACTCACCGACGTTCACTTCGTTCGTCCACTGCCCAGGTACAAATCCTGACCAGGCTGATTTAATTTCGGTTGCCATTTTGGGTCACTCCTCATAGTTGAGATAACTGCGTGCTTTCTATAAGTTGAGTGTACGTGAAAACGTGAACATTTTGTTTTACATTCTTGTGAAAGTTGTAACAATCTCATGAACATTGGCATAAAGCCGTTTTTGTAAGCGCTTCGAATACTGTTATAATGCAAACACTCTTCCTTCTGAAACAGATAAGTCTTGTTGTGCCAGGATTTAACTCATTTCTGTATCATTTTAAATCGGTTGTGACGAATTATACAGTTTTTAGAGTGATGTACCTCACACCTCGGGGATAGAACTTGAATTTTTGCCTTATATCGGACACAATGAAGGCAGAACATTGTAGAAGAGGAAGGGGTTCTTCCCATGACGTACGAATTATTGACAGCCGCTCACGACTTAAAGACCGGTGACCGCATCTCTCTTAAAGTAGAGGAAAACGGTGAACAACGTGACGGATTCATCACAGAATTTGAAGACGCAGGTTTTTGGATTCGGTTTGACGACGACATCGAAAACGAGGATTTCATCGACTACCGCGATCACTTGCTCTTCGCTCTCATCTCGCGCCCGATTGACGTGGCAGCGACGTATCCAGAGCTCGCTTCATACGAACGGTTGACGAAAGAATTGCAGTATCGTGTGTATCAAGGCTTCACCGTCGAAGGCGTCGAGGCGTCGGCTGACCAGATCGATGTGCACATCAAACTCATCGAGGACGGACAGACGTTCACACAGACACTCCGTTCTTCATTCGACCAAGATACTGAACATGTTCGCTATATCTAAGACAGGGAGCACTTATGCTTCCTTTGTTTTTGCCCCACGATAAGGAGAATTGATATGAATTTTACAAAACCATTTATTAACGAAGCCTGGGATCGCCTTGGCTTTACTGAACCAATGCCGGTCCAAGCTGAAGCCTTCCCGCTTCTTCTTGACGGAAAAGACGTCACGATTGAAGCGCCGACAGGTACCGGGAAGACGCTTGCTTACTTATTACCCGCCATCGAAAAAATCGACGCTTCGAACGATCGCATCCAAGTCGTCATCGTCGCGCCGACGCGTGAACTCGTCATGCAGATTCAAACGGTCGCGCAACGCTTCACCGAGAAAGGTGACGTCCGCATCGCTTCGTTCATCGGTGGCGTCGAGTTGAAACGTCAAATCGATCGCTTGAAGAAAAAACCTCATTTAATTGTCGGGACACCGGGCCGACTCGTCGAACTCATTGAAAAGAAAAAGTTAAAACTTCACGAGACGCATACAATCGTTCTCGACGAAGCCGACCAAATTATCGATAGCGGTTTGACAGAATCTGCCGAACGGATCATCAAGCACACGGCGCATGAACATCAAATCGCCCTCGTCTCGGCGACACTCACAGACACGCTTCAAGCTTGGGCTGCCCCATTCTTGAACGAACCGGCCCACGTGAAAATCGAGCGGGCGGTAAGCGCACAAGTCACCTATGGCTACATGTTGACGACGCGCCGGTATAAACCAGAGTTGCTCCGCCGCCTGTCGCACGTCGACAACGTCAAAGCGCTCGCTTTCATCAACAACCGGTCGTTCTTGCCACCGTTGAAAGGCGAGCTCGACAAGATGAAAGTGAACTATCGCATGCTCGACAGCTTGAAAGGAAAGCGCGAACGTGTCGAAACACTTCGTGAGTTCCGCAAAGGCGACTACCCGCTCCTCATCACGACTGGCCTCGCAGCCCGTGGTCTCGATATCGAGGAAGTGACGCACGTCGTCCACTTCGACTTGCCAGAATCAATCGATGACTTTATTCACCGCTCAGGCCGGACGGCACGCGGCAATGCGGCTGGGACGGTCCTCTCGCTCGTGACGGATGAAGATTTGACCCATTTGAAATCGTTCGCCCGTCAACTCGGCGTCGAATTGAAAGAACTCGAGATTTACCGTGGTGACGTCATCGAGAAACGAATCGAGGATAAACCGCCGGTCGTCAAGCGTCCTGAGAACAAACGAGGACCACGGCGATGAAAAAAGACCGGAAAGTAATTCCATTCCCTTTGCTCGTAGAAGAGTCCGAATTGCTGGCCGAGCTGAAAAAGTTATATGAGCAAGCCGCGCTCGCGCGCAGCACGCAATGGACGAACTATATACAAGAAATCGCCTCGGAAGGCACGTGGCACTTGAAAGACGCGGAGCTATTCCGTGACTTATTCATCGACTGGGCCGTCTTCTTCGAGACGGACGAAGACGGGATGACGCCGCACGGCCGCTACTTGGCGGACCATAAGGCCGACATGTCCCCCGCCCTCTATCACGCGCTTCGGGGCTTGGCGGTCCCGCGCTGCTCGGTCTTCGAAGTGACCGAGGACGGTTTACGCGACTGGGAGACGAAAGAGATTTACAAAGTGATGCTTCCGGAGGCTCGTGAACCGGGCGATGTGATGCTCGGCAAATTGCTCGATATCCGCGGCAACTGGCGCTTCGGGTCGGCATTCCTCGCCCTCCCGGCGAAAATGGCCGGTAACGTTTCAGACCTGTATATCGACTTCACCGATGAGGTCGGTCCAGGAGCGTTCCTCGACCAGTTCCCCGAGTTTTGTGCGGAACTGATCGACATGTTACTCGATTTAGAAGAAGGGGTCATCATCCCAAAACCGATTACGTAAAAAGAGGCAGCGCGCGCTGCCTCTTTTTCGAATAAATGTAAAGTGCCCATTTCCTCATCTCCTGCCTACAAAAAAAGTCAGCCCTAAAACACAGGGCTGACTTCAGTTTACCAGAGCACCCAACCTTTCGCTCCCGGAGGCGCACTTTCAATCAAGTGCCAAATCGGGATCGTATAGGCGAACGCGATCAATACGAACGTGACAGTGATCCATAGCTTCCAATTCTCGAAGAAACGTGGCGTCTCCATCGCCGCCTCTTCCGTCTCAGCGAGCGGAAACTCTTCTTCTCCTTTCGGCGCGAGGAACGACAAATTGAACATCGAATAGACGAAGATGAGGACCGAGATCAACAGGATCGTCCCGCCGATCGCCATAGCGATATGGTATGGAATCCATTCGCGCGTGAGTGCGTCGGAGAAGTACGTCGCCGGACCGGTCCGACGCGGGTTACCTTGAAGGCCTGAGATATGCATCGCGTAAGACATGATTGACATCCCGAACGCCCACGTTCCCGTTTGAATCAATCCGAGTCGGTTCATCGATTTCGTGAGAGTACGACCGCGCAGTACCGGTACGAGCCAATACGCCGTCCCGAAGAACGTCAACGCGACTGCCGTACCGACCGTGATATGGAAGTGACCTGTGACCCAGAGCGTGTTGTGGACCATGGCGTTCAATTGGTGCGACGCGTTGATGATCCCACCGGCCCCGGCTGGAATGAAGAACAACATCCCGACGAACGGCGCGAGGAAACGGACATCCCCATATGGCATCTTCTTGACCCAACCGAATAACCCGCGAGCACCGAGGGCACGACCGCGAAGTTCGAACGTCGCAAACAGCGAGAATGCCGTCATAAACGACGGGATGACGACGAGGAACGTCAAGATGACTTGAACGAACTTCCAAAACGGCTCAATTCCCGGCTCTGTCAATTGGTGGTGGAAACCGACCGGGAACGAGAATAAGAGGAACAAGAGGAACACCATCCGGGCGAGTGCATCTGAGAAAATCTTTCCGCCGATGACTTTCGGCACGACCGTATACCAGACGATATAGGCCGGCATGAGCCAGAAATAGACGAGCGGGTGCCCGAAGTACCAGAACAACGTCCGTGACAACTCGATCCCGACCGTATCTTTCCATCCGAGCGAGAGCGGTAGCAGCTGGAACAAAATCGTCCCGGCGACACCGAGCGTAGCGATGACCCATAAGAGCATCGTCATGACACTCATATACGCCGGAAGCGGCGGGTGAACACCTGGGTTCTCCCGTTTATAGTCTGCATACATGCGGAACATGGCGAACGCAGACAACCATGTGCCGACGACGAACAAGACGAGGCCGATATAGAACACCGGATCGGCCATGAGCGGCGCATAGAACGTATACAAAACGGTCGCTTTATTGGCGAGTACCATGATCGTGACCAGCACGGCTCCGGCGATGATCATCCAAAATCCGAGCCAGGCGACCCGGGTCGGGAACGACTCAAAACGTCCGAACGACTTGGCGAGGAGCGCGTAAAGCAGACCGATGATGAACATCGTCGTGAAGACGAGACCGAGCATGATGCCGTGCGCGGTCAACAGTTGATAATAGCCGAACACTTCCGGGATGACACCCGTCCGGATAAGCGTCTGCATGAGTCCAGCCAAACCGCCGATCAAGACGGCTAGGACCGAGATGACGACATGGGCATAGGCGAGGCGCGCTTCTTTGGCCCCGATACTCGGTACCGGTACGCCGCGTTCCATCTCCCATTGCTTTAGTTTTGAGGCTACGTCATTCATTTAGTCCACCACCTTAATTTTTGTCGCCATCATATGATGGCCGGTCCCACAATATTCGTTACACAGAATCAAGAACTCGCCTGCCTCGTCAAACGTATACGTGAGCGAGTTGATGTGGCCGGGTACGACCATCATGTTGACCGGAGTCCCCGTCAATTGGAACCCGTGGACGACGTCCGGTGAGGTGACGAGAAATGTGACTTTTGCACCTTTTGGAATTTCCACATTGCCCGGCGTGAACGTGAACGCTTGGGCGACCATGACGAGCTCATACTCGTTGTCACCGATTTTATGAAGTCCCGGTTTGTCGAACGGCGCGGTTTGATGCACTTTTGACGGGTCGATCAAATCGGCGTCCGAAGCCGGTTGATTCCCTGCCGCAAACGCAGAGATACCGAGCACGGTTAAAAACACACCTAATAAAATGATGCCGAATACTAACCAATACTTTTCAAGTTTATGAATATGCATCGTGCTTCCCTCCTCTTGCTCGTTATCGTGTCACAAATAAGTAAAAGACTGACGACCACATGGCAATGATGACGCCAGCGACAATCATGACCGATGTGAACGTGCCTTTTAAGTTCGGTTCTTGTCCATCGTTTTTCTCCACGTGAAGGACCCCTTTCCCTTTGATTTCCACTTTTATTGTATGAAAAGGGGCACTGATTAATATGTGACATTTGTCACTTCAAAAGTGACAATCACATCAAATTTGCGTAGTTTCCACACATAAAGTTCACATTTCGAAAAAAGGCATACAAAAAGGCAATCGCTCCGACATTAGTCGGTCCAATCACCTGTTCATGTGCTCATGTTGTGACGCCGCGCGTTTTTCAATGCTTATGAACGCAAACTCAAAGCCGGCAAATTCCGGCGGGACAGCCTTCGCAATAGCATAGCTCTTTTAGGAAATCGATGTCATGCAACACCATCGACGTCGAGGTCGTCGTGATCACACCTTCTTTACGCCACTGATTCATCATTCGATTGACCGTTTCGCGCGGTGCACCAATCAATTGTCCGAGTTCGCCATCTGACGGATGTGTCGGAACTGTGACCCCCTCTGGCTCCTCCACACCGTGCATCGCCGCCATGCGAAGCAACGTCGAGGCGAGCGCCCCTGGCTTCCCATAGAGCAACAAGTCACGCAACTTCATCTCGGACTGTTTGCGCATCATCGATGTCCAACGCAACACCTCCGTGGCCAGCTGTGCATCTTGACGCACGAGCTCATCCATCTGTTGTTTCGAAATCCACCCGATGACACTGTCCTCGGTCGTCTCGATGCTATACGAGCTCGGGAACACCTCGTCGATGTCGAACTCTCCAAAGAAGTCGTCAGCGCCGTATATGAACATGATGAGCGAACTCCCTTTTTTCGTCAGCTTCGTGAATTTGACGGTACCGCTCTTCAAGTAAAAGAATTTACTGCATTTTTCGCCTTCCCAACAAACGATACTCGCTTTTGAATAGTCTTGAAACGTCATCATTTCGAATAAAAGCTGTTTCGTCTCTGGTGAGAAAACGAAGCTGTTCGGTTGGGTCGTCCCACATTTGATCGTCATGTTGTCTACTCCCTCCACTAGTCTCTTGCCTGATCAGGCCTCGTACGTGGTATATGGCTTCATTATACAGGAGGATATCGAATATTTTCATAAAAGTATGTGACATTTCAAACAATCTTCTAATTTTTTCGTTCACAAAAAAAAGACTGCAGGCTCTCTGCAGTCTAATCCAATCACCGGTAGACGAGTCGAATCAACTTCTCGGCTCCTTTGAAGTTCGGGTAACGAACCGGTAAATCAAATTTCGTCGTGTTGCGCAAAATCGACTTGGCGTGGCTGAACGTCTCGAAGCTGTAGCGACCATGATACGAGCCCATCCCGCTCTCGCCGACGCCACCGAACGGCAGGTTCGGGTTCGTCAAATGCATGAGCACATCATTGACACAACCTCCACCAAACGTGAGATGCTTCATCACCGTCTGCTCCACCGCTTTCGTCTCAGTGAACAAATAGAGCGCGAGCGGATGCGGGCGCGCTGCGACGAAGTCAATCACTTCGTCGAGTTGACGATACGTGAGCACTGGCAGAATCGGTCCGAAAATCTCATCTTTCATGACGTTCGCGTCTTCTTCGATGTCTGTCAACACAGTCGGGGCCATCTTCAATTGATTGCGGTCCGTCTGGCCGCCGAAGAACACGTCGCCTTCCGTCAAATATCCGTTCAAGCGGTCAAAGTGCGTCTCGTTGACGATACGCGTGAACCGCTTCGTCCCGACGCCGTTCCCGAACATCGTGAACGCCTCGCGTTTGATGGCTTCGAGGAACGCCTCGCGTTTTGATTCGTGGACGAGGACATAGTCCGGAGCGACGCACGTCTGACCGGCGTTCATCCATTTTCCCCAGGCGATGCGCTTCGCCGCAATGTCAATCTTCGCATCCTCATGGACGATGGCCGGCGATTTCCCGCCGAGTTCAAGCGTGACCGGCGTCAAATGCTTCGCCGCCGCTTCCATGACGATTTTCCCGACCGGTGTCGATCCGGTGAAAAAGATGTGGTCCCACTTCTCTGCGAGCAGTTCAGTCGCAACCTCTTTGTCCCCTTCGACGCTGACGACGTAACGGTCAGTGAACGCCCGTTCGAGCACTTTTGTGATCATTCGAGCGACGTTCGGTGTCAATTCCGATGGTTTCACGACGGCCGTGTTGCCTGCGGCGATCGCTCCAATGAGCGGCGCCATCGCCAATTGAAACGGATAGTTCCACGGGGCGATCACGAGTACCGTGCCATAAGGTTCATACATGACCTCACTTTTCGTCCCAAGATGGATTGAGGCGCCACGGACACGTTTCGGACGCATCCAACGTTTCAACTCACGCGTCGTCCGCGTGATCTCATCATAGACGAAACCGATTTCCGTCGTGAACGCGTCGAGTTCTGATTTGTTCAAATCCTGTTCCAATGCTTGGAGAATCTCGGTTTCATGGTATTTGATTGATTCTTTTAAAAACGTCAACATGCTGAGGCGGAATGCGAGCGATTTGGTCGCTTGCGTGCGAAAGAAGCGACGCTGTTTACGGATGAGCTCTTTAATGGTCAACTGTTCGATTGGTGCGAGCATAAATCTGCCTCCCTTAAATGATAGCGCTAGCTTCATCTTATCATTTCCTCTTCATTACCGACCATTTTGAACCTTCGAATATCTGTCAGTCTTATCTCACGGACACGTCTCGTTTTTTTGTCTGTTGCATGACGATGAACATTAATCCGGCGGCGATTAACATGCCGCCCGTCAACGTAAATTTTTGCGTCAACGAAATCGAGAGCCAACCTAATAATGCCGATCCTGTCACTGTACCGAGCGAAAAAAAGGCATAAAAATAACCGTATGACTTGCCCCGGTTTCCATGGTTCGTAGCTTTAATCAACATCGTATTGATGGCCGGGAATAAAATCGCGAAACCGACCCCATATAAGGCGAGCACCCCGTATAGGAGACCCGCCGTCTCAGCCCGGCCAATCAATAGTTGGCTCACACCGAGAATGCCGACACCGAGTGCTGCTAGCTTCGCCGGTTCGATTTGGTCGAACAAGCGGTTCGTCGGTAAAAGAAATACGAGCACAGCCATGATCCCGAACGTGCTGAGCAACGTCCCGCTCAAGCGAGAATCATAACCGAGCGACTGCACGTAAAGCGGGAGCAAGTACGCAATCGCGCCTTGCGAAAACATCAAGAGGAAAGCTCCGATATACGCTTTCACGACGTCACGTTCAAGCCGTGATTTTCCTTCCTCTTGACGGCTCGATGTTCCGAGCGACAGTTTCGACGGACGTAAAAAGATGAGCGCGAGTAATGCGACCATCATCCCATAAAACGCGACGTACGTGAAAACGACGGGGACAGTCGTTCGACTCGCCATGATCCCACTAAACGCTGGCCCGATAATGGCCGCCAACCCGACAAAACTGCCGGTCAATGCCACTTTCTTCCCTTGACGGTTCGCTGCGGTCAGATTGGCAGACAACGTGAATGCGGCCGGTACGATCAAGCCGGCGACGAACCCGTGCACGATGCGGACGATGAGAAGCATCGTCGATGTGTCGACGAGGTGGTACGACAAGAGACTGAGGCTCGACAGCGCGAGACCGACGAGCAAGATGACGATCGGACCGATGCGGTCGGTCCAGATGCCGGACAATATATTGCCGAACGTGTTCGACAACGAATAGATGGCGATGACGAGGCCGGCGATGAACGGTGTCGCGCCGACCGATGTCGCGAACGTGCTCATGACCGGAAGTTGGGCAAAAAGATCAAAGAAAGCAAAAAAGACGATACTATAAATGACAAAAGCGGATGCTCTATTCATGGACACAACTCCTTCGTACAGCCCAATTTTCGAACTGTTCGTTTCAGCTTCAGTCTAGCTTGCCGGTTTCACTTTGTATACACGGGAAGGCGCGCGGACACAAAAACGCCTTACAAACCACTTGTCTGTAAGGCGCGCTCATTAATTTGTGACTTCGACCGCTGTGTCGAGTGCGACACGGATCATCTCGTCAAACGTCGATTGACGCTCTTCCGACGTCGTTTCTTCACCTGTCAACAAGTGGTCCGAGATCGTGAGGATCGTCAATGCGTTCACTTTATGTTTCGCAGCGAGTGTATAAAGACCTGCCGCTTCCATCTCAATTGCGAGGCAACCGAAGTCGGCCCACTTCTTGAAATGGTGGAAATCATCTTGGTAGAACTGGTCGGCTGTGAAGATTTGACCGACCTTGACCGGGATGCCAGCCTTTTCAGCATTCATATAGGCGCGATGTAGGAGGTCGAACGTCGCTGTCGGTGCATAGTCCATGCCGTCGAAGCGAACCCGGTTTTGGCCCATTTCACTCGATGCGCTCATCGCGATGACGACGTCACGTACTTTGACGTCTTCTTGAATCCCGCCGGCCGTACCAACACGAATCAAGTTTTTGGCGCCGTATGACATGATCAATTCGTTCACGTAAATCGACATCGACGGAACACCCATCCCTGTCCCTTGGACGGAAATGCGTTTCCCTTTATACGTTCCAGTGAAGCCATACATCCCACGGACTTCGTTGTATAACTCGACGTCTTCGAGGAACGTTTCCGCGATATATTTCGCACGTAGCGGATCTCCTGGCAATAATACCGTTTCTGCGATTTGTCCTGCTTCTGCCCCAATGTGTACACTCATGATTAAATTCCTCCTTCAAGATAATCGTTGACACTGTTCCCGATATTCGTTCGGGGTGATGCCAACCTGTTTTTTGAAGACTTTTCGGAAATATTTATCATCCGAAAAGCCGACCGCTTGGGCGACTTCATAAATACGTTGTCTACTCGTCTCAAGGAGACGTTTCGCCTCGAGCATCCGGATCGACAGCAAGTATTCGGATAAGTTGACGCCGTACTGCTGTTTGAAGCGACGCGATATGTATTCGCGGCTCAAGTAAAAGCGTTCGCTCATCCCTTGTAAGCTGAGTTCTTCCGCATAATGGCGCTCGATGAACGCACCGATCTGTAGAATCGAATCTTCTTCGGCAGGAGTGACATCCGCGAGGGCGCGTGCCAGCGTCTCGTTCAAGACGTCCGGGTCGATCGGTTTCAACAAATAGTCGAAACTACCGAGCTGAATCGCGCGCCGCATGTACGAATATTCGTCATAGCCCGTCAAGACGATGAGTTTGGAAGCTTCCGCCTCCGTATGAACCCATTCCATCAACTCGATGCCGTTACAGCGAGGCATCTGCAGGTCCGATAAAATCAACGCCGGCCGTTCCTTGGTGATGATTCGTTTCGCTTCTTCCCCGTCCTGTGCCTCAATTACTTTCGTGACCCCGAGCCGTTCCCACTCCCCGAGCAGTTTCACCGCTTCCCGTACCGGCGACTCATCGTCGACGATCAATACTTTCGTCATGACGCATCCGCCTCCTTCACGGCCGGGAAACGCATAACGATACGAAATCCGCCTGTCTCTGGTGTAGCCAACATAAACTGAGCCTCCCGATTATAGTTTAACATGAGTCGATCGCGAATGTTCTTTAAACCGGTACCTTCTGCCCCATGAACCGGCGCTGTCGATAAGTCGATTCGCTCTTGTAGGGCATCGAGCTCTCGAACGGGGATGGGCCGACCACTGTTCTCGCAACGGATGACGAGGTCTGTCCCGGATTGCTGAACGTGCAGGGAGAATCGGTTCGCCTCCGTTGACCCGTCCCGCTCAAATCCGTGTTTGAAAAAGTTCTCGGCGAGCGGTTGGAGAATCATCTTCGGTACGATCAAATCAAGCAACGCGTCCGGAACGTCGATTTCGACCTCGAACTGTTCCGGAAAACGGACTTGTTGAAGTCGGACGTATGAATGGAGATGGTCGACTTCGCGCTTGAGCGTCACCATCGATTCGTCCGGATGCATCGTGTACCGCATCATCGAGGATAGCTGGGTAATCAACCGGTACACCGTCTTGCCGTCCCCTTTTAACGCGAGCGTCCCGATCGACTGTAGCGCATTAAATAAGAAGTGAGGATTGGTTTGCGCCTGTAAGGCACGCAGTTCGTTCGTCCGATTCTCGAGCGCTAGGCGATACTCGCGTTGAATCAAATCGTCGATCCGTTCAATCATCCGCTTGAATTGTCGACCGAGCACGCCGAACTCATCATTTCCGAGGGAATCGAATGAAACCGTCATATCCCCTTGTTCGATTCGCCAAATGTTCGACGTGAGCGTCTTGATTGGTGTCGTCAAACGCATTGAGGCGTACGTCGCCCCAATCAACGCCAACACGAGCGACACCATCCCGACGACAAAGACGATGAACGACGTGCGTGAGGCCGGCTCGGTCAACAGGCGATCCGGTATCGATTTTCCGACGTAGAACGTCTGATTTTCAAACTCGAATGATTTGACGATGCGATGATGCTTTCCATCACTTGACAGCGAGTTCGTCGATACGTTCTGGGGGATTTCGCCGTCACCGAGTTGAGCGAACACTTGATTGCCGCCCCCGACGAACCAGAGGCTCTCGCTCGGATTGTTCTGTAGCGAGGCAAGTTGCCCGATGAAGACGTCCTCGGGGATATCGATCGACAAAATCGCTAGCGGCTGATCCGTCTCAATCTTATCGAGTCGGAAATGAAGCGTGACGACTTCTTCTTCCGAGATGAGCGGCCCGAAATCATGGTACGGTACGAGCGGATGTGAAGCCTCGAGCAGGACGCGACTTTCTTCGTACTTCAACAACTGTTGCTGAATCTCACTCGGCTGCCGTTTCGAGCGCGGGGATACTTTCATCTTATAGGCGGCGAACGAGTCCATATCTTCGAGCATGAGCAATTGAATCTGGGCGACGTCTTCCCGGGACAAATACATCCCGAGGAGCGCCCGTCGTACTTCGAGCTCGGTCTGTTCAAGTGATAGCCCTGGCCCGTATTCGAGAATATCAAGCACGTCCCGGTTCGCATATAGACTCGTCGGCAAACGGCTCAAGTCTGAGACGTATCGTTCCATCTGCAACGTGCCGCGCTCAAGTGACCATTCGGTGAGTTGAAGCCCCCGTTCCCGCTCCCGGTCTTTGACGTACCAAAACGAAATGACTGTCGCCAAAATGACAGGGACGATAATCGTCAACGCAATCATCCCCGTCAGCTTCGTCCGAATGCTCATCCGCGCATCGCCTCCTCGATGACATTATATCATGATGAATGCAAGCGCTTGCAATAAGAGTGCGATTGAATCGGGGAAAAACACATGCATAATCATGCCGTAGTGGTGGCTACATTTAACTCTTCTGCAGAAGAGGCTACTTCTGTCGTGGCACGTTCAATCTCGTTGACGACTTTGACGACTTCCTCAATCTGTTGTTGGACACTTGAGACAGTCACTCCGCTCTGCTCAATCGACTGGACTACTTTGTAAAACGATAGGTTCGTCTGCTCCGAAGCGGCTGATCCTTCTTTAACCGCATCTTGAACTTGCTGCAGCGACTTTACCACTTCTTCCTTGTATAAGTTTGCAGTAGAAATTAGATCTTGTATTTTTATGACCGAATGTTTAGTTTGATCTGCCAACTTACGCACTTCTTGAGAAACGACGGCAAAACCTCTCCCGTGTTCTCCAGCTCGCGCTGCTTCTATCGCCGAGTTTAACGACAGCAAGTTCGTTTGTTCTGCTATCTCGCGAACAATATCCGTGACAGCTGCAATCTTGTTTGAAGACTCGCCGAGCTGTTGAATACTACCTGTCATTTTTTTCGTTAACGTCTCGATGGAATTTATTTTTTGAAGAAGTTCATTTAGCTTTTCTTGACCTTCATTGGCATAGGATTTCGCCACTGTCGCTTGATCTTTACTGTCCATCGTGGTTTGATTGACTTCTTTTATATTTGAGCTGAGCGTCTCGACAGAAGACAGCGTTTCTTCAGCAAGCGCTAACAAGCCTTCACTCACTTCCGTCATAATATTTTTCAAATTCGCTTTGCCGCTCTCGAATTGTGCATTCAGTTTTTGTAAATTCTCCGTTTCGTAAGCTTCTAACACAATCTGTTGTTCAAAGCTTAATATTTTGTTCATTACAGCTATAATCGCCTGTAACTCATCTCGATGACTCACTTCATCAAAAATGATTGATAACAAAGTGTTTTGAACATTTTGAAAAGCTCCCATGTACCAAGCGGGTTCGAGTCCGATTCGATAATGTGTCTTCGCGACGCGGAATCGCTTCTCCAAAAACAGTTCATCCACATCTCCATTGAATAGTTCGACAAGATGTACTTTGAGTGTTTTTCTAAGCCGATCCACTGTACTATAGCGCTCAATCATTTCTCTCAATTCACTGACTTTTAGAATTGTGTTATAAAACTCTTCAACCAATCGGTCTATATTTTGTTCGACTAACGGTTGAATCGTTTTAATTACTTTCAAATCATGTTCAGTCAGGTGAATCATTTCCATTTTCATTTGAATGGAAGGTTTGACCACGTCAATCACGACAGTCAATTCCTGTGACGCATCTAACCATCTCTTCTTTTTCTCATTACTGCGACCCATACTTAATAGCTTCATCTTCTTCCTCCGTTACAAGTAAAATGTTCACTCCATCTTTTACATAGATCATAATAAGATCAAAGTTTTCTTATATGATTATAGGCCCATTGTCATAAATCAACTACGATAAATCAGGACTTTTGGTCAATATATGAAAAAAAATAGAAACTGACACTGGTGTCAGTTTCTATTCGAGGGTCAATCGGTACAGTTGATCGTCCTCATTGCTCGGATTCCCACGTCCGTCTGTGTTGTTCGTGATGAAGTAAAGCTCTCCGTCCCCTAACCAGACGTCACGGATGCGTCCTTTGTCCTCGACGAGCGGAGTGACCTCTTTCGTCTCTCGGTCGATGGCGACGAGGCGATTTCCGCGAAGCGTCGCCATATACACGTAACGATCATCCGCCGCGATTCCCGACGGGGCCCACGACGTCTCTCCGACCTCGAACCACGGTGTCTCGAGACCGTCTTGTTCCTGGTCTGCCTCGATGAGCGGCCAGCCATAGTTGTTTCCCTGCTCGAGGATGTTCACTTCATCGTGACCGGACGCCCCGTGTTCACTCGCATAGAGCGTGTCGCCGACTTTCGTCAAACCTTGGGGATTGCGGTGGCCGGACGAATAAATCCAATCGGTCGGCTCGCCCGCTCCGGATAACGGCACCCGTAACACTTTTCCGGCAATCGACGTCTCATCTTGAGCGAGATCCGGAACGAGGGCGTCTCCCGTGGTGACCCAAAGTGCGTCGTCATCGAGCAATAAGCGGCCGCCGTTGTGGAACTGGGCGCCTGGGATCTCATCGAGCACGACAGCCGTCTCTTCAAAGCGCTCCCCGTCCCACGTCAATTCGACGACCCGGTTTCGTACGTCCCCAGGTGTCCCATACGTATGATAGGCGTACAGTTGGCGTGATGTCGCGAAATCTGTCGTCAAGGCTAGGCCGAGTAAACCGCCCTCACCAATCTCGAGCACATCTTCTTCGAGGACGACCGGTTGTCGGTCGAGATTCCCGTCCGCATCGATGACGGCGATTGTGCCACCTCGTTCCGAGATAAGCCACCCTTCGTCGGTCCTTACCATCGACCACGGTACGTCCAATTGCTCAACGACAGAATCGCTCGCACCGAATGTCAGCGAATCGTCTGCTTCCGATGTTGGCGTATCGCCTGGTGTATCTTCCGTAGGTGTTTCTTCGGTCGACTCTTCGATCGGTGCCTGTTCGGGTTCCGGCGCCTCGGTCGACTCCGACGCACAACCCGCCAGCACGATAAGTGACAACATGAGAATCCATCGTTTCAACATGACCGCCTCCTTTTCCCCATCATACCGTGTCTTTAGTTATCGCGTGAAAGTTCGGGTGGGCTAACCGGTAAGCGTAGCGCAATCAACAGTGCGATGAACGCCGCAAGTGCCGCGCCGATGAAGACGGTATTCAATCCCGTGGCGATGAGCTGCTCGCCTTGGAGCCGGACCGTGGCGTCTAACGTCTCGGTGACGCTTCGATTGAAGAACGATTCGAGCGAGGCTCCGCTCAAAGTCTCGTCGTTCCGGAATCCGTTCAAAACGATGAAGTTGAAGAGCGCTCCGAACACGGCGACGCCGAGCGTCTGTCCGACCGTACTTAAAAATGAGTTCGCCGCTGTGACCGTACCGCGCTGTCGATACGATACGACCGTCTGCAAGACGACGATGAACATCGGTTGCGACAATCCGAACCCGACTCCGATGATGGCAACAGCGAGGTAGACGAACAAGTCCGGGCTCGATTGCGTGAGGAGCGTCAAGATGATTGTCCCGATCAACAAAAGACTCATCCCCGTCACGGCCCGACGCCGTGGCGAGGCCGCGCCAAGCGTCCTGCCGCCAATGATGGACGTGAATGTCCAAGCGACCGAGAGCGGCATGAGCATGAATCCGGCTTCCGTCGCCGATTTTCCAAGGACGGCCTGGGCCCAAATCGGGATATAGGCCGACATTGACACGAGGACCCACGCCGCGAAGAAGACGGCCCCATTGATCGACGCGATAATCGGTTGTTTCAATAATTCGAGTGGCAACAACGGTGTCTTCGCCCGCCGTTCCGATAAGAAGAAACTGGTGAGCAAGATGACGCTGAAGACGGCGCTAGCGATAACTGAAGCCGTCCAGACGTTCGTCTCGCTGAACGTGATCAGCCCATACAAGAACGCCGTCGTACCGAACGCGAACAATAGCGCCCCTTTGACGTCAATCCGTTCCGTCGTCTCGATGACCGTCTCTTTATAGAACGTGACGATCATGATGAACGATAAAAGTGCGAACGGTACGTTCAATAAAAAGACGTAACGCCAAGACAACGTCTCGACCAAGAACCCGCCGATGACTGGACCGAGCACACCCGAGACGCCCCACACGGCGCTTAAAATCCCTTGAATTTTGCCGCGCTCCTCATATTTATAAAGATCACCGATGATGGTCATCGAAATCGGCAATACCGCTCCGGCCCCGAGCCCTTGGAGCGCCCGGAAGACAATCAATTGTTCCATTGATGTGGCGAGTCCACAAAGAAGTGAAGCGAGCGTGAACAGCCCGATTCCGAATAACAAGACCCGCTTGCGGCCGAACAAGTCAGCCACTTTTCCATAAATCGGTGTCGACACTGCCGTGAACAGCAAGAAGGCGGCAAATACCCAGCTCACGAGGGCGGCCCCGTTCAATTCGCTCGCGATGACCGGTGTCGCGACCGAGACGACCGTCCCTTCAATCGCTGCTAAAAAAGTCGCCAACAACAGCGCGACCGTGACATTCTTTCTCATTTGTTCCATCTCCCCAATAAAATAGTGGTGCCGGAAGGTTCCGAGCACCACTTCAACTGTCTATTATTTTGTGCGAGCGACGACTGTTTGACAAGCCTCAACTTCCGACCAGCTTTGTCAGCACTAAAACATACAAGCGGCGAAGGGGTCGTTTCGCCGCTTGCATTGCTGTTATTTTGCCTTATCGGCCCATACTTTCGTGAAGTCTTGGAGCATCTCGTCTCCGGTCTTTTGACCGCCGACGTATGCTTGCATCAACGCGCCGTACTCATTGACCGCGCCGTCCGGATACTTGAACCAGTTCCACGAAATCGTCTTGCCTTCGTTTGAATAAGCCAAGATATCGTCCGCAAGTGGTCCAAGGTCGTTTGCTTCAATCGACTTGAACGCCGGAATGAATTTGAACTTGTTGACCATATAGTCTTTACCTGTGTCGGATGTCGCCATCCATTCGAGGAAGTCTTTCGCTTCTTCTTTATACTGCGAGTTTTTGTTGACGACCCAGTTGTTCGGGACGCCGACCGGGAGACGGTCCATCTTCTCTTTGTCATCGTTGATCGGGATTGGCACGAAGCCCATCTCCATGTCCGGATTCACGTCGAGAATCATCTGTTGCGCCCAGTTTCCTTGTTGCAGCATCGCCGTCTCACCTTGAGCGAACTGTGTGACTTGCGTGTTATAGTCCGTCGTGAGCGGGTTTTTATTACCGTATTTGATCGTGAGGTCGAACAGTTTCAAGAATTGTTGGAACTGCTCATTGTCCTCGAACTTTTCTTTATTCTCGTTGAGCGCCTGGATGAACGCATCCGGGTCGTCTTGCTGTGCCATCGGAATGTTGAGCAAGTGAATCCCGAGAATCCAGAATTCGGCATAACCGACCGAGAACGGCGTGATGCCTGCTTTATCCAACTTCTCCGCCGCATCCGTCAACTCAGACAACGTCTTCGGCAACTCACTGATGCCCGCCTTCTCGAACAGCTCCTTGTTATAGATGAAGCCGTATCCTTCCAAGTTCATCGGCATGCCGTACAGTTTTCCATCCATCGTCATCGGTTCTTTGGCCACTTCCGTCAAATCACCGACCCACTTCTCGCCTGACAAATCTTCCAATTTGTCTTTCCATGTCTGCGCTTCGGTGAAACCACCGTTATTGAAGATGTCCGGCTCGTTGCCCGACGCGAACTGCGACTTGAGCGCGGCCCCGTAATCGGCTCCGCCGCCGACCGTTTGAACGGTCACTTTGACGCCGGTCTCTTCCTCATATTCTTTCGCCATCGCTTCAAGGTCTTTGGCGATTTCCGCTTTGAACTGGAAGACGTTCAACGTGACGTCTTGCTTGTCACCGTTATCCGCATTTGCATCGGTCGATCCTTCTTCTTCCGTAAGCGACCCGCCGCCACAGGCCGCAAGTGTCAATACCATCCCCGCCGTCATGACGGCGGTTGATAATCTCCATTTACGTTTCATTACGCTTCCTCCTAAGTATAGAGTCGACAATCCTTCAACATTCGGTACACCCTAACTTTAGATGAAAACGCTTCCATTATGTAGGTGTCAAAATTGACGTGTAGGGTGGAAAATGTTGCACAGAAAACCAGGACTTTCTTATTGAAAGAAAGTCCTGGTTTTAAGTTTCTTCTATATAATTACAACAGGCTGATTCCAGCTTCTTCGCAAGCTGCGACCATCTCACTCGGCCAGACCGACGATTGGACTTCACCGATATGGCGAGCACGTAGCAAATACATGGCGACACGTGATTGCCCGATGCCGCCCCCGATTGTAAGCGGGAGACGTCCTTCAAGGACCGCTTGATGGAACGGGTACTTACGTTTGTCTTCAGCTCCGGCTGTCACCAATTGCTCGGCAAGCGCCGTCTCGTCGACACGGATTCCCATCGACGACAGTTCGAACGCCGATTCGAGCTCCGGGTGCCAGACGAGGATATCGCCGTTGAGCGACCAGTCGTCATAGTCTGCCGCGCGGCCGTCGTGCTTGTCGCCCGAAGCGAGTGCACCGCCGATTTGCGATAGGAAGACTGCGCCGTACGCTTTACAAATCGCGTGCTCCCGTTCTTTTGGCGAGAGGTCCGGGTAAAGGTCTTCTAACTCTTGGCTCGTCAAGAAGTGAATCGACTCTGGCAAGATTGCCTCAATCCCGTACATCGATTCGACCGCCTGTTCCGTCTCGCGGAGCGCTGCATAAATCGATTCGACCGTCGCCTTCAAGTACTCCGTTGTCCGATGTTCCCGGGCGATGACGCGTTCCCAGTCCCATTGATCGACGTGAAGCGAGTGTGTCGCGTCGAGTTCTTCATCCCGACGGATGGCGCGCATCTGTGTGTACAAGCCTTCACCGACCTCAAACCCGTAGCGGCCGAGCGCTTCGCGTTTCCACTTTGCGAGCGACTGAACGATTTCAAGTTCATGCCCTGGATACTGCGTATCGAACTGGATGATGCGTTCGACACCGTTCAAGTGGTCGTTGACACCGCTCGCCGATGTGACGAACAGCGGGGCCTGAACTTGTGTGAGTCCGAGCGCCGTGCTGAACTTGTCTTCGAATGTCGCCTTCACTACTGTAATCGCCTGTTGTTTTTCCTTCATCTTGCTCATTGCTGTCGTTGTCATGTTTTCTTCCTCCAATTGTGGAATCTCAGGATGGAGCAATAGAAAAAAGCCCTCCAATCCCATGGACTATGGGACGGAAGGCTTCAAGCTCCGCGGTGCCACCCAAATTAGTAGACGAATCTACTCACTTTTTCGAGACGAACATCTCGTAGTTCCGATAACGGGGAACGGTCCGGCTACGTCTACTTGCAAAGCGTTCGGGTAGCGACTCCAGGAAGTTCTTCGACAGAGATTTCAGTCCGGGCTCTCACCTTCCCCGGCTCGCTTTGCTTACGTCTTCTGTGTACTCGTCCTTTCAATGTCGTTCACAATTGAATTGACCCAATTATTATAAATATTCAGACAAATGTCAACAGCTTTTAAAAAAAAAATTCTCCCCCGTGTAGCGGACGAGGGAGATCCCTTGGGCAGGGTTATTTGATCGAGCCGCTCGTAATCCCTTTGATGATGTGCTTTTGCATACCGAAGAAAAAGACGAGGAGCGGAACGATCCCAAGGACTAAACCAGCAAGTGCCAAATCCCATTGTTTTGTATATTGTCCGAAGAAATAGAACGTCGCGAGCGGAATCGTCCGCAGCTCGATGTCTCGGAGGACAAGTGAAGGTAACAGGAAGTCATTCCAAATCCAAAGACTGTTCAAGATGACGATCGTCACCGTGATCGGTTTGAGGAGCGGGAACACGATGCGCCAGAAGACACCCCACGTCGAGCAACCGTCAATGATGGCCGCCTCTTCAATCTCTTCCGGAATCGACTTCATAAATCCGTGATATAAGAATACAGAGATACCCGACCCGAAGCCAAGATACATGACCATCAGTCCCCAATGGCTGTTCAACAGCCCGAGTACGCTCGACACTTTCACGAGTGGAATCATGATCGATTGGAATGGGATGACCATCGCCGCGACGAACAAGAAGAAGATGACCGTCGAAATCCAATGTTTCGTTCGGACAAGCTTCCAGGCTGCCATTGAGGTGAACAGCACGATGAGAAGGTTCGCCCCGGCCGTGATCAGGATCGAGTTCAAGAAGACGCGTCCATAGTTCATCGCCTCCCACGCCTCTGAATAGTTCGACGCGAGCCAGACGTCCGGCAAGGCAGACGTGTTCGTGTAAATCTCGGCGATCGATTTGAACGAGTTGACGATGACGTAATAGAACGGGACGAGATACAACAGCCCGAGTAAGATTGCCACCAACTCGACGAGACCGAGCCCCGCCGTATAGCCGCCCGTCCGCAGCGGCTTTTGCGGCAACAACTGACGCGGTGCCTGATCGATATCCGTCTCGATGCGTTCAACTTTTTCTGTCGTCATGCCTCCACCTCCCGTTTTTTCGTCAAGTACACTTGTGTGACGGTAATCGCTGCGACGACGAGGAAGAAGATGACTGCTTTCGCCGAGCCGAGACCGTAGTTGTTATTCACAAACGATTCGGTATAGATGTTCAAGGCGAGCATTTCCGTCGATTTGAACGGCCCGCCGTTCGTGAGCGATAAGTTCGTATCGAACACTTTGAACGACCACGAGATCGTCAAAAACAAACAGATGGTGATCGACGGCATGATCATCGGGAGCGTGATATGACGAAGCATCTTCAACCGGTTTGCCCCGTCAATTTTAGCGGCCTCGAGTAAATCCGTCGGCACGTTTTGAAGCGCCGCAATGTAAATGACCGTGACGTAGCCGCCACCTTGCCAAATGGCGACGATCACGATGCCCCAAAACGCCGTCTGGGCGTCACCAAGCCACGGCAGTTCGAATAAACTCCATCCGGTCAGTGCCCCGATCGATTCAAAGCCCTTCACATAGATAAATTGCCAAATGAACCCGAGAATGAGCCCGCCAATCAAGTTCGGCATGAAAAAGACCGTCCGCAAGATATTGCGCGTCTTGATGTTCATCGTCAACAGTAAGGCCAACAAGAAACCGACGATGTTCGTCAAGATGACGGCCACAATCGTGTATTTTGTCGTAATCCAAAACGAGGCACGGAACTGTTCGTCCTCGAATAAAATCCGGTGATAGTTGTCGAGTCCAACCAGATTCAACTGTCCGGTCACGCCGTTCCAATCCGTGAAGCTGTAATAAATTCCATTAAAGAACGGAATGAGCACAATCGCCACAAACGCCAAAAAGGCCGGACCGACGAATGCGATAAAGCTCGCCGGCTTTTTCCAATTTCGTCTCCGTTTGATTCGTTTCGGTGTCTCTGTCATGTTCATCGCCTCCACTATCAACTTACCTTTTCGGACCAAAAATGAAAACGGATACATTTGACGGAAAGGGTGGAATATATTGCACTCAATGGGTGAATTCTACGAAGCGATGGGTTATGATAAACTCAATGACAACACGAACGAGTCTTCCCTACCGAAAGATTAAACCTTGATTCCGGGTCGATTCACGAAGGAAATGGACTAACTAGATCACAATGTTCGAAAGTGGAGGGATTTTATACATGACGACGATTAAACCGTTATCCGACCTAACAATCGCCCAACAAGCCGAGATGTTACCCGTTAAAGAGATTGCAGAAAAGCTCGGTTTACAAGAAGATGACATCGATCTATACGGGAAATATAAAGCCAAGTTATCATTCGATGTACTCGATCGAATGGCGACTCGCGAAGACGGGAAACTCATCCTCGTCACGGCGATCAATCCGACTCCGGCCGGTGAAGGAAAGTCGACCGTGACCGTCGGACTTGGACAAGCGCTCAACCAACTCGACAAACAAGCGATCGTTTGTCTACGTGAACCATCACTCGGTCCGACGATGGGTTTAAAAGGCGGTGCAGCCGGCGGCGGTTTCAGCCAAGTGTTGCCGATGGAAGACATCAACCTCCACTTCACAGGCGACATGCACGCCATCACGGCGGCCCACAACACGATCAGCGCCATGCTCGATAATCATCTCCATCAAGGAAACGACCTCGGGATTGACGTCCGTAAAATCGTTTGGAAACGTGTCCTCGATTTGAATGACCGCGCGCTTCGTCACGTGACGATCGGACTCGGCGGCAGTGCCCACGGGGTACCGCGTGAAGACGGATTTGATATCACGGTCGCGTCTGAAATCATGGCCATCCTCTGTCTCGCCGATTCGTTGACCGACCTCGAGGCACGCATCAAACGCATCGTCGTCGCGTACGATCAGGATAATGAACCGATCACGGCCGAACAAATCGGGGCGGCCGGTGCCGCAACGTTGCTGTTGAAAGAAGCGTTCAAGCCGAACTTGGTGCAAACACTTGAACAGACGCCCGCCCTCGTTCACGGCGGACCGTTCGCCAATATCGCGCACGGATGCAACTCATTGATTGCGACGAAAACCGCGCTCAAGCTCGGCGAATATGTCGTCACCGAAGCCGGTTTCGGAGCCGATCTTGGCGCCGAGAAGTTCTGTCATATCAAGTCACGCATCGGAAAATTGAACCCGGACGCCGTCGTTCTCGTGGCGACAGTCCGTGCCTTGAAAATGCATGGCGGTGTCGCCAAAGACAAACTCCACGTCGAGAACGTCGGGGCCGTCGGAAACGGATTAAAACTTCTCGCCAAGCACGTCAAGACGATGGGGAAACTCGGCTTGCCGACCGTCGTCGCCCTCAACCGCTTCAATTCGGATACAGCCGAAGAGTTGGCGGCCGTCCTCGACTGGTGTGAAGCGAACCACATACGAGTGGCGCTCAGTGAAGTGTGGTCAAACGGAGGACAAGGCGGACGCGCGCTCGCCGAGGCCGTCATCGAAACCATCGAGGCGAACGAGAGTGCGTTCACCCCGCTCTATGCGTTGACCGATTCGATCGAGCAGAAGATTTTGACGATTGCCCGTGAAGTGTATGGGGCGGCCGACGTCACGTTCACCGCGACCGCAAAAAAACAAATGGCTCAAATCGAAGCGAACGGCTGGCAACACTTGCCGATTTGTATGGCGAAGACGCCGTTCTCGCTGTCAGACGACCCGACGAAACTCGGCTACCAGCACGGGTTCACTGTGACCGTAAGAGAGTTGAAACCGTCGGTCGGCGCAGGTTTCCTCGTCGCCTTGACCGGAAACGTCTTGACGATGCCCGGCTTGCCGAAACAACCGGCCGCCTTAAATATGGGGATTGACGAGACTGGAAAAGCAATCGGCTTATTCTAAACGATAACGGAGGGATACGGATGGACGTCACGGAACATACGTATGCGGACGGATACCGGACGCATGTGTTGCATACCCCGGCCAGGCAGGCGATTGGAAATTGTTTCATCTTCCACGGTATGCTCGAACATCATCGACGCTATGTCGAATTCGCTGATTTTTTGTCAGAACTTGGTTTTAACGTATTCTTATGCGACCTTCGCGGTGCCGGTTCTTTGGCACGGGATCAGTCCACTTACGCCCACTTGTCTCCACATGAAGGATTTGATCAAATGGTTGACGACGCCATCTCTCTCCTCGATCACTACCAAGACGAGTTGCCGACTGTCGTCCTCGGCCATAGTTTCGGCTCACTGCTCTCACGTCGCCTCGGACAACGGTTAGGTCATCGCTTAGCGGGCGTCATCGCCGTCTCCCCGCCCCCGCACTCGGGATGGATCGGTCGTGCCGGGCTCAACGCGATTGACACGGCAATCCGGTTCAAAGGAAGCACATACGAATCTCGCTTTTTCGAACGCTTACTGTTCGGACGATACAACTTAAAATTTTTACCCGCCACGACAGAGAGCGACTGGATTTCTAGTGTCCCGGAAGAAGTGGCGTCTTATGTGAATGATCCCGACTGTGGCGGAATTCCGACGCTCGGCTACTTGCATGAAGTCGCCCGCGCCTCGCTCGACGTGACGTCCATCGCCCGGATCCACGAGCATCCAAAAACGTTACCCATCTTGTTCGTTGTCGGGGCCGACGACCCGGTCGTCCATGACGGCGAAGGACTCGCGGGAATCGTCCGCAAGCACCAGGCTGCCGATATCGAATTGACCGTCCTCTCCTATGACAACGCCAGACATGAGATTCTGCGTGAACGACAACGACAAGACGTATGGACCGACATCGGTCATTGGATGCATCAAACTGTACAATTCGTAAAAAGAACCTCCATTTCCTAGGAGGTTCTTTTTATTTACCAGATTCATACACTAGCAATCTAATTCATTTACCTTTTTTGAAATTTTTAATCTTCTTTCCATTTTTTAAGTAAGTTATACTTAGACCGCATGATTATAAAATACTCATATAT
>NZ_QLVE01000014.1 GCF_003331145.1 Exiguobacterium sp. TNDT2 | reverse complement strand
TCAGCCTTCCAAGCTGATGACGAGAGTTCGATTCTCTTCACCCGCTTCATCATCTCTCTGCCGACTGGCGGGGAGATTTTTTGTATGCGAAAATAGACACGAAAGAGGTGATTCGATGAACGGGATGGACCCGGAGACACTCAAACAGAAGATTGTAGCATATGCGACGACAATCGGGATTGACGAGTTGAAAGTGACGACCGCCGACCCGTTCATCGTCATGAAGCAACGTCTCGTGAAGCAGCAAGAGAAGGGATTCGCTTCGGGTTTCGAGGAACCTGACTTGGATAAACGAACGATGCCGACGCTGTTGCTCGACGAGGCACAGTCAATTATCGCCATCGCGATTGCCTATCCAAGTAAATTGAAGGATGCCCCGCGAAGTGTCGCCGATGAGCGGCGTGGCTTGTTCGCTCGGGCGTCATGGGGGCTCGATTACCATCGTGCCGTCGGCTCAAGGCTCGAGCAATTACAAGCGTATATTGAGCAACTCGTCCCGGGCGTCCGGACGCGCTCGATGGTCGATACGGGTGAACTCGTCGACCGGGCCGTGGCCGAACGGGCTGGAATCGGCTTCAGCGGCAAAAACTGTTCAATCATCTCGCCGGAGAAAGGGTCATACCTTTATTTAGGGGAGATGATCCTCGACACGTATTTACCACCGGATGAGATGATTGAAGACGGATGTGGCGAGTGCACGAAATGTATGACAGCTTGTCCGACGACGGCGCTCATCGAACCAGGTGTACTCGATGCCAAACGTTGTATCGCCTATTTGACGCAAATGAAGACGCTCATGCCGCGCGAGTTTCGAACGAAACTCGGTGGGCGGCTTTATGGCTGCGACACGTGCCAACAAGTCTGCCCGTACAATCGGAAGAAAGACTGGCGCCATCACGAGGAACTGCTCCCTGAAGCCGAAATCGTCAAACCGTTGCTTGTCCCTTTACTGAACTTGAGTAATCGGGAGTTCAAAGCGAAGTTTGGCCATCTGTCTGGCGCATGGCGCGGCAAAAAGCCGATTCAGCGGAACGCAATCTTGGCGTTGGCGCACTACCGGGAACCGTCGGCCGTACCAGTGCTCGAAGACTTTATCCGACAAGATGAACGAGAAGACATGCGAGCGACGGCCGTCTGGGCAATCGGCGCGATTCTCGGAGCCGAAGCCGAGACGATTTATCGACAAATCGAGTCGTCGGAGACGTCGGAGCTCGTACATGAAGAGATTCGCTTATTTCGAGAGGAGTGGGACCGTGAAGACCGTGTCATCTAAATGGGGAACGTTAGCGTATGAACTGAACGCGCAAGGGAAATTATGTGCGTTAGACTTTGCGGAGACGGAAGCAGATGACGGATCGGCACCGACATGGCTGACCGACCTGATTGAACGCGTGGAGCAAAACGGACTTCAACCGTCTGACCGCGAGTGGATCGAGATGAACGGAACCGTCTTCCAACAAGAAGTGTGGGATGCGCTCTTGACGATCCCATTTGGCGAGACGCGGACGTATAAACAAATCGCCGAACAAATCGGGCGACCGAAAGCGGTTCGGGCGGTCGGTCAAGCACTCAACCGCAATCCGCTACCTGTCATCTTTCCATGCCATCGTGTCGTCGGCAGCGGGGGACAGCTGACCGGGTTTGGCGGTGGCCTTCATCAAAAACAACGATTACTTGATTTCGAACAAGTGAAGTGAGGAGTGTACTATGGCAATCCATGTAGTCATGTTTCAACCAGAAATACCAGCGAATACAGGTAACGTCTCGCGCACATGTGCTGCGACGAATTCGGTGCTCCATTTGATTCGTCCGTTAGGTTTTTCGACGGATGACAAGATGCTCAAGCGGGCAGGACTCGACTATTGGCAGTTCGTCGACGTGCGGTATCATGATTCACTCGATGAACTGTGGGCCGAGCACCCGGACGGAGAGTTCTTCTACATTACCAAGTATGGGGAACAGTACCCAAGTGATCTTGACGTATCCGACATCGAGAAAGACTATTTCTTCGTCTTCGGGCGTGAGACGAAAGGGTTACCGATGGAAGTGATCGAGGACAACCTCGACCGTTGCATCCGTTTACCCCAATCGAACCTCGTCCGGTCGCTCAACGTCTCGAACACGGCGGCCATCATCGTTTATGAGGCGCTCCGTCAACAAGGGTATGCTGGATTGAAATAAAAGAAGAGCCGGATTCGTGAGAATCTCGGCTCTTATTGATTACCTTCAGGTTTTCTGTTGTATCCAGCTGTGAAGATAGCTGCGAGGAAGACGACGCTGATTCCGACCATTAGTAACAAACCCATCTAAAAATCCCCCTTTTGTTCTCCGTGACTACAAATATTATAATATACTTGATAATAGATTTGCACTGAATATGAGAAATTCTTGTGAAATTGGAGCCGATATGAAAACAAACGTGTACTTGTTAAGCTATGCCCCGTTGATCGGGATCATTCTATTCTCGATGTCGCTTGCGATTGCCACGAGCGAGTATGTGATTCAATGGCTGACCCGTGTCGGTGTGTACAGCGAAATCATAGCCCTATTGTCCGTCCAAGAGTCGAAAGTGCTCGTGCTCGTCGTGTTCTTTACCGTCTACTTCATGCTGTTTAGCGCCTTCAAGCTCGTCGCTGATACGTTCAATCAACTCGGATTCGCCTTCTTTGCGCGTGAGACGAACGGTAGCTCGCTTCATCGTTTAAAACCGGGGGCAACGGTCTTCCTCGTTGGTTCAGGAATCAGCTTCTTGTTTTTAAATTCGCTTCTCGCGGTCATCGCAGTACTGCTTGGCACGTTCATCCTTTATTTGTTTTATTACATATGGCAAGTCAGCCAGTTGATGTCAACATTTAGGGCCATCGGTCTGCTGTTGATTCAAGCCATGATGTGGGCGATTCTGTTGAGTGGTCTGGCTTGGGCGATGCTCCGTTTGTTTAACTCGGTCGGGGATATCATTTTATGATGATATAAGCTGAGTCGACGACCATAAAAAGCCAGGGACAATGCCGTCCCTGGCTTTTTAGCGATGTGCTTCCGTCCAAATGATAGCAGGATAGGCCCGGTTGGCGAGCTCCGGGAACGGCCGCGGGGTATCGGCGCCGAGCCAGATGGCCGTGATGGTCTCATCGGTCAAGCCGACGTACCACATGTCTTTATGTGAGTTCGTCGTGCCGGTCTTGCCGCCGACATAAGGACGTTTGATTTGACCGGCATACCGTCCGGTCCCGTACGTCGTGACGGCGGACAACGCCTCGCGCATCGTCGCGACGGTCGCTTTCGACCAGACAGCCTGTTTTGTCACGCTTGGTGTGAGTGTAGGTTCCCCTGACTCAAAGCGGATTTGCTTGATGGTCTGACCTGACACGTACACACCTTGGTTCAAGAACGGGGTATAGGCGGCGGCAAGCTCTTTCGGAGATACACCTTGCGTCAAACCGCCGAGTGCGCTGGCCAAGCTGTTATCCGTTTTAGCATCCCATTGGCTGAACATCATGTCGGCCGTGGCGAACGCCGTTTCTTGGTCGATCGAGGTGAACGCTGCGAGCGCCGGCGTATTGTATGAATAGGCGACCGTATCATGGAACGACACATCCCCAAGGATACGATTGCCGCTGTTCGTCGGACAATACGTTCCGTAACAGACTGGCCGGCCGTCGAGGACGGTATCAAGTTTCGCACTGGTCTCTTCGATATAAGGGGCGAAGACGAGAATCGGTTTGATGGCCGAGCCGGGCTGACGGAACGCTTGCGTGGCCCGGTTGAATTCGCCGCTTCGGGTCATCTCTGAATCCACGAGAGCGATGATTCGGCCTTTCGGCGTCACTTCGGCATAGCCGCCGTTTAGACCGGTCGGCAGCTTCGTCATGACTTGTTTTGCTTGCTTCTGCCGAGCTACGGACAGGTAGGTGTCAATTGTAGCTTGGTTGGTCGCTAAATAGTCTTTGGCAGCTTCTTCATCGAGGTCATAGCGTGAGCGGACGAGTCGGACCGCTTCTTTCATGACCGTATCCATATAATCGGGATAGCGGACGACATGCTGGCGATAGGTAGCCTTCAGCTTCACACCGTGGTACGTCTCGTAAGCTTGCTTCGATAGAACACCGGCATCCCGAAGTTGAGTGAGGATTCGGTCTTTTCGTTCGTAAAACCTAGCCGATGGTTCGAGCGGGTCATATAAAGACGGATTGTTCGGAACGGTCAATAAGTAGGCGATTTGATTCCAGTTCAAATCTTCGAGTGAACGATCGAAGTACGTATCGGCCGCTGCCTGGATGCCATAAACGTTATGGCCAAAGAAAATGACGTTGCTGTAAGCAGTCATAATTTCTTTTTTGCTATATTGTTTTTCGAGCGCCCGAGCAAGCAATAATTCTTTCACTTTTCGCTCATACGTTCGTTCGTGCGTCAAATAGACGTTACGAGCCAGCTGTTGCGTGATTGTGCTCCCGCCCTGTAAGGAAGATTCATTAGCGTTGTGAATGAACGCCCGGGCGATTCCGCCGAGATCGTATCCTGGATGGGCGTTGAACTTACGATCTTCGATGACCATGATTGCTTCGCGGATATGAAGCGGGAAGCGAGCGATGGAGACGTCATCTCGTCGGCCGTTTAAATAAAGCTGTTCTGTCCCGCCTTTATACGTCAATGTGACGGCATGCTTCGAAGCGAGCGGGGCCGCATCGACCGTCTTTTCGCCCCACATCAAAATCTGCTTCGTCTGTTCAATCTCCTCTTTCAACGCCCCACTGATTGTTAGACCAGCGGCTAACAAACCGGCAAAAAATAGTGTCCCAATCCACGCTCGCATCGTCTCACCTCTCTCTATATTCATTATATCGTCAATCTTTAGATAAAATTCAAAATGTAAACGTTATCATATAATAATTTGAGCAGGAATACATTAGGAAATAGAGAAAGAGGGTAATAGATGATTATATTATGAATTTAGGAGGCTGTACTATGAAGCAAGAAATGGTTGCGATGCTCCTCGCAGGAGGAGAAGGGAAACGACTCGGGCCTCTCACACGGAAGACAGCGAAGCCTGCTGTCCATTTCGGAGGGAAGTACCGAATCATCGATTTTCCATTATCGAACTGTACCAATTCGGGAATTACGACGGTGGGAGTGTTGACACAATACGAACCGCTTGAATTGAACCGCTACCTAGGCATCGGGTCGGCCTGGGACTTGGACCGTCGCAATGGAGGTTTGGCCATCTTGCCGCCATACCAAGCGCAATCGGGTAAAAATTGGTACGAAGGTACGGCCAATGCGATTTATCGGAACTTGAGCTACATCGACGATTATGATCCGGAGTATGTGTTGATCCTGTCGGGGGACCACATTTACAAGATGGATTACGAGAAGATGCTCGATTTCCATAAAGAGAAGCAAGCAGACGTCACCATCTCAGTCATGGAAGTCCCTTGGGACGAGGCACCTCGTTTCGGAATCTTGAACACAAGCGATGACCTTCGCATTAAAGAGTTTGAAGAGAAGCCGGAGAAACCGAAGAGCAACTTGGCTTCGATGGGAATCTATATCTTCAACTGGAAAGTGCTACGGGAGCACTTGATCCAAGATGCGGAAGACGAGACATCAAGCTTCGACTTCGGGAAAAATATCATTCCGAACACGCTCCTCGACGGTTTAGACGTGTTTGCGTATAAATTTAAAGGCTACTGGAAAGACGTCGGGACGATTCAATCGCTTTGGGAAGCCAACATGGACTTGCTCGAAGAAGATCCGCCGTTCGACCTCTATGATCCGGACTTTAAAATCTACTCGGTCAACCCGAACCAGACACCTCAGTTCATCGGCAAAGATGCATGCGTTGAACAGTCGGTCATCAATGAAGGATGTCGAATCGAAGGCGAAGTCCAACATTCAGTCTTGTTCTATGACGTGCGCGTCGGTGAAGGGTCGCTCGTCAAAGACTCGGTCATCATGCCGGGAGCACGAATCGGAAAAGATGTAACCATTCACAGAGCCATCGTCGCGAGCTGTGCCGTCATTGAGGACGGGGCGACTGTCGGCGAGCCGGGTGGTGAGATCGTTGTCATTGAACCACACGAAAATATCGAGAGCGGCACAGTCTTCAAACAACGTGCTTGATTTAAAAAAAGACCGACGCAAGGAGGCGTTACTGTTGACGAATGATTTGTTAGGAGTCATCAACTTAGGGACCGAAGAGGGCTTGTTTCCAGAGTTCACGGGGCATCGCAATTTAGCGGCTGTCCCGTTCTCTGGGCGTTATCGCCTGATTGATTTTACATTGACGAACATGATCACCCAAGGCATCAATCAAGTTGGTATTTTCACGCTCGATAAATATCGCTCGCTCATGGACCACTTGGGTTCAGGCAAGGAGTGGGATTTGGATCGTTCACAGGGCGGATTGCATATTTTCCCCCCGGCGCTTAAGCCTGACGGGGAAGCATACCTTGGCGATTTGGCCAACTTCTCGATGCACCGCGAACACTTCGTGCGCAGCAAGCAACCATACGTTGTCATCACCGGATCGAACGTATTGACGACGATCGACTTCCAAGACATGCTCGACCATCATAAATCGATGGGTGCGGACATCACACTCGGTTATGCCGCTCACGAACAAAAATGCGGGTATTGCCGCCCAATCCGTCTCGGTGAAAACGACCGTGTCGTCGGTATCGGTGAGCGCGGGTACAGCCCGGACGATGAGTACACGTATACCGAGACGATTATCATGTCGAAGAATTTGTTCCTTCGTCTCGTCGACGAAGCGACGTCAAAAGGCGAGTACGACTTGCTTGACGGGGTCATCCGTCCGCAGCTTCACCGTCTGCACGTGCATGGTTATCACTATACTGGCAAAATGCAGGTGATTCATTCTGTCCTTTCATACTATAATGAAAGTATGCGCTTACTTCGTCAGGAAGGAATCATTTATGACTTCCCGCATATCTATACGAAGATCAAACATGAGCCGCCGACCCGTTATTTGAAAGGGTCGAAAGTGAATGAGGCGCTCGTCGCAAACGGCTGTAAAATCAGCGGAGAAGTTCAAAACAGCATTCTCTTCCGCGGTGTCGTCGTCAGTGAGCATGCCCGTGTTAAAAACTCAATCATTTTATCCAAGTCGATTATCGAGGAAGGCGCTGTCGTCGAGAACGCCATTTTAGATAAAGAAGTGGTCGTCAAACGGGGACAAGTCATTCGAGGTACGATCGACGAACCGATCGTCATCGGAAAACGGACAACTGTGTAAAGGGGGATATTATGAAAATATGGTATGTCGCTTCAGAAGCGGCACCGTTCATGAAAACGGGGGGGCTTGCCGATGTCATCGGCTCGCTCCCTCAAGCGGTGTCTGGACTCGGTGAAAAGGTGAGTGTCATCATGCCGAAGTATGGCGCGATCGCTCAGGAATATGTGGACGAGATGGAGTACATGTTCGACCTGATCGTCCCGGTCGGATGGCGCAAGCAGTTCGGTGCCGTCCTCAAACTCGAACGAGATGAGATCACATACTACTTTATCGACAACGAATATTACTTCAAACGGGAAGGTGTGCTCTATGGCCATTACGATGATGCTGAGCGCTTCGCATTCTTCTCACGTGCCGTTCTCGAGATGATCGGAAAGCTCGAAGCGGAAGAGGTGCCCGACGTGCTCCACTGCCATGATTGGCAGACCGGTGTCGTCCCAGCCTTCTTGCGGATTCATTATCAACACCTCGAGGCGTATCAACGCATCCGTACCGTATTTACCATCCATAACCTGCAATATCAGGGCATCTTCCCAGAAGTGGTCCTCGGCGAGCTGTTACAGTTTGGGCCGGAGCACTTCACGGCGGAAGGGATTCAACATAACGGTCTCGTCAACTACATGAAGGCCGGCATTGTCCACTCCGATCAAATCACGACGGTCAGTCCGTCGTATCGTGACGAGATTATGGAACCGTATTATGGTGAAGGACTTGACGGTGCGCTCCGTCATCGAGCAGTCGACGTCCGGGGTATTTTAAACGGTTTGGATTTGACGATGAACGACCCGAACACGGACAAGCGGATTGCCCAGACGTACAATCTCGACACGTTCCGCGAAGGGAAGCTCGTCAACAAGCGCGTGCTCCAAGAACGATTCGGTCTCGAATTGCGTGACGATGTCATGTTGATTGGTTTCGTCAGTCGGCTCGTCGAACAAAAGGGCCTCGATTTAATCGAAGCGGTGAGTGAAGAGCTCGGAAACTTGGACTGTCAGTTCGTCTTCCTCGGCTCGGGTCAACCCGAATACGAGAGGATCGTGCACGAGATGACTGCGGCGCATCCAGGCAAGGTCGGGTCATATATCGGCTTTGACATTGAACTCGCACACTTGATTTATGCGGGAGCAGATGCATTTCTTATGCCGTCACGTTTTGAGCCGTGTGGTCTGAGCCAGCTCATCTCAATGCGCTATGGGACGCTCCCCATTGTCCGGGAGACGGGTGGATTACGAGACACGGTCAAACCGTATAACGAATACACACAAGAAGGTACAGGTTTTGGTTTCTTGAACTATAACGCCCACGAGATGCTCGCGACGATCGAGAAATCGATTCGTGTCTTCTATGATGACAACAGTTGGAACGCGCTCGTCCATCAAGCGATGACCGCGGACTTCAGCTGGAAACAATCTGCAAAGCAATACCGTGAGTTGTATCACCTATTCGCATGACTGGAAGGAGTTTTACACACATATGTTTACAGACAAACAGAGCTTCGTCACTTCATTCCAAGAGAGATTTGTCGCATTAAACGGGAAGTCGTTTGATGAAGGGACCGAGCAGGAAGTGTATCAAACGTTGGCAACGATGGTGCGCGAGCAGGCGATCCCGAAATGGATCAACACCCGCGACAAGCACGAAGAAAAACAAAGTAAACAAGTCATTTATTTTTCACTTGAATTTTTGCTCGGTCGTTTTCTGTACAACAACTTGCTCAGTATGGACGTCTTAGAAGTCGTGCAAGAGGGACTCGAGGAGCTCGGATTCAACTTCACCGATATCACCGAATATGAGCCGGAACCAGGTCTCGGTAACGGCGGTCTCGGCCGCCTAGCAGCCTGCTTCCTCGACTCGCTCGCAGCGCTCAGTCTGCCGGGACACGGGAACGGGATTCGCTACCGTTACGGCTTGTTCAAACAAAAAATCGTCGACGGTTATCAAGTCGAATTGCCGGACAACTGGCTACGTGACGGGAACATGTGGGAGACACGACGGGCCGACCGGGCCATCGACGTCAACTTCGGCGGTTGGGTCGAGATGCGGCAAATCGGGGACCGGCTCCGGGTCGTCCATCATCCAGAGGAAGTCGTCCGCGCCGTCCCATACGATATGCCGATTATCGGTTACAAGAATGACGTCGTCAACACGCTCCGTCTTTGGAACGCCGAGTCGCCGTTTGATGACGAGGAGTATATGGAACGGACGAAAGGCTCGTATAAAGATTTGCTGAAGTACAAGCAGTCGATTGCGACCATCTCTGAGTTCCTCTACCCAGACGACACGACATATGAAGGAAAAGTGTTGCGCTTGAAGCAACAGTATTTCTTCGTCTCGGCGGGCGTCCAGTCGATGATTGCGTCTTACTTACGCCATAACAAATCGTTGAAACACTTAGGCGACCATTATGCGGTCCATATTAACGATACGCATCCGGTCGTGGCCATCCCTGAACTCATGCGGATCTTGATGGACGACCACGGCTACGGGTGGGACGAAGCGTGGCGCGTGACGAAGAGCGTCATGTCGTTCACGAACCATACGCTCCTCGCCGAGGCGCTTGAGAAGTGGCCGGTCGAGATGTATGAACGGCTATTGCCGCGCATCTATCAAATCATCACTGAAATCAATCGCCGCTTCTGTAAAGACGTCCTCGTCAACTACCCGCATCTTGAACCACATATGAGTGAGATTGCGATTGTGTCGAACCAACATATTAATATGGCGAACCTTGCCGTCGTCGGCTCGCACTCGACGAACGGCGTCGCCCGAATCCATACCGATATTTTGAAACAGCGTGAGATGCGTCACTTATACGAGATGTTCCCGTTGCGCTTCAACAACAAGACGAACGGGATCACGCATCGTCGCTGGCTCCTCAAGTCAAACCCGCGTCTCTCGAACTTGATCACCGATGCGATCGGTCCGTCATGGATTGAACATCCGAACGATCTTGAGAAGTTGATGGGCGTGTCGAAAGACGCGAGCTTCCAAGAGCAGGTCATGAACGTGAAACAACAAAACAAACTCGACCTTGCCGGCTATATTCAAGACGAGACGGGCATCGCCGTCGACCCGGAGTCGATTTTTGACGTTCAAGTCAAGCGGCTTCACGCCTACAAACGTCAATTGATGGATGCGATGCACATTCACGCACTCTATCAAAAGATTCAAGCGGACCCGACGTTCACGATGGTGCCACGGACGTTCATCTTCGGTGCGAAGGCGGCCCCGGGCTACTACTATGCCAAAGAAGTCATTCGTTATATCAATGCGCTCGCAGCCATGATCAACAATGATCAGCGGGCGAGCCGTTTCCTCAAGGTCGTCTTCCTTGAAAACTATCGCGTCTCGATGGCGGAGCGCATTTTCCCTGGTTCGGATTTGAGTGAACAAATCTCGACGGCGAGCTACGAGGCGTCAGGTACCGGCAACATGAAGTTCATGATGAACGGTGCGCTCACAATCGGCACGCTCGACGGGGCCAATATCGAGATTCGCGATGCGGTCGGGGACGACCATATCTTCATCTTCGGATTGACGCCGCAAGAAGTCATGAATTATAAGAAGTTTGGCGGCTATCACGCGGCTGACATCTATCATGCGAACACGGAAGTACGCAACGTCGTCGACGCTCTCGTCAACGGGACGTTCGATAAGGTCGGAGAATATCAATTCCAAGCCATCTTCGATTCGCTCCTCGTCTATAATGACGATTTCCTCGTCTTGAAAGATTTCGCATCATACATGCAGGCACAACGACGCGTCGACGAGGTGTTCTCAGACAAATCACGTTGGGCCGAGAGTTCAATCGTCAACACGGCCAAGTCGGGCATCTTCTCGAGTGACCGGACGATCACAGAATATGCAAACGCCGTCTGGAACATCAAACCGACGAGCGTGAAATAAAAAACGATCCACCCGTTATGGGTGGACCGGATTTTCTGGATAGCTGATCCAATCCGAGTAAGAGCCGGGGTACAGACGGGCGTCGTCCTTCCCGAGGGCATGCAATGCCAAAATGTTGACGCAGGCGGTGACCCCGCTCCCGCAATAGAAGATGGGATTTGGGACATCGAGGACGTTGGCGTACAGCTCTTTCAAGTCATGGAAATCTTGGAGCGTGCCGAGGTCGGTGACGGCCTCGGTGTAGGGACATAGTACGGCGTTCGGGATATGACCCGGTGTATGATCAATCGGTTCATAACTGCCATCGTACCGGTCGGGTGTCCGTGAATCATAGAGTCCGCCGGTTTTGGTGGCGGTGCGGACGTCTTCAAGTGTCGCGATCATCTCGTCTTGGAAGATCGGGGTATAGTCGGAAGCGGGATAGGACGGAACATCCGTCGTTGTTTCCCCGCAGTAGGTAATTCCGGATTGAATCCCGCCTTCGAGCACGATAACACGTTCATGGCCGGCCCATTTGAACAACCACCATGCACGCGCGGCGAACGGAAAGCCGTCATCGTAGATGACGACCAAATCATCTTTTTGAATCCCGATGCGGCGGAGCGTCTCGGTCCATGCCTCTTTAGAGGGCAGTGGATGGCGGCCACCGTGCTCGGACACGGTTCCGGATAAGTCTTCCATTAAATCGAGGAAGACGGCGTTCGGGAGATGTCCTTGCCGATACACATACTTCCCGTATGAGGCGTCGTTTAATGAATAACGACAATCAATGAAGCGAATCGAGTCCGTATGGACGATGTGTTTCAATTCTTGGGCACGCATAGTTGGAAACATAGTATCACCTCGAAGTTTCGTTACTCCCATCGTATACAAGATGGAACAAATTGGCGAGTACTTCGATTGAATTTTTGAATGTCGAAAGGGGAACTGACCATGACATGGCAACAGACATATGACCGTTGGAAACGACATGAGGCGCTCGAACCGCATTTACGCGCGGAACTCGAGGAAATGGAACAAGACGAGACGTCACTCGAGGACGCATTTTATAAGACGCTCGAATTCGGGACGGGCGGTATGCGCGGCGAGATCGGACCAGGCGCGAACCGAATGAACGTGTATACGATCCGTAAGGCATCGCAAGGCTTTGCCGACTTTATCGCGGCCTCGGGCGAGGACGCGAAACGTCATGGCGTCGTCATCGCCCACGACTCCCGTCACTTCTCGCCAGAGTTCGCGCTCGAAGCGGCACGCACGCTCGCCTCGAACGGAATCAAGACATACTTATTCCCGAGTTTGCGGGCCACGCCGGAGTTGTCGTTCGCCGTCCGTCACTTGAACACCTTCGGCGGCATCGTCATCACGGCGAGCCACAACCCGCCGGAATATAACGGATTCAAAGTGTATGGCGCCGACGGTGGACAATTGCCCCCGGCCGAGGCCGATGAACTCGTCTCGTACGTCAATGCGATTGAAGATGAATTGACGATTGACGTCAAAGACGAAGCACCGCTTCGAACCGAAGGCACACTCGTCACAGTCGATTCGTCGGTCGATGCCGCTTATATGGAGGCCCTCCAATCGATTCGAATTCATACGGATGTGCAAGGCGATCCGCTAAAAATCGTTTATTCACCACTCCATGGGACGGGACGCCGTCCGGTCATGGAAGGGTTGAAAGCGTACGGCTTCGAACACGTCACCATCGTCGAGGAGCAGGCTGAGCCGGATGGAGCGTTCCCGACGGTCAGTTATCCGAATCCGGAAGAACGGGCCGCCTTCGAACTCGCAATGGCATACGGCGACCGTGTCGGAGCTGATTTGCTCATGGCGACGGACCCGGACGCCGACCGTGTCGGCTTTACGGTTCGTGACCGTAACGGCGAATGGTTCGTCTTGACGGGCAACCAGACGGGTGCGCTCCTGATGGACTATATCTTGTCCCAGAAAGTGGAGACGGGGACGCTTCCGGCGAACGGTTTCGTCGCAAAGACGATTGTCACGTCCGAACTTGGTGCGGCCATCGCCAAGGCGTATGGGGTCCACCTCGAGAACACGCTCACCGGCTTCAAGTTCATCGGTGAGAAGATTAAGCAATATGAAGAGTCGGGTCAGTATCAGTTCTTGTTCGGCTACGAAGAGAGTTACGGGTACTTGATCGGCGACTTCTGTCGTGACAAGGATGCCGTCCAGGCGTGCTTGCTCGGCGCCGAGATGGCGGCCTTCCATAAACAGCATGGACGCACGCTATACGATGCGCTCCAAGCCGTGTATGAGAAGTATGGCTTCTATGAAGAGTCGCTCCAATCGATGACGTTGAAAGGGAAGGCCGGTCTCGAACAGATCGGTCGGATGATGGAGGCGTTCCGCGCCAATCCGCCACAAGAAGTCGGCGGGTACGAAGTCGTCCGCTTCGAAGACTATAAGCAACAAGTCGCGACGAACTTGCGTCAAGGGGAGACGGAAACGATCGAGTTGCCGTCGTCGAATGTGCTCAAATTCATCTTCGAGGACGGCTCATGGTTCTGCTTACGTCCGTCCGGCACAGAACCGAAAATCAAGTTCTACTTCAGTGTCCACGCCGATAGCGCCGAGAAGACGACGGCGAAACGAGAGGCGATTGAACAGGATGTCATGAAACAAGCGAAAGCAATTGATTAAGCGAGGACCACTGCCCTGACGAGGACAGTGGTTTTTGTTTGACATTGAATGCCCCCGTCAGTATGATGAGGTTATTGTTCAAAACCATGTAATCATATAAGGATTATCAGGAAGGCGGAATTCACATGAAAAAATCGTTAACAGCAGTACTCGCAATCGGCGCATCGTTCGGGGTGCTCGCAGCTTGCGGCACAGAGACAGACAGCGGTTCAGAAGAAGCGGTCATCACGGTCGGTACAGAGGCGACGTACCCGCCATTCACGTACAAAGATAAAGGTGAAATCACAGGGTATGACATCGACGTATTGAACGAAGCGGCCGAGCGTGCCGGTTACACGGTCGAATACGAACCAATGGACTTCAAAGGACTCGTACCGGCCCTTGATGCAGAACGCATCGACATGATTGCCAACCAAATGAGCATCACGCCAGAACGTGAAGAGAAGTACGCGTTCTCAACTCCGTACGCGGTATCAGGTGCGCAAGTCATCGTCGGTTCGGACAATGACGACATTCAAGGCATCGATGACCTCGATGGCAAAGTCGTCGGCTCGACGCAAGGTTCTGTCTACGCTCAAATGGCTGAGGAAGCCGGTGCTGAAGTGAAGTTCTACAAAGGCGCGAACCAAGTATTGCAAGACCTTCAAGTCGGACGTCTTGATGCGGCGCTCAACGACCGTCTCTTCATCTTGACGGAGCTTGAGAAGACAGGCTACGACGTGAAAGCGGTCGGTGACGTCTTTAATAAGAGTGAAGCGGGCTACATGACGCGTCAAGACTCAGACGTGCTCGAAGGCTTGAACGAGGCGCTCGCTGAGATGCAAGAAGATGGCACGATGGCTGAAATCGGCGAGAAGTACTTCGGTGAGGACATCAGTCAATGAATGAACTGATCACGACCGTCATCGAGAACCGTTCGGCCTATATCGAAGCCGTACAATTGACGTTGATCGCCAGTATCCTGTCGATTCTCCTCGCCTTGGTGCTCGGTCTGATCATCGCTGTCTTGCACAGCAGTCCTATTAAGATCGTCCGTTTGTTCACACGGACGTATATCTCGTTCTTCCGCGGCACACCGCTCCTGTTGCAACTTCTCATCCTGTACGTCGGTCTGACCGGCTTCGTCCAGTTGAGCGGAATGCAGGCGCTCATCTTCGGGCTTGGCCTTCACTTTGCGGCCTATATCTCGGAAGCGTTCCGCGCGGCCATCAATTCGGTCGACCGCGGTCAAGTCGAGGCGAGTGTCGCCCTTGGGATTCCGCGTGCGAAGCGCTTCAAGGATATCATTTTCCCACAGGCGTTATCGCGTGCGATTCCGCCGGTGTCCAACTCGGTCATCGATATCATCAAGTCGACGTCACTCGGTTCGGTCATCGCCGTTCAAGAGTTGACGTACGTATCGGACCAAATCGCAGCAACGACGTATCTCGTCATGCCGCTCCTCTTATTCTCGGCATCGATCTACTGGATCTTGTCGACGCTTATCCAGGCGGGGCAGCATCGTCTCGAACGTCGATATGCGATTCGCTGACACAAAGAAATCCCTTCGATTTTAGAATCGAAGGGATTTTTGTATTAACGGATGACTTGTTCTGTTTCCGTATCGAAGAAGTGGGCTTTCGTCATGTCGAGTGCGAGTGTGACATCGTCACCCATATGGATAGTTGAGCGTCCATCGATGCGAGCCGTGAACTGGTGGCCACCGAGTTCGGCGTACAAGTACGATTCAGCGCCCATGAGCTCAGCGACATCGATGTGTGTGCGGAACGTGTGCGTCGTTGGCGAGTCGATGTAGATTGGCTCATCATGAATCGATTCTGGACGGATGCCGAGCACGAGCTCTTTCCCGACGTAACCGCGGTCACGGAGACCTTTCATTTTACCTTCAGGAACATTGATTTCTTCACCGCCGACGATGAATTTACCGTCAGCCAATTTACCGCGGAAGAAGTTCATCGAAGGTGATCCGATGAAGCCTGCTACGAAGATGTTGTCCGGATTTTCATATACTTCTTTCGGCGAACCGACTTGTTGGATGATTCCGTCCTTCATGATGACGATGCGTGTCGCGAGTGTCATCGCTTCCGTTTGGTCATGGGTAACGTAAATCGTCGTCGTGTCGAGACGGTTGTGCAATTGGATGATTTCTTTACGCATTTGAACGCGAAGTTTGGCATCCAAGTTTGAGAGCGGCTCATCCATCAAGAACACTTTGGCATCACGGACGATGGCACGGCCGATGGCAACACGTTGACGCTGACCACCAGAGAGTGCTTTCGGCTTCCGTTGAAGGTATTCTTCAAGTCCGAGGATACGAGCCGCATCTTGCACGCGACGATCAATCTCGTCTTTCGGAAACTTGCGAAGCTTCAAACCGAACGCCATGTTATCATACACACTCATGTGCGGGTAAAGGGCATAGTTTTGGAAGACCATCGCGATATCGCGGTCTTTCGGCGCGACATCGTTCATGCGTTTGCCGTCGATGATGAAGTCGCCGTTCGAGATTTCCTCAAGTCCTGCGATCATACGGAGCGTCGTCGATTTACCGCAACCTGATGGTCCGACGAAAACGATGAACTCGCGGTCCTTGATGTGCAAATTAAAATCGCTGACTGCCTTCGAGTCGCTGCCGTCGTATACTTTATCAATATGATTTAATTGAATTTCTGCCATGTCGTTAGCCTCCTGAGAATCTGTTCTTGGTATAATAGCGCTTACAAGACTGATTATATGATGAAACCGCTTGCATTGAATATGTACACGTTGCACAAAAACGATTACTCGGATTTGTGCAACGTGACAATCAACTGAAGCAGAGCGGCGTCGTAGAACTGTCTAACGTCATAACCGGTCGCTTCATAGAGCCGGTCTAGCCGATAGTTGAGCGTGTTCCGGTGCATGAATAACGCCTTTGCCGTGTGCGACACGTTCAACGAGTGGGCGAACAGCGCCTCCAATAAATCAATCGTCGTCTTGTCGAGTGATTCGACGACGGTGGCCGTCAGACGGGGAGGTACATCAAAAGTCTCATGGCGTTGGAGTAAATAATGGTATAATAATTGACTAGCAGGGTAAGTTTTAGTAGAGAGCTTGGCGAGCGGGAGTAGCGCCTGATGCTGATGATAAAGTGGCCCCAGGTCACCGAGCGGGCGTGCGCTATAGACGACGTGCGCCTCGACGTAACAATCGCTCGCAATTGCCCGCAAGACGTCCTCGAACTCGGTCAGCTCGACGAACTGGTCGGTCTCAATGATTTCAACGTGAGACCGGGTCATAAGAACGATCTCTGCTTCAGGCATAAAGTCAGCTAACACGTCTAAAAATTGATCGAGCGCCTCAGGATCCTGATAATGCAGGACGAGCGACATGAGACGAAACGGCTGGTCGAACCGGTACGTGTCGGTGAGGAAACGATTCTGCCATTTGGCTTGTCGCGGGTCGAGTCTTGTCAACAGCGGAGTGGCGGACCATTCGAGCAACTGTTGCTCCCGCTCCGTCAGCTCTATTTTAGGCAACCCGAAGACCGTGCCGTCCTGGGCTTGATACCAGCGAACGTCACCGGAAGTGTCTTCTGACCGATGGACAGCCATCGGAAAAATGGATTTAATGCGTTCAAACGTTGTCAACACAATCACCTCTTCAACAAATGTATCATATTTCAGATCGGAGGCAGACAGTTTGGAGAGTCTACTGAAAATATTCATTATGATCGCCATCGGTGCAGTGATCGGGGGAGTGACCAACTTCCTCGCCATCAAAATGTTATTCCGTCCCCACCATCCTAAATATATCGGGAACATGCGCGTCCCGTTCACGCCAGGCTTGATTCCGAAACGACGCGATGAGTTGGCGACGAGCCTCGGGAAGACGGTCGTCAAGCACTTGTTGACGCCTGAAGGGATGCGTAAGCGACTGCTCGATGAACAAGTCGGGAGTCATATCACGCACTTCGTTCAAGGCGAAGTGCGGACGATGCTCCGCTCGGACAAGACGATCCGGTCGCTCATCGAGCCGCTTTATCCGGATGCCGAGACACGTGTATTGACTGAGGCAGATAAGAAACTCCGTCAAGAGCTCCAGCTCGTCCTGTCGGATGTGAAGTCGCGTAAACTGTATGAACTTCTCGGTGAAGACGGGATGGACCGTGTCCGAGGGCTCATTCCGGAAATCGTTGATACCTTGCTTGTCAAATCGGAAGAATATTTCTATTCCGTCGAAGGTGAGGCTCAACTTCGCCGTATGGTCGACTCGTTCGTCCAGCGACGGCTCGGATTCATCGCCGGTTTCATCCAAAACTTGAATTTCGTCGAGATGATTCGTCCCGAGATCATCAACATTCTCCGCGGTGGCTCGACACGATCGGGTATGGCGGAGATGATTACGCGCGAGTTCGAGCGGTTCAGTGAACGCTCGGTCGAGACGTTGCTCGATGAGCGTTTAGAAGAACGTCTGATTGACGGGGTGACGACGGAAGTCGTGTCGCGCCTCCCGGTCGGGGACTTGCTCGACCGGACCGTCCATTCGTATACACGGGACGTCGAGGATCGTGTCGTCGAAGAGCTCGTCCCGAACGGGGTCCGACTCGTCATCACGCGCTTCACGGATCAAATGGAGACGGTCATGGACCGACTCAAAATCGATCAAATCGTGCAAGAGCAAGTGAGTTCGCTCGATACCTCGTACCTTGAAGAGATTGTCCTCTCGATCTCAAAACGAGAGTTCCGGGCAATAACATGGCTTGGAGCCTTGTTAGGTGGTATGATTGGGTTGATTCAAGGATTGATTGCCATTATTTAAGGGCACGCCCTAATAGTATTTAGGAGGACGTCACATGTCACAAACAAACTTGTACGATCATGCTTACCAATTGGAAAAAGCACTTCGCGATTCTGAGGAGTTCACAAACCTCTCTTCACTATACGACCGTGTCAATGCGGATGCAGAAGCGAACCAGTTATTCGCTGACTTCCGTGACATCCAAATGACGCTTCAACAGAAGCAGATGCAAGGCGAAGAGATCTCTGAACAAGAGATGATGGACGCGCAGACGAAAATGATGGGTGTTCAACAAAATGAATTGATTATGGAGCTCATGCAAGAAGAGCAACGCATGCATCAACTGGTCACAGAAGTGACAAAAATTATCATGAAGCCGCTTGAAGAGCTTTACGCTCCGATGGTGAATGATAACGAAGTTCAATAATGACGAAGCGGATGGCAATCGAGCCATCCGCTTTTTGTTGCTCAGATTGTCAATCTCATGATGATAGCGCTTACAAAATCCGTGATATACTCTACTTGTAGGTCATTTCACAAGGAAAGGGTGGACGTCATGGTCACCTTGGTCATTTTAGCCGCCATGATTATCGGTTTTATCGGAGGCTGGCTCCGGGCCGACTTGGTCGCGCTGATTGGTCTCCTCTTGCTCGTTTTGACAAATCAACTGACACCGGTCGAAGCGATGGCCGGTTTTTCGAATTCGGTCGTGCTCATGATCGCCGGACTGTTCATCGTCGGTGCCGGGTTGTTTCATACCGGCCTTGCTGAACGGTTAGGGGCCGCCCTCATCCCGTACGCGAAAGGGAGTGAAGTACGTCTCTTTCTCGTCCTCATGGTCACCGTGACGTTTCTATCAAGTCTCATGTCGAACACGGGTACGGTCGCCTTATTGATTCCGGTCGTCCTCGCCATGTCGAGGCAGATGGGGACGAGCCCGGCAAAACTGCTCATGCCGCTCGCCTTCTTCTCGAGTATCGGTGGGACGATGACACTCATCGGAACGCCGCCGAACCTTGTCGCCGCCGAGACGCTTCGAAGTGCTGGAGTGAGTTCGCTCGGGTTTTTCGCGCTTTTGCCGATTGGGCTCGTCGTGGCCGTGGTCGGGCTGATTTATTTCTATGCCGTCGGCAATCGTCTGCTCGGGGTGGGGGACATCCGTTCATCTGCGGCCCATCCGTTGACGTTGCCGCAAGTAGCCGTCTATTCGCTCGCCATCACGAAAGGCCACCCTCTCGTCGGTCAGACGCTTGGTGACGTCAAATGGTCACGAGACGGTCTGATTGTCGTCGGAGAATATCGAAAAGGAGTGGTCCATCGGTTCATCACAGCCCGAGCCGACATGGTGCTGACGGAAGGGTATGTCCTCGTCAGCGGTGATGAGACGGACGTCCACCGCATCGCACGACAAGAAGGATTGGTCGTCGAACCGGTTAACGTCAAAGATGTCTACGGCAAAGCGTCGGGCGTCGCCGTCTTCACGATTCCGACCGAAAGCCCACTCGTCGGCCGTTGTTTGTCCGAGAGCCGGTTGCGCAATGAATATCGATTGAACGTGCTTCAAGTCGTACGGCCGAACGAGGAGATCGCCATCACTCGATTGAAAGATGTCCCGCTCGAACGAGGCGACATGCTTGTCGCACAAGGCGAGTGGGCCGATTTGGAGCGAGTCGGAAACGAGACGAACCTTCTGCTTGCCAATGAGCATGTGACCGATGTGGCCAACCGGGCCGTGTCCGAACGTCATCAGCTAGCAGCGGGGTTGATCATGCTCGGGATGGTGATGCTCCTCGTATTCGAATGGGTCGACCCGACGGTGGCGGTATGGCTCGCGGCACTCGCGATGGTGCTCACGGGTGCCGTCCGCCATATGGACGTCGCGTATCAATCGATTCAATGGTCTTCGCTTCTTTTAATCGCGGCGATGATCCCGGTTGGCCAAGCGCTCGACAATGCCGGGGTCATGGCGTGGCTCGTCACATGGATTAGTGAGTCGTTCGGGCAGGCTGGTCCGGTCTGGGTGCTCGTTGCGCTCTTCGTCGCGACGATGGTGCTCAGCCAAATTATTTCAAACACGGCGACGGCCGTCTTATTCGCTCCGCTCGCACTATCACTGGCCTCGGCACTTCACGTCAGTCCCGTCCCGCTCGTCGTCGCCGTCGCGATCGCGGCCTCGCTCGCGTTCATGACCCCGTTCGGGTCACCGACGAATGCGATGGTGTTCGGCATCGGCGGCTACCGTTTCTTCGATTTTGTCAAAGTCGGCTTGCCGCTTCAGGTCGTGACGGCGGTCATCGCCATCTTCACGATTTTACTCCTCTTCCCGTTTTGAAGAAAATGTTGTTTGCTCTGCCGAATACGTAAAAAATACTGGGTATTCGGATTTCATGGTGGAAAAGGGCTTATAAATCACCCTTCTCCAAATTCTTAATAAGTGTGGAAAAATCGACACCAAAGTTGTCTGTAATGTCGTGATCATTCACTTCATACCAATTGAAAGTATCGTATAACATAGCTTTATTGAAAGCACTTGAATTAAATCGTGGCTTACGCTTTTTATGGAGCTTCTCATTGAAAAGGATTTTGGCTCGTAAGGCATCAAACGAGTAACCTCTACCCATTCGCTCTACCTGCCTAATAATGCTGTTAATTGACTCCGTATAAGCATTAGTGAGCCTTTTATCAAAGTAGTTGAATATTTCGACATGCCAGTTGTCTACGGCTCTCACGAGGTCTTTATATGCGTCTTTAGAGTTGCTGGACATACAACGGTGTCTCCATTGACTATAACGAAGATGACCTTCATCTGGATCAGGAGTATCCCATATCCAGTAAAACTCTTCTTTGAGTTCATAGGCTTCTTTTAAAGCAGGAAGATTACCTAACCAAGTATCTAAGAGGAATGATTCACGTTCATTTAGATCGTGTTTACGCTTTAGAAGGATAAACCTTTCACGCATAAGGGTACGTCTTTCTTTTTGGCTCATATGGGCTTTCAAAGACTTTCTGACGTTATCTAAGGCTTGATTAGCCATTCTAACTACATGAAACTTATCTACGACAACTTTAGCGTGTGGAAGGATAGTGTTCACTGCGTCTTTGTAGGGCTTCCACATATCCATTGTGACGTACTCAATGTAAGTCCTGTCACTGATTTCTGAAAGACGTTGGATGACTGTTTCCTTGTTACGGTTAGGCTTGATGTCATAAATAGTCCTGCGTTCAATATTAGTCAATACAAGCCGAGGTCTACGGATAATATGTATCTCGTCTATCCCAAGCCACTTAGGAGTTTCAAACTGGTATTCACGTTCTTTGAGTGCCACATAGTCCTTGAAAACGTTCCTAATGGTTTTCTCGTCAACACCAACGCTTTCTGCGACTTCTACAAAGGTCTTAGACATGGATTGCTCTTGAATGGACTTTAAAAGCCTTTTGGTCATACTACGCTTTTCATCTACAGATATTAGGCGTTCCCAGAAGGTAGATCCGCATTCACGACACTTGTATCGTCTACGGTTCAATTGTAAGCCCACTCGCTTTAAACGAATGGGCAAATCCATAATTAGTTGATTTCTTGAACTGTGTTTGTACAACTTGTCAAAACCACATTCAGGACAACGTTCAGGTGGTCCGACTGCTTCAACTTTAAACATCATATCGGTTTCATTTTCTTGTGGCGGTTCTATTGTTTTAATGTCTGGTAGGGATAATAAGTCTGACATATTATTCATCCTTTATTACTCTGCGGTGTTAAGGCATCAATTATAGATTTGATGTCGAAATCATCAGTGTTAAATTATTTTTGTGACCACAAATGCACTTAGAAAATCCCTTAAAGCATTAGCTGGTTCACTTGAATAGGGAGTTGTAAAAAAGTTCCCTTAGCCTGCACAACAAGATAATTTCGAAATATCTTTATCGAACGTAAGTGCAGCTAATTTTAGCCCTTCAGCCATTGTTAAATATGGTGCTAGGGTTTCTGTTAAATCTTCTATCGTTAAGCCAAATTTAACAGCTAATGATGCTGCATAGATGACATCTCCTGCATTCTCAGATACAATATGAACCCCTAATACTTTTAGTGTTTCTGCATCTGCTACTAGTTTAAATACACCGGTTGTTTCACGGTTTACAATTGCTCTTGGAACAGCATCTAAAGGTAATACAGATGTCTTCACATCATACCCTTTCTCTTTTGCTTGTTCTTCTGTTAAACCAACCGTTGCAACCGTCGGATTCGTAAACGTAACAGCAGGAACTACCGATAAATCTATTTTTTTGTTTAATCCACCGATAGCATTATCAGTAATAATTCCACCTTCATAGGCTGCTACATATACAAATTGTGGTCCTAAAGTCACATCTCCTGCTGCATAAATCTTTTCATTACTTGTTTGACCAAAATCATTGATCAGGATTTCATTATTTTTTCCAGTTTCAACACCTGCTGCACTTAAATTTAAAGAATCCGTATTTGGTTTTCTTCCAGTGGCAACAAGTAACTGATCTGATTCAATGACTTCTCTACTGCCATTTACTGTTACGTAAACCCTTTTTATCTCTCCACTTTGTTCAACACGCTCAAAAGTTGCCCCTTTGACAAGGTTTATACCCTGTTCAATTAACGCTTTTTCAACTGACTCTGAAATCTCAGGATCATACTCCTTTAAAAGTCGCTCACTTCTTTGCATAAGCGTTATTTCTGAACCTAAATGATGAAATAGTTGTCCAAGCTCCATTCCAATGTATCCTGAACCAATTACAGTTAATCGTTTTGGTATTTTCTTTAACTCAAGAAGTGTTGTACTAGTTAAATAGTCCATTTTTTCAAGTCCTGAAATTTGGGGCAACGAAGGCGATGCACCTGTTGCAATTAAAAAGCGTTTTGCAGATAACTTTGCCCCATTGACCTCAACCGTACTAGCATCAACGAATTTTGCTTCACCTTTAATTAAATCAAAATTATATTCATCAATTAAATCCATATATTTTTGATTCCGAAGTTCGCTCACCAATTTATCCTTTTGCGTGATTAAACTAGCTAAATCCACTTCTCCAGCGGATGTTTGTAAACCTATAAACGGATTGTCTTTTGATAAATGATTGATTTCCCCTGCCCTAAGAAGAGTTTTTGACGGAACACAGCCAATATTCACACAGGTTCCCCCAACCGTTCCACGCTCAATCATTCCAACTTTTGCACCGTATTCTATAGCTTTAATTGCCGAAGAAAAGGCAGCAGCACCAGAACCAATAATAAGAAGGTCATAATTGTCTTCATTAATTAACGCCACGTTTTCTAGTGATGATACTTCTTCAATTTCTCCGGCTTGGTAATTTGCTTCATCAATCGCCTTTATTGCACTTTCAACCTCAATATCATCGGGCAGTTCAAATACTGCTTCACCACGACGATAACTAGACTCAATATTTTTAGCACCTATCTTTTCAAGTGCTGATTCTACGTGTTTTTCACAACCCGTACAAGTCATTCCTGAAATGTTTACCTTAAATTTATTCATAAAAAAGCTCCTTTCGTTAATTAATCTCTCATGTTAATGTTTCTATTATTGGACACGAATGTAATTGCTTTTCATCTGGACATCGTTGTTTTAAGTCGTCTAACATAGTTTCAATTCGTTTTAAATCCTCTATTTGTTTTTGCACTTCCTTTTGTTTTTTAGAAACAAATTCGAACATATCTTGACAACGAACTTCATCTTTATCTACAACACCAAGTAATTTATAAATCTCGCTTAAAGAAAAACCAAGTTCCTGTATTCGTTTAATAAACCCAACACGCTTAACGTCATCATATGAATATATCCGATAACCAGCTTCCGTTCGGTGAGGTTCTTGTAATAAATTTTTTCGCTCGTAATATCTGATCGTTTCTTTATTAACTCCACATTTATCTGCAAACTCACTAATGCGATAAATCATCTTATTTCACCCCATGAATATTATAAACCGTGTACCATAGTACACGGTCAAGTAAATTGGACTATTTTATTTTTTTCCCAAAGTATCACTCGTATGTGATTGATACTTTTATATAATACTATTGATTATCCTAACATCCCACCAGAAAATCCGATTTAAACACCAGTTGTTTTTAAACTATTAAGAAAGTAATTCCACTATATATTCCGAAGACCCAAAATACTAAACGATGAGGTGGAGAGTCGATGTGGAAACGAATCGGAATCGTTGTATATGCGCTCTTGCTTGCGGCCTGCTCGAATGAAAGTGAGCAGCCGACACCGACGCTCGGGGCGGACGCCAAAGTGGCCAACGCGTATTTAGTGGAGCAAGGCTATGACGTCGTCTCTTATAAAGGGAATAGAATGTCGAGCTTTGAAAAGGCAGATTTGCTTGAGGTGCCAACGCGAAGCACGTGGGAAGTTCAGACGGTGTCTCCGGATGATTATATCGGACGTGACATTCAACATGAGAACTTCATCGTCCGCAACCATCCGCTCGATGAAGTCGCAGACCTCGGCCAGACGAACGTCTCGGTCATGATGATGGACGGCGAGGTCATCGGTGGGACGTCGTATCCGGATTCGGCCGAGCCGCTCGTCGGAGCGAGCTATTCACTCGATGGGAAGACGGCAGAAGAGTTGCATCCTGATTACATGGAGTGGCGCAATGAGTGGGAAGCCAAGTATAGCGAATGAACAAGCGCCTCGGGAATCCCGAGGCGCTTGTATTATGAGGCCGTGCCTTTCAGTTTTCCTGGCAGTTTACAGCGCTCGAAGTAGATGAGCTGTCCGCTCCGCGCAATGCGGGCGCCTTTATGCGCATGATTGATTTCCTCGAGCATCGCGAGGCCCTTTGCTTTCGCCTCGTCATCGCTTGCCGCGGTAAATGAATCGTTCAAGACGGTCGTGCCGTCGTTCTCGAACGCCGTGATCGTGTACTGTTCCATCCGTTCGCCCCCTTTGCTTCCATTGTACTGAATGGTCATTCATTCTTCAAGCGAAGGTTTTGTCAGCTCCTCGAACGTGAGTTGGCGAGCTGTTTCAGTACGTGGAATCAACTCCGAGACCGTCATGCCGATCAAGCGGACCGGTTCGGTGATCGCCATCTCGTCAAACAGACGGCGGGCGAGACGTTTAATCTCATTATGGTCGTGCGTCGGATGGTTCAATTTGATTTGATGGCTCCGGGCCTGGAACTCGCTCGTCTTGATTTTGATCGTCACGGTCTGACAACTGAGTTCGCGGCGGTCGAGCTGGAGGAGCACGTCTTCGATCTCCGGGACGACGCGTTCATATATTTCTTCTGGGTCATCGAGGTCGAACGCGAACGTCGTCTCCGAGCCGATTGACTTTCGTTCCCGGGTCGGGACGACGGGACGGCTGTCCCGGCCATGGGCGAGCTCATATAACTGATTGCCACGGTCGTGGCCGAAAATGGCCTTCAACTGTTCGGGGCGGGTGCCCTGCAAGTCGGCGATCGTATGGTAGTCGTGCTTGAACAGCGTCTGGGCGGTCACTTTGCCGACCCCGTGCATCGTCGTGATCGGGAGCGGGGCGAGGAACGCCTTGACGTCAGCCGCCTCGACGACCGTCAGTCCGTTCGGCTTGTGGAAGCCGGAAGCGATTTTGGCGACGAACTTCGACGGGGCGACCCCAGCCGAAGCGGTCAGTCCGGTCCGGCGTTTAATCTCCCCAAGGATATAGCGGGCGATATAAGGGCCGGACGTGCTCATGAGTGTATTCTCCGTCACGTCCAGGTACGCCTCGTCGAGCGAAAGCGGTTCGACGAGCGGCGTGATCGATTTGAAAATGGCCATCACCTGCTGGCTGACGTGCCGATAGACGTGAAAGCGCGGTTTGACGAACGTCGCCTGAGGGCAGAGCGCGAACGCCCGCCGTGACGACATGGCGCTGTGCACACCGTATTTTCGCGCCTCATACGAACAAGTGGCGACCACCCCACGGCTGTGGGGGGCGCCACCGACGATGACCGGTTTATCGCGTAAGTCAGGGCGGTCGCGTTGTTCGACCGAGGCGTAAAACGCGTCCATATCGACATGGATGATCAATCGTTCCATGAACATCACCTTTCTGTATCATCTACTCCTTTCAGTATATCGAACTTTTGTTCGTTTTTTGCTAGTTTTGCTTGTTTCGTTTGTTGCGCGGTTGTCCGACTTTTCTTGAGTACGGATTTGGCTCGGGAATTGTAGGAGAGACCCAATCCAATTTTTATGTTTTAACCAAAAATAGATCAAGACCGTAAAGCCGACGATCATGACCCAAGCAAACAAATAGCCAAGCGGCCATTCAAGCTCGGGCATTTGTTTAAAGTTCATGCCCCAGACTGCACCGAACGCGACGACGGGCGTCGTCAAGGCCGTGAACACGGTGAGTGCCTTCATGATTTCGTTGCCACGGAAGTTTGACAACGTCGCGGCCAAATCGGTCATTGCGATGACGTCTTCCTGATAGTGCTCGATGAGCGTCAGGAGCCGATTGACGCGATACTTGGCGAGACGATACGCTTTCAATTCGTTTAAGTCCATGTCGAGAAACGCCTCGCGCCCGGCCATGAGCAGTTCGCGATACGGGACGACGGTATCAGACCACCGTTCGATTTCGTTACGGAGCCCAAAAATTTCATCCATAAACTGAGGAGGTACTTGCCCGCTCATCTCGCGCTGGGCGACCATCAATCGTTCTTCATATTCATCAATCCCGTGGAAATAATAGTCCATTTTTTCGGCGAGCAAATCATAAAACGCTTCAATCGGGGTGGCATATTGTTTCGTTGCCACCGACTCGCAATAGCCGTCATCAAAGCCGATCGTCCATAAGAAATCTCGGGTCACGAAGTAGTGCCCGATTTGTTGCGGTTCACGCTCGAGCTGTTCATAGTCGAGCGTGAGCGAGCCATACATATAATCTTCCTCGACAATGATTTTCGTCACTTTGGCCGTCGTCAACTGTTCGAGCCAATACGTATATGCCTCCTCGTAATGCTCGTCGACATGTACGGTTTCTTCCGGTCGTGTATACCATTCCCAACTCATCTTCCATCCCCCCAATTTCCTTCTCCCTCAAGTATTCCCGCTTTCTGAAGAAAGTTGGCATCTCAGGCGAACTTTCGTTAAGATGAAAGTACTGACAAGAAGAGAGGTGCTTTTTTGACGACTACTAAAATCGGTCAGCTCAAAGTGGGCGACACGTTAAACCAATATGTCATGATCAAACAATCTTATCGAGGACTTGCCGGGAACGGCAAACCATATTTGACGCTCATCCTATGCGACGAGAGCGGGGAGATCGAGACGAAAGTATGGGATAGCGCCGACACGGACAAATATGCGACGAAAAAAATCGTCCACGCTTCCGGAGAAGTGATGGATTATCGCGGACGGACCCAACTGAAGTTGAAACAAATCTCCATCATCGAAGGGGAGACAGATATCGCGCCCTACGTTCGTTCGGCGCCGATACCGCACTCGGAGCTCGAGACGGGCATTCGCGGCTATATCGAGGCGATCGAGCACGTTGGGATGAAGGAGCTCGTGACAGCGCTCGTCGACCGGAACGCGGAAGCATACTTCACGTATCCGGCAGCGGTCCGTCATCATCACGCAGTCTATTCGGGACTCGCGTTCCACGTCTTGTCGATGCTGAAACTCGCTGAAACGATGTGTGATCTATATCCGCAACTGAACCGTGACTTGCTTGTCTCAGGTGTCGTACTCCACGATTTGGCAAAAGTGATCGAGTTGTCGGACGCGATCACGCCGGAGTATACGCTCGAAGGGAAACTGCTCGGTCATTTGTCGCTCATGGCATCGGAGATTGAAGTCGTGGCACGAGGACTCGGCACCGACCGTGAAGTCGTGACGTTGCTCCAACATCTCGTCCTCAGTCATCACGGGAAACCGGAGTGGGGATCGGCGAACGCGCCACAACTCCCGGAAGCCGAGATGTTGTTCTTCATCGACAACATCGATGCCCGGATGAACATGTTCGAGAAAGCGTTCGAAGGCGTCGAACCCGGAGCGTTTACAGAACGCGTCATGGCGCTAGATAACCGTGCTTTTTATAAACCAAAGTTATGAAGGCATCCAAAAAAAGACGTCCCGCGGGACGTCTTTTGCTTATTGCTCGGTCGATTCTTCGGCCGGTGCTTCTTCTGAACCTTCTTCTGACGCTTTGATCGCGTCTTTCACGGCGTCGAATTGTGTTGATGCTTTTGCATCTTTCACGTCGACGTTATATTTCTCAATCAATTCAGCGTAAATCTTGTTCGCGTCGACAGAAGCCGCTTTTTCAGTTGCCAATTCTTCACGGATGCGATCTTTCTCGTCTTCGAGTTTGAGATTTTTTTCTTTACGGTCCATGACTTTAATGACGTGGAAACCGTATTGTGATTGGATTGGCTCCGATACTTTGCCGACCACGTCTTCTTGGAACGCGTAGTTTTCAAACTCTGGAACCATGGCACCAAGAGAGAAGTAACCGAGGTCGCCACCTTTTTCGCCAGAACCTGTGTCTGTCGATTTTTCTTTCGCGACGTCTGCGAAGTCAGCGCCATCGTTCAATTCTTTGATGATCGCTTGGGCTTCTTCCTCTGTGTCGACGAGGATATGGCTCGCTTTGACTTCGACGTTCTCTTTCGCGAATTGCGCCTCGATGTCTTCATCCGTCACTTCGACGAGTTCAGACTTCGCTGCATCGACGAGCATTTGTCCGCGGAGTGCTTCTTTGAACTCATCTGTATCTGTCATTCCGGCTTGTTGAATCGCTTGTTCAAATTCTTCTTTCGAGTTGAACTGCTCTTCAGTCTTGCTGAATTCTTCGTCGACTTTGTCTTGTTCGACTTTGTCACCGTATTCTTTTTCAAGTAACTCGTTCATCGTTTCTTGGAAAGCGAGTTGTGGGACCATGCGCTCATAGCTCATGTCCGCGATTTCGCCGCGTGTCACTTCGCCGCCTTCAAAAGAAACAACTGCCGAGTTGTCAGAAGATCCTGCGCTCGTTGCCGCATATGTGCCGCCGACACCGATGAGAAGGGCGATCGCTGATGCGCCGACGAGGGCGCCTGTCGAAAACTTTCTGTTTTGTTTGTTCGGTTCATTCGTCATTCCGTTTGACATACATTCCACCCCTAAAAATCTATAAGTTTCTAAATCCGACTATACCACATTTTGTTAATGATAACAGCTGTTCTCTTGCCTGTGTAGTATCATAGCACAGAAACGTATCGTATAATGATGAAAGAGAATGTGAAATGATGGGGTGGAGAACGTGTCGTTAGAAGAGAAAATCAATCAATTATCATTCCAGATGGAGCTGTTGCTCGACGCGATCGATTGGTCAAATCGTCCGTTCGAGCATGAAGTTATAAAAGCCAACCTGACAAAACAAGAAGTCGAAGCATTCTTCTTGCTCCTTGACGAAATCCGTGAACGACAAAACGAGCAAACACGCTACGGTCTGTCTTCCGTAGAGCCCTTGCTCGTTCATTTTGTTGGAATGCTTCATCCAAAATTAAATGCCGAGACGATTCTCGAGGCGTGTGTGCGCCAAGGGATGGCCACAGACGTCACAGAACCATTGTATCGGCAAGTCAAGCTTCTTTACTGAGCTCGTCATCTTCAGGACGACGTCCGGCTTCTTCAGTGATCATTTTCGACGTTTCTGCGAAGATGTCCATAAAGTTATCCCCGTAGAGACGGCGAACGATGGCCGTAATATCTGTTAAGTCTGGGAATTTCCCGTACAATTCTTGAAGCGGAAGCGACGCTCGGAAGACGCCATTCTCTTCCGGGTCGAAAGCATGAATCGTTTCAAGCAAGAGTGCCTCACCTTCAGGCGTCAATTGTACATACGTATTTCGTTTGTCCGTCTCTTTTTTCGAAAACGTGAGCAAACCACGGTCTTCGAGTTTTTTCGAGAAATTAAATGCCGTCGACACGTGCATGACCCCATATTTGGCAATCTCCGAAATCGAGGCACCCCCGAGGGCGTGAGCAATCCATAAAATATGATGCTCGTTTATATTTAAATCGAACGGTTTGATCCAATTCTGCCAGTCTTTCTCGACCGTCTTCCACAATGCCTTACTAAGCTGAATGATTTTATGACTATAGAGCATGGCCTCAGGGCCAGTAAATTCTTTTTCATGTTCCATGTCGATCCATCCTTTCCGGATACAATGTGACTAACGCGACGGGCGATGAGGACGGACCGGTCAGTCAGTCTTTTCCGTTTTCGGTTCGGTCATATCTGACTGTATGTTCGAAAGCTCGTTTACATTTTCTTGAATCCGTTCAATCGAAGGCTGAATGTCTTGTTGATAACGCTCGACTTCGGCCTTCACTTGATCCGTTAATTCTTTTCCTTGTAGTTTACCGGCCGCCGCTACATGAGACGCATCCTTAGAAACTTTTTGGAATTGTTCTTTCAACGTAGTGATTGTAGACGCCCGATGTTGATTGGCTGCGGCGTCATTGGACGTCCCACGAACGATTTTTTTAAAGGTTGCAGCTCCTAAAAACGCTAGGACGAAGCCAAAAGCAACCCAGTCTCGACGATTATGACTCGACAATACATTCCCCTCCTCAAGCACACTGATGTTACAATACATTCTTTTCATATTATTTTACCAAAAAAGAGTGATTAAAAACCTATATCTTAAATAAAATTTTTCAGAACATTCAATTTTGACCGAAAAATCATTTTATTTTACACTATGGGTAAAGGAAGGTGACCTCCAGTGAATATGCAGAAGCGTTGGGTTGATGACATGTTAGACCTGTATAACGCGGCGAAGCGACTCGGAGATGACCCTTGGGCATTGACAATAATAAAAGCACTCGAGGCGGGATATGAAGCGTCAGAACAGAACGAGCAGACGCGAAAACAAACATTGCTCGATAAGCGACTCGATGAAATAGACGCCCGTCTAAATTTATTAAGAAAAGAATTCGAACAAGCGGCATCTGTCAAATCGCGACAACAGTTATATGAGCAAGCAATTAAATTGCAAGTCGAACGGGCTCAAATCGTAGAGGAGCGGAAACGTCACCTCGATTCAATCAATTCGTCGTAAAGACGCAAAAAAAATGGACCGGTCGCTCTATGAAGCGGCGGTCCATTTTTTTGTTAAAACTTCGCTTTAATCCCGGCAGCGATTGTCTGCATATCTTCAGTGGAGTAATCGTCTTGGTGCGTCTCCCATTTCGCGTCAAACCCGTCTGTCTTGCCATAACGCGGCAACAAATGCATATGGAAATGGTAGACTGTTTGTCCGGCAATCGCCTCGGCATTCGATAGGATGTTCATGCCGATCGCGCCCGTCTCACGCTGAATGGCATTGGTGATGGCGGGAACGGCTTGGAAGACGTCGCGGGCGACATCGGCCGGCAATTCATAAATATTTCGAACGTGATGCTTAGGGATGATGAGCGTATGGCCTTTCGTGACTTGCGAGATATCGAGGAACGCGACGACAGCATCGTCCTCGTACACCTTATGCGAAGGGATTTCGTTGTTGATGATTTTACAGAAAATACAGTTGGCTTCTGTGTGCATGTGAACTCCTCCATTCATAATGACTGTTCCACTTCATCATAACACGGAAATTCAGGCGGAAGAATGATTGTCCGGACAGCCGATTCGTCCTACACTAGACACAATAGCAATTAAGAGAGGAAGATAACGGATGGCGTATGTACGATCGAAGAAATCGGTCCGGCGGAGGCGAATTTATTATATACTCCTTGCCATAATCGTGCTCGGACTGGTCGGCGGGGCCGTCTATCGCTGGGGATATCAACCGGCGGCCACCAATGACAAAATCCACGTCCGGTTCAAAGAGGCACTCTTGAACGAAGACGTCAGCTTTTTCCAGGAGAACGTCGAGTATGCGACCGAACCGCTGACACGTGCTGAGGCGCTCGGGTTCATGGGCTGGTTAAATGAAGAGAAGACGATGCGGGGCGAGGCGATCTCGGAAGTAGCGCAAGACCGTGCTGACCGGACGCAAGGCATGAAGACGGAAGGGTTGTTCCGACTCGTCGATACGGGAGCAGGACGATTTGGTTTCTCCGACTATCGGATTGAACTGTTGCCGAAAACGCTCGTTGTGACATCGGACGTGCCGTTAACGAACGTTTGGGTGGATGGTGCACAAGTCGGACGAATTGAGGAAGCGGGCGGTAACATGTCACTCGAACGTATGCCAGGTCGTTATGACGTCAAAGCCGTCGCCGTCATCGATGGGTCGACGGTGACCGAGACTGAAGTCGTGACGCTGATTGAAGACGAGGATTTGGCGTTTGGCATGTTGCCGGAACAGGATGAGACAATCGCCGGACAGTTCGACCTTGATCGGGCCGAGTTGATCGAGGTGGAAGTTGAGGCTCAGACCGGTCACTCGATCGGGACGATCGAGGCGCTGATGAACGAACGAGACCAAACCGTCATCGACGAGATCGGTGAACCGGCGGAGCGAGGAGACGTCTGGCGCTATGATGGGATGGAGCTCCGATTTGTCGACGGACGCGTCAAGCGCATCGACATCGATTTACAGAAGCGGCCGGACGATCTCCTTGCGCTTCTAGGTGAGCCGAACGAGCGGATTGAAACAGATGTCGGTGTCGAATGGCGTTACGATCGGACGTTGCTCGAGTCGATTTTCACGTTTCTTCGCCTAGAGAGTGAGAAACAGTTCATCGAGCGTGATGAGGCCATCTATCTCATGTTGACATGACAAAAAAACGGGACCCTCGCCGAGGGTCCCGTTTTCGTGAGCTATAGATTAACGCTTGCGGTTCATTGACTTCATGATGAACGATACGATGAAGATCAAGATGATCGCACCGAGAAGTGCTGGGATAATCGCGATGTCGCCGATTGATGGTCCGAAGTCTCCAAAGATGAGGCCACCGAGCCAAGCACCGATGATACCGGCAATGATGTTTCCGATGACGCCGCCTGGTACATCCTTACCTAAAATAAGACCTGCTAACCAACCGATGATACCCCCGACAATTAAAGTGATAATCCAACCCATAAAAACATTCTCCTTTCCGTTTTGTCCATTGTTCTCACTAGCAATTTTATGGAACAATGGAAGTATTGAATAAGTTTTAAAATGCCTTACAGTTCAGATTATTCCCATGTGACAGCTTTTAAAACATATATCACAAAAAAAAGTTGAAAATGAGGGGTGGAGTTTTCATGTTGCACGTCGACCATTTGAACGGCGGTTATATAGGTAAACAAGTGTTACACGATGTTTCGTTTGAAGTGAAAAAAGGTGAGCTCGTCGGGCTGATAGGGCTAAACGGAGCAGGAAAGTCGACGACGATTAAACATATTCTAGGATTGCTTGAGCCGATATCGGGTTTAGTCGAAATCGATAGTCTCACACTCGACTCGTCAGAAAACAACTATCGCAAGAAAATAAGTTATATACCCGAGACCCCTATCCTTTATGATACGTTGACGTTGCGTGAACATTTGACCTTGATTGGGAAAGCGTATGACATCGACGCGGCCGACTTAAAAATCCGGACCGATCGATTGGCCCGAGATATGCGCATGGAAAAGCAATTGGACTGGTTCCCGTCCGTTTTTTCAAAAGGGATGCGACAAAAAGCGATGATCCTCTGTGCACTCGTGACGAAGTCGCCGCTCCTCATCGTCGATGAACCGTTCGTCGGGCTCGATCCGCTCGCGATTCGCCAATTGCTGCGATTGTTTGATGAGTATAAGGAAGATTGCGCCATCTTGATGTCGACCCACATCTTGGAGACGGCGGAACGTCACTGCGACCGCTTCGTCTTCTTGCACCAAGGATCGGTCATCGCGACCGGGACGGCCGCGCAGTTGCGCGAGACATATGGTCTGCGCCCGGACGCCACGCTTGATGACATTTATGTCGAGGCGATCGAAGCCGAGGAGCGGAAACAATGAACGTGTTCAAACAGCGATTTGGCGTCTGGGTGGAGGACGTCGTGAAATACAGCCGCTACGTGGCGAACGGCGGTTTGTTGTTCACACTTTACTTCACGCTCATTTACGGAGCGTTCGTTTACAACCAGTTCTTGACGGACTTGAATCCGGCATTTCCGAGCGAATGGATTGTGGCGCTCCTCTGGTTGCTGTTGCCGCTCGGCCATCGTCCCCGCACGTTGATCCAAGAGGCGGACCAAGTCTTCTTATTGCCGCGACTCGGCGAGATGCAAGCATACATGACCGGCATTCGCCTGTTCAATATTGTCTTCGCCGCCGTCCGCGCCGTCCTCATCATGCTCGTCGTGTTGCCGTTGCTCGTCCGGACGCAAGCGCTCACCTCGGTCGAAGTCGGGGCCATCATCGCGACGAGTGTCCTAATCTCGGTGGCGGGGCGGCTCGCCAAGTTGGAAGGGGTCAAATACGTCGTCTTGCCGAGCGCGCTCGCGAGCGGCTTCCTCATGCTGTTCGGTGTGCCGTTGTGGACGCCTGTGCCGGCACTCGTCCCGTTCGTCCTGCTCCACGTCCGACGGAACCGGCGCATCCCGCTTCTCGGGTGGCTCACGCTCGAAGAAAAGAGCAAAGCCCAGTTCAACCGGGTCGTCAGTTGGTTTGTCGATGTGCCGGCGATGCGGGAAGACGTGCGGGAGCGGTCGTTCATCGTGAGCCTGCTCGAGCGCTCGGTCTTGAAACGGGCCGATGCCGCCCGATACGTCTATGGTCTCCGGGTCATGCGCTCGAACGATTCGCTCGACCTCGTGTTGCGTCTTTCCGCTGTCGCGCTCGTCGTCATGTGGCTCTCGGGCGGATGGTACGTCGGGTTGGTCGTCCCGCTTTTTGTCGGATTGACGGCGCTCCAGCTCGTGCCATTATTTAAACGGCTCGACACGGTGTCGATGGCGTCGTGGTTGCCAATCACACGTACCGAGCGGCTCGTCGCCTATAAATGGTGGGCGACGCGGCTGTTGTTCGCGCAAATGCTCTCCCTCGGCGTTGCCTCACTCTTGTTTGGGGCGACGTGGGACGCGCTCGTCGGTCTCGCGCTCGCATACTTGGTCGTCCGTTATTATTTGAACCGATTGACATGAAACAGGGACACCCCACTGGGTGTCCCTGACTGTTGTCGTTATTTCTTTGGTGACATGACCGATACGCTCGACCCGAGTATTTTCGGGAGGCGCGCTGGTGTCTCTGCTTCTGGCTCGACTTCGCCATATGCGGATACACCGTGTTCGGCGATATCGAGGCCAATGTCTTCTTGCTCTTCCGTGACACGAAGACCGATCGTGACGTCGAGCAGTTTCAAGAAGGCGTAGCTACCGCCACCGGCGATGACCATCGCGATCAAGACGCCGAGTGCTTGCACACCGAGTTGAGTCAAGCCGCCGCCGTAGAAGAGGCCAGCCGAACCGATGCCTGTGATCTCAACCAAGCGAGGCGAGGCGAAGAACCCGAGCGCGAGCGTCCCGATGATCCCGGCGACCCCGTGCACCGAGAAGGCACAGAGCGGGTCATCGACGTATCTCGCCATGAGGACACTTGTCCCATACGTGGCGATTGAAGCGACGGCGCCGATGACGACGGCGGCCCAAGGTTCGACGAAGGCACAGGCAGCAGTGATCGCGACGAGCGCCCCGAGCACACCGTTGACAATCGTCGGGATGTCGGCTGTTTTCTTGTGCATCATGACGATGGCGAGAGCACCGAGGGCACCGGCAGCCGTGGCGAGCATCGTAGTCAATGCGACGTAACCGAAGAATCCGTCCGCGACCGACATCGTCGACCCGGCATTGAAGCCGAACCAGCAGAGCCAGAGCACGAGTCCACCGACGACCGTCAAGACATGGTTGTGACCGGCGAGTGATTCCGTCTTCCGACGTGGTTTCAAGATGATGGTGGCCATGAGGGCGGCCATTCCGCCTTGAAGGTGGACGACAGCCGAACCGGCGAAGTCTTGCATCCCCATCGATCCGAGAAGTCCACCGGCCCATACGGAGCGAGCGACGATCGGATAGAGGATGGCGACGAAGAAGATACCGAACAAGACGTACGCGGAAAGTTTGGCCCGCTCTGCGAAACCGCCCCAGGCGATGGCGAGTGCGACAGCGACGAATGACAACTGGAACAAGAATTTGACGTCGATCGAGACGTTGGCCCAATCGAGGCTCGTGAACGATCCGTTCATGAAGAATCCTTCCGTCCCGAACCAGCGGGTCCCGTCCCCGAAGGAGAGGCCGAAACCGACGGCCCAAAAGGCGAGTGCCGCCACAGAGAGGCTGATGATTTGTTTGACTGCGACGTGCCCGGCGTTTTTCGCACGGAGCGTCCCCGTCTCAAGCAAGCCAAAACCAAGTTGCATCGTCAAGACGAGTAAGGCGGCGATGAGTACGAACAGCGTGTCCATATAATATAAAATGTCTTCCATGTTGCGATTCCTCCTTTTTAGCGGTTGATGATTCAAAAGTTGGTTTCAGTGTAAGACGAAAATTTCGACATGGATTGCAATTTGTCAGATTATCTGACATAGTTTTTTTAGAGAGGAGGAAGACGAGCGATGGACTATAAGTCGAAGAAAGTGATTGGGATGGGCGTCATCACTGAACTGACAGGACTTTCGGAGCGACAAGTCCGCTATTATGAGTCAAAAGGGCTCGTCTTTCCAGAACGGACAAAAGGTGGGTCACGTAAATATTCTTTCCATGATGTGGAACGATTGATTGATGTGGCCTCGAAGCTTGAAGACGGCTGGCGGATTCAAGACATCAAAGAGCGCGAGAAACGTCTGTCATCGAAGCAGCGTGACGATTTGATTCGAGGTCAGCTCAACTCGGCCTTCCGTACGTATCCGACAAAGAAATGACACAAAGAAAACATAATGAAAATGCTTCACATTAGCATTATTCTAATTAATTTCTGTATAATGTTTTTGAGTTCACATACCTATAGAAGAAGAGTGTAGGAGAATTATAGAGGGGAATGACGCGACGTATGAACGATACTATTTTGAAGGCGTTTAAAGGAGAGGCGACAGACTATGTGCCCGTCTGGTACATGCGCCAAGCCGGACGCTACCAACCAGAATATCGTGAGATCAAAAAAACGAGGACACTATTCGAGATCACGCATGATGCCGAGCTGTGTGCCTACGTGACAGAGCTCCCGGTGAAACAACTAGGAGTCGACGCGGCCATTCTGTATAAAGATATTATGACGCCACTCCCGTCGATGGGTGTCGATGTGGAAATCAAGAGCGGCATCGGTCCGGTCATCGACAATCCGTACCGGACGATGGAAGACGTGGAACGCTTAAAACCGCTCAACACGGACGACATCTCGTACGTGTTCGAGACGATCCGTTTGCTTCGGGAACGCCTTGAAGTCCCGCTCATCGGGTTTTCGGGTGCACCGTTCACACTCGCGAGTTATATGATCGAGGGCGGCCCATCGAAGAGTTACCACCGGACAAAAGCACTCATGTACGCCGAGCCGGACGTGTGGAACGCGCTCATGGAGAAACTGGGCGACATGGTCATCACATATGCGACAGCGCAGGCGGAGGCCGGCATTCAAGCGTTCCAATTGTTCGACTCATGGGTCGGGACGCTCAGCCGTAAGGATTATGTCCGTTACATTAAACCGACGACAGAACGGATCTTCACCGAGTTGCGCAAGCTCGACATCCCGCTCATCATGCACGGTGTCGGAGCGAGCCATCTCGTCGAAGAGTGGCAAGATCAGCCGCTCGACGTCGTCGGACTCGACTGGCGCTTATCGGTTCAAGAGGCGCGCGACCGCGGCATCACGAAAGCGGTCCAAGGAAACTTGGATCCCTCATTCTTGTTGGCCCCGTGGCCGGTCATCGAAGCGAAAGTGAAAGAAATCCTCGACGAGGGGATGAAGCAACCAGGATACGTCTTCAACTTGGGACATGGGGTGTTCCCGGAAGTCGATCCGTCCGTTCTCGTCAAATTGACAGCATTTATCCATGATTACTCACGTGAAAAAATGGGAGGCACATCATTATGAAAACCGTCGGATTACTCGTAATGGCTTATGGGACACCGTACAAACCTGAAGATATCGAGCGTTACTACACACACATCCGCTATGGCCGTAAACCATCACCGGAAGCACTCCAAGACTTGACGGAGCGCTATGAGGCCATCGGTGGCGTATCGCCGCTCGCAAAGATTACCATCGACCAAGCAGAGACGCTTCGTGACATCTTGAACGAGCGCCACGCCGGTGAGATCGACTTCAAACTCTACATCGGGCTCAAGCACATCGAACCGTTCGTAGAAGATGCGGTCGCGCAAATGGCGAACGACGGCATTAAAGAAGCGGTGTCGGTCGTATTGGCTCCGCACTACTCGTCATACAGCGTCAAGTCGTACAACGGGCGGGCGCATGAAGAAGCCGCGAAATACGGCATTGAGATCCGTTCGGTCGAATCGTGGTACGATGAGCCGAAATTCATCAACTGGTGGGCAGAAGCGATCAAAGCGACGTTTGCGAACTTGCCGGTACCGGCCGAGAAGGCTTGCTTGATCGTCTCGGCGCACAGTCTTCCAGAGAAGATTTTGGCAGGCGGCGACCCGTATCCAGATCAATTGAAAGAGACGGCTGACAAAATCGCCCAAGCAGCGGGCGTACCGAACTATGAGGTCGGTTGGCAGTCGGAAGGCAACACGCCTGACCCGTGGATTGGACCGGACGTCCAAGATTTGACGGCTGAACTTTATGAAAAGCATGGCTATGAGGCGTTCGTCTACACGCCGGTCGGATTCGTCGCGGATCATCTCGAGGTGCTCTTCGATAACGACGTGGAATGTAAAGTCGTTTGTGACCGCCTCGGCGTTCACTACGCGCGCCCGAACATGCCAAACGCGGAGCGTAGCTTCATTGAAGCCATCGCCGATCGCATGGAAAGCGTGATTGTGCATCATGCGTAATGTAACGATTGTCGGTGGTGGGATCACAGGTCTCACCGCCGCTTTTTATGCCGAGCGTTATTTACCGGAGGACGTGACGATCAAGCTCGTCGAAGCGAGCGGGCGGTTAGGCGGGAAAATCGATACGTTTGAGACGGGAGAATTCGCGGTCGAGCGTGGTCCTGACTCGTACGTGTTCCGGAAGACGGCAATGACCGACTTGATTCACGACGTCGGACTCGGCGATGAGATCGTCCGGAACGGTGTGGGTCAAGCGTACGTCTTGCATCATGACGGATTGCATCCGATCCCGAAGCAGACGGTCATGGGCATCCCGCTCGACGTCGATGTGTTTAAGGATACGACACTCTTGTCCGAGGAAGAACACGCCACGCTGCGGGCCATGCTGTTGTCGCCCCCGGACGTCGAAGCCCCGAAGACGGACGTCTCGCTCGGGCTTTATTTACGCGAGCGCGTCGGGGACCCGATCGTCGACCGGTTGATCGAACCGCTTCTTTCCGGGATTTATGCGGGAGATATCGATCAGATGAGTGCGTTGTCGACGTTCCCTCAATTTATCGAAGGCGAGAAGAAATACGGGAACTTGTATGAGGGAATGCGTCACCTTCGTCCTGAGCAGCGGGTCGCTGAAGTCGGGGCCAAGAAAGTCGGACAGTTCGCTTCACTCAAACGAGGGTTGAAGTCGCTCACCGATCGTCTTGCCGAGCGGCTAGTGCGCACCGAGATCGTCTTGAACTGTTCGGTCGAACAAGTCGAGGAGATTGAGGGCGGATATCGTCTGCTAACGAATCGAGGCGATATCGAGTCCGATCACCTCATCTTGACGGTCCCGCCCCGGCTCATCCGTCAGTTCTTACCAAAAGTTGATAGTAATTTTCTTGCGGATATGAAGCCACACGCGACGGCGACGTGTTCGCTCGTGTTCAAAGAAGACGATATCGAGCTACCGTTCGTTGGGACGGGCTTCGTTACGAGCCAGGAGGCGGATGTGACGATTACGGCGTGTACGTTCATCGACCAGAAATGGCCGCACGCCGTGCCGGAAGGGTATCACGTCCTGCGCGTCTTTCTCGGACGTCCGGGTGCCGATGACATCGTCGATGCGTCCGATGAGGAGATTGTCGCGACGGCGTTACGTGACCTCGGCGGCTTGATGACGATTAAAGCATCGCCGATCGAGACGGTCGTCAGCCGGCTCCGGGACGGGTTACCGCCCTACGCCGTCTTCCATTCCGATCGGGTCCGCGCACTGCGTGCCGAGATGGGCCGCGTCTATCCGGGCATTCTGCTCGCAGGCATCGCCTATGACGGAATCGGCATGCCAGACTGTATCAAGAGTGTCCATGAACAGATCAAGGCGCTCGCGGAAGAAGATTAAAGATTCGTGAAGGGAGGTGTCGGATTATTCCGATGGTCTCTCTTTTTGGTATAGTTATAAGCGAAACAGAAAAAGAGGAGTGGATGTTGATGACAACGTACAAATTGTTCGTATCCGATATGGACGGCACGATCTTGCACAACCACACGAAAATTGCGCCCGAGACGGCGGAAATCGTCCGTGCGGCAGAAGCACAAGGGATTCGCTTTGCGATTGCGACGGGACGCAATTACTTCAATGCGAAAGAAATCCTTGACGAAGTTGGTCTCACGTGTCCGATCGTCTCTTCGAATGGCGGCCGCGTACTGACGGAAACGGGTGACGTGTTGCATGAAATCGATTTGACGACGGAAGAAGCGCTAGAGGTCGTTTCGGTGTTGCATCAAGACCACAAATATTCAGACGTCTTTTATGAAATGTATTCAGAGGCGGGCCTCGTCGCAAGCCGACTCGATTTGATTGAGGCAACGATGGAGAACTTGAAACAAAACGGTGATGAGCGGTCGCTCGAGATGTATGAGTTCTTCCGCAAACGTTATTATGTCAATGAAGACGTCCGTCTCGTCGAAGACATCGAGGACTTCATTAAGAACGAGGCCGGACGCGTGTATAAATTCATCGCCTTCTCGAGCCATTTCGAGAAGATGTCGTCACTGTGGACGGAAATCGATGAGCGCGTGGAAGGCGTGTACGTTACGTCTTCAGGCAACGATAACATCGAGGTCATGGCGAACGGGGCCGACAAAGGGCACGGCGTCAAGAAATTGGCCGAGCATTTCGGTGTCGATTTGTCAGAAGTCGTCGTCATCGGCGACAACTTGAACGATATTCCGATGTTTGAAGTCGCCGGCAAAGCCATCGCGATGGGCAATAGTCACGAAGACTTGATTGCCATCAGCCACCACGTCACCGAGCGTCACGACGAATATGGTGTCGCGAACGCATTGAAACGCGTCATGACAGGGGAATGGAAGTAAACGAGTTGTAGCGCCGGGCCGACGTCTCGTATAATACAACTAACGAACATCCTTAGGAGGAACTTACTGTGAAATTTATTTTCAACCCGGACATCCGGGACCCGAAACTCAACTTGGCGGTCGAGGAGTATATCCTCAAGCATTTGAACGTCGAGCATGAGGATTATTTCTTGTTCTATATTAACGGCCCGTCGATCATCATCGGGAAGAACCAAAATACATCAGAAGAAGTCAATTTGAAATATATCGAAGAGAATGGGATTGACGTCGTCCGTCGTCTCTCGGGTGGCGGCGCCGTCTATCATGACGAAGGAAACTTGAACTTCAGCTTCATCACAAAAGATGACGGCAACTCGTTCAATAACTATAAGAAGTTCACGCAACCGATCGTCGACGCCTTGAAACAGCTCGGAGTCGAGGCCGAATTGACGGGCCGCAATGACATCCAAGTCGGCGAACGCAAAATCAGCGGTAACGCCCAGTTCACGACGCGCGGCCGCATGTTCAGCCACGGGACGCTCATGTTCAACTCGAACATTGAGGAAGTCGTCAACTCACTCAACGTCTCAGAAGAGAAGATGCGCTCGAAAGGAATCAAGTCGGTCCGTAGTCGCGTCGCCAACATCACGGAATTCTTAGAAGAAGAGATGGCGATGGAACACTTCGTCGAGGCACTCCTTCACTCGATTTATGACGGGCAAGAACCTGAGCGCTACGTGCTTCGCGATGAGGACTGGGAGATTGTTCAGGACATCTCGAAAGAACGCTACGCGAACTGGGACTGGAACTTCGGGAAGTCACCGAAGTTTGATGTCGAGTCGAAACGTCGGTTCCCGATCGGCACGATTGACGTCCGTTTGAACGTCAACAAAGGGACGATCACGGAAGCGAAAATCTATGGTGATTTCTTCGGTGTCGGTGATATCCATGACGTCGAACAAATACTCGTCGGGACGCGGTTCGAACGCGGCGCAATTCGGGAACAATTGTCACAGCTTGACGTCAAACATTACTTTGGCAACGTCGAACTCGAAGAACTCGTCGATCTCATTAGCTGAAAAATAAGGGACGTTTAGGTGAATCCTAAACGTCCCTTATTTTTTGTCGAAACTATAACACAGACTCCTTTAACATCTCCAAATTTCTCTCGAAAAAATTTATATTTTTTGAGAGACCACGTCGCTTGCACCAACCTAAGCTATTAAAAGAGTCAGTAAAACTATAAAACGGCAGAACGAGATCTAAATCTATTAGAGGTCGAATACTGTTGTATCCTTCTTTGTAAGCGAGGTATAAATTTTCGTTGTGGGACAAATAATCACGATATAGTTTAGTAAAATCAACTTCTGTTGATCCAAATCGCACAGTTTCAAAATCTATTATTCCTGAAATTTGATTTTTATTTATAATAATATTGCCTGGTCGAAAGTCCATATGGATAAAACTTGGTCCATCGGGTGACGGTAGTTCTTGTTTCATTGTTTCAAATTTTTTAATCGCTAGTTTGTATAATCTATCGTCGATTATAGGCTTTACGTCTTTAGCAAAATTATAAAATTGAGCATCGACAAATTGCGACCAATTTTGAAATACGTTATTTATATGTAATGATGGGTAATTTTCATTAGGCTGGATTGTATGGAGCTTGCCATGAATCTGCCCAACTTGAAAAGCAATAGAGGAAGATGTGTTTGGTGTAAGAGTCTCACCTTTTAATTCAGTTAATAGGAAAGCCCCAACACAATTTTCGTCACCAAGCCAATAGTTCAGTAACTTTGGTGTTGGAATGGACTCACTTAAAAGGCGATAAGCCTCTAATTCACGATTCAATTTAACTTTTGAATAAGGAATTTTAAGAATAATATTTTGTCCATTTGTCAACAAGCATTTATATACGGCAGAGCTAAAGGAATCCTCGACCTCATATATCTTAGATATTTCTAATTTGAACATATCAATTAAACGTTCTAACATAATTTATATCTCCCATCACAATTTAAACCCAAGATATTAATTATAGACAAATTCGTTTCGTTTTTGTAATTAGGAAATCAATAAAAAAAGCGAAAGCAAAAACAATGTGAATTTTGGCGGTTTAGTGAATATTATCCCATATTATTGTTTGTCTACATAAGTAGGCGTATCATAATCAATGCAAACGCTTTCTTAAAAGGGGCTCAGCCAATAGGAGGAAATGATATGTACCGATTGATTACAGAATGGATGGACGCGAATCGGATGTGGGTGACGGAACAGCCAACTTTTGAACTCGCTGTCCGCGCGATCGGTCTTGAATTAGAAAGACGCGGTATTGTCGATGAGACGTTCACGCGCGTCGTAATAGGTCAAGAACGATCGATTCCGTCGGGCGTGACGGATGTCGCCGTGCCGGTCGCTGTCGTTGATGTGCCGATTCACGTCTCGAAGCAAGATGGCATCACATTGTTACATCTTAATCTCCCGTTTGCGATGCAGACGATTGCTGGTGAAACGATTCGAGCCGAAGCCATCTTTTTCATCACGGCAACAACCGAAGCGAAGAAGTCGGCGCTCCACAAATTGATGGACGATTTGCTCATGGATGACGAGACGCTTCAAGCGCTCGTCCACGTACAGAGCCGAACCGGTTTATATCATTTGCAGACGATGGAATTGAAAGCGTTTTCTTATTGAGTCGTTTCATGTACAATAAAGATAACTGAAAAAGAGCGCGGTTGCCGTGCTCTTTTTTACGGCTCAAAAGTGAATAGTCATTCATTTCCAAAGGGGGATTACCATGGCAAACTTAGTCACGGCACTACAGAGAGTTGTGGCCGCGCATCCGAATAAGGCGGCCTACGTGTTTGGGGAAGACACGGTCAGCTACGGACAGTTTTTCGGTCAAGTCGAGGCGATGGCGGCGACGCTCGAGCAAAAAGGCATCGGTCAAGGGGATCACGTCGCACTCGTCCTCGGCAATAGTCCGGCATTCTTGATTTCATACTTTGCGGTGCTCGCACGAGGTGGGGTCGTCATACCGATCAACCCTACATACACACCAGATGAGATGGCTTATATTCTGCTCGACGGGGACGTGAAGGCCATCGTCGCATTATCACCGCTCGTCGCACAAGCAGAAGCTGCGCTTACAAAGTTGCCACATCTCGGGCTCGTCATCTCGGTCCCTTACGCGGATGTGCCGGCGTTGAAACGGGACGGGGACATCGAGTTCTTGCCGTTTAACGAGGTGTTCGCGTCAACGAAAGGGGAACTCGTCACGGTCGATGAGGAAGAGGTTGCCGTCATCCTGTATACGAGCGGGACGACCGGGAAACCTAAGGGAGCGTTGTTGACGCATCTCAACTTGTTCTCGAACGCCCATTCAATTGGGGAATATTTGGAGATTACGCCGGAAGATAAAGCGCTCGCGGCGTTACCGATGTTCCACGTTTTCTGTCTGACGGTCATCGTGAACGCCCCGCTTCTTCGTGGGGCGACGATTGTCATCTTGCCGAAGTTCTCGCCGCAAGACGTGTTCGACCTCATCCCGAGACATCGCGTCAGCATTTTCGCTGGGGTGCCGACAATGTATAACTTCTTGCTGCAGACGGCGATGAAAGTGCCGGCTTATGCCTCGGCGCTCAAGCACGTCCGCGTCTTCGTATCCGGCGGGGCGAGCCTGCCGGTACAACTGCTCGAATCGTTCGAACAAAAGTTTGAATGTAAGATTCTCGAAGGGTATGGCCTGTCGGAAGCGTCACCGGTCACTTGTTTCAACCCGCTCCATGGTGAGCGGAAGGCCGGATCGATTGGACCATCGATCGTCCACGTCGAGAACAAAGTCGTCGATGAGCTCGGGGAAGAGGTCGGGGTCGACGAGGTCGGTGAACTCATCGTCCGTGGACCGAATGTCATGAAAGGCTATTACAAGCTACCGGAAGAGACGTCAGTGACGCTTCGGGACGGATGGCTTTACACGGGTGACTTGGCAAAGCGTGACGAGGACGGATACTTCTACATCGTTGACCGGAAGAAAGACATGGTCATCGTCGGCGGCTATAACGTCTATCCGCGTGAAGTCGAAGAAGTGCTCTATCAGCACCCTGGCATCGTCGAGGCGGCTGTCATCGGCGTACCGGACGCTGAGCAAGGGGAAGCGGTTAAGGCGTTTATCGTCACTCGTGACGAACAGGTGACGCTTGACGAAATCCGAGCGTTCGCGGCGACGAAACTCGCGAAGTATAAACAGCCGACACAAATTGAAATGATTGATGAGCTGCCTCGGAACACGACCGGTAAGATTTTACGGACCGTCTTAAAGAGCGAGGCGTTCCAACGCAATTGAGATGAGAGAAGGGCGACAAATTGGTCGCCCTTTTTTGATTAAATGATTTGACACCATTACGGGGTAGGGGTATATTAAAGGCGAGGTGATAATCATGGAAGAATTCATGCATGACCAACCGCTCGTCCCGCGCGAAGACGCGGAACGTGAAGCGCTCAGCAAACGACTGCGCCGGATTGAAGGACAAGTACGAGGGATTCAAAAGATGGTCGAGAGTGACCGCTATTGTGTGGATATTTTGACGCAGACGTCAGCGATTCAAGCGGCGCTCAAGCAAGTCGAGATGCAATTGCTCGAACGCCATATGCGCAAATGTCTAGTCCATGCCAGTGAAACGGAAGACATGGACCCATACATTGACGAATTGATGACAATCGTCAGCCGCATCAAAAAGTAAGGAGGTGGACCGATGAAAACCGTCGAACTGTCGATTCAAGGGATGACATGCGCCGCATGTTCGGCCCGAATCGAAAAAGTGTTGAATAAAATGGATGGTGTCGAAGCGACCGTTAACTTGCCGCTTGAAACGGCGACGATTCGCGTCGAAGAAGGAATCACTGAAGAAGAGTTGATCGCCCGCATCGAGAAGATCGGCTACGGAGCGGAACGTAAGGCCGAATTGACACCAAAGCACGACCTTCGTCCGCTCGAGCGAAAAGTGCTCATCTCGGCGCTATTGTCAGCGCCGCTTCTGATCGTCATGATTACGCACATCCCGGGTGTGACGTTCCATGCCGATTGGCTGATGAATCCGTGGTGGCAATTCGCGCTCGCCACGCCTGTCCAGTTTTGGATCGGGGCCCAGTTTTATAAAGGGGCGTATAAGAGCTTGAAGAGTGGCGCGGCCAACATGGACGTCCTCGTGGCCACAGGGACGTCGGCTGCTTATTTTTATTCCGTGTTCGAGATGCTCGTACATCCGACGCACCCGTCACTCTATTTCGAGACGAGTGCCGTTCTGATCACGCTCGTATTGCTCGGGAAATGGTTAGAGGCCCGAGCGAAAGAAAAAACGACGGACGCGCTCAAGTCACTCTTATCGTTACAGGCGAAAGAAGCGATTTTACTCGTCGATGGCGTGGAACGGTCAGTCGCGATTGACTTGGTCAAAGCCGGCGACGTCATCGTCGTCCGACCTGGTGAAAAAGTGCCGGTCGATGGAAAAATCGTCGAAGGTGAGACGGTCATCGATGAGTCGATGTTGACCGGAGAGTCGATCCCATCTGAGAAAAGTGTTGGCGCCGATGTTGTCGGCGGGACGATCAACCGCTCACATCGGGTCTTGATGGTCGCCGAACGTGTCGGCAGCGAGACGATGCTCGCTCAAATTGTCCGTGTCGTTGAACAGGCCCAGACGGATAAAGCCCCGATTCAACGGCAAGCGGACCGAATTTCAGGTGTGTTCGTTCCAATCGTCGTCGCCATCAGCGCCTTGACGTTCGCCGTTTGGACGCTTGGCTTCAATGATTTGGACATGGCGATTCGGGCATCGATTGCCGTTCTCGTTATCGCTTGTCCGTGTGCGCTCGGTCTCGCGACACCGACATCGATCATGGTCGGGACGGGACGTGCCGCCGAACAAGGTGTCTTGTTCAAAGGTGGCGGGCAACTCGAATCGTTGAATGGTGCCGATATCGTCGTCTTCGATAAGACGGGGACGCTCACGAAAGGTACGCCGGAAGTCGTGGCGACGTTCGGAGACGCATCGTTCTTGAAACAAGCCGTCATGGCTGAACGTCAGTCGACGCACCCGCTCGCCGAGGCAATCGGTCGAGGCGAAGGGGCCGGTCGGGTCGAACGCGTCGAAGAATTGGCCGGTCGAGGATTGAAAGCGGTCGTAGATGGGAAACCTCTCCTTATCGGCTCGGTCCGTATGATGCAAGAAGCCGGATTTGCATTACCGGAATGGGACATGCAGGCAATGACGCCGGTCTATGTGGCCGATGAGTCTGGGGTCGTCGCGGCGTTCGGTCTTCAAGACCGGTTGAAAGACCAAAGCCGCTCCGTCGTCCAACAACTTGCCAAAACGAGACAAGTCTACGTCTTGACCGGTGACCGGAAAGAAGTCGCGCTCGATGTCGCCCGGCAACTCGGGATTCCGGAAACGAACGTGATCGCCGAGGTGTTGCCCGTCGAGAAGGCGGACCATGTCGAGGCGCTGAAACGCCAGGGCCGTGTCGCCATGGTCGGGGACGGGATGAATGACGCGCCGGCGCTTGCTGTCGCCGATGTCGGTATCGCGTTTGGTAGCGGGACTGATGTCGCCTTGGAGGCGGCTGACGTCACCGTGATGGGACAAGATATCGAAGGCGTGAACCGTGCCATCGAGATGAGCGCGTTGACGATGCGTAACATTCGCCAAAACTTGTTCTGGGCGCTTGCCTATAACAGTTTAGGTATCCCGGTCGCAGCGGCCGGTCTACTCGCACCATGGATTGCCGGGGCGGCCATGGCGTTCAGTTCGGTCTCGGTCGTCTTGAACGCATTACGATTGAAAACACAAGGAGGAACATCTAAATGAATGAAACGACATTGAAAGTAGAAGGTATGACATGTAATCACTGCAAGGCAGCGGTCGAAGGCGCATTGACGGAACTTGAAGGCGTCGAGTCGGCAATCGTCTCGTTACAGGACCATCGGGTCGATGTCATCCACAACGATAACATTTCAGTGAAAACGATGATCGAAGCCATCGAAGAACAGGGTTACGACGTCAACGCATAATCCAGAGCTCCTGCCTAACATGGCAGGAGCTTTTTTGTCATGTTCATGCCTGAATAAGTGTGCTATATTATAGGTGATAATGAGAATCGCTATCAATGGGAAGGTGGAACATGATGGAACTCATGATGATTAGCGGTGTACTGGCACTCCTTGGTGGAGGTACGGTATTCCTCGCGCAACAGATGCGCACTCGGCCGACGCGATAAGGAAGGGGGGACCCTTCTTTTTTTGTGGGCTTGTTTGCGTGTCGTCAACACATTGAGCGCTGAGAAAACGACTGCATTCTCATCATTCGTCCACAATTGTTTGATATGATAAGTAAAAACGTTGCAGAGGTGACTGGAATGTACACAATTTATTTGGTCGATGACGAAGTTAATTTGAACAAGATGCTCGTCACGTATTTAGAACAAGAAGGCTATCAAGTCCGTTCGTTCACTGATGGGACTTCAGCTCAGGCCGCCATCAAAGACGAGCCGGACCTATGGGTGCTCGATATTATGCTCCCGGACCTCGACGGGTTCCAACTGCTGAAACAAATCAAGGCGACGAATGCGTTCACGCCGACGATTTTTATCTCTGCGCGAGACGAGGATATCGATAAAATCATCGGACTTGAGATGGGTTCGGATGATTACATCGCGAAACCGTTCTTGCCGCGCGAACTGGTCATCCGCGTCAAAAAGTTAATCGACCGTGTCTACGGCTCGAAGTCGAATGAGCATATCGAATACGGCGAATATACGATTTATCCGGAGAAACGTCTCATCAAACATGAACAAGACGAGATCGATTTGACATCAAAAGAGTTCGATTTGTTGCTCCTCTTCCTCGAACATCCGGGTTCTGCCTTGTCCCGTGAACAGATTTTAGAAGGGGTATGGGGCCATGACTATTTCGGTTCGGACCGCGTCGTCGACGATTTGGTACGCCGCCTCCGGAAAAAATTGCATCGCCTTGAGCTCGAGACGCTCTATGGCGTCGGTTATCGATTGATCAAGCCATGAAACTCGATCGACTTCAGCCGAAACGGCTCATGTGGAAAATTTGGATGTTGATCCTGCTCATCATCGTGACGCTCGCCTTGATGATTTTGTTGACGATTCGATCGTCCATCACACAATTCATCGATGAACAAGTGTACGAGACGTTGCAAGATGTGGATTATTACCTAGGGAATACGAATGAGCTAGAAAACATTCCGCAAAATCCGATTGAGTATGACCGTCGCCAACAAGAATCCCGGTCGGTCAACCAGCTCATCTTCTTACCGAACGGACGTATCATTTATGGTTCGGCCCCGCTCGAATTGACGAACCGGATGTATCAGGAGGCGCTCACGCAGACGAGCGAGGTCGCCAAATACCAGACGACGATTGACGGAGAGGATGTCTACTACATCATTCGGCAGAACGAGTACGATGGGGCTCTGATTTACCAGGCTTCCTACGCCTGGGACGCTTACCGGCGTGAACTCGTCTCGACGCTCTACTGGCGCATCTCGATTTTAATCGGTGTCATCAGCCTGTTGTCGTTAATCCCGGCGTTATGGATGTCGCGAGAGTTGACGAAGCCGATCGTCGAGATGGAGCGGGCGGTCGAGAAAATCTCGAACCGACAATGGGAGACGGTGCTCCCGCTCGCCCGGCAAGATGAGCTCGGGCAGTTGGCCCGCTCGATTGATGCGATGCGGCAAGAGTTGCAAGAGCAAGACGTGGCCCAGCAGGCGTTGCTTCAAAACATCTCACATGACTTGAAGACACCGATCATGGTCATCCGCGGCTACGCCCAATCGATCGGCGACGGGATTTATCCGACCGGGGACTTGAAAGGGTCGGCCGAAGTCATCGACGAAGAGGCGTCCCGGCTCGAGAAGAAAGTTGTCGACTTGTTATACGTCACGAAGCTCGAGTATTTTAAAGGTCAAGAGATGCGGCTTGAACCAATCAATCTCGACAAGCTGATGGAACTGCTCGTTAGCCGATTCAAACTGCGCGGCAACTTGGATTGGGTGGTAACAGGGCATGCTGGCGAGATGCTCGGGGACGGAGAACAAATTCGCGTCGCATTCGAGAACGTGCTTGATAACGCCTTACGCTACGCTGAGTCCAGGATTCGAATCGAACTAATACGCTCTGAAGCGGGTGTGGAAATCATTATCGAGAACGATGGTCCTCCGGTTGATCCGAATCTTGACTTGTTTCATCAATTTTCTCGAGGAAAAGAAGGGAAGTTTGGTCTTGGTCTGTTCATCGTCCAACGAATCGTGACACTTCATGAAGGGACGGTGGCGTTGGGAAATACAAATGACGGAGTTGCTGTACATTTTCACTTTCCGTCAGCGAATTCGACGCCAAAACTTAAATTAGATTCTCGAAATTAAAAAATCAGCCACTCTTTGGCTGATTTTTTAATGGGAAACGTTTGACTTCAATTTGTGGAAACGATGATTTCTTGGTATGAATGACATGTAAGTCACTATATCCATGATGGAGGCAAACCAGATGACTGAGTTAACGAATGAAACAAGAGCATTGATTCCAGTTTTCAACGAGTATGGAGAGGCGGAGACGCTCGTCTATCAATCCGGCGGGGTAGAACGATTGAAAGGATCGCCCCTTTATTTACTCGAATCGGCCTGTCTGTATTACGGTTCAAGCATTCAAGGTCGGATCGAGGCGGCACGTAACGTACTCGGCCCGCACCGGAAGACGCCTGTCATCATGGATTGGCATGCAGATGTCATCTTTTTTCCGACCATTGCTAAAGAAAGCCCTGACTGTGCCTGGATCAACTTTTCACACGTGCGTAAGGCTGATAAGAGTGGCAAAGGAAGCCGGATTTTGTTCTATTCAGGTGAATCGGTCGAGGTTCCGGTATCGGATCACACCGTCTATCGGCAGAAACAACGCTCCATCGAGTTATCATATTCGTTTCAAAAACGCTTTCACTGAAGCACATTCAACTGGGTTTAAAGATTGAAATGAATGGTGAACCCCTCTATGATAAAGAAGAATAGTTCATATGTGTATTTGCACATTATCTGAAAGTGAGGGGTCAACATGTTTTTTCAAAAAATGATTGAACGAGGAAAACTGATCATCGTGTTTTTGCTCGTCGCAGTCGTCGTCGGAGTGCTTACGTTCTTCCAACTTCCGAAGCGTGAAATTCCAGAGACGAGTGTCAATATCATCTTGATTCAAACGCCATATCCGGGCGCGACCGCAGAGACGGTCGAACGGAACGTCACGAATATTTTGGAGACTGAATTGAGAGGACTCGATGGGATCGAGAATGTGTCATCATTATCCGCATCCGAGTTCTCGAATATCACCATCGAGTATGAGGACGGCTTCGATCGAAGTGAGCTGCAGTCGAATGTACGCCAAGCGATCTCAGATGCTGCGCCACGCTTGCCAGAAAACGTGCTGGCCCCGACCATCAATGACTCGATCGGGCAGTTGCCGGTCGCTTCTTACTTATTGACGGCAGATGATCGCCAAACACTCCAGACAGTGCGTGAAGATGTCGAGCGGTTGGAGGAACGTCTGTTGCGGACAGATGGGGTTACCGGTGTGACAATCAAAGGACTACCGGAAACGGAATTCGTTGTCTCGCTCGATTCGGCGGAACTCGGGGAGCGTCAACTTGCTTTTCCGGACGTCTTGACGGCCATCAATGAAGAATATAAGACGACACCGCTCGGTCGCCAGTCGACTGAAGATGGGATTTACCAATTGGCGATCGACAGTTTGACGAACGTCAATGACATGGGCCAAGTCGTCGTCGGCTCAGTGAATGGGACACCTGTCCTCCTTGAAGACGTCGGTACGGTCGAAGAGACGGAAAAAGCGGTCACGGACCTCGTTTCACTCGATGGACAACCTGCCGTTTCCTTGACGGTCACGATTGAACCGGGTCAAGATATCCCGACGCTTCAAGAACGCGTCGACGAAGTCGTCGCGGATGAAGTCGGCGACGTGAGTGGTGTCGAGCTTGTCCCTTATTACGAGCAGGCCAAAGCGGTCGATGATATCTTCTCCTCCCTCACTCGTGAATTCATCATCGCCATGATCGCGGTCATCGTCGTCACGACGATCGGATTGACAATCTCAGGTTCCTTGATCGTCAGTTTGGCGATTCCATTGTCGTTTTTGCTCGCGTTGATTCCACTTCGTTTCACCGGTGTCGACTTGAACCAAATCTCAATCATCGGGGCGATCATCGCACTCGGGATTCTCGTCGATGACGCCATCGTCGTCAATGACAATATTCTGCGCCGTTACCGGAAAGGTGATACGGCGATGGGCGGTGCCGTGCGCGGGACGAAAGAAGTATGGGGGTCGATCGTCACGTCGACGCTCGCCGTCGTCTTCGCCTTCTTGCCGTTGACGCTCTTGTCAGGGGCGAACGGGAACTTTATCCGCGCCTTGCCGACCGTATTAGCCTTGTCGGTGCTCGCCTCGATGATCATTAGTTTGACCCTCGTCCCGATTGCCCAATACTGGTTGAATCGGAAACAAGTCAAAGTTTCAAAACGAGAGCCAGGTTGGTTAGGTGGTCCGCTCAACCGTCTCAGTAATTTCTACGCAGACAAGTTGTTGCCGAAAGTCGCGAAACGTCCTTGGACGTTCGGACTCGTCGGTTTTGTGATCACGACCGCGTTGTATGGATTGATTCTATTGACCCCGTTCGAATTCTTCCCGGCCGCGAACCGCCCAGAAGTCGTGACGAGTGTCACCTTGCCGGTCCAAACCGACCTTGAAGAGACGGAACGGAGACTTCGAGCGATTGAGGAAGAGTTCCAAAGTATCGATGGTGTCGTCGAGACGTCTGTCTTTGCAGGTAGCGGCTTACCGGGCCTCTTCACGGGTGGCCTCGATCAGACAGGTGAAAACACGGGTCAAATCGTCGTTCGTGTCGACAATGAGACGATCGATGCGATTCAATTGATCGACGAATACACGACACAAATCCGGGAGAATAACCCGGATGCTGAAATCTTCTTGGATACGCAGCAACAAGGACCGCCGACTTCGGCGCCGGTCGAGTTCACGATGCGCGGTGAAACGATTGAGCAGCTCGTCACAGCACGGGATGCTGTCAAAGCGGACCTCGAAGCCATTGACGGCGCACTCGTCCTCGACAACATTAAAGAGCCGTTCCAGACGCTCACATATGAACTTAATCGTGACGCGATGGCGGCTGCCGGTGTGACGGCGAGGTCGATCAGTGACCAGATTCGCCTCGTCACGGATGGCATCCCAATCGGCACGTTCGATGACGGGGTCGAGCAGCGTGACGTGAAAATCGTCGTCGATGCGGAAGCGAATCGTGAGGCGCTCGCCTTAGATGATATCCTCGTCCCGGTTCAAATGGAAGCCGGTCCACCGGTCGCGCCGCTCAGTACGTTCGTCACCGAGACGACGACGGAGCAGATTCAACAGATTCCACGTGAGAACGGGGAACGGACCGTGACGCTCCAGATCTACGCGAGCGAAGGCATGGACGAAGAAGCGTTCAAACAAGACGTCGACCGCGTGCTTGCTGATGCCGAGGCGTCATTGACCGATGAAGGGATCGCGTTCGACCAATCCGGCGCGAGCGACACACAAAACGAGTTCTTCCTTGAACTTGCCACGTTGTTCGTCGTCGTGTTGTTCTTGATCTTCTTGATTATCGCGTTCCAGTTCAATTCATTGTCACTTCCGCTCCTCGTCTTGTTCACGATTTACTTGGCGATAGCGGGAGCGGTCGTCGGACTGTTTGTCACGCAGACACCATTTAGCTTCATGGCTTCGATGGGGATTGTCTCACTAGCCGGAATCGTCGTTCGGAACGCAGTCGTCTTGTTCGAGTTTATCGAGCAAGGAATTCGTGACGGCATGGCCGTCACGACGGCCGTCTATGAGGCGGGACGCGCCCGGATTCGTCCGATTCTGTTGACGGCGTTGACCGCTGTCGTGGCACTCTTGCCGGTCGCGCTTGGAGAAGACCCGCTGTTCCGACCGCTCGCTATCGGAATCGTGTCAGGAATTCTCTTCTCGACCGTATTGACGCTCGTGCTCGTCCCAGCTTACTATTTGATTTTGGCGAAACGTCGCCATCGAGATAAGCCATTCACAGAGTAATGTGGAAAACAGAGGGTGGTCCGAACCGGGCCACCCTCTGTTTTTGTGAACGAACGTTCACGACACCTCATGTTTTCTCCAGATGTTGGATGGGTATAATCAGAAAAGGTACTTCAGTATATTGGAGGGAATAGACATGAACGATTCGTACACATGGATTAATCGGCGCAAGATGCGCCCTGCTTATAGCGCGACAGGGGGTCGCTCGTGGACGAGTGAACGCATCGTCCGACCCGATGCGGCACGTGGGCGCACAGTGCGTGGCGTCAAACGTGTCCGTCGCCCGTACACCGATGAACACGGTGTTCGTCGGTATACGACGGGACGTGTCGTCATCACCGACGCGGCTCGTCAGGCGCGTGCGCACGGCCACGGTGAGTCGGCGGTTCAACTCGAGCTGTCGGTGCCTACGCCGTATGAACGGGTGAAGGAAATGATTCCGACGAAAAAAGTGCTCGTGCCGGCCGTGGCGGGGATCGCTGTCGCCGGAGGACTTGCGGGTGTAATTTATGCGTTGCGTAAGAAAAAACAAAACAAGAATAAGCACAAATAAAAAAATCGCCCGCGGGCGATTTTTTTATTTGAGGCGATCCGCGAGAATCCGTTCGAGCTGTTGCTCACCGAGTTCACGCATCTCTGCTTCATTCTCTTCATCATATGCCTCTTCTGTGAAACGTCCGACGAATTCGACTTTCCCGTTGCCGAGTTCACGGAACACGAGGTTTTTCCGGTCTTGATAAAAGACGACGCGATACTCTCGTCCGTTCTCGTGCATATAGTTGAACACACCTTTGATGTGGTCCATGTTCTTTTCTTCGGGCTGGTCTTCTTCCTCTTCGTCCTCTTCAAGAGCGTCGGCGAGGACTGCCGTCGGTTCTACTTCTTCCGTTTCTTCTTCAGAGGAAACGGCCTCTTTTTTTTCTTCTTCTGTCATGAAAAACGACCTCCTTTACTTACTTTCTTATCATACCCGCTTTTCGAAAAGCTGACTACTCAAAATGGTGCGAACAGACGCGGACGACGTTCGAGGATGACATAATCAAACGATGGAACAGTTGTTGTTTGACCGACTCAGGTGCATCGACTGTTTTGAGCGCTTGCTCCATGCAGCCGAGCCAGTGGCCGGCGTGTGTCTCCGAAATCGGGTGGTCACGATGAATCATCGCCAAGTTGCCGCCGCCGCGACGTTCTGTGTAAAGTTTCGGTCCCCCGAGCAGTTGTGTTAAAAACTCGAATTGATGCGCTTTGACCCGGTCTTTGTCGTCCGGAAACAACGGCAATAACACCGGATCAGCGTAGACGAGGTCGTAAAAAGCGTCGACGAGCTGCTGGACACCGCGCTCGCCTCCGAATTGTTCATATGCACTCATGTTCTATTCCCCCTCATACGTCCAGTCTAATCGATTTTTGTCAGAAATGGGAAGGATGGGGGCTAGTCAATTTTCTTGCCGGGGTTTCAAAGGATTTCCCTCTACAAACAGTACGGAATGGGTCATAATAAAGAAAAAAAGGGAAGGGGTGTTCGCCTAAATGACGGTCACTTTTCACGTCGGGCGTTCCGGGAGCGGAAAAAGCGAATGGATGACGAAACAAGTCATCGAAGAGCTGAAGCGTGACCCGAGCGGACCGACCATCTATATGCTCGTCCCAGACCAAATGTCGTTCGAGATGGAACGGAAGATGGCGATGACGGATGGCTTGAACGGATCGACCCGGATTCAAGTTCTATCGATGCGTCGACTCGCCTTTTTGATGATGCGCGACCGTGGCGTCGCGACCGAACAATTTTTAGACCAGACGGGAACGCATTTGCTGTTGCGCCGCGTCGTCGAGATGAACGAGGAACGATTGACCTTGTTCCGTCGGACGATGAATCAGTTCGGCTTCTATGAGGAATTGAATGCGTTAATCACACTCCTCAAACGGGGCCTCGTCGACCCGGAGCAATTGCTCCGTCTGAGCGAACAAGACCAACATCGATCACTAAAACTGCAAGACCTGTCGATTCTTTACGAGGGATTCTTGACGATGACGGAAGGGAAATCGCTCCACGCTGAAGACTATTTCAACGTGCTGCTCCAACTGTTGCCAGACATCGATTTGACCGGGACACAGTTTTATGTCGACGGTTTCAATGAATTTTCGGAGCAAGAGCTGGCGGTCCTGGTCGCCTTGGCGGAGAAGGCGCCACTCGACGTGCTGTTGACGATTGATCCAGATTCGCTCTACCGGCCTCATCCTTCGTTCGGGCCGACGCAACGGACACTTATGCGTTTTAAAGAGCTATTGTCCGAGCGCGGTCTCGCCTCGAATGATAAAAAACATGCTGGATCACCACGCTTCCAGCATCCGAGTCTAGCCTATCTTGAGGCGACGTTCGGGCAAGTGACAGCGGCCCCGTACACCCGATCTGATTCGAACGTCGTGTTGCATGCGGCCGTCGACCGGTCGGTAGAAGTCGAGGCGGCCGTCCGTGAAGTCGTACGGCTCGTCCGCGAGGAAGGCTTCCGCTACCGCGACATCGCCTTTGTATCCCGTTCGCTTGAAGCGTATGGCGACTTGGCGACACAGGCGCTTCAAAAAATGCAGTTGCCGTTCTTCCTTGATGAGCGGCAACCGATGCTTGATCATCCAGTCGTTGAATTGTTGAAAGCGACGATTGAAGTCGCTTTACGCGGATATCGAGAAGAACCGGTGTTCCGGGCGCTTAAAACCGAATTGATCCTGCTCGATGCGGAACATCGGCGCACGTCGGTCGACCGACTCGAGGCGTTCGTCATCGAACGCGGAATTAAACATTACCACTGGCACGAGGAGTGGTATTTGCGACGCCGAGCCGAAGAAGAGGCGCGTTTGACCGGGGAAGAGCTCGACTTGGAGACGGCACTCAATCGTTATCGCCAAACCGTCGTCGACACGTTCGACCCGCTCTTGGCCGATTTAAAGGCGGCGAAGACGATGCAGGCGTATACGCACGCCATCTACGCTTTCTTGGAACGAATCGATGTGGCGTCCTGTCTCGCCTATTGGCGGGACGAAGCGCTCGAGGAGGCACGCTTGCTCGAGGCGCGCGAACATACGCAAGTGTGGGACGCCGTGTTGCACTTGCTCGAGCAGTTGGAGGCGGCTGCGCCTGACGAGACGCTTTCAACCGAACTGTTCCTGCAGATGATGGACACTGGGCTCGACAGCCTGCGCTATGCGCTCGTCCCGCCGTCTCTAGATCAATTGACGGTCACCGATTACGTCCGGGGCCGCTTGATCGATAAAAAGGTCGTCTTCTTACTCGGGGCGAACGAAGACCAAATCCCGCTCGTAGCGACCCAGTCGAAACTGTTGACCGACCAAGATCTTGATTTCATGCATGATTTCGGCGTTCGGGCCGGGAAAGCGACCGAGCATTTATTTGATGACGAGACGTACTATTTGTATAAGGCGCTCACAGCACCGAGCCATCGTCTGTTCGTCAGTTACGCCCTCGTCGATCGGACCGGCAAGGCGATCCAGCCGGCAAGTTTCATCGCCGACCTCAAAGCCCGCCTCAGTGGCGGGAAAGTCGTGACGACCCACTTCGCAGAAGCCGGGGAGCATCGTCCGAGCGACCAGTTGTCGTTCATCACAAACGTGAATCAGACGGCAGCGGTGACGGCACTTGAACTGCAGCGGCTCAGCCGGCATTATCCGATTCAAGACACGTGGTTCACAGTGTATAACGAGCTGTTGAAACACCCGGAAGGCCGCGACCGGATTCGCTTACTGACGAGCGCGCTCTTCTATCAAAACGTGCCGCAACCACTGCCGGAAGATGTCGCCAAGTCACTGTACACGAACTCGATCCGGGCAAGCGTCTCAAGGCTTGAGACGTTCCAGGCTTGTCCATTTCGTCATTTCGCGCGTTACGGACTCCGTTTGAAAGAACGCCGTCTATATCGGTTAGAAGCGCCGGATATCGGCAACTTGTACCATCGCACGATTGAGCATATGTCCCAGACCGTGCAGATGGAAGGGAAAGAATGGCGGGATGTGAGCCGAGACGAATGTTCGTCACTCGCCGAGGCGGCCGTCGAACTCGTTACGCCGGAAATCCAAAATGCGATTTTGATGAGTTCGAATCGATACGGTTATTTGAAGAAGAAACTGACGGACGTCGTCAGCAAGACGGCGGAAGTATTGATCGAGCAATCGAAACGGGATGGGTTCGACCCGGTCGCATTCGAGCTCGACTTTGGTAGCGGCAATTTCCCACCGGTATCGTTCACGCTCAGTAACGGAGCGACATGTGAACTCGTCGGACGCATCGACCGCGTCGACACGGCCTCGGTCCATGATCAACTCTACGTCCGGATCATCGACTATAAGTCGAGCAAACACGAGATCGACTTCGCCGAAATTTATTACGGCCTCGCCATGCAGATGCTCATCTACTTGAAAGTGCTGATTGAGCAGGCGAACGCGTGGACACAAGAGAATGTCGCGCCAGCAGCGGCCCTTTACTTCCACGTTCACCGGCCGCTCGTCGCCCCGGGCGAGACGGATACGGATACCGAGCGCAAAGTGCTCGAGTCGTACCAGATGCAAGGATTGCTCGTCGATGATCCCGCTATTTTAGAGGCGATGGACCGGACCGCAAAACAAGATCAGAAAAAATCAATCGTCATCCCGGTCAAATATAAAAAGGACGGCACGCTCGACGTGAACTCGACGAAAAAAGTCGTCTCCCCGCCACAGCTCGAACAGCTGATGGACCATGCTTTCGGCTTGGCCCGGTCGAGCACCGAGGCGATGTACGATGGCGAAATCGGCGTTGAGCCATATGAATATAAAGAGCGACGGCCTTGTCAGACGTGCCCATTCCAAAGTGTCTGTCACTTTGATGAGGCGCTGTCCAACGAGCCACGCCAATTGAAGAAGTTAGAAAAAGATGACGTCTTGTCAAGATTAGGAGGTGACGTTGATGCAGTGGACGAATGACCAACAAGCGGCCATCGATGCGAGAGGTTCGCACGTGCTCGTCTCGGCGGCAGCCGGTTCCGGCAAGACGGCCGTCCTTGTGGAACGGCTCGCGAGCCGTCTCTTGGATGAGACGGACGAATTGACGGCGGACCGCATGCTCGTGGTCACATTCACGAATGCGGCGGCGGCCGAGATGAAGCGACGAATCGCCAAAGCGCTCGACGGGGCACTCCGTGATGACCCCGAGAACGCATATATTCGAAAACAACGCCAAATGCTCAACCGAGCGCTCATCACGACGATCCACTCGTTCTGTCTCGAAGTGATTCGGGAGAACTACTATCTGCTCGACCTCGACCCGGCGTTCAAAATCGCCGAGGAGCGGGACTTGGTCCTCTTGCAGGACGATGTGCTCGAAGATGTGCTCGAGGAGGCGTACGGGCAACAAGACCAGGCTTTCTTCGCATTGATTGACGCTTACACGTCGGACCGGGGTGACAGTGAGATTGAGGAATTGATTCTCGGCCTCTATCACTATGCTCGGACGCTGCCGGACCCGGAAGCGTACTTGGATGAACTCGTGTCGCTGTATCAGTTCGCCGGTGACCCGGACGAGGAACAGCTGTTGATTGAATTCGGGCGTCTGCTCTGGATAGACATCGAAAAAGCGTTGCGTCAGCTCCGTCGCGTCGCCATCGAACTGCGCCTCGCCGGTTATGAGGCTCAATCCGAGAACGTGCAACAGGCGATTTTACCGTTCGTGAATCTCGATCCGGACTCGTTCAAGTGGAGCGAGCTCGAGACGGCGGCCCGCGCCGTCAAATTCGGGACGATGAAATCCGTCCAAAAGAAAGACGAACACCACGTCTATCACACGGTGTTGAAACCGGCCTATGACCAGGCGAAGAAGAAGTTGAGCGAGGCGATCGCACAGGCCGGCACGAGCGGGGCGGACTATTTAGAAGTTTTGATGACGCAACGTCCGCTCGTCGAGACGCTCGTCAAGACCGTCCGGACGTTCGGTGCCGCTTACGAGCAGGCGAAACGTGACCGTGCCTTCGTCGACTTCAGTGACCTCGAGCATTACGCGCTCGCCATTTTACGGGACGGGGACGGACCATCCTCGGTCGCGTCGCTTTACAAACAGCGTTTCGCCGAAGTGTTGATCGATGAGTATCAAGATACGAACGAGATTCAAGAGACGATCATCGGGCTCGTCAGCCATGAAGCCGAGCACGCCGGCAACTTGTTCATGGTCGGGGATATCAAGCAATCGATTTATCGGTTCCGCCATGCCGAGCCGCGTCTGTTCATTGAGAAGGCGACGCGCTTCAAACAGGATGGGGCGGGGCAACGCATCGACTTGTCGCAAAACTTTAGAAGCCGAGCTGAGGTCCTCCACGGCATTAACGACTTGTTCGTCCGATTGATGGACGAAGAAGTGAGCGAGATCGAATACGATGAGGCGGCACGTCTCGTCCCAGGACGGGAGTATGAGGCGCTCGAGGCGAGTCCGGAACTCATTCTCGTCAACGGGGAGAGCCGCGACTTGTCGAAACAAGAACTCGAGGGCCGGGCCATCGCGACCCGGATTTTAGAGCTCGTCTCGGGGGATGAACCGTTCAAAGTGACCGATGAAGCGACGGGTTTGCTACGGTCGTGCGAATATCGCGACATCGTCATCTTGGTCCGCTCGAAGAAAGAGCGGGTCGAACAGCTGATGGATATTTTGACGCAGTACAACATCCCGGCCTATACCGATTCGGACGGCGGCTATTTCCAAGCGACCGAGATTCGGATGATGCTCGCGGTGTTGAAACTGATCGATAACCCGCTCCAGGACATCCCGCTCGCCGGGGCGCTCCGTTCACCGATGTTTGGCTTCAGCGACCAAGAGCTGGCGAAGATTCGCCTGGAATCAGAAGAGTCGTTCTTCGAGGCGCTCAAGGCGAAAGCGGATGATGAGGACGAACTCGGTCTGAAGTGCGGCGACGTCCTCGACGCGTTGTCGGCGTGGCGCACGTTCGCCCGCAACCATAGCTTATCGGAACTGATTCAACAAGTGTTCAATGACACCGGCTTCTACGATTTCGCCGGCGGCTTGCCAGATGGGAAAGGGCGCCAAGAAAACTTGAAGGCGCTCTATGACCGGGCGTTGTCATATGAGCGGAGCGGATACCGCGGTTTGTATCGTTTCCTCCGTGTGATGGACCGGCTCCAAGATAATGGCGAAGATTTGTCCGAGGCGCGTTCGCTCGGTGAAGAAGAAAACGTCGTCCGGATCATGACGGTCCACAAATCAAAAGGACTCGAGTTCCCGGTCACGATCGTGGCCCAGCTCGGGAAGCAGTTCAACAAGCGCGACCAAACGCAACGCGTCATCTTCCATAAACGCTATGGCATCTCACTTGACGCGATTGACGTCGTCACCCGCACGAAAACGGAGACGTTCGTCAAAGAGATGATTCGCCGCGACCTCGATGCGACGATGAAAGCCGAAGAGATGCGCGTCTTGTATGTCGCCCTCACCCGTGCCAAGGAAAAATTGATTTTGATCGGGACGGTCAAAGAGCCGGGGACACAGATCGGGCAATGGCTGCACGTCGAGCAAACTGGGGCGACTTTATCGGCCGATGCACGTCGTGAGGCGAAGACGTACCTCGATTGGGTTGCGCCGGCGCTCCTAAAACTCGAAGGGGCGGCCCCGTTTTTAGAAGAGCAAGGGTTGCCGGTCATCGCGCCGCAATCGGAAGCGACCCCGTGGACGTACCGCATCATCGGCGAAGAGGACTTGGCGGAAGTCGCCACGCTCCAAGAGATGATGGCGCAGCTCCATCACGTCAAACAGTTCGAGGCGATCGACTTCCCGGTCAAAGACGAGGCGAACATCACAGATTTCGTTCGCCGGGCGTTCACCTATGCCTATCCGGCCCAAGCCGCGACCGAGACGGCCGCCAAACAAACGGTGACGGAGTTGAAGCGGGCGCTCCAGCTTGAACAGGCAGCGTTCGAAGAGACGTACCGGGCGACGGACACCCCGTATCGAGTTCCGAAATGGAAGCAATCCCAACAAACGGGGGCAGAACGAGGAACGACGTTACATCTCGTCTTCCAATTGATTGACCCGTCCGAGCCGCTCGCCTTACAAATCGACCGTTGGGAAGCCGACGGCATGCTCAGCCCGGTCGAGGCCGAGACGGCACGGCTCGCGCGTCCTGAAATCGAGGCGTTCTTCGCTTCGGAAACCGGGTGTGCGTTAACGGCAGCGCTTCAAGTCGGACGAGGTTGGCGCGAGCTGCCGTTCACGTACACGGTTCCGGCCGAGTGGGTCAACCCGAGCGGGGCGTTCACTGACGAACATGTGCTGATCCAAGGGATTATCGATTGTCTGTTCTATGATGGGGAGACATATGTGCTCCTCGACTATAAATCGGATTCCGTGCTCTTCTCGAGCGACTCTCGTGAAGCGGCCAAACAACTGTTGCGCGACCGCTATCACGTCCAATTATCGCTCTATCGGGAGGCCATCGAGGCGATTTGGGGAATCACAGTCGGTCGGATGCTCATTTATTCCCTCGATTTACAGGAAATTGTTGCCTTGTAGTCTAGACGTTCCGACGAAAAAGGGGTACGGTTATACACCGTACATCCTTTTTTTTGTGATTATGAACTGAATCCGTTAAAATAGTGAAATGGGATAAAAAATGGAGGAATCGTCATGGTAAAAATATTATTAGCTGAAGATGAAGAAGTTTTACGTATGCTCGTATTAGATACGTTAGAAGATGAAGGATATGACATTGATGAAGCGCCAGACGGCCTTGAAGCCTATCGGCTAATCGAACAGAACGAGTATGACCTCGTGATTGTCGACCATATGATGCCAGGCATGACCGGTCTTGAGGTCATTGAGAAAGTACGAAAATTGCCAGGACGTCAACATACGAAAGTCATGATGCTTACTGCGAAGAGTCAACAATCTGATCGTGATTGCGCGAATGAGATTGGGGTCGACTACTTTATTTCGAAGCCGTTCAGTCCGCTTGAATTAGTGAAGATTATAGGAGGCATCGTGAATTGAACAGATGGTTTAAACAAAAACTTGGTCGCGACCTCATGGTCGTCCTTTACTCGTTTCTCGCGGTCGCGCTCGTCGGCTCGATTTTTATGTATTTGCACATGCAAGAACGTGTTGCGGTGAACGAACAACGGTTGCAGGATGTCGATCAACGCATCGACCGGTTGAATACGTTGTGGGACGAATGGCAAGGAGCTCAATACGATGCTCGAGGCTATCTTCTGTTTGGGGATACTGAGTCGCTCGAACGGGCCCGTGCCAAAGAGAACGAGTTCCAACAAGAAATCAACTGGTTCAAAAGTGTTGTCCAAACGAAGCAAGGTGAGATTTTCTCAGAAGACTTGCAAGAGTTCCATGACTTTTACTTCGGTGTCATTCTTCCAGTGACAACGGAATACGGACAATTGCGAGCTGAAGGTGAAATTACTGAGACGACGATTGACCCTGAGACAATTTTGACACTTCCGACTGCCGAGCGCTTGATTGAGCAAGGCGTTGTCCCGTATAGTCCAGAACGCGGCATCGACACGCTCGGACCAATCCGGCAAATCGAGACGGCACTGTCAGATTATAAAAACTTAATGAACAGTGAGAAACAAAGAGTATATGATACTTGGAAATTAAACAACAACATTCTTCAATTCTTATGGATTGCGAGCATCTTATCGTTTGCAGCCTTGATTTTATTGTTCATCCAGCCGTTCCTGCGCCGCCAAACAAATTTGATTTCCCGGCTTTCGGTCGCATCTGACCGCTTGTTGAAAGGTGAGATTGTCGATTTGAGCGATCAGATGATACGTGAAGACGAAATTGGCACGATGTCACGCTCGTTCAACAAGATGGCCGAGACGCTTCGTGACAACGAACGTCATTTGATTGAGAAGAATCACGAGTTGCAAGCGCAGCAGGAAGAATTGATTGCACAACAAGAAGAGCTTCAAGCACAGCAACAAGAGCTTGAAGAAATCTTGGAGCAGACGCAACAAAATGAGCAACACTTGGCTTACCGCAACGAATTGACCGAGACGCTCGCGGCCCGTGATTCGTTGACGGCTTACCCAGAAATCATTGAGAAACTGGTCGCCATCACCGACTCTGAGGTCGGTGCCCTCGTCTTTGTCGATGCGACAGGCTCGTTCTCAATCACGAGCCACGGTTTGAACGAGACGCTCACCCGTCAGCTAATCGATAGCGAGAATTCAGTTTTGACGCGAGCAATGACACTCCGGACGACGGTCCATTCGTCGAAACAAGTCGCAAGTGACCACCCGCTCCCGTACCCGTATTACATGTACGAGACGGCCGTACCGGTCCACGATCCGACAGATGACTCCATCATCGCGTTCATTTATCTCGTCCGCTACAAGGACCGCTTCACGCAGACACAGATGGGTGACATCATGTCGTTTGCTCGTCAGTTATCGCTCTCGCTTCTCCGGATGCGTCTGTTTGAAGAGATGACCCGTGAGAAAGGGAAGACGGAACGGATTCTCGACTCGATTCGCGAGGCGGTCATTTACGTCGAGCATTCGACCGATGACGTCTTCGTCAACCGGCCGCTCTATGAAATGTTCCCTGAGCTTGATGACATCACGTCGAGAGAACTCGCAGAACTGTCATGGAACGAATGGCGAGAGACGATTTCAACAACGGTCGACCAAGAAGATGATTTCATGAAGTATACCGATCGCCTCTTCACGGATGACTTCCCGCATGACAGCGTAAGTTTCTCGATCCGTAAAGGTGAGATGAACCTGCAGATGTACGCCGAGCGTATCGTCGTCGGTGGGTTGTCAAAAGGGACGTTGCTCGTCTTCCGTGACATCACGAGCGAGACCGAGGCAGAACGCTTGAAGAGCGAATTCATCTCGACGATCTCTCACGAGTTGCGGACACCCCTCTCATCGATTTACGGGTTCACCGAGCTCATGGTCAAGAAGCAGTTGCCGAATGAGAAGCAGGCGAAGTATTTGCAGACGATTCATGCCGAGACGGAGCGGTTGACGCATCTCGTCAACGACTTCCTCGACGTGCAGCGAATGGAAGCCGGCAGTCAGATGTATGACCGGGAACAACTCGATATTGAGCCGGTCATCCGAGACATGATGACGTTCTATGAAGCTTCGTCACTGAAACACAAGTTTGAACTCATTACGGCCGATGACCGTCCGTATGAACTGTTCGCCGATTGTCAGAAGTTCAAACAGTTGATGAGCAACTTGCTCTCGAACGCCGTGAAGTATTCGCCTCGTGGCGGAAAAATCACCGTCGAATTGGCTCATCATGACCAATCAGTGTCGATTAAGGTGAAAGACGAAGGGATTGGGATCCCGAGCGACGCGCTCGACCGTCTCTTCGACAAATTCTACCGGGTCGATAATTCGGATAGTCGTGAAATCGGCGGAACCGGACTCGGTCTCCCAATTTGTCAAGAGATCGTGCGCGGTCACGCCGGGCAGATTCATGTTGAGTCGATCCAACATCAAGGGTCGACGTTCACGGTCGTCATTCCGAGCTTCGAATACGCGATTCGCGAACAAGAATCGACGACAGCTTAATAGGTCGATTCCGACAAACGCCTGGTCATTCACGATCAGGCGTTTGTTCATCGGCTAAAGATTTTTTCGATTGTTTGCTTGACCGCAGTCCGAGCGACTCGTGTACAATAGAGGTTGTACATAATGGAAAGGGGAGACTTTGAATGCCATTGATCGCATTCCTACACACGCACGTCACGAGCTGGGTCTTATTACTCGTTCTGTTCGCTGTCGCCTATATTGGCTACAAAAACGGCAATAAGAGCGGGAAAATCGCCCATATGGTGTTTCGACTTATGCTTCTCGTCGCGTTTGGCACAGGGCTTTATTTGTATTTACAATTACTCGAGGGCGGCATGTTCTACCACGTGAAAATCACGGTCGGGCTTTTGACGCTCATCTTTGGTGAGATGACGCTCATCCGTATGAAAAAGCACAAGCCAGCGGGCACGATGTTCGGCGGCTTTGTGATTCTTGCACTAGTGACGATTTTCATCGGCTATGCGTTGCCGTACGGACTGTCGTTCTTCAGTAACTTCATTTGATTTCACCCCCACTTCGCACATCGAAGTGGGATTTTTTTGTTTGCTCATAAATTATTAGGGGAAAATGAAACAATCAGTGATAACGATGATGAGGTGAAACGATGGAACAGCAAATGAATGAATGGTCACGCGTCTTACACGCACGAAGATGGATGAAACAAACCGAGTCCTTCCTGCCATTATGGCACGGGTATATCGGATACAAATATGGATTGTTCGATGCGCTCCAAGGCGGGGCGAGCTATGCGGAGATGACACTCCGATTAAAACAACCGTTGACGAAGCTCGCGCTCGAGCGTTGGCTCGAAGTGGGGGTCGCCGTTCGTCATTTGAAGAAGAGAGGTTGGCGCTATTTTCCGACACGCAGTTTGAAGTATCAACTGTCGCATGAAGATGAGCGCAGCATCGGCTTCATGCTCCAAGAAATGATGGAGCTTCATATCCCGGCGCTCATCGCTTATCCTGACTTTTTAGAGTCGGGGAAGCAGAAGACGTTCGACGGGGCGACACATGGACAAGTCGTCGCACAGACGTCGACACTCGTCGAGACGATTGCATTCCCGATTGTGCAACAGCTGTTGCGTCAAGCTGACGTCAAGACGATGCTCGATATCGGTTGCGGTCACGGTGGCTACTTGCGCAAATTGCATGGACTCGAACCAGATTGGCGGTTGACCGGCATCGATTTAGAGGAAGACGTGATTGCCGAGGCGCGCGAGCAAGATGAATCCGGTGAGATTCGCTATGAAGTGGCCGATTTTATGGAGTGGGATCACGACGAACGGTTTGATGCCGTCATGATGAATAACATGTTGTATTATTTCTCCCCGGAACAACGTATCGAACTGCTCGGACGGATGCTTGAGAACTTAGATGAAGCAGGTGTCGCCGTCCTCGTTACGCCGCTCGCTGAAACGCCGCTCGGCGCTCGATTCGCCTCAGCATTCAATGCGTTCATGACGTTGCATGATAATCTCTATCCGCTCCCAACAATTCGCGAGTTACGCCGTCAAATGAATAAGGTCGGCTTCGACAACGTCCGGTTCATCCCGTTCATCCCAGAAGGGTCATGGTACATTGTCATCGCGAAACGAGACAATTGACACATCACGGACACACGACGAGCCGATTCAAATTTGAACTTGTCTCCGGTCATTCCTATAATGAGATAGAAGCATAAGAGACTTTTCACATAGGGAGTTGTTCAACGTGTCAACAAAGAGAGTCGCCGTCATCGGTGCCGGCCCAGGAGGACTTGCGGCCGCGATGCTGCTCGCGAGCCGTGGTGTCAACGTAACAGTGTTTGAGAAGCAGGCGTTCGTCGGTGGACGAACGTCGCGTCTGCAAGTCGGAGAATTCGCGTTCGATCGTGGCCCGACTTTTTTAAATATGCCATACATTTTAGAAGAGATCTTTGAAGAGACAGGTCGAAATTTACACGACTACGTCGAGATGAAACGACTCGAGCCGATGTATGACCTTTATTTTGATAGAGGAAAGCGGGTCTTGTCGATGACGACCGACCGCGATCAAATGCATCAGGCGATTGAAGAGCAGTTCCCGGGCAACGGGGAAGGGTATGAACGCTTCATGGCCGAACAAGCCATCAAGTTGTCGAAACTAATGCCGGTTCTCCAGACGGCGCATGACAAACTAACTGATTACGTGGCGACGCGCGTCTTGAAGGCGCTCCCGTTCTTGTCGATCGGCAAGTCGTTATATGATGTGCTATCGGAATATTTCACGAGCGAAGAGCTGAAGTACGCGTTTACGTTCCAAGCTAAATATCTTGGCATGTCGGCGTGGGAGTGCCCGGGCGGCTTCTCGATTTTGTCGTATATGGAGCACGCTTACGGTGTCCATCATCCGATTGGCGGCGTGAACCAACTGTGCACAGCGATGGCTCGTGTCATCGAGGAAGAGGGCGGCGAGATTCGTCTCGGAGAAGGAGTCGACCGACTCTTGCTCGACGGGAAACGCGTCAACGGGCTCGTGGCGAACAACATCCATTACGCTTTCGACGAAGTGATTGTCGGCGCCGACTTCGCGCACGCCATGACGACGCTCGTCCCGAACGATGCACTCACACGGTGGAGTCCGAAACAGCTGAAGAAGAAGCGCTATTCGTGTTCGACGTTCATGCTTTATCTCGGACTCGATCGTATTTACGATGATGTCGCGCATCATTCGATTCATTTTGCCGACGATTATGAACGAAATGTGAAAGAGATGACGCAAGACTTGAAGTTAAGTGAGGACTTCTCTTTTTACGTGCATAACGCGTCAAACATCGATCCAACACTCGCACCGGCAGGGAAGTCATCGCTTTATGTGCTCGTCCCGGTGCCGAACAACCTGGCGAACTTGCCATGGGAGACGCTCGAGGCGACGATGACCGAGCGCGTCCTCGATGCACTCGAGACGCGTTCGCCGTATCGTGACATCCGGAACCATATCGAGGTGATGCAGCCGCTCACGCCAAACGATTGGGAAGCGTTCGGTGTCTATGAAGGGGCGACGTTCAACTTAGGACATAACTTGTCCCAGATGATGTATTTCCGTCCCCATAACCAGTTCGAGGAGCTCGACCACGTCTGGCTCGTCGGCGGCGGGACGCATCCTGGCAGCGGACTGCCGACGATTTTTGAATCGGCGCGCATTACCGTCAACCTGTTGCGTGACCGGGCGGGTGTCGGCCAATGAACATCAGTTTCGTCGGTGCCGGGATTGGTTCGCTTTACGCGGCCTTACTCCTGACCCATAAATATCCGTCAATCGACGTGACCATCTACGAAAAAGAATCCCGCGTCGGCGGCCGTCTCAATTATGTCGAGTTCGAGAACGGTGCCCGCGTCGATGAAGGACCGACGATCGTTCTATTACCCGGGAAACTGAAAAGCCAGCTCCAAGAAGCCGGGTTCCCGGAGCGAGAGCTCGAGTTGATCGAGGTTGACCCGCTTTATCGCCTTCGTTACGAGGATGGCACGACGTTCTACAAATACCGTGACATCGAGCGTCAGGCGGCCGAAATCGACCGTCTGTTCAACGAGGGTGACGGTTTTAAAAAGTATATGACTCAAAAACGAGAAGAGTATCGCCTTGGATTTGACGCGTTCTTAGACCGGGGCTATAAGAGCAAGACCGATTTGTTCGAACCGAAGCTATTGATGCTCCTCATGCGCTTGAAGGCGTATGAGACGGCCCATGAGAACATGAAACGCTTCTTCAAAGACGAGCGTTTGCGCGTCGCCTATAGCCTCCAGACGCTCTATATCGGCGGGAACCCGTATGATACCCCATCCCTCTACGGCCTGATCCCGTATCGCGAACAAGAGGAAGGAATCTGGTACGTCAAGGGAGGATATTTTTCGCTTGCGACGAAAATAGAACAGGAGTTGAGACGGCGCGGCGTCACATTTGAATTGAACGCCAACGTGGAACGGGTCCAGGTCGAGCAAGGCCAGGCGAACGCGGTCGTCGTGGACGGTGTCGTTCATCCATATGATGCGGTCGTCGTCAATGGTGACTTCCCGCTTATGGAACGGTTAATTGACGGCGTCAAACCGAAATCATATGAACCATCGAGCGGAACACTCTTACTTTACTTCGCCGTGACAGGGGACATCGATTTGCCGATTCATCAGTTCGATTTGCCGGATGATTTTGCCGGGTCGATGCGGACCATCTTTGAAGATGGTAAACTAAGCAAGTACCCGGCGATGTATACGTTCAATCCGTCTTTGATGGACGACTCATTGGCACCGAAGGGGACAAGCGTTCTCTATGTGCTCGTACCGGTCCCGCGTAAGTTAGAACGTGAGGACTTTGAGACGAGCGGTGCAATCGAGCATTTGATCGACCGGATCGAACAAATGGTCCCCGACTTCAGGGACCGTGTGATCGAGATGAAAGTGCGGACGCCGATGGATGCGGAACGATTTGGTTTATTCGAAGGCGGGAGTTTCGGCATCGCCCCGAAATTGGCCCAATCGGCCGCGTTCAAACCACAAGCCCGTCCGTACGCGCATATCGACCGGCTTTACGCCGTCGGCGCATCGGTGCATCCGTGCGGAGGCGTCCCAATCGTCATGATCGGCTCGCAGCTGTTAGTGAAAAGAATGGAAGAAGAAATGGGGGCATTGTACCATGACGACACAAGAAGCGTATCGTCACTGTGAAGACGTAATGAAAAAAGGCTCGCTCACGTTTTATCGGGCCTTTTCCTTGCTCTCCAAACCAGACCGTCAGGCCGTGGCCGCGGTCTATACGTTTTGCCGGACGCTTGACGACGCAGTCGATGAATCCGACCGTCCTGAAGAGAGCTTGACGGACTTTTTGACCGAGTTCGATCGCTTCTTGGCCGGTGAACATCTGACCGATGCGCTCTGGGTGGCGTTGCGTGACGTTTGGGGACGGTACGACATGGACGTCGAACCGTTCTTTGAATTGGCTGAAGGCATGAAGTGGGACTTACATAAAACGCGCTACGCGACGCTCGAGGAGACGGAGCAATATAGTTACTATGCGGCCAGCACCGTCGGCTTGATGCTGTTGCCGATTCTCGCGCCGGACGTGGACGCGACAGGGCGGCATCAGTTGAAACAAGGCGCAATCGACTTAGGCATCGCGATGCAGTTGACGAACATCCTGCGTGACGTCGGAGAAGACCTCGACCGTGACCGAATTTATGTGCCACAGTCGTTATTGATGAAGTTTGGTATTTCGGAAGCAGACTTGTTCGCGCGGCAAGTGACCCCGGCGTTCATTGACGTCTGGGAGACGATGGCGCGCCGGGCCGAACTTCTATACGTACGGGCCCGGGAGACGCATCACTTGTACCCTGCGACGAGCCGGAAGCCGGTCAGTGCGGCAGGCTTGCTCTATGAAGGCATCTTGGACGCGGCCCGACAGAACGGACACGACGTCTTCACGAAACGGGCGTTTGTCTCGACGATTCAAAAAGGAAAACTGTTGGCTAGACTATAAGATGAGGTGGTCGTCTCGAGACGGCTGCCTTTTTTTACGCAAAAAAAACCACTTTTGGCGGGGGACCAAAAGTGGTGTAAGCGTTGTGTGATTCGTTCATCGGGGAAACGAACGAATCGGACGTGATGAACCCTAAAGATGTGCCTCGTCTCATGGGGAATGAAACGATGGGGCATCTTCGCTGAAGCAGGATGCTTGATGGACTAAGGGGGAACATCAGAATGCATGCTGTTTCAGCCGCGGGATACGAGTGGGGAAACTCGCTCATCACTTTTTTCTCGGGTGTGACAAGTTCAAAACGCGATAGGCTCGGGGAAGCCATTCGATCGCTACAGGTGTAACAAACGTTACAAAACTGCTTGAACTCGAATATGATGTTATCATGTCTATCCCGTGTCGACAAGTGTCGAATCTTCTGTTCACAAAATGTTCAAATTGTCAGAGGTATGTCCTCTAACATCGACCGGGCTGCGAATTGTCCTGAAAGCGTCACCATCGGGCTGCCGCCGCCCGGGTGGGTCGAGCCGCCTGCAAACCAGATGTTCGACACATCTTCCGAGCGAGACGAAGGTCGGAAGAACGCTCCTTTTTTCGAGTTGGCCGATGTCCCGTAAAGTGCCCCATAATACGCGTAAAAATCACGCGTCAAATCGAGCGGGGTGACACGGCGGTGGAAGACGACGTCGTGGTCTTCCCAATCGACACCGAATTTTCGAAGACGTCGGCGAATCAAATGTTCATACGTCTCAGCATCGATGTCGGTCATATGGGCCGGCGCGTTGACGAGAATGAATAAGTTGTCGCCAGCTTCTCCCATCGATGGGTCCGTATGGGCCGAGTTCGAGATATAAATCGTCGGCTCATCCGCATACCGTTCCTCATCGAACAGCGCCCGGAACTCCGCTTCATAGTCGTCTGAGAAATAGACGTTATGGTGCGCCAAGTTCAATCGCTTGTTCAAGCCGACCATAATGACGAAAGCAGACACGGACGGTTCAATCGTATCGCGCGTCGGTACCGGGAACGAAGGCCGAGCGGAAGCATCGACGAGCCGCGGATATTGCGTGAGCAGTTCGCCGTTCAAGAGGACGGCGTCGCAAGACATGACTTCTTCGTGGTCGATGACGACCGCGTGCGCCTTCCCGTTCGTCACTTCGATTTTCGTGACCTCATGACCGAGCCGGAACTCGACGCCGAGTTCGCTTGCCCGTTTGGCGAAGCCTTTCGCGATCGTCCAGTTCCCGCCTTTGGCGAAATAGACGCCGTCATTCAGTTCCAGGTGCGAAATCAAGGCGAACGTGCCCGGTGTGACGTACGGACTGCTGCCGATATACGTCGCATAGCGGTCGAGTGCTTGGATGATGCGCGGATCTTTAAAATATTTTTTATGGAGCGCATGAAGGCTCTTGAGCGGATGTACTTTCATCATATCGGCCCAGAGCCCTGTATCGATTTTCGAGTCCATTCGCGTGAAGAAGCGGTTGTTGGCGATTTCGAACAGTTTCTCTGCTTCGTCTAAATACGCGGCCAATTGATTTTTATCGGCCTTGTCACCGGTCAGACGGCGGACCTCGCCTTCCATCTTTTCTCGGTCTGAATGGAACGTGAACGTTGAACCGTCCGAAAAGTGATTGACCGTATGCGATTCGAGTTTGACGAGTTCGAAATAATCATCCGGGTTAGCCCCGCTGTTGCGGATGACGGAACGAAACACGTCCGGCATCGTGATTGTATTCGGTCCGAAGTCAAAACGATGTCCATCAGTGACGATTGGCATGAGTTTTCCGCCGACGTGTTCATTCTTCTCAATGACGGTCACGTCGTAACCGCGGGCGGCAAGGGTGACGGCGGCGCTCAAGCCGCCGAGCCCCGCTCCAATAATAGCGATCTGTTTCATGTTGTGCCTCCTAGCGAGATTATTGATACGTACGGCCTTTCCATGAGATCGGCTTTCGTCGCCACTTGCGTACGACCGCGCTCGACAAGAGCAACAAGTAGGCGATCAGACTGAACGGATGGAGCCAGAAGTGACGTCCTCCCGATTTGACGTCGACTGCGAGTCGAGCAAGTAAGACGAACACGCACGCCAAGAACGATACCCAATCCATGCGGACGAGGAAGGCGAGGAAAGCAGAGAGCTGGGTGCCGTAGTATAAGAGAAAATAAAGGGCGATGCCCACTGCTTCATTCATTCCCTTGAATACGTTTTTTGAAAACCCATTCCACACTTCTTCGTTCGTCGCATACATATCACATGTGATGTAAGGTGAAACGTTGACGAGTGATGTAACTTTTTTTCGTCGTTTGAACTCGCGGCAGAGGTCGATGTCGTCGATTAACGAGTCGTGGATGGAGGCGTGTCCCCCGACGTCATTATAACTTTTTCGTTCAACGAGCACGTTCATCCCATTGGCCGCGGCGAAGGCGGGGTGCCGCACTTTGCGCCAAAACAACGGCAAATGCTGGGCGATCAGAACGTGTTGCATCGGAATCAACAATTTTCCGAGCCATGTCGGAGTCGGGAATTGTGGAAAACCAGACAAGAAGACCGCCTCTTCACGGGCGAGTGTGCCATGGAGTCGTCCGATGAACGTAGAATCGATTGTGACGTCAGCATCGAGGAACAATACGTACGGCTCGGTCGTCCGGCTCGCCAACTGGTGACACGCGTGGACTTTACCGGCCCACCCTTTAGGTAACGGCACACCACGGAAAATGGTGAAGCGGACATCATCAGCGATGGCTCGAACGAGTGCCTCGTATGTATCGTCCTCAGACCGGTCCTCGTATAAATAGACGCGACATTCATCCGGCAAGGCGGCCTTCAAACTCGTGATGAGTTTTGGCACGTTCCGTTCTTCGTTCCGAAGTGGAATGCACACCGCAGTCGGAGGAGCGGGAACGGGTGCGGTGAGCGGACGTAAAAATAGTAAATTGACGAGTGTGAACACGAACATAAGGAAAGTGAGCGATAAAATCACCATCAGCGGCCTCTTCCAATTTGGAGCAAGTGTTCCGTCCAATCCGCGAGGCTGCGCTTTGGCGGGAACAAGGCGATATAGCGGTCAGACTGCGTGATCACGTCGTCGCGCGTATCGTCATATAGGCGTTCGATTGCTTCGGCGAGCTCTTGTTTTTGAAGCCGTCTCGTCTCGGAGACGACCGTATGGTTGCGGAAGCGCACATAGACGAGCGGGGCGGCGTGCGACGCGAACGTGTAATAAATGGCGCACAGCCGGACTTCGGGCTGACGGAGCAACATCGTCACACCTGAGCCAATCTCGAGCGGACGATGCTCCTGTGGATACTCGCGTCCTTGCGGGAACACCCAGACGGACTTGCCTGCGAGTAATAGCCGATTGGCGTAGTCGAGCGAGGCCCGCACGTCCGACAGCTTGCCTTTTTTGATGGAAAACGCGCCCAAGTGACGGAAGAATGGAAAGCGGCGTAACCCGTCCTCATCCATCAAGACGTGAACGTCGTGGCGCAAGTAATATTCGTTCAACATGAGCAAGATCATCCCGTCCCACCAAGAGCTGTGGGTGCTCAAAAACAATCCTGGTGTCGGCACATCATCGGCCCGGACGTAAATCGTATGGAAAAACGGACGGATTTGACGTTCTTTCACGAACGTCGAAAACAAGTTATTGAACCATTTCTTTTTGCTCGCTTCGATCATGTCGGCTCCTCCGTTCTAGCAAGATGAGGCCTGCTGCTGTCACGATGCTGAGTACACCGATGCCGTAGAGGCCAGCGTTGACGGCCGTGACGCCAAACAAGGCGTGAAGCATGACGAACAAATAACGTCCATGTCCGAGTAGCAACGGTTCCGCCTCGACTTCAAACCGGTCAAGCAACCAAGAGAAGATGAGCGACAGTCCGAACCAACCGACGAAGTTTTGCGTCGGGATGTCATAGTAGAGACCGTCATTGGCCCATTCCCAGTACCCTTTCACGTTCGCGGCGACCGGGTCGATTGCCATGTCGAGCCAAACAGCGAGGAACGGGACGAGCCAGAGCGTCCGGTTCTTGAATGAGAATAGGCGGGCGACGGCAAAACTGGCGCCGATGACGGCGAGCCAGGCCGCGCCAATCGTGACCGGTACACCGAACACGGTCGGACCGAACGCCTCGGCATAGATGTACTCACTGAACGGGAACCCGGTTTTCACACCGAGCGTCTCGACGGCGATCGAACCGAAAAAGATGAACGGGACGATCAGACGGGCGTGGCGGACACCGTCCGCAATCACCCAGCCGCCGATGACACCGGCGAGCCACAAGAAGACCGGGTTTGCCCATTCGAGCCAACTCGGCAACAAATCAAAGCCGACGAGGACGACCCCGACGACATACCAAACCAAAAACCATTTCCAAATCCATGGATACACTTTCATTTCATCACCTCTACCCCCATTCTAGAGAGGTTTTTGGTTCCCGTCTAATAAATGCATGCAAAAAAGGGCCCCTCGAGAGAGACCCATCAATTTGCCATCCGTTTCCGTTTCTTGACGAACGAGAAGGCAATGAACAAAACATAGAATGTGACGGCGATGAACCAAAATGATGGCCATTCTTTCCAGCGGGCGAAAATCATGTACGTCAAATAAATGAGACTGACCGTGATGATGAACGAGTGGCGCGGAAGCGGCACATCTTTAAAGCTCGGGATACGGACACGGCTGACCATGAGCAGAGCGAGACCCGTGAAGAAGATCGGGGTGAGGAGCTCGTTGATCTGGTCCCCGAACGTCGTCACGACGGCGAGGAGCCCGCCGGCCGCTGTAATCGGGACACCCGAGAAGTAACTGGCCGTGACGTTCGTCGCCGACAAGTTGAAGCGGGCCAAACGATAAGCACCGAATAACGGGAACAAGGCGGCGAAGAAGAGACCATAGTTGCCGTAATCGATAAAGAACGTGTAGTAGGCGAGAAGCGCCGGGGCGACCCCGAACGTGACGACATCAGCGAGCGAGTCGAGTTCTTTTCCAAAATCACCGGCCACTCCGAGCATACGGGCTAGCCGTCCGTCTAGACTGTCGAGCATCATGGCGATGATAATCAATAACGTGGCATTCGAAAAGTCTCCTCGCGCGGCATAGACAATCGCCAAGACGCCGCAAAACAGGTTACCGAACGTAAATGAGTTAGGAATCCACGAGCGGATTCGTTCTTTCCACATAGGTGTTGCCTCCATCTTTTTATTGAGTGAACCAGCGACCGTCCGTGAACCGAAGCAAATCAGCCGGTGTGAGTTCGAGTTGATAGCCGCGTTTTCCGGCCGAGATGATGATCGTATCTTTTTGTCTGGCGTTGTCATGAAGAAAGACGGGGAAACGTTTCTTCGCTCCAATCGGCGAGACTCCGCCGCGGATATAGCCGGTCAACGCCTCGAGTTCTCTCACCGGTACGGGTGAAACCTTTTTTGCACCCCAGGCTTTCGCGGCCGCCTTCAAATCGATATCTAACGCTCCTGAGATGAGGAAAAAGGCGTAGCGCCGCTCCTCGTTCTCGAGACAAATCGTTTTATACAGTTGGTCGAGCGGTTTACCGAGTGACGCGGCGACATGTTTGGCGGAGACGTCGGACGCATCCACTTCATAGGAGTGGTACGTGAACGGGATGTTCCGTTGTTTCAATTGTCTTGCGGCATTCGTCAGTTGCATCAGCCCCACCCTTTCGTTGAACGACTCTTTTAAGAATAGCAAATAGTGGTAGCGTCGGGCAATCGAACTCAGAAAGTTTTCATGACAAGAAGGAAACAGAATGGACGATATAGAAATGAATACTGATTCATTTTAGTAAAAGGGGGAATTGGGATGGAAACGATTCAACTAGAACGACATAACGGGGTCGGCTGGCTCAAATGGAACCGGCCGGAGAAACTGAACGCGCTGAATGAGACGCTGCTCCGCGAAGCAAGGAAAGCAGTCGAGGAGCTTGTGGCAGACGAAACCGTCCAAGTCATCGTCCTTGTCGGGCAAGGACGTGGCTTCTCATCGGGACAGGATTTGACGATCGAGGGGGATGCCGACTATGGCCACTACCTAGAGGAGGTCTACCATCCGCTCGTCCGGGCGCTCGAAGCTTGTCCGAAACCGGTCATCGCCGGGATTCACGGAGTCGTCGCTGGGGCGGGCTTGAGTCTAGCGCTCGCGGCGGACGTCCGTCTCGTCGCCAGGTCGACGAAGTTTAGTTCGGCATTCATCAAGATTGGTCTCGTCGCAGATGCCGGGGGGCCGTATCACTTACGACGTCTGATGCGCCCAGACCTCGCGCTTGCTTGGATGTGGAGCGGGAGCACAATCGGCGCCGAACAGGCCGAGACGTTCGGTCTCGTCACCGAGCTCGTCGAGGATGAGGCGTACTTGGAGCGGTTGACGACATATGCCGAGACGCTCGCCGCCCAGTCACCGACGGCGGTACAGGGCATGAAGGCGTTGTTCCGGGCCGAATCGTTCGAAGACGGGCTCGAGCAAGAAATCATCTGGCAACGGAAGTGTGGTCAGACGGACGTCCATCGCCAAGCGATGCAGGCGTTCTTAAATCGATAATCGATAAAAAAAGAAGCGGTCACAGCGACCGCTTCTTTTCGATTGGTTATGAAGTTGGCTTCGGTTCGAATTGGAACCCTTTTTGTTGCCACGTGCCGTATTTCCAACGACGGAAGGCGAAGAAACCGCGGAACCACTCGTCAAGCGAGAAGGCGAGCCAAATTCCGAGGACGCCAAGTCCCATCTGGAGGCCGAACAAATAACTGAAGACGACGGCGACGCCCCACATCGAGGCGATCCCGATCATGACCGGGAAGCGAACGTCACCGACCGATTTGAGCGAGCCCATCAAGACGATGTTCATGGCACGACCTGGCTCAAGAATGAGCGTCGCCCATAAAATCGGCACCCCGACGGCGATGATGTCTGGGTTCGATGTGAACAGGCCGAGCAGCGACTTGCCGAATACGGCGAGTCCGAGCGACGCGACGAGCGATGCGAACATGGCGAGCTTCAACGTCTTCACGGCACGAGTATACGCTTCTTTGAACCGTTTTCCGCCGATGTCACGAGCAATCAATAGCTGCGTTCCTTGGGCGACAGCGACCGTGAACAAGAAGGCGAGCATCGACAAGTTCATGACATATACCCGGGCGGCTAGGGAAGCCTCGCCCATCGTAGCGATGAAACCGGTGATGATGATTTGTGAGAACTGATATGACAAGTTCTCTCCGGCCGATGGGACGCCAATCTGTAACAAGGCACGAATGTCGTCGCGTTTCGGACGAATCAATTCTTTGAGCGGGAAGCGGAGCAAGAGCCGCTTCTTGACGATCCAAAATAACAAGACCATGGCCGAGAAGCGGGCGATGACGATGGCCCACGCGACACCGGCGACACCCGTGACCGGAAGACCGAACCAGCCCATGACAGCGAGCATCGCTCCGATGGCTGTGATGATATCGATTAGGAGCGTCGCGAGCATCGCATGCTTCGTCATCCCATGACTCCGGAGAACCGAACTGAGCGCCATGATGAGCGCTTCAGTGAACAGCGACAACCCGACGATTTGCAAGAACAACAAACCGTGGTCGAACAACTCATCGGATAAACCGAACAAGCGAAGGAACGTCTCGCCGAACAAAAAGACGACGGCGACCATGAGCACGCCGAGCCACATATTCAAGCTGACGGCAGAACGGGCGAAGTCGCGGCTCTTCTTCATCCGGTTGGCACCGATCGCTTGACCAATTAAAATGGTCGCTCCGACCGAGGTCACGCTGAAGACGATTAAGAAGACGTTCAAGATTTGGTTGGCGACGCCGACCGCGGAAGCGGCGGCATCTGAGTAATGGGCGAGCATGAGCGTGGCGATGATCCCGGTCCCCATATGGAGTGCGAGCTCGATGAAGATCGGCCACGAGATTTTAAATAAACTGAGCTGTTCGGTGTCTTTTGTCGGCATGGTGTATTCTCCCTTGTTTTCTACAATTCTCTCTATGAAATATTTACGTTGTCAAAATCACAAGGGTCATGTTACTCCTTTTGAAATGAAAAAGAAAGGGATTTGGTAAATTATTTTCAACAAAAAAAACACCCGCCGAAACGGGTGGAAAACCGAATTTATTTCATTTTTAAAATCGTGGCGCTGAACGGCGCCAGTTCGACTTCGAGCGAGTCTACATCACGGTCGCGCAATAAATCATAGGCGCTTCCGGTATGGACGAGCGGGTTGAGCTTCGACACGGAATCTGAGTTATTGAAGTATATCAAATACGTCTCGTCTTTTGTACCGCGCTCGATGATGAGGGCATTGTCATTGTCATCAACGAGATTGAAACGATATGACCCGCTGTTCGCGAGCACCGGATGCTCTTTGCGGAGTCGAATCAATTTCTGTACATACCGGAACAATTCGCGATCTTCCTCGGCTTCGTTCCACGGCATGCAACGACGGCAACCTGGGTCTTGTTCACCTTCGAGGCCGATCTCGTCCCCGTAATAGATACAAGGGCTGCCTGTATACGTGAGCATCGACGTCATGAGCAGCTTGAACTTTCCTTTATGTCCTTTTGCCCGGGTGAGGGCACGAGGTGTATCGTGCGAGTCGATCAAGTTGAACGTCACTTCGTTCACGTTCGTCGTGTTCATCATCTCGACGCGCGTCAATTCATTGCGGAACTCGGAAGCGGACGTCCGGTCGAGCGCGAAATAGTTCAGGCTCGCGTTCGTGAACGGATAGTTCATGACCGCATCGAACTGATCGCCTTGAAGCCATGGTTGGGCGTCATGCCAAATCTCACCGAGGATGTACGCTTCCGGATTTGCTTGTTTCACAGCTTTACGGAAATCGCGCCAGAACGCGTGATCAACCTCGTTCGCCACATCTAACCGCCAACCGTCGATGCCGAACTCTTCGACCCAGTAGCGGGCGACTTCTAATAGATAAGCTTTTAGCGCCGGATGCTCCGTATTGATTTTCGGCATGTTCTTCTCGAAAGCGAACGTGTCGTAGTTCGGCTTCGGCGTCGTCTCGATCGGGAAGTCGCGAAGATAGAACCAGTCACGGTACTCCGACTGCGGTCCGTTCTCGACGACGTCTAAGAACCAAGGGTGGTTGTAGCCGACATGGTTGAACACGGCGTCGAGCATGACTTTGATGCCATTCTCATGGAGAAGGTCGACGAGTTGCTTGAACTGTTCTTTCGTACCGAATTGTGGATCGATTTCCATATAGTCGAGCGTGTCGTATTTATGGTTCGTCGTCGCTTTGAAGATCGGGCAGAAGTAAATTCCGGTGATGCCGAGGTCGACGATGTGGTCGATATGGTCGATGATGCCTTGGAAATCGCCGCCAAAGAAGTTCGTGATCGTCGGTTCGGTGCTATTCCATGGGAGCGTGCCTTCCGGATCATTGGATGGATCGCCATTCGCGAACCGGTCCGGGAAGATTTGATACCAGACCGTGTCCTTCACCCATGACGGGGCGTGGAAGATGTCGACTGGATTGATGAACGGGATGCAGAAATAGTAGCCTGTGTCATCAAGTGGTTTGTCTTCAAACCAACCTTTTTCAGTATAGACGGCCGTCTCGTTCCCGTCGTGGAGACGGAAGCCGTAGCGGAGTCGGCGGAACGGCGGTTTGATGGCGATGAACCAGTAGTCGTACTGCTCATCGTGACCGATCCTTTCCATCGGTGTCTCGAACGTACGCCAGAAACTCGGCTTGTTTGGATCAAAGTTCCACATAGCCGGATCTTCCGAGTGCCAGTCATACGGATCGTTCCAAATTAAGTCCACAGATTGGATATCATTTCTTTTTGTATGAAACCGAATATGTATCGTTTCTCGGTCGTACTTGTACACGAAAGGGGACATGGCGCGGTGATAGATAGCTTCTTTGATCATTGGTTTAAATTCCTTTCTCTATTTAGGGTTATAACCATTTTACACTGTCTATTCAGAAAAGAAACAACAGTTGTGAAAACGTTTGCTCAAGCAAAGGTTAATAAAGCGTTTTCATTTTGTCAATCGTTCATTTCCTCGTTTTTTACGAAATAAGACCATAAAAAATTCAAAAATAGATAAATGGGGCAACCGCAATAAAAAAAAGCGAAAAAAAGACTTGTAAAACGCTTACACAACTGTATAATAAAAATTGAGGTGAGGATGCAAACGTTTTCACTAACCTACTGATTCTGTAGCGGAGTTGTTTAAATCAGGCGGCCAAGTGCGTTTGCGCAAATCTGACCATACTATTTCCTTGGGGAGGTTTTTCATCATGAAGATGAAAAAAATGGTAGCAGGACTTTCAACAGCAGTATTCGCTTTCGGTGCACTTGCTGCATGTGGTGGCGGTACGGACAGCGGTTCTACTAACGAAGGCGGTTCGACTAGCGAAAACAAGCCAGAAAAAATCGTAATTTGGGAAGATATTGAAAAGTCGGAAACGACGAAAGAAGTTGCGAAGGCGTTTGAAGAAGAACACGGCGTCGCAGTTGAAGTCGTTGAAGTCCAAATGACGGATCAAAAGGACAAGTTGGCGCTTGATGGCCCGGCTGGAAAAGGTCCTGATATCGTTCTCGTACCACATGACCAAATCGGAACAATTGCTGACCAAGGTCACTTGGCACCGCTCACTGACGAAGGCGCACTTGACGCGTTCACTGACGCTTCGAAATCAGCTGTCATGTTCGACGGACAAGCTTACGGGTATCCGAAATCAGTTGAAACACCAGTCCTCATGTACAACAAGGATTTGGTATCAGAAGCTCCTACTTCTATGGATGACTTGTACAAGTTGTCTACAGATCTTAAGAGCAAAGGCGAGTACGGCTTCCTCGCTCTTTGGGATAACTTCTACTTCGCTCACGGCGTAGTATCTGGCTTCGGCGGTTACGTCTTCAAAGAAGACGGCGGCGCGCTCGACCCAACCGACGTCGGATTGAACAACGAAGGTGCAGTCGAAGGATTCGAGTACATCGGTAAATGGTACGAAGAAGGCCTCTTCCCTAAAGGGTTGATCGGCGAGTCTGGCGGCCAAGCGATGGACCAACTCTTCACTGAGAAGAAAGCACACACAGTCATGAACGGACCTTGGGCCGTTGCTGGTTACACAGATGCCGGCGTCAACCTCGGAGCGTCTGCACTGCCGACACTTCCGAACGGTGAACCTATTAAGACGTTCATGGGCGTGAAGACATACGCACTCTCTGCTTACACGGAGAACCAAGAGTGGGCTGAAATGTTCCTCGCAGAACTCACAAATGAAGAAAACGCATTGAAGATGTTTGAAGCTTACAACGAGATTCCACCAGTAGCAGCCCTCGAGACGAACGAGACAATCACGTCAAACGAAGTTGCGAAGGCGGTATTCGATCAAGCAACGAACGCAATCCCAATGCCTAACATTCCTGAAATGGGACAAGTTTGGGAGCCGATGGCACAAGCGCTTCAGCTCGTAGCGACTGGCAAGCAAGATGCACAAAAATCAGCTGACGATGCTGTTAAAGTCATCGAGCAACAAATCCAAGCGAACAACCAATAAGGAATTGAAATGATGGGGTACGCCGACTGGCGTTCCCCCTCATTTTCTAAAATTGAGCAAACGCTTGCTCGATTGATTTGCTCAAATTGAAAGGAGAAATTGAGGATGGCTTCAATTGCGAACCCTAAAACGCCGGAACAACGTCCGGACAAACCGACAAACCATGCTCGGAACGCCGCATTGCTTTCGATCATTCCGGGAGCCGGTCAATTCTATAACAATCAAAAAGCGAAAGCGATCGCTTTCTTTATCGTCATCATGTCTTATTTTGCAGTAAACTACGATCTCTTTTTCAAAGGAGCGGGCGCAGGACCTGGTGACCGTGGCGGCCTTTGGGGATTGATCACGCTTGGCGAAGTGGCAGGACCTCGTAACGACCATTCCATCTTCTTGATGGTAGAAGGGATTGTCGCATTAATCTTACTTTTCTTCGGGATCGCGTTCTATATCTGGAACATCCGTGACGCCTACCGAGTCGGTCGCATTCGTGATCAGCACCTAAACGTTCCAACGTTCCAAGTGCAGCTCCGCAACTTGCGCGACCATGGATTCCCATACTTGATGTTAATCCCGTCGCTCATCTTGCTCGTCTTCACAGTCGTATTACCGCTCATCTTCACATTCTTGATCGCATTCACGAACTATCGTTACAATAACGCGCCACCGGCGAAACTCGTCGAGTGGATCGGCTTTGAAAACTTCACACGTATCTTTGAAATCGATATTTGGCGCGACACGTTCGTCGGCGTCCTCGGCTGGACACTTGTCTGGACGGTCGCTTCGACAGTCGGGGTCATTGCGATCGGGATTTTCCTCGCGGTTCTCTTGAACCAAGAAGGTCTTCGCTTCCGTCGCTTGTTCCGCTCGATTTTAATCTTGTCGTGGGCTGTTCCAGCGTTCATCACGATTTTGATTTTCCGCTCGATGTTCAACGAATCGTTCGGTGTGTTCAACACGACGATCCTTCCGGCGTTCGGACTAGATCCGATCAACTGGATGACCGATCCGACGGCGACACGCAGTGCGCTCATTTTGATTCAATGGTGGCTCGGCTTCCCGTTCATCATGACGCTCATGACGGGGGTATTGCAATCGATTCCTGGTGACTTATATGAAGCCGCGACGATTGACGGTGCGACCATCTTTGATAAGTTCCGCTTGATCACGTTGCCGATGCTCTTGTTCGCGACAGCACCGATTTTGATCACGCAGTTCACATTCAACTTTAATAACTTCAACATCATCTATCTCTTTAACGGCGGTGGACCGGCTGTACCGGGACAAACTGCTGGTGGTACCGATATCTTGATTTCATGGATTTACAAATTGTCTCTCGGAGCCAACCCGCAATACGGACTTGCGGCTGCGATCACGCTCATTTTGTCATTCTTTATCATGACACTTGCCGTTATCCAGTTCCGTCGGACAAAATCTTTCAAAGACGAGGATATGATCTGATATGAAAAAACAAAAACGAATCAATTTGGCGTTCTCTTATGTCATCTTGACGCTTGCGTCGATCATCATTCTCTATCCAATGCTTTGGGTGGTCGGGACATCGTTCAACCCGGGACGTACAATCACTTCGACGATCATCCCTGCGAATCCGACATTTATTCACTATAAAAACTTGTTTGATTTGACGATTTCAGATTATAGTCTATGGTATGTGAATACATTGAAAATCGCTTTCATCACGATGGCGCTCTCGGTCATTCTCGTTACCATCACTGGCTATGTTTTCTCACGCTATCGCTTTGTCGGACGGAAGAACTCGCTCATCTTGTTCCTCGTCCTCCAGATGGTGCCGCAATTCGTCGCCATCATCGCGATTTTCGTGCTCCTCAACATGCTCGGTCTCCTGGACACGCACACAGCGCTCATTCTGCTGTATGCCGGTGGGGCGATCCCGATGAACACGTATCTCGCAAAAGGTTATTTCGATACGATTCCGAAAGAGCTCGATGAAGCCGCTCGGATGGATGGTGCTGGTCACCTTCGTATCTTCTGGCAAATCATTTTGCCGCTCGCGAAGCCGATTGTCGCGACGATCGCCCTCTTTAACTTCATGGGCCCGTTCAACGACTTCATCTTGGCATCGCTCGTTCTTCGTTCACCAGAGAAACAGACGCTCGCGGTTGGTCTTTACAACATGATTTCTCGACAGTTCGACAACAACTTCACGTTGTTCGCGGCAGGCGCCGTCCTTTCGGCCCTTCCAATCGTGCTCTTGTTCTTCATGTTCCAACGTTACTTCGTCTCGGGTCTCACTGCCGGTGGTACGAAAGGATAATACTCACTTAAGGGGGAAGCGATATGAGGCGAGGCGTCGTGCTCGTTCTTCTGTCGCTTCTTTTGTTTCCAACAATCGTCGGAGCGAAAGAAGCAGCATCATGGGAACAAGAACGCATGTACTTTATCATGGTCGACCGGTTCGTTGACGGGAATCCCGACAACAACGCCCAAGTCAATCGAAATGACCCGAAAGCCTTTCACGGGGGTGATATCCGCGGTGTGATTGAAAAACTCGATTACATCGAGTCGCTCGGATTCACGTCCATCTGGTTGACACCGGTGTTTGAAAACATGCCGGACGGTTACCATGGCTATTGGATTAAAGATTTTTACAACATCGATCCCCAATTCGGGACGAAAGAAGATTTACAGGAACTTGTCGACGAAGCCCATAAGCGGGACATGAAAGTGATCCTCGACTTCGTCGTCAACCACGTCGGACCGAACCATCCATGGGTCGAAGAACGGCCGGATTGGTTCCATGACGAGTTACCGATCGTGCTTTGGAACGATCAAGAACAAGTCGAGACGCACTGGTTGTTCGACTTGCCGGACTTTAAAACCGAAGACCCGGAAGTGAAAGACTACTTACTCGAAGCGGCCACATATTGGATTGAAGAGACCGGGATTGACGGCTACCGCCTCGATACGGTGCGCCACGTGGATAAACCGTTTTGGGAAGACTTCGTCAAAGCGGTCCGAGAAGTCGATCCTGATTTTTATCTCTTGGCCGAAGTGTTCGACCCGGACCCGCAGTATGTCGCCGAATATGATGACCTAGGCTTCAACAGCATCACGAACTTTACGTTTTATGACCGCGTCTCGAAGACGATGACGCAAAAGTCGGCGAATGTCGACGAAATTGACGTGGCTGCGAGCTACGCCGAGACGTTCTTCAATGACCCGAACCAAATGGCGACGTTCCTCGACAATCACGACGTCGAACGCTTCATGCACGTCGCGGAATTAGGCGGGGCCGAGTCGGCCGAGCGCCGCTTGCGACTTGGATTATTCGCCCTGTATGCATCGCCAGGCATGCCGATCGTCTTCCAAGGGACGGAGAACGCCCAATCAGGTGGGGCCGACCCGGCGAACCGGGTCATGACCGATTTCCCTGGAAATGAAGAGCTTCATGAATACGTCGCGACGATGAATCGGATGCGCGCTGAATATCCGGTGTTTGCGACCGGCGAACAACGGATGATCGCCTCAAAAGACGGCATGGCCGTATTCGAACGTCGTGACGGCGACGATGTCGCGTTGTATGCCATCAATATGAATACCGAGGATCGAGAGATTGAATTCGAGGTAAGCGAAGTCGGAGAAGATACACGCCTTCGTGGTCTCTTGTTCTCACAACTTGTCACGGACAGCCGTGGCACGTTTACCATCAAGCTCGCAGGAGAGAGCGCGAACGCCTACATCGTCGAAGAATCGGAAGTGAACATGTGGACGATCGGTCTACTCGTCATCACCATCCCGATTTTCTTGACTGGATTGGTCATGTGGAAGCGTCGCAAGAGCGCGAGCTGATCACCCTGTCATAGGGAACTTTGAACTAACGGAAGCAAGGGGGAGCATCATGCAAATCACGATTAAAGATGTCGCCAAACACGCCAACGTCGCACCGTCGACCGTGTCTCGCGTCATCGCCAACAGTTCGCGTATCAGTCAGAAAACAAAAGAGCGCGTACGCAGTTCGATGGAAGAACTCGGGTACCATCCGAACATTCATGCCAGAAGCCTCGCTAACCGCTCGACGCAGTCGATTGGTCTCGTCATGCCGAGCGCGGCGACAAAGACGCTACAAAATCCATTTTTCCCGGAAGTATTGCGCGGGATCAGTACGAAAGCCCACCAAAACGGCTATTCGCTCTACATGACGACAGGTGTGACCGAAGAAGAGGTCTTGTCAGGGGTCATTGAGATGGTGCAAGGACGCCGCGTCGACGGGGTCATCGTCTTGTACTCACGTGAGGATGACAAAGTCGTTCAATATTTGCGTCAGACGAAATTCCCGTTCGTCGTCGTCGGGAAGCCGTTTGGGGACGCCTCGTCAATCACGTACGTCGATACGGATAACTACTTGGCCGGGCGCGAGGTGACAAAACATTTATACAACCTCGGTCATCGCTGCATCGCCTTCATCGGGGGATCGGATAAACTCGCCGTCACGCAAGACCGTCGTAACGGTTATGCGACGGCACTCATGGAAGCGGGCATCCCGGTTCGTGAAGACTATATCGCGCGGGCCGAGTTCATGACGAAAGGTGGCGCTAAAGCCGTACGCGAGTTGCTCCGATTAGAAGAGCCGCCGACAGCTGTCGTCGTCAGTGATGATATGATGGCGCTCGGTGTCATCAGCACGCTCAGTGAGATGGGACTCAGCATCCCGGAAGAGGTAGCCGTCGTCAGTTTTAACAACGTCTATATCGCCGAGCACTCGAATCCGCCCCTCACGTCAGTCGAAATCAACATTTTCGGTCTCGGGTTCGAGGCGACAAACTGTCTGATTGAACAGATTAGTGATAGCGCACCGCCTTATGGGAAACGCGTCATCGTCCCGCACTATTTGGTCGTGCGACAATCGTGTGGTCAGAAAAAGAAAACCGAGGTCATCGAGTGACCTGAATCCTTCCGTGTCCCGCGGAAGGATTTTTTGCATAAACGCGACATACATACAATATTAGAATAATCAATAAGTCAAAAGTCATAATGTTACAAAAAGGTTACAAATGTGAAAGAAAGGATTGAAATGAGGTGTCTGGGGAACATCTACATTACCGGCCGAATGGCAGATCATTACGAATCCGCCCAGCCAACAACCAAAAAAAATAAAGAATTTGAAAGGGAGATACAATCATGGATAACAAACGTTATGTAGGCACTTACTATCAGGAATCAGAGCTCGTCTCAAAAATTGATGAACTTCGCGCTCAAGGACACCGCGAAGACGATTTATACGTCGTTGTGAAAGATAAATCGAACCTTTCAATGGTTCGCGGCGAAACGGGTGCGGAAATAAAAGAAACGAAAGCATCATGGCTCGATCGCTTCTTCGGAGTTGCAGATGGAGGAGACGAAGTACGTCATACATTCGATAAACTTGGTTTCTCAGAAGAAGAGACGGCGCGTCATCATCAAGATATTGAAAACGGTGGCATGGTTCTCTTACTTGACACGAATGACGGAGTGTTTGATAACGGTCGCAACGATACATTTGAAGGCGGACGAACATCTGCTGGTTATGGTTCAGAAGGCAACGAAGCGGGCAACATGACTGCACGTGAAGTTGGAACTGGTATGGGTACAACAGGTGCTGGAATTGGCGCAACAGGTGCGGGGCTCGACTCGAACCGTTTCAACGATATGGATGATGACATTCGTAGCCGTACGGATTTGACGGATGAACAGAAACTCGAATTACATGAAGAACGTCTTCTTGTGAACAAAGAGCGCGTGCAAACTGGAGAGGTTCGCGTCGAAAAAGACGTTGTCGAACATGAAGAACGTGTCGATGTTGAAGTTGAGCATGATGAAGTATACGTTGAGCGACGTCGAGTTGACCGTGAAGCAACTGGACACTCGTTTGATTCAGCCACAGATCGCGACGAGATTCGCGTACCGGTTACAGAAGAACGTGTTAATGTGACGAAAAAAGACGTTGTCGCCGAAGAAATTGTTGTCGGTAAAGAGAAAGTAAGAGATACGGAAACAGTTCGTGAGACAGTTCGTAAAGAAGAGGCGCGTATCGAAGGTGAAGATGATCTTCGTAACCGCGATGACGACCGTAACCGTTTCTAATTGATTCAACAAGTACCTCGACAAGGATGGCTCTCTCTGAGGGACCATCCTTTTTTTCGCCAATTGTCATCTTAGGAGGAAAGAATGCCATGAAACACGCCATTATCTCTGAAGTATTTGACCAGCCTGAGGCACTGCTTGACCGTACCATTGAGTTGAAGCAAGAAGGGTATGAAGTGGAAGACATGTATGTCTTCGTCAAAAGGTCCGAGGTCGCAGACACGGTACGAAACCATTCAAATCTATACGTGCTCGTTACAGATGAACCGGGCACAGTCGCGTCACTCGTCACATCGAGTGAACGGCCGATTGAACGTTGGCTCAAAAGCATGCGTCTGACGCCGGAACAACAAAATCGTTTCGCGAGAGAAGTCGAACAAGGAAGACTTTTCCTGTATGTCGATGCCGACCTAGGCGAACAACGTTTTGATGCGGTAAGCTCGAAAACAAAGCAAGCATCGGACGTTGAAGAACAGACGCTTGAGCTGCATGAAGAACGGTTGATTGTGGAAAAAGAAACGGTCCAAACTGGGGAAGTCATCATTAATCGTCATGTCACGAAAACGAATCAAGAGATCGAAGTGCCGGTCCGGAAAGAACAGGTTCATGTGGAGCGGATGGCTGGTTCTGAGGATGTGATTGAAGATTATGACTTTGAACAACCGGGTATCCGAACGATTGACGAAGGGGACCACCTCCGGATTCAAGTGATTGAGGAACGGGCGTTCATCGTAAAACGTCCTGTCATCGTTGAAGAAATTATCGTCCGAAAACAAGTCACTGAAGAAGTCAAGACAATGACGGAGACACTCCGCAAAGAAGAAATCGAAGTGACCGAGACCGGACAATCCAGTGTCACGATTGAAAACCGTACGACGCGAAAGGATGAGGAACGATGAGCAAACGTAGATTTGTCAACACATATCATGAGGAGGCGACACTTGTCGCTAAAATCGATCAATTGTCCGAAGAAGGATATGACGAGAGTGATGTGTTCGTCGTCGCAAAAGACAAAGACGACGTCTCGCTCGTCAAACGGAATACTGATGCGAAAATAGAAGAGGCGAGCGCGAACTGGATGCAGAAGTTCTCTGGTGTTGCGGAAGGCGAAGAGGAAGTGAAGCGGGCTTTGCTCGACCTCGGTCTTTCTGACGATGACGTCAACCGGGCGTACGGTGACATTTTGAACGGAGGGTATGCCCTCATTCTCGATGAACCGGATACAGGATTCAATGATGGGAATAACCCCGCGTTCGAAGGGCATGAGGCGAACGCCACGTTCGGACGAGATCAAATGAAGTGACGGGATTCTACCTGCTTGGCTCTTTAAGAGCTCGGCAGTTTTTTTCAGGCTGTGACGAAAAAAACAAAGAAAAAAGTTTATGCAAACGATTGCATTCTCGTGCGAGTCGTGTAAAATGAGAGGTGAGATTAAATACAGCGCTTTCATAGACAAACGGTTGCATGAATCGGTTGTCTGATGACGAGTAGCCTTGTAGAGAAAAAGGAGTGGCAGACAGATGAAACGATTGTTTGCAGTCGATGAATGGAAAGTAACGGAAGAGAGCCTGCATCCGCAAGAAAACCGCCTCGCAGAATCGATTACCTCGCTCGGTAACGGTCATATGGGGATGCGTGGTAACTTTGAAGAAGATTATTCAAATGATACACATCAAGGCTTCTATGTGGCCGGCGTCTATTACCCTGATAAGACACGTGTCGGTTGGTGGAAAAACGGATATCCGGAGTACTTCGCAAAAGTATTGAACGCGACGAACGTCGTCGGTCTTCGCGTCGCCATCAACGGCACACCGGTCGACTTGGCGAAGTGGGAAGTGAAAGACTTCACGCGTGAGCTCGATATGCAACGTGGCGTCCTCACACGGACGTTTACCCTCTTGAATGGGACAGAAGAGACGAACGTCGAAGTCGTCCGCTTCTTCTCGATCGTCGATAAAGAAATTTTGGCAATCCGTTACAACGTCACTCCGGTCAACTACGAAGCGAAAGTTGAATTCACACCTTACCTCGATGGCGATGTCGTCAACGAAGACTCGAACTATGACGAGAAGTTCTGGTTGCCGGTCGAGCACGGCGTCGAAGAGCGTTTCGGATTCGTGACAACGAAAACGAAGAAACTCGATTGGCACGTCACGGCCTCGATGATTGCTGACGTCGAAGGAGCACGTTGTGAAGTGCTCGAAGCGACGGACCTTTACGTCGCCAACAAGTTCACGGTCACGGTAGCAGCTGGTGAGACGGCGACAGCTTACAAATATGTCTCGGTCGTCACGAACCGTGACTACGAAGTCGAGGAATTGCAGTCGACGGGGATGCAGCGCGTCGAGATGGCGTTTGAGAAAGGCTTTGAAACGCTTCTCGCCGAGCAGACGGAAGCGTGGCTCGCTCGTTGGGAAGACGCGGACGTCCGCATCGATGGTGACGTCGAAGCCCAGCAAGGCATCCGTTTCAACATCTTCAACATGTACCAGACGTACACGGGCGAAGACTCACGCCTCAACATTGGACCGAAAGGGTTCACGGGCGAGAAGTACGGCGGTGCCACGTACTGGGATACGGAAGCGTATTGCCTCCACTTCTACTTGGCGACGACGAAACCGGAAGTGTCGTGGAACTTGCTCAAATATCGCCATAACCAATTGCCGCAAGCGAAAGAGAACTCGGTCAAGAACGTCGGAATGGAAGGCGCCCTCTATCCGATGGTGACGATGAATGGGGAAGAGTGCCATAACGAGTGGGAAATCACGCATGAAGAGATTCACCGGAACGGTGCGATCGCCCACGCCATCTTCAACTATACGAACTTCACGGGCGACAAGTCGTACCTAGGTCAATACGGACTTGAAGTATTGGTCGAGATCTCGCGTTACTGGGCTAGCCGCGTCAACTTTGTCCCGCACAAAGACGTGTATATGATTCTAGGCGTCACAGGTCCGAACGAATACGACAACAACGTCAACAACAACTGGTATACGAACTTAATCGCCGCTTGGACGCTCGAGTACACGCAAGAAGTGTACAACTATTTGAAAGAAGCAGAGCCGGCGCGCCTTGAAGAACTCGTCGCGACGCTTGGTCTTTCAAACGAAGAACTCGCGAAATGGAACGATATCCAAACGAAGATGTACTATCCGAAAGATGACCTCGTCCCTGACGTGTTCATGCAACAGGACGGCTTCATGGATAAAGAACAGATCTTGGTGAAAGACCTCGATCCGAAACACTTGCCGCTCAACCAAAACTGGTCGTGGGACCGCATCCTCCGCTCGAACTTCATCAAACAAGCGGACGTGCTCCAAGGGCTCTATACGTTCAGCGATCGCTTCACGGTCGAACAGAAGCGTGCGAACTTCGATTTTTATGAGCCGCGCACGGTCCACGAGTCGAGCTTGTCGCCTTGCGTCTACTCAATCATCGCAGCCGAAGTCGGTTACGAAGACAAGGCAGTCGAGTTGTATCAACGTTCGGCGCGCCTCGACCTCGACAACTATAACAACGATACTGAAGACGGGCTTCACATCACATCGATGGTCGGTTCATGGATGTCGATCGTTCACGGTTTCGCAGGCATGCGTGCCCTTGAGACGGAACTCACGTTCAGCCCGATGATCCCGAAAGACTGGAACGGGTACTCGTTCAACATGCTCTGGCGCGGTCATCACTTGACAGTCACGTCAACGCGTGAACAAGTGACGATCAAGCAGACGGGCGGCACGGACGTGTCGATTCGCGTCTACGGAAACGTCGTCACGGTCCCGGCAAATGAGTCGGTAACCATTGATACAGTGAAAGCGTGACCAAACGCATCAGCTCAACAAGTCGGCTCCGGCCGGCTTGTTTTTTTATGAGAAGCGCGGACACATCCCATTATTTTTATGGTAGGCAGCATTAGAAAACTATGTTATCTTGATTCTTAGCCATTTTTGAAAGGGGAGACAGAACTTGACGGAAGCCGTTAAAGAACACGCACGCATCGGGATCGTTTCGATTATCGGGGGAGTGTTCGTTGCATTATCCATGACATTATTCTTAATCCCGGCGGGGGTATACTCGACCGGATTTACAGGGCTCGCCCAAATCTTTACGAAACTGTTTGCGGGGACACCGTTTGAGCTCGGAGAAGGGATTTGGTTCTTCGTCTTGAACGTGCCGCTCTTGATCGTCAGCTACTTCATGCTCGGCAAGAACATGATGATTCATACGTTGATCAGCGTTGCGGCAGTCACCGTGTTCATTCGCGTGCTTCCTCAATCGCCGCTCCTTTCGGACGACCCGCTCTTAAACGCCGTGTTCGGCGGGGTCTTGCTTGCTATCGGTTCGGGAATCACGATTCGCTTCGGTGCCTCGACCGGTGGATTTGATATCGTCGCCCTCATCTTGGCGAAGTTCACGAACAATTCGGTCGGCGTCTACTTGTTCCTTATGAACATGATGATTGCGCTCTGGGCCGGTGCGTTGTTCGGTTGGCCGACCGCGCTCTATACGATTGTCTTCTTATATGTGACGTCGAAAGTCATCGATGAGATCTATACGAACACGCAGCGTCAGACGCTATTCATCGTCACGAGCCATCCGGACGAAGTGACAAAGGAGTTGCATCAGAACGTCTTCCGCGGCATCACGCTCATGCCGGCGATTGGCACGTACTCGAAAGTCGAGAAAGCGACGCTCATGATGGTCGCCCAACGACACGAAGTGCGTGAAATCACGCGCATCTGCAAAGACGCCGACCCAAGCGTCTTCATCAACATGGTCCCGACTGAAGATGTCGAAGGTGCGTTCCGCCGCTGAAATGAACCCCCACTGAACGCTCAGCGGGGGATGATCATATAAAAATTGTACGTTTGAGAAAAAACTCCCGCTGAACGCTCAGCAGGAGTTTTATTATGCTTTGATGCCAAGTTTTTCTTCGAGGTAGATGGCGATGCCGTCTTCCATGTTCGATGCGGTCACTTCATCCGCGACGGCTTTCAACTGGCTGATGGCGTTACCCATCGCGACGCCCGTGCCGACGTAGTCGAGCATTTCGAGGTCGTTCTCTTCGTCGCCGAATGCGATGATGTGTTTGCGGTTGATGCCGAGGTGTTTTGACACTTCGCGTAAGCCGAGCGCTTTCGACGTGTTCTGGCTCATGACTTCAATCATATGCTCCGGCATACGCCATTGACGGTTCAAGACGGCCTCGGCGTGGACTTTGTTCAAACGAGCGCGGACGTTGTCGACGTGCTCTTTCGTCGCGTGGATGAGGAGCGATGTCGGCTCTTCCTGCAAGTGCTTGAGCAAGTTGCCTGACGTGACGCTGAGCGCGCGCTCGGCGTACGGGCTATAAAACTCTTGTGGGTCTTTTTGGAAGTAGACGTGGTCGGTCACTTCGACGACGATGTTATGCGCTTTCGTGTCCGACACTTCTTCGATAATCTCGTGCGCCGTTTTGAGCGGGATCGGCCGGTGCGTCACTTCGTATGACGGATCTTTCGGGTGATGGACGAGCGCCCCGTTGAAGTTGATGAGCGGTGTCGTCAAACCGAGCTGTTCGTAATACATGATCGAATGACGTTGTGGGCGACCGGTCGCGATCATCACTTCATGACCGGCCTCACGGGCCGCCTGAAGCGCGCGTACATTGCGCTCGCTGATCGTCTTGTCGTCGCGCAACAACGTCCCATCTAAATCGACTGCGATTAAATACCGTGACATAAAGGGTTCCTCTTTTCTACGAGATGCTTATTTCTCAAACCGTACCATATTCCCGTTTCGACGGAAAGAATATACAATCGAGGTCGCACATTTTACAGTAACAATGCTATACTAAGGTCGTATGAATTTTTCATGAATCATCTGTGAGATGGAGGGGACGATCGATGCGTTACTTAGTCACATTGTTCTGGGCGATTTTGCTTTCGAATACAGCGATTTTTATCATTTCTGCTGTCGATGGCGTAGCGTTCAATGCGGTGCTCGCGACATTCTTTGGTGTCGTCATCACAATCTTTATCGCGCTCTTGGACACGCTTAACCAAGACATGGGGATTAGCGACGTCGCGCAAGAGAAGTAAGACGTCTACAATCAAACTGGCTCACATTCGAGTCAGTTCTTTTTATATTATTTAGGAGGAATCAATTATGAAAAACAGTGCCAAACGGGCAAACTTCATTACGTTCGCCATCATCGGTGTCATTATCGTCATCGGTCTCGCTTTATTGTTTTTCTTGAACAATGCGAACGAAGAGACGGGCGTCAACGCCGTCACGGCTGACGAGTTAGAGACGAAAATATCAGAAGAAGAGGAAGTCGTCGTTTACTTCTGGCAGACGGGCTGTGAGTATTGTGAACAGGTTAAACCGTACGTCGAGCCGCTCATCGAAGAGTATGACGCCGTATCGATCAACTTAGCTGACCATAACGTCTGGACGACTTACGGTATCAATGGGACACCGACAATGATTCGTTTCCAAGACGGAAAAGAAGTCGGTCGTGTCGAAGGTGCTGTCTCGGAGCAACAATATGAGACGTTCTTTAAAAACGAGGAGGGTGCACAGTGATCAAAAGCCGCTTATATCAGACTTTGTTTGAGTTGAACGCGACCCCGGTCATTGCCAAGCGACTCCGAGCCTTCGCTGAATCGAAAGCGAGCCGTACCTTCATCCCGTCGTTTGCGAAAACGTATCAAATCAATCTTGATGAAGCGGCGGAGCCGATCGAGGCTTATCCGAGCCTGCACGCCTTTTTCACACGTCATTTGAAAGACGGGGTCCGGCCGATTGACGCCAACCCGAACTCGGTCGTCTCACCATGCGACGGGAAACTGTCAATCGTGACCGATATCACGGACGACAGCCGCTTTGAAGTCAAGGGTCAGTCGTACACGCTCGCCGAGCTGCTCGGTTCGCAACAAGAAGCGCGACGTTACGCCGGTGGCACGGTCTGTGTCCTCTACTTGAGCCCGCGCGACTATCATCGCGTCCACGTCCCGCTTGCTGGACGGGTGCTCAGCCATTACGAGCTCGGGGACCGTTCGGCCCCGGTCAACGATATCGGCTTGACGGAGACGGTTCGTCCACTCTCGCGTAACTATCGCCGCATCACACGCTTTGAAACGGCGGCCGGGTTGTACGAACATATCATGGTCGGCGCCTTAAACGTCAACACGATCGAATGGACGCTCGACGGCGACCGCGCAGCCAAAGGTGAGGAAGTCGGGTACTTTTCGTTCGGTTCGACCGTCATCTTATGTTTTGAGAAAGGCCGCGTCACGATCGACCCAGCAAAAATCGGACCGGTGCGACTCGGAGAAGTCATCGGTACGATGCAAAACGATTGATTTTTAAAACTTTTTCAGGCCGACCGAACGATACACTAGTCGTTTGGTCGGTTTTCGTTTACCATAGAAGGGATATCACTACATGTATCGTAGTTGAATCGCTTTAGCTAATTGGAGGAATTTAAACGTGTTTAATCGACTTTATCCGAAACAGTTCGTCGCGTCAGTTTTTGACATCGACCTTGAAGAATTGAAAGACCGTGGGGTACGCGTCATTTTGACGGACCTTGATAATACACTCGTGGCCTGGGACGTCCCGCACGCACCGGAGCTTCTTTTGCTATGGCTTGAAAAAGTGAAATCACACGGACTCGATGTCATCGTCGTCTCGAATAACAACGAGAACCGCGTACGTACGTTCACGGAACCGCTCGGCCTTCACTATGTGGCGCGTGCGAAAAAGCCGTTGCCGTCTGGATTCAAACAGGCGCTCGCAAAATATGGCTATTCGACGAAAGAGGCCATCTTCTTAGGCGATCAATTGTTCACGGACGTGCTCGGTGCCAACATGGCCGGGATTCACGTCATCCACGTGCAACCGGTCGTCAAGACGGACGGACTCGTCACGAAGTTCAATCGCATGCTTGAAAAAGTCGTGTTCGCCCATATGAAACGTCGCGGGAAGTACGTGTTGATCACGAAAAAAGTTGAGGAAATCGCCGTCGATGCGAAGCGCGCCAAAGTGGCGGTCGCTGAGAAAATCGGTGAGGCGATGCACTCGCGTTCCGAAGATTCACATAAAAAAGATGAATAAGGACCTCGAACGCACAGGAAGAAGGAGGCTGTCCATGTACGGCGCGTAAGGCGTCGGAATTAACGCTTCAGGAGTAGCGGCGAGGAGCTACGGTGAATGAAGAAGAGGCAACTCAAATGACAGCAGACAACATTATGGAAGAAACAAAACGTTATTGCGCCGGTTGCGGCGTCGCCATTCAAACGGAAGACCCGACCGGTATCGGTTATGCACCAAAATCGGCACTCGATCGCGAGATCGTCATTTGCCAACGCTGCTTCAAATTGAAGCACTACAATCAAATTCAAGACGTCGAACTGACAGATGACGACTTCTTGCGCATTTTGAACGGCATCAGCGCGAAAGAAGCGCTCGTCATTAAAATCGTCGATATCTTCGATTTCAATGGCAGCTGGTTGCCGGGACTCCAACGCTCGGTCGGCACGAACCCCGTCCTCTTGGTCGGGAACAAGGTCGACTTGTTGCCGAAATCGGTCAATCCGAACCGGATGGCAAACTGGATGAAGGCCGAAGCGAAAGAGCTCGGTTTGAACCCGGTCGACGTCCATTTGATCAGTGCGAAGAAAGGCCACGGCATCGACGAGCTTGCCGAAAAGATTGAGTATTATCGGAAAGGCAAGGACGTTTATGTCGTCGGTTGTACGAACGTCGGGAAGTCGACGCTCATCAACCAAGTTATCAAACGTTTCGGGGCAGAAGATGAGGCCATCATCACGGTCAGTCATTTCCCGGGAACGACGCTCGACTTGATCGACATCCCGCTCGACGATGATGCGAACCTTTATGACACGCCTGGAATCATCAACCGTCATCAAATGGCACATTATGTCGATGCGAAAGATTTGAAGACGATCACCCCGAAAAAAGAAATCAAGCCGCACGTGTTCCAGTTGAACCCACAGCAGACGCTCTTCTTCGGCGGACTAGCCCGTCTTGACTACATGGAAGGCAACAAGCGCTCGTTCGTTGTCTACATGTCAAACGAGTTGAAGACGCACCGGACGAAGCTCGATAAAGCAGATGAACTATATGAGAACCATATCGGTAAGATGCTCAACCCGCCGAACGAGAAGACATTACAGATGTTGCCTCCGCTCGTGCGTCACGAGTTCAGTCTCCGGGACGGCGTCAAGACAGACATCGTCTTCAGCGGACTCGGTTGGGTCGCAATCCACGGAAAAGGTGGACGCATCGCCGCGTGGGCACCAAAAGGAGTTGCCGTCACATTGCGTGAGGCGCTCGTATGAGACTGGCCGTCATCGGTCACCCGATTGCTCATTCGCTCTCTCCCGTCCTGCACGAGCAGTGGCTGAGCGCGTCTGGGCTTTTCGGGCGCTATGAGGCACTCGACGTCACCCCGGGCGAGCTCGCGGACTTGTTTCAAACGATGCGGGACGGCGTCTGGGACGGCTTTAACGTCACGATCCCGCATAAAGAGGCGGTCATCCCGTACCTTGACGAGCTCGATCAGGCGGCTGAAGCCGCCGGTGCCGTCAACACCGTCTACAAGCGGGACGGAAAGCTGATTGGGACGAACACAGATGGGGCCGGCCTCGTCGCCGCGCTCGACCGTCATACCGATTGGACGGGTCATGTGCTCGTCATCGGGGCCGGCGGCGCAGCGCGCGGCATCATCAGCGCCTTGCCGACCCGGGCCGTCACGGTCACGAATCGGACGATGGAACGGGCGGAGCGTCTCGCGGACGCGTTCGGCATCGAAGCGCAGCCGCTCGCGGCTGTCGAAATTGCACGGTATGACGTCATCATCCAGACGACATCAGTTGGGATGAACGGGGTCGATTCCCCGTTATCGTTAAAAGGTTTACGACAAAACACCGTCGTTTGTGATATCATATATCGTCCACTCGTCACACCGTTTTTAAAGGAAGCCGCCAAAAGAGACGCGAAAATCGTCAACGGAACTGCCATGTTCGTCGGACAAGGTGCTTTGGCGTTTGAATATTGGGCAGGTGTGAGACCGGATCAACTTGTCGGAATGAAGTTAATTGAACGCTTATTGGAGGAATAAATAGTATGTTATCAGGTAAACAAAAACGCTTTTTACGTGCCGAGGCACACCACCTTTCACCGATTTACCAAGTCGGGAAAAATGGAGTCAGTGAAGCGATGTGCAAAGACATCAGCGACGCGCTCGAAAAACGTGAGCTCTTGAAAGTTCAAGTGCTTCAAAACTGTGCCGATACGCCGAAAGACGTAGCCGGAGAATTGGCTGAAGGCACGAAAGCCGAAGTCGTTCAAGTCATCGGAAAAGTCATCGTCTTGTACAAACAGGCGACCGAGAAAGAAAATCGCCAAATCAAACTTCCATGAGCCGCATCGGCCTGATGGGAGGCACGTTCGACCCGCCGCATCTCGGTCATCTATTGATTGCCGAGCAGGCGCGTGAACAGCTCGCCCTCGATGAGGTCTGGTTTTTGCCGGCGGCGATTCCGCCTCACAAGGCAGGTTTCAGCCCGGCTAAAGACCGGATTGAGATGACCCGACGGGCGATCGCGGACCAAGCCGATTTCAAGCTGAGCTTGATCGAGTTTGAACGCGACGAACCGTCTTACACGGTCGAGACGATGAGACGGTTGCGGGATTTGTATCCGGACGACACGTTTTTCTTCTTGATCGGGGCGGATTCGCTCGAGTCGCTTGAGAAGTGGTACGATTACGACACGCTTGTCACCCTCGTCACGTTCGGGGCCGTTGCGCGTCCGGGTAGCCGGTACCGCATCCCGAGACAGGCGGATGTGCGCACGATCGATATGCCGCAACTCGAGATTTCGTCGACCGATGTCCGGGAACGGGCGAGACGGGACAAGTCGATTAAATATCTCGTCCCACGCGATGTCGAAACTTATATCAAGGAGCGCGACTTGTATGACGTATGAGGAAGCACAATCATTGATTGAGGCGACGTTGCCCGAGAAACGCTATATCCACACGCTCGGTGTCGTCGAGACGGCAGACCGGTTGGCCCGCTTGTACGGGGCCGATGTGGAGCAGGCGCGTCTCGCGGCGATGTTGCACGACTATGCGAAATATTTTGACGCCGACATGATGCGACAAGTCGTGGTCGAAGAGAACCTCGACCCTAGCTTGCTAGAGTTCGATGACGAGCTGTTGCATGCGCCGGTCGGCGCGATTCTGTTAAGCCGGGCGTACGACTTGGCCCCCGCTGTCGTATCGGCTATCAAAAACCATACGACCGGGGAACCGGGCATGTCACGGCTCGACCAGATTTTATTTGTCGCGGACGCAATCGAGCCGAATCGGTCGTATCCGGGCGTCGACACGTTGCGTGACCTCGCGGACCGCTCGCTCGAAGCGGCCGTCGTCGCGACGTTACGCCAGACGATTGCTCATTTACTGAAAAAGTCCGTGCGAATCTTTCCACTGACGATTGAGACGTATAACCATTTTGTGAAAACACCCTAGGAGGTACAGTATGACTGTAAAAGAAGAATTAGAATTGATCGTGAAGGCCGCTGACGATAAGCGCGCCGAAGATATCGTCGTCCTCGATATGGAAGGTATCTCACCGGTCGCAGATTATTTCGTCATCTGCCACGGTAACTCAGAGAAGCAAGTCCAAGCGATCGCACGCGAAATCAAAGACGTGGCCGGCGAGCATGAGCTCCCGCTCCACAAATTCGAAGGCATGGACTCGGCACGTTGGGTACTCGCTGACCTCGAAAACGTCGTCGTCCACATCTTCCATCGCGATGACCGTGACTACTACAACCTTGAAAAATTGTGGGCAGATGCGCCACACGTGGAAGTGGAAGTCGGCTAATGGCGTACGAAGGGTTCGCCTACGTCTACGATGAGTTGATGAAAGATGCCCCGTACGAGGACTGGGTCGCCTTCGTGCGTCGCCATGTCAAAGACGGTGCATCGCTTGCTGACGTCGGATGCGGGACGGGCTCGGCGACGATTCGCTTGGCGGAGCATTACGAGACGATCGGGCTCGACTTATCCGAGTCGATGCTCGAAGTCGCCCAAGAGAAAGCGCTCGAGGCAGGCATCACGCTTCCGCTCTGGCAACAGGATATGCGGGAGCTCGAGTTACCGAAACCGGTCGACGCCGTGACGATCCTTTGTGACTCGCTTTGCTATCTTGAGGACGAGGCCGATGTCATCGACACGTTCGAGGCGGTGTACGAACAATTGAAACCGGGCGGGATGTTCATCTTTGATGTGCATTCGCCGAACAAGATGCAGACGCTCTTCAACCAGAAGACGTATGCCTCGAACGGAGAAGATTGCTCGTACATCTGGTTCGCCGACCCAGGCGAAGCACCGCTCTCGGTCGTTCACGATTTGACGTTCTTTGTCGCCCTTGAGGATGGCACGTATGAGCGTGTCGAGGAGACGCATGAGCAACGGACGTACGAGCCAGGGCAATATATGCAATGGCTCATCGGGGCCGGCTTCCATGTGAAATCGGTCACCGCCGACTTCACGGACCAAGCTCCGGGCCCGAACGCAGAACGAATCTTTTTTGTCGCCCAGAAATAAACGAGACCCCATCCATTGCGATGGGGTCTTTCGTTTATGCTTCGTGACTGAATTGCCATTGGACACCGAAACGGTCTTCGACCATGCCGTACGCCTTGCTCCAGAACGTCTCTTGGAGCGGCATAAGGACACGGCCGCCGTCAGATAGAGCCTCGAACTCCCGACGGATGGCGTCGAGGTCGTCTGTCACGACGGCGAGCGTGATGTTTTGCCCGAACGTGACCGGACCGTCCGGCATCGCATCTGAAAACATGAGCGAGGTGCCATGGACACTAAGACGGGCATGGAGGACAAGGTCGGCCAGTTCGTCCGGTACCGGTTCACCGTCCGGTCCAGGCTGGGCCGCGAACGTCATAATGTCAGGAGCGGGTTCGGCGAAGACGTCGGCATAAAACAAGACGGCATCGCGACAGTCGCCGTTAAAATTGAGATACGGGTTAATCGGCATGAGAGTTCCTCCTCGAATCGTTTCTTTCAGTATGGGACAAACGAGTGACAGAAGAATCCGACAAAAGCACGAATTTTCGGACAGTGTTGTTGAAACGCTTGCCGAAACGGGAATGGGGTAGGTGAGACATTTTTACGAAGGAAGGCGCAAAGAGATGAAACTGACACGAGGACGTCTATTGGAATTCGGGTTCGTGTTGTTCATGGCAATCATTCTCGTCACGTCGATCATCGAAGGGGAATGGTTTGACGCGAGCGTCGCCGGGGCGGGGATCGTGTCGGGATTGATTCCGTTCATTCTCGAGAAGACGTTCAAGACCGAGTTCGACGCCAAGATGAAAGTCGCCTATGTCTTGTTCTTGTTCGCATCGCAATATTTGGGCTCGATCGTCGGGTTATATTCGAACGGCTGGTGGGACACGTTTCTGCACGTGTTGAGCGGCGTCTTCTTGGCCTTTCTCGGCTTCGATTTTTTAAGTCGCCTTGATGAAGACATCCGGCTCGAGATGCCGAAACGGTTCGTTTTCGTCTATATCGTTGTTTTCGCAATGGCCGGGGCAGCGCTTTGGGAAATGTATGAATTCACGTCGGACTTGGTGTGGAACACGACGATGCAAGGGAACGGGAATGATGACACGATGGTCGACATCGTCGCGGGATCACTCGGAGGTATTACCGCGGCCTTGCTTGTGACCGAGATTCACCGAAAAGAACAGCACAAGAAACGTAAAAACTGAAAACGATTTCAAAAACGCTCGAGTCCATCGAGCGTTTTATTTGTAATAATTATTATCTTTTAATATTATTAATCTTGTAATAATGATTATTAAGAGGAGGCAATATTAATGGATCAACACCGTCATCTAACTACTAACCAAGGCGTCCCAATCGGGGATAACGCTAACTCCATCACAGCGGGTCGTCGTGGCCCGACACTTCTCGAAGATTATCAGTTAATTGAGAAACTCGCCCACTTTGACCGTGAGCGCGTACCGGAACGGGTCGTTCATGCCCGTGGCGCCGGAGCCCACGGTGTCTTCAAAGTTAAAAATAGCATGAAACGATATACAAAAGCCAAATTTTTGCAGGAAGAAGGACAAGAGACACCAATCTTTGCTCGCTTCTCGACCGTCATTCATGGTCTCGGCTCACCAGAGACGCTCCGTGACCCACGTGGATTCTCGGTCAAGTTTTACACGGAAGAAGGAAACTACGATTTCGTTGGAAACAACTTGCCGGTCTTCTTCATCCGTGACGCGATCAAGTTCCCAGACGTGATTCACTCGCTCAAACCGGACCCGCGGACAAACCTGCAAGACCCGGACCGTTTCTTCGACTTCATGTCGCTCACGCCGGAATCGACGAGCATGCTCATCCACTTGTTCAGCGATGAAGGGATTCCAGCCTCATACCGTCATATGCGCGGGTCATCGGTCCACTCGTTTAAATGGATCAACGAATACGGAAACACGGTGTACATAAAACTCCGTTGGGTCCCGAAACAAGGCATTAAAAACTTATCGATGGAAGAAGCGGCGAAAGTACAGGCCGAAGACTTCAACCATGCGACACGCGACTTGTTCAACGCCATCGAAGAAGGCGACTTCCCGGAGTGGGATCTTTACGTCCAAATTCTCGATCCGGCCGATATGGACAACTTCGACTTCGACCCGCTCGATGCGACGAAAGATTGGTTTGAAGACGTCATCCCGTATCAACTTGTCGGTACGATGACACTCAACAAGAACGTCGACAACTATTTTGCTGAGACGGAGTCGGTCGGCTTCAACCCAGGCGTGCTCGTACCTGGAATTCAACCGTCTGAAGACAAGATGCTCCAAGGCCGCTTGTTCTCGTATTCGGACACGCAGCGTTACCGCATCGGGGCGAACTACTTGCAACTCCCAATCAACTGCCCGTTCGCACAAGTGTCGAACAATCAGCGTGATGGGGCGATGCCGTTCAAACAACAGACGAGCCCGGTCAACTATGAACCAAACCGCTATGAGGACGCACCGAAACCGGACGCGGCTTATATCGAGACGGAACAACCGCTCACAGGCGTAGCCGGACGTCAAAAAATCGAGAAGACGAACGACTTCGGTCAAGCGGGTGAAGTGTACCGTCGCTACTCGGAAGAAGAGAAGACGGCGCTCGTGAACAACTTGGTGGCACACATTAAAGAAGTTCGCCACGAGAACACGGTGCTGCTCTTGATCTGTAACTTCTATCGGGCCGACCGCGACCTCGGCGCGCGTCTCTCGGAAGCACTCAACGTCGATATCACACCATTCTTGAATCAAGTGACGGAATAACTTGTCCGCAACAGAGATGCGTAGCTGCATCTCTGTTTTTGTTTTTTTTACCTTAGGAGGATAAGTGGTTCGAATCTCAAAAATTGTCCCAAGCCCGTCCATATGCCAAGATAAGAAAAAAGGGGGATGTTACACATGAACCAAGTCATCGACACACTATTGAATCACCGCTCCGTCCGCTCATTCACGAATGAGACGTTGACCGACGAACAAATCCGACTCATCGTCGAGAGTGCCCAGCGCGCCTCGACGTCGAGCTTCATCCAAGCCTATTCCATCATCGGGGTGACCGACCCGGAGAAGAAAGCACGGCTAGCCGAGATCGCCGGTAACCAGCAATACGTCATCGACAACGGTCACTTCTTCGTCTTCTGCGCCGATTTGTATCGACACGAGTTGATCGGTGAACTGCGGGAGGCAGACGTGAATTCGACGCTCGAGACGGACGAGAAGTTGCTCGTCGCGGTCATCGATGCCGCACTCGCGTCTCAAAACGCGGTCGTGGCCGCCGAATCGATGGGCCTCGGCATTTGCTATATCGGCGGAATCCGCAATGACATGTTCGCTGTGAAGGAAGTACTCAGTTTACCGGAGCGGGTATTGCCGCTCTTCGGACTTGCCGTCGGTGTCCCGGAGCACGTCGAAGGCCAGAAACCGCGCCTCCCGCTCGAGCATATTTATCACGAGAACACGTACGTCGCCGACACCGAGCAACTGAAACAAGAACTCGATGCGTATGACACGACGATTCACGATTACTACGCGGCCCGCGGGTCGAACCAACGAAGCGATACGTGGACCGGACAAATGGGACGGATGTTGTCGAAACCAACCCGGCTCGACGTGAAAGACTTCTTGAAGACGCAAGGCTATTTGAAGCAATGACAAAACCGCCGATTGGCGGTTTTAGTTTGTCTTGCTATCGAGCCAGGCGTGGTCGATCGCGCCGAATTGCTTGGCAATGATGACCCCATTTTCATCAAGGACGTACGTCGTCGGCATCGCTTGAATCCGATAGGCGTTTCCGACGATTCCTTCCTCGTCATAGACGACCTTGAACGCATCTTCATATGGGGCGACGAACGATTCGGCATCAGCGACATCCCGTTCGCTCGTTGTCGTATTGACGGCGACGATGGTCACATCGTCTCGTTCTCGGGCAAACTTGGCCATGTCTGGCATCTCGGCCCGGCACGGAGGGCACCACGATGCCCAGAAGTTGACGACGACCCGCTCACCGCGTAAATCTTCCAAGTTGAACGGCGTCCCATCAGTTCGCTTCAACTCGAAATTCGGTGGGATTTGGCCGATGTTCAATCCGGTCTGGGACGAGTCGGCCTCGAGACGTGGTGTCTCGTCTGGTAGGCTGGCGTTGATGATGGCGAGCACGATGATGAAACCGAGTCCGTATTGAACGGCCTTCTGGGACGGTCGCGCCACGTAGGCGGCGAAGGCGGTTAGAAGGAAGAACGGAATGATCCACCACAACTCGAACGTACCGGTGACGATCGACCCGATCAACCAAATCGAAAATGCACCGACCCCCGTCCAGAGCAACGCCCCGAGCGTCGGTGTCCGCATCCAGCGCCATGTCGTGACGAGCAGCAAGGCGATTAGGCCGGCCATATAGAGGTGGAGCGGTTGCGGAGATGAGAGCAGTGGGAGCATCCCGTATTTCGGGACAACGAGCGTCACCGCAAACCAAAAGACCAAGGCCGAGAACAACCAATAGCCACGAAGGCTAGGCGTGAGCCGGAATACGAAAATAGCTATTACGGCAGCGGCAATGAGAAGCGACCACGTGCCGCCGGTCGCATAAAGGGATAAGGCCAAACTTCCTGTCGACGCGAGGCCAAGGACGATTGCGCTTCCTTTCCAAGCGAGAAAGCCGGCGAACCAGGTGCCGAGGACGGCGTCGCGTTCTTTTTCTGACAAGCCGATTTTTTTAAAGCCGATGTAGAGAATAAGTAGGCTGGCCATCATAGCCAGCAAATCGAGTCGAACGTTCAATGGACCGATGGCAATCACAGAATCCCTCCTAGAGAAAAAGCGCCCAAACGAGTGGGCGCTTTCTTTGTTTGTAGTATAGCATTAGCCGATTTGTTCTGCATTGAGGACAGTCTTCATCGCGCCGTAGCCACCGAGGATGTTTTGGATATCCTTGTAGCCGAGTGATTGAAGCACGCTCGCGGCCATCCGTGAACGGACGCCTGACGCACAGTGAACGGCGATCGTTTGGTCTTTCGGGAGACCTTCATGGTCGCGTGCCAGTTTACCGAGTAGGATGCGCTCGGCTTTCTCGTAGTGGCTCGCGTTCCATTCTGTCGCATTCCGGACATCGAGGACGAAAACGTCACCTTTTTCCGCCGACTCGATTGCTTGTTCCGCTGTCACGTCCGTGTACGTTTCCGTCAATAACTCTTGACCGAGCTCTTCGACTGGGACGACGAAGCGGAGACGGTCGAGACCGATCGATTGGAGGTCCGTCTGCACTTGTTCGACGTCTTCCGCGCTCGCGATGAGCGTGATGTCTTTGTCGAAGTTGACGAGCCAGCCGGCCCATGAGACGAACTTTGTGTTGTATGGGATGTTGATTGTGCCTGGGACGTGTCCTTTGGCAAACTCTTCCCCTTTACGTGTATCGACGACTTGTGTCTCTTCGACGAGCTTATCGAGGCGGTCCGTGCCGACGATTTCTGGACGAGCGATCTCGTTCGTGACTTGGATGCCTTCTTTGTTCACTTTCTTCATCATCGCGAAGTAGTTCGGCGGTTCTGGTTGGTCCGTCGTCAACTCTTTGATGAACGCATCTTTGTCTGTCATTTGAAGCGCCCAGTTCGTCGCTTTCTCGTAACCGACCGTCGATGTCGGGATGGCACCGAGCGCTTTTCCGCAGGCACTTCCGGCACCATGGCCCGGCCAAACTTGAACGAAGTCAGGAAGATCTTTGAACTTTTTGAGCGAGTCGAACATTTGCTCGGCACCGATCGCTGTTGTTCCTTTTACACCGGCTGCTTCTTCGAGTAAGTCAGGACGACCGATATCGCCGACGAAGACGAAGTCGCCTGTGAAGATCCCCATTGGTTGTGTTCGGTTCCGGTCGTAGAGCAAGAACGAGATATGTTCTGGCGTATGACCTGGTGTATGCATGACTTCGAGTGTGACGTTACCGACTTTGAACGTGTCGCCATCTTTGACGAGTTTTGAGTCGATGTCTTTCGCGAACGCATATTTCCATGACGCGTCGCCTTCGTCTGAGAGGTAAGCCGTTGAACCGGTACGTTTCGCAAGTTCGAGTGAACCTGAGACGAAGTCGGCGTGGATGTGAGTCTCAGCCGTCGCGACAATCTTCATGCCTTCTTTTTCAGCTTCCTGAAGATACGGTGTGATGTTGCGGGCCGGGTCGATGACGACGGCTTCGCCGGTCATTTGGCAACCGACCATATAAGATGCTTGTGCTAATTTTTGATCATAGAAATAACGTAATAACATGTGAAATACCCCCTAAGAATAATTGACTGTAAACGATTGTCGTTGTTGCGATTTATATATAGAAGATTGTTAGACTGTTTCGCCCGTCCAGCTCATCATGCCGCCATCGACGTTGATGACGTCAAAGCCGAGTGAGTCGAGATACGCCGAAGCGTTCATGCTTCGTCCGCCTGCTGCGCAGATGACATGAATCGGTTTCGAACGATCGAGCTCATCGACTTTCGCACCGAATTCAGAGAGTGGCACGTTTTTTGCTTGCTTGATGTGGCCGGCGGCGAATTCGTCTGTTTCCCGAACATCAATCAAGTTGAGCGTCTCATCAGATTGAAGCAACGTTTCTAGTTCAGTTGTCGAAATGGTTTTCATAAGCTTGAAATCTCCTTTGTGGTTGTGGAATTTTGAAATGAGTTTATTTCGTTGTTTTTAATATACCCCCTGAGGTATACTGAATGCAAGAAAAAGAATCGGAGGTCGAAAATTGAAGAAAATCATGCTGATTTTATCTGGTTTGGTGATTTTGACTCTCGGAGTCGTCCTTTTAACATTGAATGAGAGTGAAATTACAAAAATTGATGTTGAAACGCTACAAAACAGATTGGAAAACGAAGAAATAACTTTGTTAGACGTTCGAGAAGTGGAAGAATACGAGGGGGGGCATATCGGAGGAGCGGTGAACGCACCACTTTCTTCATTGAATGAAACCGAATTGCCTTATCCGAAAGATGAACCGATTTACGTCATCTGCCGGAGCGGGAACCGGAGCGCCCAAGCGGCACAACTGTTGAATGAACGTGGCTATACCGAAATTTATGACGTCTCAGGCGGCATGATTGCCTGGGAACAACAATAAAACTTACTTATGTATAGGGTAGGGAATTGGAGGAATTGATATGGAATTTGGATTTATCATCACCATCTTTTTGATCGGCTTTATCGGGTCGTTCATTTCAGGGATGGTCGGAATTGGCGGATCGATTATCAAATATCCGATGTTGTTGTATATTCCACCGCTTCTCGGCTTCGCGGCGTTCAGCGCCCATGAAGTATCAGGGATCAGTGCGATTCAAGTCTTCTTCGCGACGATCGGCGGGATTTACGCGTATCGAAAAGGTGGCTATTTGAACAAGCAGCTCATCTTGTATATGGGTGTCGCCGTCTTGATTGGGAGTTTCATCGGCGGCTACGGTTCGACGCTCTTGTCTGAGAACTTGATTAACGTCGTCTATGCCGTGCTCGCGACGATTGCGACAATCATGATGTTCTTACCGAAACAGAACGTCGAGGACGTTCCGCTCGACCAAGTCACGTTCAATAAACTGATTGCGGCAAGCTCGGCGTTCATCGTCGGGGTGGCCGCGGGGATCGTCGGGGCAGCAGGAGCGTTCATCTTGATGCCGATCATGCTCGTCGTGCTCCGGATTCCGACGAAGATGGCAATCGCGAGTTCGCTTGCCATTACGTTCATCTCGTCGATCGGTTCGACAGCGGGGAAAATCATTACCGACCAAATCGTGTGGGAACCAGCCGTCATCATGATTATCGCCAGTTTGATTGCGGCACCGCTCGGCGCGAACGTCGGCAAGAACATGAAGACGAAGTCACTTCAAATGATTTTGGCGCTCCTTATTTTAGCGAGCACCGTCAAAATTTGGATGGACATTATCGGTTAATCGAATCAATGTTAAATGGCTACTGAGGCGACTTGGTAGCCTTTTTTTTGTGTAAAGACTGCAATGGAATTGTTAAGTTTATGTATAGTTGTAAACGTCAATTAGTTGAATTAAGGTCACGAGAACGTTAAAATATGAATTATACATCTAAAAAATGAATGATTAACTTGAATTTTATATTTCGTACAAGGAGTGTTTACATGAATCACATGAATCCATCGAAAGGAAAAGTGGACCGATTCCGCCAAGCGGCGTTCGACTCGTTCAAAACTCATCGTCTATTTTGGATGTTCACCATCTTGTTATGGACGAAGTCGCTGATCGCGTATCAGTTCTTCTTCAACATGCCAGTCGAGAATGCAGTCCAGACATTCATCCTCATCATCAACCCGCTCAGCTTCACGCTGTTCCTGTTCGCCTTCAGCTTCTTCTTCGGGGGGAATAAGCGAAAGTGGGCGCTTTACAGCCTGTATCTCGTCTCCTCGCTTATCTTGTTCGCGGATACGACCTATTATCGTGAGTTCACGGATTTCTTGACGGTACCGGTCTTGTTCCAATCATCGAACATGGAGACGCTCTCGTCTTCATTCCTGTCGCTTCTCGAGTGGAAAGATTTGTTGATTTTAGGTGACCTGATTGTCTTACCGTTCGTATTGCGCAACATAAATGAAACAAGTCAAGCGTCACAGCGCCGTGTTTTAATTACGTTTTCGGCAGCGGTAGCTATGTTTGGATTCAACCTCATCCTTGCCGAGACGGAACGTCCAGAGTTACTCACACGTTCGTTCGACCGGGAACTGTTGGTCAAAAACTTAGGAACATTTAACTTCCATGTCTACGATGCGATGCTTCAAACGAAAACGTCTACTCAAAAGGCGCTTGCGGATAGTTCTGAACTCGATGAAGTCGAGAACTTCACACGTCAAAACTATGCGGCCCCGAATCCTGACATGTTCGGGAAGTATAAAGGCAAGAATGTGATCATCGTCTCGTTCGAGTCAGCTCAGAACTTCACGCACAACATGAAAGCCTCGAACGGCGAGTACATCACGCCGAACTTGAACGAGTTGATCGAAGAGTCTCACTACTGGCCGAACTATTACCATACGACAGGCCAAGGGAAGACGTCAGATGCCGAGTTCGCACTCGATAACTCGCTCTATGGCCTCTCGCGTGGAGGAGTCTACTTCACGAACGCCGATAACGAATATAACGCGTTACCAGAAGTCATCAAAGAAGACAACTACTACTCGGCCGTGTTTCACGCCAACAACAAGTCGTTCTGGAACCGAGATCAGATGTATCAAAACATCGGCGTCGACAAGTTCTTTGACGAAGCGAGCTATGACCTCGGCAATCCTGAGGACATGACGGAGTGGGGTCTCCTCGACGACGAGTTCTTCCGCCAATCGATCCCGATGCTTGAAGAGCTGCCGGAACCGTTCTATGCGAAGTTCATCACGCTGACGAACCATTTCCCGTACACGATGCCGAGTGAGAAGCACGAGCTCGTCCCGAAATTTAAGACGGACTCGACGACGCTCAACAATTTCCCGCAGGCGCTAGCCTACCAGGATTACGCCCTCGGCTTGTTCATCGACGAGTTGAAGGCGAACGGCATGTGGGATGACACGATTTTCATACTCTACGGTGACCATTACGGCATCTCGACGAACCATAACGCCGCGATGGCCGACCTGCTCGGGAAAGACGAGTTGACACCGTATGACGTCGCCAAGCTCCAAGCTGTCCCGTTCGCAATCCACTTGCCGGGCCAAGAGGAAGGGAAAGTGCACGAGACGATCGGCAGTCATGTCGACATGAACCCGACGATTCAGCACTTGCTCGGAATCGATACGTCAGAACAGGTCGGCTTCGGGAACGACTTGTTCTCGAAAGAGCATTATGACCGCGCCATCTTCCGGGATGGAACGGTCGTGACGCAGGACCATCTGTTCACGCAGTCGATGTGTTATGATGCTAAGACTGGTGAAATCGCCGAAGACGGTGCAGCATGTACGCCACTTGAAGCAGAAGCGAACAAAATCCTCGAGATGAACGATCAGCTCATCTATTCAGATTTACTTCGCTTCAAGCAAAATCAATAATGAAGAGAGAAAAGATTGGAAACAGTCTTTTCTCTTTTTTTGTGGTCGTAGTGCCTTAGGAAGACTAAGATGAAAGAAGTGCAGATAACAAAAGGAGAAATTATGACATTAGACTATACGGGAGAACGGGTCATCCCAGATCGCATGGACCCGCTGAACGGCTTGCTGCTTGAACATATCGCCCGCTATCATTTTGCCCTCTTATACATGCAAGGGCGCGTCCTCGATTTTGCGAGCGGGAGCGGGTACGGCAGTCAATTGATCGCCAAGAACTTGAAAGGAACAGTGACCGAGGTCGTCGCCGTCGACTTGTCAGAAGAGGCGACGCGCTACGCGAAAGGCCGTTATCATCATCCGAACGTCAACTATATCGTTGGTGATGTCGTCGACCGGACGTTGCCGGAGAGACTTGGGACGTTCGACTGCATCGTCAGCTTCGAGACGATCGAACACGTGACCGACTATGAGACGTTCATGGCGAACGTGTGGCAACTCTTGAAGCCAGGGGGTATCTTGGTGTTGTCGACACCGTTCGGTCAAGGGGTCGGGCAACCGACAAACGAGCCGTTCCACGCTCACCAGTTCATCGAGGCCGAGTTTGAGGAATTATTTACGCCATTCACGTCGACTGAATTTTATTATCAACGAGGCGTGCTCGTCGAACCGAAGCGGGGGACGCGCCATTATCCGATCGGGATCGCCGTCGCGGTCAAATAAAAAATCCCGATGAACGAAGTCATCGGGTAATGAAATAGTATAATAGGCCGAGTGCCATGAAGGAGATCGGGAACAGGACGATATACGTCCACGACACCATCGACCAGCTTTTCTTTTGACTGTAGTCTGATTTGTCTTTTCCGAGTCCGACCATGATCGTAAAAATGAGGGCAATCAAGCAAACGAGTAACGATAATCCAATTGTGAGATACATGTTGTCACATCCTTCATGGTTTCTTCATACTTCTAGCATAGCTGAAAACAAAACGAAAAAGCCTCTGAAATGTTGGGATTCTGTGTCCAACAGTCAGAGGCTTTTATCACACCTGGGTATCATTTATATACGTCTCGGCATCGTCGATCGGGATGCCGAGCGCCTCGTGGATGACAGTCAAAGCGCTGTCGTTACGCTTGTCCGTCTCAGCGGCGACGCAGTCGCGTGGGACGTGGAGCTCATATTCGCGCATATAGCCATCGTTCGCCGAGAAGAGAATACAGATGTCCGAGGCGACACCGGTCATGACGAGCGAGGTGACATCTAATTGTCGCAACAAGATGTCGAGCTGTGTCCCATAAAACGTTGAGTGTCTCGGTTTGATGATGAAATACTCTTTCTCTTCTGGCGCGATTCGTTTGGCGATATCGCTACCTTTTGAGAGGTCGACGTGACGGATGATATCCTCAGTGCTGTCTTTCCACTGCCCGAAGTTGTCGTTACAGTAGATGACCGGCCAGTCGTTCTCTTTAAAGTGACGCTTCAGTTTTAAAATCGGTTCGACAATCGGCTCCGTGTTTCGAAGTAGGTCATCCCCACCGACGAAGTCGAAATCATTGAACATGTCGATGATGAGTAATGCCGTCTTTGACATCGTGGTCCCTCCATTTATAGAAGTCTCTTTATAGGAAATACCACAACTGCTCAGACGTTAACCGTCATTCGGCGAACGTTTTACTTCGGAACACGAGCGCCGTGATGATGTAGAAGGCAATGATGTGAATCAAGACGTAGAACGCCGAGAACCAAATCGTCACGCCCATCGTCTCCATGAAGCCTGGGCTTTGGTAATAAATCGACAGATCCGTATGCAAGAAGACGATCCATTTGGCGATGGCTGGTTTCCACGTGATGAGAAGCCCACCGATCATCGTCGAGACGAAATTCGCGAGCACGGTGAAGCCGATGACGACACCGACAGATTTAAAGACGACCGAGAACATGAGCGTCAAGAAGATGACGAACACGCCGCTCGAGACGCTAAGGAGGACATTGCGGAACTGCTCGAGCGTCAACTCCCCATCGAGCGTCAAGGCGAAGCCGTATGTGACGGCAAGGATGAACACGAACTGGGCAAGCATGATAAGAAGAGCGGCCACAAGTTTCGACAGTAAAATCCGGTCGCGCGAGTACGGGCTCATGAGCAAGTGCTTCAACGTATCGAATTTCAACTCATTCCCGATCATCTCGGCCGTGAAGACGATCGTGAAAATGCCGAGGAATGTCATCGCCGCCATCGTCGCATAGTTGACGAACGTTTCTGCGTCACCTGGGTTGTCGCCACTCCGGACGATGAAGTACGTCAAGACGATAATTCCGGTGTACATCCCGAGCGCGACGAGCGGTTTAATCGTGCGCCGCCATTTCATGAATTCATTGGCTAGTAATGAACGCATTGGTCGTGCCTCCTTCTTTTTTCGTCAATTTCAAGAACTGTTCTTCGAGCGTCTCGTGCTTCATCCCAATCTGATAAACGGCGATGTCACGTTCGACGAGATGTTTCAACAAGCGCGGGATGTCCGTTTCCGGACGTGGGACGATGAACGTCTCGGCCGACTGTTGGATGATTTTCACCTCATCAAATGCGAGCGCGACGACATCGAGTGCTTCGTTCATCTGCTCGCGGCCGACTTTACAAAGGATGACGCTCTCCGTCTTTGCTTCCCCGTCTTGGACCGACTTAATTTGACCTTGGTCGATGATGGCGAAGCGATCGGTGATGAGTTCCATCTCGCTGAGAAGGTGGCTTGAGATTAAGATGGCGATGCCGCGATGGTCGGCCAAGTGACGCAAGTAATTACGGAGATTGGCGATTCCGGCCGGGTCGAGCCCGTTCGTCGGTTCGTCAAGGATCAATACTTTCGGGTTATGAAGCAAGGCACGGGCGATGCCGAGGCGCTGTTTCATCCCGAGCGAGTATTGTTTCACTTTCATATCAAGCTTCGTCTCAAGTCCGACGAGAGCACCGAGGGCGTTCAAGTCAATTTTCTTTAGACCAGGAATCAAGTTCATCGCGTGAATCAAGTTCTCGCGACCCGTCAAATACGGATAGAAGGCCGGGTTTTCGACGATGGCCCCGATGCGACTGAGGGCTTGTTGGCGTTCTGTCGAGACGTCGAACCCGTCGACGGTAACGGAACCGTGCGTCGCTGGCATGAGGCCGGTGATAATGCGAATCGTCGTCGTCTTCCCGGCACCGTTTGGACCGAGGAAGCCAAAGATTTCTCCAGGCGTGACGTCGAAGCTGACATTGGTCAAGACGTTCGTCTGGCCCATCTTCTTATGTACGTTTTGTACGGATAACATAGAGTCACCTTGCTTTCATGAGAATTTTTTCCAACTTTTCATCCCTATATACGGACTCGACTGAAACAAGGTTTCACCTTTTTTTGAAATAGTTAAACGGATGAATCGATTTCACAATTGGTTGATAAGGAAAACTTATCGAAATAGTATGGACGAATTGTGAATTTGAAAGGGTCTTTCTATTTAGAAAGGTGTAGTATGAAGAGGAGAGAAAGAGACAAGATTTGGCTCTTTTCACAGGACGAATCAGATGGATGAACTGCTTCGTGCTAAATGTTAAAATGAAAGCGTTCACACATCGAGCGCATAGGAACGGATAGGGGGATTTATTCAATGGGAGAGTCGTCGAACGGTCGCGAAGAAGTGCAAGCATTTTATGGTCCAAACTTAGGCTACATCGTTGAATTGTACGAGCAATATGTGGAAGACCCAGAATCAGTCGATGCGGAGACGCGTCAATACTTTGACAAACACGGGGCACCGGAAACGAGCGCGCCTGTCGCGCCGGCTGCATCGTTTGATTTAGAAAAAGTCGTGGCAGCGACACGGTTGGTCAATGACATCCGGGCACTCGGCCATAAAGCGGCCGACATTTACCCGCTCAAAGACCATCCGCGCGAGCATGGCTTGTTTGCGTTTGACCGCTACGGATTGAGTGAAACCGATCTCGAGCAAGTACCGGCTCACTTGTTGTCAGAAGACGTGCCAAAGCCGGGCGCGAACGCGCTCGAACTCGTCCGTCACTTGCTTGACGTCTACACGGGCCCGGTCGCCATCGAGCTTCGTCATTTGGACGACATGGAAGAGAAACGTTGGATTCGCCGCCGCATCGAGCAAGGCGCATTGAAAGCGAAGTACTCGAAGAACGAGAAAATCGAACTGTTCCAACGTTTAGCCGAGACCGAACTGTTTGAAGCGTTCCTTCATAAGACATACGTCGGGCAAAAGCGCTTCTCAATCGAGGGACTCGACGCGATGGTGCCGCTCCTTGACGCCATGGTCGGCGGCCTCATCTCGAGCGGGTCTGAACATATCAACATCGGCATGGCCCACCGCGGACGCTTGAACGTACTCGCGCACGTGCTCGGCAAACCGTACGAAATGATTTTCGCCGAATTCCAGCACGCCCCGAACAAAGAGTTGATCCCATCGGAAGGGTCAATCGGCATAAACTTCGGATGGTCGGGCGACGTGAAATATCACCTCGGTCTCGACCGCAGAGTGTTAGAAGAGAAGAAAGAGGTCCGTTTGAACCTTGCCAACAACCCGAGCCACCTCGAGTTTGTCGGTTCGGTCGTCGAAGGGTACACGCGTGCGGCGCAAGACGACCGCTCGGAAAAAGGGATGGCGGTCCAACATGACGATAAGGCCGCATCGATCTTGATTCACGGAGACGCCGCGTTCCCAGGACAAGGCATCGTCGCCGAGACGCTCAACATGACGAACTTGAAAGGCTATCGTACAGCCGGGACGGTCCACGTCATCGCCAACAACACGATCGGCTTCACGACCGACCCGAGCGACTCGCGCTCAACACGCTATGCGAGCGATATCGCCAAAGGCTACGAAATCCCGGTGTTCCACGTCAACGCGGACGACCCGGAAGCATGTGTCGCCGTCGCCAAACTGTGCAGCGAGTATCGCGCCAAGTTCCATAAAGACATCCTCGTCGACTTGGTCGGTTACCGCCGCTACGGTCATAACGAGATGGATGAACCGATGAACACAAACCCGGTGCTCTATAAGGCCATCAAAGAACACAAATCGGTCCGTCACGTCTATGCAGACGTGCTCGAAGCGGAAGGCATCATGACAAAAGAAGACAAAGCGACGATCGAGCAATCGATTGAGGATCGTCTCAAATCGGCCCGTGACCTCGTCCCGGCTGAAGAAGAAGACGCCGACATCGTCTTGCCGGAAGCGGTCCATAAAGGCTTCCCGTTCGTCGAGACGGGCGTGGAACGTGACGTGCTCAAACAGTTGAACGACGAATTGCTCGTCTGGCCGGAAGGCTTCGGCGTGTTTCACAAGTTGCAAAAAGTGCTCGACCGTCGCCGTGACGCGTTCGCGGACAACGGGAAAGTCGATTGGGGCCATGCCGAGACGCTCGCCTACGCCTCGATCATCTCGGACGGCACACCGATCCGCTTGAGCGGGCAAGATTCAGAGCGCGGCACGTTCGCGCAACGTAACATCATGTTGAACGACGTCGAGACGGGCAAGAAGTTCTCACCGCTCCACCACTTGTCGACGGCGAACGCCTCATTCTCGGTCCACAACAGCCCGCTCTCAGAAGGTTCAGTGCTCGGGTTCGAATACGGCTATAACGTGTTCGCCCAAGACACGCTCGTGCTTTGGGAGGCACAGTACGGCGACTTCGCCAACTCGGCGCAAGTCATGTTCGACCAGTTCATCTCGGCCGGTCGCGCCAAATGGGGCCAGAAGTCAGGTCTCGTCATGCTGTTGCCGCACGGTTATGAAGGCCAAGGTCCGGAGCACTCGAGCGCCCGCATGGAGCGTTACTTGACGCTCGCCGGAGAGAAAAACTGGACGGTCGCGAACTTGTCGACGGCCGCACAGTACTTCCACATCTTGCGTCGCCAGGCGAAGATGCTCGGCACGGAACAAGTGCGTCCGATGATCATCATGACACCGAAGAGCCTGCTTCGTCATCCGCTTGCAGCCTCATCGGTCGATGAACTGTCAGACAACAACTTCCGCCCGATCATCGAGCAAGCTGGCCTCGGTGAGAATCCGGACAAAGTCGAACGTCTCGTCTTCTGTTCAGGGAAGATGGCGATCGATTTGCAAGAAGCGACGATGAAGTCAGAGGAGTCACTCGACTTCTTGCACATCATCCGCGTCGAAGAGATTTATCCGTTCCCGGTTCGTGAAATCCGTGACGTGATCAGTCGCTATCCGAACGCAAAAGAGATCGTCTGGGTCCAAGAAGAACCAAAAAATATGGGGGCTTGGACATATATCGAACCGCGTCTTGAAGCGGTCACGTCGAACCGGTTGAACGTCCGTTACGTCGGCCGCCGCCGCCGTTCGAGTCCGGCCGAAGGAAATCCGACGGCCCATAAACAAGAACAAGCACGCATCATCCGTGACGCCATCTCACGTGACGCCGTCTCGGCTGCTGCCGGCACGAGCACATACCAAAAAGATCGTAAATAAGTTAAGGGGGAACTCGTTGTGATCGAAATCAAAGTACCGGAACTAGCAGAGTCCATTACGGAAGGAACGGTCGCGTCGTGGCTCAAACAGCCAGGCGACCACGTTGAAAAAGGGGATGCCATCGTCGAACTCGAGACGGACAAAGTCAACATCGAGGTGCCGGCCGATGAGTCGGGCACGCTCGACGAGCAACTCGCAGGCGAAGGGGACACGGTCCAAGTCGGACAAGTGATCGCCCGTCTCAGTTCAGGTTCAGGCGGTGGTACGGCCGTCGCGACGAAGACGAAGACGAAAACGGAAACGGCGACGGAAGCTGCTCCGGCACCGGCCGAGACGAAAGTCGAGACCGTCGGCGAAGCGAAGAAAGTCGAGCGTCGTGAAGAACACGTTGCGAGCCCTGGTAAAGGACCAATCGCGACACCGGCGGCCCGTAAATTGGCCCGTGAGAAAGGTATCGACCTCTCGGCTGTTCAGACGAATGACCCGATCGGCCGGATCAACGTCCATGATGTGACGAACCACGAGTCGAAACCGGCACCGACACAAGCACCACAAACGCCAAAAGCACCGGCAGCGGCACCGCAGCCGGCAGCGAGCGGCAAAGACGAAGAGCGCATCAAAATGACGCGTCGTCGTCAAACGATCGCGAGCCGCCTCGTCGAAGTGCAACAGACGGCAGCGATGCTGACGACGTTCAACGAGATCGATATGTCGGCGGTCATGGCGCTCCGCAAACGTCGCCAAGAGAAGTTCGTCAAAGACAACGACGTCAAACTCGGCTTCATGTCGTTCTTCACGAAAGCAGCCGTCGCGGCACTCAAACGGATGCCTTACTTGAACGCCGAGATTCAAGGCAACGAGATCGTCTTGAAGAAATATTATGACATCGGCATCGCCGTGTCGGCTCCAGACGGACTCGTCGTCCCGGTCGTCCGCGAAGCGGATCGCAAGAACTTCGGTGAGATCGAGAAGGACATCTTGCACCTCGCTGATAAAGCCCGCAACAACAAGCTCGGGCTGAGCGACCTCACAGGCGGCACGTTCACGATCACGAACGGCGGCGTCTTCGGCTCACTCTTGTCGACACCGATCTTGAACGGACCACAAGTCGCCATCCTCGGGATGCATTCGATTCAACTCCGTCCGATCGCCATCGACGCGGAGACGATGGAGAACCGTCCGATGATGTACGTGGCGCTCTCATATGACCACCGCATCGTCGATGGTCGTGAGGCCGTGACGTTCCTCAAGCACATCAAAGATATGATTGAAGATCCAGAACAATTGTTGTTCGAAGCGTAATACAAGCAGGTCCATGCCGAGCGGCATGGACCTTTGCTCATGCGATGAGCGTCTCATCGAGCGTGATTTGATGCTTACCGTTCGCTTTCGAACGGTAAAGTGCCTGATCGGCTCGTTCGATGGCAGCGTGTGGCAACATATCCGTGTGCCAGAGCGAGGCGCCGATACTGGCCCCGACTCTTGTCGTCCCGCTTTCAATGGCAATCGGTTCGGATAGGGACGTGATGAGGTCTTGGCCGATTTGCGTGATCGATCGTTCACTCATTCCATTCCGTTCGAACAAGAGGAAGAACTCGTCACCGCTCAACCGAACCGGATAGGCACCGTCGAGCGTCACGCGTTTCAATCGTTCTGCAATCTCAATCAAGACGTCATCGCCCGTGGCGTGGCCGTACGTGTCGTTAACGTCTTTGAAGCCATCGAGGTCGATATAGAAACAGACATATTCGTTCTTCGTCGCCTGCGCTTCGTTCAAATAGTGTCGGAGCGCCGTCCGATTGGCAAGTCCGGTCAAGACGTCACGGTTGGCGAGCGACTCGTAATGGACACGTTCCGTCTCGGATTCGGTGAGCGACGAGACAAGTGACTCCAAGGCGAACGCGAGCGATTCGATCTCTCGGATACCAGACTGGTGCGGGAACGTCTTGACCTTACCTTGTTTCATGAGGGCGGCCGTCTCGGTGATGCGTTTTAGCGGTCGCGTCACAATCGAGGCGAGGAACCATCCGAGCGTGGACGTCACGAGCGAGGCGATCAGACCGATCCATAAGATTTTAGTCTCAAGTTCCATGACCGGCGCGAACGCGACCTCGGTCGGTTGGCGAACGACGACGCTCCAACCGAGTCCGGCGTAATCCTCGTAGCCTTCACCGGTGGCGACACCGGTCAAGTAAGACGTGCCGTCTTGCCACGTGTCGACGTGCCAACCTTCCTTCAATGACGTCGGGAGCGGTTTGCCGACGAGATGGGCGGGACCGAGCAACACCGTGTTGTCGCGTCCGCTGACGACGAACAAGTCGGTATAGTCGGATTGATGGTGGAGCGTCCGATTGAAGTGGCGGAGCACTTCCTTGCCCCACTCCCAACTGAGGTGGGTCGCGAGCACGCCCTGGAACGCCCCGTCACGGAATAGCGGGACACTGATGTCGACGAACTGGAGCGGTTCGCCGCTCGGGTTCGGCAACAGTTCGGCGAGGAGTACCGCTTCATGGACGTCACCGATGAACGGCTCTTGCTGTGCCTCAAGGAAAACGGGGCGTTCCTTTATACTGGCGCCTTCTAAAATGCCGTCCGTCGAGGCAACAACGTTCCCTGTCGCGTCTGTCACACCCATCCACGAGAAAGCGGGGATGTTCGTCTGGACCTGGTCGAGAAGCGCCCGGCTTGAGGCGGGGTCGTTCAGGGCGTCGAGTCCTTGGAGCAATTGGACTTCTTGATAGCGCGACCACATGTAAAAGTCGAGTTTGTCGACGAGCTGATGCGACGTCATCGATAACCGTTCCCCGATCTCCGCTTCGAGCGAAGTGGCGGACCGTTGACTCGTCATGTACGTCAGCGTGATGGTGAGTAAAAAGACGAGCATGGCGATGCTGAGCGCCAAGATGAGACCGAGGCGCATCGAAAATGATTTCATAAACAAATTCCTCCTACAATGACAACATCCACTTTGTTCATCGTCATCTCTTCCGTGACATGAAGCAAAGTTGAGAAAAAACAAGGTCGATTTCGTGGAAACGGATAGCGCTTTCGTTATAATGAAAGACGAATCGATACAAATTGAGGTGAGACGAATGAAACAGAACAAATTATTGGTCGTCGCGACGCTGCTTGCGGTCGCGCTCATTGCCGTCGTGGTCGTTCTCTTGAACCGCCCGGCCGAACAAGCCGAGACGGCGGCCCCGGCGACGACGGAGCACGTGGCGACGGAAGGCCAACCGACGCTCGGTGATGCGGACGCACCCGTCTCGGTCGTCGAGTTTGGGGATTACAAATGCCCGTCTTGTAAACAGTGGGGCGAGACGGTCTATCCGAAGTTGAAAGAAGACTATATCGACACAGGCAAAATCAGTTTCAGCTACATCAACGTCCTGTTTCATGGGCAAGAGTCGATTTTGGCATCGCTCGCGTCAGAGTCGGTGTATAAGCAAGACCCCGACGCGTTCTGGGAGTTCCACAAGGCGCTCTATGACGCGCAGCCGGCGAGTCAGCAACACGACGAGGCGTGGGTCACGGTCGAGCGATTGACAGAAATCGCGAGCAAGACGACATCGGTCGACGTGGCGAAGCTCGAGGATGATTTGAGTGAGAACTCGACGGTGCTCGACGAGGTGAGTCTCGATGACGGACTCGTCAAAGAGCACGGTGTCGAGTTCACGCCATCGATCATGATTAACGGCGTCATGCTTGAAGACCCGTTTGACTATGCGACGATTGAGCGCTTGATCGAGCAAGGCACACCATGAAGCAATCGTTCTTGACCCGTTATGGTCTCTATCTCGCTTGGCTCGTTGCTCTCACGGCGACGCTCGGCAGTCTTTATTTCAGTGAGATTCGCGAGTTCGTGCCGTGTGAGCTCTGTTGGATTCAGCGTATCTTCATGTATCCGCTAGTCATCTTGCTCGGGGTCGCCGTGTTCACGGACGACCGGGCGGTGAAGAAATATGTATTACCGCTCTCCATCATCGGAGGTCTGATTTCACTGTACCATTATTTAGTTCAAAAAGTACCCGGTTTCGCTGATATCAAACCGTGCGTGCAAGGGGTACCGTGCAACGTGCAATACATCAACTGGTTCGGGTTCGTCACAATCCCGTTCCTTGCCTTGACGGCATTTACTTTAATCACGCTCCTCGTCTGGCGCGTGAGACGCAACTGACAATGAAGGAGATGGAACGTGTGAAGAAATGGATGCTCATCGGACTGATTAGCCTGATGGCGGTGCTCGCCGCGTGCAGCAATGAAATTGAAGACCCACTCAACTGGGAGATCGAGTCGTTTAATTATATGAATCAAAATGAAAAGATGGTCAGTCTCGATGATTTGAAAGGGAAGGTATGGATGGCCGACTTCGTGTTCACAAACTGTGAGACGGTCTGTCCACCGATGACGTACAACATGACAAAACTCAATGAGGCGCTCGTCGAGGAAGGTGTCGAGGACGTCCAATTCGTGTCGTTCAGCGTCGACCCGACCGTCGATACGCCAGACAAGATCAAAGCGTTCATGGCCAACTATGACTTGGCGAAAGCCGACTGGCAGTTCTTGACGGGCTACTCACAAGAGGAGATTGAGGCGTTCGCGCAACAGAACTTCAAGGCGCTCGTTCGTAAACCGTCAGAAGGTACGCAAGTCGATCACGGGACATCGTTCTATCTCGTCGACCAGGACGGGAAGATCATTAAAGTGTATCCTGGTTTCCAAGACGTACCGCTCGAGGATATCGTGAACGATATCAAGATTTTACAGGAGTCATAACAAAATGTTGACACTAAGTTAGTATGAAAAAAACAGGATTAGCCAATGTTTATTATGGCTAATCCCGTCTCTTTAATACTGCTGTTTAAAAGTAACTTTCCCAATTAGTGGGGAACCCCATTACAGTTTTTATTTCATCAAAAGTAATAGTGGAAAATTCACTTTCAAATCGCGTAAATAAATCTTTTAAATTTTTGATTAACTCATTAAAATCTTTTTTAATTAAAACTAACTTCAATTGTGC
>NZ_QLVE01000013.1 GCF_003331145.1 Exiguobacterium sp. TNDT2 | reverse complement strand
CTTATTTTAACACCATTCGCACAATCAAACATTCAGCTTTTTGAGGGTGTTAATGATGTTTGTTGGGTCCTTGTCGCTCAACTTATTTTAACACCATTCGCACAATCAAACATTCAGCTTTTTGAGGACGTTAATGATGTTTGTTGGGTCCTAAATATTTAACAAAATTCCAAACCTGAAACAAATAGAACGTTGTGTCCACATTTAGTTAGATTTGCGTAGTCGTGCATCTGGTGAACAAGTATGCGAGAGGCTACGAAATTGTACATTCTTATCCCATCGCTTTAGGACAATAAAAGTATCATTTATAGTTCGGATGACCGTGCTCATGACCTGATGTCCCTCTTTCGATGTAGTCGTTCGCTTCGCCTACCCTTCGAGCTCCTCTAGCTTATTTCATAACTCATTGGTATTTAATGCGCTTCCTCGAAGATTTGTGAAGGTCCCTTTCTTTTCTAATTTTCGAGGACGGCCCGTACCTTGAAATTGCCCGTGTGCTGGATCGATCGGTCCGCAACTCCACGTTCGGATTTGATTCGAGATACCTGATCTGACGTTTGTTGAAGATGATTTTACTTATTGATGCGTTCCCCGTCTAAATGAATAGATTCATTATATCGATTCGATTGCACGCAAAAAACTCGAATGTGAACTACCCTTTAAAAGTTGGATATAAAAATCGCCGAGCGCTGCTTGACCAGTGAAATTGGCTACAGAATGGTGTTCGGGTTGGATCGTTATAAGGTACGTGAATGGACACTCCTACGAGCGACAGGTAGAGACAATCTTTCATCCGTCCTATATAGCGTACTCACTGGCATTTAAACTAGAGATACTAAACGATATGACGGATAACGGGCTGTCCTTAATGGACGCGGCCCTAAAATACCGACTCTCCTCTCTCGGCATGATTTCCACCTGGAAATCCACGTACGAACGGGATCAAGGGCCAAGTGATCGACGAGCTACGGGCGATTTATACTTTACCGGCGCTCCTCCGGGTACTCTATATGGCTCGAAGCGTCTACTTTTATTGGTGGACGCTACTGACAGCCGATGACAAGTGAAGGAAGCGATCCGGACCCTCTTCCACGAACACGAAGGACGTTGCGGCTATCGGCGCATCCATGCGCTCCTCGAGCGCCAAGGCTTCAGGCACGACCCGAAAACCGTATTGCGTCTCATGGACGAGCTCGGTCTCAAATGCCTCGTCCGCATGAAGAAATATCGATCCTACAAGGGAGAGGTCGGAACGATTGCACCGAACCTCCTCGAACGAGATTTCCAGGTGTGAACGCTAAAATAAAATGGTTCTTACGCACTTTAGGTGAGAGTGATATTTTCGCGTTATCGTCGTATAATTGAATAAAAGGTCGTGATTTCAATGGAACGTTTATTGAAGAGACTAGACGAACGATTATCAATACATTCTGTTTTCTATGAGGACAATCAAATCGAGGTGAATGCCCGACTTTCAAGTGTTGGTGCATCCTGTCCCCGATGCGCTTGCTATTCTTCGAGGAGGCACGGGACGTATATCCGAACTTGGATGGACATCCCGGAGGGTGAAACGGCCGTCTCTGTCCGACTATCCATGCCTAAATGGTTTTGTGACAACGATGCCTGCGGTCAAAAGGTTTTCGCGGAGCGACTAGATTGGCTCCCCGTCTATCAAAGACGAAGTGCCCGTTTGGACGCGCAGATACGTTCTCTCGCCTTTTCATTGAGTGCTCTTGAGACAGAGAAAATCTGTTCAGCTTTTGGTATACGGATCAGCCATGACACGGTACTTCGTCTTGTTTATCATACCGAGGTGGATACGGGGATCTCCCCCTTTTGTCGGGATAGATGACTTTGCATTCAAAAAAGGACATTCTTACGGGACCATCATCTGTGATTTGGTCACACACCGTCCGATCGACCTGCTTCCTTCGAGAGAGACCGGTGCCGTCCTGGAATGGCTCGAGCAGAATCCACACGTGAAGCTCGTCTCCAGAGACCGTTTCGCTCCCTACAGGGAGGCAATCAGTCAGGTTTCACGGAACATCACAGAGGTTCTTGATCGTTTTCATCTCCTCAAGAACCTATCGGACCTTTTCAAGAAGATTTGCCACACGTTACTGCCCGGGAGTTTCGGTTTAAAGATAGAAGAATGCGCTCCTGTAATTGCCGTTGCGAACGACGCCGAAGATGACGACAGATGGGATCACCCTTCTTGGCATCGCACCCTAGACGTCAAGAAGGCGTACGAAACCGGGGAGTCGGTCACTTCGATTGCCTATAGGTTCTCCATCAGTCGTCAAACGGTCTACAATGATCTCCGAAGGACAGCACCGATATCACATCACCGGAAACGCTTGCCGAGCGCCTCACGACGCAAAGTGAACCGTTGGATCGACCGGATTCGCCAATTAGATGAATCTCACGCAACCGTCTCCTCGATCCTCTCGTCCATACGACGCGCGGGATATGACGGATCTGCCAGCGCGGTCAGGAAAGTGGTGGAAGAAATACGTCGAGAGCGTAAAGAGACCATCTTCTCCCCATCCGAAACAATCACCAGACAAAGGGCCTTTCACCTTCTTTGGAACTGGGAAATGGATGCGTCGGTCAGGCATCGCAAGACCGTAGACGACACCCTCATACGCTTCCCGGAATTACGCCACTATTTCTGTTTCGTACACTCGTTCAGGGGATGTCTTGAGTCGGGGGACTGGACGATGCTGCAACAACTTGTTCTAACCGAACACGCCAAGGGAGACAGACTGACGTTTCGTTTTACACACCGTCTCATACAGGAACAAGAGGCGTTCCGACATGCTTGCGAGCGCAAAGAGAGTAATGGGCCCGTGGAGGGCCAAGTCAACCGTCTGAAGTTGATCAAGCGAATCATGTACGGTCGGGCGAGTTTTGAACTCTTGAAAAGAAAAGTCATGTACCAAGGGCTTGTCTGAAGCGTAAAATGTATATTTATATAATAAATTCTTTATGTG
>NZ_QLVE01000066.1 GCF_003331145.1 Exiguobacterium sp. TNDT2 | reverse complement strand
AAGATGGGTGTAGCTCATAGCGATTCCTCCGTCTGAATGTTTGTGTCGTAACTTCATTCTAAACGAGGCCATCGCTGTGGGCTTTTTTTGCGTTCACGTTCAGATGTTGCACTTAATTTTATAATTCATCAAGGATAAAAAAACAGCCTGGTGTGGTTTTAGGGAGGGGGAAAAATAAGAAGAGCAATTCCTATAAATCAGAGCTCATTTAAAATATCATACAAGCTAATAGGTATCTTATAATTAAAACATCTAGTACGAAACACTCGTAAGACAAGGTTTACTTCCTGCACAACCTCTGTAGACAGTAGATACCAGGCTTTACATAAAAATTAGGATTTGTTATAGTGGTCGTGAAAACAAAATACCTAAATACACTAGGGGAGCCGAATTGGCTGAGACGGACAAGAGTCCGGACCCTTTGAACCTGATCTGGGTCATACCAGCGGAGGGAAGTGTGCGAACCTTTTATACTTTCTATTTAACTGGTCTTTCGCCGCCTCCTATCTTCAGGAGGCGGTTTTTTGCGTTCAAGAAAGGGGTAATAGGCATGGATCATTGTACAACAGTTTAAAAAAGCAACCGAGTGCGGAGGGATACTCATGCAACTCTCTGTTCGTGAAAGAGCGCCAATTGTACATTGTATTACAAATCAGATCTTTGCAAATTTTCAAGCTAATGGATTGCTCGCTGTAGGTTGCTCATTTGCAGGACTACTGTACAAGTATACACAGAGGAGAATAATGGCAGCCGGTAGTGAGGTGATTGGAACAGGACTGCTGGCTTCATTAGTGGAGCTCTACTCGCCTGGGTTTTAGGGAAAAGGTTTGAACGACATTCTTTGTCGGTTCTACCTAAACAGTAAACCGATAGTACTATTCAGAAAGACATTCATTTAAAGTTGGTACGGAAGAATTAGATTTATTGGAAAGACTAAAGGCAGTGCAGGGGTAATATCTTTCACTTTTTGATTTGTACTTGCGATTGCAACTAAAAGTATAGGAGTGGTGACGTGAAAAGAACAGTTTTGGTGACAGGAAGTAGCAAGGGTCTTGGTGCTACGATAGCAAAAGCTTTAGTTGAAAAAGGGTTTAATGTAGTGATTAACTATTACAAAAGTAAAGAGAAGGCAGAAGGACTTGTTTCGGAGCTCGGTGAACAAAATGCTATAGCTCTATACGCTGATGTGACAAATCGCCAAGAAGTGGATGAGATGGTGAAAGTGGCGACCAACTATTTTGGTCAAATTGATGTGGTGGTCAATAATGCATTGGTAGACTTCAAATTCGATCCGATACAGCAAAAGTCTTTTATAGATCTTTCATGGAAAGATTATCAAAGACAGCTGGATGGAACATTAAAAGGGGCCTTCAATGCGATTCAAAGTGTCTTACCCCAATTCATGGAGAGACAAAACGGAAGTATCATCAGTATTGGTACGAATCTCTACCAAAATCCAGTTGTCCCCTACCACGAGTATACAACCGCAAAAGCAGGACTTATAGGTTTTACACGCAATATAGCCTCTGAACTGGGACAATACGGAATTAAAGCAAATGTCGTATCAGGTGGTTTGTTGAAAGTGACTGATGCCAGTTCAGTAACGTCTCAAGAGGTCTTTGAACTGATTGCTAATTCTACACCTTTGAGAAAAGTGACAACTCCGGAACAGGTGGCCCATTTGGTCGTTTATCTGTCATCTAAAGAGGCGGAAGGTATCACAGGGCAAAATTTCACAGTAGATGGTGGACTAACGATGAACTAAATGTATTATTACCTCCATATGTAAGATAGGAAGGCATAATATATTGGTCTAGTCTTAGGGGGAAGAGTAATGACGGTTATTCAAAAGAATCAACTTAATATAGGGGTTTTGGTTTATGGGTGTGGACATCATCAGGCTGCGTGGTTGATGCCGAACTCAAGTGTTAACCGGGTAGGGGAGATAGAATATTATCAATCCTTGGCGCAGTTAGCTGAAAAAGGATGCTTTGACGCTGTCTTCTTCGCAGACAGTCAATCTTTCCTGGCACAAGAACCAAATGAAATACCGGCATTTTGGTTCGACCCATTAATCAATTTGACAGCTATTTCTCAGGTGACAAAATATGTAGGGCTCGTCTCAACCATCTCGAGTACTTTTTCAAATCCTTTTACAGCCTCAAGACAGTTGTTGAGCCTAGAACATATTACAAATGGAAGAGTGGGTTGGAACCTAGTGACGTCTATGAGAGATGAAGAAGCATGGAATCACGGCATGGAGAGTCTTCCATCCCATGAAGAGAGGTATAAGAAGGCAGATGAATTCGCAGAATTGATGCATAAACTCTTCTTGTCTTGGGATAGAGAAGAGGTTCTCGCTGACCGAGTGCGACGTCAGTTAATCAACCCTGATAATATTTTCCCTATCAATCACAAAGGAGAATTTTTTAATGTGAGGGGTCCATCCACTACACCAAAGAGCCCTCAAGGAAAACCGGTGGCCATGCAAGCAGGGGCCTCAAAGCAAGGTATTCAACTAGCAGCCAAACATTCGGAGGCAGTCTATTCAGTATCTTGGAATATAAGTCAGGCTATGAAATATCGTCAAAAGTTAGATGAGGCCATCAAGCAAAATGGAGGGTGCAAACAGCAAATCAAAGTTTTTCCAGGTCTTGTTACATATGTAGGAAAGACCCGTGAAGAAGCCTTGGCTAAAAAGCAAGCATTAGATGAAATGTTGCCTCTAGAGACAGCGTTAAAACAACTGAGTTATTTTCTCCAGATGGATTGTACGGACTGGGAAATCGATTTAAAAGTGCCCACATTACCACCTTTAGAGCAATTTAATGGTCCTGTAGGTCGATATGAGACAATACTTGAAATTATTCATGATACTAATCCTACAGTAAAGGAACTATTAGGATTTCTTAGTGCCGGTGGAGGCCACTTCACCTTAATCGGAACACCCGAAGAGATTGTTGATCAGATGGAGATGTGGCTAGACAAAGGCGTGGCAGATGGATTCAATCTCATGCCTCCTACGCTACCTGAGAGCTTAGAGGACTTCATTGAATTAGTTGTTCCCGAAATGCAGAAAAGAGAGATTTTCAGAAAACAGTACGAGGGAAAAACACTAAGAGAACATCTTGGGTTGAAATAGGTAGACTGATTATACATCAACTAAATAGGAGATTAGCTTTGTTGCACCTTAATTCTAGAGTTTCTTTAATGTAAATAGACCTGGTAGGAGGAGTGAAGAGTCCTTCTATGAAATAGTAAATATCTGTTTTTAGGAATATATCTTCTATAATGGCCCTTCTAGTGAAGAAAAGTAGATACGGCAGATCAGGGGTTTTTCTATTCAGACATTCTTATAAATAGAAACCTATGTCGCTTCTACAACCAAGAGACAGGACAGTCAGAAATCGACGAAAAAGAATGAACTATTAGTGAGAGACTCCTCTTCTGATAGGATCTGAACACTCATGACTAAAAATGAGTGTGGTTTCCTTCGTAATCGGTGTCAACAGCGGTTTAAAATTGGTTCTTCCTCACTTTTGATGAAGGTAATCTTCGGGAATTAGTTTACTAAAAGGATTGAAGGGATCAGTCATGTTAAACGAGTTTCTTCCAGAACTAGAAGTGGTCGAGGTGAACCGTCGTGATGAAACATATCAGTTCATTTGTCATGGAAAAAAGTCGTGCGCACCCTGTCCCCATTGCACTAAAAGCTCACATCGTGTCCATAGCCGATACATCAGGACATTGCACGATGAGCGTGTGTTTGGATTTGATGTGCAGCTACGGAGTCAGACAAGACGTTTCTTTTGCGACGAACCAAGCTGTCCCTCAAGCATCTTTACGAAGAGATTTCCTTCCCTGTGTCGAGCACACTCCCGCAAAACAATCCGTTTAGAACGTGGGCTACTGAGGCTCTTAAGTGGGATG
>NZ_QLVE01000065.1 GCF_003331145.1 Exiguobacterium sp. TNDT2 | reverse complement strand
GTGACATCGAGCTCACGGAAGGCGTGCGCTCGCTCGTCTCGGAAGCGGACCGCATCTATATCGTCGCCTGTGGCACGAGTTATAACGCTGGGCTCGTTGGAAAAGACATCCTTGAGCGAATTGCCGGCATTCCGACCGAGGTCCACGTCTCATCAGAATTCGGCTACAATATGCCGCTCTTAAGTTCACGTCCGCTCTTCGTCTTCTTGTCACAGTCTGGAGAGACGGCTGACAGCCGGGCCGTCCTCGTCGAAGTGAAGAAGCGCGGCTACAAGGCACTCACGATGACGAACGTGCCAGGATCGACACTCTCGCGTGAAGCGAACGAGACGATGCTCCTCCACGCCGGCCCAGAGATCGCGGTCGCGTCGACGAAAGCATACACGGCCCAAATCGCCGTGCTCGCGATTCTCGCATATGATATCGCCCGCGCGAACGGGAAAGATTTGCCGTTCGAGTTGATGCCGGAACTCGCGCGTGTCGCGACGATCATGGACTCAATCATGTCGCAAAAAGAGCTGTTCGAAGATTTGTCGGACCGTTACTTGAAGACGACGCCGAACACGTTCTTCATCGGACGTGGCCTCGATGCGTCGGTCTGTCTCGAAGGCGCGCTCAAAGTAAAAGAAATCTCGTATATCCAAGCAGAAGGCTACCCGGGCGGAGAACTCAAACACGGGTCGATCGCTTTGATTGAAGACGGCACACCGGTCATCGCGCTCATCTCGCAACCGAAGACGAACTTGAACATCCGCGGCAATGTCAAAGAAGTCGTCGCCCGTGGTGCGAACGCGTGTATCATCTCGATGCAAGACGTCGAGCACGAGAACGATGAGTTCATCTTGCCGCACGTCGAACCGATTCTCGCCCCGCTAATCACGGTGTTACCGGTTCAACTCATGGCGTATTATGCCGCGCTCGCACGTGGCTGTGACGTCGATAAACCGCGTAACTTGGCGAAGTCGGTGACAGTTGAGTAATTAACATCTACAATAAAGACAGAGGAGCATTTGAAGCTTCTTCTGTCTTTTTTATTATTAATATAATTCTGAAATAGAGAGGTAAGTAAAATTAATTGAAAGAACAAGTATTTACACCACTAAAAGTTGTGCAAAAAATGCTAGATATGGCAAATTATAATGACAATCTTTACGGGAAAAAAATATTAGAAGATTCTTTTGGGAGCGGAAACATATTAATTCAAGTTATAACTCGCTATATTGAAAAATGTCTTGAGGAGGGGATAACACTTTCAAATATCAAAAAAGGATTGGAAGAAGATATTTATGGATCAGAAATCGATACCAACCTATATGAAGATTGTATTGAAA
>NZ_QLVE01000012.1 GCF_003331145.1 Exiguobacterium sp. TNDT2 | reverse complement strand
CGCATCGGGATCGCATCGCACTCTTCGTGAGTGCGTGGATTGAAATCTCCCGTACCACGCTCAACCAATCGAGCGCCGCCATCGCACTCTTCGTGAGTGCGTGGATTGAAATTCTCCCTTGTTTTTAGGTGTTGAAATAATTGATTATCGCACTCTTCGTGAGTGCGTGGATTGAAATAGGAGGAAACACTCGTCTACCAAATCCGTGAACTTATCGCACTCTTCGTGAGTGCGTGGATTGAAATCGAAACGCCTCTGCCGCGTCCTTAATCGTCACCTATCGCACTCTTCGTGAGTGCGTGGATTGAAATATCCGAGGAGATGGTCAAAAACGAGGTCGTGGCGATCGCACTCTTCGTGAGTGCGTGGATTGAAATCGCCTGCATCTTCAAGTTTTCGATGGTCATCGGTATCGCACTCTTCGTGAGTGCGTGGATTGAAATTAAACGGCTTGAAAAAGCGTTACCCTATATAGATCGCACTCTTCGTGAGTGCGTGGATTGAAATGTCGTATTATAAATATCAATTGCGTTCGATTTTTATCGCACTCTTCGTGAGTGCGTGGATTGAAATGAAATGGGCGACTGTCTTGACCTGTCCGATATTAATCGCACTCTTCGTGAGTGCGTGGATTGAAATCTCGAATACAGCGACAAGGTCCGCGAGAAGGTGCTATCGCACTCTTCGTGAGTGCGTGGATTGAAATGGAAGGGGTTTAGCTGATGAATCCGAGACAAGTTATCGCACTCTTCGTGAGTGCGTGGATTGAAATACCGCAACAGCGTGCCGCGTTATTCACACAAGCGACATCGCACTCTTCGTGAGTGCGTGGATTGAAATGGCTTTATATAGATAGTCAACGCCCGACGGTCGAATCGCACTCTTCGTGAGTGCGTGGATTGAAATTCCCGCGCCTTCACCGACAAGCTCATCCGCGAGGATCGCACTCTTCGTGAGTGCGTGGATTGAAATATCGCTTGGCGAACGTCGAAGGGTTTCGGGATGTAATCGCACTCTTCGTGAGTGCGTGGATTGAAATCGGCGTTAATCCATGTGAAGAGCATGTGCACCGATCGCACTCTTCGTGAGTGTGTGGATTGAAATGAGAATGCGAAGGACAACATCGACCGTATCGACATCGCACTCTACGTGAGTGCTTGGATTGAAATTTCCCCTCTATGCATTAGGCAACACCTCCTTGGCTATCGCACTCTACATGATTGAATGGATTGAGATATCAACAAAAAAGACTGCTTGTTATCGGCCTTGTATTATAGCTTTTGTAGGTGATTGGATTGAAACGGAAATAAAAAAAGCCGCTCTGAACTTAGTATTCAGAACGGCTTTTCATCATTAATTTGCTTGTTTCAACTCTTCAGCGGTTTCCGCTTTATCGTCAAATTTCTTAACATCAACCCGCTTCACAAAGAACGCTAAGATGAGCGCCAAAATGTTCATGCCAAGAGCGACGTAGAACGAATACTGGATCCCTGACAGCAACGCTTGTTGTGTCAACGCGCCCATCGCACTCTCGGTGAGTGTCGCTGGGTCGACGCCGGTCATGAGCGACTCGGCCTTTGTTTTCGTGACCGAGTTCATGATTGTGACGAGGACTGCTGTCCCGATCGCACCGGATACTTGTTGGGCCGTGTTGTTGATGGCCGTTCCGTGCGGGTTAAGGCTCGTCGGCAACTGGTTGAGACCGTTAGTCATGATCGGCATCATGACCATCGACATCCCGAACATGCGAAGCGTATACGTCGTCACGATGTACGTATATGTCGAATCGAGTTGGACGTTGGCAAGCATGTACGTTGAGATTGCAGTGATGGTGAGACCTGTGATTGAGAGCAACTTCGGTCCGAACTTATCGAACAGTTTCCCTGTGATCGGGGACATAATCCCCATGATGATGGCACCTGGTAGCAACATGAGCCCCGAGTCGAGCGGCGAGATGCCACGGACGCTTTGGACGTAGGCCGGTGTCAAAATCATCCCGGAGAACATGGCGACGGCGTTGACGATTGCGATAATCGAAGCAAGCGCGAACATCGGGTATTTGTATGCCCGTAAGTCGAGGAGCGGTTTCTCCATGTTGAGCTGACGGATGACGAAGGCGATCAACGCGACGAACCCGACGATCATCGTCGTCAAGACGATTGGGTTATCCCAGCCGTCTGAACTCGCCGAGCTGACACCGTACAAGACGCCACCAAATCCGAGCGTCGATAAGACGAGTGACAAATAGTCGAGCGATTGCTCTTTATTTTGGACCATGACGTTCTCAGCTTTCCAAATGGCGAGACCGAGACCGATGAGGGCGAGCGGGAGAATCATCTCGAACAAGACGCGCCAGTCGTAGTATTCGACGATGTAACCTGAAAGCGTAGGTCCGATCGCTGGTGCTGAAATCATGACGAGACCGAAAATCCCCATCGCCGTTCCGCGTTTTTCACGCGGGAAACTGACGAGCATGACGTTCATCAAGAGCGGTCCCATCGTCGAGGCACCGACCGCTTGAATCATCCGACCGGCGAGTAAGACACCGAAGTTCGGAGAGAAGGCGGCGATGGCCGTCCCGAGCGCAAAAATCGCCATCGACGTGATGAAGAGACCACGGTTCGAGAATCGGGTGATCAAGTAGGCCGATGCTGGAACGAGCACGCCCGTCACGAGCATGAAGCCGGTCGCGAGCCATTGGACGGTCGAGTAGTCAGCAATCTCCAAATCGACCATGATTGATGGGAGCGCGACGTTAAGTAAAGAGTTGTTCAAGAAGGCGATGAACGCCCCGACAAAGAGGACCGCGAGCATGAGATACGGCGGTTTCTTTTGGAATTCTGGTTTCATACGAGTTGCTCCTTTATGTTCTGAATAGTTATATACTAGTAAGTGTCGATGTCACGATTTTATACCCGACGTACAAATAAATCAACCATTTTGTACTGTTGGTTCAAAATGGTATACTTAAGCCAGAAACCAGACAGAACGGAGCAATCAGTATATGAAGGATAAGAAACGAAAAGTTGCTGACGTCGCTATGGCTTTGTTCATTGAGAACGGAGTGCAGCAGACGTCGGTCCAAGAAATCATCGAACGGGCCAACATTTCAAAAGGCACGTTCTATAACTACTTCGCCTCGAAGACGGACTGTGTCGCCAACATTCTCGAAAACTTGCGCTATGACGCTGGACAGCGCCGGATTGAGATGCAGATGGGACGTGACAAACGCGACAAGGACGTCTTTATCGAGCAGATTTCGATTCTCATTCAACTGAACGAGGAGCGGAATCTCCATGCCTTGTTCGAGTCGATCATGTCAGCGAATGAACCTGAATTGAAAAAGCTCGTCCTACAACACCGCGTCTATGAGATCGAGTGGCTCGCCATGCGCCTGACCGAAATTATCGGGGAAGCGATTCGCCCGTATTCGGTCGAGTTGACAGTACTCTTCAACGGGATGTTGCAACATATCCTGTTCACACTCCGCATCACGAACACGGCCTACTCGATTCAGCGATTGATTCGTAATTTGTACGCCTACATCGAGTTGATGGCGGCGCGTATGGTCGACACCGGCGAACATATCTTGAACCCGGTCACGGTCGATCAAATGCGAGGGACGACGGATAAGAACCTCGTCACGAAAGACGAGTTGATCGAGATGGGCGAACGAATTTGCGCGCACGTCAAGATGACCGAGGAACAAGCGGATTTGTTTGAGGCAATCACGTACGAGCTCCATCAAGAGCGGCTCCGGAAAATCGTCCTTGAACAATTGCTCAAGCCATTTCAACGCTTGTTTAAAGGTGTGACGGGGGAGACGGAGGTTCAAAAGTTCACGAATCTCGTTTGGTTGTATACACGGACACACTAACGACAAAAAATGATTTTATCCGTTAATATAGAAGAAACACGTCACAAAAATAAATCTCAAAATATTCCCCGAAAAAGAATTGATTCCTACAAATTCATGCGCTACAATCAAATTACCGAAAGCGCTTTCGGGAAGAGGAGAATGACATGGGCACGATTTATGATTTAGCTAAAAAAACCGGCTTTTCGATTACGACGGTCTCTAAAGCATTGAACAACTATAAGGACGTCAGCGAAAAGACGAGGGCCAAAATTTTAAAAGCTGCGGCTGAGATGGACTATCTACCGAACGCGCACGCCCAGTCGTTATCGACGAAAAAATCGTGGGCGATCGGGGTCATGTTCTCAGAAGCGAATGAAGTCGGAATGAAGCATCCATTTTTTAATGGAATTATTGAAAGTTTCCGTCACGCGACCGAGGAATACGGCTACGATTTGATCTTTGCCTCGCGAAACCTCCGCAACCGTGACATGAGTTATCTCGAACACTTCAAACATCGAGCAGTCGACGGCATCGTCGTCATCTGTTCGGACCGGATGGACGAACAAGTCCAAGAGCTCATGCAAAGCGATATCCCGATCGTCGTGGTCGACATGGACAGCGCCAACTGCAGCGTCGTCTATTCGGATAATACGGAAGGTGCCCGCCTTGCTGTGAACTACTTGCATGAGTTAGGCCATCGCCACATCGCACATATCGCCGGAGACTCGTCGATTGATGCCGGTGCGGCCCGGGTGAAAGGGTATAAGCTCGCCATGAAGGAGCTCGACTTGCCGATTCAACCAGGTTACTTGGTCAACGCCGGGTTCTTCTCGGTCGAAGAAGGTAAACAGGCGATGGAGAAGTTATTACAGCTTGAGTCACCGCCGACCGCAGTCTTCGTCGCAGGCGATCAAATGGCCATCGGGGCCATCGAAGCCGTCCATGAACACGGTCTCCGTGTCCCGGAAGACATCTCGATCATCGGCTATGACGACATCGAGATGATCAAGTACATCACGCCGAAACTGACGACAATCCGACAAGATACGGACGAAATCGGAGAGGCGGCGGCTGAACTGCTCATCGAGCAGATGACAGCCAAAGAACGTCGGACTGAACGCCGCGTCATCCCAGTTCGGTTGATTGAACGGGCGTCTTGCGCACCGGTCAAAACGTAAACAAGTCACGATGATCTTTCGAAGTCGCTCTGTTCGCTTCAGCGGAATGGAGAGAAGAGAGCGATTTCGAAAATCATTCACCCCAAAATCGAAACCGCTTTCGATATTTTATTTCGGCATTTACGAAAGCGCTTTCGACAAATTATTACCTCTTCTTGCAAACGCTTTCTAAAAACACTTAAAAGGATGGGTTCACACATGCGTAAAAAATTAGTCAGCTTACTTTCAATCGGAGCTCTATCGGTCGGCGTCTTGGGCGCATGCTCAAACGACGAAGGAACTTCAGGTTCTGAGTCAGGGTCTAAAGATGACGTCCTCAAAGTTTGGTCGTTCACGGATGAGCTCAAAGAGCCAATCAAAACATACGAAGAGAAGAATGGCGTCAAAGTCGAATTGACAATCGTTCCAATCGCCGACTACCCGACAAAACTCAAACCAGCTCTTGAAAGCGGTGTTGGAGCACCAGACGTCTTCACAGGCGAGATTGCGTTCCTCAAGCAATGGGTTGATGCAGGCTATTGGGAAAACCTCTCCGACGAGCCGTACAACGTCAATGAAATCTCGGACGACTATATCCCTTACGTCTTCGACCTCGGGAAAGACAAAGACGGCAACGTGCGCGCCCTTTCATGGCAAACGACTCCAGGTGGCGTCTACTACAAACGTAGCCTAGCGAAAGAAGTCCTCGGCACGGATGACCCGACCGAAATCGGCAACATGATGAGCTCGATGGACGGCGTCTTCGAGGTTGCTGAGAAGATGAAACAAAAAGGCTATCGCATGTTCCCAGATGAAGGCGCGATCCGTTGGTTCTCACAAGGTGCGAATCCTGAAGCATGGGTAAACGACAAAAACGAGCTCGTCTTGACACAAGACAAAATCGACTACATGGATTATGCGAAGGAGCTTCGTGAGAAACAATACACGGCCCTCGCTCCAGAATGGTCACCATCATGGTTCGAAGGCATGTCAAAACCGATCAAAGTTAAAGAAGGCGGCAAAGAAGTTGAAACACAGGTTTTCTCTTACGTTCTTCCAACATGGGGCCTCCACAGCGTCTTGAAAGACAGCGCGAAAGACACAGCCGGTGACTGGGCAGTCACGAACGGTCCTAGCCCATACTTCTGGGGCGGCACATGGCTCGGCGTTTACGAAGGATCGAAAAACAAAGAAGCTGCTTACGATTTCGTCAAACTCATGACGCAAGACGAAGAGTTCTTGACTGGCTGGGCTGAAGAGACAGGCGACGTGCTCGCTTACAAACCGGTTACCGACAAAATCAAAGCCGACTTCAGCGATGAGTTCCTCGGCGGACAGAACAACTACGATTTCTTCCTCGACCAAGCGGACAAGATCACGCCTGGTATCGTCACGAAGTACGACCAACAGCTTGACACACTCTACGGCGCTTCAGTTCTTCAATATGTAGAAGGCAAGAAGTCGAAAGAAGAAGCAATCGAAGAGTTCAAAAAACAAGCGAAGAACGCTTACCCAGACATTACAGTTGACTGAAGCAAGCTAACCCATGGGGGGATTTCCCCCCCTTAAGGGTTGCTATGGAAGGAGTAACACGACGTGAAAAAACTAGACCGTTACGGCTATGCGTTTATTGCCCCATTTTGGGTCGTCTTTTTGACATTCAGTATCTACCCGGTCTTCTTGACCCTCTACTACAGTTTCACCAACTATACCGGCAGCCAAGGAGAAGAGGTCGTCGGCTTTGCGAACTACGCGCGCCTGTTGACAGACACATACTTCATCGAGGCGTTCGTCAATACGATCAAGATTTGGGGAATAAACTTCGTCTTGCAAATCGGTCTCGCACTGGCTCTCGCGCTCTTGTTCTCAGATTTACGTTTGAAGCTGAAGGGCCTCGCGTTCTTCCGTTCATTCTTCTATCTTCCTAACTTGATTACGATCAGTTCGGTCGCGCTCTTGTTCGGAATCTTGCTCGACTGGCAGCATGGATCACTCAACATGATGCTCTTGAAACTCGGTATCATCTCTGACCCAATCAATTGGTTATCGCAACCGGTGACGGCACAACTGTCCGTCTCACTCATTTTGACATGGATGTGGTTCGGTCACTCGTTCATCATCGTCATGGCCGGTGTATCGGGGATCTCGCAAGACTTCTTCGAAGCCGCCCATATCGATGGCGCGAACCGTTGGCAGATGTTCACGAACGTCACGGTGCCACTGCTTAAACCGATTCTCTTGTACATCATGATCACGTCACTCATCGGTGGTCTTCAATTGTTCGACCTCCCGCTCCTCATAACGGACGGGGTCGGTGCGCCAGACGGGGCACTGAACACGATGGTGCTTTATCTTTACAACCAAGCGTTCAAGTATAACAACTATGGCTATGCATCAGCGGTCGCTTACGGCTTGTTCTTGATCACGCTCGTCTTCTCGGCGATCGTCTTCAAAGGTATGTTCCGTAAAGAACGCGCTGCGCAGAAGGGAGCATAACCAATGGAACAAAATGCAGAATCACGGCGTATGCTCGCCGACAGCGAAGTTCAGCCGCCACGCGAAGAGAAACCGCTTCGTGTGCTGCCGCCAAGCAATAAACCGAAAAAGAAATGGTTCAGCCGTGGCTTGATTTACACGGGTTTGATTATCTTGACGATTATTTGTTTCATCCCGTTCCTCATGATGCTTGTCAACGCGACACGGACGAACGGAGAAATCATGACCGGGTTCTCGCTCATCCCTGGATCGGCGCTCGTCGAAAACTATGCGATTTTGAGCGACTACATCAACATCTGGACAGGATTCAAAAACAGCTTGATCGTCGCCGTACTCGTGACGTTGCTCTCGGGTTACTTCTCAGCGATGACGGCTTTCGGCTTTGCGTTCTATAACTTTAAAGGAAAAAACGTGATGTTCATCTTCATGCTCGTCATGATGATGGTTCCAGGGCAACTTGGACTCATCGGGTTCTACGAGATTTCGAAGACGCTCGGTATTCTCGACTCGTTCATCCCGCTCATCATCCCGTCGATCGCCAGTCCGTTCGTCGTCTTCTTCATCCGCCAGTACACACAAGCGACGCTGCACGTCAGTATGATTGAAGCGGCCCGGATTGATGGCGCGAGCGAACTGCGCATCTTCCATACGATTGCGCTTCCGATGATGATGCCGGCCGTCGCGACGATGTCGATCTTCACGTTCATCGGCTCATGGAACAACTACTTGATGCCGCTCGTGCTCTTGTTCTCTCCAGAGAAGTACACGTTGCCGGTCCTGATGGGCTTCTTGAAAGGATCGCAAGTCGCCGAGAACCTCGGTGCCCTTTACCTCGGTATCGCCATTTCAGTCGTGCCGATTATGATCGCCTTCTTGTTCTTGTCGAAATACATCGTCAGCAGTATCTCGGCTGGTGCGGTCAAAGAATAATAGAGAAAAGAGGAACACACTATGCAATTCAATAAAGACTTCGTCTTCGGGACCGCGACTTCGTCGTATCAGATTGAAGGCGCGCATAACGAAGACGGTCGCACCCCGTCGATCTGGGACATGTTCTGTGACATCGACGGACGCGTGTTCGAGAAGCATAACGGTGACGTCGCTTGTGACCACTATCATCGCTTCGAGGAAGACATCCAGCACATCAAACAGCTCGGTGTCGACACGTATCGCTTCTCGATCGCATGGCCTCGCATCTTCCCGGCCAAGGGCGAGTTCAACCCGGCTGGGATGGCGTTCTACAAGACGCTCGCGACACGCCTCCGTGAGGAAGGCATCAAGCCGGCCGTCACGCTTTACCATTGGGATCTCCCGATGTGGGCACATGAAGAAGGTGGCTGGGTGAACCGCGACTCGGTCGACTGGTTCCTCGACTACGCCAAAGTATGTTTCGATGAGCTCGACGGGATCGTCGACTCGTGGATCACGCACAACGAGCCATGGTGTGCTGGATTCCTCGGCTACCATCTCGGTGTGCACGCACCGGGACATCGCGATATGAACGAAGCGGTTCGCGCCGTGCACCATATGCTTCTCTCGCACGGGAAAGCGGTCGAACTATTGAAACAAGAGTTGAAGTCGACGACGCCAATCGGCATCACGCTCAACTTGTCACCGGTCTACGCCAAAACGGACTCGGTGAACGACCGACTCGCGCAAAACAACTCGGACGGCTACTCGAATCGCTGGTTCCTCGACCCAGTATTCAAAGGTCAGTATCCGGTCGACATGATGAACTTGTTCGCGAAATACGTTCATACGTACGATTTCATCAAACCAGGTGACATGGAGACAATCTCGACAGAGTGCGACTTCTTCGGCATCAACTTCTACAGCCGCGGACTCGTTGAGTTCAGCGCGGCGAACGACTTCATGACGGTGGCTGCGTACTCCGATTACGACAAGACGGGCATGGGCTGGGATATCGCCCCGAACGAATTCAAAGACCTGATCCGTCGCTTACGTAACGAGTACACAGACCTTCCAATCATCATCACAGAGAACGGCGCGGCTTACGACGACGCGCTTGAGAACGGCGAAGTCCATGACGTGAAACGCATCGACTACGTTAAACAGCACCTCACAGCCGTATCCGACTTGAACGACGAAGGCATGAACATTGCCGGATATTATCTCTGGTCGCTCATGGACAACTTCGAATGGAGCTTCGGTTACGAGAAACGCTTCGGCATCCTTTACATCGACTTCGACACGCAAGAGCGCGTCTGGAAAGACAGCGCGAAATGGTACGCCGGCGTCATCGGCGACCACAAAGCCAAACACGCGGATAGCGTCGAGGCGTAAGATGGATCCATCCCTGCCGCTACAGGGATGGATTTTTTGTGTGGAATCGATTCAAGCAGGGAACGTATGAAGTAGGGAGAGGAGGACGGACGATGGCGTCACACCATAGAACGGATCAAGAGCGGGAACAGGGTAAGACGACCACGCTCATGATGATGTCGTTGCTGTGCTGGTTTGTGTACGGGTTGCTCTATGGGTTCGTCTATTTTAACGTCCTCGTGATCTTTTTTTGTCTTGTTCTCTTCCTTTTTAGGCGTGAGAGGACTGATTGAACGAGACAAACGGATTGAACGGGAACGGGAAATTCGTGATCTCGGTGTGGGGATTGATTCGGAAGAAGGGGAGATGTTGATGAAACGCGAGTATGCGACGTACGAAGTGACAGGCTATGACGATAAAGGCAAGATCAAGTTCATCCACTTGAAGGAAGGTGAGTTCGTCTTGCCGGTCGAGATTAAAGGCGACGACTTGACGAAAATCAAAAAGATGATGGAACTCAATCCAGGCGTGACGGTCATTGTCCATGCAGCCGTTGATCAGAAGCGGATGCGGCTCTTGGAAATTGACGGCTATTCGTTAAGGAAGGACGGTTGACGATGGCGCTATCGAAGTTAGTGTCGTATGACGGAATGACCGACCTATCGATTGAAAGTTATGCCTACGCCTATCCTGACGCCGACAACAGCCATGATGCGGCATGGCATCGAAACTGGGTCGGCTTCCACGCGCCGGAGCACCGCATCACGTTCGATGACATCATGCTCGACAGTCTGCTCGTCGCTCACTACATACCGGTATTCGAGTCGTTCGTAGCGGGTGACGTGCAACAGGTCGAGTTCGAACCGACAGAACCCTATATCCGCTTGACGATGACGAGGAGAGACGGCGATGGGGACGAAGTGGACGTGCGAGGCCATCTGGAGCACCCGCTCGGGGACGAGGCAGAAGAGCTCGATTTTGAATTTGGGACGTCCGTTGCGAACGTGGAACACTTCCTAAAAGGCTTGCGGGACATCGCAGCTGAATTTCCGATCCGGGAACGTGAGAGTGATTTGTAATAAGACGAAACAGATGAAAAAACGCCGTGACAGTAAGTGTCATGGCGTTACGAATCGAGTTGTGATTTATTGGCCCGGTATTTGCCTAACGAGTAGGCAGCGCACAGTAAGAAAATCGTATGTAGGCCAGCGCCGATCAGCATCGCATAAGGGAAGATAGACTTGAACCCAAGTCCGAACGCGAGCGCTGCGCTTGATAAGATCATGAAGCTAGGGGTGTGGTTTTTCAATTCAAGTGGTTCCTTTCTTTGGTAAGAAAAGTGAAAGCAAGATTAGGACAATTGAGATTACATAAAAGATAAGCAAGAAATCTCTCATTTCGTCTCTTGATATATACATTCCACTGATTAGCGCAATTGATAAACCGGACGTAGGCAAAATAACGATAGCAAACGCGATCCATTGCCATATCTTTCTCGTCATATAAGCCTCCCTCATTCCACGATTGTCCACTTTCTTACTTGTTTCCCCTAAATATAACAGCCCTTCTCATCGCTGAGAAGGGCTGTCTTTTTTGTTTAGGCTGACGCTTTGTCTGCTTCTTCTTGTGCTTTCAACTCTTCACCGTACGACACGCGGTCTTGCATGCGGACGAACGGGAGGTAGACGGCTACGGCCATAGCGATCGTGACGATCTGTAAGAGCGCTGCACGCCATCCGCCGATTAAGAAACCAGAGATGACCGGTGGTGTTGTCCAAGGCACTTGAAGTGCGTTGAACGGGTCGACCCAGCCCCAAAGGATTGAGAAGTACACCATGAACGAGGCGATGGCAGGAACGATGACGAACGGTACGAACATGATCGGGTTGAACACGATCGGCATCCCGAAGATGACCGGCTCGTTGATGTTGAAGAGACTTGGTGCAAGCGAGAGCTTACCGAGTTGTTTCAAGTGAGCCGAACGGGCGACGATGAGTGTCGCGATGATGAAACCGATGGTGATTCCTGATCCACCGAGCTTCGTGAAGACGTCGAGGAACTGAATTGTAACGATTTTCGCCTTCTCACCGGCAACGAGTGTTTCACCTGAATCAAGGATTGCTTGGTTTTGAAGCGCGTTTGCTGTAAGAAGTGGTCCCATAATCCCCATGAGGATGGCAGCACCATGAATTCCACACCACCACATGACTGACATGAGCACCATGATGATAACGGCTTCGGCAAGTGTGTCGGTCAAGTTTTGAAGTGGTGCTTGAAGCACGTCATAGACGACTTCTGTGAACGTACGCTCGGCAATTGCTTTCATCTTTTCGACTAACATACTTGTTGACATACCTGCTGCGCAGAAGAGTCCGATTTTCATCATTTTTGATCCATTCCTTTCAATTGGTTGATTTCGTTTTGCATGTTCATCATATAGCCGAGCATCTCTTTAACAAGGATGGTGTTCATCAAGTGATCTTGTGCGTGCACCATGAGAACGCCGACCGTAGCCGTTTTGCCTTGTGCCTCGAGTGTGACGAATTTCGTCTGGATGGCGTGTGCTTCTTTCAACGTCGCGTCACCAGCTTTTACTGCTTCAGCCGCTTCATCTGCTTTTCCTTCTTGCATCAACAGCATCGCGTGATGGTAGCTCGCTTTGGCGTCGCCTGAAAGAGCGATTAAACCGAAAATATCTTCGGGAGTAATTTCGATTGTTTCAAAAACCATAGTATCTCTCATTTTTGTATGGATAACCAAAATTCATAGGTACAAATTCTACAAGTTGATAGTAGCACGATACCGCTTACATATAAAACCTTTCTTTTCGTCCGAAATGTGAACATAAAAAAACGCACGCGAGAACAATCTCTCGAGTGCGTTTAGGACTTGATGTTAGAGACTTTGAGCATCTTAACATGCCGGAAATGATGTGTCGAGCGCGATACGTCGAAGATTTGACCGTTCGTCAAATAGACGGTGTTGTCGACGAGAAGGGCCGGGTCGTTCTCTTTCAGTTCAAGCAGTGCCGCGTCTTCCGCGTTCAAAAAGTCGGCGTAAATGACACGGTCGGCAAAACCGATGGCGAGCTTTTGGTCGTTGCGGAAGTAGTTGTAGATCGACTTCTCAGTGATGTTCCGGTCGAGATAGACGACGAGGTCTTTTCGGAAATACGAGTCCTCGACCGAGAACGGATGGTCGTCGACGAGCCGGAGACGTTTGACGTAGTAGACAGGCGTCCCGACGTTGCACTTCATCCGTTCGGCGACTTCCTCGTTCGCTGTCGTCAATTCGAAAGCAAGGACTTGCGTCTCGACTTTCCGTCCACTGAAGTCGCTCGTGAGACCTTGCAACTTCTCAAGGTTCACGTAATCGCTCATGTAATGGTCACGGACGAAGACGCCGCTCCCTTGGACTTGATAGACGTAACCTTTGTTGACGAGAATCTCAATCGCTTTCCGGACCGTATTGCGGCTGACGCCATATTTCGTGGCGTACTCGTCCTCGGTGAGGAGCTTGTTCGTATGTTGATAGACGTGATTCATAATGTCCGTCTCAATTTGTTCGGCAACTTGTTTATACTTTGGAGCCATCAGGGTCTGCACCTTTCACATAAAAATTTATAGGTATGAATACGCTATCAGTATATCAGAAAAGGTCAGTGGATGTCGGACAATCCTTCGGCAATTGTTGAAAAACGTCGAACGATTTATTGCGAGAATATTTGGAAAATATGAAACAATGAGGTGAATGACCACGTATAAGGAAGGCAAGCATGGTAAAGAAAGGGTGTGCGTTGAATGAAAGAGACACGTTGGTATACGGAAGAGAATACATGGGGGAAGTCGCCTCTTCGGATAAGCTATATTTTCCTTGCATTCGTATTGATGGCGCTGGCCATATCCTTTTTCGGAAGTTATTTATGGTTGACCGTCCCATTGGTCATGATTGGAATCGCCATGATTGTGTTGGATGTGAAAACGTATCAAATGCGGCGTGCGCATATAAGCGAACGTGATTCAGTGCGATTGCTTCAATGGGATCTCGTATATGATTTGGTGAACACGACGATTCTCATTTCAATAACCGCAGCGCTCCTCTTCTTGCAATATGACAGTTTGACGATCTTCATTGTACTGCTCCTCTGGGTAGTGTTCGGCCAATCGTTCCAGAAGCAGTTGGGTGAACGTGTCCCGTTGTAGAGCGATCAGAGAAGGGACGGTGGAAGAGATGAATGAACGAATCGAATAAGAACGAGCATGGTTTCGTTTATTCCTACAACTCATGTATGAGATTGTCGACGTTGCGAATTGATAAGCGATTGAAACAGGATGATGTGTGGCATCCTACATATAAATAGATTCGGGGGTGAGCGGATGGAACAACAATTGCAACAAGAGATACGTTGGGTACAACGGATGCATAAGCTCGCGATACCAATCTGGATTACTTATGTGATGGCACTGATTGCCGCGTTGATTGTGAACAAGGACTGGTTGATTCTGCTCATGTTTTTTGTAGCCGTCTTAACCATGTATATGAGTTATCGCCAATACCGCATCATGCGTCACATTTCGAACCGCGGTGACGTCCACCGTTTATTGAAATTAAAAATGGGCGTCGATTGGATCGGGTCCATCCTCTTGTTCACCTTTTTCGCGACGTTGTTAACGGTAGAGTCGGTTGGATTGTTGCTTGGAGTCGTCTTAGCTACCTGGTCAATGACGGATACGGCAAGGAGTCGGTTCATTCAGCGAAAAATCAACGCGTGCGATCCGACGATGCCGACTTATGATGAAGTGATGGAAAGGATGAGTTGAATGGAACTGTCAACACAATCAAGACAACAAGTGGATCATATTCTTCGTTTCGAGAAATGGAGAAGTTGGGGCGTTGGTACAATCGGTGTTTCGGCAGTCATCGGGATGCTCATTTATGCGTCCTATTGGGAAGCGAGCGATTCATTGTTCACCGTGTTCTTGTCAGTAATCGCCACGCTCGTCCTTGTCACGGAAGCGGCCGGGTACCGAATGTGGCTCCGATTTGTGAAGCGACGCAAGGCGCGACAGCTTCTGACCTTGCGTTTCATAGCTTTTTTAATCGGCTATTTGGGATTATGTTATTACGGTTTGATCGTCTTCAATCAAAACTCGGAACCACAGTCATTTCAGTCGTTCCTGTTGTGGCAAGCCGTGTTTTGGAGCGCAGCTTTCTTTGGAAGGTGGCTCGATCGCATCATTCAGAAAGAGGACGATCATTATTTGACGGAGAAAGACTTAAAGCTGATTCGGGAAACCCGTGAGATTGAGCAGGAACAAGAACATGGATAAGCGCAGCCAAATGCGTGAACTGATAGCGTTTGACGGCGCGCAAAAGATGTCCGTCGTTCTCTTGTCTTTTGTCGGTGTCATGGTTTTGTTTTTCCTAGTCGAATATGACTGGATTTCCTCGGTGACGGTTTTCTTCATCGGGGCGGCGGCGGGCCTACCAGACTTTTATAAGTCATGGCGCCGCGAGATGATTAAAAAGAAGTATCTGGTCGCTCGCGAGGCAAGACGACTTATCCACTTCAATTCGATGAGCGGACTACTCGTGTATCCATTCATTTTATTATGGGTTTATGCTGCGCTCACTCATCTTATCTCACTACAAACGTTCTTTCTGATTGGGGCAGCCTCATTCCTCTTCTCGATTCCAATCGGTAAATGGTATGAGCGGCATATGGTCCACCTTGATCACAACTACGTCACCGAAATAGAGCTGAGAGAAGAACAAAAATGGGGCAGCGCTTGAGCGCTCCCCATTTTATTTGAACGTGCGGATGATGAAGTAGAGACAGATGAGGAACGGGATTAAGAACATACTTCCGATCCACTCACCTTGACCGAACAGGAGCCACGCGAAGAGCTGAAAGGACAAGACGCCGCCGGCAGCAAGTCCGGCAAAGCGATACGCTTTCGGGCGAAGCGACGGGTCATCCCACCATTCTTTAAAGAAAGGGAAGCTGAACATAAGCGCGAGTGCCAAGAAGGAAGCGGCCGGAAACACGAGGAAATCTCCAATCTCGCTCTGTCCTTCGATTTGCAGCCATTTGGACGCGGTCGATAAGATGATCCCGATGACGAGAAAGACGATATTCATAGCCATTCCTCCACTCCATCTAATAGATACTTTCATCATGCCCGAACGAGCTCGTCGGGACAAGCCTGTTCAAAAAAGTAGCTTTTTAGTGAAAGTGGTGACTTTTACATGAACAGTAAAAAAGTATCGGATTTTGTTGTGACATAAACACTTTCGGATTCAATCGAGACCGGCTAACATGAAAGGGTATCTGGAGAAACGGCCAGCTATGAAGGGAAAAGCGCCAGAACTCTTCGGAGTTGACGAGGTTGGGGGTTATCGAGTTTTCGGCGGATGCCTCCTAGTCGCCTGTCACGACTACAAGTGTTCTTTTAAAACGTTCGGGTGACCGGACGGACAACGAGGAACACGTTGACAGCACTCTAAAAAGCCCGTTTCCTTTTTCGAGAAATCGAATCGATGAGGAGAATTGTTATGTGTGGAATTGTAGGAATGATTGGTCAAGTCGGAACGAAAGAGATTTTATTAAAAGGGTTGGAGAAGCTCGAGTATCGAGGCTACGACTCAGCCGGAATCGCGCTCGTCGGTGATGATGTCCATGTATTCAAAGAAGTCGGTCGCATCGCCGCACTTCGTGACATCGTACCGGTCGAAGCGGAAGGAGCCATCGGCATCGGCCACACACGTTGGGCGACACACGGCGTGCCGAGCGTACCGAACGCCCACCCGCACCAGAGCACGACGGGCCGCTTCACGCTCGTCCACAACGGTGTCATCGAGAACGACGAGCAGATCAAGGCGACGCTCGACGTCCCGTTCCTCTCGGAGACGGATACGGAAGTCATCGTCCAGTTGATGGAGAAGAACTTCGTCGAACTCGGCGACGTCGAGGCGGCGTTCCGCAAGACGTTGGCTGAGCTACATGGCTCGTACGCAATCGCGATGATCGACTCGGAAGACAATGAACGCCTCTATATCGGCAAGAACAAGTCACCACTCCTCGTCGGACTCGGCGACGGCACGTTCAACGTCGTGGCGTCTG
>NZ_QLVE01000011.1 GCF_003331145.1 Exiguobacterium sp. TNDT2 | reverse complement strand
TCGTGTAGGACGCGCGCGATTTCCGTCTCGACTTGAACACCGGGAAACCGGCCGTCCCGGCGAAGAACTTCGCGAACGCCGTGTCGAGGTGCAGCTTCGCCTTCGCCTCCTCGTGGATGGTGATGCGGTCCTCGAGCAGCTTGTTGTAGATGAAGCGGGCGCAACCGATCGTCCGGATCAGGAACTCGGCCTGTGCCAAGGTCGGGTGGAGCCGGTATTTGTATGCCTTCAGCATGTCCGTCCCTCCTTTGCCCAGTGTCAGGATGATGCTCGTCCCATTCCGATACCCGCGGAGGGGGCAAGGAAATCTGACGAAATCACGAACCTTTGTTCGTCGTTCTGTCACAGCAGTGGCCGAGGGCGTCGGGGACGGGCGATTCATCTCCCACCTACACCGGGCTTCGCCCCAGACGCTTAGAGGAGGGATAATTCTCGCCTAAATCAGTTAAAGGTACCCTCGCTCTTTTTCGTAAGCCTCTTCTTCATCAAATATGTTCCTGTTTTCTTCAATTGGCTTTTTACATAAGAAAGCAAGGCGCGTAGCCTTGCTTAGAGGATGAGCATCCCGCGGAATCCACGGGCCGCATAATATGAATCGGCACCATTATGATAGACAAAGATATGGTCATAGCGGCGGTCGCAGAACAAGGCGCCGCCTTTTTGACGAATCGCTTCCGGTGTAGCAATCCAACTCGACGTTTTCAAGTCAAATGAGCCGAGCGTCTGCAGATGGCGATACGTTGCTTCGTCGAGTAGCTCGATTCCCATCTTCTCAGCTGATGCGACGGCACTCCCATCCGGTTTGTTTTTCTTTCGTGCCGCTAACGCCGCATCGTCATAGCATAGGCTGCGTCGGCCGCTCGGACTTTCAGGTGAGCAGTCGCAAAAAGCTAAGGCGCCATTCGGAAGTCGAATCACATCAGGTTCCCCTCCGGTCCGCTCCATTTCAGAGAGTATGATGAGCTTGTTCGAATTCGTCTCCAGTTTCGTGAACACGTCTGACCAGACGACATTGGGATGTCGTTCCATGTGGGTGTGAAAACGTGCTTCGAGAATAGCGAATAACTCGTTTCTGTCTCCAGTTGAGAAGTTAGCCATGATTCTTCACTCCATTTCAGCAGTTTTTATCAGTATAAGATATTTTCGTTATCTATTTATAATTCATTTAGAGAAAGGGGAATGTACGATGAACTTTGAAGAGGTTAATGTTCAGCAGCTACACGAGCAGACGTTCCAGACGATTGATTTGTTTCAAATCAAAACGATTTGGTCTGATTGTCTGCTGAATGATTCTTACCGTGTGACAGATTATTCCGAACTGAACTTACATGTGACGAAGCAAGAATTACTTCAGCTTCGATGGATCGATTTGACGTTACCGATTGGCATCTATTCGAATGAAAGATTAGTCTTTTTGTATAATTCGTATCATCGCAAATTATATACAGAAAAAGTTGTGTCCATCGAGCTAGCCGGACACGATGTTTCTTTCCTCGATTTTTTATTAGCACACAGTCAGACATTTCATTATCCAGATTCATTCTCTGCACAAATGGAATCACTCTATGATTTTTCGGGGGACAATTTGTGGGACAGCCAATGGAGAGAGTTTTATTTACCGAAGTTGAAAGAACCTACATCATTTATCACTTATTTATTGGTCACGCTTGGCGCTCAATCATTTCATATCGTTTCATCAAAGAATGAATTTTTGTCCGGTTTTGAAATCTGGGCGAAACGGACGGGATGTGACCATTCGATAGAACACATCGGGAAATGGATGTGGTCGAAGACATATAAGGTGAGATGTGACGTATCACAACTTTCAGAACATGCTTTGCATCAGCTTGTGTCAATAGTAAACCAATATGAAGAGTGGAAAGGCATTCGATTCCTCATCCCGACCGAGGCAGAAACCGTCTCATTGTTTATCGGAGGCGATTTGACGCAAGGGGATGGGTACGGTGCGTTTCAGTATAAACTTCCGGGAAAAGTGATTTCCAATGAAATTTGAAGATTTATTCTTGTATGACGGGATGATGCACGTATTTGCTTTCAATTATGACCTCAGACCTAAGACTCTGACGTTCAATCTACAGCTCTCTGACCACCCTAGGAAACGGAACGCCTCCTTCCGCGAGCGGCTCGAGGCGAATGGGATTCCTCCACAAAGCGAGATGGTGAACGTGAAGCTCCGCTTTGAAGAGATTATCTACTTGGAAGTCATCGATGAATCGTATGCCGATGGCGCGGTGATCACGCCTCATGACCAGTTTGATGGACATCAAATCATTCGTTACATGAGATCAGGCTATCTCGAGCAACTCCAAGAAACACGTTTCCAATTGTGGGAGTACATCAAACCGGACGTCGTTACATTTTGCCACTATCGGATATACGGATTGGACACGGTCCTCGAAATCATCACGATGTCGGAACCGATTGTCGAGGTGGCGATCGGATTGAAATGCATCCGTCGCGGCAGCCCGACCATCTATTTTGGCGGGAAGCATTACTACGAGTAATCGTATGAAGCACTCATATCCGCAAACAGGCGCCCTCTCTGACCGAGAAGGCGCCATCTTGTTATGCAGATTGAATCACATCGTCCGTTAAATCGATTTGTCGACCGAGCCAGACGAGCGGAACGGTCAACGCTGCGCCAATCAAATAGACGATGGCAATCGGCAATCCGTCCGCGAGTAGTCCGAACGTCAGGCTGCCGATGCTGAAGGCGAGGGTGTAGGCCGTCTGTTGGACGCTATACACGTACGGAAGTTGCGAGGCAGGTGTCATTTTTTGGAGCACCGTGTTCGTCTGGATGATGCGGAGCTGGGTGGCGTATCCTTGAACCGCGAGCGCGATGAGCGCGAACGCGATATGAGATGTCATGCCGAACAATAGGGCCGCTAAGACAGACAAGATGGAGCTGACGGCGAGCGAGCTGTTGCGCTTTGCGCCATACAGGTAAGCGCTGGCCAGAATCATGCTAATCAAGAAGCTCGCGTTCATCGTTCCCCACCAGCCCGTATCGATGTGGAGGTGGCGTTCCAAATAGACGAGCAAGAGCGCCGAAATCCAGAGTGTGCTGACGAACGACTCGAACGTGACGAACACCGTGATTAACCTGGCGAAAGGAGCAGTGCGCACGAAGGCGAGGCTGTCCTTAAGCGATATGTCTGATTCGCCATCTTCTACCGTCACGTCGCGGTCGAGTGAACGGACGAAGCGAAGCGTGAAGAGCGTCGAGAGCATGAACAACATCAACGCGATCATCAGAGCGAGCTCGCTTGAGAAGGAAGCGACGACCATCGTGCCGAGAGGCCACATCGCCAGCTGAATGAACTGGTTCGACCCTTGGACGAGACTGTTCGCTTGTTGGCGCTTCGTCGTCAGCCGGGGGATGAACGACGCCTGGACCGGACGGGCGAACCCATCCAAGAAGGCGATGAGCACGACGAGGCCGAGGACGAGAATCGACTCCGACCAAATGACGGCCCCGAGCAAGACTGTCTTCAACAGTTGTGTGACGAGCAACGTCTGACCGAGGGTGAACCGAGACAAGACGCGGGCAAAGAACAGACCGCTCACGGTCATGCCGAGCGTGACGGCAATCGGGAAACTGGCCGCAGCCAGGGCGGAACCGGTCTGTTGATATAACAAAGCGATTAAGGCGACGATATAAAGCACGTCGCCGATATTGGCCAGCCATTGACTGACCAGCAGCAGGTAAAACGACTTCATCATGACTCTCCTCCAGAACTATTCAATTTTGGGTGGATGACATGAGGTCGAATTACATACTTTCACCGCTTTCAAATTATTTACAAATAGTTTACGATGAAATGATGAAGAGCACAATAATTGGTAACCAAACGGGGGAAATGACATGTTACGCTATGACATCAATGATCAGCTTCAAATACGAATGTTCACCATTGACGACGCGGAGGCGTTGTTCCAATTAACGATGGCATCGAAGCCATACCTTCGCGAGTGGCTCGGGTGGCTCGATTACACCGAGACGGTCGAAGATTCGCGGCAAAACATCGAAGGACGAATCAAAGGATTGATGGAGACGGGCGGCTATCCGAAATCGTTCGCGATTGTGTATCAGGACGAGCTCGCCGGGACGATCGGCTTCAATGACATCGACCGGGGCATCAAATGCGGGACGGTCGGCTATTGGCTCGGACAAGACTTTCAAGGCAAGGGCATCATGAGTCAAGCGCTCGAGACGGTCATCGATTATGGTTTCCGTGACTTGAAACTAGATAAAATCGAGATTCGGGTCGCGACCGGGAATCTGAAGAGTCGGGCCTTGCCGGAACGGTTCGGCTTCCTTGAAGAAGGGGTGCTCCGCAATGCGGAGTGGCTCTATGACCGCTACGTCGATCACGTCGTGTACGGCTTGTTGCGAGATGAGTGGGCCCACTGATCACAACGTGTTGAAATGATGGCCGAGCAGTTGGTCGACCACATAGAAAACGAGGGCACTACATACACCGAGTAACGAAGCAAAATTAAGTAAGCCTGTCTCGAAAATGGATGGATCGAACAATAGTCCATATGGGACCACGAACAACCAGCCAGCGATCAGATGGAACATCAAAGACGTCATCCGTTTCGACCGGAATGGCGTCTTTTGACTCATATACTCGGACAGCAGCGACGTGAACGTCCCGTAGATGAACACGATTGGAATGGCATAGAGCAAATAGACGGCCACACTCGGTCCATATGACAAATCGAGCGCATCGGGAAATAGGAGCGGCAACACGAAAGGAATAATGAATAGACTGATGAGGGCGGATTGGATTTTCTGAAAGAGCATGGGACGACCACCTTTCTGACAATCGAGTATGGAAAAATGATGAATCCTATAGAAAAGCCGTCACCTGCAAAGATGACGACGGGTTACGGGGTGACGCCCCCTGAGTCATATAGCGTGGCACCGAACTCGGCGTACGCCTGTTCATAGCGCCGGAGCGATGACTCTTTATGCATGCACGTCACGTTCATCCGCTCGAGTGACGTCATGTCGGTCGCATACGTCTTCAAGACGTGGGCGTTCCGGAGCATCGACGGCGTGACTGAGCGGGTGAGGCCGCTCCGTTCGTTCAATTGGCGCATCATCTTCGTGATCATGACGATCGTCAATTGTTTTGGCTGGTTCTTCGCATACACCCAACGGAACGTCATCCGGGCGAAGTCGAACGAGACGAAGACGGGGTCCTCCGAGTACCAGCGCGGACGGACCGGTGTCGGGATGTCGGCCAAATAGTTCATGAGAAGTGCTTGGTCCTCTGGACTAAGTTTCAACGTGAACCGGTTGCCGAGCCGGTCATAGACGTCGAACTCATGACTCGCGAGATGCAGGTCGTTCATCCGGAGACGGATGATGTGGTGGACTCGGAGCCCGTATTTATAAAAGAGTGTGACGATCAACTCGTTTCGATTGACGAGATATGGATGCGCCTGGAGTTGATTCTCGCTCAGTCCGCTTGTCGAGCGAATTGTTCGGACGAGCTTGTTGAACTCGGCGGGCAAGGCGATCTGGTCGACGGTGAGCGTGTGGGCCGGTTGCGCATACGTCAACATCTTCTTCCGGAGCGGGTTCAAGAAGACGGTCAGGCTATTGATGACGGTGACGATCCGAGCGACCGTCGCCTGTTGGTATTGCTTCTCCTCGATGAGGAAGTCGTTGACGAACGTCTTCCACGATTCGAGCGGGACGGCGAGCCACGCCTCCGGGGCATCGAGCTCGACGTTATGGTCATGAAAGTATTTGTGCACATCGATCAAGTCGTACCGATAGCGTTTCAGCGTCGACGGTTGGCGACCGCTCGCACCGAGATGGAACAAGTATGTCTCGATATACTCAGGCAATGGATACTCTTTTCTACGTTTCGTCATGGACGTTCCTCCTTCTCCTCATATCGTACCACAAACGGACGTTCTCCATTCGTCGATTCATGGTAAGATGGAAGATAAGACTTATAGGAATGAGGGATTTTTATGCAACGAGAGAAAGTCATTATCGTCGGGTGTCAATTACCGACCGTCGACGATTGGACATATGAACAATCGATGGGGGAACTCGTCGAATTGGTCGATACGGCACGAGGCGAGGTCGTCGCCCGTCTTGACCAGAAACGGCAACAAGTCGACCGCCGCACATTCATCGGGAAAGGGAAAGTCGAGGAGCTCGCCGTGCTCATCGAACAGTTTGAGCCGGACATCGTCATCTTCAACGCCGAGCTGTCGCCGGCCCAATCGAAGAACATCCGCATCTCGCTGAACGATCCGGACGAGATGAAACTGATTGACCGGACGCAATTGATTTTAGACATCTTCGCCGGACGGGCCCAATCGAAAGAAGGGAAGCTTCAAGTCGAGCTCGCCCAGATGAACTATCTGTTGCCGCGATTGATCGGACAAGGCACGCAGTTGTCGCGTCTCGGTGGTGGAATCGGGACACGTGGGCCGGGTGAGACGAAACTCGAGTCCGACCGCCGACATATCAAGCGCCGCATCGACGAGATCATGAAACAGCTTGAAGGGACGGTCGCTCACCGTGACCGTTACCGGGAACGCCGGAAAGAGAACCGCGTGTTCCAAGTCGCCCTCGTCGGGTACACGAATGCCGGCAAGTCGACAATCTTTAACCGCTTGACGGATGCGGACACGTATGAACAGGACGAGTTGTTCGCGACACTCGACCCGCTCACCCGCGAGCTCGAACTGCCGCGCGGCGGGAAAGTGCTCATCACCGACACGGTCGGGTTCATCCGGGACTTGCCGACGAAACTCGTCGCCGCGTTCCGCTCGACACTCGAGGAAGTCGTCGGGGCCGACCTCGTGCTTCATATCATCGACGCGTCGAACCCACACTACTTGAACCAAATCGACACGACGAACTCGGTCTTGGCCGAGCTCGGGGCGAGTGAGGTGCCGCAACTCGAGGTGTACAATAAGAAAGATCGTTTGACGGAAGATTTCGTCGGCGGACCGATCGTCATGTCGGCGCTCGACCCGACCGACGTCGACGCGCTCATCGGCTCAATCGAGGATAAGATCTGCGACATCTTGACGCGGGTCCACGTCGTCTTGCCGGTCAGTTCGTTCGAGCATTACCATCCGGCGAAGGAGTCGATGTATCGGCTCGAGGAGAACTTCCTCGATGACGGCTCGGTCGAACTCGTCGGGTATATGAGAGAAGACACGCGTCTCTATACGACGCTGAAACAATTTGAGGTGTGAAACAATGATGTGGCAAGAAAAGATCGCGTACTATGATGAATTGGCCCCCTTCGTGACCGAGGCGGAAGACCGAGTCAAACCATATTTTGAAACGATCGAGGAAACGGCGGAGTTCAACCAATACCGTGTCCTCGAGTCGTTCAAGAAGCATAAAGTGTCGGATTTCCATTTCAATCCGACGACCGGGTACGGCTATGACGATATCGGGCGCGACACGCTCGAATCGATTTATGCCGACGTGTTCGGGGCGGACCTCGCCCTATGCCGCCCGCAAATCATTTCGGGGACGCACGCCATCGGGATCGCCTTGTTCGGTGTGTTGTTGCCGGGGGATGAACTCCTCTATATTACTGGCAAGCCGTACGATACGCTCGAAGAGATTGTCGGGATTCGGGGAGACGGCCGTGGGTCGCTTAAAGAGCTCGGTGTCGGCTACGACACGGTCGAGCTGAAAGAGGACCGAATCGACGTCGAGACCGTCATCGGACGGATTCGCCCTGAGACAAAGCTCATCGGCATCCAGCGCTCGAAAGGTTACGCCAATCGTCGCAGCATCCCGGTCCAAGAAATCGGTGAGGCGATCACGAAGATCAAAGCGGCACATCCGCACGTCTTCATCTTCGTCGACAACTGCTACGGCGAGTTCGTCGAGACAATCGAACCGACCCACGTCGGGGCCGATCTCATGGCCGGCTCGCTCATCAAGAACCCGGGTGGCGGCTTGGCGAAGACGGGCGGCTATATCGCTGGGACGAAAGAACTCGTCGAACGCTGTTCGTTCCGCATGACGACGCCAGGTATCGGGAGCGAGGCCGGTCCGTCACTCTACTCGCTCCAAGAGATGTACCAAGGGTTTTACATGGCGCCACATACGGTCGCCCAAGCGTTGAAAGGGGCACACTTGACGGCGAGCCTGCTCGGATTGCTCGGTTTCGAGACCGACCCGCATTATACGACGCCCCGGACCGATTTGATTCAATCGGTGACGTTCCGCGACCGTGACAAGATGATCGCCTTCTGTCAGAGCATCCAGATGGCGTCACCGGTCAATGCCCACGCGTTGCCGGTACCAGCCTATATGCCGGGCTATGAGGATGACGTCATCATGGCGGCCGGGACGTTCATTCAAGGATCATCGATTGAACTGTCGGCCGATGGACCGCTCCGGGCTCCATACACAGCATACGTCCAAGGCGGATTGACTTACGCCCACGTCAAGGTCGCGCTCATGCTCGCCTTGAGCCAATTGCGGACGAAAGAGCTCGTCACATTTGACCGTGACAAACTATCACAAAAGTTGTAACCGAAATGTCATGTTAACTTTCTTAACATCTATTGACAGGTAAGTTGTCATGTATTATTCTCACATTGTGAGACAGAAAAGGAGGGGTAAGAGGTGGCCGATCAATTTCGTCGCTCCAACCCGTTGTTTCCGATTGGAATCGTTCAAGATTTGACACAGCTGACAGGTAGACAGATTCGGTACTATGAAGAACAGGGTCTGATTTCGCCTAGTCGGACGGAATCGAAACGACGGCTCTATTCCTTTAATGATGTCGAACGTCTACTCACGATCAAGGATTTTATCGACCAAGGCTTCAACTTGGCAGCGATTCGTCATATGCTCGATAACACGGACGCCAAAGATGCGGAATCACCAAAGGCACCGGTCGATGAAGCACCGAAGATCTCTGAACAAGAGTTACACAAATTATTGAAAACACAGCTTCAAGAAGCTGGCCGTTTCAATAAGACGTCGCTCATTCAAGGTGAGTTGTCACGTTTTTATCGATGACGCCAGTACATTAACCATTACACAATGTGAGAGGGGACATTTTACCATGGCCAGAAAAACGTTCACGAAAGAAGACATCAAACGGATCGCACAAGAAGAGGACGTACGCTTTATTCGTCTTCAATTCACGGATATCCTCGGTACGATTAAAAACGTCGAGGTGCCAATCAGCCAATTGGATAAAGCACTTGATAACAAGATGATGTTCGACGGCTCTTCAATCGAAGGCTTCGTACGCATCGAGGAATCAGACATGTACCTCTATCCAGATCTCAACACGTGGGTTGTCTTCCCGTGGACAGACGGCAGCGGTAAAGTGGCTCGCTTGATTTGTGATATTTATAACCCGGACGGCACACCGTTCAGCGGTGACCCACGCGGTAGCTTGAAGCGTAACCTTGAGCGCATGCAAAAGCTCGGCTTCACAGCGTTCAACGTCGGACCAGAGCCTGAGTTCTTCCTCTTTAAGAAAGACTTGAACGGCAAACCGACACTCGAACTCAACGACCAAGGCGGTTACTTCGACTTGGCACCGGTCGACCTCGGCGAGAACTGCCGTAAAGAGATCGTCATCGAGCTCGAAAACATGGGCTTCGAAATCGAAGCATCACACCACGAAGTCGCTCCAGGTCAGCACGAAATCGACTTCAAATATGCTGATGCAGTCACAACGGCTGACAACATCCAAACGTTCAAACTCGTCGTCAAGACGATCGCGGCGAAATACGGCCTTCACGCGACGTTCATGCCGAAGCCACTCTTTGGTGTCAACGGTTCTGGGATGCACGCCAACATGTCGCTCTTCAAAGGTGACACGAACGTCTTCTACGACCCGAACGGCGACATGGAATTGTCAGATACAGCCCGTGCCTTCACGGCAGGAATTCTCGAGCACGCTCGTGCGTTCACGGCTGTCTGTAACCCGACTGTCAACTCGTACAAGCGCCTCGTACCTGGTTACGAAGCACCTTGCTACGTAGCGTGGAGCGCACGCAACCGTTCACCACTCGTTCGTGTACCGGCGGCCCGTGGCCTCTCGACGCGTATCGAAGTGCGTTCGGTTGACCCGGCGGCGAACCCGTATCTCGCCTTGTCGACGCTCTTGGCTTCTGGCCTCGACGGAATCGAAAAAGACATGAAAGCACCGAAGCCAATCGACAGCAACATCTACGTGATGGACAAGCCAGAGCGTGTGGCCAACGGAATCGATGACCTTCCGGCTACTCTCTTTGACGCCCTCGAAGTACTCCGGGCCGACAAAGTTGTGATGGATGCTCTCGGTGACCACATCGGTGAACACTTCCTCGAGTTGAAAGAAATCGAGTGGGACATGTTCCGCATGCAAGTGACAGAGTGGGAACGCGATCAGTACATGACGCTCTACTAAGTCGATTCATTTTTGAGCACTCGGCCCTTATTGGGTCGGGTGCTTTTTTGATGCGCGAAGAGGCGTTCCCCCTATGGGAACGCCTCAGTGGATTAGAACGCACGTTTGAAGAATGTGGACGCATAGTCAAGCGTCGTATGCAGCGCCGTCGCAAAGACGAGGCCGAAGAAGCAGGCCGCCCCGTTCAGGTCGAGCCAGATTCTAGCAGCTTCCTCGTACGGTGTGAACGTGAGCATAAGTGTGAGTGGGAAGCCGACATAGACGACCCTTATCAAGTCACTCAAGAAAGGCAGATGCGAGAACAGCGATCGATGGGGCATGAGTTTCACGTAAGGGAGCCAGAAGCCCCGGAGCGGTCCCCATCGGTAGTAGGCGTCCGACTTTAAATCAAGGTCCGGGGAGAGCCAGAACGTCCCGATCAAAGCGCCGAATAGGAACACGGTCGGAACATCGATGTCAATAAAAGGCGTGGCAATCGCAAGAGCACCGATTGCCACGAGATTCGTACGGGTATGTGTCTTGCCACTGGCCATTAGTGAATCGTACGGTATACACCGATGACCTTCCCTAAAATCGACACGTTGTCGAAATACATCGCTTCAAGCTCGTCGTTCTCCGGCTGGAGACGTACTTTCGAAGCTTCTTTGTAAATCCGCTTCACGGTCGCTTCGCCTTCATCTGTCATGGCGACGACAATCTCTCCATTGTCGGCCGTGTTCTGTTGGCGGACGAGGACGCGATCCCCGTCCAAGATGCCGGCGTTGATCATCGAGTCTCCCGAGACCGAGAGCATATAGACGTTGTCAGAACCAACGACATGGGCCGGGAGCGGGAAGTGTTCTTCCACGTTCTCGATCGCCGTGATCGGCGTACCGGCCGTGACTTTCCCAATGACCGGCACGTACATGACGGTATCATGGTCTTCGACGACTGACGTATCTTCATCTAAAATCTCGATGGCGCGTGGTTTCGTCTTGTCACGTCGAATCAATCCACGCTTTTCAAGACGGTCCAAGTGACCGTGGACGGTCGAACTCGATGCGAGACCGACTGCTTCTCCGATTTCACGGACTGAAGGAGGATAACCTTTTGCCCGAACTTCGGCTTTTATAAAATCAAGAATCTGTTGTTGTCTTGCTGACATTTTTTTCAATGGATTTCACCTCGATTATGTCGAATAACCTGCGAACGCATCCTATTCTTTATGGGTTTAGTTTAACACAAGAACACATGAGCGCACAAACATTCGTTCGTTTTTTCTGCTTGACCGAACAGAAGTTCTTGTTTTATGATGAGAACAAATAAACGAACAGACGTTCTTAAGAACGTGTATTCTTATTCCCAGGAGGTAATCGTTATGAGAGACACAGTCAATGGCATCATTTTAGTCGGTATGTTGGCACTTGGAATGTTCGCGTTTTATATGGTCGGAGAGATGCGCCACGACACCGATGTCGTCGTGACTGAACCGGTGATTGAGCATAGCATCGAAGAAGAAGTCGCCATGACGGAAGCTGAATCACTCGAAGCACAGCTTCTCGCCGAACGTACTAAGGAAGAAGACGACAAGCCGACGTGGTTCGCTGCCGAATAATCTTTTCTGATTGCGAACAGCCCCCGAACCTGTGTATCGTAGAGGGCGAATGGAAAGAAAGGAAGTGACGGGATGCGAGTCGTCATTTATTGTCGCGTGTCGACGAACAAGTCCACGCAAGAGACGTCACTCGGTCGTCAAGCGGATGAACTGACGCGGATGGCAAAACGTCTCGATGCCGAAATCGTCGATGTGATCAGTGAACAAGAGAGTGGGTACGAAGTGAATCGGGCGGGGTTGCTCGATTTGTTAGAGCACGTCTCGACGTCCAATCTTGATGCCGTGCTCGTCAGTGATGACAGCCGCCTCGGGCGAGGGAACGCGAAAATCGCCATCTTGCATACGCTCATGAAACATAACGTCCGCTTGTTGACGATGCAATCGTCCGATGAATACGTCGTCTCGGATGCCGAGAAGATGGTGCTTGAAATCGTCAGCGTCGTCGAAGAGTACCAGCGAAAAATTCATAACGCGAAAATCTCTCGCGGCATGCGTCGGGCGGTCGCGAACGGGTTCAACCCGCATCAGAACATCCAACATCACGACCAAGGCGGTCGGAGCCGAATCGACGTACCGATTGAAGAAATCGTCCAACTCCGCGAGCGCGGCCTGACGTTCGCTGAAATTGCCGCCACGCTACGCGGTTTTGGTTATGAAGTGTCGAAAGCGACCGTTAACCGCCGTTATTTGGAACACGTGTCGGTACCAGAAACTTGATTCCTGTTCGCTGATTTTGTACAGTAGAAGAACAAATTCAGTAGAGAGGGGGCGAGCCTGATGCTAGCACCTGAACAATTGGAGCGAATCAATTTTCTCGCCAACAAAGCGAAGACAGACGGACTATCACCACAAGAGATGGACGAGCAGCAAACGCTGCGCCAACAATATTTGCAAGCGTTCCGCCAATCATTCAAATCACAGATGATGGGAATGAAGGTCGTCGATCCAGACGGGAACGACGTGACGCCTGAAAAATTGAAAAACGAGCAGGAACGACATCGCTCGGAGTGATCATTAATGCACATCCTATTTCATATAGGATGTGCATGTTTGTTATACGCGAACGGGGATCAGGGGGACCCATTGATGCGTTTTCAAGCGTTAGGAAGTAAACGATTCCACTTAATGTGTTATACTAATTAATTAGTTGTGACACACGAATGAGTGTGCTAAAATATGACGGGTAGAAACTTTGTAACAACAGAGAGGATGAAATTAGTGGAAACAACTACTAAAGAATTATTAGCGATTAACTCGATTCGGACGCTCTCGATTGACGCGGTCCAAAAAGCGAACTCTGGTCACCCGGGTATGCCGATGGGTGCGGCTCCGATGGCGTTCACACTTTGGACGGATAAGATGCGTCACAACCCGAAAAATCCGCACTGGTTCAACCGCGATCGGTTCGTTCTTTCAGCGGGACACGGTTCGATGCTCTTGTACTCGCTTCTTCACTTATCTGGTTACGACCTTTCACTCGACGATCTCAAATCGTTCCGTCAAATGGATTCGAAGACGCCTGGACATCCAGAGTACCGTCACACGGCTGGCGTCGATGCGACGACTGGACCGCTCGGACAAGGGATCGCCATGGCAGTCGGGATGGCAATGGCTGAGAAGCATTTGGAAGCGACATACAACCGTGATGAGTTCAAAGTGGTTGACCACTTCACATACGGGATTTGTGGAGACGGTGACCTGATGGAAGGCGTGTCGGCAGAAGCTGCCTCACTCGCTGGTCACTTGAAACTCGGCAAACTTGTCGTCCTTTATGATTCAAACGACATCTCACTTGATGGCGACCTTCACAAGTCGTTCTCAGAGAGCGTCGAAGATCGTTTCAACGCCTACGGTTGGCAAGTCATCCGCGTCGAAGACGGTACGGATATCGATACAATCGCAAAGGCGATTGACGAAGCGAAAGCGGAGACGTCGAAACCAACCCTCATCGAAGTGAAGACGGTCATCGGTTTCGGTTCACCGAACAAGTCAGGCAAATCGGCATCACACGGTGCTCCGCTCGGCGAAGCTGAAATTGAGCTCACGAAGCAGTTCTATAAGTGGGAAGGCGAGAACTTCTACGTCCCAAACGAAGTATACGATTTGTTCAATGATAAAGTCGTTGAGCCAGGCGCGAAGCATGAAGCGGACTGGAACGAACTCGTCGAAGCTTACAAGTCAGCGTACCCTGAACTCGGTGCCCAGTTCGAGCGTGCGATGAACAACGAGCTCCCAGAAGGATGGGACAGCGAATTGCCGACGTTCGAAATCGGTTCGAAAAAAGCGACGCGTCAAACGAGCGGTGAAGTGTTGAACGCGATCGCCAAAGCGGTCCCGACGCTCTTCGGTGGTTCGGCTGACCTCGCAGGTTCGAACAACACGATGATTAAAGGCGCTGCGGACTTCGATGAAGATCCAGCCGGCCGCAACATCTGGTTCGGTGTCCGTGAATTCGCGATGGCAGCTGCCGTCAACGGAATGGCGCTCCACGGTGGGGTCCTTCCTTACGGCGCGACCTTCTTCGTCTTCTCAGACTACTTGCGCCCAGCGGTTCGACTCGCTGCGCTCATGGGAATCCCATCAACGTTCGTCTTGACGCACGATTCGATCGCGGTCGGCGAAGACGGCCCGACGCACGAACCGGTCGAGCACTTGATGAGCTTCCGTGCGATGCCGAACTTGTCTGTTATCCGTCCAGCTGACGGAAAAGAGACGATCGCGGCTTGGAAGCAGGCAATCACGACGAAAACGACACCATCGCTTCTCGTCTTGACGCGTCAAGCATTGCCAGAACTCGTTGGCACGTCGATTGAAGATGCGGCTAAAGGTGGTTATGTCGTCGCCGGTAACTCAAGCGAGGCTGATGTCCTTCTTCTTGGTACAGGTTCTGAAGTGCACGTCCTTGTCGAAGCACGCGAAGCACTCGCAGCTGAAGGCGTGAACGCGGCTGTCGTCTCGATGCCTTCTTGGGAATTGTTCGAAGCGCAATCGGCAGAGTATAAAGAATCAGTCCTTCCGTCGTCAATCACGAAACGTGTCTCGCTCGAAGCGGGCGCGACCCTCGGCTGGTACAAGTACGTCGGATTCGGCGGAAAAGTGCTCGGCATCGACAAGTTCGGCGCATCTGCCCCTGGGGATCTCCTCATGAAAGAATACGGCATGTCGGTTGACAACGTCGTTGATGCTGTCAAATCACTTTAATCACATACTTTCCTTGGTGGCCCAGAAGTTTTGGGTCACCACTTTTTTTACAGACGACTAGCGAATTAGCATAATATAGTGTATAGTAAAAAACGATGTTTCATATGGTAGAGGAGGTTAAGCCTTGAGTACATTATTCTGGATTCTTCTGATTGTGGCAGCGTTAATCGGGGGTATTGCGATCGGTTTCTTTATCGCTCGTAAATACATGATGAACTACCTCGAACAGAACCCGCCAATCAACGAAGATATGATACGTACATTGATGATGCAAATGGGCCAAAAGCCGTCACAGAAGAAAGTCAACCAAGTGATGCGCGCCATGAACGTTCAAATGAAGAACGAAAAGAAATAAACTTGATTGACCGAAGCACTTTGCGCCCGCAAAGTGCTTTTTGTATCCAGTTTTTGTTAGACAATTGAACCAACTTTCGCTACCCTAAAAGAATAGTCTGAATTCAAGACAACATAGGGGGTGTTTCCAATTCGCGTTTTTAAACAACTGGCTTGGTTCTTCAAACTTGAATGGCGGACGTATGCACTTGGCATCATCCTGCTCATGTTCGTCGCGGCGCTCGAACTCATACCGCCGCGCATCATCGGCCGAGTCGTCGATGAGATTAACCGGGACACGCTCGGAACAGATTTATTGTGGATGTTGCTCGGCGGGCTCGCGGCCGTCGGCATCGGAAACTATGTGGCCCGCTTCTTCTGGCGATACTTCATCTTTGGGGCTTCAATTCGGCTCGGTCGGATGTTGCGGAGTCAGCTCTATCGTCATTTCACCGATTTAGATCAACGGTTTTATAAGAAGTCGCGGGTCGGGGATTTGATGGCCCATGCGACAAACGATGTCCAGGCCGTCTCGACGACGGCGGGTGCGGGGATTTTGACACTCGTCGATAGCATCACCATGGGAACGTTCGTCATCATCACCATGGTGACGACCATCAGTTGGAAGTTGACGGTCGTGGCATTGTTGCCGCTGCCGATCATGGTCGCGTTGACGACGCGATACGGCAAACTCTTACATAATCGGTTCGGGGTCGCCCAAGCGGCGTTCTCTGAACTGAACGATAAAGTCCAAGAGAGCGTCAGCGGTGTCCGGGTGTTGAAGTCGACCGGGGAAGTCGGCCGCGACGTTGACTCGTTCGAGAAGCTATCCGACGAAGTCATGGCGAAAAACGTACGTGTCGCGAAAATCGACGCCTTGTACGACCCGACCATCTTCGGGATTGTAGGCCTCTCGTATATCTTGTCGATCGGTTATGGCGCGTATTTGATTGAACAAGGCGAGCTGACCATCGGACAAATCGTTAGTTTCACCGCCTATCTCGGCTTGCTCACATGGCCGATGCTCGCGTTCGGCTGGCTGTTCAATATCGTCGAACGAGGGCGGGCGTCTTACGACCGGATCGAGCGGATGCTCGCCGTCAAACCTGAGATTCAGGATGACCCGATGGCGGCGACGAAACTCGCCCATTCGGAGATCGAAGCGGATATTCGTGCGTTCCGCTATGACGAGACGCCCGTCCTGCAAGACGTCACATTCCGCCTCGAACGCGGACGGACGCTCGGACTCGTCGGCCGTACCGGTTCTGGTAAGACGACGATTGTACGCTTGTTGACACGAGAGTATGACGTACATGATGGGACGATCAAAATCGGTGGTGTCAACATTCGCCAAGTGAAAAAATCACTTCTGCTCGATAAAGTCGCCGTCGTCCCGCAAGATCATTTCTTGTTCAGCGATTCGATTGCGAACAATATCGCATTCGGCAAACCGGAAGCGAAACTCGACGAAATCATGGAGGCGGCCAAAATCGCCGAGGTTCATGATGACATCATGCGGCTGCCGGAAGGATACGCCACGCTCGTCGGGGAACGGGGTGTGACGTTGTCGGGTGGTCAGAAGCAACGGATTTCAATCGCACGTGCCCTCATGATTGAGGCGGACGTGTTGATCCTCGACGATGCCCTCTCGGCTGTCGATGCGAAGACGGAGGAGGCGATCATCGAGCATTTCCGGACCGGGAACCCTGACCAGTCCCGCTTGATCGTGGCGCATCGACTGTCTGCGGTCGAGCATGCTGATGAGATTCTCGTCCTTGAGGACGGTCGAATCATCCAACGCGGGCGTCATCAGGACTTGATTCGCCAGCCCGGTTGGTACAAAGACACGTACGATCGCCAACAACTCGAGGCGATTGTCGAAGGAGGTGGCCACCATGAAGCATGACGTTCAGGAATGGGCGGTCATCAAACGCCTGTTAGCCTACACGAACCGCTACGCACGTCCGCTCGGACTCGCTTTTGTGTTCTTGTTGCTCGCCACCGGTGCGAAGCTCGCCGGACCGTTTTTGATTAAAGTGTTCATTGATGAGTTCGTGACGCCAGGCGTCTATCCGACGAACTGGGTCGTCACATTGCTCGTCGTCTATTTGGTCTTGCATGTGTCGGCGATCATCTTCGACTACTTGCAGTCGATTTCGTTCCAAAAGATTGCCTTGAAGATCGTGCAAAGCATCCGGATGGATATCTTCCGACATGTGATGGGGATGCGGCTCGCCTACTTTGACCGGACTCCGGCGGGAGTGCTTGTCTCTCGAATCACGAACGACACCGAGGCCGTCAAGGAACTGTATGTCGGGGTAATGAGCACGTTCGTACAGTCAGCAGTTCAATTGGTCGGGACGTACGTGTTCCTTTATATCCTCGAACCGACGCTCGCGACGATGGGGCTCGTCCTTGTTCCGCTGTTCTGGCTCATCATCTGGGCGTATCGCCGCTATTCGACAAAATATTTTGCCCAAGTGCGTGACTTGTTGTCACAATTGAACGGGCAATTGAATGAATCGATCAACGGGATGGGAATCGTTCAACAGTTCCGACAAGAAGAGCGGCTCGTCCGCCAGTTCGAAGAAACGAACGAGGCCCACCAAGAGGCACGTTATCGAAACTTGAAGCTCGACAGCATGTTGCTGCGACCGATCATCGAGCTGTTGCTCGCCTTCTCCATCATTGGACTGCTCGGCTATTACGGCGTCTTGTCGACGACCGAGCAAGTGCAAGTCGGGGTCGTCTACGCGTTCATCAGTTATATCGAGCGGATTTTCCGTCCCGTGCTCGATATTATGCAACGCTTGAGCGAGTTTCAGCAAGCGGTCGTCTCGGCGGACCGTGTCTTCAAAATTTTGGACACGGATGAACCGGCCCCAGGCAAGAGCCTCGATGGAGCGGCTGAGATTGGCTCCGGGGAAGTCCGGTTCGAGAACGTCACGTTCAGCTACGATGGGGAAGTCGACGTCTTGAAGCACATCTCATTCGTCGCCAAGCCAGGCGAGACGGTCGCACTCGTCGGTCATACGGGGAGCGGGAAGAGTTCGATTATCAACCTGTTGACCCGGTTCTATCCGTATCAATCAGGCCAAATCACGATCGACGGGTATCCGATTGAGCAGTTCGAGGAAGCCGAGCTCCGAGCCAAAGTCGGGCTTGTGCTCCAAGATCCATTTTTGTTCACAGGGACGATCGAGGATAACTTGAAACTGTTCAATCCGACGATCGACTCGGACAAAGTCCGGGAAGCGGCCGAGTTCGTGCAAGCTCATACGTTCGTCGAGAAGCTTGAGGCCGGTTACGGACATACGGTCGGTGAGCGCGGCGCGACATTCTCGAGCGGGGAACGGCAACTGCTCGCGTTCGCGCGTACGGTCGCTCGTGATCCGAAGATATTGATTTTGGACGAGGCGACGAGTTCGATTGATACCGAGACCGAGGAGCGCGTCCAGCTCGCCCTCGACCGAATGAGACGCGGCCGGACGACCATCGCCATCGCGCACCGACTGTCGACGATTCAAGATGCCGACTTGATTCTCGTCCTTCATCGGGGTGAGATCGTCGAACGAGGTAACCATCAGGCGCTTTTAAAACAGGATGGGCTGTACAAAAAGATGTACGAACTTCAATCTGGCCAACGTCTGATGTCATAAATTACAAAAAAGACGCCGTCAAGGTGTCTTTTTTCCATGGAAAAAGCCCGCCACTTCAAGGAAGGACGGGCCGTTTGGTTCGATTAATTTATGTGGTCTGAAGCGTGTATGGCTAGGACGTGACGTGTAATCAGCTTGTCCAATTCTTGGCTGACATGAATCACTTCTGGAGACGTCCAACTGTGCTGCGAGGCGATTTCATACAGTTCATCGCGTTTCTGTTCAATGGCATAATGTAAGTTTTCAGCTGTGATGACCGCCACGGTGTTCCCCCCATCGTTGTAAGATCGATACTGACGAATAAGAATATCCAAATCTTAGCATCTAACACTACCGTTTACAAGTTTCATTTCCATTTCAAAGATTACAACTTCAATCATGTAAGGTGCTCGGAAAAAGATGCGAGCATTTTGAAAAGGTTTTCGCTATAATGGGGCTGAAAGGTGGAAGATCGCATGGAAGTCACACTTTGGCTCGCATTTGGGGCGGGCGTCTTATCATTTTTATCACCGTGCACGCTACCGTTGTATCCAGTCTTTTTATCGTATATCACTGGGGTCTCAGTCTCTGATTTAAAGAGCGAGGGACTGCGACAACGCACGGCCTGGTTTCACACGTTCTCATTCTTGATTGGTTTTTCGATCGTCTTCCTCGTGCTCGGTCTGTCGACCTCGCTCATTGCCGACGTGTTCATTCAATATAAGGATAGTTTGCGCATGTTCGGTGCCATCCTCATCTTCGTATTCGGCGTCTTTTTGGCGGGACTTTGGCAACCTAGTTTCATGATGCGCGAGAAAAAGCTCGCTTTAGGGGAGCGTAAAAGCGGCTACTTTGGAACGGCATTGATTGGAATTGGATTCGCGGCGGGTTGGACCCCGTGTACTGGACCGATTCTTGCCGGTGTCATCGCGCTCGCGGCCTCGAACCCGAGTCAAGGGATGGGCTATATGTTGGCGTACGTCATCGGCTTCGCCATCCCATTCCTCATCATGGCGAGATTTGTCGGGAAAATCAAATACTTGGCGCGCAACAGTGCCAAGGTGGCAAAATTCGGAGGTTATTTGATGATGGCCTTCGGCGTCGTATTATATTTTGATGGCATGAATCGCTTCGCTGCTTGGATGAGCGAATTAGTAGGATTCACCGGATTTTAAAAGGGGTTGACCGAATGTCGATATTTTGGGGATCGACCCTCGTCGCACTAATGATGGGCCTGATTGCGAGCTTCGTTCGCGTCAAAGCGTCAGCACGTCCGACGAATGCTAAAAAAATCTTGATTCCGCCCTTGGCGATGTCGACCGGGATGTTGCAATTTCTCGTCCCGGCGTTCCGACTGACTTGGCTCGAGGTCGGAGAGGCTTTAATCGTCGGATTGATTTTTAGTGTGTTTCTCATCAAAACGTCGAACTTTGAGAAACGTGACGGAGAAGTTTACTTATCGCGCTCGAAAGCGTTCTTCATCGTCGTCTTCGTCTTATTGGCGATTCGGACGGTCATGAAGGCGTTTCTCGGGGATGAGGTCAATATTTTTGCGACGGGCGGACTGTTCTATTTGATCGCCTGGGGCATGATTGTCCCGTGGCGTATCGCCATGTATCAAAAATATAAACAAATCGCCTCAACATGAACGGCGTCCCTCGCGAGGGACGCCGTTTTGTCGATTATGAAGATTTTTTCGTCATGGCAGCTTCCGTCTCGGCATTGATCCCGGTGTTCGCTTTGACGAGGATGCGTTCGAAGTTTCCGGCGACTTCGTCCGACTTCGTCACGTACGTCCCGACGATGGCGGCGAGGAAGCCGAGCGGGATCGAGACGATTCCCGGGTTCGTGAGCGGGAATAACGCCTCACCGATAAAGATTGCCGAGCCATCCGGTGCCCACACGTTCGGGCTGATGGCGACGAGGAAAAGCGACGAGAATAATCCGACGACCATGCCGAACACGGCTCCTCCGGTATTGAACCGTCTCCAATAAATCGTGAACAAGATGACCGGCAATTTCGCACTGGCAGCCACTGCGAAAGCGAGCGAAACGACATAGACGGTCATCAAGATACCGACGACGATGACGCTCGTCGTGTACGGGATGCCGAGCAATAGCTCGATGAGCGCTCCGGCTCCGACGAGCTGGGCGATCATATAGAAAATCGAGATGACGATCGCGTTCATGGCGGCGACACCGCGCACACGCGGTTTGTTGAAGCGTGCCGCGATCATATCGGCCATCGTATACTTGCCAAGATTACGGAGCGGTTCGGCGACGAGGTAGAGCACGACGAGATAAGCCACGAGGAAGCCGATTGAGTAGAAGAAGCCGTCAAATCCGGCGGGGCGATCATCCCTGTGATCCCAAGGAAAGATGCGGCCGACATGTAGTCTCCGGCAATGGCCAGGCCATTTTGGAAACCGGTCAAGCCACCGTCGGCCGTGTAAAAGTCGCTTGCGGTCTTTGTCTTTCGGGCGGCGAAGAACGTGATGACGAGTGTCAGCCCGACAATCGCAAGAAATAATAGAATGGCGGTCCAGTTCATCGGTCGTCCTCCTCTTGTTTGATGGCGGTGACGAGTTCGTCAAACCGACGGGCCCGGCGGCTATACATGACACAAAACGTCCAAGTCATGAAGAATTGGGCGAAGGCGAGCACCCAAGCCCATGTGATGTCACCGGTGACTGGGGTATTCAAAAACGTGAAGTAGCTCGTCAAGATTGGCAACGTGAAGTAGAAGATCAGGGAGAAGATGATGGATGGAACAATGAACCGATTCTTTTCTCGCATCAGTTTGTGAAACGTCGGGCTCTCCACAATCGCTTCTGCCGAGCGGGTACTATCGGTTTGCGTGACGTGCGTGACATCATGCATTGGAAATCTTCCTTCTGAATCAAGATATTTACATTATAGAAACGTAAATAAAGGAAAAGCTATCCATTTTTTATGAGCGAAAAGAAGATTATTATATCAATATTGGTCATACCAATTTACTGTATGCGTTTTCAATATTGTCTATATTATGAACATTATTTATAAATAGTTATTAATATTGAAAAAGGTACTTTTGACCTATTAGTCGTATGGCACAATTCACGAATCGCGTGACAGATAAGTTGTTCAAATTATCATCAAGTGAAGACCAAAAAAAGACGCCAGGTACGTGTCCTGGCATCTCGTCTCATTGCTGGAAATAACGTTGGTACACTTTCCAGTCAATCTGTTCTTCTTCAAGCGCCTTCTTTAAAAATTTGTGGTCTCGTTTCGGCGTGGCGGCGATGTAACCTTTGACGACGAGCTCTGTCGTCATTTCTCGGGCCCGAGTCTCGAGGGCGAACTGTCCGATTTTACCGGCGATTTTGCGGATGGCGACATCCCGGAACAGCTCCGGTACCGGTGTGACGAGACGATCGAGCAATGTACGCGTCTCCGGTGTCCACAAATGGCGTGTCTTGTCGATGTAATCATCCTCGATGTCAAGGAGTGAGCGTCCGTCTTCTTTCGGCATTCGTTTTAAAAATTTGCGGAACATGAAGTAGCCGCCGATCGACATCAACCCGATCATCACGAATCCCCAGAAGACAATGAAATACATCATCAAGTTTTCTGGCATCGTCTTTCCCCCGTTCTGTCATTTCACGATCATTCAAGCTAAGTATACAAAAAAGGGGCGCGATACAAAAGCTACAGCTATCCCTTCCTTACTATAAAGATGGACGAAACGGGCCAGCTTCGTTAGAATAGATAGCGTTGCAATGAGCAAGACATCGTATAAATCGTATTGTCCAGAAAGGAAAGAGCCATACATGAACCAATTAAAACAAGAAGTTGAGAAGCGGCGTATTTTCGGCATCATCTCACACCCGGATGCCGGTAAGACGACGCTCACCGAGAAATTGCTCCTTCACGGGGGAGCCATCCGTGAAGCGGGGACGGTCAAAGCCCGTAAAAATTCTAAACACGCCAAATCTGACTGGATGGAGATCGAGAAACAACGTGGAATCTCGGTCACGTCATCAGTCATGCAGTTCGTCTATCAAGACAAGGTCGTCTCGATCATGGACACACCAGGACACAACGATTTCGGGGAAGACACGTATCGCGTCTTGACGTCGGTCGACAGTGCCGTCATGGTCATCGATGCGGCCAAAGGGATCGAGACGCAAACAAAGAAACTATTTCAAGTTTGTCGGATGCGCGGGATTCCGATTTTCACGTTCATGAACAAACTTGACCGCCAAGCGAAAGATCCGCTCGAACTCATGGAAGAACTTGAAGAAGTGCTGGGCATGCCTTCGGTCGCCGTGACTTGGCCGATTGGGAGCGGAATGCAGTTTGAAGGGGTGTACGACCGTTTGAAGAACGAAGTGCACTTGTTCCGTGGTGACAAAGCGACGCTCACATTGAACGAAGATGGGGTCAATGATCCGATTCTCGCCGATCATTTGACGGAAGAGAACTTAACGAACCTGCGAGATGAAATCGACCTTCTCGACGGTGCCGGCAATGAAATCGACGTCGATGCGATCCAGCACGGGAAATTGACGCCGGTCTTCTTCGGGACAGCGCTCGTCGACTTCGGGGTGACGTCGTTCTTGAATCACTACCTTGGTATGTCACCGGCGCCTGAGGCACGTAAGTCGAACGTCGGTCCGATCGACCCGACGTCAGAGGACTTCAGCGGCTTCGTCTTCAAGATTCAAGCGAACATGAATCCGGCCCACCGTGACCGCATCGCTTTCGTCCGCATCTGTTCGGGCGTGTTCGAGCGCGGCATGGACGTCACGCTCACACGGACGGGCAAAAAGATCAAGTTGAGCCAGTCGACACAGCTCATGGCCAACGACCGGGAGACGGTCGACAAGGCGTTCGCTGGAGACGTGATCGGGATTTACGATTCGGGCACGTATCAAATCGGTGATACGATCACGACGTCGAAACAAAAAATCGCGTTCGAGGCGTTGCCGACGTTCCCGCCAGAGCTCTTCATGCGCGTCTCGCCGGTCAACTCGCTCAAGTCGAAACATTTCCACAAAGGTGTGGAGCAGCTCGCCCAAGAGGGAGCAATCCAAGTGTACCGTAACGAATACAACGAGATTTATCTTGGTGCGGTCGGTCAACTCCAATTCGAAGTGTTCGAGTATCGCTTGAACAACGAATATGGCGTCGACATCCGCATGGAGCCGGTCTCGTACAGCGTCGCGCGTTGGGTGAAAGACAAGGAATTGAAGGCGCTCAAGCCGTTCCAGGACTCACGCAACATGCTCGTGACGGACCGATGGGAACGTCCCGTGTTCCTGTTCGCCAACGAGTTCACGTTCGACCGCTTCAAAGAACGCTATGAAGACGAGCTCACGCTCGTCGATGCCCTCGATGTCAACGTCGAGATTGGCGCGGAATAACAGATAGACGGCTCTTCATAGGGCCGTTTTTTTGTTTCAGTGACTTGATTGATTTTGATAAGTTTTACTTATGACTAATTTGTGACGGAATGTATTTTACGTCGCGCTATAGTTGTATTATGATAAACATGTGAGAAGTAAGCGATTACGGCACGTGCCGAAGTCGCCGCTTTCAAAAAGGGGGATATTGTATGGAACAGACGAACGTAGTAGACGCTTTTAAATCTCGGACGCAGTTCGAGGTCAATGGCAAAGCGTACGATTATTACCGGCTCAAAAAGCTTGAAGAAGAAGGGGTGACGGAACTTAGTCGACTTCCGTACTCGATTCGTGTGTTGCTCGAATCTGTACTTCGCCAGCAGGATGGCCGCGCCATTACGAAAGAACATGTCGAGAACTTGGCTAAATGGGGTACTGCCGAAGTCTCGAAAGACATCGATGTTCCGTTCAAACCGGCTCGTGTCGTCCTTCAGGACTTCACGGGCGTACCGACGGTCGTTGACCTCGCTTCACTTCGTAAAGCGATGGCTGACCTCGGTGGAGACCCGAACAAAATCAACCCGGAAATCCCGGTTGACCTCGTCGTCGATCACTCGGTCCAAGTCGATGCGTACGGTTTTGCCGGCGCTCTCATGAAAAATATGGACATCGAGTTCGAGCGTAACGAAGAGCGCTACAAGTTCTTGCGCTGGGCCCAGACGGCGTTCGATAACTATCGCGCTGTCCCGCCAGCGACAGGGATTGTCCACCAAGTCAACTTGGAGTACTTGGCCTCGGTCGTGCTTGAAAAGAATGACGGAATAGGCAACGTGGCGTATCCGGATTCTCTCGTCGGAACGGACTCGCATACGACGATGATCAACGGCCTCGGTGTCCTCGGTTGGGGTGTCGGTGGAATCGAAGCCGAAGCGAGCATGCTCGGACAACCGTCTTACTTCCCGGTACCAGACGTCGTCGGCGTCAAAATCATCGGTGAAGTCAACCCAGGCGTCACGGCGACAGACGTCGCGCTCGTCGTCACAGAGATGCTCCGTAAAGAGAAAGTCGTCGGCAAGTTCGTCGAGTTCTTCGGTCCGTCGCTTCACACGATGCCACTTTCAGACCGGGCGACGATTGCCAACATGGCGCCTGAATATGGGGCGACTTGTGGCTTCTTCCCAGTCGATACAGAGACGCTCAACTACATGCGCACGACCGGTCGCCCAGAAGAATTGATCGACCTCGTCGAAGCCTATTCGAAAGCGAACGACTTGTTCTATACGCCTGACCAGGCTGACCCGTCGTTCACGAAAACGCTCACACTCGACTTGTCAAAAGTAGAGCCGTCGCTTGCCGGACCGAAACGTCCGCAAGACCGGATCAACTTGTCAGATCTTCAGTCGGCATTCGTCGACAGCGTGACGGCACCGGCCGGACACAGCGGCTTCGGTCTTGAAAAAGCTGAGCTTGAAAAAACAGCAACGGTCAACTACACAGACGGTGCTGTCGACATGCGTACAGGTGACGTGGCGATCGCAGCAATCACAAGCTGTACGAACACGTCGAACCCATATGTCATGGTCGGAGCAGGCCTTGTGGCGAAAAAAGCCGTCGAACGTGGCCTCACGGTACCGAAATTCGTGAAGACATCGCTCGCACCGGGCTCGAAAGTCGTTACCGACTACCTCGATAAAGCCGGTCTCACGCCGTATCTCGACCAACTCGGTTTCAACACCGTCGGTTACGGATGTACGACTTGTATCGGAAACTCAGGCCCGCTCGACCGCGAAGTCGAAGAAGCAATCACATCGAACGATTTGCTCGTCTCATCGGTCCTCTCGGGGAACCGTAACTTTGAAGGCCGCGTCCACCCGCTCGTCAAAGCGAACTTTTTGGCGTCACCGCCACTCGTCGTCGCGTACGCGCTCGCCGGATCGGTCAATTTCGACATCATGAACGAGTCGTTCGGTACGGACAAAGATGGCAACGAGGTCTTCTTCAAAGACATCTGGCCATCAAACGATGAAATCAAGATGGTCGTTCAAGACGTTGTCTCGCCGGAAGCGTTCCGTAAAGAGTACGACACGGTGTTCACAGGGAACGAGCGTTGGAACGCCCTCGACGTGCCAGAAGGCAACTTGTATGACTTCTCGGACGATTCAACGTATATTCAAAACCCGCCATTCTTCGAAAACCTCGAGCCGGAAGCGGGAGAAGTACATGCGTTGAACGGACTCCGCGTCATCGGGAAGTTTGCGGATTCGGTCACGACCGATCACATCTCACCAGCCGGAGCGTTCTCGAAAACGACACCAGCCGGCCAATATCTTCAATCGAAAGGTGTCGCACCGCTCGACTTCAACTCGTATGGCTCACGCCGCGGAAACCACGAAGTCATGATGCGCGGGACGTTCGCGAACATCCGTATCCGTAACCAAGTCGCACCAGGCACTGAAGGCGGCTTCACCACGTACTGGCCGACGGGCGAAATCATGCCGATGTACGATGCGGCCATGAAGTATAAAGAGCAGGGCACAGGCCTCGTCGTCTTCGCTGGAAACGACTACGGCATGGGCTCGTCACGTGACTGGGCGGCCAAAGGTACAAACTTGCTCGGTATTCGTGCCGTCATCGCGCAAAGCTTCGAACGGATTCACCGCTCGAACCTCGTCATGATGGGCGTCTTGCCGCTCCAGTTCATGGATGGGGAGTCAGCTGACTCACTCGGACTCACTGGTGAAGAAGCAATCGACATCCAAGTCGACGAATCTGTCCGCCCACGTGATATCTTGAACGTCAAAGCAACGCATGAAAATGGTACGGTGACTGAGTTCAAAGTCATCGCCCGCTTCGATTCTGAAGTCGAAATCGATTATTACCGTCACGGTGGAATCTTGCAGATGGTCCTCCGCAACAAGTTGAAGTAAACGAACTGACCTTCCTTTGAAAAAAGGAAGGTTTTTTAGTGAATATGCGAATATAAGGTGAGACGATCCACGATATCGGGAAGAGAATGGGGAGAGGGGGGAGTGTATGGAGCGACAAACGAAATCAGACAAGAATTGGTGGCAAAGGTTGACGCAAAAAGAGGAAGTGACGGAACAGGAAATCGACATCACGCTTCCTCAGTTGCGGGAGGCAATTCACGAGTACGAGCAGACGTTGCCGAAAGGCGTCAATCGGACGGTGTTGCTCGATGAAACCCAGGAAATCGACCTGGCTCGATTGAAAAAACATTTACCCGGCAAGCCAAGGCAGCGATTTTATATGTCGAAGGAGACGTTTCACATCGTTCCCGAAACTGAACGGGAAGTCGTCTATGAGATGGATCAAGTGCAGCGGGCGCTCGATTTATATTTTGAGCAAGAAAAAAAATTACCGCTCCGAAAGTTTCAACAGACACTGCAACTCGATTTGACACGGTTACGCGAGGGCGGATATTTGAAAGTACTGCCGAAACGGCCTTATTACGTCGTGGACGAGACGTTAATCGTCTCCTTAGAATCGAAGCCGCAAGAGTGACGAAACGGTACCGTCACTCTTTTTGTCGTCGACGCGATTGAACGCCGAGGGGTTGAGTCGGGTTTATAAACTATGTTACGGTGGAAAACGTATATGAAAATAAGAAAATTGAATAGGAGTGAGATGATGGAAAGAAAAAGCCAAGTGACGACCGTCTTTCTCGTTTCAGCTATCATTACGGTCTTGTTCACGATTTGGGGCATCTTCCCGAAGAGCATCCTCGGTAATGCGAGTCTCTTGAACGTGACGACGAAGTTACAAGGTTGGCTCTCGAACGGGATGGGTTGGTTTTATCTACTCAGTGCGACCGGAATTTTACTCGTCGCCATCTTTTTAATTTTTTCAAGATTTGGCTCGATTCGACTCGGAAAAGATACGGACCGACCAGAATTCAGCTACATGACGTGGTTCGCCATGTTGTTCAGTGCCGGAATGGGAATTGGACTCATCTTCTGGGGAGCGGCAGAACCGTTGTCGCATTTCCACGCACCACCATTCGAATCACCAACGCCCGAAGGCGATGCACGTACCGCGATGCGTTATTCATTCTTCCATTGGGGCTTCCACCCATGGGCGATCTATGCGATGATCGCGCTCGCAATCGCTTACTCGACGTTCCGTAAAGGGCGTCCGGCGACAATCGGAGAGACAATCGGATCGCTTGTCAACGATCGCTATGAACGTCCTGTCAAACAGACAATTGATATTTTGGCGGTCATCGCGACCGCTTTCGGTGTCGCGACATCGCTCGGCTTCGGGGCCCAGCAAATCGCCGGTGGCTTGCATTACTTGATTCCGAGTGTACCGAACGCGTTCTCCACTCAATTTATCATCATCGCGGTTGTGACGGTGCTCTATATGATCAGTGCCTCGACAGGTCTCGAGAAAGGGATTCGAATCTTAAGTAACACGAACATCTTCCTAGCCATCGTCTTGCTCGGAGCTACACTCGTGGCTGGACCAAGTGCATTCATCCTCGATTTGTTCACGCAGACGATCGGCACCTACTTGCAACAGTTGCCGACGATGAGTTTCCGTACGGGTGCATTTGAGCCGGTCGAGCGGGAATGGATCAACGGTTGGACGATCTTCTATTGGGCATGGTGGATCTCATGGTCTCCATTCGTCGGAACGTTCATCGCCCGCGTCTCAAAAGGGCGCACGATTCGTGAATTCATCATCGGGATTTTGCTCGTCCCGACCTCATTCGGTCTGCTCTGGTTCTCTGTGTTTGGTGGATCTGCCATCTGGGCCGACTTGTTCGGCGGCGCTTCATTGATCGATCAAGTCAACGAGATTGGAACGGAAGTCGGCTTGTTCGCCTTGTTTGAGACGTTCGGTGGATTCGGGACGGTCCTCAGCATCATCGCCATCTTCTTGATCTCGACGTTCTTCATCACGTCAGCGGATTCGGCCACATACGTGCTCGGCATGCTGACGACGAACGGGAAACTGATCCCGCCGATGCGCATCAAGTTGATTTGGGGCTTTATCCAATCTTCAATCGCTGCCGTCTTGTTGTATGCGGGCGGACTCGGAGCGCTCCAAGCGGTCGCGATTCTTGTAGCCTTCCCGTTCATCTTTGTTTTAATACTGATGATCGTTGCCTTGTTCAAGGACTTAGGCGATGAACCGGATGAGCGAGAGAAATGGATTGAAGCATATAAAGATGAAGAAGATAAACTCGGATAAGTCGAAGGGGTCTCCAGATGGAGGCCTTTTTTAGTGGTTAATGTTTTGCATGACCCTCTCGCTAGTGTAGGATAGTAAGTGAAGAAGATTGGGAGGGCATTCTATGAAACAACACGTGAAAAAGCGATTGAGTTGGGTGATTTTTGCTGGGATCCTCATTGTCGGCGCCCTGCTCGCCTATAACTTTTATTTGGTCACCAATTTGAATGACGACGAGGGCCGTGTCAATCGGGCCGAGCCGTTTTATACGTCTGTGGTCATCGGCTATGAAGAGAAAAAATTGCCAGAGAACGGCGAGACGTTAGAAGTTCGTGAATATAAAGTAACATATGACGAGGACGGGCACTTTGTGTCCGAGGTCGTGGCCGGGCTGAACGCCGGTGCCCGTGCCGAGTGGGATGGAAATATTTATCGTGAGTTTAATCCGGACGGTGAGGAGACGAACAGTCAAGAGACGAGCTCAGGCGCGGTCGCCCCGCACCCGTTCTTGTCACGTGCGACGAACGAACAGATTCGTAAATGGCTAGACGATGGAACGCTCGGATCGAGCGAAGGCGATGTTGATATCATCGGCCGGACGGCGCAAGCGTTCGTCAAGAAAGAAACACCGGAAGCCGTCCCAACAGAATGGATCGAGAAATACCCAACGATTTTCAGCGAGGACGAAAATGAAGAAGCGGTGACGTACTATGTCGATGCGAACGAGCGCATTTTGCTCGCCGCCGAGTCGCGTAACAACAGCAAGTTGTTCCATTCGATTCGCATGACTTCTTTTGAATCACGATAATCCGGCGAGGAGCAGACTGAGACGTCGGCTCCTTTGTCGTCTAAAAAGGAGAATTTTATGAAACAGATCACCTTGGAGCAAGTCCAAACCGACTTGACGGCTTGGGAAGAAGGCGGGCGCGTCGATGAGGCGGCTCTCTTGTCATACGCCCACTGGTCACGCGCGACCGGGCATCGTCAAGAATTGATTCGAACCCTGACGCTTCTTGCGACGAGACGGTTGCAGCACCGTCAGTCGATCGACCCGCTGTTTACTCGCTGGGTGAAAGAATTGGAGTCGCTTGGTGCATTACCACCAGCCCTCCGCGTCAGCCAATTGTATGATTTTTTGCGACGCCACAAGCAACAACTACACGTCGAGTGGCCGAAGCTGCGCGAGACGGATTACGCGTCGATGAAAGTTCAAATATTGACCGAATACGAGTCGAAGACATCCGAATTGCTCGAACATCTCGAACAACTCCATGATGAAATCGACCGCGCCAAATCCGATTTACGGGACTCGGAGTTCAAAGGGCAACTCGAGCGCCTGTTCATCGTTGTCATCGAGGCGATGCAAGAAGTGGCCGCACTCGAAGACGACACGGCCTCACTCTTGGCATCGATGCAAGGGAACTACTTCAGCCGCGAGGCGTTTCACCGTTTCGGCGAACGGGTCGGTCTCGTCAAAGAGCGGCTAAGCGCAATCATCAAGCTGTTACCGGAACAAACTGAAGCGACTCGGTCGAGTGCGATTGAATCGCTTGAGGCGATGATTGGTTTGTCTGACGTGAAACAACGCGTCAAAGCATGGTATCGCTTCCTGCTGTTCCAGAAAGAGCGTGAGAAGGCAGGATTTTCGTCCAAGCACCAACCATCACTTCATCTCGTGTTCACCGGCAACCCCGGGACCGGCAAGACGACCCTCGCTCGTCTCATGGCCGAGATCTATTTCGAGCTCGGTCTGCTCGCCCGTCCCGACGTCGTTGAGGCGGACCGGTCGAGTCTCGTCGGTGCGTTCGTCGGCCAGACGGAAGAACAGGTCATGAATAAAGTGAAGGAAGCGGAAGGAGGTGTCTTGTTCATCGACGAGGCGTATGCCTTGAAACGTCAAGACGCCAGTGGGAGTGACTATGGGCAAGCGGCCATCGACACACTCGTCGCCGCGATGACGAACGGCGAGTACGCTGGCAAGTTCGTCGTCATTCTCGCCGGTTACCCAGAAGAGATGCGGTATTTTTTACTTGCAAACCCAGGACTTCGTTCCCGGTTCCCAGAATCCAATCATTATGAGCTCCCGAACTATAGCGATGAAGAACTCGTCGCCATCGGCGAAAAAGTGGCTGCGGAGAACAACTACGTGCTGACGGTCGAGGCGAAGCGCGCCTTGATTGCGAGAATCGATCGGGAACGCGTTGACGCGACGTTCGGGAACGCGCGGACGGTGCACAATATTCTACTCGACGCCATGTTTAAAAAAGGGTCGCGATTCGGTGCCGACGCCCCGCTCGACGAGATGGCGCTCCTCACAGAACTCGATTTTGATATGGATGCGACCGAGGATACGTCCGGTCCGACGCTCGAGGACCTCGTCGGAATGGATGAGGCGAAACGTCAATTGCGCGAGATCGAGGCGCTCGTCACGATTCAAAAGCGTCGCCGCGAGCTCGGATTGAAGACGGCACCTATCCAACTCCATGCCGCGCTCGTCGGAAACAGCGGGACCGGGAAGACGACGTTCGCCCACCTATACGCCCGGCTCTTGAAGAAGACGGGCTATTTAAAACGCGGGCATTTGAAAGTCGTCAGCCGAGCCGATCTTGTCAGTGGCTATGTCGGTCAAACGGCTCAAAAGACGAAAGCTGCGATTCGCGATGCGCTTGGCGGGGTGTTGTTGATCGATGAGGCATACAGCTTGAATGGCGGGCCGAACGACTACGGGCGCGAAGTGATTGATACGCTCGTCGACGAGATGCCAAAACATGGGGACAACCTCGTCGTCGTAATGGCAGGTTACGAGGCACCGATGCGGCGCCTGATTGACTCAAACCCGGGGCTCAACAGCCGAATCAAGCGGACGATCCACTTTGAGGACTACTCACTTGAACAGCTCGTCGATATCGCCAAAAAGTACGCCGCAACATTCGGGTATACGTGTGAGGAAGACGTCGGGCAGGCGCTCCTCGAACGATTGAAGGAAGTCGACCGCCCAAATGCGCGGACGGCCCTATCGTTGATTGATGAAGCGATTGCGAGACAGTCATATCGTTTGATTGAAGCGTCGGAGCAAGACGGTGATTTGAACTGTATTTTATTAGTAGATATTAAGACGAAGTTATAATATAATCAATTTGAAAGCGAGGACGATTCAATGCATACGATTCAGATTCCGGTCCGCTATCAAGAGACCGACATGATGGGCATCGTCTATCATGCAAACTATTTAGTGTATCTTGAGTTGGCGCGCACCGAGTTGTTGCGCCAGCTCGGGGTCGAATATAAAGACATGGAGGAAGCGGGATTCGTGTCCCCGGTGACGAACGTCTCGGTCGATTATAAGAAGAGCGTGACGTACGGAGACACAGTCCACGTAAGGGTTTGGGTCGACAGTTATTCGAAGGTCCGGACGGTCTATGGCTATGAGTTGACCGATCAAAACGGCCATCTCGTCGGTTCGGCGAAGACGACCCACGTCGTCGTCAAACGCGGCGACTTCAAACCGATCCGGCTCGACCGTGAGTTTCCTGAGTGGCATGACATGTATATGCGCGTCATGAGTCCCGTCTTATAACAGAGGTTCTTTTGTACCGTCAGTATGGTATCATATCTTGACGGTATTTTTTGTACAATGAAAGGGGAAGATCGCATGCGAAAACCATCTCTGTTGATGGTGTGCTGCGCTTTGACGCTCACGTTGGTGGGCTGTAATACGAGCAACCAAAACGAACCGGAAGAAGCCAAAAGCAAACCGGCTGAAACCGAACAACATTCAGAAGCTCCGGCCGATGCGCCGAAGGATACAGAAGACGAAGTTGTTGAAGAAACACCGGTCTCTGAAGCCGAGCCGTCGGCAGAAGACAAGCCTACTACGGATGCACCGGTAGTAGATGAACCTGAGGCCGAAGAAGCACCTGTTGTGGAATCACCGACTGAAGAAGAACCGACCCAGGCGCTTGAACAGAACGGGACCGCGAACGTAAAACTTGATACGCTCATCCTCGTCAACAAGCAAATCGCCTTGCCGGCGGGCTATCAACCGCCCGATCTCGTGACCGCGAACATCGATTTTGTCGACACGGCGTCCGGGGAACGGAGAATGCTCCGTCAAGAAGCGGCACAGGCCATCGAGACACTGATGGCTGGTGCGAAAGCAGCCGGAATCGATTTGAAAGGAACGAGCGCATTCCGGTCTTATGATTATCAAGTCCAGTTGTTCAATAACTATGTCGCACGGGATGGAAAAGAACAGGCGATGAAATATTCCGCGCCGCCAGGACACTCTGAACATCAGACTGGCCTCGCCATCGACGTCTCAAGCGCCTCGGTCGGCTACCAATTGACGCAAAGTCTTGCACAGACACAAGAAGGCAAGTGGTTGGCCGACAACGCCCATACGTATGGCTTCATCGTCCGCTATCAACGCGCGTATGAAGCCGAAACCGGGTATATGTTCGAACCGTGGCACTTACGCTATATCGGGGTGGAGCATGCGACGGCCGTCCACAAGGCGAACGTCCCGCTTGAGTCCTATCTCGAGCAATTAATGGATTAAGGGGAATTGTGATGCCTTACATGACAGAAATCATCATCATTTTAATCAGCTATTTACTCGGTTCGATTCCGTTCGCTCTCCTCGTCGGAAAGCTCGGCTATAAGGTCGACGTCCGCGAGCACGGGAGCGGTAACTTGGGCACGACGAACACGTTTCGAGTGCTCGGTAAAAAAGCCGGCACGCTCGTTTTGCTCGGGGATATGGGTAAAGGGTTGGTCGCATCCCTCTTACCGCTCTTCTTCGGGAGCGAGATGAGCCTGCTTCTCGCCGGGATCCCGGCCATCATCGGTCACTCGTATCCGGTGTTTGCCAAGTTCAAAGGCGGGAAATCGGTGGCGACGAGCGCGGGCGTTCTACTCGCGGCGTTCCCATGGTTTTTCGTCGTCGTCGTCGGGACGTTCATCGTGACGCTTCTTGTCTCTAAAACGGTGTCGTTATCGTCAATGGCAGCCTCTGTCGTCGGACTTGTGACCGTCGTCGCATATGGTATCATTGCGAAAGATTGGCTACCGCTCATCGTAATCGTCCCGCTCGCCTTGTTCATCATCATCAAGCACCGATCGAACTGGCAACGAATCCGTGCAGGCACGGAACCGAAAGTGCCGCTGTTTCAAAAACGTAAATGAATAGATGGCCGGCACGCTCTCTGATGGCATCGGAGCAGGTCGGTCATTTTTCATGTGATCCGCTCAAGGCAAAACAGAAAAGCGTCACCGTTAGGCTACTTCTTTTTGTGGATTTGTGTTGATTTTTGACGAAAAATTCGAAAAAAATGTTGGATTTGCCCGTTCTTTACTTTCTGTTTACGTTAAATTTACATCCGTTCGCTACACTGAAAAAGGAAGCGATATTTGCGGAGGAGGCAGGGACGTGTCTTTAATAGGAGAAGAACGTAAACAAAAGATTGTAGAATGGATTGAACGGGAAGGAAAAGTGAAGACGAGCGAGTTGATTGAACGGTTGAACGTCTCGGGGGAGTCGATTCGCCGCTACTTAGAAGAGCTTGAGAAAGAGCATCGCATCAAACGGGTATACGGTGGGGCGGTGCTCCATCAGAGCGTCTCGTTCCAACCGATGATGATTTCGAACATGGACGGCATTCGTCGTATCGCCTATACGGCGTTCCAGCTCGTCGAGGATGACATGCTACTCTATATCGGACACGGGGTCGCCCCGGAGCAAGTCGCCGCGAGACTTCGCGGACGTAACTTGACGGTCGTTACCCCGTCGCTCATGGTGGCGAAAGCACTTTTCGAGCAACGGGCCAAAGGTGTGTTCACTGGTGACATTCAATTGCTCGGCGGGACGATCGACCCGAAACATCTCGTCACCGTCGGCGAACACGTCCTGCAACAACTGAAGGCGTACGTGTTCGATATGGCCATTCTATCCGTCGAAGGCGTCGATGCCACGCTTGGATTGACGTGTGACGCCCATGGACTGTCGACTGTGACCCAGGCGGTCCTCGATCAAAGTCGACAGTGCTATTTGCTCGCCGACCATACTCAGTTCAACCAACAAAAACGATACCGGGTCTCCGATTTTTCCAAAGTGACGACAATCATCTCGGATTTTCCGGAACCTGCGGATTGGAAGCGTACTTTGGTGGAGTGTGAGGTCGAGTGGCGCTTCGCACCATAACGAGGAGGGATTTCATGATTGAAGTGATTGTCACGACGTTGACCGAAGCTAAAACGGCTGAGCGATTCGGAGCGGATCGCCTCGAGTTGATTGCTGATATGCGAGCCGGCGGGACGACGCCGAGTTTTGGGACGATACGGAACGTGCTCGAACAGGCGACGATTCCCGTCCACGTCATGATTCGCCCCCATGCCGACTCATTCGTCTATAACGAGGAAGATGCGGAGACGATTTTAGCGGACGTCGGTCTGTGCCGTGAGCTCGGGGCCGATGGCATCGTCTTCGGTGCGTTGACGGCGGACGGTCGCATCGACGAGGCGCTGCTCGGGGAAGTGATTAAACACAAGGGAAAGATGGCATTGACGTTCCATCGGGCCATCGACGACGCGGTCGACTTGATAGACGCCATCACCGTGTTGAATGATTTCCCAGAAGTGGACCATGTGCTGACGTCTGGCGGTCAAGCGACGGCATTAGAGGGCTTAGAGCGGTTGAGTGCGATGCACGACGTCGCGGAAATGAACATCCTTCCAGGCGCTGGGATCACGGCGGACAACGTGTCCCAACTCGTCGACCGATTAGGCATTGACTTTGTCCATATCGGTCGTGGTGTAAGGACCGATGGACAGCTAGATGAGCAGAAGTTCAACGCCATTAAGGAAACGATGACACGCTAAAAACAGTCGGATGACTGTTTTTTTGCTATAATGAAAAAAACGATACAGTAGGTGACATGATGCAATCAGCAGTCTATAAACAATTTGCGCTCCGGATGCTGTCCGGGAACTGGGGCATCTCGCTCCTTGCGGTCGTCGCGACGATGTTCGTTCAAGCGGTCATCACGACGCAGCTTGATTTGGAATCGACCGACCCGAGCGTGTTGTTCGTCTCGATTGGCTTGTTATACGGTGCGACGGTCTTGCTCGCACCACTTGAACTTGGTCGTAACTGGGTGTTCCTCGACATCGCCAATTCCAAGAAACCGTCGTTTGGTTTGTTGTTCGAGGCGTTCGGCTCGTTCAAAGATTATATGCGTGCCATCTCGTACTATGCCATATTCTATTTCGGCTTGAACGTGCTCATGCTGTTCTTGATTGTACCGGGAATCTGGTTTTACTTGACGTATCGGATTGTCCCGTTCGTCCTACGAGATCAACCTGAACTGTCAGCGTTTCAGGCGATGCGAGAAAGTCGGCGCCTCATGCATGGTTATAAGCGGACGATGCTTCGATTGTATGCGAGCTTCATCGGTTGGTATGTCCTCGTCTTATTCACCGGCGGATTGGCTTATATTTTCGTACAACCGTATATCAACACGGCGCTCGCTGGACTATATGTCGAGATTAAGGCAGAAACAGCAGCAAATGAACAACCGGTCGGCTGAATGAGCCGACCGGTTGTTTTTTTATGTTCCGTGACGGTCCGATTTTTGTGGGTCAGGTGCGGCACGGAACTCATCTTTTTCTTCCTTTGAGGCATGTTCATGCCACTTCTTCGCCTGCTCCGTCGCGATTGGAATCGCTTTTTGGTCCGAGTAGCCTTGGCCGAGCAAGGCGTTGGCGATATCGATGGCTTTCTTTTTGACGAGCGGGTCGAAGTTTTTCAATGATTCCGGATAGTCTTTCATATTCCATGGCATCTTACATCGCTCCCTTCTGTACTACTAATTCCACGACTGAGCCGATTCAAACGTCCTGATGCATGTAGTAGTCGATGAGCGCCTGCGTCCCGTTCTCCCCGTAGCCGTTCTCTTCGAGGATTGCGTACAGTTTATGCGCCAACTCGAGGCTCGGCAGTTTGATATTCAACTGGGCAGCGCTCTCGAGGGCGAGTCTCATGTCCTTCAAGAAATGTTTGATGAAGAAACCAGGAGCATAGTCCTCGATAATCATGCGGGGAACAAGGTTCTCGAGCGTCCAGCTACCAGCGGCTCCGCCCCGGATCGTATGGCGCAGTTGATCGGGATTGAGTCCAGCTTGTTTCGCAAAGGCGAGCATTTCGGCGTTGCCCATCATGATGCCGGCAATCGCGATTTGATTGGCGAGTTTGCTGTATTGACCGCTCCCGGCATAGCCCATTCGCTCAATCGATTGGCCCATCGCCTCGAACAGTGGGCGCGCTTTCGTGAAGGCGTATTCGCCGCCGCCGACGAGAATCGACAACGTCCCGTTTTTCGCACCGACGTCACCGCCTGTGACCGGTGCGTCGAGCGGGAGCAAACTGCGGTCAATCGCGGCCTCGGCGATGCGTTCGGCCAGCGTCGGCGAAGACGTCGTCATATCGATGACGAGCGTTCCCGGCTCGGCCGACTGCAAAATCATACCGTCCCCGAAGTAAAGGCTCTCAACGTCAGACGGGTAGCCGACGATGGTGATGACGGCATCTGCGTTTTGACAGACGGTTGCGACCGAATCACACCAGCGGACACCTTCCGCCAATAAGTCAGCCGCCTTCTCTTTTGTCCGCGTATACGCTTGGACGTCGAAGCCCGCCCTCATTAAGTTTCTGACCATCGATTGACCCATCACACCGAGTCCGATAAATCCGATTGTCTTCATAGTTGATTGCCTCCTAAAAGTTGTTGTTTCACGAGTCGTTCATAGAGCGCGTTGTCTCGAAGCAACTCTTGATGCGTCCCGAGCCCGCTGATCCCGCCGTCCTCGAGCACGACGATTTGATCGGCATGTTGGACGGTCGAGAGCCGGTGGGCGATGACGAGTGTCGTCCGTCCTGTCATAAGCCGGTCGAGTGCTTCTTGGACGACACGCTCAGATTCCGAGTCGAGACTTGATGTCGCCTCGTCGAGCAATAAAATCTGGGGATCGCGTAACAGCGCCCGGGCGATGGCGAGCCGTTGACGCTGTCCGCCTGACAGGCGGACGCCGCGCTCGCCGATTTCCGTGTCGAGGCCTTCCGACATCGCCTCGATGAACGACCAGGCGTTGGCCATTTCACAGGCGTGACGAATCTCATCCTCGGTCGCTGTCCGAGTCAAGCCGTATAAGATGTTTTGCCGCACCGTCCCGGATAGGACGGGCGAATCTTGGGCGACGTAACCGATGACTTGTCGCCATTCATTTCGTCCATACGTCGAGATGTCCCGGTCCCCGTAACGAATTTGACCGCTCGACGGAAGGTAGAACTGCTCGACGAGGGCGAACAATGTCGTCTTGCCGGCACCGCTGCGCCCGACGATGGCCGTCGTGGCGCCGAACGGGACGGTAAGGGATACGTCGTCAATCACAGGTTGGTCGCCATAACGGAACGTCAAGTTCTCAAATGAGAGTGACGACTGTTGAATCGTCGACGGCTCATCCGTGTACGGTTCTGGCTCGATGGCGAGTAGTTCCGAGATTCGTTCGGTCGCCCCGCGTGCTTTTTGAAGCCGGGTAATGAATTCCGTCATCGTGATGAGTGGCGTGATGATTTGGAATAGGTACAACATGAATGCGAGTAACGAGCCGGTCGACAAGGCACCGGTCGAGACCCGATAAGCCCCGAAGCCGAGAATGGCAATCAGCATCGCTGTCAACGTAACGTTCAAGAGCGGAATCAAAATCGCTTGAATCCGTCCCTCGCGCACACCAAGACCAAATAGACGCTCGATGCGCCGTTTTCCTTCTGCTACCTCGACGGACTCGGTCGCCTGTGATTTGACGAGCCGAATCTCACCGAGCAGTTCTGCGAAGAACCCGGACAAGTCACCGAGCTCGTGTTGCGTCGCCTTGGCGATTTTACGAAGTTTACGCCCGAGCGGGATGACGATGAGAAGTGTCGTCGGCACGGAGAACAAGATCACGAGCGTCATCTGCCAATCGAGCGTGAACAAGATCCCGACGGCGCCGATGACCGAGACGAAAGACGTCAACAAACGAACGCTCTGTTCGGACAAGAGCTGTTGCAACGTCGTCGTGTCATTATTTAGCCGTGAGACGAGATCCCCCGATTTGACGCCGTCATAGAACGGGATGGGGAGTGCGACGAGATGCTCCCATAACGTCGTCCGCAAATTGGCGACGACTCGTTGTCCGACGATATGTAGCCAATAAATCGAAATCGCGCTCGAGACGACTTGAATCAGAAACGCAATCACGAAGATGGTGACGAGGCGGGCGTCGAGCGCGGCCTCGCTCCAATTGTCGACGACACGTTGCAAGATGAGCGGGATGGCGAGTGACGCCGTCGCTTGAAGCAATGATATCAATACGGCACCGATAAACAGACCTTTCGGTGGTCGAGCGACACGGAACAAGCGCAAAAACGCTTGCCATGTGGATGTGGACTCCATAATCTGTCCCCCTTTCCTATTAACTTTCGCTGTTTCGAAAACAAGTGTCAAGACGTCGAATCGTACACCGGAATAATGTTAGAATGGAAACAGAGGTGAAGTCGTATGAAATGGATCCATACGGCCGATTGGCATTTAGGAAAGATTGTCCACGGCCGCCACATGACAGAAGAACAACAACATATATTATTTGAGTCATTCTTACACATCGTCGACGAGGAGAAACCGGATGCCATCGTCGTCGCCGGTGATTTATATGACCGGGCCGTGCCGCCCGTCGAGGCCGTCGATCTTCTCGATGAGATGTGGCGTGCACTCGTTCTTGAGCGAAGCATCCCGGTGCTCGCCATCGCCGGTAATCACGATTCGGCCGAAAGGCTCCAATACAGCTCCAAATTGTTGACGAAAGTCGGTCTCCATATCGTCGGGAAATATGATTCGAGTGCTGGACCAATCGTCGTGAACGACATCCCGTTCTATTTGATGCCGTTCCTTGAGCCGGCGCGTATCCGTTACGCGTTCGGCGACGAGTCGATTCGGACCCATCATGACGCGCTCGCCGCAGTCGTCGACTCGTATGGGGCGATCGACGCACGAGCGGTCGCCGTCGGCCACAGTTTTGTCGCCGGCGGACTCGAGACCGATTCCGAACGGCAACTGTCCGTCGGGACGGCCGGGCAAGTCGCGAAAGGGCTGTACGACCCGTTCGGCTATACGGCGCTTGGACATTTGCATAACCGTGACGCCATCCGCGACGACCGCATCGCCTACAGCGGGTCGCTCATGAAATACTCGTTCTCCGAAGCGAGTCATGTGAAATCGGTCGACGTCATCGAGTGGGACGGGGCGTGGACACGCCGACGGCGCCCACTAAAAGCGCGACGTGACTTGCGCATCTTGACCGGGACATTGAACGAGTTACTCGACCCATCGTTTTATCAAGGCGAAGCCGTAGACGACTATCTGAAGATCGTCTTGACCGATGACCGTGCGTTGTTCGACCCGATGGCCAAACTTCGGACTGTCTATCCGAACATCTTGCATCTCGAACTTGAGTTGTTGCGTCGTCAAGACGAGACGTCCCGCTTCGAACGTGAGAAGCTCGAGCGGCAATCAGTCGAAGATGTATATATGGACTTCTTTAAAGCCGTCCACGGGCGTGAAGCCGATGCGACGGTTCAACGTTTCTTAGAAGGGGAGGAGTCGATTTGAGACCGGAACAATTGACCATCACCGCCTTCGGTCCTTACGCCGAGACGGAACAAATCGATTTTAAGCAACTCGAGGGCCGTTCGATGTTCGTCATCAGCGGCCGGACCGGCGCCGGCAAGACGACGATTTTTGACGCGATGACGTTCGCGCTGTACGGACGGGCCAGTGGGGCGCTCCGGAACGCCAGCGACTTCCGAAGCCAATATGCGGACCCGGAACGGAAGACCGAAATCGACTTCTCGTTCACGATTCGTGATGAACGGTACCGCATCGTCCGTCAGCCGCAACAACCGCATCCGAAAAACAAGACGCCGATTCCGCATGAAGCGGTGCTCTACGAATGGAAGGATGCATGGAAACCGCTTGCTACGAAAGTGAACGACGTCGAGCAGACGATCGAATCGTTGCTGCAGCTGAGTTATGAGCAGTTCAGTCAAATCTTATTGTTGCCACAAAACCAGTTCCGTCAGCTCCTCGATTCCGATTCGACGAAAAAGCAACAGATTCTCCAATCGATCTTCAAGACGGAGGCGTACCGTGCCTTCCAGGAAGACTGGATTGAACGTTACGGCAAGTACCGCAAACGAGTCGAATGGGCAATCGAGACGACGCGCTTAAAACTGTTAGAACTCGAAGATGAGGCTGTCGAAGACGTATCGACTCGCAACTTGCCTGAAATCGTGACGTGGCTCGATGCCCGGGAGGAGCGACTCTTGGCAGCGCGGGACACGCTACAGGAACAGCGCCGGACTGGTGAGAAACGGCTTGAAGCGCTGCGCCAAGACGTGAATCAGGCGACCGCGCTCGCCGAGTTGATGGAAGAGCGGGACGTGCGCGCGGCCGCGCTCCAGGCATTCCAACAAGCGGCAAAGGCGCGTGAACAGCGCCAGGCGCTCATCTTGCGACTTGAACAAGTGGCGAGCGTCAGTCCGCTCTATCAACGTACCGAAACGGTGCGTCACGATATCGAACGGTTGACCCGTGAACGTGATGTATCCCGTCAACGAGACGAAGGCTACACGAGACAGTTAGAGGCGTTGAAGGCAGAAGCAGAAGCCATCACGACCATGCGCCAGGAGGCAAACCAAGCCACAAGTCGCGTCAATGCGATTGACGAAATGTTGCCCTATGTCGATGAATGGCACCGGGCCACTAGACGTCGGGATGACTTGAAACGCCAGTTGGAGCCGCTCGGTCTGTTCTCAGAAGAAGCGCGTCTCAAGGAGCTCCAAGCGACCGAAAGCGAACTTGCGGCTAAGCTGGAACATGCACCGGCACCAGACCAACTCGTGGAGGCCGAACGGCTGTATAATCAGCTCCAGCAGCAGGCTCGCCTCGAGGCGAAAGTGGTAGAGGTCACGGAACGACTCAGTGCTTGTGAGCGCAACGGGAAAGACGTACAACGGCAATTCACCGCCCAGGCGGAACGGGTCGAGCAATTCGTCGAGGCCGAGCATGCGCGCATGGCCGACACGTTGCGCGATCATCTCGAAGCGGGGGAACCTTGTCCGGTCTGCGGTTCATTGACCCACGGACACGTTGAGCGAACGGGGACATCCATCGACCAAGCCGGTCATCGCTCAGCCATCGAGACACTGAAACGGATTGAGGCCGACCTGCATGAAGCTCGGGCGGATTATCGGGCGCTCAAACGCCAACTCGATGAGCTGATCCGTGAACGTGATCTCGCTCGACTCGAATTGAAGCTCGATGGTGCGGCTGACGTTGCGATGCAACACCAAGACGACCATGTCCGGCAGTTGCGTCAAGAAGCCGAAGATCGAAAACGGATGGAGCGTCTTTTGCGCGCGACCACGACCGAATTGAAACAACTCGAGACGGCCAAGCGTGTGCAGGCCGATGAGCGACAGAAGCTGTTCGAACAGCTACAAGCCGTGCAAGAGAAGCTTCAGTCGATGCGTCAACCGGATGGGACGACGTTAGAGATGTTGCAGACCGAGCGGAATCAGCTCGCGACGCGACTCGCTCACATCGAACGAAACGTGGAGACGTATGAACGTCGGCTTGAAGAATTGAATCGATTGAAGTGGGGGGAAGCGGAGCGACTCCGTCTCCTTGGCGAACAACTCGAGTTCGAACATGCTCGTCTTTCCGAAGCGACGGCTGAACTGGAGGCCGCTCTCGAGAAGGTCGAGTTGACCGAATCCGTGTTCATGGAGTACCGTGCACGCGTCGAGCAACTGCCCGAGCTACGTGAACGCCAAGCGACCGAGCTTGAGGAAGGTGTCCGACTCGAACACGCTGTCAAAGCGTTGAATGAGAAAATCGGGGACCGTCCGCGACCAAATCTCGAACAGCTCCAAGAACGGTTGCACGAGGAAATCCGTTCGACCGAAGCGTTGTCCGAACAGTTCGTGACGGCGGACGGCCAATTGAAACGCCATCGCCATATCGTCTCCGAATGGAACGCGCTCCGGGAGAAGACGGATGAAGATCAACGGAATCTTGAGACGGTCAAATTGATCGCCGACACAGGGCGGGGTTTGAATCCGCAAAAATTGACGTTCGAGACGTATGTGCAGACGGCGTTCTTCGATCAAATTCTCCATGCGGCCAACGTCCATCTCGCTCGGATGACGAGCGGTCAGTTCCAGTTGGAGCGAAAAATCGAGACGGCAAAAGGAAATGCCAAGTCCGGTCTCGAATTACTAGTCTTCGACGCCTATACCGGTCAGTCACGCCGGGTCCAAAACTTATCAGGCGGTGAAGGGTTCAAGGCTTCGCTCTCGCTCGCCCTTGGACTTGCCGAAGTCGTTCAACAACTGAGTGGTGGCGTCAGCCTCGAGACGATGCTGATCGATGAAGGCTTTGGGACGCTCGACGCCGAATCGCTTGACCAAGCGATTGAGCTCCTCATGTCGCTCCAATCGAGCGGACGGCTCGTCGGGGTCATCAGCCACGTCCAAGAATTGAAAGACCGGGTCGACGCCCGGATTGAAGTCAAGAAATCAAGGAGCGGGTCGACGATCCAGCTCATCGTGGAGTGAGACTTATGAAACATATGGAAACGAAAACAACGTTACTGACCCACCTGCAAGAGGCGGGCATTCGACGAGGGGACGCACTGTTCGTCCACACGTCACTTTCAAAACTCGGCTGGGTGTGCGGCGGTCCCCAGACGGTCATCGAGGCGCTCCAAGAAGCGGTTGGACCGGACGGGCTCATCATGATGGCGACCCAGAGCGGGGATAATTCAAATCCCGCTGAATGGGAAGCCCCACCGGTCCCGGTCGAATGGTGGCAGACCATCCGTGATGAGATGCCAGCATATGACCCTGCAAAAACAGCGACTCGAGGCATGGGTCGTGTCCCGGAGCTGTTCCGAACGTATCCGGACGTGTTTCGGAGCGATCATCCGATGTGGTCGGTCGCTGCGTGGGGGAATGGTGCCGAGAGAATCGTCTCGGGCCATACACTCGACGTCGGCTTCGGACCAGGGTCGCCGATTGAACGGATGATCGAGCGCGATGCGAAAATCTTACATCTCGGCTCACCGCTCGATGCGACGACGTTATGGCATTATGCTGAATATGGGATTGAGGGGCCGGTGAAGCCGTTCGAATGTGCGTTAGTGGAGAACGGTCAACGGGTGTGGAAATCGTTCGAGCATACCGACGTCAACAGTGACCCGTTCGGCGCCATCGGCGAGAATATCGTCAAGCGCACGGACGTCAAGACATTCACGATTCACGAGGCGACGTGTTACGTCATCCCGTCTGACACGTGGGAGCCGGTGCAACATGCGCTCGTCGCCTTACGGAGCTGGCTTCGGTGAGACGGCTGATGCGAACTATACTTAGAAGAGGGGCACTGCGATGAATCGTTGGGTCAAATATGTGGGAATCGCCGTCGGAGTGTTGGTTCTTGTCGCATTTCTTGCCGTCGTGGGCATCTCGGTCCATATCGGGGATCAATTGACGTCACCTGAACGGGAGACGTTGATGTATACCCCGAAGACGTTAGGCGTCAAATACGAGAATGTCACGATTGAAGCCGAAGATGGGCATGATTTATACGGGTGGTGGATTCCGCATCCGACGCCGAGAGCGACGATTGTGTTCGCACATGGCTACGGGAAAAACCGGGAGCAGTCCGACTTGCCGCTCAAAGAATTGATTCCGGAGTTCCATGAGCAGGGGTATCAGTTTTTAACGTTTGATTTTCGCGGCTCCGGTATTTCAGAAGGGGACCGTGTGACGGTCGGGGCGAAAGAACAAGCTGACCTTGCTGCCGCTATCAATTACGCGAAAGAGCGCGCGGACGGGCCGATCGTCTTATATGGAGTCTCGATGGGAGCTGCGACGGCGCTCGCGACGGCTGATGATACCGAAGTTTCGGCCGTGATCGCCGATAGCCCGTTTAGTGACCTCCGCGGCTATCTCGAGACGAATCTCCCGATATGGAGCGATTTGCCGAACTTCCCATTCACACCGGTCATCATGACGGTGACGCCGTGGTTCACGGGACTCGATGCCGATTTGGTCAAACCGATTGATGATATCGCTCAAATCGAGGCACCGGTGTTGTTGATTCATAGTCAAGGCGATGATGCCATCCCAGTGAGTGAGAGCGAGCAATTGGCCGCGGCCGGAGAGGATGTCGAACTGTGGGTGACCGAGAATGATGGGCACGTGCAGTCGCACCGCTCGTTCCAGACCGAATATCGTCAGACGGTATTCGAGTTTTTAGAGCGCGTGTTGTAAGTGAGGGGCGCATAAAGCGCTCCTTTTTTGTTATGATTAATTATGAAAAGGAAAGAAAGAAGGTTTGTTCATGGATGTCACAGCATTATTATCGTTTCTACTGCTCGGAACGCTCATCGGGATTTTGAGCGGATTCTTCGGCATCGGGGGCGGGATCTTACTCACGCCGCTCCTGCTCGTCTTCGGATACGAGGCGAGTGCGGCCATCGCGCTCAGTCTGATGCTCACGCTCGGGTCGACGACGGCCGGTACGATCTCCCATCTTAAATTAAAGAACGTCAATCCGAAACATGCCCTCATGATTGGCGCCTTCGGTGTCGTCGGGACGTGGGTGGCGACGCCGCTCGTGTTCTATCTCGAGACGCTCGACGGTGCGAAGCCGGTCATCTCGCTCGCCTATATCGCGCTGTTGACGTACTTCGCCGTCTCATTCTTCCGGTCGAAGCAACATGAAGAAGGAAGTGTCGGCTCGGAATCAGTCCCACGCCTCGGTTTTATCGGTCTATTCGGCGGATTCATCTCGTCACTCATGGGTGTCAGCGGCGGGTTCGTCTTGACGCCACTCCAGGTCAAACTGCTCAATACGGAAATGAAACGAGCTGTCGGGACGAGTATCGCTGCGGCGTTCCTCATCGTCGTCTCAGGCGTGATCAACTATGCCGTCGCCGGGGCCGATGCGAACTATTGGCATGGTATCGCGCTCATCGCAGGGGCGATGATTGGCTCGCCAATCGGGGCGAAGCAGTTGCAGCGGTTCAGTTCGCAACTCGTCAAGAAGGCGCTCGGTGGCTTCTATGTTGCTGTCGCCATCAGCGTAGGACTTAACTTGCTCGGCTTCAACGACATCTCGCTCGGACTGCTCGTCGTCCTCGCGCTGTCGTTCATCGTTGCGCTATTCATCCGGCCTCGTTCGAAGTGATGAAAATCCTCGTCTATGGACGGGGTTTTTCTTTTAAAAAAGGCACGCTGAAGCGCACTAAAAAACCCCGTCCGAGGACGAGGTTCTAACGTCTAGCGATATGATCAATGTTTTCTTGAATCTCTTCGACTTTGCTCTTCGCTTCACGCAAACGTCGTTCGAACGCTTCGGTGTCGCGTTTCTCACGTTGCGGCTCGTCTTTCACGCGACGCTGTCCTTTCGGGGAGCGATGGATATGGGTCGCTTTCATCAAGCGCTTTTTAAACGTTGAATCGCTCATCAGGACACCCCCTTCCATACTATATACGTTCCACATCTTCTTTCCGATGAAACGTTTGAACGTTCACGAGGCGAGAGTTCTGCGCATTTGCGGGTTCGTCGAGACTTTATAGGCGATGGCTGCGGCTAGGATGGCTTTGATTAGGTCGCCGATGATGAATGGGATATTCACCTTCAGCGCGTCGATGAACGTCATGCCGAACACGGCTTGGAGACCGAGGCTGCCGACTACATAGACGAAACCGAGGCCGATCAGGATGTTATACGCGACGAGAGCGGGGAACGAACGATGCCGTTCCGATAACCAACCGATCAAAAAGGCAGCAATCGGGAAGGCGATCAAGTAACCGACCGTCGGACCGACGAACGGGGCGAGCCCGCCCGAACCACTTAAGACGGGTAGACCGATCAAGCCGAGCAGTAAGTAGACGACGACGGCGAGCCCGCCTTTTTTGGCGCCGAGGACGGAAGCGACCGTCATGATGCCGAGCATTTGAAGGGTGATCGGAACGGGGCCAATCGGGATGGCAATGGAGCCGATACTTGCGAGCAAGGCGGCACCGATGGCGACTTGTGTCAAATCATGAATTCTCACTATGTAAACCTCTTTTCTGTTAACGTTGACTAAAATTAGGTTAACATCATTTGTTCTGCCTGACAAGCAATAAATGAGGACCTGGTCGCAAAATGACCGGGTCCTCATCGTTTAGGCATATGTCGGTAGTTTTCCTTTCGCTTCTGTCAGTTGAATCCGAACTGAGTCAAAGCCCGTCCCGCCGTAACTGTTGCGACGTTTGACGGCCGTCACCGGTGAAAGTGCCTCGTACACATCCGATTCAATCAACTCAGAGTGGGTTTGATACGTCTTGAGCGGTAATTCTGATAAATACAGACGTTGGTCGATACAATAGCGGACGAGCGTGCCCGTCACTTCATGGGCCTCACGGAACGGCATCCCTTTCGCCGTCAAATAGTCGGCGAGTTCGGTCGCGTTCGAGAAATCGCGCTCGGTCGCTTGTTTCATCGTGTCAGTATGGAACGTCATGTTTTGAATCATACCGGCCATGATGCTGAGGCTACCCTGTACCGTTTTTACTGTGTCAAACATCCCTTCCTTGTCTTCTTGCAGATCTTTGTTATAGGCGAGCGGTAATCCTTTCATGAGGGTGAGCAGACCCATCAGATTGCCGACGACACGACCTGACTTTCCGCGGACGAGTTCGGCCATGTCCGGGTTCTTTTTCTGTGGCATCATGCTCGATCCCGTGGAGAACACGTCAGAGATCGTGATGAACCGATACTCTTCGCTGCTCCAAAGGATCAACTCCTCACAGAAACGCGACAAGTGCATCATAAGCAGTGACGCATTCGATAAAAATTCCAAGATGAAATCACGGTCGCTGACGGCGTCGAGGCTGTTCGGATACACGTTTGCGAATCCAAGTAATTCGGCCGAACGGTGGCGGTCAATCGGGAACGTCGTCCCGGCGAGGGCCCCGGCACCGAGCGGGCTCATATCGATCCGTTTCAAGCTGTCACTGAAGCGTTCCTTGTCACGCTCGAGCATCCAGAAGTACGCGAGCAAGTGATGGGCGAGCGAGACCGGCTGGGCCCGTTGCAAGTGCGTGTAACCCGGCATGATCGACTCGACGTTGTGAGCGGCATGGTCATAGAGTGCCGTCTGCACTGCCTCGATTCCGTCAATCGTCTCGAGGACGCGGCGCTTCAAATACAGGTGCATGTCGGTCGCGACCTGGTCGTTTCGGCTACGGGCCGTGTGCATCTTACCAGCGACCGGCCCAATCTCGTCATGCAAGAGCGCCTCAAGATTCATATGGATGTCTTCATGGAAGACGTTGAACGTCAACTCGTCCGCTTGTGCCTTCTTGGCTAGCGTTTTTAACCCCGCCACGATTTGCGCGACCTCGTCCGCTGTCAAAATGTGTTGCTCCCCGAGCATCGTCACGTGGGCGATGCTCCCTTCAATATCTTCTAACACGAGCTGGGCGTCGAAATGAATCGAAGCGCCGAACTCGTCGACCCATTCACTCGCCGTCTGTTCGAACCGACCGCCCCATAGTTTACTCATGGACGGTCATCCCTTTCTCGGCGAGCACTTCCGCTTGCACTTTTGTCGGTAATCCCCAAAGTTTGATAAAACCGACGGCGGCTTGTTGGTCGAACGTGTCGGCCGACGTGTACGTCGCGAGCTCTTCATCATAGAGCGAGATTGGCGACTTCCGTCCGTCGACGATGGCTTGCCCCTTGAACAGTTTCATCCGGACCGTACCGGTCACAGTTTGTTGCGTCTCATCGATGAAGGCGAAGAGTGCTTTCGTCAAGGGTGAGTACCAGAGACCGTTGTAGATCATCTCCGTCAACTTCTGTTCGACGATCGGTTTGAAATGGGCGACTTCACGGACGAGCGTGAGCGCCTCGAGCGCTTGGTGTGCCGTGATGAGCGTCATCGCACCCGGTGCCTCGTACACTTCCCGTGATTTGATGCCGACGACCCGGTTCTCGATATGGTCGATTTTTCCGATGCCGTGTGCCCCGGCGACGATATTGAGTTGCTCAAGAATCGCTGTGAACGTCGCCGCTTGTCCGTTGATGGCGACTGGGATCCCGGCATTGAATTCAATCTCGACATACGTCGGTTCATTCGGTGTGTCTTCGAGCTGTGCCGTCAACTCGTAAGCACTCGCTGGTGGAGCGACCCAAGGGTCCTCGAGGATGCCGCATTCGACGGCCCGCCCCCAAATGTTTTGGTCGATCGAGAACGGCTCTTCTAGGACGATTGGGATTGGAATACCGTGCTCGGCCGCATAGGCGATCTCTTCTTCCCGCGACCATTTCCACTCCCGGACCGGGGCGATGATTTCAAGCGACGGGTCGAGCGCATGAATCGACACCTCGAACCGGACTTGGTCATTCCCTTTCCCCGTGCATCCGTGGGCGACGGCGACAGCGCCTTCTGCTTGTGCGACCTCGACTAGCTTTTTCGAGATGAGCGGGCGCGATAGGGCAGAGACGAGTGGATAAACGCCTTCATACATCGTATGTGCCTGCATCGAATAACGGGCGAAATCGTTGACGAACTCATCGACCGCATCGATGACGACCGATTTGACGGCCCCGACTTTGAGTGCCTTCTGTTTGATGCGCTCTAAGTCTTTCCCTTCACCGACGTTCAAACAGCAGGCGATGACATCATATCCTTGTTCATCCAACCATTTGATTGCGACCGATGTGTCAAGTCCACCGGAATAAGCGAGTACGAGTTTTTGTTTCATTTCTTACACCCCTTGTACATAATTATTCATATAAATTTATAAATATACGAATTAGTCTAACGGATGCATCCATGCAAAGCAACCTTTTTTGGCAAGAAAAAAAGAATCACTTGGGAGAGTGATCCTTCATTGGACGATTTCGAGCTCGGGCATCCACTGTGACATATGTTCACTTGTGGCCTCGAACAGCTCAGGCTTGGCCGACTGTAATGGCACGACCTCGAACGGACCGTCAGCGATTGAGCGACGGGTGAACGTCGGATAGAACATCGGGTTGGCGAGTTCGAACGTCGTCTCATCCGCCTCGACCGTTTTGATGACCTCGATGCCGACGATGCCACCTGTATTTCGGTCGTCACCTTGTTGACCGGATAGGAAATTTCCGAGCGAGTAGGCGACGAAGGTCCGATTGCCTTCAGCGCCATCCACCCAGGCGACCGGTTGGAGGACGTGAGGATGGTGTCCGATGATGATGTCGACCCCGAGGTCGGACAGTTGTTGGACGAGTGTCTGTTGCGCCTCGTTCGGAACCGTCTCGTATTCATTGCCGAAATGAAGCGAGACGACCGTGAGATCAGCCGTTTGCTCGGCTGCTTCAATCTCAGGAGTCATCGCCTCAAGGTCAATATAGTTGACGTGATACGGTTGTTTCGGAACGACACCATTCGTGCCGTACGTATAGGCGAGAAACGCGAACGAGATGTCATTCTCGGTCAACGTCCGGATCTCGGCTTTGTCCGCTTCTGATAAGAACGAACCAGTGTACGGCATACCGATCTCATTCCAGTGCGCAATCGAATTCTCGATGGCCGTGACACCCCGGTCAAGCGTGTGATTGTTCGCCGTCGTCACCAAGTCGACGCCAGCGTCTTGGAGCGCATCACCGACCTCATACGGACTGTTGAAGGCGGGATAACTTGATAACCCCATCTCACTGCCACCGATCATGCTCTCTTGGTTAGCGATGGCGATGTCGGCCTCGGTCAGAATCGGAGTGATCGGTTCGAAGGCGGCGATGAAATCATAGCCGTCGCCGCTCTTCGCGGCATTATATACACTGTCGTGTAACAAGATATCGCCAATCGCATAGAGTGACGTCGTCGTCACGACGGGTTCCGGCTCTTCCGGAACAGGCGCCGGCTCCTCCGCCTCGATCTCTGGTTTCGTGGTCTCCGTTTGCTCCATAGACGTTTCGACGTCAGCGGTCGCACAGCCGAACAAGAGAAGGAAGGGCAAGGTCAATATGGCTTGTTTATATGGGAGTACTCGTTTCAACAGACGTGTCACTTCCTTTCGTGTGGTTCAAACGATTCTACTCAACTTTATTCGCCGTGGAAATAGAATGTCCTTGTCAGGGCACAAAAAAAAGTACCAGGCTATAGTAGCATGGCACTCCGATTGTTAAATTCGTTCGGTTTTCAAGATATGTTCCATTTCCTCGAACTCGTTCGTGATGATTGTGCTCGGTGGAGGTGTCATCAGACTGACGATATAAATGGCGAGGCTCGACAAAAAGAACGCTGGAATCATCTCATACATCCCACCAATAGTCCCGAACCAACCGGCGGCGAAGTTTTTCCAGACGATGACGACGAATGCCCCGACGAGCATACCGGCGAGCGCCCCTTGACGCGTCGTCCGTTTCCAGAACAGGCTGAACAAGATGAGTGGACCGAACGATGAGCCAAAGCCGGCCCAGGCGTAACCAACCAAGTTCAAGATCGTATCGTCCGCCCCGAATGCGAGCCAAATCGAGATGAGCGATACGAGGATGACGGTAATCCGGCCGACCATGACGAGCTCACGGTCGCCGGCGTCTTTCCGGAAAAACTTTTGATAGAAGTCTGTCGTCGCGGCACTCGATGAGACGAGGAGCTGTGACGAGATGGTCGACATGATCGCCGCGAGCAACGCCGCGAGCAAGACGCCAGTGATAAGGTCGATAAATAATAAATCAGAGAGATTGATAAAAATGTTTTCTGGGTTATCGATCTCAAGTCCACGCTGTGTATAATAGGCGAGGCCGAACAGACCGGTCGCCATCGCGCCGACGACAGTGAACAGCATCCACGAGATGCCGATGCGTCGTGCCTTCTTGATGTCCTGCAACTTCTCGATCGCCATGAATCGGACGATGATGTGTGGTTGCCCGAAGTAACCGAGACCCCAGGCGAAAAGGGAGACGATGCCGATGAGTGACTGGCCGGTCAGCGGATCAAGCAGCGCCTCATCGATGTCGCCAATCGTCTGGAAGGCGGTGCTCACCCCGTCGGTCGCCGTGATGGCGATGGCTGGGACGATGATGAGGGCGAACAACATGATGAGTCCTTGGACGAAGTCCGTCCAACTGACCGCCAAAAATCCTCCGATGAACGTATAGATGATGATAATCGAAGCCAAAATCAAGACACCGGTCCCGAAATTGATATCGAAGACGGCTTCGAACAAGCGACCGCCGGCCACAAACCCGCTCGTGGCATAGAGCGTGAAAAAGATGAGCGTTACAGCCGCCGAGAACGTTCGTAGCGTACCGCGTGAATCTTTGAATCGTTTCTCGAAAAAGTCGGGAATCGTGATGGCATCTTCGGACAAATACGAATACGTTCGAAGCCGCGGTGCGACGAGCAGCCAGTTCAGATAAGCGCCGATCGTCAACCCGATGACGATCCATCCGCTCGAAAGACCGGTCGCGTACATGGCACCGGGCAAGCCCATTAGTAGCCAGCCACTCATGTCCGATGCACCGGCCGACAAGGCGGCGACGGCAGGACCTAGACCACGTCCTCCAAGCATATAGTCGCCGATGCTCTCTGTCCGCCGATAGGCGATGATGCCGAGTAACACCATGAGCGCCATGTAAACGGTGATGGATATTAAAATCCCGTTCATAAAACATCCCCCTCAATCATGATGAAAACGCATTCAATCTTTATGGTGTGCACCATGACAAAATTTTGTCACAAAATTGAATCAAGTGCACGATATTATTGGAGGATTGACCAAATAATCAAATTATTTAGCGAAGCAAGAGGTCAAATGGTCATTGACGAGGCCGGTCGCCTGCAGATGGGCATAGATGGTCGTCGGTCCTAAAAATTTGAAGCCGCGACGCTTCAAGTCTTTGCTGATTCGGTGAGAGAGTTCGGTCGTGGCAGGGATTTCTTCAATCGCGGTCCATTCGTTATTGAGCGTCTCCCCATCGACGAACGACCAAATATAGGCATCGAGCGTCCCGAATTCTTGCTGAATCTCGATGAAGCGTTTGGCGTTATTGATCGACGCCTCGATTTTACGGCGATTCCGGACGATGCCGGGATTGTTTAGCAATCGTTCCATATCTGTTTCATCGAACAAGGAGACCGCTTCGACATCGAAGTCAGCATAGGCGTCCCGGTAATTGTCGCGCTTTCGTAAAATCGTGATCCAACTGAGGCCGGCTTGGGCGCTCTCGAGCGTCAAACATTCGAAGTGTTTCTGATCGTCATGGACGGGTTTTCCCCATTCCTCGTCGTGATAGCGGACATATATGGGGTCTGTTCCGCACCACGAACAACGTATCGGTTCGGTCATGAGCATTTCCTCGCTTTCGTTCAAGTACTTCATTTTAGCATGTCAGGACGGTTATTGTTGTAAAGGTGACGGGTATAATAGGAGATATTGGAGGGGGAATGATATGAGAGAGTGGATGATTCAGGTCATTGAACAGTTCGGTTATTTTGGTATCGCGTTCATGATCTTTATTGAAAACGTGTTCCCGCCGATTCCTTCAGAGGTCGTGCTCTTGTTCGGCGGGTTCTTCGCGGTGAAGACCGATTTGAATGTCCCGCTCGTCATCTTCGCTGCGACGGCAGGCGCTATTTTAGGGGCCGTATTGTTGTACGGGATCGGTTTATATTTAGATGTCGAACAGATTGAAAAATGGACGAAGAAATACGGCAAATGGATTCGGCTTGATATTGCTGACGTTCGGCGGGCAGATGCTTGGTTCGACAAATATGGGGGCTGGATGGTATTCTTCGGCCGCTTGATGCCCGTCGTCCGGAGCTTGATCTCGTTACCGGCCGGGATGTCGAATATGCCGTTTGTGAAGTTCTTGTTGCTCAGCACGGCCGGAACGGTCATTTGGAACACGATCCTCATCTATATCGGCATCCGTGTCGGTGAGAATTGGGAAGCAATCTTACGATATTTAGATGTATATTCGTACGCGATTTACGGGTTATTAGCTGTCGGCCTGATTGTGTTTATCATCTGGCGCAAGAAACGGAAGAAAAGAAAGTCGAAACAAGCCTCATCGTTTTGATGAATGAAAGAGGACCTTCACGTGAAGGTCCTCCTTGGTGTTCAATCATTGATCCTCTTTATTTTTTGTCTCATCGGGAAGTACTTTCTCCAGTTTTTCTTCCGTCTTGGCTGCAAGATTTTCCGAAAAGCGGAACAAGACGATACCGACGATGGCCGAGACGAAGATGTAAAGGCCGACAAACAAGTTAATTGCGCCGTTTGACAAGGCGGTAAAGAGGATGGAGAACTCTCCACGAGGGGCGAGGGAGAAGCCGGCCTCGTTCGCCTGAACTCGCGTCAAGCCATACATTCGACCGCCAACGCGGCCGACAATCCACTTCGACAGAACCCCCCAAATAATTAGGACGAAGAAGAGCGTATTGATGATAACCCCTTGCTCGAGATTGATCGAGATTCCGAATGAGATGAAGAAAATCGGTAAGAACAAATCGCGAACCGGTACGGTCAATCGTTTCAGCGGACGGACGTCGTGAATGCCCGCGAGCATGATGCCGGCGATGAACGCCCCGAGAATCTCGGACAGTCCAAATACCATGCCGATTCCGGCGAATAAGAGAATCAATCCGATCAAGCCGATGCTCGCATCATCTTGTCGCAGTAGATGTTTAGCAATCTTCGGCTGTTTCTTGATGAAGCGCGATCCGATGAAAAGCAACACGCCGAAGATGAGGAAACCGGCGAACACTTTCCCGATATCTGTGACCTCGATTGCTTCTTCCTGGATGATGAACGGGGCGACGGTCAAGATGAGCGGGGCAACCATGTCTTCAAAAATCAGCAACGCCAAGACGAATTCTTTCACATCTTCATGTTTGTCCGCGTGCCGCTCGAGCAGACGTGCAGAAATCGACGAACTCGTCGCAAACAAGACGGCACCGATTAAAAACGATTGGGAGAAGTCGAGTCCGAACAGCATGGCGATTCCGACCGTGACCCCGAAGGCGAGCACGATGTCGAGGACACCTGCCTTCCATACCCGCTTGAGACGCTCCATCAACTCTCCGAGTGGGAACTTTAACCCGAGTAAAAAGAATAAGAGAATAATCCCGATTTCGCCGGCAATTTTAAAGACCTCGTTTCCGTCCCAGAAGAAGCCGACGGCGACGCCGATGGCGATAAAGGCAAGAATACTTGGAAAGAATAACCGCTCGATGATGAGGCTGAGCACGGATATGGCGGTTAGCGCCAGACCGAACAAGACAATCATATTCAGCTCCATACGTCACCTCCTGAACCTGAAAGTCGCGGCGGTCGACGGGTCAGTCCCGGTTCCATTGATACTCCATCCCGACCGATTCGGGGCGCGAATAGTCAAACCCGAATTGCCGGTACAATCCATCAGCTGGGATATCTGCAATCAAACTGATGATGGCCGTCTCGTCGGCTTCCTGTAAAATCCAGTCCATCAACTGCTCCATAATCAATTTTCCGAGTCCGAGCCCTTGGCACTCCGGGTCGACGACGATATCGACGAGATGAAACACCATGCCGCCGTCCCCGACGACGCGGCCCATTCCGACCATCGTGTCATCTTTATATAAACAAACGCCATATAGCGTATTGGCTAGCCCTTTCGCCGTCCCCGAGTCGGAACGCTTTGGCATACCCGCTTTGACGCGAAGGCGTTGATGTTCCTCCGGTGTCGGTGTCTCGATTCGTACATCTACCTCATTGACCATGTCGCTACTCCCTCTCTCCATAAGTTAAAATTATTTTCCCGCTATATTGAATCGGTAAACCTTGATTTCCGCCTCATCTTGTTCAGATAATGAAGACATAAAATGGAAGAAAGGACGTGCCCGTATGATAGAAGGTCAAACGATTTTACCCGCGCTCCGAGACATGCGAGACCTCGAGACGTTTGTGAAAGGACCGTTCAAGGTGGGGGTCCTGCTCGAAGTACACGTGGGCCGGCTCGATGCCGTGTTTCAGTTGCTAGCGGCCCATGACAAGCAAGTATTTGTCCATCTCGATTTGATTCAAGGGTTGAAGGCGGATGAATATGCGACCGAGTACATTTGTCAGACGTATCGTCCGTACGGGATCATCTCGACGAAAGGCAGCGTCATTATAAAGGCGAAACAAAAGCAAGTCAAAACAGTTCAGCGCTTATTCTTGATTGATTCGAACTCGCTCGAAAAAAGTTATCGTCTCATCAACCGTACCCAGCCGGATTATATCGAAGTGTTACCTGGCCTTGTTCCGAAGTTTATCCGGTCTGTGAAGGAAACAACGAAGATTCCGGTTTTCGCCGGCGGCTTGATTTCGTCATCTGAAGAAGTCGAGGCCGCCCTCGAGGCCGGGGCGACGGTCGTGACGACGTCTGATCAACGTCTTTGGACGATTGGATAGGACTCGTTTTGATCAAATCGGGGTATTTGATGTTGCAGGAGGGATGAATATGAAACAGACCATGATTATTACCGGTGTCAGTCAAGGAATCGGGCGGGAACTAGCCCGTCATTTTAGCAGTGAATATCGCGTCATCGGGCTTGATATCGATACGGACCCTAAGCTTGACGGAGTGACGTTCCACCAGATGGACCTAGGGAATCATCAAGATGTGGCCCGTGTGTTCACGGAGATTCAGCAAGAAGTCGGCACCGCCCACGTGCTCATCAATAACGGTGGCGTGTCGTCACTTACCAAACCGATGACTGAACTCGATGTCGAGACGTTTAAACACGTGATTGACGTCAACCTCGTCGGTACGTTCGCTTGTTCGAAAGCGTTTTTAACTTTAAATGAAGGGGCTGATTTCGGCCGTATCATCAACGTGGCCTCGACCCGCGCGCTTCAGAACGAGGCCGATTGGGAAGCATACGGCGCCTCAAAAGGCGGGATCGTTTCGTTGACCCAGTCGATGGCGGTCTCTTTGGCTGAGCGACCGATCACGGTGAATGCAATCAGTCCCGGATGGATCCATACCTCGGAAGAAGCCCTTCGTGACATCGACCACGCGCAACATCCCTCGGGACGGGTCGGTACGCCGATGGATATCGTCCGGGCTGTCTCCTATTTGAGCGATGAGAAAAATGATTTCGTCAATGGTCATAACTTGATCGTCGACGGGGGCATGACGAAAAAGATGATTTATGAACCGTGAACTGCTCACCATTTATTTGCTTCGCAACCTGAAGTGGCAGCTTCTTAGGAAGACCATGCTTCGAGTAGACGCGGTTGTGGACCAAACTGGGACTTCATGGGCCTTGTATATTAGATGATTGAGGAATTATCTAATCGAACGACATTGCAGTCAGAAGAGATCGTCGCGTGGCTCGAGTGAAATGATTGTCAAGTGACCTTAAACGTGATATATTCGTCGTGAACATAAAAAGGGGAGTAGCGACCACGAATGTGGTCGGTGGGTCGTCATTACGGTGCAATGCACTCGGTCCATCGAGCTTCTTACCAAGTCCGCGAGACCTTTTTATGGATGCTTATTCGGCGTCCATAAAAAGGTCTTTTTTGATTTTTTTGAAAAGGGGAGATACAGGAATATGGTATTCATTTACTTCATTTTGGCTGCTGCACTCACCGTGTATGCCGCCATGAAACTTTCGACTTACGCTGACGTCATCAGTGAGAAGTCGACAATGAGCGGGATGCTCGTCGGGACCGTGTTACTTGCCGGTGCAACATCATTGCCGGAAGTGACGACGAGCGTATCAGCCGTCATGATCAACAATCCGGATATCGCCATCGGAAACATGCTCGGGTCGAACTTGTTCAATATCTTCATCTTGGCGATGTTCGATCTATTCTATCGTCAGAAACGATTGTTCAATGAGGCGAGCCGAGACCATCTCTATACGGCCGGTCTCGGTCTCATGTTGACGCTCGTCACGATGATCGCCCTCATCGTCCGCATCGACTTCACAATTCTCGGAATTGGAATCGACGCCTTATTAATTGCCGGATTGTACGCGATTGGGATTTATTATATCGGTAAGCGCCCGCAACAACCTGCCGTCGAGCGGGAAGCTGTAAACGAGTCCGTACAAGAAGTCGGCGCCAGTGCGACAAGTTCGATCACGGTCAAACGTGCGGTCATCGGTTTCATCATTGCCGCACTCGTCATCATGGCGGCTGGGACGGCGCTCTCGGTGCTAGGTGATCAAATCGCCGTCGTCACGGGCCTCGGTTCGAGCTTCGTCGGTAGCTTCTTAATTGCCGCGACGACCTCGCTTCCGGAAGCGGTGTCTGTATTCGTCGCTTTAAAACTCGGTAACGTCAACTTGGCGTTCGGCTCGATTTTGGGAAGCAACATCTTCAATATGCTCATCATCGCGATGTCGGACGTGTTTTACCGCAACGGTTCGATTCTGGCCGACGTGTCGGCGTCTCACTTGGTGACAGCGATTGGGATTACCATCTTGTCGGTGCTCGTCATGTATACGCTCCTACGTAAAGACGTGACGTCAAAACTGCGTTACATCTTGCCGTCAGTGCTCGTCGTGCTCGTCTACTTCGCTTCGTCTTACTTCATCTTCGTCGGTTAATCTGGCACGGTGTCCTCCGAGACACCGTGTTTTTTGTTTACTTTGATTCGAGGAATCACTTTTCGTCGTCTTGGGTATAGAAGGAGGGAAGGAGGGGTGGCGATGCAAATGCATTCCGTGGAACTTCTTGATGATTACGTCATACTAATCCCCGCATATAACCCCGATCAGGCGCTCGTCACACTTGTCCGGGAGTTGAAAGAAAAAGGATTTGTGCATCTGTTCGTCGTGAACGATGGGAGTGCCGAGACGTCCCGTCCGATTTTTGATGAAATCCGAAAGTCGGTAACGGTGCTCGAGCATGCTCGGAATCAAGGGAAAGGTGCGGCATTGAAAACTGGGATTCGGCATGTCGTTCAGCATTTCCCTAGAACGAACGGGGTCATCACGGTCGATGCGGATGGCCAACATCTGCCGGCTGACGTCTTAAAGTTGTATGAAGAAGGCGTACGTTGGCCCCACCATTTGATTATGGGCTGTCGTGATTTTTCCGGGTCCGATATCCCATTCCGGAGCCGGTTCGGGAATCAGATGACGCGCGGTGTCATGTTGCTCGGCAGCGGTCTCCGTCTGAAAGACACGCAGACCGGGCTGCGGGCGATCCCGCTCCGGTACGCGGAACAATTGCTCGATGTACCGGGGAACCGTTACGAGTTTGAGATGAACATGTTGACGTTCACGAAACGATTGCAAGTCCCGATCCATCAGACACCGATTCAGACCGTCTATGTGGCCGAGAACGCCTCGTCCCATTTCCGGCCGGTAATCGATTCGATTCTCATCTACCGTATGTTTTTGGCGTATTCCTTATCTTCGATTGCCTCGTTCCTGTTAGATATCGGGTTCTATGCATTATTCGTCTATTTGTTGAATCCTTGGTTCGAGACGACCCACGTCTTGATTGCGACAGTCGTGGCCCGCATCCTGTCATCGCTGTTCAATTATTTCATTAATCGGAAAGTCGTATTTCATTCGAAGGCAAGTCGGGCGATGCCGAAATATTTCGGACTCGTCGGATTGCAGATGGCACTGTCGGCCGGTCTTGTCTATGCGCTGTTCTATGTCGTCCGCGACGGTGAAGTGTGGATTAAAGTGTTCGTCGACAGCTTCTTGTTCGTAATCAGTTATTATGTCCAAAAAAAATGGATTTTTAAACGCTAACAGGCCAAGACGCTCGTCTTGGCCTGTCTGGCATGCATTTTGTTCAATAAGCGAGTTTTCCGAGCTTGACCGATGTGTACCGGTGCAGTTCACGCGGGTCATGAATCCCGGTCTTCTGCATCATATCACGCATGAGCAACGCACAGACACGGGCATCCTCGGCCGCGTCATGATGGACGAAAGGTACGTTCAAATATTCGGCCATCGTGTTCAGCTTATGGTTCGGGAGCCCAGGATACAGTTTTCTCGACAGCTTGACGGTACAACCATATTCGATGGTCGGAAACGTATATAAATCGTATTTGGCGATCGCTTTCTTGAATGCGCCCATGTCGAACGAAGCGTTATGCGCCATGACGAGGTCGACATCCCTGAGCGTCGGATAAAGCTGTTCGAGCACTTCGGGCAGAGCCGGGGCGTCCCAGACGTCGCTCGGCCGGATGCCGTGAACGCGGATGTTGCCGGCATCGAAGTCTTCCTCCGGATTGACGAGCAGTTGGTTCGTTTCGATGATTTCACCGTCGACGAGCAGGCTCCACCCGACAGAGCAGATGCTCCGGCTATCGCGGTTTGCCGTCTCGACGTCGATGGCTAGAATTGAATGTGACATAATCGTTCCCTTTCTCATAAAACAAGTATAAAAAAAGTCTAACATATCGTTAGACTAAAAAGCGATTATGCGGCTACCAAGTGCCGGCACGCCTCGGCACAGCGTAGACACGCTTCGGCACAGCGTTGGCAATGGTCGTGCAAGTGACGGCCACATTCGACGGCGCACGTGTCGCACACTTGGGCGCAAAGTGCACCGATCGGTTTGGTGAAAGCCGAATCGGTCTCGAGCGCATTCAAGGCGAGCGCACACACTTCCGAACATTCTTTCGTCAGTCGGATACACTCGGCGACCATTAACAAGTCTTCTTCTTGTAAGCATTTTGAGAAACAATGATTGCTTGCCCGCATACAGTCGATGACGGCTAAAATGGTCTCTTCGACAGAGGCTCGGTCCATGATAAGTCCCCCTTAGAATAATGATGTCTTACAATCATTACCCGCTACCAGGTGACTTAAACCGAACGGAGACGCAAAAAAAGTCACCGCTCAAATGAGTGGTGACTTCGATAATGGAGCATAGCGGGCTCGAACCGCTGACCTCCACGCTGCCAGCGTGGCGCTCTCCCAGCTGAGCTAATGCCCCGTTCGAAAATTATTATATCATCCTAGTAAAACATTTGGCAATGGCTAATTTTAATTTTTTTCGTACAAAGTTTAATCAGTGCTAAACATGGGGAAATCAAAAATGATGTTATACTACGAAAGCAGGTGTCATCCATGGAAATGATTTTACTCGCACTCCTGCCTGCCTTGATGTGGGGGAGCATACCGCTCATCGTATCGAAAGTCGGCGGGAAGCCGATTCAACAGTTAATCGGAACGACGATCGGGGCGATGGTGATGGCGGTCATCATCGCACTCGTGTTCAACCCTGAGTTCACGACGCTCGCGATTGTGACCGGCTTCATCTCTGGCGTTTTCTGGGCGCTCGGGCAGTATTTACAGTTCCAATCATTTCAAATTCTAAGCGTCTCGAAAGCGATGCCGATTAGTACCGGCATGCAGCTGCTTGGTACATCATTGTTTGGTGTCATCGTCCTTGGTGACTGGAAGACGACGACCGAGTTGTGGCTCGGCTTTTCTGCGCTCGTGTTGATTATCATCGGGGCGGCACTGACGTCATACCAACAACAAAAAGATGGCGATAGCAGCGGCGCCTTGAAAAAAGGGTTGCTCGTCCTGCTCGTGTCGAGCATCGGTTACGTGACGTATGCCGTTCTCACGAACTATTTCGAGGTCGACGGGATCACGGCCATCTTGCCGCAATCGATCGGGATGTTCGTCGCGGCGCTGTTGTTCAGCCTGCGTGAGAAAGATGTGAAGAAGTTCGACCCAAGGACGTTCAAAAACATCTTGGCCGGGATCGCCTGGGGGATCGGGAACTTCGGGCTGTTCGTGTCGAGCGGTGAGGTCGGCATTGCGACGTCATTCGCCTTGTCCCAATTGAACGTCGTCGTGGCGACGCTCGGCGGGATTTATCTATTGAAAGAAGAGAAGACGACGAAAGAACGTGTCTTCGTCTTTATGGGTATCGGCCTCATTGTCGTGGCCGGATTCATGCTCGGAATCGCTAAAAGCTAAAAGACGGGTCAGACGACCCGTCTTTCGCTTACCAGGCTTGTTCGATGAATGCGTCACGCCCAGATTTTTTCCGGTCCTCTTTATAGTGGGCCGGATTTTTTTTATGGAAGTCTTGATGATATTCTTCGGCTGGATAGAACGTGTCGGCCGGTAAGATCTTCGTGACGATCGGCTGCTTAAAACGTCCGCTCGCCGCGAGCGCGTCGCGACTCTGTTCTGCTTTCACGCGTTGTTCTTCCGTATGATAGAAGATGGCTGGTGCATATTGGCTGCCGCGGTCTTGGAACTGGCCGCCGTCATCGGTCGGGTCGGTCTGAATCCAATATAGTTCGAGCAGGCGCTCATAAGCGAACAGCGTCGGGTCGAACGTGATCTCGACGACCTCATAGTGGCCGGTCGTCCCTGTCTTCACTTGTTCATACGTCGGGTTGTCGACGTGACCTCCCGTATAGCCGGATACGATCGACTCGATGCCAGGTTGTTCCTCGAACGGCGTCACCATGCACCAAAAACACCCACCTGCGAATGTTGCTTTCTCCATTAGTAAATCCCCCTCATGTTCATTCCCAAAAAAGCGCCCATGTCATCGACATGAGCGCTTCGTCATATCGGCCAAGGCAATCGCCTTGCTGGTAGTAGCACCTTGCCGTAGCAGGTTGCTGTGAAGTCATAGAGCCAGGTCTCTCGTTCACTCAAGATATCGATATGTAGTTGGTGACAGCATCATACCATCAGATTTAAAGCGGCGTCAACGGTTTGGCTTGCGTCGAAGTTGGAGCAAGGTGGCACCGATGATCAAGATGACGAGAACGACCGAGACGGGCGTCGAGTATGCTTCTCCTTTGGCATATAGTTGTAAAAAGAATAGGGCGAAGACGGCCAGTAAAACGAGCACATAAGAACGGTTCATGGTAACCTCCCTTTTCTAACAGTGTAACAAGTTACAGATTTGTTGGCGATGAAAAACAGGAAATCATGTGTCGATAGCGAATACCATCGAGTGACCAAAGGAGGAATCAACATGACTGACACATTTGATTTTATGGAACTCGATATCGAGACCGCCCATCGCGGCTATAAAGAAGGGACGTTCACGGCGCGTGACGTGACGGCCTACTATTTGATCCGGATCGCCCAATTCAACGACAAGCTGAGGGCGGTCATCCAAGTGAATCCGGACGCGTTGTTCGAGGCTGAAGCGGCCGATCGGGCCTTCCGTCGCGGAGTACGCTTGCCGCTGCTCGGCATCCCAGTGCTTATTAAAGACAATGTGGAGACGGATGGACTGATGAAAACGACGGCTGGGGCCGTCGCTCTCGCGCATCACTTCGCCGGCCGCGACGCGCATCTCGTCCAAAGCCTGCGCGCGAGCGGAGCCATCATCCTCGGGAAAGCAAACTTGTCGGAATGGGCCAATTTTTTGACAGAAGGCATGCCGAACGGCTGGAGCGGCGTCGGTGGTCAGACGCTCAATCCATATGGGGATAAGCTCGATGTCGGAGGCTCGAGCTCCGGTTCGGCATCAGCGGTCGCAGCAAATTTGACACTGCTCGCTGTCGGTAGCGAGACGAGCGGTTCCATCATCCATCCGAGCGTACATAATGGCATCGTCGGTATCAAACCGACCGTCGGCCTGATCAGCCGGAGTGGCATCATCCCGATCTCGCGGTCTCAAGACACAGCGGGACCGATGGCGCGTACGCTCGAAGACGCCGTACGGGCACTCGAAGTGATGGTCGGGGAAGACCCGACGGACCCGGCGACACTCAACCTCCCGGCCGGTCCGCCGTATCGGACGTGCCTCGATGAACGCCAAGCGGTCGGAATGCGTGTCGGGGTCGTCAAGGCCGATTTATCGGAAGAAGAACAGTCGCTATACGGGGAGGCAATCGAGCTGTTGAAACAGAGCGGAATCGACCTTGTCGAAGTCGAACTGCCCGCCCATGATACGCTCGACCAAGGCGATATTCTGTACCACGAGTTCAAACTCGGGATTGAGGCGTACCTCGCCTCGACGACGCTCCCATACGAGACGCTGTCGGATTTAATTGACTGGAACAATGAGCATCCGGAGACGATTCCGCACGGACAGAAGACGTTCGAGAAGGCGGACGAGCTGTCGGGACGTCTCATCGAGGCGGCCTATTTGACGCGTCGGCTCGATGACGTGCGTGACGCTAAGACGGACGGCCTTGACCGTCTATTGAATGAACAGCGGTTGCATGGGCTCGTCTTACCGCATGATTACAATTACGACATGGCCGCAAAAGCAGGGCACCCGACCATCACAATCCCGTATCGCTTGAAAGCGAGCGGGGCCCCGTTCGGCTTGTCGTTCACGGGGACGAGCTATGCCGAACGCGACTTGATTCGTCTCGCTTATGCGTTCGAGCGTCACGTGACACGTCCCGTCCCACCGTTATAAGAACGTTGCACCGGTCGTCCACGTCCGCTACAATGGTACGTATGCGGATTGAAGAAAGGACAGATAGCAATGAAACCATCTATATACGGGCTGACATTCGATCAGCTGACGGAAGCGTGCGTCTCTTGGGGATACAGCGCTTTCCACGCGAGACAAATCTGGGACTCGCTCTATATCGACCGAGTCAAGCACATCGAGGACATCTCGGTACGGGCCGAGGTGCGTGAGGCGCTCGCCGCCGAATACGTCATCTCGACGCAAGACCTGTTCGTCAAACAAGAAGCGGGCGACGGGACGGTCAAATTTTTACTTAAACTGCACGACGGACACTACATCGAGACCGTGCTCATGCGTCACAAATACGGACGTTCGGTCTGTGTGACGACGCAGGTCGGCTGCAACATCGGCTGTAGCTTCTGTGCGAGCGGTCTCTTGAAGAAGACACGTGATTTGACGGCCGGCGAAGTCGTCGAACAGATCATGACCGTGCAACATTACTTGGACGAAGTCGGCGAAGGTGCCCGGGTCAGCCATATCGTCGTCATGGGAATCGGCGAACCGTTCGATAACTTTGACAATTTGGTCGACTTCCTGCGCGTCGTCAAAGACGAGCGCGGTCTCGCAATCGCCCCGCGTAAAATCAACGTCTCGACGAGCGGACTCGCCGACAAAATCTACAAGTTCGCGGACCTCGATTTGCGCATCAACTTGGCGCTGTCGCTCCATGCGCCGAACGATGCGCTTCGGACGCAAATCATGAAAATCAACCGGGCGTTCCCGCTCGACAAGCTCATGCCGGCCATCCGGTATTACGTCGAGAAGACGAACAAACGCATCACATTCGAATATATTCTATTGTCGAAAGTGAACGATTTGCCGGAGCACGCCGAAGAATTGGCGGCGCTCATCGACGACATCAAGGACAAGTCGTACGTCAACTTGATCCCGTATAACCCGGTCAACGAGCATATCCAGTATGAGCGCAGTACGTCCGAGGACATCATGGCGTTTTACGACGTCTTGAAGAAGCGGGGCATCAACACGGGTGTCCGCCTCGAACACGGGACTGACATCGATGCGGCATGCGGCCAGTTGCGCAGTAAACATATGAACGTCGAAGGCGCGAAATAATTGGACTCCTTGAATCGAATGATTCAAGGAGTTTTTTTCGTAGAGCCGCTCCGGCGAAGGAAAAACGGATATCGCCCCTAACTCTGCGAAACGATTTTGATAAATAGTGAATAGACCTCGCCCGCTCAGGGAATAGTCAGTTGAAATCAATGTAGAGAGTGGAGGCAATTCAATGGAGACAGTAAACGCTGCGTTATGGATTCGAGTCAGAAACACGCTTGGGGAAGGGCCGTGTTGGGATGCTGAACTGAAACGGTTTTATTGGGTCGATATCGAAGGACATACGCTTTGGTGGTACGACGAAAAAGAAGATGAGCTGTCGTCGTTCGATATGGGACAACAAATCGGATTTGCGGTCCCGAAAGTGACGGACGGTGTCGTCGTCGGCTTAAAAGACGGCATTTATGAGTGGGACGAGACATCGAAAGAGCTCGATAAAATCGTCGAACTCGACGACCCGGAAAGGAACCTTCGCTTTAACGACGGAAAGGCCGATCCTTATGGACGTATCTTTGCCGGGACGCTCCATCTCAACGATGAAGAGAACGAGGCGACACTCTATCGCTTGAACCGTGACGGCACGACCGAGGTCATGTTGAGCGAGTTGACATTATCGAACGGATTGACATGGTCTCCGGACCACGCGACGTTCTATCACATCGATACACCGACCGAGACGGTCCGTAAATACCCGTTCGACTTAAAAACGGGAACGCTCGGGAATGGGGAAGTGGTCATCGATTTCAAAGACGAGGAAGGATTCCCGGACGGTATGACATCTGACGAGGAAGGGTTCTTATGGATCGCCCACTTTGCCGGCGGCCGCGTCTCGCGCTGGGATCCGGGAACTGGTGAAAAAGTGCTCGAAGTGCTCGTGCCTGCCCCGAACGTCACGTCGTGCTGTTTCGTCGGCGACGACTTGAAACAACTCGCCATCACTACGGCGCGTGAAGGGATGGATGACGAGGCGCTCAAAGCCCATCCGGACGCAGGGTCGGTCTTCAAAATCGATACAGACGTGAAAGGGATGCCGCTCTATCGGTTTGGACGATAAGGAGGTACGAAGATGGTAAAGCGATTGCTCGTTCGTGCAGGCATCGGTTTGGCACTCGCGGCAGTGGCCCGGATCGGCATCCAAAAATTAATGGATGCGAACCGGGAGGATGACCACACGTATTTGAATCCACGTTGGGATGAGACGCCGAGTGTCGATGCGGACAAGGACATGGGCGAGGTCGGTCTAACGCAGCTCGACTCGATTTACCGGGCCGAATGGCAGGCGAACGCGTACCCCCGCTCCGAGGCGGAACGTAAGGCGTTAGAGGAATAGGGGAAGTGAGCACGTCCGGAAACGGGCGTGTTTTTTTCTTGACAAGACAAAGGCGAGACGTCATTATCTAAAAAGTAATGATTACGATTTAGGAGTGGGGAAACATGAAACGAATTCCAATCACGGTGCTGTCGGGTTATCTAGGGAGCGGCAAGACGACGTTGATGAATCATCTGTTGAACAATCGGTCCGGCAAGAAGTATGCGGTCATCGTCAACGACATGAGCGAGTTGAACATCGACGAGCGATTGATTGAGCAGAACGGTTTCTCGCGGACGGACGAAAAATTGGTCGAGCTATCGAACGGCTGCATCTGTTGCACGCTCCGCGAGGATTTGCTCGAGGCGGTAGCAGAGCTTGCGAACGACCGGGAACTCGACGGCATCATCATCGAGTCGTCCGGCATCTCAGAACCGATTCCTGTCGCCCAAACGTTTACATATGCCGATGAAGCCCTCGGTATCGATTTGACGAGCCGGGTCTATATCGATGCGATGGTGACCGTCGTCGATGCATATCGGTTTTTGAAAGACTTCAACTCGGGCGAGTCGCTCCATGAGCGCAAGCAGGCGATTGACGCGACGGACGTCCGCGAAGTCGTCGACTTGCTCGTCGACCAAATCGAGTTTGCGGACATCATCGTCTTGAACAAGGTGGACCGCGTGACCAAGACGGAACTTGACGAGATGGCCGGGCTGTTAAAGGCGCTCAACCCGACCGCGAAGCTATTGACGTCGGTCCACGCGACCGTGGAATTGACCGAGCTGCTCGACGTCAATCTGTTCGATTTCGAACAGGCGATGCACGCCGCCGGCTGGATTCAAGAGCTTGAGGCGGAAGAACATACACCGGAGACAGAAGAGTACGGTATCAGCTCGTTCGTCTATCGTCGGCGTCGACCATTCCACCCGGAGCGGCTCCATGCCTGGATCGAGGCGTTCCCGGAACAAGTCGTTCGTGCCAAAGGTTTCTTATGGATCGCCTCCCGAAACGACATCGCTTGCCTATTCTCGCAAGCGGGGTACGCATCGACGCTCGAACATGCCGGACGCTGGCTCGCGACGTTGCCGGAGGAGGAACGCCATCTCATGTTCGCGGCAGAACCTGAGCTCGCCGCCGACTTCGTCGAGCCGTACGGGGACCGTCAGACGGAGCTCGTCTTGATCGGGCAGCAGATGGAGCGTTCGGTCATCGAGGCCGGACTCGACGCGTGTCTATTGACGGATGAGGAGATGGCGCTCGATTGGACGACATTGCAGGACACGCTTCCGGGGAACGGTATCGTGACTTTCACATAAACCGTTTACAAATTCGGAGCGGTCGTCTATACTTCTCGTTGCATAGATAACCGCATACATTGGACTACACTAGGGGTGCTTCGGCTGAGATGTGAGCATGGCTCCAATCCCTTATGACTCGATCCGGGTAATACCGGCGTGAGGAAGTGTGGCACTTTTTCTAATGGATTTTTACATTGAACGAGTGGCCGCATTCTCATGGATGCGGCTTTTTTGTGTACATACAATAAGGGGGAATAGAACATGAACAACCAATGTGGTACGAGTCCGATTGTCGGATTCCGCTTTACGCTGAGCCCAATGACATCTGATTTTGTGAGTGTCATCAAAGGGGCATTGAAAGAGACGAACTTGCAAAACGTTTGGCGGCATACCGATGACGTCTCGACGGTCATCCGGGGACGCAGTCAGCATGTGTTCGACGTGGCCAAAGCCGTCTTGTCACATGCAACGAAGACCGGGGAACATGTGTCGATGAGCGGGACGTTCTCGGTCGGGTGCCCAGGCGACACGGCAGGAGACAATCTGCTCGACGTGACGACTGATCCTGTGAACGGTCCTGTATCGACCCAGTACGTCTCTTCTCAGTTCGCCCTCTATCCGCTCGGGGACGCGAAGTATATGGACATCATCTACGAAGAAATTGCGTTTGCGAAAGAGCGTGGCGTCTTCAATGACTCGATGCATTACGCCTCGGGCATTCACGGCGACATCGAACCGGTGTTTTCATTTTACGAGGCGACGTTCGACCGGTTCCGTGCGAAGACGAGCCACGTCGTCATGACGGTGACGTTCAGCGTGAACAGCCCGTCACACGAGGGACGTAACGATGCTTAAGTCGTGGAAGTTAAAAGAAATCGTCTTGTTGGCCATTTTATCGGTCGTGTTCGCTGTCGTCTATTTGGCGTTCGTACATGTCGGGAATCTATGGGCTGGCTTGATTGGACCGATCGCGTACGAATGGATTTTTGGGATTTGGTTCATCGTCTCGATTATTGCGGCTTATATCATCCGCCGACCTGGCGCCGCATTCTTGTCCGAAGTGCTTGCGGCGACGATTGAGATGATGATTGGTAACGCGATTGGACCTCGTATTATTTTAGTCGGGATCATTCAAGGACTTGGTGCTGAAGCGGCGTTTGCGGTCACGAGCTACAAGCGATATGACCTTTGGGTGCTCATGCTGGCCGGATTTGGTGCAGCTGCGACTAGTTTTGCGTATACGTACGTCATGGGTGGACTTGCTGCCCTCAGTCCGACATACGTGGCGACGATGTTCGCGTTACGAGCGACGAGCGGGATGATCATTGCCGGTCTGGGAGGTAAGATTTTAAGCGACTTGTTGCTTCGGACGGGTGCGCTCGAAGGGTATGCCATCGCGCGTCAGGGACGTGTGCATGGTTGAGGCAGAACAGCTGTCATTCCGCTATCCGGAAAAACAGAGCAAAGTATTGACGGACATCACGCTTCAATTAACGGCTGGGAGGACTCTCATTACAGGGGCGAGCGGGTCGGGGAAATCGACATTGTTCTCTTTGTTGAATCGTCTGTATCCAGAGAACTGCGATGGAATCGTGACGGGCAAACTATATTTGTTTGACCGCTCTTATGATACTTATGCAGCTGGTGAGGTGAATCGTCGTGTCGGAACGGTGTTTCAAGATCCTGACAGTCAGTTCGTCATGCAGACGGTCGAGGAGGAATTGATTTTCACACTCGAAAATTTTGCCGTGGCGAGGGACGAGATGATGACGCGTGTGGCCACGATTTTAGCGGAATTGCAGTTGACCGATTATCGTGACCGAGTCATTCATGACCTTTCAGGTGGAGAAAAGCAACAAATCGCTGTCGCCTGCGCCTTGATCGGGAAGCCAGAATGGCTACTGCTCGATGAGCCGCTCGCGCACCTTGATCCCGAAACATCAACCCGTTTCGTTCAGTGGCTCGACAACGTCGCACAGACGGTAAACGTTGTCATCATCGAACATCGACCCTTCCTATGGGGCGGGTTCTTCGACAGAGAAGTGGAACTCGTGAACGGACGCATCAACTATGACGGACCGTTCGTTGCCCGCCCGGATTATACGTTCTCTCCGGTTGAGGTGACAAAAGGAAATGTTTTTTTATTTCACGTACCGCAATTAAACAAAAAAACATTCAATTTAGCATCGAGCAAGCTGACCGTCGCCGAGGGTGATCTCATTGCCGTACTCGGTCGAAACGGCAGTGGCAAATCGACTTGGCTCAAGAGCCTTGCCCGCGAACATCAAGAAGTCGGACTCGTCCCACAATCTCCGGCTCATCTGTTTATCACGAGTGATGTGTCACGTGAGCTCGCATATGGCCATAATCGTCCGATTGGGGACATCATGAACCGGCTCGGGCTTGGACCGTTTCGTAACGACCACCCACTCTCGCTTAGTCACGGGCAAAAACGAAGGCTCGCCATCGGCGTGATGATGCTCTCGAATAAACGGCTCATCGCGTTCGATGAACCGACTGCTGGACAAGATGAGGTATCGCTTCGTGCGCTTTATGAATTGATGGTTGAACGAATCCGGGCCGGCCAGACGGTTCTGTTTGTGACACACGACCTTAGTTTCGCCCGAATCGCGAACACCTATTACTTGATGCATGAAGGTTACTTGAGTGGGCCATATGATGCATCGCTCTGGAATGAGACAGAGCTACTACAAGCTCACGGTTTATTGCTGGAGGAATCGTGATGACGTTTCAAGAGATGAACCCGACGATCAAATTTATGACCGTCACGTTGCTCATGTTCGGTCTCGCCTTTATGTACAATCCATGGACGCCGCTTGCGGTATTCATCGGGACGCTTATACTTCAAATTCTTTTTTCTAACGTGAACTGGAAGCGGTGGGGGCTATTCATGGTTCCGTTTTTATTCACCGCGCTCGGGACATTGTGGACGACGCTCGTCTTTGGAAAAGAGACGAGCGGGGAGGTCATGTTCACGCTGTTCGGCAACGACGTCACCGTCGAGAATGTGATACTAGCAGCGACGCTCTCCTTACGTGTATTAGCATTCACCGCGTTGTCGCTCCTGTTCACACTGACGACGGATCCCAAACGGTTCGTCTACAGCTTGATGCAACAAGGGAAGTTGTCACCTAAAATCGCTTACAGTGTCTTCGTCGGCTTTCGTTTCTTTCCGATTTTGAAGCATGAACTGATGCAACTGTATGAAACGCATGCTTTGCGAGGCGTTCGTTTAGAGACGCGACTCGATCACATTCGGCACGTTCCGAATTTAATCATCCCGCTTCTGGCCGGATCAATCCGACAAGCGGAACGCATCGCGTTCTCGATGGAGGCACGCGGGTTCACGGGCGAACCACGAGCGACGTATGAAGTCGTCGCCATCACTCGGAACGACTTTTTGTTGGCGTCGCTCTTGATTGTATTGTTCGGAGTGAGCGTATGGATTGGCATATAAACGAAACAAGACGACTCACTCGGAGTCGTCTTGTTTCGTTTCTTTCACGATTCTAAACTTCGGTTTGACCGATTCGTTATTGAACGCCTCGAGCACAGTGTTCTCGTTGGCCATACGAATCTGTTGCGGCTCGCCTTTGGACGTCGTACCGATACAGAACATATGAGCCTCGTGGTCGGCGAACAGCGTCTTATACGGAGTCGCATGGTGCATCAAGCGCCCTGGAGAGCCCCAGCCGACGATTGCCATCCCGCCGGTCGCCTCGACCTCGTCGAGCGTTTCCTCCACGTAATGAAAGTTGACCTCGTCAAGCTGTGACTCGACGTAAGGCAGATTGTCATTGATGGCGAGTGTCGGGACGAGACTGATGACGCGCATCTCACGAATCGGTTGTGCGAGATGGTTCCGCATGAGCATATACGCCCGCTGTGTGGTCGTGCCAGACAAGAAGGCATCGCTCATCCGGGGTGAGTAGATGATGACGGCACAGATGACGCCGTCGACGACATCTGTGAATTCGTACGTTCGCATATATCGTTTCGTCTTGTCCTCATTGAAGACCGACTTGACGCGAATCGTCACTTCCTCGATATGGGTGTTCATAATGTTTCCTCACTTTTGCTCAAATAGTGCCAGGTCAGACCCAGCCGGCGAACCATTCCAAATAGCGGATTGTATAGCGGGCGACTTGTTGCGTCGCCGACGCCTTGTCATCTGGTAAATAAGACACGTCAGTTTGATATGACTCATAAAACGACATCACATCGTTGACATACTGCTCACTTCGGTTGTACTCGAAGATGGCGTTCCGAATCGAATCCGTCGAGTCTGCCGTCGTCCCACCGTGCTCGCTTAAATAATAAGCGGCTGCATGGGCCGAATCGACGAGACTGTGCGGGTCGGCCTGACCGTCGTTGTTGCCGTCCCGTCCGAGACCGCCATACTGTTCGATGAGGGCGAGGTCTGTCAAATCGACTTCATCCTCGGGGACATCTCCTTTTTGGTCGTCGGTGTCGTACTGCCAACCAAGCCACGTCCGCGGCATGAATTGGAACGGACCGATCGCCCCGACCGATGAACGCATCGATGAGCTATGGGAGAAAATCGTCTCGACGCGATGGACCGCGGCGAGGAGTCGCCAATCGACGTCATAGGTCGCCGCCGCATCCTCATAAACGTCACGATGGACGGCGGGGATGCCATGATCCCCGTAATAGGCCCGGTAAAGGGCGTTGTTCACTTTATCATGTTGACCAAACCAGCCGATTGCGCCGAGGCACAGCACGATCACAAGCAAGAGACCGGTCAGTCGCAAAATCAATCGTTTCAAGATTCCGCCTCCTAGCTTTCTAGACAATACCCGAATAGTGTAGCATATAGCTAACAGGAAGGACAGGAGTGGATATCCATGCTCGAACAGGCCGTCTTTACCATCATTCTCGTGTATTTATTGATTGTCCAATTGTTCAACGCGCGGTTGATGAAACCGATGATTGAAACGCTCGGACGAAGCCGCGTGTACGATCAGACCATCAAATCGGCATGGGGGCTCTGCCTGCTATTGCTCGCCCTCGTCTTTTTGTTCCAGGTCCCGCCTGAAGCGGTCGGGCTCGGCTTCGCCCCGGCCGAGGGGAATTTGCGCGCCTGGCAGTTCTTCTTTTTGACGAGCGTCCTCATCTCCGCATTGATCGCGTTCTATCTGCTCGTGAAAACGTCCCCGGGTTTGCGGCGCCGGTTACGGCCATATTATGAGCTCGAGATTGAACGGTTGCTGTTGCCTCAGACGATTCAGGAGGCGAGAGCGTGGGGCGCCGTGTCTTGGACGGCTGGAGTGACCGAAGAGTTCATCTTCCGTGGCGTGCTGCTCTACACGGTCACATTGTGGATGGACGTCTCGCCCCCGATGCTCGCCTTGATCGGCGGAGCGTTATTCGGGTTGGCCCACGCTTATCAAGGTGTCCGAGGCATCCTCGTGACCGGTCTCGTCGGGTGGGGACTCGGTTATTTATATGTGGCGATGGGTATCCTCTGGCCGGTGATGGTCGTTCATGCCTTGCTCGATCTTATTGCTGGACCGATTCACGTCGTCGATTCAGAAACTGACTGACGGCCGCCTCATACGCGGGCTGGTCTTTCAAAATACAGTTCGTATGTTCCGCGCCGTGGATGAGGGCGATCTCATTTTTGCGGTTGAGCGCATTCATCTCGACGGACATCCAGGTCGGGACGAAATCGTCCTCTGTCCCATGGATGAACAAGACCGGCACATCGATTGCCGCGAGCGCTCGTTTCGGTCGGACTTGGTGCATCCGGAATCCGGCTCGCGTCCAAAGGAAGTAATTGATTCCCGGCAACAACAAATCACCAGGCAGTCGGTGTAAGACGTTCAACTGATGGCGCATGAGTTGTCTCATGTCATCGAACGGGCACTCGGCAATCAAAAAATCGACATCTGTCAATGGACCGGCCTGTAAAATCGAGGCGGCGCCCATCGACACGCCATGCAGCCCGACCTCGGAGACGGATTCATTAACCCGCAACCAGTCGACCCAATCCACGATGTCATGTTTCTCATGATAGCCGTACGAGGCGTACACGCCCTCGGATTCGCCGTGGGACCGCAAATCGACGGCGAGCAGATTGTAGCCGAGGCGATGGAACATCGCCAAATGCGGGGCCATGAAGCTGTGGGACGCCGTATAGCCGTGCACGAAGACGATCCACTTCGATGAGCCTTCGTTTCGGTAGACACGCCCATAGAGGCGATATCCGTCTTGCGAGCGGAGCGAGACGTGCTCAAACGGCACGTCGTGATAAAAGGATTGATCTTCCTTCGTGTAGGGGGCCAACAGCATCTCGGGCGTCTTGCGTTTCCCTCGTGTCATGCGTTTGAACGCATAGTAGCTGATGGCATAATAGCCAGTGAATAATGTTGCGAGTCCAACCTTCCATCTCTTCTGCATATGAACCGCTCCTTTCTTCATTATTGTACCCGAAAACGTGACGATAGTTCACGCGCAGTGTCGGTTTGACGGCGGGTTCATGCCGTTAAGCAAGGGACTTACCGATGATTGTCCCGTTCGTTTGAGCAGTATCGTCTTGCTATGATGGAACCAGACAATCATCAAGGTGAAGCGGGAGGAGACGAAGCGATGGGGCGAGAGGTGATGGATCAGTTGCTGCAAGCGTGCTTGACGGGGCAGGTGGATTACAAGACCGCCGAAGGGGTGACCTTCTATCGTGCCCCGGTCAACGGGCATCGTCAGCATGCGATGGTACTCGATGTGCTGATTGACCGCTATGTGCTTGAGCCGGCACGACCGATTGAACTGTCCGTGTCGGACGTGGCGCAAGCGATTGGGTCATCGGCGGACGAGGTCTTCCAATCAGTCCTAGCGCTCGCCCGCATCACTCTCGTCTCACAACATATCGAGGAAAGACTAATCCGGGTCGATTCGGCCGGAATCGACGAGCATGGGAAAATGACACTCATCATCGGTTTCAACGCCTGGTTGACGCATCATTTAGGAAAACTCGTAAGTGCATCGATTGAGGAGCCACTTCATGCGCACGTCATATGACAAACGATAAGGAAGGCCGCGTCAAACGCGGCCTTCCTTATTTTGATGCCGGGGCGAAAGTTGGAGCAGTCCATCTTGTAGCAAGAGGACCCGGTCGCAGACGTCGAGCATCCGTTCGTCATGGGTGATAACGATGACCCGTCGCGCATTCATCCGTGCCTCAGTGACGAGCAACTCCATGACCCGTCGGCCGTTCTCATAATCGAGGCTCGCCGTCGGCTCATCGGCCAAAATCAATCGGGGGCGATTCACCAAGGCCCGGGCGACCGCGACACGTTGCCGCTCCCCTCCAGACAATTGGTTTGGCAACTGGTCGAGACGATGCCCCAAACCGAGCGCGTCGAGCAGCCGAGTCGGATCTTGTTTCGATTCGCTGTCGACCTGAACGAGCTCGAGTTGTTCCCGAACCGTCAAATACGGGACGAGGTGGGCCTGTTGGAACACGAAGCCGATTTCATTCAAGCGAAGCAAGCGCCGTTCTTCTTCACTCGCAGCGAGCAAGTCATGCCCTTCGAGTTCAATTTTTCCCGATGCCGGCCGTTTTAACAGTCCGAGAATTTGGAGCAGCGTGCTTTTGCCGCTACCACTTGGCCCGATGATACCGATACATTCGCCGGATTCGACCTGTAAATCGATGTCTCGCAACACAGGTTGTCCGTCATAGGCGTGGCTGATGTTCATCAGTTTCATTGTAATGTCCCTCCTAAAGCATCTGCTGCGTCAAGGTTACGCAATTTCCAAAGCGGTAACAACGTCCCGATGAGTGAGAGCCCGAACATGATGACACTGTAGAGCAGTACATGTGCCGCATCGAAACGGAATGGGATATCAGTTGGGACGAACGAGGCGACGAGGGCCGTCAAGGCGGCTGCCGACAGGCTCGCAACGAGCACCGTCGTCATGACTTGCGTGAGGAGTGCCGTGCCGATCACACGAGGGCGAATCCCAATCGCTTTCAAAATCCCGAGTTCTGGCAGTTTCTGGAGCGTCAACATATAAAAGAATGCGGTCAAAATGAAGGCGCCGATGAACAGCAAGAAGCCGCGCATCATCGTGAACGTGCCTTGTTCGGCCGTATAGCCCGGTACGGCCTCGACGACGTCTTGTTTGGAGAGCGTTGCGAGCGACGTCTCAGCTTCCCCGAGCCAGGCCGAGACGTATTCGGGTTGTCCGCTGTCTGCCTGGAACGCCTCCCACGTCTCCATCGATGCCCACACGACGGGTCCATGACTGTAACGTCCGTCCGTCGTCCCCGCGATGGTGAATGGGTAGCCGGTCGTGAATTCTTGAATCGTGTCCCCGAGTTTAAGGTCACCGAGAAAGCTCGGGTCGACGAGGACTTCACCGACAGCGAGGTCGAGGGCGGGTCCAATGTCAGAATCCCGCGGTAAGGCGAATAGTGTGGCGTCTTGTTTAACGGTACCATCGACGAGCGTCAACGGTTTGACCCCGAGCGGTGTAAGTGTTTCTGGCGTCGGCAACTCGATGAACGAGCGGGTCAATTGCCCGTCCGCATCCTCGGCCAACTGGAACGTCTCAATGTCGAGTTCACGCAGACTGGCCCCGTTGTCGTAGGCGAGCCCGTCCGCGAGCCCGGTGATCAACGTCGATAATAAGATGATGAGTAGGGTAATGACAAAAATCAATGAAAATTTTCGTTTTTGCCGCCACATCTCTTTAAATGCTAACTTCATACAAAAAAGCCTCCTTCATAGCGATGAAGAAAGCATAACTGACGGATATGAACAGAATATGAACAGGACTAAAACCGGACATAAAAGGTGCTCCCTGTCCCGAGACGGGATTCGACCGTCATCTCACCGCCATGCAGTCGGACGATGTCTTGGGCGATCGCAAGTCCGAGACCCGTACCCCGGCCGGTCCGAGAGACATCTCCTTTATAGAACCGTTCGAACAGCCGGGCTTGCGTCGCCTCGTCCATTCCGACGCCGACATCTTGAATCGAGACGGTCGGACGGTCGGACGCATACGCTTTAATGGCGATCAGCCCCCCGTCATGAGAGGCGTGAATCGCGTTCGTCAACAAGTTGGTCCAAACTTGGGCCAATAAGAGCGGGTCGCCGGTCACGACGAGCGATGTGTCAAGCTCTGTAGCGACGGCGATCCCTTTCTCATCGAGCTGGAACGCGTGGCGACGGATGACGTCCTCGATCGAGGCACTCACATCGACTTGTTCGGAGAGCGACACGTTCGACTCGTCGAGCCGGGCGAGCAGGAGCAACTGTTTTGTCAAATCCGAAAGGCGATCCGTCTCGTCACGAATGATCTCGGCATACATCCAGGCGTCCCCTTCGGTTCGGGCGGCCAGTTCCGAGGCGTAGCCTTTGATTGAGGTGAGCGGTGTTTGGAACTCGTGCGAGACGCTCGAGACGAAGCGGCGCCGTTCCCCTTCGGATTTCTCCAGTGAGTCGACCATATCAGAAAAACGACGCGCGAGGGTACCAATCTCATCGTTGCGCTCGGTCGGGAGATCGAGCGGACGGGCCCCGGATGCGACGGAGCGGGTCGCATCCGTCAATGTGCGCACCGGTCGGACGATCAGACTTGCCGATAGGGCGATCAAGACGAAAGCGAGCCCGGTCAGGAGTGCAAAGAACAAGCCGACGAACAAGTGCAATTCTCGGATTTGGGCGCCAAGGTCGGGGCGGATGAAGACGGCATCTTCCCCGTCAAGGCTGAAGCCATACGTGTTGACGACTTCATTGTCGAACAAACCGAGCCAAAACAAGTGGAACGGATAAGCGCGCATCCCGTCGTAGCGTTCGCCGGACCGGACCGAGGCAATGATGTCGGCGTCAAGCGACTCGTCCCGGAATGAACCTCCATAACGGTCGATCTCGCCGTCGGGCCGCACGACGATAAGTTGGTAGCCCGTCTGAGCGAGCAGGCGATAAAAGGCCGACGTCTCTCCGTCCGTATGCGTCTCGAAGTAGTCGAGGGCGGCTTGAGCCGTCTGTTCGGTCTTTTCGCTGTATGACGGTTGCCACCAGACGTAATAGGCGACATTGCTGACGAGAAGGGCGATGGCGCCGGACAAGAGCAAAATCATGAACACGGTCAGGACGATCCGGGTATAGAGCGTCTTCATGGCGAGACCTCGAGCGTATAGCCGACGCCCCGAACCGTTCGAATCGTGATCGTGTCGTCATGCAAGCGGCCTCGGAGCCGTTTGATGTGCACATCGATGGTCCGGTCATCGCCCTCAAAGTCAAGGCCCCATACTTGTTCGATCAGTTCATCCCGGGTGAACACCCGGCCCGGGAACGCCGCCAGCTGATAGAGCAGCTCGAACTCCTTTTTCGGCAGGTGGATCGTCTCACTGTTCAGTTCAAGGCGATAATCGCGCAAGTCGAGCTTGAGCGGTCCGACTGTGACGAGTGTGGCCGCATTTTTGGCGTAACGTTTTGCGACGGCTTGAAGGCGGAACAGCAGCTCTTCCGGGATGAACGGTTTTGTCATATAATCATCGGCCCCGTGTTCGAAGCCGCTTCGTTTTTCTTCCCATTCCCCGAGAGCGGTCAATAAAATGACGGGAATGTCCGTCATTTGCTTCAGACGTGAGCAGAGCGTCCGTCCGTCGAGGCCGGGCAGCAAGATGTCGATGATCGCGGCATCGGCAGGGTTCGCCATAAACAGTCGCTCGGCGTCGGCCCCATCCATGACAGCTGTCACCGTATGTCCGGCTCGCTGTAGCGTGGTCTCAACGAGGTGAAGGATAGCCAAATCGTCCTCTACAATCAGTACGTGCATCGCTCTCTTCCTTTCTATCACGACACCGAAAACAGGTGACCCGTGGCAGGTCACCTGCATGTTATGTCGTTTTGGTCAGTTCTTTATGCAAGGCTCGAAGCGCCCGCAAGAAGGCATCTTTGAAATACTTGTCTTCTTGCGCCTCGAGTGTCTCAAGAGCAGAAGCGTCGCCGGCGCTCGCCTTGACGAGCAGGTTGACGACTGTGCCCCACCGCTTGACGTGCTCGGGCTTCGGATGGTTCATCGCGACAGTCAACGTGAACCAGTACGGTTGGTCACGGCGTTGGAGCGTGGCAATCATCTGTTTGGCCGTCATCGCTTCATCCTCGGTTGGTAACGTGGCGGTGGCGAACCAGCCGAGCAGCGCGGCGCTCATCGCCTCGAGCCGGACTTTGGCGTCCGAGTCGATCGGTTCGCGCCCGAACTCGGAAATGTTGACAAAGACGAGTCGGTCTTTCCGGTCGAGGTGGGTGATCCATCCTTTGACCGATTTGAGTTTTTCTTTATCTTTCGACTGGGCTTTCACCGTGTAGCCGTTCAGTTTACCGATGTAAATCCGGAACTGACCGCGATCGAGCTGTTTATCGACCTTGAACTCGATATCTTGGCCCACAGTGAACGGTTGATCCTTTTTGCTGAGCGTCTCGCCTTTCTTCAGCTCAGGCCGGCGCACGATATAGCGGAGTGCCTCCTGCTCGGTCCGATCGTCAAGCGTCCAAAGGTTGTTCGGTGTGACGTTTTTGAAACGGTGTCGTCGGACATAGATGTATTGGTCGAGCGCCTCGACGGCGTCGCCGACGGAATTTTTTCCACTCAAATAGTCGTCTGCGATATCCCGGAGCGTGATCGACTCGAGCCGGTCGATGTGCCCGGCGTACGGGACGTTCCCGACGACGAACAAGGCCGTGGCGATCAATTCACTCTCGCGAGGGGTCAAAGGGCGTTTGGCCATACTGCACTTCCTCTCTTCATGTCATCTCATTCAGTATACCAAAAACAGATTTCGTCATGTTGTATGAATCGACCAGATGGAAAATTTTACAGGCATACAGGATTTCGCGGTTTCGTTCCGAATATTTGTTAAGATAGAGCTATGTGGAAGTTGAGATGAGGTGATGAGATGAAGCTATCGATTGATCCGGGGGACTATGTCGTCTTGATCGAAATCAATAAAGAGGTCTTGAAATGTACGTCCCTCGACCAAGCCGAGTATGCCGATCGGGACCGCTATGAATTGGTCGGCCGCATGAGTGAGCGGCTTCCGGCCGAGGTGATCGTGCCTTCCATCATCGATTATATCCGGTTCGGGAGCGGCTATATCGGCGACAATATCGTCTGGGACAAGGAGACGGAATCGTTCTTCTGTCAACAGTTCGAGACGATCGACGGCTCACCGCTTGGCGAGGACTTGGACGGATTCACACCTGACCCGTATCGGACGGAGCTGGCGCGCTATTACACGTATTTGACGATCGGAAAAATCATTGAATACGAGATGCACGACCCTGACCAGCGGGATTATTGGTAAGCGTCGCAAATATGTCACAATCTATTTTTTGAAAAAAAGGGAAATTAACCGCGTGATTTGAGATAATGGGATCATCTTATGAAGTGTGGATTGGAGCGGAAGGCGATGAAAAAAATTATGATTGCGGCGGCGCTTGCGTTGCTTGTACCGACGTCAGTAGGGGCGGCAAAACCGGTGCTATTGGAGAAGCATGGATATGTCGTGGCCGAACCAAGGGTCGGGCACCAATACTATATAAAACAAACCGGCACTGACTTGACGTGGAATACAACACGCGGTGCATCCGACATTGTCATCGCCTTAATTGATTCATCGGCCGACCGGAACCATAAAGAGCTGTTTAACGTCCCCCGAGTCGTCAACTCGATGAAAGGCCCGTATAGTGTCGATTATCATGGTACGCATACGGCCGGTATCATGTCTGGCCGTCACAACAAGTTTGGGATGGCAGGACTCGCCCCGAACGTACGTTACCATTTTTATAATGTCTTTTATGGCAAAAACTCGGAATTTACAGATTCGTGGACAGTCGCAAAAGCCATTGATACAGCGGTATTGAAAGGCGCGAACATCATCAACTTGTCGCTTGGTGGTCAAGATTACGACCGTGTCCTTGCCGATTCGATTCGCCGCGCTCGTGCTAAAGGCGTCGTCATCGTCGCTTCCTCAGGAAATGACGGGCAGAACAAAGTGTCATTCCCGGCCAATATGAAAGAAGTAATTGCCGTCGGGGCGATTGATGCGAACCGGCGTATCGCCAGTTTCAGCAATATGGACGGCCAAGTCAAAATCGTGGCACCTGGTGTGAACATCTTGTCACTCGGTATGAAAAACAGCTTTATTTATATGGATGGGACGTCGATGGCAGCGCCGATGGTATCGTCTGGGATTGCGCTCGTCAAATCAGTCAACCCGTTCTTGACACCGGCCGACATCGACGTCTTGATTCAGAAGATGCCGCGCGCGAGCGGGAAAACATATACCGAACTCAATACGAAACGACTAATCGATGCGACGCCGCGCCCGGTGGTTCTCACGGCGCCGTCGACGCTTAAAAACCGGTATGTCACTGAGGCAAAACTGGCCGTTATGAACAAACCAAATTTGAAGACGACGTTTTCGCTATATCAAGGTACGCGTAAAGTGAAAACCCTTTCGCCGGCTAATTCGTCGTTCACGATGTACGCCGGAGGGGATTGGTTGCCGAGTGGAACGTATCGTCTGAACGCCCTCGTCACCGACGGCAAATATAAGCGCTCGGTCAGCCGGACGTTCACATACGTAAATCCCGTCAAGCCGTTGGTGACAATCAAAGCGGCGGATTCCGGAACGTTCGAGTTGGCGACTTCCCGTAAAGGCGTTGTCACCGTGCTCGACGCCAACAAAAAAGTCGTCTACGAGGCGCTTCATGTACCGGGCAAATTCCCGGTCCGAAGCGACACGAGCGCTGCTTACACGGTCGTATTGAAACCGACCGACATCTCTGAAAAAGTGGTGACGGTCAAATATGTGCCTCAACCTGTCCAAGCTGAGGTAGATTCCTCGGCAGAATCGACATGAAAAAACACCCGGAGCCAGCGCTGGCTCCGGGTGTTGATTTATGCTTTCGTGATGGCTTCACCACTCCAACGGATATTCGCTTCTAAGACGTTGCCGTTATCGTCGATATGTTCAAAACTTAGTTTCCCGTCGACGATGATCTCGTAGAGACCGACGCGGACGTCATTGCTCCAGCCGCGACGTGTCTGCGTCGAAGCGTCGAACGTCGGGATCGATTCAGGAAAACGTTCCTGTAAGTGGGCCAAGTTATGATGGTCGAAATGATACGGACGTTTGGACAGTTCATTCGGTGCTTTGATGTCAAACGGCTCGAATCCTCGAACGAGTCGATTATTCCGGTAGAAGGCGAACACGCCATTGTTCGGGTGGAGCGCTTTAATGTCATCGATTTCAATCACATAGGTCAGTCGTTGAATCCAACCTTTTTTTGCATCTTGACGCATCAAAATCCCTCCTTGTTCAATGGAACACGCCTTATTTTAGCGCTGACGCCCATGAAAATCAAGTTCAGGTTCTCGGTTGTCATTTTGCAGCTTATCCGCTACAATGAGTAAAGTGACTATGAGGCCTGGGCAATCGCGGGACGCAAGTCTTGAGGAAAGTCCATGCTCGCACAGCCTGTGATGGCTGTAGTGATCGTGCTACACGAAACGATAAGTGTAGGCAACGCAAGTTGACGGCAGAAGAAGCACCTAAGTCTTTGGATACGGTGCAAGCTTCTTGAAAGTGCCACAGTGACGGAGTCTGATCGGAAACGTTCAGAGTGGAACGAGGTAAACCCCACGAGCGAGAAACCCAAACTATGGTAGGGGAACTTCCTGACTGGAACCGAACGGGACGGAAGGCGCCAATCGGCGCAGATAGATGATTGTCACTCCATCGTGCCAGGGAGACCGTTATGAGCACCGGAGTACAGAACATGGCTTACAGGGCAGCATAGTCTCTCATTTAACATTGACCAGGAGTTCAAGCAATCCTACTTGAGCTCCTTTTTACATGACCATTTTAGGAGTAACACTTATAGAAAGTAGGGATAGTATGGCAAAACGAAAACTGATTGCCACCGCGGCGATGGGCATCGAAGCGCTCGTCGCCAAAGAAGTGCGCGACCTCGGTTACACGTGTGAGGTCGAGAACGGACGCGTCTATATCGACGCAGAGATGGAAGACATTCCACGATTGAACCTATGGCTCCGGACGGCAGACCGCGTCAAGCTCGTCGTCGCCGAGTTCAAAGCGACGACGTTCACGGAGCTGTTCGACGGTGTCGTCGAATTGCCGTGGACGGATCTCATGCCGTGGGACGCCCGCTTCATTGTCGACGGCCGCTCGGTCAAGTCGAAGCTGTTCTCGATCCGCGACTGTCAGAAGATCACGGAGAAGGCGATTGTCGATGCGATGCAACGCGGATACGACAAGCCGGGCGAGTGGCTTCCGAAGACGGGCGCCTACTATCCGATCGAAGTCGCCTTGTTGAAAGATGTGGCGACAATCACGATCGACACGTCAGGTGACGCGCTTCACCGTCGCGGCTACCGTGAGCTCCACTCACAGGCACCGCTCAAAGAGACGATGGCCGCGGCGATGATCCAGTTGACGAACTGGAAGCCGGACATGCCGTTCTATGACGTCTTCACCGGTTCTGGGACGCTCGCCATCGAGGCGGCGCTCATCGGTCGCAACATCGCGCCGGGTCTCAACCGTGAGTTCTGTTCACAAGACTGGCCATGTGTACCGAAGAAGGCTTGGTATGAGGCAATCAATGAAGCGAACGAGAAAGCGGAGTGGGACAAACCGCTCAAAATCTACGGCATCGACCTCGACCCGCGCATGGTCAAGCTCGCCAAGGACAACGCGGAGCTCGCTGACGTCCGTGACGCCATCACGTTCGTCCACAGTGACGCGGCTGCCTTGAAGCCGAAAGAAGAGTATGGTGTCATCATCGGCAACCCGCCATACGGCGAACGGTTGCAGACCGAGGAAGAGATTATCGACCTGTACGAGCGAATCGGGCAACAGTTTGCCAAGTATCCGGGCTACAGCGTCTATATGTTGACGAGCTATGAGGACTTCGAGAAGGCGTACGGCCGTCCGGCGACGAAACGCCGCAAACTATACAACGGAAATATTGAGACGCAATATTACCAATTCTTCGGGAAACGTCCGCCGAGACGTCCGGTTGAGTCGACTGACTCAAAATAACAATTGGCAGAAGGACCGTAGACACTCGTCTATGGTCCTTTTTTGCTTGATTTTATATTTTTCAACATCGATGGACCGACCATTCGAGCTCATATCGACTCGCCAAAAAACGCTCTCCCTTTTGTCAGGAAGAGCGTGACGTCGATGATTCTTTCATATCGTTGCGGTTCATGCAAATCGATCATTCCCCGACCATCCCGTCTCCATCGTTGTCGTGCATGTAAGGATAGAGCCAATGGTCGCTCGTGATTGGCATGCTGAACCCGGCATCTTTCGCTTCTTGGATCGTCACTTGGCCGTTCCCGTTCACATCGATGCGCGCGACATCATCGTCTTCAGACGCGGTCTCGGCTTCAGTCGCACGCTCGGTCAGCCCGAGTTCTTCGTTCACTTCGTCCGGGTTCACGTTGTCGAACTGGTCGATGATGACGTTTCCTTTCAGCGTGTACGTATATTGATAGCTGGAGGGAATTTGTGTCTCCGTATCCGGATAGGTGATAATGGCCTCGAAGTCGGTGGCCCCGCCTGCGCTTCGGATCACGCTCTCCATGTACGCCTGGTCCCCGTGGCGGTTGAGCGTGCTGTCTTGCGGGGTGATGTTGAAGGCGTTCGAGACGCCGCCGAGCGAATCGGCGATGACATGCCCTTCATCGAGGTCGGGATGCTCGACGCCAGGCACTTTCGCCTCGTCTGAATAATAGCGACCGGAAGACGTGACGTCCTCGAGCTCATTATCTTGCAGGACGATCTCGTCGGCGATCACTTTCACGAGTTGTCCGTGTTCATTCGTGAACGCCCAATATTCGCGGTCGCCATATCCGATATCGACGACGACATTATTCTCGCGGTCGCCTGACAGATCTCCACCCTCGACTTCAATCAAGTCGTAGCCTGTGAAGTGATCGTTCGTTTCGGTCTGGTCAGGGGGCTCCGTCTCAACGGTAACCTGTTCCTGAGGTTCCGTCTTCGACTCGGGATTCGGTTCTGTCTCGTTCGTGCAACCGGCCAAAAGTAGAAGGGCCAAGGGTAAGGTCAGATAAGTCAGCTTGTTAGTCATCGTTTAGCTCCTCGATCATTGATGTATACTTGTCCATTCTAGGAATCTTCCATAGCATTTACAAGCAAACGGATTGGAAGCGATTTCGACCGCGCTTGCGAACAATTAGCCAGATTTTGTCACAAATGGAGAAAGCGTCGCCCGAGGGACGAATGGTACAATAGGGTAAGGCGGGTAGACCGCGGCTCAAGCAGGGGGCTCTCGAGCGATTCATGTCGCACACCCGAGGCGTTTCAATCGTTTCGTTTCAGGTTATACATACGTATACATCGCTTGAGAGGAGACGTGTCATGCAGACATATACGATTGAATATGCGTTTCAAGATAAGGAACGGACGACACGAACGTGTGAAGTCGAGCTCGATCGGACGCCAGATTTAAAGGATAATGAGCAACTCGCCGACCTATATCAAATCGTGTCGGAAGCGATTCGCAAGCCGATCACGAGTTTTGAGATTCTTGCCGTCCATTAAGTGAATTATCGACCCCGGGCGCACGCCTCGGGGTTTTGTTCAGTCCAGCGAAGAGGAGAGATGTTGAAATGAAGATTGTGGTTGTTGGGTTAGGGGATGTGGCGAAAAAAGCGTATTTACCGGTCTATGCCGGATTAGAAGGGGTGGACGTCTATCTCGTGTCGAGAGATGAGGCGAAAGCGAGTCAGCTCGTCAAAAAGTATCGTTTTGCCGGTCAGTATGAATCGCTCGAAGACGTCCCGTTCGAGACGATGGACGGCGCGTTGATTCACTCGACGACATCGGTACATACTGACCAGGTTGGCTACGTGCTCGAGCGGGGCGTTCATGTGTTCATCGATAAGCCGGTCACGTTCTCGCTCGACGAGACGGAGCGGCTCGTGCGGCTCGCGGCAGACAATGGGGTCGAGCTCGTCACCGGCTTCAATCGTCGTTTCGCGACGGCGACGGCAGCCTTGAAAGAAGTCACGGACCAAAACCTCGTCCTCATTCAAAAGAACCGCACGTATCAACCGGCGACGCTCCGAGAGTTCATCATCGAGGATTTCGTCCACGTCGTCGACACGCTCCGTTACTTGACGGGGCTCGCACCGGTCGAAAATTTGTCGGTGCGGACGCGCTATGAAGGGGAGACGCTGAAGCAGCTGCAGATTCAGTTTACAGCCGGCGGGATCGAAGCGGTCGGGATGATGAACCGGGACAACGGCTGTACGGAAGAAGTGATGGAAGTGATGTCACCTCGTCTGAAACGGGTGTCACGCGACGTCGAGCGCGTGTATGACTTTACACGTGACGGCATGCTTGAGCGGGCCCTGAGCCCATGGGAGTCGAACCTCGTGCGTCGCGGCTTCACGACGATGATCGATGCATTCATCAAGCTACTAAACGGCGAACCGAACGAATCAGTGCTCGCTGCCGATAGTCTGACGACGCACGCGCTCTGTGAACGCATACTAGAGGAAGCATCGAGATAAGCGTATCGTTTCCAAGATTCCGCGACCGGGTAAGAACTCCATAAAAGGAGGGGATGCGCATGGATATTCGTGAGCTCGTCATGCAGGCGAATGATTTGTTATGGACGTACGTACTCATTTTCGTTCTGATTGCCGGAGGGATCTATTTCACGATACGGATGGGGTTTGTTCAGTTCCGGATGTTGCCTGAGATGTTCAAGCTGTTGTTCGTCAAAGGGCTCAAACATGAGAAAGGACAAGTGTCATCGTTCCAGGCGTTCGCCATCGGGACGGCGGCACGGGTCGGGACCGGGAATATCGCCGGGGTCTCGACCGCGATTGCGCTCGGAGGACCGGGTGCCGTGTTTTGGATGTGGCTTATCGCGTTGATCGGTTCGGCGTCAGCGTTCGTTGAGAGCACGCTCGCCCAAGTGTACAAAGTACATGACGGCAAGGCGTGGCGCGGCGGACCGGCCTATTATATCGAACGGGCGCTCGGACAGCGATGGCTAGGCATCGTGTTCGCCATTTTGATCACGTTCGCCTTTGGATTTGCATTCAACTCGGTACAGGCCAATACGATCGCCTTGTCGGTCAACAACGTTTTTGAAATCGACAGGCTATGGATCGGGCTCATTTTGGCGGTGGTGACAGGAATTGTCATCTTCGGCGGGATCCGTTCCATCTCGACACTGTCAGGGATTATCGTCCCAATCATGGCTGGCGGTTATATCTTGCTCGCCCTGTGGGTCGTCTTGACGAATTTGGAGGTCGTCCCGGCCGTATTCTCAGCCATTTTCTCAGAAGGTGTGCTCGGGTTCCGACAACTGCTTGGCGGAGCGGTCGGTGCGGCCGTCTTGCAAGGGATTCGCCGAGGCTTGTTCTCGAACGAGGCGGGGATGGGGTCGGCCCCGAACGCGGCTGCGACCGCCGAGGTCAGTCACCCGGTCAAGCAAGGTCTCATTCAGTCACTCAGCGTGTTCGTCGATACGCTCTTTATCTGTACGGCGACGGCGATGATTGTCCTCATTTCTGGCGTGCCGGGTTCTGAGGATTTCCAAGGCATCGAACTTGCCCAAGAGGCGCTCCTCACCGAGATCGGGCCGGTCGCGACATCACTCATGACGATTGCGATCTTATTGTTCGCCTTCAGCTCGATTTTGGCGAACTACTATTACGGGGAGACGAATATCGAGTTCATCTCGGAACGGAAAGTGTATCTCGTCATTTACCGGATTGCCGTCGTCGGGATGATATTGTTCGGTTCGGTCCGTTCGGCAGGGTTAGTCTGGTCGATTGCCGACATCTTCATGGGCCTGATGGCACTCGTCAACATGTACGCCATCTTCCGCCTCAGTAAAGTCGCGAAGCTGTTGCTCGACGATTACATGGCGCAGAAACGAGGGGGGCGCGATCCGGTGTTCAATCGGGATGATGTCGAATTACCAGGTAAAGAACACGTCGAAGCCTGGGAAACGAAACGAGAGAATATTAGTTGAGCGTAAAGCCAAGGATTGACGCAAAGCGCCGATCCTGGCTTTCCTTTTTGAATTAATTTATTTCAAATACCGAATTTATATAAAAAAATAAAGAAAAGAGTAATAAAATGATACAACCATTCCTTCAAACATTCAAACGGTTTTTTGCCGAACGATTCTTCGACCAGGCCGCGATGCTGGCGTATTATTTCATCTTGTCCACGTTCCCGTTTTTGTTGTTCGTCCTCGGCATCGTCGGATGGCTCCCATTCTCGAGCGGTGACGTCATCTCGGCATTGTCATTGGTCATGCCGGAGGCGAGTTATCGGCTGTTGCAAGGAAACATCGAAGCCATTTTTGATGATTCGAGACTGCGCTTGGCCTCGCTCAGCATCTTGCCGGCGCTGTGGATCTCTTCGATGGCTGTCCAGTCGCTCGTCCGGTCATTGAACGACGCCTATCGACTAATCCGAAATAAAGCGTTTTGGCGCGGGGTGCTACAAGACATCGCCGTCACGCTCGCGCTCATGTTCGTGTTGCCGTTCTCGTTGCTCGTCCCGGTCATCGAGACGGCGTTACGAGAACTGGCGACCCATATCATCTTCATTGATGATATCGTTGCTCGCTATGCCCAGATTTGGTTTTATTTCCGTTGGGTGATTGGGACGATTATCTTGTTCAGTGTCTTCCTGCTCGTCTATAAATGGTTGCCGAGCCATCATGGCACATTCCGGGACAGCTGGGCCGGGGCAGTTTTCGCTACAATCGGCATCTTGACAGTTTCGAACGTATTCAGCTACTATTCACAGTATGCAAACTATGAACAGTTTTATGGTCAGCTCGGTGCCTTTATCATCTTGCTGATCTGGTTCTATTTGGCGGCTTCGGTCATCCTTCTCGGAGGACTGTTGAACGCCACGCTCATCGAACAAAAAGAAATTTCCGGTTGACGTGTAAATCGTTGTTATCAATCTTTGATTCAGGGAATGATACGGTTAAGATCACATCTTTTAATCGGAGGTGGGAAACATGGATATGCAACGGCTCGTACACAATCGTCGTTTCATCGATCAAACATTGTTTTACCTCGCCTTACAATTATGGAAGTGGGTCATGTTACTACCGGTCTTGTTTTATTTGGACGTTTCGATGAGTAGTGCTCCGTTCACCCAGTATGTGATGGTCAGTCTCTTGCTGTACGTGGCTTTCCGCGTCATGCAGTACGTGATTGCCGGCCGAGCCTCTTTGATGGAGCTCCTTGAATTCGGGTATGCGGTTCTATCGCTCGTGCTCGTCCTCTCCTTACTGTTTGAAATCTCTGCTTCTCCTGGAGCCATCGCTATGGTAATTGGCGTGTTTTTAGTTCATCCGTCACTTGCATTGCATCATTATCGTAGCTTCACGGAACGAAAATGGTTGAACAAGCAGTTCCAATTGTTCAGCCCGATGTTACGGAAAGGTGAGATTCCAGTTCACGTGCTCGTCTTGACAGAAGATGAGATCATTATCACGGCAGAGAGCGGGAAAGAGTTCACGTACCGGCATATATACTGGAGCGGATTCTATATCGAACATGTCTCATGAAGGTGGTTTAGTTAGTGAATAGTGTCATTGTGATGGTATTTTGGATTGTGACGTTTATCGTATTCTTTAAAGGGGCGTTTGATATGTGGCGCGAATGGCGCACCACGAAACAACGTTCTGTATTATATTTCTTCATCGCATTGATCCTCACCTGGTTCTGGTTCAACCCGTACCAGCTGACTGCACTCCATCCGTTCGTCTTGATGGCGTATTACTGGAATCGCAATCGTTGGATGCGCAATGCGATGCTCGTCCTTGTCTTGGTACCATTCTTCATCCAACTCTGGTTCATGGCGAGAGCGATGTAATTTAGTCAGACCGCAGATAACTTGTCTGCGGTTTTTGCTGTTTAGAGAGATAGTAAATGCCGTTGATTGCACTCACTACATAAAATAAGGTGTGGCCAATCAACCTACTATAACGTGACATGGCGCAACAAAAAACGCGAGCCAGTGGCCCGCGTTTTTCGAATAGTTTTATTCTTTTTTCGCAACGGCGAGTTCAGCTTCCATTTCACTGAATTCACGGTTGATCCGTTTTTGCTCACGTTGGCTCGTGAACGTGCTGACGAGAACGATGGCAAGCATACTGAGGAAGAAGCCTGGCACCATCTCATAGATCACGCTCGAGAGTCCAGTCACGATCCAAAGAATGACCGTGATGGCACCGACAAGGATTCCGGCGAGGGCACCCTGTCGTGTCATTTTCGTCCAATAGAGCGACAAGAGGATCGCTGGACCGAATGCTGAGCCGAATCCGGCCCACGCATAGCCGACGAGCGTCAGAATCGTGTTCGACGGGCTGAGCGACATGAGGGTCGCAACGACACCGACTGTCAAGACACCGATTCGACCGGCGAGCACCATCGTTTTCTCATTTGCTTCTTTATTGAAGAACTTGCGATAGAAGTCTTCTGTTAACGCTGATGACGTCACAAGAAGCTGTGACGATACGGTCGACATGACCGCTGCGAGGATCGCAGCGAGCAAGAAACCGGTGATGAACGGGTGGAACAAGACTTCTGAGAAGCGGATGAACACCGTCTCCGGGTCAGCCAGGGCGTTCCCTTGACCACGGAAGTAGGCGATTCCGACGAGACCGGTCATAACGGCACCGATAATCGAGACCGTCATCCAACCCATGCCAATGCGGCGTGCCGTCTTCAATGATTTCACATCACGAATCGCCATAAAGCGGACGATGATGTGCGGTTGACCGAAGTAACCAAGTCCCCAAGCGAGGAGACCGATAATCCCGAGCGTCGACGTCCCTTTGAAGAGGTCGAACAAATCGGTGTTGAGCGTCGTGGCCGTGTTGACAGCGTTTGAAACACCACCGACGTCCGTCAAGGCGACGATTGGGACGAGGACGAGCGCGAGGAACATGATGACGCCTTGCGCGAAGTCCGTCCAGCTGACGGCTGTGAAGCCACCGAAGAGCGTGTACAGAATGACGACGCTGATCGTCACAATGACACCTGTCTGATAGTCAAGCCCGAACGAACTTACGAACAACTTCCCACCAGATACAAGTCCGGCTGACGTGTAGAACGTGAAGAAGATGATGATGACGGATGCAGACAGGATCCGTAGCCAGTTCGAGTGATCTCGGAACCGATTCTCTAAAAAGTCAGGAATCGTAATCGAATCATTTGCCATCTCCGTGAAGACACGTAGACGGGGAGCGACTAACAAGTAGTTCAAGTAAGCTCCGATGACCAATCCAACGGCTAACCAAATTGCTGATAATCCCGTGGCGTACATTGCGCCCGGAAGTCCCATTAACATCCAACCACTCATATCCGAAGCTCCGGCTGACATGGCGGTAACACCTGGCCCCATCTTGCGGCCACCTAACATATAATCGGATGAATCGGTCGTTCGCTTATAGGCGATGTAACCGATGAGGAGCATCATCACGAGATAAAGCGCGATGGACACCCATTCTTGCCATAACATTTGATTACCTCCTGTACGTGATTCATTGTTGTCGTTCAATCAATTCAGATTCAATCATGTGTGAGACTCACACAAATGAGTCAAACTTGAATGACTTGACGAACTTGTGACTAACAATAACGGACCTCCTTAATCATTGCAAACTGTCATCTTTTCATAATAATGGCTCTAGAGCGCATTGTATCAACGGGTAAGGGCGATAATTTTCGCTCATAAAGTTTAAATATTCTGAACATTTGTCATATTCATGTTATCGATGTGTCATCTACTTGTCATATAACTCGTGAATTTCTTCTGTCTTACCACAACCGCCCGCTCTTCCCAATGCAAGGAAGAGCAGGCGGTTAATGTCGATCTATTCTTGGGTGATGCCAAAAGCAATCTGTTCAATCGAACGCATCGTTGGGAACGTCTGGCCAGACTTGGCTTGCATCGTCACTAATGCATATAGTTTGCCATCGTGCTTCATCAAAAACACCATCGTGTAACCCGATTCATCCGTATAGCCAGTCTTTGTCGCTGTGACAAGCTCAGAATAATGAATGCTCCGCTCATTAACGGCCGAACCGAGATGATACCACCAGCGTCGCTTTTGATTTCCGTCAGCATCTTCAAACTTCGCCTCATACTCATACGTGCCGGCGATTTCGACGAGTTCTGGATACGTGCCGAATGCGTGGGTGATCCTTGCCATGTCGAGCGCGGTCGTGAAGTGTTCCGGGTCGGAATAACCATGCGCATTCCTAAATTGGGTCCCGGTCAATCCGAGTACTTTCGAACGGGCGTTCATCAAGTCGACAAACTCAGATGTCGAACCGCTCACATATTCGGCGAGGCTGTTAGCAGCATCATTCCCTGACTCGAGCAAAGTCGCATAAAGTGCTTGTCTGACGGTGAGCCGATCTCCGACCGCGAGATGGACGATGTGGCTGTCCCATGGGATATCGAGCGTCGACTGTTTCACGATGACGACGTTTTTGTCGAGCTCGTTCTTGTCGACCGCTGCCTCATAGGCGAGGAGAGCCGTCATCAATTTAGTCGTACTGGCGGGAAAGACGCGCTCCGATGCATTCTTGTCCACTAAAATCTGACCATCCGTCAAATTAACGAAAGCCAGCGATTCAACGAGCAGTTCGGGTGTCTCTGCCGTTGTAATCGGTTGATGCGTCCATTCTTTCATGACAATCTCTGGAAAAGTCGGTACGGCTTTAACGGAGACGGCTGTCGAAGCGGGAGTCGCTGTAACAGGGGACTTTGCTTTTGGCTCTACGTCTTGTTTAAATCCGATTAGAGTAGGGATAATGGCGAGTAGACCGACCATGGCGAGCCCAACGGTCAGTCTCCTCATGATGTACGTCTGTCTTCGATGCCTGCGGTTTCGTTTCATTATGCAATCGCTCCTTCACAGTTTACTTTTTTACCATAATGGATGAGGCGGTAGGAAGCGTTGTCAAAATAAAGAATCAGGTCAATAATTCTCATATTTGATGTGAGTCAAAATGTGCAGGCTTCATGTGGCGAACAAAGAGTGGAAAGATATAGACTGTTATCATCGACACGGTAAATAAATCTCAAGTTGCGCCTCATTGTCATCTTAAAGGCGCTCATCCATTATTCGATTCGGATGTGTCGAAAGGATAGGCAACCTGTCTCGACTATATTAAAGTAAAGAAGTAACGATATCACTGTCATAGGGGTGGGAAATCAAAATGGAACTAAAAAAACAATGGCGTGACCATTTTAAACAATTGCGTGCCTTCGACGAGGCGATTTCATTACTGTACTGGGACATGCGCACCCAGATGCCGGAGCAATCGGCACCGCTACGGGCCGAGACGATCGGTTATCTGTCGACCGAGGCATTCAAGCGCCAGACGAGCGAATCTTTCAAAGCGTTACTTGCGGAGATGACGGAGACGGAGGACTTGACACCGATCGAGTTACGTTCGGTCGCGGTCGCCAAGACGCAATATGAGCGGAACGCCAAAATCCCGTCATCGGAGTATCAAGAATACGTGACGCTCGTCTCCGAGGCTGAAACGGCTTGGGAGAAGGCGAAAGACCAGAACGACTGGCTCATGTTCGCCCCTTATCTCAAAAGAATCATCGAGTTTCAGCGCAAGTTCGCCGACTATTTCGGCTACGAGTCGCATCCATACGATGCCCTCTTATACGATTATGAACCCGGGATGACGGTCGACTTGCTCGATGAGTTGTTCCGGACGCTCCGGGACGAACTCGTCCCGCTCATCCGTGAATTGCCGGAACCTGTACAAGGACTCGACTGGGCGATGGACAAGTCGGTCCAACAGCGGTTGTGCGAGGATTGGATGCGTGTCGTCGACTACGATTTGACACGGGGCCGACTCGACGCGACGGTCCATCCGTTCGAGATTACGATCAACCGGCGCGACGTGCGCATTACGACAAAATATGACGAGGCCGACTTCCGCAACGCCTTGTTCGGGACGATGCACGAAGCGGGCCATGCCACGTATGAGCAACAAATTGACTCGGAACTTGACGAGCTCGGGCTAGGAGGCGGGTCCTCGATGGGAATCCATGAATCACAGTCGCTCTTCTTCGAGAATTTTGTCGGGCGAAGCGAAGCGTTCCTGAAGAGCGTCTATCCGCGTCTTCAAACAGAACACCCTGCGCTTCAGGACGTTTCTTTCGAGACGTTTTATGCCGGGGTGAACGAGGCAAAACCCTCTCTCATTCGAATCGAAGCGGACGAGTTGACGTATAGTCTGCACATCATCATCCGCTATGAGCTCGAAAAGAAACTGATCCAAGGCGATCTTTCGGTCGAGGAATTACCAGACGCATGGAACGCGCTGTATAAGGAATATCTCGGTGTCGATGTCCCGAGTGATGCGAAAGGCGTCCTGCAAGACGTGCACTGGGCCGGCGGTTCATTCGGTTACTTCCCAAGCTATGCACTCGGCTTGGTCTATGCCGCCCAATTGACAGAGGCGCTCCGTGATGCCCATCCAGAGTTTGAATCGCTCGTCAGCAGTGGCGAGTTCGGCCCGATCAAACAGTGGCTCGAAGACAATGTCCATCGTCATGGGAAGGCGCTCACCCCGAACGAATTGATCAAACAAGTGACCGGGGAAGACATCTCGGTACGTCCGCTCGTCCGCTACTTGACGAGCAAATATAAAACGAACTGAGGCGAATACAGATGAGATTCTTCGCGCATCGAGGAGTGATGGCCCGCCATCCCGAAAATACGATGACAGCGTTCCGGGCTGCACTCGAGGCCGGGGCAGATGGGATTGAAGCGGACGTTCATATGACGAAAGATGGACGTCTCGTCCTCATCCATGACGAGACGATCAATCGGACGACAGATGGTCAAGGGCGGATCGCCGATATGACGCTATTAGAACTGCGAGCGGTCAACGCGGGCGTCACGTTCGCGGTCCACGAGCAGATTCCGACGTTAGATGAACTGTTCGATTTGTGTCAAGGGACGTCGGTGGTACTGAACCTCGAGGTCAAGACCGATATCGAACGGTATCCCGGGATTGAGCAGCGCCTGGTCGACACGATCCGTAACCGACGTGTCCCTGTTGAACAAGTCGTGTTCTCTTCATTCAATCATGCGACGCTCAAACGTTTGAAACGGTTGGCGCCAGATATCGAGTGTGCGGTGCTCTTGGCCCAACCTCTCTATGACCTTGTGGCGTACTGTGCGAAGGTCGGGGCGACCGCCGTGCATCCGAACGTCCGGACGATGACCGATGAGGAAATCCTACAGCTGCAAGCAAAAGGGCTCGCCGTGCGTCCCTATACCGTCAAGACGGTGCATGACCTCGAACGGTTTCGCCGGCTCGGGGTCGATGCGGTGTTCGTAAACGACATCGACTGGGCCAAAGCACATTCAACCCCGTAACGTTACGCGTTGCGGGGTTTTTACATTAAGGTGAAGGGGAAGTGCGGGTAATGTAAAGAAAGCGGTTTCTTCTCGATGTGCCCAGCGGCATATTCAGAGCACACCGTCACCTTTACGCCGTTGCTCCGTTGTCTTAAATTTAAGATGTCACCAGCTACATAGCAATCAGATGTAGCACATTTTGCAGCATGCATCAAACTTGTCGTACCCAGTCAATCGGTCAACCCAAGCAGAAAAAGGAGGAAATTTCACATGAAGAAATTGATGTCTTTACTTGGTACACTCGCCTTGGCTTTCGCGCTCATCGTACCGGTCAGTGCGGATGGACACGAGAATGCCATGGTCCGTGTACTCCATGCTTCACCTGACGCACCGGCAGTAGATGTGTACGTCAACGGTGAAGTCGCGGTCGAAGGCGCAGAGTTTAAAGCGCTCACCGACTATCTGACACTCCCGGCTGGAGATTACAATGTCGAGATCAAACCAGCTGGTGATGCCGAGACGGTCGTCGTTGCGACAGACCTCTCAATCGAAGCAGGCAAGTTCTATACAGCGGCAGCAATCGGTCAACTTGCAAACATTGAGATCGCAGCAATGGAAGACGATGCGAACTTTGAAGACGGAAAATCGAAGGTCCGCGTCGCCCACTTCTCTCCTGACGCACCGGCAGTCGATGTAGCCCCTAAAGGTGGCGACCCGCTCTTCTCGAACCTTGAGTTCAAAGCAGTCAGCGACTATGGTACGCTCGACGCTGGCACGTATGACCTCGAAGTTCGCCCGGCCGGCGCGACTGATGTCGTGAAGGCGCTTGACGGGGTAGCCCTAGAGGGCGGTAAAAACTATACGGCGTTCGCCATTGGACTCCTTGAAGGCGAACCAGCGTTTGAAGTCCTCTTAGCAGCAGACGGCGGTGAGATGGCCGGAGCTCCTGAAACAGGACAAGGTGGCCTCGCTCAGACAGCATCAATGAACTGGTTGCTCGCAGCAGCAGTCCTTGGTGCAGCAGCAGCTGGCTTCTACGTCTTTCGTCGTCAGAAGCAAGACGCTTAAGCTTCTCTTAATCGGAACGTTATCGTTCCTTATGATCGCACCGGGCGCGGACGCACCGGACGCGGACTCGAAACTGACGACCGTCGGTTTCGCCGACCCGCTCGTCCTGTCAGCGACCGAAATCGACCGTCAATCTTTTCACACAGATACGTTCGTCCCGAAACGACTAAAGATTCCGTCAATTGATGTCGATGCCGTCATCCAACCGGTCGGGAAAGACCGACTCGACCGGATGGATACGCCGACAGACGCTGATGAGGTCGGATGGTATCGTTACGGCGCCAAAGCGGGTGCGACGGGTAACGTCGTACTATCCGGTCATCTCGATGACCTTCGCGGACCGGCCATCTTCGCAAACCTTGGCGAACTGCGCCTCGGAGAATCGGTGACGCTCCAGCGTAGTAAAAAGGTGATCGAATATGAAGTCGTCTCCGTCGAACGGTACCGACTCGAAGACGTTCCGCTAGCCTCGATCTTTGCGGCGACCCAAGCGACACGGCTTCAGCTCATCACATGTGCAGGTCCGTACGACCCGGAACACGGATACCGTGACCGGATCGTCGTCACGGCAATCGCCAAAGTATGAACGAAAAACCCTCGAACAAGGCAACTGCCTTGACCGAGGGTTTTTAACTATGTGGCAAGATATAAGAAAAACGACTGGGGCCGAAATGAATCGGGCCCAGTCGTTTTATGCGTCCATCCGGTCAAGCAGTCTTGACAGAAGAATCAACTCGTCATCTGAGAAGTCTTCGAACACGTCCATCAAGTACTCGATTTTCATGTCTTCTAACGTCTCGAACAAGGCACGACCTTCCTCGGTCGCTTGCAACTCAACGACGCGACGGTCACGTTCGCTGCGTTCGCGTGAAATCAACCCTTTTTTCGTGAGCTCATCTGCGAGTGCCGTGATCATCGAGGCCGAGAACTGAAACTCATTTGACAGGGCCGAGGCGATTTGAGGACTATGTTGACAGAGCGAACGAAGGATGAAGAATTCGTTTCGCGTCAAGTATTGAGAGAACATCGATCGGAGGTTTTTTTTCACTCCGCGATAGTTCATGCGAATCCCTCGCTCAGCATCAGCGACGAGCTGACGGCGGGATGCTGTGTGTATAGGTGAAGTCATCCTCAAGCGTACCTCCTACATAAATATCATTATTTTGCATATATTTCAGAACATAGAAACATTCTACAACAAAAACATGAAGTCTGTAAAGTTATGATGGCTCTTCGCGGGTACGAAGTTCTTGGATGACCTCGTCGTAATGTTTCAAGTCCGGATAGAAGCGGCGGAAAAAGAACTCAATTTGCTGATCATCTCCTTCGGCGAGCAGTTTAGCGAGGACGGCATAGACGACTCCCATCCCTTGCCGGGGCAGTAATGACGACGGTAAGAGCGTCGCAGATTGGATGGCCCGCTCAAAGTAACGGTCGAGGGTGTCACTCAAGTCCTGGAACGTGCGAATCTCGGCGTAGTGGAACATGCGTGTCAGCTCGATGATCGTCGACAAGTCGGTGTCGAGCAACCAGTCGCTCTGGAAGATGGCGTTGTCGAGCTTCTCGACGGTGACATCGTTGGCGATGTAATAGTTCAGGTTGTCCCGAGTGATGCTCACCTTGTCAGGGGACTCGACGATTCGCTCCACCGTCTCTTGTTCGAACGTCCGCAACTGTTTACGGATGTTGACGAACTCGGAGTCGGCAATCTCGAGGAGCCCGGCGACACGGCTGAAACTGCGTTTGATCTCCGGCGGGACGGCATTCGGATTTTTATAGCCGAGGTCGTGCTCGATTTCGGCCCAAGCGTGTTGCAAGATGGACCGGACTTGAATCTCGGCCTCTTTTTCCTCGAAACGACGATACTCGCCGAGACCGAGCCGCTTGTCACTCAAACCGACCACATAATGGACCGAGAGGTAGCCGAACTCGTTTGAATCAAGCAACGTGGATTTATCAATCGACTGTTCACGGTCGATTCGGAACTCGTCCTCAAGGATTTGGGCCACGGCCCGGACGTCGTCATGGAAATAGGTCACGATCCGAATCCCCGCCAAGTCTTGGACGTCGCGCAATGACCGGTATTGATACGGTTTGCGGGACAGTTTGGCATACAGACTCTCCGCTTCCTTGGCCCGGGCGACGATCGAGTGGAACTGAATCCCGGCGTCATTCAATAGCTCGCTGAGGAGCGACTTCAGTTTGGCGGCGAACGCCTCGTAATCCTCTTTCTCATTCATATAGTCGAGCATGATCGTATTCATATCCTGTCTCGGCATCTAGATCACTCCTTGTCTCATTATAGTTAGTATAGCATCATTGAAATCGCTGTCGCACCTGTCTGCCGTCACTATGATACAATACGGCTTGGAACGGGAAGGAGTGTCGCATGTGAGAGTGAGCCATACATTGAAATCGATGGAGCGCGAGAAGCTCGAGATCGTCGCCGGCCTGTTGCAACAGGCCGGTTATCGGGCGGGGAAGATCGATTGGCAGACCGGGGTCAATATCGTCCGTCTCAGCCGTGAAGGGGTCTCGTCTGAACCGGAGGAACGGGCACGAATCCAAGGCATCGTCGATCATTTTGGAATCGATGACTGGACCGCCACGTTTTCTTGAGTCCCTCTTTTTCAAATCGCTGACGGAAAATGGGTTTTACGACTCATTTTTCGGGAATAGTATATTATTCGATTTTAGAACAGCGGACGTTTAGGAGGATGAATATGTTAGAAACAAGAATCGTGCGGGATATGACCTCGGTCGACCATGAAGTGAATGGAATGGTGTCAGGCGGATGTGTCAACGAGAACATTTACTTATTTGCCAAAGATGAAGAATTGACGGTGCGTCTTGCCGCAGAAGCAGGTGTACAACCATACCGCATCACTGAAAAAGGATTGTGGGAATCGCTCATGTCGAAGTTCACGAAAAACTCGGATGACCGCATCGATCAGCTTGAGAGCCTCGGTCTGACGAAAGAGATGGTCGAGTCCCTCGAAGGTGAAATCCAAGCCGGGAAGATCGTCCTTGTTTGCGACAAATCATAAAAACAGCCGGAACTGATACGGATCAGTCCCGGCTGTTGTCATTTCGTCTCGTAATAGGCGTTCACGATCCGGCGCAGCGAGCGCTCGTTCAAATCGAGCGGTTTGAACCCGGCGTCCTGCAACAGGCGTTTCGTGTTCGCATCCTGGAATGAGATGTTGCGGTTCAAGTACGGGTTGAACACTTTTACCATCTCGTTGAACGTCTGCTCGACGTTGCTCAACGAGGACGTCGCCGTCTCGGTGATTTTCAAATGTGGGAACTCGAGCGCCTGCTTCATATATTCGAGCATCGTCTCGTTGCGCGGCGGGGCATCGTTCGTCACGTTATAAATCGTATTCGGACGTGCGTGCTCGATGGCCGCGAGCAGCACGTCGGCCACATAATCGACCGGGACGAGGTTCGACGTGCCCGTCTCGGACCCGAGAAGCCGGATCGGGCCGACAGGGGCGCCTCTCCGTTCGAGTCGACGCTTGAACACTTCCAGGGCCCGCATATAGCCGTACATCGTGAACTTCGAATCGGCTTCGCCGGTCTTCGAGTCACCGACGATGATGGCGGGCCGGAAAATGGAGACGGCCAGGTCATGCCGGGCTTCCCAAACGGCTTGTTCGGCATGGGCCTTGCTCTCCTCGTACGGGTTATGGAATGTCTGATCGGTCGCATACAGCGTCTCATCTCCGATCTCGCGTGCCCCGAGCGTATAGGCCGTACTGACGTGGAAGAAGCGGGGGCAGTGCAAAGCTTTCGCGAGGTTAAGCGCTTGCTGCGTCCCCGTCAAGTTCGTCTCGAACAGCTCATCGCGGAGTTCCTCATCGAATTTGACGAGCGCGGCCATGTGGAGCACCAGGTCGAAGCTCCGGTCATGGTTTGTGATAAAATCCTCGTCCGCTCCAAGGAACGGGGCCGTCAAATCCCCGGACAGCACTGTAATCGAGCGGCGTTCTTCCTTCGAGAACATCGCCGCCACTTTTTCAGGCGTACGGGCAAGGACGCACAGTTGATGGCCTCGATGGATCAACTCGCGGGCAAGCCGTCCCCCTAAAAATCCGGTCGCACCGGTCATAAAAATGTTCACAGCGTTCTTCCTCTCTTTTCAGTCTCTCCCCATCATAACAAGCGACGGCGGAATGAGCCACTTTCAGCCTGATGTTTCAAATTAGGGGTTTAACATTTTTTAAAGTGGGTTATGACTTAAGGAGAAGCGTACGCAAGGTACGTCATGACAGTGTTGATCTGTCAAATAACTTAAGTGAGGTTTTTTAGAATCATGGCTAATCTATTCGGAACTGACAAGGATGGCAACAGGAAGAGGCAAGAAGAGATTGAAAAAACGGTTCAGGAGAAAGGGATCACTCAAATCCATATGTACTTCTCCGACGTGCTTGGAGACTTGAAGCTATTGACTCTCTCTGCAAAATTGTTGCCGGAAGTTTTTGAAGGGAAGACGATGTTTGACGGTTCATCCATCGCCGGTTTTTCTTCCATCAAAAACTCAGACCTATTCTTGAGACCGGATTTAGATCGTCCACGCTACGAACAGGACGGGGACGAGAGCATCCTAGCCTTCTTCTGTGACGTCTGCACGCCAGACGGGGAACGGTATGAGTTTGACCCGCGCAACGTCTTGAAAGATGCCCTCGAGCGCGCTGCAGGCGACGGATACTCGATCTTCGTCGGCGCCGAGCCGGAATTCTTCATCTTCGACGAGAAAGGCGAATTCTACGACGAGGCCGGATACTTCTCGACACGTTCGGAAGACAAAGGTTATGAGGTACGTCAACATATCGCCAACCGGTTGAGCGATGTCGGCTTCAACATCGAGGCGGTCCACCATGAAGTCGCACCGGCCCAGCACGAGATCGGTATCAAGTATGATGACGCGTTGCATACGGCCGACAACATCCAATTCTTTAAAGAAATCGTCACATTGGCGGCCCAAGAGAAAAATGCGAAAGTGTCGTTCTTGCCGAAACCGCTCCGCGACGTCAACGGTTCTGGGATGCACCTGAACATCTCGGTATGGAAGAACGACAAGGATGGCAAGCCGACGGTCAATGCATTCGAAGAGCCAGAGTCGGACTACGGACTGTCGCTCACAGCCCGTCACTTCATCGAAGGCATCTTGAAGCATGCCCGTGCGACGGCCATCTTCACGAACCCGCTCCCGGAATCATATGAGCGTCTCGTGCCAGGCTTCGAGGCACCGGTGAATATCTGTTGGAGCCCGTCGAACCGTAGCTCGATGATTCGGATCCCGGCGTCACGCGGCAGTGCGACACGCGTCGAAGTCCGTAACCCAGACCCGAGCGCCAACCCATATCTCGCCCTCGCGGCCCTGATTTACGCTGGACTCGAAGGGATCGAGCAACAGCTTGAGCCGTCATCACCGAACGAGGACGACTTGTTTGAGTACTCGGCCAAACAAATCGAGAGCCAAGGTATCTCGTCACTCCCGGCGACGTTCCATGAGTCGATCCAATCGCTCAAGTCGGACCGGTTCCACGATTACTTCAACCATGACTTGATCGACCGCTACTTGTCGCTCATCCAAGTCCGTAAATAAGCAAAGCATACAAAAGCCCATTCCTCGGCCGAGGAATGGGCTTTTACGCTTAATGAATGCCGCGCATATACTTTTTGATGACCGGGGCGAGTGCAAACAAGATCAGACTGAGCACGATGGCCGCCCCACCGATAATCCCGAAGTAGAGCATCTCGTTCTCCGGTGAATAGAAACGGACGAGCTGAGCGTTGATCCCTTGCGCCGCCGCGTTCGATAAGAACCAGAGCGACATCGTCTGGGCCGAGAAGGCGGCCGGAGCGAGTTTCGTCGTCGCCGACAGACCGACCGGCGACAGGCTGAGCTCACCGAGCACGACAATGAAATAGCTAAGGACGAGCCAGAGCGGGTTGACGAGCGTGTCTGGGCCGCCGAAATAGGCCGGGAGCAAAATCACCAAGAAACTGAGGCCCGCGAACAAGATCCCGAAGGCGAACTTCGTCGGGATACTCGGCTCACGGTCACCGAGTCGAACCCAAAGCCATGCGAACACCGGTGCGAGCATGATGATGAACAGCGGGTTGAGCGACTGGAACCAGGCCGGTGACAGCGTGATCCCTAAAAATTCAAGGTCGGTCCGCTTGTCGGCATAGCTGGCCAAAATCGTCGCCCCTTGCTCTTGAATCGCCCAGAACATGACCGAGGCGATGAAGAGCGGGATATAGGCGATGATCCGTGACCGCTCGATTTCCGTCGTCTTCGGGCTACGATACATGACGATAAAATAAATCGTCGGAATGGCGATCCCGAACACACCGACGAGACCGATGAACGTGTTGATCGTGAACAATCCTTGTGGAATCAACACAGCCAACAGGCCACCGATGAGGACGACCGCGATCGCCGTATACTTGATCGCGTTTTTCTTCTCAGACGGTGTCAACGGATTCGGCACGTATGAACCGGCGAGACCGAGATTTTTTTTCTTCGTGACCATGAACACGACGAGACCGATGAACATCCCGACCGCGGCGAGTGCGAAGCCCCAATGGAAGCCGTAGCTCTTTTGGACCCCACCGACGATCAACGGTGAAATGAAGGCACCGAGGTTGATCCCCATATAGAAGATGCTGAATCCGGCGTCACGACGACGGTCCGTCTCGTGATACAGGTCACCGACGATGCTCGAGACGTTCGGTTTCAAAAGACCGGTCCCGATGACGATCAATGCCATCGAGATGAACAAGAACGTCAGGCTGCCCGGAATCGACAAGACGATATGCCCGAGCATGATGAACACACCGCCGAAGAAGACGGCACGCGACGTCCCGAACACACGGTCGGCGAGCCATCCCCCAATGACCCCCGACATGTAGACGAGTGCGCCGTACACCGACATGATTGACAAGGCGACGTTCTGGTCGAGACCGAGACCGCCTTCTGACACCTCATAGTACATGTAGAACACGAGGATGGCACGCATCCCATAATACGAGAACCGTTCCCAAAACTCAGTGAAGAATAGCGTGAACAAGCCCTTCGGCTGTCCGAAAAATCCTTTTTGCGGTACGCTGTCCACAATTTTCTGTTTATCGATCCTTTCCATGAAAGATCCCTCCTTAACCGTATCATCATAAAAAAGAATCATTATGTTTGTAAAGAATAAATGAATGCAAAATTCAAAATTTAACGATATTAAAACGAAATCAAAAACCACACTAAACGACTAGGTTCAGTGTGGTTTATGGATTAAGCCGTTTTCTGTTTCGCCTCGGCCGCACTGACGCGACGTCCGAGTTGCCAATAGATGAGTCCCGACACACAGCTGGCCGCCCCGACGAGAATCAACGCGATATGTCCGGCGCGTTGATCAAAGAATAGGCTCGCCATGATCGGTGCGGTCACCCCGCCGATCAACCATTGGATGCTGGCGGCCCCGTTGTAGGCGCCGCGCATATTCTCCGGTGCGATCAAGGCGATGAACGTCTGTTGGACCGGCGACATGATCATCTCGCCGAGCGTATAGAACGCGTACACCGCGAGCAAGACGCTGACGAGGACGAGGTATGGCGTCCCGAGGGAATAGAGGAGACGCGGCATGACAGCGATCAGAATCATGCCGACACCGAAGATGGTCGCCCCGGCGAGCATGACGTTTCCGAACGGCTTGCAGCCGAGTTTCGAGGCGATCGGGAACTGGAACAACACGACCATGACGCCGTTTAAGGCGAGCATGTAGGCGAACGGATTCTCACGGTCGGTGAACGACGGCATCGACTCCCTTAAAAACAGCGGCAGCATGCTCTCGATGAGCGAGAAGCCCATCGAGATGAAAACGCCGGCGAAGATGAACACGAGGAACACCTTGTCGTTGTAGAACACCCGCAGCACGTCCCGGTTCGACGGCGTGTCGGCGTCTGACGTCTCCGGAAGCGATTCCCGGATGAAACGACCGAGGACGAGCGCGTACAAAACGAAGACAAGTGCGGCCGAGTAGAAGATATACTGGCGATCGATAAACAGGACGGCACTGCCGAGAAGCGGGCCGAACGCCGCCCCGATATTGTGGCCCATCCGCAACAGGCCGAACGCCTCGTTCATCTGTTCGGGTTCGGTCACGTCCGCCACCATCGCACTGGCGGCCGGATGGAACAACGAGTTCGTCAAGCCGAGCATGGCGTTCAAGAGCAGGAGCGGCCAGAACGTCTCGGCGAAGGCGAAACCGACAAGGGCGAGTGCGTCGCCGAGAATCGCGGCCATCATGATCGGTTTACGGCCATACAGGTCCGCGAGCCGTCCGCCGACGACCGATCCGATGAGGGCCATGATCGGGCCTGTCGCCATGATGACGCCGACCTGAATGTAACTGTCGAGCTTATCGCTGTAATAGAGGACGAGGAACGGCGCGATCATGAACATCATGACGCCGGTGATTGTCTCCCCGAGGAAGCGAATCCAAATATTACGGTCGAGTCGTTTGAGTGATTGAATCATAAGGTTCACCTGCTTCAATTAATGTAATGAAAAAAGGGACGCAATATGCACAAAGGCATACGCGTCCCTACGATCTTAGACATGCCTCGGAAGGCAGGCGCACATTACGAATTCAAATCACGGAGAGGCGCCTGCCGGTCAATATGGACTTGGATGAGCGAACGTTGAATGACTGACATCGGTACCTCTCCTTTCTGCATTGGACTGTCTTCTCTTCAAGATTATGATATTTCTGTGAAATGTGTCAACCTTAATCGTCAATGTGTCATAACAATTCATTCAAATTCTTGCGGCTGAGCCGGTAGTCGATCAAGCGCGACAACACGACTTGAATCATTGCCGTCACCGGTACACTGATGAACATCCCGACAAGTCCGAACAGGCTACCCCCGATGATGATCGACGTGATGACCCAGAACGGCGTGATGCCGACGCTGTCACCGAGAATCTTCGGTCCGAGCCAGAGCCCGTCGAATTGTTGTAGCAAGAAGATGAACAACAGGACGATGAGCGCCGTGAACGGGTCGTAAAAATAGGTGATGATGAACGCTGGAATCATCCCGAGCAGCGGGCCGACATACGGGATGAAGTTGAGGACCCCGACGATGACACCGAGGAGAAGCGCATAAGGCGCCCCGATAATCAATAGCCCGATGACGGCCATCACCCCGATAATCAGGCAATCGAGCGACTTTCCGATGATATAACGCTTAAAGATATAGTCCATCTCTTGGAAGATGTCGATTGTCGTCTTGGCCGACGCGACGGGGAGCATCGCATACAACAGCCTCGTGAACATGCGGGCGAAGACCTCTTTGTCTTTCAACAGATAAATCGAGATGACGATTCCGATCAAGAAGTTGATGAGCGTCATCGTAAAGCTCGACACATAACTGACCGAAGACAAAACGGCGGTCTCGACCCACCCGGAATAGCGCTCCTCGAAGCGGCTAAAGTCAATGGCCTGGGCGATCGTCGCATTGTATTCTTTCAAGTACGTGTTCAGCTGGGCGAGGAAACCGTCGATTTGGCGGATGTAGAACGGGAGCTCCTCGATGAGTGAAACGAGACTCGAATAGATGCGCGGGACCAGGGTCACCGCTGAGATGACAAGAATCCCGATGAAGACGAGATAGACGATCAACAAACCTTGATGACGTTTTAATTGAAACCGTTCTTCTATATAGGACAGGACGGTATTCAGGAGCAGCGCGATGGCAATCCCCATGATGATCGGCGTCAGCAACTGAAACGCGTAATGCATCATCCGAGAAACGGTGTCCGGCTCACTGATGACCTTCCAGAGGACGAGCAAAATCAGGCCGATCACGCTCAACTTCCAAATCAATTGACGATTTAATTCCAATGGTCCATCCCCTCATGCTTAAAATTTTGTGATATAGTGTTCATTTTTACTATGACTGTTTTTTTAGCAGGATTCAATAGGTCGCCCCCATTTTCAAAAAAGGATTGACAAGGTTGGGAACGTTTGGTTAACTAAGTGGCATATTACATAAACACAAATCGCATAAAAAAACACTTTCTATCAAGAGAAGCGGAGGGACTGGCCCGATGAAGCTTCAGCAACAGATTGTTCCAATACTGTGCTAATTCCAGCAAGGTGACCTTGAGAGATGGAAAGGTGGTTGTTCGAATACGTCCGTATCTCGACACCCCTTTCCGCGGAAAGGGGTGTTTTTTGCATAGGAGGACTATTCATGACAGACAGACGCTCAAACTTACTGAAGACTTTACCACCCCAACATTTTGTCGGACTCGCGAACGAGGTGGCCGAGCTCGAACGTTCCGGTCGTGACATTATTCGACTCGGACAAGGGACGCCCGACCTGCCGACGCCCGAACCGATCTGCGACGCGCTCCAGACGGCGCTCCAAGACGTCTCGACCCATCAATACGGTCCGTTCCGCGGTCAGGCCCGTCTGAAACAAGCGGTGGCGACATTCTATTTGAACGAGTACGGGGTTGAGCTCGACGCCGAGACGGAAGTCGCGATTCTCATCGGCTCCAAGTCCGGGCTCATCACCTTGCCGCAATGCGTGCTTGAACCTGGCGACGGGATTTTGCTGCCGAACCCGGGCTATCCTGACTATATCTCTGGTGCCCGGCTCGCCGGTGCCGTCGTCCACGACCTCGTCTTACGCGAGGAGAACGGTTTCCTTCCTGACTACGAGACGCTCGACACGGAAGGCGCGCGGCTCATGTATTTGAACTATCCGAGCAATCCGACTGGGGCCGTCGCCACACCAGCCTTCTTTGACGACACCGTTCGGTTCGCCCGGGAGCGGGACTTGATGGTCGTCCACGACTTCGCATACGGCAGCATCGGGTTCGATGGCCATGTCCCGCCGAGCTTCCTGCAGGCAGAAGGCGCGAAAGACGTCGGCATCGAGGTGTACACGATGTCGAAGGCGTTCAACATGTCCGGATGGCGCGTCGCCTTCGCCGTCGGGAACAAAGACATCATCGAGGCGATCAACACGTATCAGGACCACGTCCACGTCAGTGTCTTCTCGGCCATCCAAGTGGCGGCCGTCGCCGCGCTCGAGGCGCCCCGTACCATTCGCGATGACTTGGCACGACTGTACAAGGCACGGCGAGATCGCCTGATCGACGGGTTGAACCGGGCCGGCTGGGCCGTCGAACCGCCGGAAGGTTCGTTCTTCGTCTGGGCGAAAGTGCCCGAGGGCGATGCCAAATCATTCTCGCGGAAACTGTTACACGAGGCCGGTGTCGCCGTCACCCCGGGCTATTTCTTCGGCTCGGAAGGGAACGGTCACGTCCGCTTCGGTCTCGTATCACCGGAACCGAAAATTGACGAGGCTGTCGAACGAATCGAGCGGTTGTTTGCCGCCTATGAGGAGGTGCGGGCATGATTCGTCAAGCAGTGCTCGAGTACGACCACTCCGATGACGCGCTCGACCGTCTCGACGACTTGATTGACGGTCGTCGGGTCCATGTCCTGCACGGTCAGAACGGATATGATGTCGTCCGAGCCATCTTTCCGGCGATCGCGGACTATCCGGCGACAAAGTTCAGCGGAGAGTGCACGGACTCGGAAGTCGAGCGGCTCAAACCGTTTGACGCCGATGTGTTGATCGCCATCGGGGGCGGGAAGCTCGTCGACACGGCCAAACTCGTTGCCTATCAACGGAACGTCTCGCTCATCGTCATCCCGACGCTCGCCTCGAACTGTGCCGCGTTCACGCCGCTCAGCGTTGTCTACCAGGAAGACGGCAGCTACGACCGCTACGACTTGTTACGCGTCGTCATCGAGCGGGTCATCGTCGACTCACGCGTCATCAGACGTTCCCCATATGAGTACTTCCGGGCCGGTGTCATCGACACGGTCGCGAAGTATTACGAGGCGCGCTATTTGAGCGGGGACAGCTCGATTGACGCCGGCGTCAACACCGGGCTTGCCTTGGCCGAGCAGTGTGGTCGTCTCGTCGAACTCGATTTGAGTGAAGAGGCCTTTGAGTCATATAGTGACGAAGTCCGCTTCGCGGTCGATCATGTGATCGCCATCGGCGGCGCCGTCGGAGGGTTTGGTGACGCCGGTACCCGGGTCGCCGTGGGCCATGCGGTCCATAACGCGCTCAGCCGCTTCGAATCGAGCCACTCTTTCTTGCATGGTGACAAGGTCGGCTTCGGACTGATCGTCCAAGAGCGGTTGCGCCGCTCGGCCGATGCCCCGTATTTGGAGGCTTGGTTGAAACGGTTCGGTGCCCCGACGACGCTCAAGGCATTCGGGGTCGGACCTGAGCATATCCCGGTTCTCGTCGACGCCGTCATGATAGAGACCGAGCTGCAACAATTGCCAGCACCGCTCAATAAAAAAAATCTGAAAATAATTTTTGAAAATTTACAATTACTTCTTTACAATTAATAGAATTAAAAGTAAGATGATAACAATTAAATAGACCGATTGCTTATCAAGAGTGGTGGAGGGACTGGCCCTATGAAACCCGGCAACCAGATCATTATGATCATGGTGCTAATTCCAACAGACGAAATCGTCTGGGAGATGAGCGTGTCCGACTTCGTCTTGTCGTGCCCGCCACTCTTCATGAGTAGCGGGCTTTCATTTTGGAGGAGGAAAAACACATGAACATCAAACAGAAAACAGTACTCGTAGGAACATCACTACTCGCCGCCATCGCACTCTCGGCGTGCGGTCAATCAGACGCGAGCGAGGCGCTCAGCACGGAGTCGCTCACGATCGGCGTTACGGGCGGGCCGCACCAACAGATCGCCGAGAAAGTGAAAGAACTCGCTGCCGAAGACGGGCTCGAACTCGATATCAAAGTGTTCAACGACTATAATACGCCGAACACGGCGCTCGCCGAGGGCAGCCTCGACGTGAACAGTTATCAGACGCTCTCATTCCTTGAACTGCAAAAATCAGACAAAGGCTATAAGATCGACGACGTGTTCAAGACCGTCGCGTTCCCGATGGGTCTCTACTCAGAGAAATTGACCGACATCGATGACTTGAAAGAAGGCGACAAGGTCGCCGTCCCGAACGACCCGGCGAACGAACTACGGGCGCTTCGTCTCTATGAGACAGCGGGTCTCATCACGCTGAAGGAAGGCTTGACGGACAAGGCGACGAAACGTGATATCGCCGAGAACCCGCTCAACCTTGAATTCATCGAACTTGAGGCATCGCAGCTCCCGACCCAGCTCCCGGAAGTCGCCCTCGCGGCCATCAACACGAACTTCGCGATGGGTGCCGGTCTGTCGATCAACGAGGATGCCTTGTTCCACGAGGACACGGTCGACAACCCATATCCGAACTACGTCGTCGTCCGCACCGAAAATAAAGATGACGAAGTCGTCGCGACGCTCAAATCGTACTATCACTCGGACGAGGTCCGGACGTTCATCGAAGAGACGTTCAACGGCTCGATCGTCCCGGCGTTTTAAGGAGAGCCTATGATTGCACTTAATGGAATCACGAAGACGTTCACGGTGAACAAAGGGACTGTGACCGCACTCGACGACGTCTCGCTCACGATTAAGAAAGGTGAGATTTTCGGCATCATCGGTCGCAGTGGCGCCGGCAAGAGCACGCTCATCCGCATGATCAATCTGCTTGAGCGCCCGACGTCGGGCCAGGTCGAGATCGAGGGACAGGACATCACGAAGCTCGATAAACGAGGGCTCTCGAAACTCCGTCATCGGATCGGGATGATCTTCCAACATTACAACTTGCTCAAGACGGCGACCGTCGAAGAGAACGTCGCCATCCCGCTCCGTCTCGAAGGACTTGATAAGCGCACGATCCGTGAACGAGTGGATAAGTACCTTGACATCGTCGGATTGACGGCGCATCGAAAACACTACCCGGAACAACTATCGGGCGGACAGAAGCAACGTGTCGCCATCGCCCGGGCCCTAGCGCACGAGCCGGATATCCTCCTCAGCGACGAGGCGACGAGCGCGCTCGACCCGGAGACGACCGAGTCGATCCTCGACCTCTTGCTCGACATCAATCGTGAACTCGGACTGACGATCTTTTTGATCACGCACGAGATGGAAGTCATCGAAAGAATCTGTGACCGGGTCGCCGTCATCGAGGCAGGGCGAATCATCGAGGAAGGAAACGTGCTCGACGTGTTCGCGGACCCGCAGCACGGCACGACACGCAAGTTCTTGAAGACGAACCTCGACGTGCCGAAAGAGGTCGTCGAAGAATTGAGCACGCACGGGATGCTCGTCAACTTGTCGTTCATCGGCCATCAAAGTGAACAGGCCGTGCTCGCCCAGTTGACGAAACGGTTCGGCTTGCTGCCGAACATCATCGGGGGCGGCATCAAAAAGCTAAAAGGCGGTCTCGTCGGCAATCTGCTCGTCCATTTGGACGGCGATAAGGCCCAGACCGATCAAGCCGTCCGCTTCTTAGAGGCGAGCGGTGTGAAAGTGAAGGAGGTGACGAACCATGCTTCAGTTTTGGGAAAATTGGGGTGATTTGATTTGGACGGGGACGATCCAGACGCTCACGATGACCGGCATCGCGCTCGTCATCTCGACGATGATCGGACTGCCGCTCGGGACGCTCCTCGTCTTGACGCGACCGAACGGCCGACTCGCCAACCGTTATTTCTACGGCATCTTGTCGAGCGTCATCAACGTCGTCCGTTCCATCCCGTTCATCATCCTCTTGTTCTTCATCCTCCCGTTCACCCGCTTCATTATGGGGACGACGATCGGCGTCCAAGGCGTGCTGTTGCCGCTCATCGTGTTCACGGCACCGTATATCGCGCGGCTCATGGAGTCGGCGCTGCTCGAGGTCGACCGTGGGGTCGTCGAGGCGTACGAGGCGATGGGCATCTCGACCCGCAAGATCATCTGGTACGTGTTGATCCGGGAGGCCCGCTCCTCAATCGTGCTCGGTCTGACGATTGCGACGATCGGGCTCATCGGGGCGACCGCGATGGCCGGGCTCGTCGGGGCCGGTGGACTAGGCGATATCGCCTATCAGTACGGGCATCTTCGATTTGAGCCGGAAGTCATGTACGTGACCATCTTCGTCTTGATCCTGCTCGTACAATCGATTCAATCGTTCGGCAACCGCTTGGCGGCCCGACTTAAGAAGGCATAACAAAAAAGAGCTCTGCTTCGGCAGGGCTCTTACTTGTTGTCGAGCAATCGTTTCAATTCGGCGATGCGGTCATGGCGCGGGATGAACGTCCGAATCTCTTTCTCGCTGAACCCGATTTGAATTCGATTGTCGTCGACGACGATGGGACTCTTCAAGATCTGGGGGTGCGACGCCACGAAGCTGTACAGTTCACGGAGCGACATCTCGTCAAGTTGATCCGCCGCTTGTTTGTACACACTCTTTTGGACGGACAACAGGTCCGTCGTCCCGTTCTCCGTGAGGCGAAGCATGTCTTTGAACTCGGTGAACGACATCCCTTGGTCGGTCAATTTCTTCTCGATGAACGGGATGTTCTGTTCGCGTAACCAATCGATCGTCTTACGGGAAGAACTGCAGCTTGTATGTGTAAATACGGTGACCGTCACGGCAACCACTTCTCCTTTACGTAAGGTTGGACTTCTCTATTTTCTCTCATTCATACGTTTCGAACGCGAAATATGTTTCAAATCACATATACTTTTTATCGCCATCGGACGATTTGTCGTCAGTCAGTTCGAGTACATGACGAAAGAGACCATAACCGAGGAGGGATTTACATGTTTGATTACACGGTCAAGACGGACCAGACGGTCGAAGCGGTCGTCGAGAAGCTGAAAGCGACGCTCAAGGAAGAAGAGTTCGGAGTGCTCTGGGACTTTGATTTGAGCGAGACGCTCGAAGAGAAAGGCCAAGCGATCGACGGGGACTATCGCATCCTTGAAGTATGTAATCCGAAAGAAGCGAAGAAAGTCATCACGGCACATCGGGAAGGCGGCTATTTCCTGCCTTGTAAGCTCGCTGTCTTCACGAAAGATGGGTCGACCCATGTCGGGATGCCGAAGCCGACGAAACTGATCGAACTGATCGAGGATGAGTTGCTTCAATCGATCGCCCACGACGTCGAGACGCGACTGACGCGTGCGATTGATCAAGCCGTATAATTGAATGAGCGAACCCGTCCATGAGAGTGGACGGGTTTTTTCCTGTTCCTCCTTAAAGTCATATAATGGTAAAATTGGTACAAATAGATTTTAAGGGGCGGATGATTTGAAAAAGTTAGCCAGTGCACTCGTATTATCCATGGGCTTATTGGCCAGTTGCGGTGGGGAAAAGCCAGACGTCGTGAACTTGTCGTATGTCGATGCGCATTGGACCGTTAACAAGTATTCCTTAGAGCAACCGGAAGCCCTCGAATCGGTCGATGAGACGTTACAGGCCTGTACCGGGGAATTAACGACTGAATTGAAGGGAGACTTGACGGTTTACGATACGGTCATCGCGAATCGCCATCAGATGACCGATACGGGAGATGAAAATGCATATAAATCGGTGACGTACATCAAAGGCGATGAGCATTATGCAATTTGTCGCGATATGCTCTCTGAACGCTTTCAAGCCGAGGTCATCGGGTCGTTCCCCCAATTCGTTGATACACAGAAAGGAAAGCGAATTCAACGAAACCCGTTCATCGAACCTGCCGACGAAGCCACTCAAGCAACATTCCTCGATGCGGATGGATTGTTGGAGCCGAGTAAAGCTGTCAAACCTTTTCCTGATACCATCGTCACGTTCCTACCGGCTTTCCACGGCGAGATGGAATTGACCATTGGAGATCGACCGGTCGCATTCCCAGTGCTGATGTTCGACCCGATGATGGCTCAAATAGATGAAATCAAAGTCGCAATCGGATATCATCCCGAAGAAAAGAAGCCCTATATTTTAATGATGCTCGCGGACCTCTATTTCTCGATGAGTCCGTTAGATGAGATCGTCGACCCGTTGATAGGAGAGCTGACGTATGAAGAGTTGACAGTCAAACGCCTGCCTCTTCGTTCGGAACTGTTGCCCGACAAATCCTATCCATTGTATGAGTTCAATTATAACCGTGACGGGAAAGCTGTGACCGAGATTGCGACCCTTACATATCGTGCCTTTGAGCTGTTAACGACTTCTGAACAAAAGGCGCTCAAGGACAAACCGGACGAGCAGTATATGCCGACTGTGAGCGGTCCATTGATTTACCTCCACGAGAAACTGTTCAACAACGAATCGATCTTGACGTATCCGACCGTGTTACGTGCGGCCGGCAACGAGATGGATGATCTCATACGGGCAATCGACTCTGCTGAGCCAACGAAGCGCATGGGTGATCAAGGGGACTATCCTTATCTCACGATCGTGGACGGACTCAAAGGTCAAGAGTTCGAGGTGACGTATAAACAGCGATCGAAGAAGCTGGATATCTACGTGACCGACCGATCAACCGAAGAGACATATAAACTGACGAGCGAAGGGGCCGAGACGTTCTTGTCCTACTTCCCTGATTTGAAGAAGAAACCGAAGAATTGAGGTGAACTGATGAGGAAGTTTGGAATAGGAATCGGTCTATCACTAATCATTTTGGCTACAGGATGCGGGCGTGACCAAGAAATAGTTCGATATGATATCGTTGAGCCACATTGGAAGGCAGAGCACATCACACCTGAACTTGAAGTGCGGGCAATCAAGGCTAAGGACGTTTTGAACTATTGTGAACAAGGCGAGTTACTCAACGACATCGAAGAAGACCATCTGTCTTTGCTTGGCGTGACGTTTGCAAGCCGAATGCCGTTCACTGAGCCCGATACTGAGACATACTCCTTCAACGAGTTGACGTTCGTCGAAGGTGATGCCGTTTATGTAATATGTAAGTCGGAACCCCTCGAAGAATATCGAGCGGTCAAGCTGGAAGCAAGACCAGAGTTTTTGAAAGATGAGACCGCGCGCCAGATTCCATTGCTACCTAGCGTAGTAAGCGGGACAGAAGCCATTCAGGAAAAGTTGTCCAGCGAAGACGCGATTCGTCCTTACGGGCAAGACCTCACCATTCGTCCGTTCTTGGACAGTCTTTATACGATCTCGAGCGGATTCAATGGGTCCATCGAGTTTGGAATCGAGGACGACGGGGTCTTCACATCGTATTTAAATTTTGCTCCTTACGTGGTCAGGGATGACACTCATGTGGCGCTAGGATATGGCATGAAGACGAAGAAGCCATACATGTTAATGTCGAGTGACGGGATTCACTATGGACAGTATTCGTTGAACGATGACGAAGTAAGGGACGGAGTCGACAACTTAAATGTTCGGACGCTCCTTGAAGGCGATACGCTTAAACCGCTCGAACCGTTTCCGTTATACGAATTAACTTACGAGTCAAACGGTCAAAAGATGACGAAGACGATCTCGATCCGGTTCAAACCGAATCCATTTATTATGAAGCCGACCGATACCGATGCGATCTCGATTGGTTACGTCCATAAATACCCGTACCATCCCGGTGTCTCGTTTAACCATCCGGATGCGGTTAGTATCGAGGGGCAAGGCTATGAACAATTGATCGAGGCGCTTGAGACCGGGACGTCTTCGACCAAGAATGGAGAAGTGGGAGAGTACAGGTACTTAACGCTAATGAAAGGAAATCGTGGTCAAAAATTTGAACTGAGCTACCACAAACGCTCGAAAAAAATCGATGTTTTCGTGAAAGACATGGAGACCGGGAACGTGTTTAAACTGTCGAGCGTCGGGGCGGAGACGTTCCAAGAACTGTTCCCGCAAGCGTTCGAATGAACAGATTGGACGTGAATCAGAGAGGGATGCGCTGTTGAAACGCATATTAGCTGGATATATTATCTGCGCGGGACTGTTGCTTGGAGGTTGTGCCAGTAGCGAGGAAGACGTGGATCCGTCTCGCACTGGTTAGATGCCGATGGCGACTGCGGGCGGATTCGTAACATCATCGAGCCGAAGGACAGCCGGGGCGAACTCACGGCCGAACAAGTCGCACTGTTCCAAGAAATATTTGATGAATACGAATGATTATGGGCCCGAGCAGAGCGTGGGTTTTTTTCTAGTGCCACCAGCTGTGAAAAGAACTGGAAAACACTTCAAATTCAAGATATTGACTCGATTTCAAAAACCGGCGCTATTCAGGACATTTCGCACAGGGTACACTAGAATTCCGCTACATTCCAGGAATAAATCACTAAAAAGGAAATCGAGAAAAGAAGGTAGGAATCATCGGAATGGAATTGATAAAGACCGCTAGCCTCTCATCCCCTGACGTGCTCCGCGCCCTCGAGGCCAACGTGGCGATGATCCGATTCGACCGCCAACGACGTGTCGTCGATGTGAACGACCTCTTCGCCAAGGCAATGAAATATAAGCGTGACGAAATGATCGGGATGCACCATCACTTGTTCTGCACGCCAAGTTTCGTCAGCAGTCCGGACTATCAAGCGTTTTGGAATAAGCTGTTCGACGGCTTCAGTTCGGCCGACAAAATCGAGCGCATCGACGCCCGTGGCGATTCGATTTGGCTCGAGGCGACGTATATGCCGATCTATGAACAGGACGAAGTCGTCGGCGTCGTCAAAATCGCCTCCGACATCACGAGTCGCCAACAGACGATTGAGGAATTCGCCCGCTCGTTCCGTGTCATGGCAGAAAATCTTGATGACAGGGCCCGTCGCGGCATGGACGAGAGTCAACAGTTGAAGCAGACGATCGAACGGCTCGATGCGGACTCGAATCAGAATTTGAAGATGCTCGCGAACCTGCAAGAGCAGGCTGCCGAAATCACGAAGATCGCCAGTACGATCAAAGAAATCGCCGCCCAGACGAACCTATTGTCGCTCAACGCCGCCATCGAGGCCGCACGGGCAGGTGAGCACGGTCTCGGCTTCAACGTCGTCGCGACCGAGGTCCGGAACTTGTCACGTCTCGTCGAACGCGCCGTCATCGAAGTGCGCGCAAACACGGACGGGATGAACAAAGAACTCGTCTCGATCGTCGACGGCGTATCCCGCTCCAGTGCAGACATTCAAGAGAGTGTGCGCATCATGGAACAGACACTCGAGCGGTTCGAGCATATCGAACAGTCGGCCGAATCGCTGAACGGGACAGCCGAGCGGTTCACCTCCGCCATCTAAAAAACCAATCGGACATGCCTCCTGACAAGGGACACGTTCAATTGGTTTTTTTGATTTGCAGCGTATGGCCATGCTGTTTCAACCAGACCATCGCGCCCGCGACGTCCGGATAGACCGACGCCAATGTCGACCAGAACGCTTTCGAATGGTCGAAATGTACGAGATGGGCCCATTCGTGGGCGATGACGTAATCCATTACTTCTTTTGGAGCAAGCATGAGCCGGACGTTGATCGAGATTGTCCCGGTCGAGCTGCACGACCCCCAACGCGTCTTTTGGTGGCCGATGCGGATTCGGCTCGCCTTCACACCGAGCTGACGTTCATAGTGGGGCGCCCGCTTCGTGACGTAGGCGAGAGCCCGCTCGCGGAGCCAAGCCTCGTGCGCTTTCCGAAGCGATGACTCGTCCCATGCAGCGGGACAGTGAAAGTTTTCGCCGTCGAAACGGAACTTTGTCTCGGTATCACGTTTGACGAGCGGGAACGTCTCCCCGTGCAAAAGCAGCCTGTCAGCTGGTAAGATGTCACGCTTCGGCAATGCGGCGAGGCGATCTTCGATCCAGCCGGCATGCTCCGTTAAAATCGTCTCAACGACCCGGTTCGGGAGCCTAGCTGGAATCCGTAGCTCGATTCCGTCCGGTGTCACGAAGAAAGCCGCCCGTTTCCGACGTTTATGGCGGATGACGGTCACGTCCATCAGATTCACCTCCTTGTAGTATCTCGGTCGATTATAGCCGACGTGCCCCGAATCCGCCATCGTTTTGCGGACTCGGCCGTTCATTTTTTGTTACAGTAGGAGTAGGAGGGATGAACATGAAATCAATCTTACATCAATCGCTTGACCGGACCGGAACGGATTCGGTGAAATGGGACGGGCTCGACCGCTGGTTCCATTTGAAAGATGACGTCTTGCCGCTTTGGGTGGCGGACATCGATATCCGCACGGCTCCGTCCATTTCGGAGGCGCTCACGGCGCGGGCCGCGACAGGGGAGTTCGGATACACGTTGTTCTCTAGAGAGGCGCAAGCGGCCGTGAGTTCATGGTACGACCGCCGTCACGGGCTCGACGTCGATGCCAATCACGTCTTGTTCTCGAGCGGCGTCGTACCGGGATTGACGCATATCGTCGAGGCGTTGACGGAGGAAGGGGATGGGGTCGTCATCCAGGCGCCCGTCTATCCGCCATTTCATGAACTGGTCACCGGGTTGAAACGGGAGTTGCTCGACGCCCCGCTTCGTCAAGTCGATGGTCGCTACGAGATGGACTTTGATGCACTCGAGACACAGATGCGCAAGGCGAAGCTGTTCTTGCTCTGCTCGCCGCACAATCCGGTCGGACGGGTATGGACCGAGGACGAGCTGACGCAGGTCGTCGAGCTGGCGCGTCGCCATGACGTCATCCTCGTCGCCGATGAGATTCATGCCGACTTGACCTATCCGTCACAGCGACATACCGCTCTCAATCGACTCGATGACTCGGTCATCACGGTGAGTGCGCCGTCGAAGGCGTTTAATATCGCTGGGCTGTTTGCTTCTTACATCATCTGTCCGGACGATGCGATGCGCAAACGAATCATACAAGTCCAGAACAAACATCACGTCCTGCCGACACCGTTCGCGAACACGGCCATTGTCGCCGCTTATACGGACCCGCGGGCCGAGCGCTGGCTTGACCAGTTGACGGCCGAACTCGAGGAGCAGGCAACGTACCTCGTCAAGCGGCTCCAGGAAGAACTACCACAATTGAAGACGTTCATGCCCGAGGCCAGTTATCTCCTCTGGGTCGACTTCGCGGCGCTCGGTCTCGAGCCGGAAGCGCGGAAGAAGTGGCTGCATGAGGAAGTCCGACTGTTCTTGTCACCAGGACTCCCGTTCGGTGTGTCAGGGACGACGTTCGAACGGCTCAATTTCGGGACGGCACGACCAGTGCTCGACGAAGCGCTCAAGCGCCTGACGGAACACGCAAGTGGAAAGGCGTTTGTATGAATCAAGAAACGGGAAAAATTTCACAATGAGCCACAAAGCTGACATGGCAACGGAAAGCGAGTGAATGCGATGGAGACGATCAATTGGAAAAAGAAGATGGAGGAACAACTGAGGCGCAGCGGATTCACGTTACAGGTCGAGAACATGGCCAACCTCGGTCTGACGGAGATTCATGCGTCTTCGTCCCCGTTGATCTCGTATCCACTCCGGATTCGGTTATATGTGCGCATGGGCTGGCTCATGTGTACGGTCGATGCGACCTCGGTCGACCGGAACGAGGACCATCCGCTGTTCGAACGCATGATCGCCGCCGTGTTCGAGCGCATCGTCCGTCACCTGTATCACGCCTATGACTTCCACGTCTTGACGTATATCGGCAACACGGGAAACTATATCGCACCGAAAGACTCGGAGACCGGGGAAATCGTCCGTTTGCTCGCGCAACTGTGGACCGACCGCTCTTACCTTCACTTAGAGACGTATGAAGAGTATCCGGCGTTATACGTGACGCCGCCATGGGCGCACCAGGCCTACGCGTTCGAGAGCACCGAAGACGAATGGATTGTCTATGCGGGCCGGAGCGGCCGTCCGGCGACGGACTACCGGGCCGATGGGACCGAACTCAAACCGCATCGCCTGGCGGAGGGGGACTTATTCTTCCCGGTGCACCGGATTCAGAAAGACCGCGGCACACTCGCGCTCGCCGAATGGTTACGGCTCGAGCGTCGCGAGGTCGAGGATTTCATGCTCGCCTTCATGAAGACGATTCAAAAATTCGACCCGGCCTTCGGATTTTCTTGGGGTGGGGTGGACACGTTCTTTCACGGGGTACCGGTCGAACCTTACGCGCAAGTGCTCCGCCTCGAGAGCGGGAAGCGACGCTATCGGGTCATGAACAACTCGGCGAAGCGCCTGTTCGCGGTGGCCGACGACCCACTCGAATGTTTGAAGGAAGTCGAGCAGACGCTCCGGACGGTACGCTTGCCGGAGCAACGGGTCTCGGCACTCGGACAGCTCGTCATGGGTATTTGGCAACAATTTGAAGTCGATGAGGCAACGTATATCCAAGAAGTCGCCTATCGCGGTATCTCCCAGTTCCAAATCGAGGAACGGATCGGTCACGCCCTGGCGAACCAGCAACGGATTCGCTGGATCGAAAAGGCGGATCCTCACCAGTCTGTCATCGAATTTGCCCATCTGCGGATTTCATTCCCGAAACGACCTCCCGGCATCGTCACCGTCGAGCCGGTCGAATCTTCTTATGAGAGAGGTGCCATATGAGAATCGTTGATGCACGTGCGATGTCTATCAGCCATGAGGACTTGATCGCGGTCACCGAGACGTCCGTCTTTTACCGAGAAAAGTCGGGCGAAACGAATTTCTCTATTTTTCGCTATGACGAAGCAGTCGGGGTCGTCACACAGGTGGGCCGGCGTGTCTACGAAGACTACGGGATTTCGAAGCTGTTCGTCAGTGGCGATCGGGTCTATTTCTTGAACGAGATTCCAGACCGGACCGGCGTCGTCCGGACTGAACTGATCGCTTTTGAGTATCACACAGGTCAAGAGATTGTAATGACGACCTTCGAGAAGCGAGGCAACAGCACGCTCTATTGGGTTCTCGCAGATTGTTACTTCCTCTTCTTGACGAGTTTCGGAGATACTGATGAGGCATGGTTGTATGATGCGGAGACGGCGTTCCAAGAGCGAATCCGTGACGAGCGGCTCGTCGGACATGCCGATAAGTTCCGTGAGCTGTATCTGTTCACGACCGAGCTGGACGGGGTCCCTTATATCGTCTGCAACGCCCGCTTGGACGAGTTTGCCTATTACGAGGCACTCGAGGACGGTCGGGTCTCCCCGGACGATGCGATTGACCATTCGGAGGCGATTCTGATTTGTTCGCTCGACGAGGCGGTCGAGGCGATCAAGTCCCGTCAAAATGAGATTCCGTTCGAGGACTTGATTCGTCTGCACGGGGAAGGGGACACAGTTCAATACCTAGGAGAGCGAAATAAGCGGCTCCGATTCTCCGCTTTTATCGATGCCGCGAATGAGGAAACGATTTACGAGTTGACGGCACCTGGGGTTCTTAGTAAGGTAACGGTTGTCGATTGGGGGGCCTATGAGCCGATCGACTTCACATATGACGATGTCAGTTCAACGATTTTCATCAAGGTCGATGAGTCGCCCGATCACACCGAATTGATTGATGCGACGACCGGATCCCGTTTCCTCGATACGTCTCCTTTCGAGCGCGTGCTCGCCTCGAACTACTTTATCCACGAGTCGGCTGGTGGAGAGGGTGAGGGTGTGAGCATCTTCAACCTCGAGACGAACGAACGTCAAACGTTCGAGGACGCCTACTACACAGTGCTCGATGAGACGATCGTCATCCTTTCGACAAAACAGTTATGACAAAAACACCCGAACCTATTGATGACTAGGTTCGGGTGTTTTATATAGGTTTACATAATAAGTTATCGTAAACCGGTTAACGCTTGTTTTTTCTTCTCGTCGCCGATATGGGCATACACTTGTGTCGTGGCCACAGATTCGTGGCCGAGCAACTGTTGAATCGTCAAGACGTCGACTCCGCTCATGGCGAGGCGGGAGGCGAACGTGTGGCGCAGTTTATGCGGCGTGACTTGTTTGTACGTCAAAAAAGGCAAATATGGTTTCAGGCGGTCGATGTGGCTTTTCAACGCGTGTTGCACCGTCCGGACCGAGATTCGTTTTCCTTTCTCGGAGCGGAACAAGGGACCTGCGCCTTGACCACGATAACCGTCGAGGAGCGGCTCGAGCGGGGATGCGATCGGGATGACGCGTTCCTTGTTCCCTTTCCCGATGACACGGATCGTCCCGTTCTCTCGGTCGATGTCGTTCCAATCAAGGCCGACCAGTTCCGAGACACGCATCCCGGTCAACCCGAGCAGTTGGATCATCAGGAAGTCCCGGTCCCGATTTCGTTCGTACCAGCTCGCCTCGCGGTCGGACATGCCGACATTGCTACGGACGAGCGTCGAGAAGTCGAGCCATTCCTGCTCCGTCAAATAGATCGGATTTCGTTTGGCGCGTTTCGGCCGCTCTACGGCCTGGAACGGGTTATGCGCCGTGATGCCCGTCTCGATCAAGTGGTTGAAGAGCGACTGCATCGACGACAGTTTACGATTGATCACGCTCGGGGCGTTGTCGAGTTCAAGGGCGAGGTATGTCGCATACGCCTCGGCCCCAGCGTGGTCGAACTCGACGAACGACTCGATTTCAATCGTCGACGGGTCGACCTCAGAGGCGCTCGCGGCCTCGACCCAGCGGAAGAAATCCAAGAAGTCGTAGAGATAGCGCTGCGCGGTCTGTTCCGAATAGTGTTTGGCGGCCATGTGGTTCAGGAACCGTTGGATGAAGCCGGGCATGCGCTCATAGCCGCTCAAATTGAAACGTCGCGCGTCGACTTTCGTCGGCGACTGGCCGAGCTGACGGAATATACTCAAATAAATCACTCCTTGCTTACTGATGGATTGACGTGACGATACAATCTTTACCGGCTTGTTTTCCGGCCCGGAGACGGTCGTCCGCTTCTTTGACGAGCGTATCGACATCTTTGAACCCATGCCACGTCGTGACACCGAATGTCAACGTCACACTGAGCCGACGTCCCTCGTAAATCGTCTCGAGTGATTTGATTTGTTGTCGCAACCGGTCGATTGTTTCCGCTGCCTCGTCCTCGCTTTGACCCGCCAAGAACAAGAGAAATTCTTCCCCACCCCAACGGACGGCGATGCTGTCTGTTCGCGCGAGCGCGGAGGCGACTTGTTTGAGCACGAGGTCGCCGCAATCATGGCCGTGTTGTTCATTAAACGACTTGAAATGGTCGATGTCAGCGAGAGCGATGGTATATGGGCGTCCCGATACGACAGCTTCGCGGATGGCCTCCTCGACCAAACGATATCCGGTCGTTCGATTATAGAGCCCGGTCAGCCCGTCACGGGAGGCGAGGGTATGCAGCCGTTCGTTCGACCGTTCGAGCTCGGACGTCACCTCGACGACAGCCCCTTCAAAGATGAGGGAGAGTCCGGCGACCAAGGCGATCGTCGCGAGTAAGCACGTCACCCCAATGACTTGCTCCAGGGTCGGACTGAGCGGCGACGTCCCGTCCGTCACGGTCACATATAAATAGCCGTAGATTCCCATGGCGAGCATCGTCGAGGCGATGCGAATGGCCCGGCTGACGTTCGGCATGAAGAACACGCCATAGGCGACCATGAGGATGAAATAGTGGACGTTCGCGCCCCAGCCGAGGACGATGGTCGAGATGATGGCGTTATAGACGACCTCGACGAAGAGACCGATGAAGAACGTCCGATAATATCGTTTATGTACAAAATAAAAAGACAACGTGTAATAAAGAACGCTGAGTACGTTCGACCAGGCAAGGACGGTTACGTCAAGTCGCCAAAACGTGATCAAGAACACGACATGGATGAGCCAAGCGAACACGTTCCCATAAAAAGTGATGCGGTAATTATATAGTGTACCGCGACGTTCCTCATAGGCTGTTCCCACGCGAACACCTCCTTTTTTTTCAGTATACCGAACCCATCCTCATTTGCCCATGCCTATCCAACAATCGATTAAAACCGACACGCACAAACGCCTCAACAATCGATTAAAACCGACACGCACAAACGCCTTTAAATAGTGCATATAATTGCGTGAAATAGATATTTCACGCAACGTTCGTTCAAGCGTCATCTTCACGCGAGACACATATCGACCTGCCGAATGGTTGAATAACGTCATATAAACCGGTTTACATAATTAGTTATAGTTAACCAATTGATTTGTTTTAAAAATTTGAAAGAGTTACAGTTGTATGATATAAGAAAATAAAGCTTGAAACGGTGATTCAGGTAAAGGTACACTGAGAACGTAAACAAAAGGGGGATTTTCAGGATGGACGATCAACGTTTGAAACAATGGCTTACCGAAGCGAAGACTATCGCTGTCGTCGGCGTGTCGGCGAACCCGAACAAGACCGCGAACCAAATCGCAGACTATTTGATCTTGCAAGGTTACACGGTCATCCCTGTCAATCCGACGCTCGAGACGTGGAACGGACGCAAAGCCTATCCGACGGTCGAGAGCATCCCGGGACGCGTCGATATCGTCGACGTCTTCCGACGCAATGAGTATTTGGCCGGCGTGGCCGAAGATGCCGCCCGACATGGGGATGTCGGTCTCGTCTTCAACCAGCTCGGGCTCACCAGCCCGGACGCCGAGCGGATCGCTCGCGATGCCGGACTCGACTACATCGAAAATCGATGCATCTATGTCGAGCACGCCCGCCTTCTCGGTTAAGACCTACCTCCTTGGTAGGTCTCCTTTTTTTCACGGGCCCTGCTCGCGGAGGGAGGCTTGCCAGAATCCAAAAACAGCTATACAATAGGATAGAAAAACGAACGTGTGTTCGAAATTGAGGTGACGAAGATGTCAACAGACTTATTTAACTACAATGAAGACGCCATCCAGGTGCTCGAAGGACTGACCGCCGTCCGGAAACGTCCGGGGATGTACATCGGTTCGACCGACCATCGCGGTTTGCACCATCTCGTCTATGAGATCGTCGATAACGCGATCGATGAGGCGCTCGCCGGATTCGGTGGCCAAATCGACGTGACGATCCATAAAGATGACGCCATCACGGTACGTGACCACGGGCGCGGCATGCCGACGGGGATGCATGCTTCCGGGAAGCCGACGCCAGAGGTCATCTTCACGGTGCTCCACGCCGGCGGTAAGTTCGGCCAAGGCGGCTATAAGACGTCGGGTGGACTCCACGGGGTCGGCGCCTCGGTCGTAAACGCACTCTCGAGCAAGGTTCTTGTCACGATTTATCGTGACGGCAAAGTGTTCGAGCAGACGTTTGCCGACGGCGGGATCCCGCAGACGACGCTCCTCGAGACTGGAAAGACGCGTCAGACGGGGACGAGCGTCACCTTCAAACCGGACGCCTCGATCTTCTCGACGACGACATATAACTACGACACGCTCGCTGAACGGCTCCGTGAATCGGCCTTCCTATTAAAAGGATTGACGATCACGCTGACGGACGAGCGCTCTGGAAAAGAAGAGACGTTCCATTACGAGGAAGGGATTGCCGAGTTCGTCCAATATTTGAACGACGACAAGGCGACGCTTCATCCGATCGTCTACTTCGAAGGGACGGAGAACGACATCGAGCTCGAGCTCGCCTTCCAGTTCACGGACGCCTATTCCGAGAACGTCCTCTCGTTCGTCAACAACGTCCGGACACGTGACGGCGGTACGCACGAGGTCGGCGCCAAGACGGCGATGACCCGCATCGTGAACGAGTACGCCCGTAAGAACGGATTGTTGAAGGAAAAAGACAAGAACCTCGACGGCGGTGACGTCCGCGAAGGCTTGACGCTCATCGTCTCGGTACGGATTCCGGAAGAGTTCCTCCAGTTCGAGGGACAGACGAAGTCGAAACTCGGCTCGCCGGAGGCCCGCACGAGCGCCGATGGTGTCATGGCCAAACAACTGACGATCTTCCTCGAGGAGAATCCGCAGATGGCGACGATGCTCATCAAGAAAGCGATCCGTGCCGCCCAGGCCCGCGAAGCCGCCCGGAAAGCCCGGGAAGAGGCGCGCAACGGAAAGAAGAAGAAACGTTCGAGCATCTTGAACGGGAAACTGACGCCGGCGACGTCGAAGAACGCCGCCAAGAACGAACTGTTCCTCGTCGAGGGTGACTCGGCCGGCGGTTCGGCCAAACAGGGCCGCGACCGGACGTTCCAGGCCATCCTGCCGCTGCGTGGGAAAGTCATCAACTCGGAGAAGTCGAAACTCCAGGACATCATGAAGAATGAGGAGATCAACACGATTATCCACGCGATCGGGGCCGGGGTCGGCCACGACTTCGACCTTGAGGACTGCAATTTCGACAAAATCATCATCATGACCGATGCTGATACGGACGGGGCCCACATCCAAGTGCTCCTGTTGACGTTCTTCTTCCGCTATATGCGTCCGCTCGTCGAGGCCGGCAAAGTGTTCGTCGCCTTGCCGCCGCTCTATCGCATCTCGAAAGGGAAAGGTAAGTCGGAACAGTTCGAGTACGCCTGGGACGAAGAGGCGCTCGAGAAGCTCGTCAAAGTGTACAAGAAGGGCTATATCCTCCAGCGCTACAAAGGTCTCGGTGAGATGAACGCCGACCAGCTATGGGAGACGACGATGAACCCCGACACACGGACGCTCATCCGTGTCACGGTCGACGACGCCGCCGTCGCCGACAAGCGCGTCTCGGTGCTCATGGGAGACAATGTCGCCCATCGCCGGGAGTGGATTGAGGAGAACGTCGCCTTCGGTCTCCAGGAAGATGATTCGATCATCGCCAATGAACACGTGACTAAAGCGATTGAGGAAGTGATGTAACGATGTCGACGATTCAACACATTTTAAACTTGTCGCTCGAACAGGTCGTCGGTGACCGCTTCGGGCGTTACTCGAAATATATCATCCAGGACCGGGCCCTCCCGGACGCGCGCGACGGGCTCAAACCCGTTCAGCGCCGCATCCTGTATGCGATGCACCATGAAGGCAACACGAACGAGAAACCGTACCGCAAATCGGCCAAGACGGTCGGAAACGTCATCGGTAACTATCACCCGCACGGTGACAGTTCCGTCTATGAGGCGATGGTACGCCTATCGCAGGACTGGAAGTTGCGTTACCCGCTCATCGACATGCACGGGAACAACGGCTCGATGGACGGCGACTCGGCTGCCGCGATGCGGTATACCGAGGCCCGTCTGTCGAAGATCGCCGGCGTCATGCTGACGTCGATCTCGAAGAACACGGTCGACTATACGCCGAACTTCGACGATTCGACCGAAGAGCCGCTCGTCTTGCCGTCACTCCTCCCGAACCTGCTCATGAACGGGACGACGGGGATCTCTGCCGGTTATGCGACCGAGATCCCGCCGCACAACTTGACCGAGGTGCTCAACCTCGCCATCGCCCGCTTGAAAGGTGAGGTCGAGACGACGAATGACGCCTTCCGTTACATGCAAGGACCTGACTTCCCGTCTGGCGGGATCGTCATGGGCAAAGACGGCATCTTGAAGGCATTCGAGACCGGCAAAGGCAAGGTCATCATCCGTGCCAAATCGGTCATCGAGCCGCTCAAGGGCGGCCGTGAACAGATCACGATCACCGAACTCCCGTATGAGGTGAACAAGGCGAACCTCGTCAAGAAGATGGAAGAGCTCCGTCTCGACCGCAAAGTCGAAGGCGTCGCCGAAGTCCGTGATGAGACCGACCGGACCGGCGTCCGCGTCGTCATCGAGTTGAAGAAAGAAGCCGACGCGGAAGGTGTGCTCCATTTCTTCTTGAAGCATACCGACCTGCAGCTCGCCTACAACTACAACATGGTCGCCATCGTCAACCGGACACCGAAACAGATGGGACTCTTGTCGATCATCGATGCATACTTGAAACACGTCGAAGAGGTCGTCACCCGTCGTACGACGTTCGAGCTCGATCAGGCGAAGAAACGCGCCGAGATCGTCGACGCGCTCGAACAGGCCATCTCGGTCCTTGATGAGACGCTCGAACTCATCCGTTCGGCTAAAGACAAGTCCGAGGCGAAACAGAAGCTCATGGAGCGGTTCTCGTTTTCGGACCGTCAAGCCGAAGCGGTCGTCATGCTCCAACTCTATCGGTTGACGAACACGGATATCGTCGAGCTCCAAAAAGAGGCGAAGGCGCTCCAGAAGGAGATCACTCGCCTCGCCAATATCTTGAACGTCGACGCGACGAAACGGAAGCTCATCTCGAAAGAGTTGACCGCACTCCGTGACGAGTTCGGTGACGCACGGCGCTCGGTCATCGAGTCCGAGGTCGAAGAGTTGAAACTGAAGACAGAGGTCATGATCGCCGTCGAGGAGACGATGGTGTTCGTCAGCCGCGACGGGTACGTCAAACGTTCATCGATGCGCTCATATGGCGCCTCGAGCGACGAGATGCCGGACATGAAGGCGAAAGACCGTCCCGTACTCGTCACCCAGGCGATGACGACAGACCACTTGCTCGTCTGGACGAACAAAGGCAGCTACTTGCTCATCCCGGTCCATCAGATTCCAGAGTCGAAATGGAAAGACGCCGGACAGCATGTGGCCAATCTCGTGCCAATCGAAGGCGAACAAGTCGTCTCGGCCGATGTCGTCTCGACGTTCGACACTGACGCGCACTGCCTGTTCGTCACGCGTGAAGGCATGGTCAAACGGACGCCGCTCCGTGACTATGACGCCCAACGCAAGTCGAAGGCGCTCATGGCGCTCAAGTTAAAAGGTGACGATGAGGTCGTCTTCGCTGGCATCAGTGACGGTCCAGGACAACTGTTCCTCGTCTCTGAGCGCGGCTATGGCCTCTGGTTCAAAGAAGACGATGTTCCGGTCGTCGGCCAACGTGCCGCCGGCGTCAAAGCGATGAACTTGAAAGATGGCGATGTGGTCGCCGATGCCTTTGCCTTCTTCACACCGCCGCTGTTCGTCCTCGTGACGCAACGTGGAGCGGTCAAGAAGATGAAGCTCGAGGACCAGTTCGACTGCACGAACCGCAACTTGCGCGGGACGATGCTCATCCGCGAAGTCAAATCGAAACCGCACCAGATTCGTCGTGTGCTCCCGGTGCATGACGATGAAACGCTCCACATCATCGGGAAAGAGAAAGCGAAGACGGTCAAGACGAAGCAATTGACGCTCTTGGACCGCTACGCCAACGGCTCATTCGTGTTTGATGAAGAGACGTTCGGTGAGATTGAGGACGTGTATCTCGATTGAGATCGAACTAAAGAAAACCCTGTACCAGAGACGATTGTCTTTGATACAGGGTTTTTCTTATGGATTCAAAGCTCGGCCTCTATCAGATAGCGCTCCAAATCGGCCTGTTGGCGCAAATGATGACGGCTATGCATCCCGATGAGGTCGTACCATTCCTGGGCGTTCAGCCAACCGAAACCGCCATGCCGGGCTTTGACGTCAAGGTTCGCCGCGCGGGCGAGCGGTTCAAGGCGGTTCAAGCGTGCAGATAACTCGTCGATTCGTCGTTCGAGCATCTCGCGCTTGTCCGTATCGTTCGGAGGTTGGTTCATCTCATCAGGTAAGCGGATTTTGACCGGTGGGAAACCGCCCATCCGGAACAATCGTTCATCGAACTCGGTCTTCCCGAGCGGTTGTTCTTCAGTGGAAGCGAGACACCGTTCAATCTCGTCCGCATATTCCTCGGCCACCACGATGATATGGTCGTACATCTGCCCGATTGACCAGACGTCTGCTGCTGCCTGATAACGGAGCTGCCGCTCGGTGTAGCCGTCCAAGTCTGCTTTGAACTGGGATAACAGTGAAATCGGCATGTCCAACCTCCCTTGATTTTATTCTCTATCCAGTATAACACGGGGGCATCAGCTGATTTTTTCAACTCCATGTCACATTAGTTTCTCTTAGGAGCGGGTATTTCTAAAAGGAACAACGATCCCTTTTGGCGAATGGGACAGGAGGACAAATCATGGGGGGATACGTATGTCACAGTGGCTCGATTGGGCCAAGCGGCTACAGGCGCTGTCACAGGCTGGCTTGACGTTTACGAAAGACGAGTTCGATCGAGAACGTTACCTCGAACTCCAACGAATCGCAACCGAGATGTTCGAGCAACAATCTAATCTTGCTTTGCATGAAATCACCGAATTGACCCACGTCGATGGTTATCCGACACCGAAGCTCGATGTCCGAGGCGTCGTCTTCAAGGATGACGCAGTGTTACTCGTCAAGGAAAGGTCAGACAGACTTTGGACGCTTCCGGGCGGCTTTTGTGAGATCGGACTGTCCCCGGCAGAGAACATCATCAAAGAGATCGAGGAAGAGGCCGGTTTCGACGTCGCACCGATTCGGCTGCTTGCCTTGTTCGACATGCATCATCACGACCATCCGCCGTTGTCGCAGCATTACTATAAACTGTTTATCGAATGCGAGTTGATTGGTGGAGAGGCGCAAATTAGTCATGAGACGAGCGAGGTTGCGTTCTTTACACGAGACGCCTTACCACCTTTGTCACTTGCGCGGAACACTCGAGAGCAGCTCTATATGTGTTTTGAGGCCCGTTGGCAAGAAGATTGGACCACGTTATTCGATTAAGGGGAGGGGATTCCATGAAAGTCACACGTTTTGATCACGTCCATCAACTGACGTTTTTCGCACCCATCTTACCCATCAACGTCCAACTGATTGAACGTGAGCTCGGGCTTGTCTTGATTGATACAGGGCTCGCGCAGAACGCGGAAGCGATTTTAGCGTATATCGAGACGTTCGAACGCCCGCTTCTCGCTATCTTGTTGACGCATGCCCATGGGGATCATGTCGGCGGTGTCGATACGATTTTGAAAGCCCATCCTCATGCCGAGCTGTACGTCTCGAGGCGCGACGCCCGTCTCCTTGAAGGGGACCGGACGACTGACCCGGACGAGCGGGCTCTCAAACTGAAGGGTTCTCTCCCGAAAATCCACTCTTTGCCGGATAAATTGCTTGACCCAGGTGAGCGGCTGTTCGGCTTACGGGTCTATCCGGCAGCGGGTCATACCCCTGGTTCGATTGCTTTTTTCGATGAAAAGGAGCGGATTTTGTTTGCGGGAGATGCATTTCAGACGCGTGGGGGAGTCGCCGTGGCAGGGGACGTTCGTCCGTTGTTCCCGCTGCCGGGTATCGCGACATGGGATAAGCGTGCAGCGTTAGAGCATGCGGAGAAGTTGATCGATCTCGCACCGCAACGTACGTTCGTCGGTCATGGGCAACCAGTCGCCGGGACACATCGGCTCTATTTGGCACTGAAGCGGGCCAAACGCAAGCAGGCACGTCTATTTTTACGATAATCCGGGGGTGCTCACAGGTGGAATTACGCGAGATTCAGACGACAGATTATCAACTGGCCGAGCAAATGCTCGAGATTCAACGAAACGCTTATGCGGTCGAGGCCGAGCTAATCGGTTTCGATGAGATCCCAGCGCGTTATGAGACGGTCGAAGTGATTCAAAATCTGCCTGGGACGAGCTATGGCTTATATAACGACGAGCGGTTGATTGGATTCATCACGGCCGAAGCGGCTGAGAACACGGTCGAGGTCACGAAATTATGTATCGATCCGACATATTTCAGGGCGAGGCTCGCGACGACGTTGCTCGAACACGTGCTCAGCTTACACGAGGACAAACTCGTCTATGTGCACACCGGCAAACACAATGGACCGGCCAAGAAACTGTACACGAAGCTCGGGTTCGAACCGAGTGCCGAGTTTGAACCCGAACCGGGCGTCACATTGATCCGTTTTACGCGAACTTGAATCCCTTTCGTCAAATTTCACATTCCGTCTCACTACTTTAAGTATACTAAAGAATTGAGACGGAGTTTTATTTTTACTGATAATATATGTTATGTTAACTAAAAGAAAAAACGAAGAAAATCGATGTCAGATGTGACGTCTCTCCTCTCGAGAAAATCAGAAAATCTTGTACCAATACAACGTCATGTCGATGTTCGGATTGCCGGTCTGTTTGAGCGTATCGACACCGCCGAGTGCGAACCCTTCTTTCGCATAAAATCGACACGCCATCACGTTATCATTCTGGGCCTCAAGTGACAATCCGAGCAACGATTGCTCGTTTGCCCACGTCTCCGCAGCTTCCATCAGCAAATGTCCGAGTCCGCTCTGTCGGTAACTGGCACGGACCGCGATGTTCTCGATATACGCAAAACGGTTCCAGTCTTTCACCATACGATTCTGTCCGATACATGTCGTCTCGTCGAACGCCAAGAATACTTGTTTGTCCTCACTGTTGATGTATTCATAACAGTCCAGCAAATCGTCTGGAAAGCTTGTCACACGGGCTTTCTCATATAACTGTTCCTCATACGTCCAAACCCCGTCAGAAAAGCTCGGGATGATTTCCCCGATGACTGGAAACGGGTTATTAGCTTCATTTACGACGCTGACGGAATACTCATCAAACGCTTTGATCGAGATGTTTGCGCGATTCATTGCACCATTCTCCCTTTCATATGTAATGACCGCTCCATCCAATAACTACATATCATTTTTTCACGGGCATCCGTAAACACGAGTGTAATCCGTCTTTATCATCAATTAGCGCCTGCAGATATAGTTTATCCGGCATCTCTGGATTGACGGTCCATCTTTCCCATTTTTCCATGTGTGCCCTTTTTTCCTCATTTCGATATGTTACGAATAAGCCTTCACTATCTATCATACATGAATTATTAAAGTTCACATGCGTCGGAGCAGGCTGATCAACAAGATGATATTTTCGCTTAAACCGTATTGTTCAACCGACATCCATTTATCTGTTTCATCATAATTAATAAACTGTGTCATTCGATTGAATCCTTCATTCATCAACATGTTAGCGCTTAATGGATTAATGTTTCAAATATAACATTAAGACTGTTTTTCCGCTCTTAGGAGTTGCCTGTAAGCGGATGTCATGCTATTTTTAGACAGATGATAACTTAAGGAGGAACTTGAATGAAACGTATGACAAAAGGTTTGGCAGCATCCCTATTATTGGCTGTCCCGCTCGCGGCGTGTGGTGATTCTAGCACCGATCAGGCCGAAACTTCGCGCTGGGATGAGATCAAAGAAGAAGGTACGCTCACAGTCGGTACGGCCGGTACGCTCTATCCGGCCTCGTTCCGGGAAGAAGATAGCGATACATTGACTGGGTTTGACGTCGAGCTCATGAAAGAGGTCGGGAAACGTCTCGACCTCGAGGTCCAATTCAAAGAGATGGCGTTCGACAACATGTTGACGAGCGTCCAAAACGGACAAGTCGACATCGTGGCGAATGATATCTCGGTCACAGACGACCGGAAAGAGAAGTTCACTTTTTCGACACCGTACAAGTATACGTACGGGACGGCCATCGTTCGCAAGAGCGACTTATCTGGCATCAAGTCACTCGAGGATTTGAAAGGTAAGAAAGCCGCTGGAGAAGCGACGACCGTCTTCATGGACGTGGCACGTCAATACGGGGCCGAGGAAGTCATCTATGACAACGCGACGAACGACCAGTATCTTCGCGACGTCTCGACGGGACGGACCGACGTTATCTTGAACGACTACTATCTCCAGACGCTCGCCCTCGCCTTCTTCCCGGAGTTTGATATCACGATTCACCCGGATATCGCCTATAACCCTCAGGAAGTTGCGTTCTTGATGGACAAGGAGAACGCAGAGCTTCAAGAGAACATCGACCGCGTCCTGGCGGAGATGCTCGAAGACGGCACGGTGAAAGAGTTGTCGGAAACGTTCTATAACGGTGCCGATGTCTCGGTCGAACCGGACGTTGACGCGACCATCGTCGAATTGGACTAAGCGCTCATGTTCGAAGGTGTGAACTGGGAAGCGCTCTTTGATGTCGACCTGGCTGTACGCTCGTTCCCTTATCTGCTAGGCGGCTTGCCGAACACGCTTTGGATCTCATTCGTCAGCATGTTCTTCGGCTTGTTGCTCGGTCTCGTGCTCGCCCTTGGGAAACTTTCACCGTCGCGGATGCTTCGGTTCCCGTCGACGTTTTACATCTCGTTCATGCGGGGTGTACCGATTCTGATCATCCTGTTCATCTTATATTCAGGATTTCCGTTCATCGGCATCGAGTTCGCGGCGTTAACGGCAGCCATCATCGGGTTCAGCCTGAACTCGGCGGCCTATATCGCCGAAATCGTCCGGGCTGCGATTCGTGCCGTCGATCCGGGACAGGTCGAGGCGGCCCGCTCGCTTGGAATGACGAAGTGGCTGACACTGAAAGGGGTCGTCTTGCCACAGGCGACGCGAATCGCCCTTCCCCCGCTTTCGAACGTATTCCTCGATTTGATTAAAGCGAGTTCGCTCGCCGCCATGATTACCGTCCCGGAAATTTTTAACAAGGCGAAAATCGTCGGAGGCCGGGAATTCGATTATATGACCGTCTATTTGGTCGTCGCCCTCATCTACTGGGGCATCTGTACGTTCATGTCGTTCTTCCAAGATTGGCTCGAGCGGCATTTCGAACGCTATTTGGACACACCGAAACGATGACGATCACGTCATCGTTTTTTGTTTATCGTTTTGCGTGAGCGTCGAGTGTGCTATGATTTTTATAAATATTCAGAAAATAGACGGGGGAACTTTATTATGGTGCAACAATGGACGACACATTTAAACGATCAAGTGATCGGGCAGTCAAAGGCGATCAAGCTGGCGACGATCGCCCTCCTCTCCGGGGGGCACGTCCTGCTCGAGGACCGACCGGGGACAGGAAAGACGACGCTCGCGCGTAGCCTGGCGACGTCGGTATCGGCCGCGTTCCAACGCGTGCAATGTACACCGGACACGTTGCCGAGTGACATTTTAGGGATGGAACTGTTCAATCCGACGACAGGCACGTTCGAACGGAGAACTGGCCCAATCTTCACGTCGATCTTGCTCGTCGATGAGATCAACCGGACGACACCACGGACGCAGTCGGCACTGTTAGAGGCGATGCAGGAGCGTCAAGTGACGCTCGGCGAGGTGTCGCTTCGTTTACCGGACCCGTTCTTCGTCATCGCGACGCAAAACCCGTTCGATGGGCAAGGGACGTTCCCGTTGCCGCAGGCTCAACTCGACCGCTTCTTGTTCAAACTGTCGCTCGCTCCGTTGTCTCGGGAGTCGGAACGCCGGTTGCTTCGGAACGAGCATTTGAGTGCGGCCCCGTTCACATTGCAACAGACCGAACTTGCCGAGATGCAGCAAGCCGTCCGTGACGTCTTGTTTCACGAGGCGATGGAGGATTATCTCCTCGATTTCGTCGAGGCGCTCCGTCATCACCGGGACATCGAGGTCGGACCGAGCCCACGGGCGACGCTCGCTTACACGATGGCGGCCCGGGCGCATGCCTATATGGACGGACGGGATTACGTCACGCCGGAAGATATCCGTGCGCTCGCCTTGCCCATCCTCGGCCACCGGATCGTGTTGACGGTGGAAGCGTCGCTCAAGACGAAGCCGTCCAAATTGATCAAGTCCGTTTTGGAGACCATCCCGGTCCCGTCAGAGGTGTGACATGCAACTCGTCAGCCCTCGCTATCTTGAGTCCGGGTATATGTGGCTCTTGTTCGTCGTCGGGGTGTTCACCGCCCTGTACGGCAACGTCTTCCTCGCGAGTGTGATTATCGGCTTCAGCCTGTATGCATTGATCATGCCGGAGCTGTTGTTCCGGCTCGCTGAATACGTCCACGTCGAAGTGACCGACGAGCTGAAGCTGTTCCCGAACGATGAAGAAACGTATACGATCAAATTGGTATCGACGGCGCCTGTCCCGCTCGGTGTCGTCCGTTTGTCAGGATATCTCCATCCGACCGTCGAGTCAGAGGAACACGCTTTCTGGCGCCAAGAGAACTATGTCGGACGCGAGGCGGCCGTCGCCTACACGCTTCCACTCAAGGCGATTCGACGCGGTCCGATCCGCATGGAGGCGATCGGCATGGAGATCCGGGACCCGCTCCGTATGTTTTCGCTCTATAAAGAAGATCCGCTCGACCGCATCGGGTATGTCTTCCCTGAATTCCTGCCTTATCCGATCCCGAAACGTCCGCCGACGTTACCAGGCGAAGAGATGGTCCGTCATAGCGCCTACCGTGACCCGGAGACGTTCCAGTCGGTGGCGCCGTATCACGGACAGCCGATGCGGCAACTGTATTGGTCGGCCTACGCGAAGACAGGTGAACTGCTCGCCCGCACCGAGCAACCCGTCCAGGCGAACGAATATGTCGTCGTGCTCGACTTGTTGACGAAAGACGGACGCGCCCTCACCCATCAGATGGAGCGGTTGATCTCGCAGGCGGCAGCTCTGTGCCGCGACTTCGAGAAAGAGAACGCGAGCTATGGGCTGATCGTGCCGACATTGACGAAGGACGGCATCACCTATGACCTCGCCCCGGGAAGCGGTGAGACACACTTCCGCAAGGTCATGACGACGCTCGCCTGTCTGTCGGAACGGGATTTCCCGCTCGCCCGGTCGCTATTCGAACGGAAGGTCGCCAAATACGGCGGCAGCCAATCGATTTTACGACTCGGAGGTGACGGACGATGAGACAGCTTTGGTGGGTGTTCGCCGCGTTCTATGTCGGTCACGTGTTTCCGCTCGTGTTTCTGTTGACGTTCCGCTTGCCGCGCAACTGGCAACTCGGGGTCCAGACGGCACTGAGCATCGTCGCCCTTTGGTTCTCCTATGAGATGAGCGTGACGTTGCTGTTGTTCACGTACGTCCACGCCTTTATCCGGACGCTCGATTGGACGGACCGTTACGCGATTGCCAGCGTGCTCTTCTTGATCGTCGATTGGTTGTTCCCGCCGGCGTCGCAGCCGCTCGCAATGATCGGCTTCCCGTTCCTGTTCTTGTTTTGGCAGCGGAGCCTGTATTATCGACGTGACTATAAACGGATGATGTCGACACTTGTTGTCGCACTCGGTGTCGGGCTTGGTTTGGCCGTGATCATTCGCACCATCAAAGAACTACTATTCGGCAACCTCGTCGCATGGGTCCAGCCCATCCTGATTTGGATCGGCGGTTGGTTCGATGGCTTCAACTTGGATCCGACCGACCGTGTCAACCGGATTCTCGTCCCGGACAATCCGAACATCGATGCCGAGACGATTTCAAACGAGACGTTACTCGAATCGGCGACGAACCAATCGCTATTCTTGGTCGTCACGTTTCTCGTCGTTCTCGTCAGCGTCATCGCTTTATTCATCTATGTGCAACGCCGAAAAGAAATCCATGAGGATGTGACGATGCCGAAGCAACGCCATCAAGCGGCCGATTCGGTTCGCCGCTCGACACGGGCCCCGCGGCATGTCCGTTTGCTCGATGCCGGGCGCCGGCTTGAACAAGCCCATCCTCGCCATCGTGAAGAGACGGTCATGGAATGGTTCGACCGCATCGGATTCAGCGAAGGGAGCCGCTTCGCCGTCTGGCTCGAGGCCGCCGAGTACGGAGAGAAAGAAGCCCCGGTACCCATTGTGGAGGCGTTTGAACGACACGTCACCCAGACGCTCAACAAATAAAAGACCAGTCAGCTCGCCGTGTATTCCCGGACGATCTGGCTGGTCTTTTTTAGAGGATTGGGCTGAGCAGGCGTGACACGCTCTCTTTGAAACGGATCCATTTCGTCCGCGTCTCATAACGCTCAATCGTCAAGCGGTCAGCACGATCTATGTCCCGTTCGAATGCATCGATGACAGACTGGGCCACGACCTCATCATAGACGAGCGCCGAGATTTCGAAATTGAGACGGAAACTGCGGGCGTCGATGTTCGTCGTGCCGATCGAGGCGACCTCGCCATCGATGACGAGCGTCTTCGCATGAAGGAAACCGCCTTCATACGTATATACTTCGGCACCGTAGCGGACGAGCTCGGCCGCATTCGTATACGTCGCCCAATAGACAAACATGTGGTCCGGCTTATTCGGGATCATCAGGCGAATCTTCGTCCCAGACATGAGCGCGTTGCGGCAGGCGTCGAGGAAGCTGGCGTCAGGGATGAAATAAGGGGTCTGGATGTAAATCGTCTCTTTCGCCTCGGTGATCATCTTGACGAGCATGTTTTTCAAGTGCTCGGTCGATGAGTTCGGACCCGATGTGACGATTTGCACCGGTGATTGGGCCGTCTTAATGAGGACGGATGGCCATACAAAATCCTCTTTCTCAGCCCGATGCTTCGTCGGCACGGCACGGTTCCAATCGAGGAGGAAACGTTCGAGCAGTTCACGCACCGCCTCTCCTCTCATCCGTAGATGCACGTCGCGCCAATAACCGAACTGTCGATTCGTCCCGAGGTATTCATTCCCGACGTTGAAACCGCCGATATAGCCGATGTCTCCGTCGATGATACATAGCTTGCGGTGATTCCGGTTGTTGACGCGGAAGTTGATGCCGAGGCGTGACGGGAAGAACGACTTTACCTCGCCGCCGTGCGCGAGGAGCTGTTTGAAATGGGAGCGTCGCAACCCCCTCGAGCCGACGGCGTCATAAAGCAGACGTACTTTGACACCTTCCTTGGCCCGGCGTGTGAGCGCCTCGATGAGCGCTTGACCGAGTGAATCATTTTGAATGATATAGTACTGGATGTTAATTTCACGCGTCGCCACTTCGATGTCATGGAACAACGCTTCAAATTTTTGCTCACCGTCATGGATGACCTGAATCGCATTATGGTACGTTACGAGTGCGTTCGTAGATGATAAATTTAAGCGAGCGAGCCGTCGATATTTGGATAAGAGCGGGTCGCGGGCGAATAAACCCTCATCCGCATCGAGCTCGGTCAACTGGTTTTGGACGTGCTCGGCGTATTCATGTCGTCGTTCCTCGTCGACTTGATAGAAGTTATTCGATTTGATCAAGCGTCCGAAGAAGATATAGATGAAGAATCCGAGCAGCGGCACGAAGAATAAAACAAGTAGCCAGGCCCACGTTGACCCGATATCGCGCCGTTCGAAGAAGATGATGGTGACCGCAAACATCACGTTGAGAATGACCAATACGATACCGAGTATGCCTAGAATGAATTCTGTCGTGACCATCTCGATTTCCTCCTTTTGCCTCTTGTTTACCCATTCTTCGTAAGAATGAAATGCTCGTTTACAGATACCGCGTCTACAACACAAAAAAACACCGCGCCTGCGGTGTTTTTGGGGTAAATCGATTAGTTTAAGACTTTGATTGTGATTGATTTACGACCGAAGTTGAGCGCTTGCTCTCGTGTCGGCATCAAGATATCGATTTTGTTACCTTTGATGGCGCCACCAGTATCTCCAGCGATTGCTTCGCCGTAGCCTTCAACCCATACTTTAGAGCCGAGTGGGATGACTGAAGGGTCAACCGCGATAACTTTTTGGTTCGGGTTCGAGCGGACGTCGATTCCTGTTGCCGTGATTCCTGAGCATCCTGCACAGTATGGCGTGTAAGCCGTTGCTTCCACAGTCATCGTCTTACCTGAAGCCGGAGCTTGGGTTTGCGTTGTCGACGTAGACTGTTTCGTCACTGGTGCAGATGTTGATGCTTTTGGTTTAGCGGCTGGTGCGCTGTTCGCAACCGATGCTGCTTTAGCACCTTTTACAGAGAATTGTTGACCAGGGAAAATGAGATCTGAATTAAGACCGTTCCATGTCATCAACTGTTTGACAGATACGCCGTTGTTTGTCGCGATGCGATACAACGTGTCACCTGATTTTACTGTATACGTTTTTGAAGCGCTTGAAGCTTTAGCTTCTGACTTCGCAAGCTTCAATACTTGGTTTGGATAAATCATATTAGAGTTTAAGCCGTTCGCTTGTTTGATGTCATTAACTGATACACCGTTGTTCACGGCGATACGGTAAAGTGTATCTCCCGACTGAACTGTGTGTGTTGATGCTGCCGAAGCTGGAGCAGCGACTCCTAAACTAAGGCCAGCGAGTGCCGTTAGTGTCAATAGTGGTTTTTTCATAAGAATATTCCTCCCTTTTCTAACGCTCCCTTACTGTAACACCTGTATGTTTCACTGCCGTTACAGGCTGATATGAGAGTGATATCAGTTCAGTTACAGAAGCTTTCAAAGGGATGAGAGGACTCTGAATTTTTACAATCTAGATACAAATGGCTTTGTTGAGCCGTTTTCGACTATACTAAAGAGAAGAGAAAGGAGGTTTTAGTCTTTGGAACTATTACTGCTATATTACATTGTGACTAATTTACTAGCGTTTATGACATTTTTCTTCGATAAACGCCGTGCCAAATCAAGTGAATGGCGCATTTCGGAACGAACGTTACTCATTCTTGTTTGGATCGGTGGCGCATTCGGCGCCTATCTTGCGATGCGCCTCTTCCGTCATAAGACATTGAAGCCGATGTTTCGAATTGGGGTCCCGATTGCCATCTTGGTGCATGCCGGGATCACGGGCTGGTTCATCTTTTGACGCCATTATATAGAGGGAACTTGTTCAATCGCCACGCAGAAAATTCCGATGAAATGTCTTGATAGACGCTTCGTGGTGAAAAAGAAGTGTGTCCATCCGGTGTTAAAACAAAATAAATGTTCAAATATTGAGGTGTTCGGATGAAGGTTGAAGAAAATCTGATTGATATCCAAGAGTGGACTGAAACGACGATTGACACGACGATCAAAGTGAATCCGCAGTTTCAAATCTGGTTAATCACGAACGGACAACTCGACCTGCTCGTCAATGGGACACGGTCTCGGCTCCGCTCCGGGATGGCGTTGATCTTAGACCGTGGACAAATCGTGAAAGTTGAACCGAAGGGAGAGCCATTTCGTTTGATCGTGATCTCCGTCGAGCCGTTTGACCTATTCTCTCCGTCGCTTGCGGAGTTGTACGTGACACCACATGCCGAGACGTCGCGTAGTAAAGTGTTGCATCCGGCTGAACCGGATGACAAGGTCATCCTCGACATAATCGACAAAGTGATTCGCAGTCTGAAAAAGAAGTCCTCGTTCGCGTTGCTCGATGCGAGCTTACAACTCGCAGTCATTTGGCGCTATTGGATTCAACAGCCGCAAAGCAGAACGAAACATCATGTTCAGGAACGGATGCGTCTCATGCTCGCCTACATACATGACCATGACACGATGAAACTGACGCTCGAAGACATCGCAGCAACGGGTGGTCTGAGCCGGGCGGAATGTTGCCGCTACTTTACAAAATGGGGCGACACATCGCCGCTCGCCTATGTCCAAGACATCCGGATGCAACGAGCCGCCCGTCTGTTATGTGAGACGGACAGTCCGGTCGCTGAAGTGGCAAACCGGTTTGGCTTTACGAGCGTGAGCCATTTCGTCCAGACGTTTAAGAAAGTGCATCATCAAACACCGCTCGCGTTTCGCAAGCAGAAGACATAACAAAAGCCGACAATCGTGTCGGCTTTTTCTCGTTAACGGGCGGTCCACCCACCGTCCGCTTTCAAGACGTCGCCATTGACGAAACTCGAATCGTCGGAGGCGAGGAACAACGCGACCTTGGCAATTTGCTCCGGTTCACCCATCGGTGCCTCCCCTGCCCCTTGGATGGCCCGCATCCCGAGCTCGCTCGGCGCGGTGATGGTGGCGCCGATATTCGTATTGACCCCGCCCGGTGCGATGGCGTTGGCCCGAATCTTGTTGAACGTACCGTACGTGGCGGCAATATTTTTCGTCAGGCCGATCAGTGCGTGCTTCGAGGCGACGTACGAGGCGCCGCCCCGTGTCCCGAACAGGCCACCGACCGAGGCGTTATTGATGATGACGCCGCCCGTTTCTTGCTTGTCCATGATGTTGATCGCGGCCCGGGCCAGTTTCATCGGTCCGGTCAAATTGACGGCGATGACACGGTCCCACACCTCGTCGGTCACTTCGCCGACGGTCAAAAAGTTGTCCATGATGCCGGCATTGTTGACCAAGATGTCGAGCGAACCGAACGTGCTCTTCGCCGTCTCGACCATCTTGTCGATATCTTCCTGCTTTGTGACGTTCCCGGCGACGCCGACGGCTTCCCCACCGCTCGCTTTAATCTCTGACACGACTGTTTCGACCGAATCCGCGTTCATGTCGACGGCGACGACGCGTGCCCCTTCCTCGGCAAACAGTTTGGCGATCGCCCGACCCATCCCTGACCCGGCCCCGGTGACGAGCGCCGTTTTACCCGATAATTTCACACCGCATTCCTCCTTGTTGAGACAACTCAAGAGCGACAGTGAAAACGACATGTGCAACCTGCTCACGTGTCAGTAGTCTATACCCGGATTTGGAGGGAAACGTGTCTCTGTTTGGAAGAATCTGCTTTTGTTCCAATCATCAGTCACGTACAATGAAAAGATACAGATATTGGGAGTTGAAAGGTGGGGTTCAATTGAATCGTTATCATGCAGAAGTGCTCGGGAGCGGGACACCCGTGCTATTTTTACCGGCCGGGGATTCACTGGGGAGGAAGGCCGTTCGCTCGCTGAGGCGTTGCGCAACGACTTCGAAGTTCATTTGTTCGATCTGCCAGGGTTCGGGCGAAGTGAAGGGATTAAGCAGGCCGTGACGTTCGAACAGTTGGCGGATTGGGTCAACGACTACGTCGTCACACATCGAATCAGACCCGTCCATGTGATCGCGCATTCACTCGGCGGCGCGGTAGGTCTCGCTTTCGCCGCTTATTATCCCGAGCACGTGGAGCGGCGAAAGCGAGACCAAGGCCATAAGACGTTCCCGCGCGTTCCGTTGAGAGAATATAGGGTGTTGGGCCTTGCCGTCCCGCTCCTGAGCGGACTTTATCGTCTGTTCGGACCTCGACTCGTCCGGAAAATCGAGACAAAAATCATTTCAGACAACGTGTCAGCTCCGATGCCAGAGGAACAGGTTAAGGCATTCTGCGCACAGACAGGTCTCACTGAACGAGACGAGATTCGACGTGCGTTGGACGCCCCGGCTAAGCTCGGTCGAGGCAGATTGAATCTGTTGTTCGGCTTCTATCAACTTGCCGTGCCGCAGCTCATGCGTTCACTTCAAGTCCCGACGTTGCTTATTTACGGCGATTTTGTCGGACTGGACGACAAAGAAGCCCGATTGACGAAGTCAGCCATGATGGACCTGCAACGGCATGAGCTGCCAATCACTTACATACGAATGACAGGTGGCCACTTCGTCCATTGGAACCCGGCGTTCCCGATTGAACAGGTACGACAATTTTTACAAGTCGAGAAAGTGAGCGGTCTGTCATGAAGCGTCAGCAAAAAATTGTCCTCATTATTGTGTTCATGTTGTTGTTATCAGCCGGAGTGGCATGGGGAGTCGAGTCGACCAAACAGCCACAGTTGCCCGAAGGAGCGGAACCGATTCTCACCTACCCTGTTGATGACCGTAATATGAGTCTTCGCTTTTTCACGAACAGTTACACCGTCGAGGAATGGAGTGAAGAGCCGGTTGCGCAAGGCATAGGTCTTGAACTTACTGTCGACAATCAGGTTCAGTCGGTTACATCTGAATCGCTGTCCGAGGCAGGTCTCACGTGGTCGACTTTCGGCCAATCGTGCGGAGATCCGTCAGCATGTTCCCCGTACGATATCCTTTACGGGATGAACCACGGCGAGACGACAAGAGTCGTCGTCGAGTTGAACGGGGAAAGGTTCGAACCGGAACTGTTGAAGACGAAGGCCGGGAATGACGTTTGGTTCGTGCTCGTCGACCAAATCGAGTCGATTGAGTCTATCACCGGCTATGATTCTGAAGGGGAAGTATCTTACCGCTTCAACAACTAAAAAAGAGACGGAGGACGGCTGTCCTCTCATCTCTTAGCGCTCGCAGGCGATACCGTCCTTGTCACGGTCTTTTGATTTGTTCGCTTCGTATAACGAACTGTTGGCGTAAGGCTTGTACTTTGTCTTACCACCTTTGTTTTTCGTCGTCTTCGTTTTGGCGACACCGCCTTTGTACGTCTTATTCAGTTCGGTGCAATTCTTAATTTTTTTCGGTGCGGCGTCCACGGTTTCTGACGGTGCGATGCTCAGCGTGAACAACGCGATGCCGGCGATGGTCGCACGAAGTAGCTTTTTCATAGTTTTCCTCCTAGGTAACAAACGATATCAGTGTTAATTCTTGTTTATTATAAGGGCAGTTATGATGAATCTCCTGCTTTTTAAAAATAGTTGAAGGAAGGTAACATCTATGGACTTACTTATATTGATGCAGGACCGGGCTCTCCCGTTACTGCTGCTCGCACTATTTCTCATTTTGAACGTGGTGTTCGTCATAGGGATTTGGAAACGACGACGCCACTTCTCCAAAGGTTTTCTCGTGTTCGCGAGCTCGCTTACGTTCTTACTCATGACGTCATCGGTCATCCTCATCATGTTCACGATGTTCATCGGCTACAACCAGTGACGTCTTCTATCCAATGACATCCGTATCGAAATCATCGAGTACCCCTACGATGTTCGAAGTATGATGAATGCAGAAAGGAGGGAATGCTGATGCTTGAATCACTGAACCGATTGATGGACCACATCGATCAACATCTAATAGAAGACATCACGAGTCAGGATATCACACGCATCGTCGGGGTGTCCGACTATCATTTTCGACGCATGTTTTCCTACATGGCCGGGATGACGCTCAATGAATATATCCGAAATCGTCGGCTGTCAGAAGCGAACAAGGACTTGATCCATGGGAAGTCGGTCACGAACGTGGCGTATACGTATGGCTACCAATCCGTCGACGGGTTCTCGCGAGCGTTTCGAGATTGGTGTGGCTTTTTACCGTCTGAAGTGATTAAGAACAAGATTCAAAAGTCATTCCCGAAATTCACTTTCTTCATCGACATCAAAGGAGGAATCTCGATGGAATTCAAATTAGAACACAAATCTTCATTCAACGTCGTCGGCGTGTCCAAACGCGTCCCGATTCAGTTCGAAGGCGTGAATCATGACATCGTCGAGTTGGCGCAGTCAATCACGGCGCAACAGCGAAGCGAGATGCATCAGTTGGCGGACCTCTATCCGCACCAAGTACTGAACGTGTCATTTGATTTTGATGAAGGCTATTTGGACGAAACGGGTTCACTCACGCATATGATCGGTTTCGCGACGACGCAAGAGAATACGTACAAGGACCTTGAACAAATCACGATCGAGTCGAACCTATGGGCCGTTTTCCCGAATACCGGTCCGTTCCCGAAGACGCTCCAGGAGACGATGGCCAAAACGTATGCCGAATGGCTGCCGACGTCTGGGTACGAACTGGCCGACTTGCCGAGCATCTCGTTCACGAAGCATGACGGACCATCAGACAACGTCTATAGCGAAGTGTGGGTAGCGGTGAAAGAATAAACAGTCTCCTAGTCAAAAACGCCCTCTCTAGAGTTAATATCTAGGGGGGCGTTTTCGACTCGTTTATAATTCATTCGTTAGAGTAGTTCATTGGTTTTGTGTGTTATAAATCCTGAATTGTCTACTTCAAGTCGTGTTTTCAATCCATTTCTTTAAGTTCAATCATTCGATCTTTTAAAGTCATAAATTCTGATTCGTAATCGCCTAAAAGCAATTCCACTTCAGAGAAAGGACAGAATGCAGCACCATTACTAAAGAAAATTACTAAATGATTTGTAATGTCATATTTCTTTTTCTTAAAGACTCCCCATTCGGCACCATCTATTCTTTGCCTCAAACACTCGCCAAAATATAAACCTAAATCCATTAATAATTTGTAATCGTGAATGTCTATCATATTTATAGCGGCGTGATTCTCATTTTTTATTTTTAGCAACGAGGCTAGAAATTTCCTTTTTGATAATTCGTATGGCGCAGCATTTTCAAGGTTACAGTTTAATAGTTCTTCCTCCGTATATTCTGAGAGTTTTCTGATTTCCAGATTTTCTATGGCCCAATCAAATACTTCATCCATGACTTGATCACTAAATATTTCTTTATGCTCTACTACGCGGTTTAGTGTTGTTTGTTTTATTAAAACCCATATTCTAGTTTCTAGATTAGTCATCATGTATTCGAAATATTGATTTAACAATTTTGGAGTAAGTTCTTCATATCTTACACTAAAAAAAATTGGAGTTTTAAGTACAGGGTATTCCACTTGATGTCCCTCCCGTTATGAATGGTGATTGGCTTAGAGTTATTCATACAATGACAGTTACTGTCGTTTAGTCATAGCGTTCTGTATCTCCGAGATGGCTTTGCTTCCTTAGTCCCTTATTTGTTTATAAATGTCGATTGTTCCATTCAGGACATCAACTCGCGCATTCCAATTTCGAACTTTGGAATGGATCGTGAACACGTCATCGGACTCCCAACTACTCGTTCCGAAATATAATGAGAACGAATTAGGGTTCGCGATTTCTTCAATCACTTTTGCTTGGAATAACCTCATCCCCTTTTCATAAACTTCAATCCAAAACGAAGCACCTGTCACAGAGACAATCAATTTAAAAACAGCTATCCGATTTCGTTTTTTATTTGATTTTGGAGTTTTATTTAGCAAAATGACCAACTTGTAGTCATTCATTTCGATTTGCCTCAAACATTGTTTGATGATGTCAGAAATCGCTTCTCTCTTACTGAACGTATGTACTTCTAATAGTGGTACGAGCACTTCACGTACGAGCTCAGCGAAATGACGAAACTTCTCTTTTTCGTCAAGAATCATTAAATAATTCTCATAGTTGAACGTTTTACTCGTGAACTCATGGACCAGCACCTGATTGTCTGTCCCATCAAACGTATGGTGCATATATGACTTCGTCTCATGTGCCACTAGAAGCTCTATCCCAACGAGTTCGTCGGATGTGAATCGGACCTCGTCTTGCTCGATGAATCGAGACAGATAATTCGCAAGCAATTCTTCAAACACGTATGACGAGTGAATCTCGGTGATGTGTCGCTTCCTCCAGTTCCGATCATGTGGTTGATTAAGAGTTGTACCTAAACGAATTGAGATATGTCTCATGGAGTGCCCCCATTTCTTTCTACTTACCATCATACAAAAACTCCCTTTGACTATCACTTAGAAAGTCAAAAGGAGTCATTTTTATTTTGTCACTTTGTATTCCAACGCTTCCCCGTTCGTCTCGATCACATGCTTGTACCAATCGAACGAGTCTTTCTTCATCCGCTCCATCGAGCCGTTGCCCTCATTGTCACGGTCGACATAAATCATGCCGTACCGTTTCTTCATCTCGCCCGTCGTGAACGAGACGATGTCGATGATGCCCCATGGCGTGTAGCCGATCAAGTCGACGCCGTCATAGACGACCGCTTGTTTCAACTGTTCGATATGCGCCTTCAAGTAGTCGATGCGTGCCGCATCATGGATTTTCCCGTCGACAATCTCATCGACAGCACCGAATCCGTTCTCGACGATGAAGAGCGGGATTTGATAGCGGTCGTACAACCGGTTGAGTACATAGCGGAGACCGACCGGGTCGATCGACCAGCCCCAGTCGCTCGACTTGATATACGGATTCTCGACGCCGTTCGGCAGACCACCGTTGACGATGTCGCCAATGTTGTCGGCAATGACATCACTCTTCACGGTCGTCGACATATAGTAACTGAAACCGAGGTAATCGACGGTCCCATTCTTCAAAATCTCTTCGTCCCCATCGAGGAACGGGATGGAATAGCCTTCACGCTCGAATTCGATCAAGGCGTAGCTCGGATAGACCCCGCGCACTTGCACGTCCGGGAAGAAGTAACGTTGACGCATCATCTCTTCAGCAAGCATGACGTCGTCCGGGTTCGACGAGAACGGATAAATCGGCACGTGTGACACCATCGCCCCGATTTCAAAGTCCGGATTGATTGCTTTCCCTTTTGCGACGGCGAGCGCGCTCGCGATCAACTCATGGTGCCCCGTCTGATACATCACTTCACGGGCGTTCTCCCCGTCTTCGACGATGACGCCTGAGTTCGTCCATAAGAAGAGCGGGTTGTTGACGTCCATCTTGTTGTTGATCTCGTTGAACGTCATCCAATATTTGACCTTGTCTTTATAGCGGTCGAAACACACCTCGGCGAAACGGACGAAATGGTCGACGACGGCACGGTTGCGGAACCCGCCGTACTCACGTGCGAGGTGGAGCGGCATCTCGAAGTGGGACAACGTGATGATCGGCTCGATGTCATGCTTCAACAGTTCGTCGAACAAGTCGTCATAAAATTGGAGTCCTGCCTCGTTCGGCTCCGCATCGTCCCCGTTCGGGAAGATCCGGCTCCAACCGATCGACGTGCGGAGACACTTCAAGCCCATCTCAGCGAAGAGCGCGACGTCTTCTTTATAACGGTGATAGAAGTCGATTGCTTCATGGTTCGGATAAAATTCGTCCGGCTCGACCTTGTCCGTGATCCGACGCGCGACGCCGTGAGCGCCTGCTGTCAAGACGTCGACGACGCTAGGTCCTTTGCCGTCGGCGTCCCAGCCGCCTTCAAATTGGTGGGCGGCAAGCGCGCCGCCCCATAGAAAGTCTTTCGGTAATGTCTTCATATGTGTTCCTCCTTCTTCGAGATGCCAATAATGAATCATACACGTCTAGTATAATTGTACCGGTACAATTATACAAGTCCGGTATCTTTTTATTCTCGTTAAAATAGTGACATGGTACAATCGAATTACCGAATATGAAGCGAGGAATACGCATGTTAAAATACCAACAGGTTGCAGCAGAGATTGAACAGTACATCAATCAAAAGGATTTGAAACAAGGAGATAAACTGCCCGTCCTCGAGCAGTTGATGAGCCAATATGCCGTCAGCAAGAGTACGATTACGAAAGCGCTCGAGTTGCTGGAGCGAAAAGGCGTCATCTTTCAATTGCGGGGAAGCGGGATCTTCGTCCGGCGCCACAACCGTCCGGGCTATATGAGCCTATTCTCGACGCAAGGGTTCAAGAGCAATCTCGGTGACCGGGCGTTGACGTCGGACGTGCTCGACGTCTCGGTCACGAAACCGCACACGACGGTCGCGCAGAACCTTGGCATCGACGTGACAGATGACGTCTATCGCGTCGAGCGGGTCCGCTTCGTCGACGGCGAGGTGTTCTGTTACGAGGAGTCGTACTATGTGAAGGCGATCGTCCCGTATTTGAACCGAGAGATCGTCGCCGACTCAATCTTCGATTACGTCCAGGGCGCACTCGGCGTCACCATCGGCTTTTCGGACATGTACATGCAGGTCGGGCGACTGACTGCCACGGAGGCCGGCTATCTAGGTTTACAGACGGACGACCCGACGCTCCGCATCGAGACGATTTTCCATCTTTCGAACGGGAAGCCGTTCGACTATTCACGCATCACGTATCATTTCGAACACTCGCAGTTCGTCGTCCAGGCGAACGGACCGTTCATGTGAAAACACCGCTCGACGCTATTGCGTGGAGCGGTGTTTTTTATAGGTGTAATTTATTTATCTTTGAGTCAGGTGGTGATATGTACCGACTCCATGCAACCGTCTTATTTATTCGCTCGCCTCCGGTACAAAAGATAACTGAGCGGGAGCCCCGCCAACAACGCAAAGCCAAGCATCCAATACAATCTTGGAGTTGTCGTCTGAACATTACCCGAACTACCAGTGAGGCCATCCTCCAACGAACCTTCAACGTTTAAATGTGCCTCGACTAAGAGTGCCTGATAGGATTCGAGCGTGATCGTGTCTCCGCCGATGAACCGTTTCGCATCATTCGTCAAGGCAGTCAACGTCTCCCCGTCAAAATCAAACCATGCATTTTCTCGCGCGGAATGGACCAATGTCCCGGACACATCAGCTAAGGCAATGGCTAACTCGTCGCCATACCCCAACGTGGAGAAGGCGAAGACACCCGGTTCTTGCTCATACGTCCCGATGACGTTTCTCGGCTCGCCGTCTTGTATGACGGCCGACACGTACTCGTCACTCGGAACGAACGTGCACATTTCGTCTGGCGAATAACAGGATTGCGCAGCAATCATCACTTCATGGAGCGGACCGAACGAGATGGCGCGACTTTCCGTCAAGTGATAGTTACTCGGGTCGTCTCCTTCGATATGGTCGAGGACGATCGACTCGAAATGTTCTTCAGCGAAACGCTCCGCGGATCGTTCTGTCGGCGCCGCAGCTGCCGACGTGGCAGCGAGCGTGAAGATCCCGGCTAAAGCGAATGTTTTGATCAGGCGGAACATATCTTTACTCCTTTCAACCGACAGACATCTGCTTGAGCAGTGACGCGTCAATCCGAATCATTTCCGCATGCGGATGCATGTGTCGATCGATGATTTGGGTAAATCGTTTCGTGGCGACGAATCGATCGGATTCATGAATCCAGGCGAGGCGCACAAGCGCAAGCCGCAACTGCTTGCGACCGTCACTCATCCGTAGGTGGTCGATATGATTATCAGCATCGAGCCGATTGATGAACAGTTCGACTTTACAATCTTCCTTCACTAAATAGGATACCAGATATGCGGCTTGTTGAATCAACTCTTCGTAACGGGCATGGAGGCCATTTCCGAGCGGACCGCTCAAGTCGAGCACGAGCGTGAATGTATCGAGGTTTTGGCGTTGATACACTTTCGCCTGAAGTTTTCCTGTCTTGGCTGTCGCGATCCAGTCAATCTGTTTGACCGGCTCTTGCTCATACCGCTTTGTGCTTTGAATCATCAACGGGTCCTTGAGCGGCGAATGTTTGACGAGTCGGTCCCCCATCCTTACCAGGCGTGAGTCGAACCTATTCTGTCTCATGATGGACGGGAGGATAATCCAGGACGGTAGCGTATGATCTGTGACGAAGATGGTGCCGAGCCAAAACGGGAGCCTGAACTGAAGGCTGCACTCTTCAATTTTAACGGGACCGCGCTGTTTCGCGTGAATCGGAAGTGAATAGGTCGCTTCGTTACGAATTTGTATGACATGCACGCGCTGGTCCTCGTCAAACGTCAAGCCGTGTCCCGTGACTAAGCGGACCGACGTCGGGATTCCGAGCTCTTCAAGTCGCTCGATGCCTGTCACTTCCATCTTGAGCGAGACGCGATCATTTACGAACAACAACTGCTCCTTTTGATGGAACGACAAGCCTGTCGCCTCAACGATTTGCTTCGTCAGCCATTTCCGTATGAGCATCAACCCCAGAATCACGCCAACCAGATAAGCGAACGGCCAGACGTAGGGGAACCACACGAAGAAGAAGAGCATCCCTGTATAGGCCGGCCAAAGCTTGTCATCTAAAAGGGACGGTGTGCTCACTTCGACTTGTCGCATCTTCACACCTTCTCGACCGGTACATCGACTCGCTCCAAAATGTCAGCGAGAACTTCCCGTTTCGTCGATTTCACGTCCCCTTCGAGCGTGAGCGTCAAGCGGTGTGCCAGAACATGCGTCGCGACGGCTTGGACATCTTCCGGGGTCACGAATTGACGGTCTTCGATATAAGCGTAAGCTTGAGACGCCTTGACGAGGGCGAGCGTCGCGCGAGGGCTGGCTCCGACTTCGACGAGCGGATGATGTCGTGTCTCTTGGATGAGGGCGAGCAGATACGTGACGACATCTTCATGGACTCGGATCTCCTCGACTTCTCGCTGTACAGTTAAAAACGTCTCGGACGACATGAGGGCATGGACGGCGTGGCGTGTCTTCGAAATCGTCTGTAGAATCAGTTGCCGTTCTTCCCCCGCTTCGGGATAGCCGACTTGGAGCGACATCAAGAAGCGGTCGAGTTGAGCGTCGGGCAAGGCGAACGTCCCTGCCGATTCAATCGGGTTTTGCGTTGCGATGACGAAGAACGGTTCCGGCAGTTGATACGTGACTCCGCCGATCGAGACTTGCCGCTCTTCCATCGCCTCGAGCAAGGCGGATTGTGTCCGGGGGACGGCTCGGTTCACTTCATCAATCAATAAGATGTTGGTAAAAATCGGTCCTGTCCGATTTTCGAACGTCTGTGTCTGCATGTTGAAGAAGTCAGAACCGATGATATCGGTCGGAAGCAAATCGGCCGTGAATTGGATGCGCGTGAAATCAGCTTCAAAACTCTTGGCAATACTTTTGGCAAGTAACGTTTTCCCGGTACCCGGGACGTCCTCTAACAAGATGTGCCCGTTCGCGAGTAGCGCCGTGCAGCAGAGGCGCGTGATTTCAGGTTTTCCGAGATAGATTTGGTCCAATTGTTCCAATACGCGTTTGATGGTCATAAGGGTGGCTCCTTTTCTAAACGAAGTAAATAGGCATCAAGCTGTTGTTTGAACGCTTCTTCACGTTGTGGCGTGATCTCGACTTTGTCATAACGGGTCTCTAAATAGCTCAGCAGTGAAGCATCGAGTTGGATACGGCGCGCCCACGCGGATAACGTCTCGAACGGCCGTCTTCGTTGTTGTGGCGGCAGCGCTTGTTCGAATTGAATCAAATGTTGCCGCAACGGGGAATCTGGTAGCGGATGAGCGGAGCGTTTTGCCTGTTCGAACGTTTCGCCTGTCTCTTGCCTTGAGTGAATCCTCTCGTCTATCGGAACTGCTTCCCTCCCCTTTTTGTGGAAGCGTCTACGCCACATCCATACACCAATCAAAAGAAGGAGGATGGTGCTGACAATGTAAGGCAACAGGGAAAGGCGATCGGATTCGCTTGTAGATGGTGTACCATATGACGGAGACGAGTTATTCTCATCTTCCCTTGGTGTGCCGCCTTCATCATCTGATGGCCCAACAATCGCCCCTGCTTCAGAAATACCGGGCCCGGAATCTACGTCACTACCATCTCCACACCAAACATCCGTATCGACGACCTCAATGATCCCAAACAACTTTCGCTTGTCATGACAATCCGTGACCCAGCTCGTGATGGGGCTTCCAGAGATGTCCAACCCTTTGAAGTAGGTATAAGCGAGTTGACCTGAGAATGAAATGAGTGCGACAACCAGTAAGGAAAGCAAGGATACGGATACAAAAAGAACTTTGGCTTTTCTCATGTAACGACCCGTATGTGAATATGTAGATTCGACTGCATCTCATTCAACGGCTCCTTTCATTCATCGATTCCATTTAATCCTTTTTTTGGAAAAAGTGTTTGGTAGGATTATAGCATATTGGAAATGCAAGTCAAATATGGTTTTATCTCGGGTGATTTTCATTCTAGGACAAAACAATGGCTCTCATCAGTTCTTAAATTAATCATATGTTCCCTTCAAGCACGGTTAAATTCGGATTCATATGAAATTGATTTCTACTCGTAATGTATTAGGACCTTTTATAGTCACAACTCAGTGTTCTTTCCTTCGAACAAAAGCCCCAATCAATAAAGCGAACTGATTGGAGCCAGATATCACGACTGCGATATTTTGGAATTATGTGACTTGTTTCGTCATTGTTGAAGAATCTCCTGATATTTGTAGCCTTCTAAGATTTCATGATCTTCTTTGAATGTCCAATCTTGAATCGAGAGCTCTGGATTTGATTCTAAGTAATGGTCGAGGATGTCTTTTCCTAAGATATAGTTACTCCAGCGAGGAAGATTCTTTTGCTCATTACCGACAACAAAATCGTTAAATGTTATTTCATAATCATTAACAAGGCTAGCTACATGCTCTTTAGTTTTCTCATCCATTGGTTCATGCCAGGGAGGTGAGACGCCTTTAACAATTCGATCTGCAAAAGCATCTGCCTTCCCTTCTAATATGACAGAATTTAAAATCGAACTAATCATAAAGTTTGGTGTGTCCCGAAGAATCAAGTGATGATATTCATGTGCAGTCGCATAAGCAAGAATATTTTTATCGAAGTCTTCATTCAGATAAAAGACAAAAGAGTCTTTATATGCATTTCCACTAACCCCACCCAGTGACTCACCAATAAATGCAAATTCTGAATTGATTGGTACGAGGAAAATCGTACTTTTCTTTTTAGGAAGTACCTTATGTGAAGCGGTGTAGGTTTCTATAATCATTTCTTCAATTTCTTCATGTTTGCTCATCAATATATCGATTCGATTTAGGAGTTCTTGCTCATAGGATGTCGATTTCATTAAAAAGTTGCCTTTCAAATCTGCTGTTCCGAACTTCTCCTCTTCTCCAATCTCCTCTATGTAATCAAGAACAAATTCTTTAAAAAATTTTCTTTTCTGTTCTGTATCGTTTGTCTCAAGTGATGCTTCCAAATATTTTTGATATTGTGTGTAAAGTGGCACAATTTTCAATTCACTATCCTGGTTGATTTTCATGGTCTCAGGTTGCATGTCAATACGTTCTTTATCAATTTCTACATTTTCTTCATCACCCAAACATGCTGATAACAGAATTAAAGGAATGCAAAGTAAAATGATAGTCAATTTTTTCAATTGAACGTCCTCCGTCTCTTTTTAAACCATCAAGCTTTGATCATGTTGATACTTTTTTCTCTCCGTAAGAAGTAGTTTTGTTATATAAATCACCCTTCTCATATATGTTAAATTGTACCATATTTTCTATCGATGCCCCTTCTGAATGCTTATATGGTGCCTCGAGACTGCCATAATCATTTTTTACGTTCACGTTGGGTGTTGCACTTAATTTTATAATTCATCTCACAAAAAAATTGCCCGCTTATTGAACGAGCAACCAGACTTCCCCGCTATGTGTGTAATCCTCGTCTTGAATCAGCTCATGGAACCGATGTACCTCGACGTTCGCCGGAAGCATGAATCGCTGTAGGCACACAGAGTCCACTGGCAACCGCGTCCACGTCTGCTCAGACGTATCGCGTTCCATGAACGCCTTTAGTCGTGCGTCGCTTTCGAATACGAGAAGTTCGGACTGCCAGAGCGACGGCAGGTCGATCAAGACGACGACCCGGCAACTCTCCTGTTCTCGAAGGCGCACAAGCTGAGTTCCCCCTTCTAACATCGCTCGATGACGGCGTGCTGGATTCGGCTATTCTTCTCTATCGATAGTAAGAACGGTTGATCGATTGGAATTTTGTTATGCCAATATCCGTCGTGAAACGTCGTCGGGAACGAATAGGTCTGTTCGTCGACATCCATGCGCAACCGTTTCAGTCTTCGTCTAACACCGCGTACTTTCGCTCGTCTCTTCAAGACGTTTTCCCCAAGAGGCTGTCGACTTGTTGCTGATGGTGCCGGTCGTGTTCGATGAACTCGGTGACGATATAGGCAAGTGTGTACGGAACACCGTCATGCGGAGAATGGGTCGTTCCGTTTGCCATCGTGTGAGAAGTCAGCGTCTCTTGACGTAATGACCGAAGCGTTTCTATAAGCGAGCTCCGACTCGTTTTGGCTAACTGGAGCACGTTTTCTCCCGAAAGACGTTTCGCTTTTTGGGTCGCTCGCGCGTTAAATGAGTCGAATTCAGGGAAAATCATGGCTTCCCCGGTCTTGACGGCCGGGACGATGACGTTCAACAGATGATTGTCCCAATGGGCGATGTGAAGGACGATTGCTTTGATTGACCATTTGTCGGTTGCAATCGATTTTTCCCACATCGATTCATCCAATCCCGACAATGTGTTTAACCAGTCTATATAGGATGCAAACTCGTCGATGACACCTGAGGTTTTCGTCATAAAAGTATCCTCCTTCGGTTATAAGCTAAGAAAATTGGGCCGCTTAGCACTTAGCTTCGTCAATCAAGGAATGCTTGATAGAGGTGATCTAGTCTCACTTATGCATCTAACGGGATAGACCTCTTTATATTGGTTTGAGGAGTCACCCCGTCGATTGAAATTGAACCGTAAGTTACCGCCACGCCTTGTGGTGACGGGACCATAGAAAGAGGGAACGTATCCAACCAGTCCGCTGATGTCGGAAACGCATCAGGTGCCCAGTCGAGCTCAAGTTCGTGCCCGGCAATCGCATATGAAAATGCCACATACCGGTACATGTTCATGAGCAGTCGTTCGATTTGCTGTGTGAACGCAGTTCTCGATGCAGGATGTGAAACGACATCATTCCACTTTACATCGATGAGAATCCCGACATAGGTGTCCATCTCTTGAAGGGACGCGGTCATCGTCATGTCCACGTCTCCAAAATAGTTGCTTTGTAAATGGATAGATCCGTAATGCCCGATCTGAGCAAAATCGGGATCTGTCGTTGTCGTCCAACTAGTGCCCGCCTCATTCTGACTGTATGTCACGTTTATGATTTCGCCACCGCTACTTAACAGTTCCGCACATACATGTTGAGCAAGTTCAGGTAACGGATAATGGCTCGGATAAGCCATCCCGATGGAAATGAATCCGCCTGCTTGATCCATTCAAACACCTCCTTTGTTTCATCATACAAAAAAGCGGCACCGTATACACGGTACCGCCCCATCTTATAGCCAGACTGGTAAAGAAAAGAAAACCAGGAACAATACGGTCAAGACACCGACGACCGGACTGAGCGACCGATAGCCCTTCTTGAACAAGACGATCATCGTATAGGCGATGAATCCGAACCCGATGCCATCGACGATGGAATACGTGAACGGGATCATAATGATGACGAGAATCGCCGGGAAGGCATGCTCCCAATTGTCGAGCGGGAGATGCTTCACGTTCTGGAACATCATCATGCCGATGATGATCAACACCGGCGCGATTGCCGTCACCGGAATGATCGCGAACAGCGGCAACAGCAAGAGCGAGACGACGTACAGGCCTGACGTCACGAACGAGGCGATGCCGCCCCGAGCGCCGACCGAGATGCCGGCCGCTACCTCGACCGTCGAGACGGTCGGGCTCGAACCGAACATGGCACCGGCCATCGTCGATAACCCTTGGGCGACGAGCCCTTTCGGGGCATCCGCATCCTTGCCGATGGCGCGCGTCTGATTCTGGATCAGGCTGATGTTCTCGATCAGCAAGACGAGCGTCAACACGCCGACGGCGACGAGGAAGATCGGTGACGCCGACTCGGCGAACGAGACGTTGCCGAACACGGTGCCGAACGACTCGAGGAACGGCATGAGCGCGAACTCACCGGTCCAGTCGAGCGTTCCCATGACGGCGCTCAAGCCGACCCCGAACGCAATCGTCCATAGGAAACTGCTCGGCCCCATCTTCAAGAAGAGAAGGATGGCGACGAAGAGCGACAGGAACGCGACCTGCACCGTCCGTTCCCCGAGGTCTCCGATATGAAGCAGTGCCCCGCCACCGCCCGAGACGATCCCCGCCGCCTCGAGTCCGATCAAGATGAGGAACAGGCCGAGTCCGACCGTCAATCCGTCATGAATGATCGGTGGGAACGCGTTCGCGAGTTTCCTCGCCACCTTCGTCACCGTCAACAGGACGACGAGCGCCCCTGAGACGAATGAGACAGCGAGCGCGCCTTGCCAGCTCAGCCCCATCTGCAGGACGAGCGTGTACGTGAACAGCGCGTTGATGCCCATCCCCGGTAACAGGAGCAGTGGCAAGTTGAACAGCCCTGCGATGAACGTTCCGATGATGCTTGTCAAAATCGCTCCGACGAGCGCTCCCTCGAACGGGAGTCCGGCTTGTGTCAAGATTGCCGCGTGAACGGCCGGGATGTATGCTGTCGCCAGAAAGTTCAGCACGCCCCCGTATGTTTCTGTTTTCCATTCTGTTTGTTTTGCCATAGGAATCAATCCTTTATTGGCACCCTCACCCACCCATGTGGTTATACACACGAGGTTGATTATATCCTGTCTGACTTCTGACATGCAAGACAATCTTGGTTCAAATCCATCTTTGGACCCAGTCATGAGACCCATTCGGACGAAAGGTTCATTTTATAAAATAGGAACAAACGTTCCTATTTTTAGCATCTTTTTTGGAGGGAATCTGCTATAATGAAGAGGCAGGTTAACGCAGCAATAGTGGGGTCAGCCGCCAAGTCCACAATGGAGGAAGGCGGTGGTGCGGATGGAGCAACTATGGACCTGGGTCGGCGATTATGTGATCGTCCCGATCCTCGCTCCGATTATCGTTCACTTGGTGTTACACCAAACATCCGATCGTGCAACGTCTGAACGCACAAAAAAATGACCCCCTCGGCGCAATGAGATGGGTCACTTTCTGATTCACTAACCATTGTGGCGGCTGGGCCACTCTTAAAGTGGTAACCTGTACGCCAGAGGCCGGTGTGTCCAGCACCGGTCTCTTTCTACTTGCATCATACCATACTTGAACGCATTTTTCAGTAACAGAAACACGAAAATGGTGAAGTTGACGTGACGAACAAACACCGGGCGATTTTAGCCCGGTGTTTTCATATCTTCCTCTATCGTATAGCGGGAGAACCACTTCAGCATTGCGTCCGCCTCTTGTTTCGGGATGTCCTCGATCATTTCATTCGATAAGACACCACGCGTCGAGAACAGAACGTTACATACATTGAAACGGCGTTGAAGCGGCGTCTGTGTCACTTGAATCTGTTCGATTCGCGGCTTGTCCGTCAAGAACGACGTGACGTTGAAGGCACCGGTCCGTAATTCGATGAAGCGACCGTTCCGGGCGTAGCGTGTCGTCATATAGCTCAACAGGCGGCCGGCGATGATGATGGCCCACAGCAGAATGAGCCACCAAGCGTAATCGCGGAAGAAATACAGCACGACACCCGAGACGATAAGTCCGACCCAGCTGATGCGTAGCAGTTTGACCCAGAGGGAACGCTTCGGCAAACGATACAGCGTGTCAGACCAGACGAACTGGTCGAAGTGCTCGTCCAACACATTCATCGCCCGCTCCCGTTTCACGAACGGAAGAATCGTCGACGACTCATTCTTCAACTCATCCATCGTCCCTGCTGCGACGAGTTCGACACCGACGATATTGAACCAGCGCCGGATGAACGTCTCTTTGACCCGGACCGCTTGAATCTTCTCGTACGGAATCTCTTTGGCGGAACGGTTAAGCAATCCCTTCTCAACGCGAATGCGGTCGCCGCGTCGTTCGAGTCGGAAATTCCCGTACTTCAAGAAATTGATAACCATACCGATGACAATCGACAAGATCAAGACTGCTAAGACGAGTACACCGATGGCGATGATTGACGCATGGACGACCCAATCCCCAATCGTATCGAACGTCCCGTCGAGATTGATGAAGTCATCAATCGACGAGATGATCGTCGATGCGACCGGGAAGATGGCGAACACCGACAGAGACGTCAGCGAGGCGATGATGATCTCCCGAGTTGAGAGCGCGTACAACAAACGGCTCGACGGTTTTTCAATTGCCACCGGTGCAACTGTCCCGTCCGTCTCCCCTTCTACCGGTATGTCGGTCTCGGTCTTGCGGTGACGGACCTGGTCAAGGATGTCCTCGAGCCGCTTCGCCTCGTTCGGGAAGACGCCGGCCAGTTTGAACGAGGCGTCGTCACTGTTCGCGTTCGTGTCGAACGTCAATTCGACGACCCCGAGCAACCGGTACAAGAACGGGCTGTTCGAATGGACACTTTGAATCTTATAGAGCGGAAGCGACTTCTCTTTTTTGATCCAATTGCCATCGATGATATATACCGTCTTCTCATCGAGCGCATACCGGAAGTTGAGCCAGCCGAAGAACTTCTGCAGGACATCGAGCCCGAGGAAGAGCAGGATTCCGACCCGTAAAATGATGCCGAACGTGGACTCCCAATCGTTGTTGACGACGAACAATAACACGAGTGGGATGGCGAACGACTTGATGACCTCTAATACCCGTAACAGTAAGACGCGACTCGGCAGCCGATGCCACGTGAGGGCGGCTTCCGTCATACGACATCCTCCTCCTCGATGCGAGCGTAGACCGCAATCTGTTCACGAAGCGTCTTCGCGAACGACTCCTCAATCGCATAAATGTCATGCGATCCGGCGGCCGTCCCGATGGTAATTGTCTGCAGGCCATATTTTCGTAAGAGTGGGCCTTGCTGGGCGTGGACGTATTGTACTTTCGTCATCGGGATCAACACATCGTGCGTCGTGATGATGCCGTGATGCAAACGAATCTCGAGCGGCTTTACATCATACGTGAACCGTTCTTGCTTCCATTTTTGGAAGACGACGATATCGATCACACTATAGATGAGGTCGATAGCGAGTAAGGCGTACATCGTATATTGAAGCCATGTCGGCCAGTCAAAATAAAGCGCGGCTGCGACGAGCCCTCCTGTAATGACGAGGCCGATGAGATAAAAGATGGCGCTCGACAGTCGGAAGACGGTACGGGCCTCGATCGGCAGTGTGCCACTGAATGATATCGGTGTTGTTTCTATGTCTGACATTGGTGTTTCCCCCTAACGATTCGGAGCATGTGTCCGTTCTACCTCTAGTATACGGCGCACTCCCTAAAAAAGTTTCAAATTGAGGTCGGGAAACTGTTCAACTGCAAGCTCATCGATTCAAACCGCGGTCTGTCTTCTGATTCGACTTGCCATATGTCGCCCAGTCGTCAGGGCTCGATACATCCCGCTCCATCCAGCCTGAAACGATGTCGTACGCACCGACGAGGAAGTCGATGTTCCGGTCTTTTCGGATTGCGTCCTCGAACATCACGAGCACGTCGACACCTTCATCGCTCCCGAATCGACTATATTCATCCTTGCAGTCCAAATAATAGTCATCTTGGAAGTGAGCATTGAACCGAGGCTGTGTCGTGAGTCGGTTCGGTCCGACTTCCGGGTCGTCGACATAAATCAAGTCGTATCAATCGGTATCGGTCTCGACGTACCCTTTCCGGAGTTTCTGACGAATCAGCTTGTCCGCTTCTTTGCGGCAGATACCGTCGGATTCAAAATACTTAATTTGAACTTTACCAATCGTCCCGAGTTTTCCGTAATGGACGGCGAACTCGTCGGAACCGACGCGGATGTTCCAAAACTTCTTGGTGTGTTGTAGGTACGTTTTCATCAAAACCTCCAGAATGATATATGAGTTCAGTCAAGTGCGGGTAGGACAAAGAGACGTTTTCTTGGTTTGAACGTCAGAATTTCCTCATGAGTTTTCCCTTCTTCTTCTACAGAAATTCGTAGCGTGTAGACACTGGTCGGATTCGGTTCAGCACCTAAAAATGCAAATTCATACGAGTTGCTTTGATCCATCTCAATTGGATGGGTCATAATATCCCCCGTCAGTTGGATGTCGTTCTCATAAAAAGATAGATTGACGATGACACCGTCTGACTCCTCCCATTCCACCTGACCCGCCCACGTCTCTTTTAAGGAATGAGAAACCGTATAAACCGCATCAAACTTCCCGTCACTTGAACTCGCAATAAGCTTGGGCGGTAGGGTCAATGAGACAACCATCCAAATTACAAATAAAAGAATAACAAAGCCTATACTTACTTTCTTATTCATCATGCTGATACCTCATACCTCCCTCATTACTGCACGCCTCTCATACATTCAGCGACAACTTCCGGTATTCCTTTTCGCTCCATAAAAAAAGCCAAGCCGCTTCTGCGACTTGGCGATTTGTTAGTCTTCAAAGAACCACTTCTTACGCGGTTCCACTTTCAAGTTGTCCCCGTGCTTCTTCATCTCAGTGATGAGGTAGCGTTCGAGTTCGTTCATTGCCTTGACCCAATCTGTCATCGTCGCGACGAGCGGGACGACGGTAAGGATGAGGTCTTCCTCTTCATCCCGCATCTTCTCAATCATCAACTTCGCGAAATCGAAGTTCTCATGGATGAGGTCTTCTTCCCGGTCGATGATATGCTCGTTCTCGAGTTCATACGCTGAAAATAGACGCTCATGCCGTCTGAGCAAGTGCCGCATATGACGCATCAATTCGTCCTCGAGCTGAGGTGGTAGATGTTCGAGTGTCAGAAAATCGTCATGCAGCTTGTCGAGCACGTGGATAGCGGCACTGTTCGTATCAATCATCTTCGACTTCAAGACGGCCCGGCGATAAATTGGCGTCTTCTTCTCGAGCCAGCGGTTGGCTTTAATCTCTTCTTCAAAGAAGTCGTACGTCGTCTTTGAGGCTCGATGTTTCTTTTTCGTCTCATCGAGTGACTCAAATGACGAGCGTCCTCCCTCTGTTTCCGAGAACAGTCGCGCGATGCGGACGGCCATTTGGGAGACGGTCGCGATCTCGTCCTCAAGCTTCCGCTCATAGCGCGGCGGGAACAAGAGCGCATTGACGACAAGCGCCACGGTGATCCCCATCATGATGAGCAAGTAACGTTCACCGGCGAACATCCAGACGGGCATGTCCGACTGGCTCGCCCCTTCCATAATCAGAATCGTCGTCAAGATGACGGTCCGGGTCGTCGACTCGAGGTTCAAAAAGAGAAGGATCGAGATGGCGATGATGATGACGACTCCGATGGCGATCGGTGTCGGGTTCGGCGTCAACATTAATGAGAAGACGGCGAGCAAAGCCCCGATCAAGTTCCCTTTTAGTTCTTCTAATAGCCGGACACCCGTCTGATAAACGGACGGCAATAATGCGAGCGAAGCCGCGAGTGCCGGTACGACAATCTGTTGAAATTGAAATGCCTCGGCGATGAGCAATACCAAGGCGACGGATATCCCGGTCTTGATGGTTCTAGCTCCAAATCTCATGCGGTGTCGACAACGAAGTGTCTTCCTCCCTTATACACGTCTTAACTTTTTGTATCCCACTTACCCTGCCCTGAAACCTCACAACTTCAAGCCGTTGTCTCCTGTTTCGATAGCGCTTCCGTGGTATGATGGCGTTGGATATTTTCTTTAATCTTGATTGGGAGGGGTTTACTTGTCAACCATTGCTTTATTTGGAGGGAGCGGCCGCACGGGGATGCGGTTGCTTGAACGTTTGTTAAAAGACGGCCACGACGTCCGACTCTTGTCACGTCGCGAGGTTGAACCGAGGGATCGTCTCACGGTCATCATCGGTGACGCAACCGATGCGGATGCCATCGCAGAAACGGTGAAATCGGCCGACGTCGTCATGTCGGCGCTCGGTACGGATAAGCAGGACGTCTTGTCCCGCTTCACACCGCTCATCATCTCAGCGATGCAAACAGCTGGGATCACGCGCATCTTGACGGTCGGGACGGCCGGCATTTTGCAGGCACACGATTCCGATCACTATCGCTTCGAGACCCGCGAGTCGAAACGGTCGATGACGACCGCGGCCGAAGATCACGCCCGGGCGTATGAACTGCTCGACGCATCGACGCTCGATTATACAATCGTCTGCCCGACGCAATTGATTGAAGACTCGTCCGTCGGGAACATCGTCATCACAGCTGACGTGCTCGGGACACAAAACTCGGGACCAATCTCGCGTGACGATGTAGCAGATCTCGTCATTCAAGCCTGGGAAAACAAATCATATCGTAGACATCGCGTCGGCATCACGACGGAATCATAAGTAGGGGATGGGGATTTATGAACGAACAACGCATGCGCCTCGCGCAATTGACCGACGTATTTGACACACAAACTGAGACCGAGTCGGCTCGTCTCGCCAAGACCGCACTCCGAAAAGTGACACAAAACGAGATTTGGATCGCGGTCTGTGGTCATTTCTCGGCCGGTAAGTCGACACTTCTCAACAATTGGCTCGGGGACGGTGTGTTACCGACGAGTCCGATTCCGACGAGTGCGAATATCGTGACGCTTCGACATGGGGAAATCGGGGCATCCGTCGCCGTCAACGATAAAGATTGGATTCGACTCGCGCCGGATGAGCTCGACCGTTTGAGCGACTACTGCAAAATCGAAGAGATTAAAGAAGTCGAGTACGCCCTGCCCCGCTTCCCGTTTGGAAGCGACGTCGTCCTCATGGACACGCCCGGAATCGACTCGACCGATGAACGGCACCGTCAAGCGACGGAACGCTCGCTCTTCCTCGCCGACCATCTGTTCTTCATGATGGACTACAATCACGTCCAGTCCGAACAAAACATCAAACTGATGAAACAGTTCAGCGCCGAAGGGCGTCCCTACTCGATTATCATCAACCAAATCGATAAGCACGATGAAGGAGAGCTTCCATTCAGCACGTTCAAACGCTCGCTCGAGACCGCCTTCACCCGTCACGCCATCAATCCGGACGATATGTTCTACATCTCGCTCCGTGAGCTCGATCACCCGGAGAATGAGGTCGAACGCCTCCGGACGTACGTCCAAACCGTCATCGACGCCGCGCGGGAACATTCGGAAGCGCGCGCCGACTTGCTCGTCGACACGTTGCTCGCCCGGTCCACTCGTGCGAACGACGCGCTCCTGAACGAGTTGCCGGTCATCGAGAAGCTGCCGACGGAGATTCAAGCCCGCCTGCAGCGCCTCGACAAGAAAGCGATATGGCTCACCGCGTTCCGCCGCGAGTTCTTCAAACACCAGACACCGATTGTCGCGAGCGCGCCGATCATGAACTACGAGTTCCGCGAACTGTTGCGGGACTATCTCGAGAGTTGTGCGCCGGAGTTCAAGGTCGGCCTGTTCTTCTCAAAAGACAAGACGCGCCAGGAACGGCTGCGTCGCGAAGACATCGCCGTCAAGGAATTCAACCGGTTGATTGATACGAACCTTCGCCCCCACTTGATCAAGTACGCGGAAGACATCGTCCGCGATTTGAAACTGCCCGAGGCGATTTTGTCCCGTCCGGATACGTTACCGACTGCACCGAGCACGCTCATCAGTGACCAAGTGAAGTCCGGCGCATCGCTCAGCGGTGACACGGTGCTTCAATTCAGCCGCGACATCGAGTCGGCTCTCGCCTCTTGGGTGACGAAAGTGTCCGAACCGTGGGTCACGTCCGTCGAAACGTATCTTGAGGCCGAAGGTAAAGACCGAATCCATGCCATTGAGACCGAGCAAGACGAATTATATGACATGCTCGACACGTTGGCGCTACAACGTCAGCTGGCCGAACAGCGAGACGAGCTCATCAATTACACGACACGTGACCTCTCTGATTCACGTTTGACGGACCTTGAGACCCGTCACTATGTCACGGCCGACCAATTGCCGCAGAAACAAGTCGAACATCAGCAACAAGAAGTTGCCTCGACCTCGCTTTTTGTGGATGATATAACTGCTTTGTCGTTTGATTTTTTATATGAATATGCGGTATGTGAAATATTAGAAAAACATCCGTTATTCAAGTCACGCGTCAAGTCGCTCCGTCATAAACTGGCCCGGGCCGAATCCGAGACGTACACGCTCGCCATCTTCGGGGCGTTCTCGTCCGGCAAGTCGTCGACGTTGAACGCGCTCCTCGGTGAGACGGTGCTCCCGACATCACCGAACCCGTTGACGGCGTCGATTACGAAAATCGTGCCGCCGAACGGCCGCGCCAATAAGAGTGCGTTGATCACCTTCAAGACACGTGCCGAGCTCGAGGCGGAGCTGAACGGTTACGGGGCGTCCCTCGACGCGCTCCATCTCGATCACCCGTTCGTCAATGCGGTCAAGAACGCTCCCCTGTCCTATCTCGGTAGCCAGGAGACGGTCGACTATGACACGTTCTGCTCGTTCGTCACGGAGGAAGAGAAGAGCTGTATCGTCAAAGAGATTGAGCTCGCCATCGACTCCCCTTGGGCCGAGCGTGGCATCATCTTCGTCGACACGCCGGGTGCCGACTCGCAGTTCAACCGTCATAGCGAAGTGCAGTTCGGCTACATGCGCGACGCCGATGCCGTTTTATTTGTGACGTATTACAATCACGCCTTCACCGAGGCCGACCGTGAACTCGTCATCCAGCTCGGACGGGTCCAAGGGACAGGTGACCATCACATGTTCTTCCTCGTCAATGCATCCGATTTGGCGGCGGATGAAGCGGAACGGCTCGCCGTCACCGATTATGTGTCGAACCAGTTGACGAAGCTCGGCGTCCGTCATCCGACGGTGCTGCCGATCTCGAGCCGGAACGCCATCCAGGGCACGGATGCCGGGTTCGACCGATTCTCGGCCAAGCTCGAGCAATTCGTCGACCACGATTTGCGTCAGGCGAACGCGGTCCGCATCAAAGACGAGGCACATGCCCTCGTCACCGCGTTCGAGGACGTCGTCCGCGAGGCCGAAGCGGATGCGAGCGTCAAGGCTGCCCGCCGTGACAAGCTCGAACAAGTGCGCACGTCTGACAATCGGCTCAACGTCACGACGCTCGAAGCCCCGTTCAAGCGCGAGACGGACGAGTTGCTCGCCCACCTCGAGACCCGCTCGCTCCTCCGGCTGTCGGACTTCGTCAAGGAGACGTTCCACCCGGTCGAAGTGGATGGGTCGAAAGCGAGCCTGGAGCGCGCCCTCGCCCGCACGCTCGACAAGTATGCGTATGACATCCATCAGGAGCTGCAAGTGTTCCAATATCGGCTCGAGCGCTTCTTGAAACGGGAGACGGAACGCTTGATCGAGCGCGAGACGCTCAAACTGCGTCCGCTCTTGCCGACGTTGTCGTTCGAAGACGACATCGACATCGATTGGCTCCGCGACGCCGTCGACCCAATCACGTTCGAGGCGGCCCCTTTCCGTCCAGTCTTGAAGCACTATAAGAATGCGAACCAGTTCTTCGAAGGCGATGGCCGGACGAAGTTGCGCGACGACTTGAGCGCCCTCTTGAAGACGGCGGTGCGTGAACAGCTTGCGCGCGTCGGAAGTCATCAAGTCGAACGGACGGCGACGCACCTTGCCGCGCTCGAGACGACGCTCAGCCAGGACTGGGACCGTGAAGTGAACGACCTCGTCGCCGGTGAATTGAGCGTGCTCTCGGACGGACAATCGTTCCAAGACATGACACAGCGCCTCGCTGCGCTCAGAAAGGACTGAACGCATGGGTTCTTTGTTGCTCGTCGGCCTGATTCCGGCCGTCATCATGACGGTCGCACTCGGCTTGTTTATTCGCCACCTGTATCTGAATAGAGAGTAGACTTTCAAGGATGGGACCGAGACCGGCCCCATCCTTTTTTCATGTCGTCATGAACGGATTTCAAACCACTCCTTGACGGTCCCATAGCTTTTCGACGTTCACGAGTTCATGTTGATCGAACGTCACTTTATATATGTCCGGCATATCGAGTTCTTTCCAGAACGTATAGCCGTATTTGTCATCGAAGTAGTTCAACATCAATACCATGATATTCCCGTGCGTACCGATTGCGATTCGCTTTCCTTCGTATTGGTCGAGTAGTGCCTGAATCGCACGGACTCCCCGCTTTTGAGCGACAACGTTCGATTCGCCGCCTTCCCATGCAAACGTAGGATCTTCCCACACTCTCGTCATCGCCACGGTAAAATTCTCGGCCGGCTCTGTCGTCAAGGTCCGCTCTCTCAAGTCATCGATGAGCAGAACTTCTGTTCCAATCTGGTCAGCAATCCCTTGGACGGTTTGAATAGCTCGATTATATGGACTCGAAACGACGAGTTCGATCGCTTCTTTGCTTAATATGTTTGTGATGTGAGGCACGTCACCCGCCCCTCTTTCAGATAAAGGTCTCGTCCACTCATCGGCTGTATATGTAGAGTGTGCATGTCTTACGAAATATAAGGTCGTCATGTCATCGTCTCCCGTTCTATGGATGTCATCATTCACTATTATTCCACTGAAACTTATTGTAAAATTATCCAGCGTGACTTCATTATAATCCTCAAAAAGAGGATAACGCCTACACATTTTCTCGACGAAGACGAACATCGAAGTTGGAACAGTGAGAATATACCGTGCGAGTTCACGATGTTAGCCGTAAAAATATAGGTTGATGGGAGAGCCAAACATGAGAAGCAGAATTCACATACTGGGCGCTTCGGGCTCTGGAACGTCAACACTTGGCGACGCGTTAGCCAACGTCCTGGCGCATACTCATCTGGATACGGACGATTATTTCTGGATCACCAAGTTCACCGAAGCGAGACCCGTCCTTGAACGACGCGAGATGCTCAAGGAAGAGTTGCTACAATCTGAACGGTGGATTCTATCAGGATCTCTCGCAGGTTGGGGCGACTGTTTCATGCCCTATTTCGATTTGGTTATCTTTTTGTGGATTCCGCCCGACGTTCGTTTGGCCAGATTGCAACAACGGGAACTCGAGCGATATGGAGCGGAGGCATTCGCTGGTGGCAGCCTATACGAGCAATCACAAGCGTTTTTGAATTGGGCCGCCCTGTATGACCATGCCGGGACGGAAGTGAGAAGCAAGACGTTACATAACCAATGGCTTGCTGAACTGTCTTGTCCCATCCTAAGAATCGAGGGCGACTACTCGACCGAGGAACGAATTGCGATGGTGCTGAATTTTCTAAAAGAGGATTATAGTCATCAAAAATGAACCCCGAGCACATGCTCGAGGCTCTTTGTTATGCGTCAGCCGGGTACCGCACGTCGATGCGCTGTCGGATATCGGTCATGACGTCCGCGAGTGTGAGCATATCGGCAAATGAATGAATCTCGGTCTCCCGCTCCCCTGCCTCAATCATGTTCACGAACGTCTGAATCTCATACGTCATATGGCTCGCCTGTTCTAAGCCAAGTTCGACGGTCGTCCCGTCGCGGCCAACGAATGTCAAGCGATCGAGCGAACCGATATCGTCAATCACGATGCGCCCCGCTTCCCCGATAATCTCGGACGGGGCGTCCGTGCCATGGATCTTCGAGTGGAGCACGATGATGTCCATACCGTCATACGACAAGATGGCCGAACCACTGCCGTCGACACCTGACTCGAGCTTGACCGCGTTCGCCTGCACGGTCTCCGGTCGACCGAACAGTTTCAAAGCCGGGCCGAGGCAATAGACGCCGAGGTCCATCAGCGAACCGTTCGAGAAGGCGGGATTGAACGTGTTCGGGTTGTCCCCGCGCTTATACAAGTCATAGCGTGAGGAGTATTGCGACTTGTTCAAGATGACACGCCGGACCGGTCCGACGCGATGGAGTTCTTGACGCAACACATCGAAGTTCGGCATGAATAGGTTGCGGAGCGCTTCGAGCAAAACGACGTCATGTTCGCGCGCCGTCTCAAGCATCTGTCTGACTTCCTCGACGTTCGAGGCGAACGGTTTCTCACAGAGGACGTGCTTGCCGTGGCGGATGAACAGCAGGCTCTGCTCAGCGTGGAGCGAGTTAGGGCTCGCGATGTAGACCGCATCAATCAACTCACTGGACGCCATCTCCTCGAGTGAGGTGAACGTGTTTGGAATATCAAATTCTTCAGCGAACGTTTTCGCGCGCTCGTCTGTCCGGGAATAGACGGCGGACACGGATGCGCCTTCGACTTCATGGGTCGCTTCAATGAAAGAACGGGTGATAAAGTTTGTGCCGATGATACCGAATCGAATCATAGGAAAATCCCTCTTTTCTTTAAGTTGTGATGACTTTGCTAAGCATGATTTCGTCATGGAGCGGGATACGGTGCTCCCCGATGACGGGGATTGACGGTTTATGTATCCGGGCCGCATCGACCGCACCCGGGATGATCCGTGCGAGGCGCCAGCCTCGACGTTGGTAAAACACGAGCGCCCGCAGATTGTCGTTCGTCGTGATGAGCGACAGCCGTGCGAGCTGATGTTGCTTTGCCAGTCGCTCCACTTCATCGAGGAGTGCCGAGCCGATGCCGCGCTTCTCCTGCAGACTGTCGAGCGAGATGATCTCAATCTCGTCTTCCCGAATGACATACGTGATGAGCCCGATGATGACGTTTGTTTCCGACCAGACGAACCCGTCAAGCGTGGCGCAGTCATACGTCCCGGTCGAGATGACCATCTCAGGTGAGCCCCAGGCATCGATAAAGAATGCACGGACCGCGTCACGCGTCGAAGAGGTAATCGGTTCAATCATCGCAAATCACTCCGCCTCTCGGGCAAGTGACGGTTTTGATGCACTCGCCTCGGTGTAGATGCGGAACTGCTTGAACTGTTCATCGTAAATCAGGCGAATCGCCCATTTGAACGCCTTCACATATAGGGCATATAGCCAGGATGAAGGGATGAGTGAGATCCGAATCGTCACATCCGTCCCGTCCGTTGTCTCGCTCAACGTATACGTCGCAATCGACACCCCTTGATTCGTCACCGCCTGCACCTCGCATTCGTGAGGACGATTGACATGAGTCAACTCGGATTCGACCCGAATCTCTTTTTTCTCGAACTGTTGGACCGAGATGAACCGTTTTCCCGTCACGAGTGAGGCGTCACCGTCCTCATAAATATTTTCGATCAAATGGTCGTTCCATTTGATGATATGTTCGTCTTCTGCGAGACAAGCGAACGTGTGGTCAATCGGTGCGTCGATTATCATCGTATATGTAGCCACTTCGAGTTGTTTCAAAATCAAATCCCCCTTCATCGATCGACATTCTTTTTTTCATTACGTTAGACAAGTTCTTTTTCAAAACAGACATACCGTTCATGCCCTTTCGGTTTCGAATCGAAATGGACGCTTCCACGTTCCACGTAGCCGTGTCGTTTGTAAAAGCTGCAGGCTGCCTCATTCTCTGAGAAGCTGTCGAGCCGGATGCTGGTGTAACCTTCCGCTTTCGCCAACTGTTCCGAGGCATGCAACATGGCTTTTCCGATGCCTTGACCTTGCCGCTCCGGGTGCACCATCAAGGAATGGATGACGAGCGGATGGTCGTGACGCCAGTCGATCGCCTCCCATTCGTGCGACTGCCATTGATCGAGTACAACGACTCCGAGCAACTCCTCACCGTGTTTCATGATATAGACAGAATCGTCTTTGATACATTCCTCAAAATAGGCGCGGTTCGGATACGTGTCGTCCCATTGAAAAATCTGTCGGGTGAGCAAATCGTCTTTACAAGCGAGATACAGTTGTTCAATTGCAGTTAAATCTGATGGTTTGGCTAATGCGATTGTGTTCATTCCAATGCTCCGTTCTTTAGGGTGACTATCTTTTATTGATGATCCGCTCGTATTTTTTATACTCGTCGTGGTCCATGCTTAGACCGAGCAGCTCAGCGATTGTGTCTTGTCGCCACGTGGTCGGATTGAAATACTGCGATCCCGTGTTGAACCAGCGCCCCTTTTGATCGAATCCCCACGTATACTTCACCCGGTCAAGCCCTTGCTGTAGAAGCATCTTTCCTTCTGCTGGATGGGCTCGCAAGCGATGTTCGCCGAGACGCATATATGGTTCGACGGCCCACGGGCATCGTTCAATCGCTCGTTGAACATATGTATAATCGAAATGATCGATGTCTCTCCTCGCCAACGCAATACATAGCAGGCCGCTCACTTCTTCCGGTCCTTGTTCGATGAGCGACTCTGCCAAAGCGACATCCTCGTCTGTGATGACAAAGTCATTCCAACCCGTCCAATATAAGGCGAGCGCGAAATAGAACGGGTCATTCGGATGAAACGTATAGGCAGTGAGACCGAAGCTATTCACCCGGGCAAAATTTTCGATGGTATCAATCAACTCATACCCGATGAGCATGTCCCATCGGCTGTTATCTGTCGGGTCCATCATCACATGATCAATCAACATCTGCTCGATGCCTCGGGTTTGTTGAAGGTAATGTTCAAGCTGTTTGAACTGGTTTGCCTCAACGTAGGCGTCGATGGGATCCATCATCGCCTGTTGCTCCACCGAGAGGGTCTCGTTGCCTGAATACAGCTCAAAGATATTCCCTACGTTATAATCATTCAAAGATGTGTTCTCCTCTCCCACGTCGCTTTCCACGATGAGCGCTAGTAATTCTGTCGATATGATTGCGTTTTTAGAAAAAGAATTTATCATATTCGTTGCTATATTTTCTTTAAAAAAGAAATCACATGCGGTATTTGAAATAAAATTATTCAAAATACTCTAGAATGGTTTCTGGGTCATATTCCAACCCTACCAGCTCGCTCGACCAATCGAGGCCGCACAGCAGCTCATCATCCGACATGTTCGGCAACCAGCGTTCAAGGAATAGCTCGACCGGCAACTCGATCACATGATAGTCGGCCCATTCTTTAACCCGGCACGCGAGCGCAAGCTCTCGTGACGAAAAGAATAACAAGACGTCTGTGTCTTCGACGTGCGATGGTGCGTACGCCCACCCCTCGTCTTGCTCCGCAGATAATCCGAAGACGAGTCCATTCTCCTCGACTCGTTCGCAAAACGTCTCGAGCACGTCGCTTTCCGCCTGCGTCACTTCGACGAACGCCTCAAACGAAAGCGGCGCCACCTGGAGTTCGTCTAACTCGTGCCACCAGACGTAAATCGTCTCCCGGTCGTCTTTTAGAAAACCGAGCTCATCACCAGACCCATTCGTCGCAAACGTCACGAACCCTTCCGGCAACTCCTCTTGCTTCAATTCGTTGGCTCAAATCACATCATCCCACGTCTTATTGAAAAACCGCTCGTCCTTGATCGGATAGAAAAACCAATCCCCAAGTTCAAACTTGTTCCCATGCCCCCATGCGTCACGCAAGCCATCCGGGAAGCGTGCGCCGACTTGTTGCTCCACCTGGTCAATCGTTTCGACCGAAAATCCTGGAAGGTTTGTCTCACGTCTCATCTCAACGCCCTCTTTCTAACATCAATAACATGAGTATACTGAATTTACAAAAAAGAGGGAATTGATTCCGACAAGTTGATTCAATAATGATCACGATTCTGTTGCGCCAAACGTTTGTAAAACGTAAAAAAGGACCTATAGACAAGGTCCATCGTCACGAGAAATCATTCGGTTGTAAGTAGTAACTTCTTAGTCGATTCAACGACTACCTATATGCGTCATCACTCGTTAACGAGCTGAACGCCGCTCACTTCATAATCACCGATTTTCATGAAGTGGAACCGTTCACCCTCCCCTAACCCTCTAGCAGTTCCCGAAAACTCAGCTACAACGTCAGGGCGTTTGCGTGCACCGAACGGCCACTTGTACAACAACCCGTCTTTTACGAAGTAGCCGACCTGTCCTTGAATCGTCAGCGCCGAACTGTCGTGAAGTCGCTTCGGCGTCTTATACTTGTTGAGTCGACCGGTTAAATCAACATGAATCAAGTCATACCAAATCGACGGACAGAACCATACCCCGGTTTGATTTGCTTGCAACAATTCGCAGTCGACAATGGTCGGCGGACGTACAAAATCTGACTGATAGCGTTGTAACACTTCCCCTGTCCTCGAGAAACAGACGAGTGCCTCGGTGGATATCCCTTCCCCGAACACCCCTTCATCGGCATAGCCGATCCAAATCCCCGTGTCGTTGACGGCGACAGCTCCGATGGCGTTGCCCGCATGGAACGAATGAAGTATCGACCCTCGCCCATCGATAACCCAGGCGTTGCCGGGTGTACCTTCGTGCGTCACATCGACGACGAGAAACGTTTCTGAATCAAGTAGACGGATGAATGGCGAACTCAAATGAAACGGCAGTCGTATCATTCGCTCATTCCAATAGACGACCTGGCCATCCTGATCCACCAGAACAATCACTTCACCACCTGATAAATCGGCATCAATTATGCTAAGCCTATCCATTTTAAATAACGTCTCAACTTGTAGCTCCATCCAGTTTCACCTCCCATATTCACTGCTATCTTGTTGTTCAATCGAACACGATGAATCGTTTATACGTTTACTCAACGAGCTAGACGGTCTTGATACTGCTCGAGCCTTCTGCGGAAGCGGTCAACTTCTTTCGGTGTCACCGAATCTGTCATTCCATAGCGCTCTTCCAAATATGGCTTGAAATCGATGTCCGTCAATTCGATGCGCCGTGCCCACTCTAAAACCGTTTCTGTCGGCAACCATTTCTTCGCCGGCGGTAACGCCTGATTGAACGTGATGAGCGCGTCTCGAATCGTCACACCGGTCCAAGCCGGTTCTTCGACACTCGTCATCGAGCTCGGGACTGAATGACGCGAGAACGTCCGCGTCGTGAACGAAGCTGTTTCGTCAGCTCGCTTGCGGTGCTGAAAACGAATGTTAGCGGCAAAAATCAGTACGCTAAGCAATACACAGGCTAGTATCAACACCCAATAGAAGAGGCCATCGCCTCGTTCGATGACGGTAGTCACAGAATCAATCGTATAATCCAAATAGTCCAGTTTCAGACGAGACTGTTCTTCTTCTTTCGGTATCCTCATCTTTCCTTCGGACGACTCCATAAAATACTCAGATTCTGCCGGTGTCGGTCGCAACTTTAACCCCGAGGTCGGAGGCTCATACCACCATTCCATCAACAAGCTGATGAGACGAAGTCCAATAAAGACCGTTCCTACTGTCAGCACTGCGGTCAAACCAAGCCGAATCATCCAACGCATGTTGTCGCCTCCTCTAGGGATGACTTACATCACATTGTATCATTGGACGTTTCCACTTGGAATAATCATTCAGCACGACTCTAGTCATCGTTTTACAGAAGATGCATCTTAGCGACCTGACTTGTTGGCCGCAGCTTTAGAATCTCGGTCGCTAATTCGTTCGCTTCATCATCCGTCATTAATTTGTCGGGAATCGCATTGAAAAAGAGCAAGTATTCCTTTAGATCTATGCGACTAGAATCAAGCACGACAGCACGTTTCGCATGTTCGTAGGCCCGTTCATAGGCATGAGGATGGTGACAGAACGGTTGGCTCATGAGAAGCGACGCAGCCTCTTCCCAATCCGCAGTCTGCTCAACTTGAATCTGATCGCATACGATTTCGTAGACCGCTAAATCATCCGTATCAAACGCAACTTCAAGAAATGTATCTAACACCACTTCGTGAGCGAGCGGCTTCACTAGACGTTGAACGGTCGCTCGGTCATTTGAGAGGATCGCCTTGTGTAGTTGTTTTTTCAGGCTCATTTGAACGCTTGCCCCTTCCTTGATGATTCATCAACGCTCTTTTTTTCATTCATTTCCGTTTAAAACCTAGCGCGATGGAACGAAGAATCCTCGATTTGTTTCCGCAACTATCACACGCTATAATCATTGGCTCATCACCATAACACGTGGTTGCTATTTTAACGACCAAGCTCGAAGCGTAATCTCAAAAAGAAACGTTCGAGGTTTCGGTAGCCATAACCACGGCGTTTGATAAGCTTGATTTTGTTGTTCGTTCTTTCCATCTTTCCGTTCGATAGACTGGACACGATTGTTCGACGCATCGCTTCCTCTCGGTTCTGGATCGATTTCGCGATCTTCGCCAGAGGCCCGCAAGGATGGGACTGATAACGATCCAACCAATCGGTCAGTCGACGTTTCGCCTGTCCATGGCACGTGGCCTTCAGCACATATCGAATATGTTGAAGTCCTTGATAGAGGTCCCGGGTGAACGGATCTTCCCGAA
>NZ_QLVE01000010.1 GCF_003331145.1 Exiguobacterium sp. TNDT2 | reverse complement strand
TCACGGGTATGAACCGTACGCTCTAGCCAGCTGAGCTACACCGCCACGTTGTTATACAGTAATAATATACTGAATGCAGGCGTCACTGTCAATCAAAAGTCACATCTAAAAAAAAGCCCCTCTGGCTCATTTGAGCCAGAGAGACCATTCGATTACACGATTCCCTCGTTTGCATCTTCAAGCGTGATTTCGGTGATGTTCATCGCGTGGTCACCAATGCGCTCCAAGTTCGAGAGCATGTCGACGAAGAACATCCCGGCTTGACCGTCACACTCGCCTGTGTTCAAGCGGACGACGTGATTTTTACGGAATTGACGTTCCAACATGTCGAGTTTCGCTTCCATCTCGATGACTTGACGCGCTTCGACCATGTCGCCGCTCGCGAGCGTTTGAAGCGATTTCTCAAGCGTGGCACGAGTCAAATCATACATCTCCGTCAACTCTTTTTGAGCGTCGGCCGAGAGATTGACCCGTGTCGCCGTTTTATAATCAATCAACTCGATGATGTTTTCAACGTGGTCACCGATTCGTTCAATATCATTGATCGCATGCATGAGCGTCTTATGTTCTTGTGATTCTTGTTCCGTCAAATCGACAGCAGCCAGCTTCACAAGATAATCTGTGATTTTCGAGTTGAGCGAGTTGAGCGCCTCTTCGATATGCGCTGACTTCTCGGCATGTTTTTTATCACCAGTCGTCATGTAGTTACGCGCCTCATCAAGGCCAAGTTTCGCGAAATCACCCATGCGGATGACTTCAAACTTCGCTTGTTCGACGGCAATCGATGGTGACTGTTGGATGAAGATCGGATCCAAATGCTGTGCTTTCGTATCGACGATTGAATCTTCGCCTGGTACGAACTTCGTCACGATCCATGCGATCGTTCCAATGAACCAGAACTGGATGAACGTGTTGACAACGTTGAACGTCCCGTGAGCGAAAGCGATTTGCATCTTGTCTTCGATTGCTAAAAGATTTGTGATCCAGTAAATATATTGTGTGAACGGAATCAACAAAATCATGAAGATCGTTGTTCCGATCAAGTTAAAGATGACGTGGGCTGCTGCCGCACGACGCGCTGCGACCGAAGCACCGATTGAAGCGAGTACCGCTGTAATCGTTGTCCCGATGTTGTCCCCGAACAAGACCGGGAGTGCGGCGTCGAGTTGAATCGACCCACCCGCATATAATTCTTGCAAAATTCCGATTGTCGCAGAAGACGACTGGACGATGACCGTGAAGACCGTACCGACGATGACACCGAGGAACGGGTTGTCACTCATCGATTGCGTCAAGTCGATGAAGTATTCGCTTGAACGGAGCGGCTTCATCCCGCCTCCCATGAGTTCAAGACCATAAAACAGCATCCCGAATCCGAAGAAGATTTGACCTAAATGTTGCAACTTCTCTTTTTTAAAGAAGAACAGGAGAATTGCACCAATCGCGATAATCGGCAACGCGTAGGCACCGACGTCGAAACCAATGATGAACGCCGTCACCGTCGTACCGATGTTTGCTCCCATGATGACCCCGATTGCTTGACGAAGTGTCATGAAGCCGGCACTGACAAGACCGACCGTGATGACCGTCGTACCTGACGATGATTGAATTAAGATCGTTACGATAATCCCGGCTAGTACCCCGAGGAACGGATTCGATGTATACTTATCAAGGATGTCGCGCAGACGGTTACCTGCTGACTTTTGGAGGCCGTCTCCCATCGATTTGATACCGAAGAGGAAGATCCCTAATCCTCCAAAAAACATGAATAACATTTCTTGCAAATTGTATTCCACGATTTTTGTACTCCTTTTGATTGTGAATTAGTTGTGTTTTCTTGGTTTTTATTGCCCTACTTATTATGCCTGCATCATCCATTCGCTGTAAACAGGTTTAATGTTAAGGTTTTATTAAACCACTGTATGATTTTTGTTTGTTTTTCTAGTTTTGTACTATAACAGATTGGAGTTCCTTTTTATGTTCAAGACAACGATTCAGTTTATCCGCCATAGCCTTTACCCGTCCAAGCAAGCGTTACGTCTCCGCTTGGCACCGCTCCACGCCTATATGTTGGCGAGTCTCATCTTGACGCTTGTGGTCACGGTGCTCGATTACATCGTATTACAACCCGATTTCTTTTGGCCGATGTGGCTCTTTTTACACGGCTTCGCCATCTTCTTCTTCTATATGGGGTTCGTCGCGTTCAGCGCCATCCTCGTCCAACTCGTCACGAGATGGCTCACGAAACGAACATGGCCGTATCGCCAGGCTTGGCCGTACGCAGTCGCGATGACGATGATCCCAGTCCTTTTCCTAATCGTCTTGTACCATGCCGCGCCCTCATTGACTTGGCTTGGTGTTCTCATGACATTTATCTATTTAACTATTCCGTTGCGTCACATTCCCGTCAAATCAAGGGCATCAAAAAAACCGGACAACGCACACATGCGTTGATCCGGTTATTATAACGTCGGTGCCAAGTCAGACAACACTTCTTGTAATCGTTTACTTTGCTTACCCAGGTCCGTCCCGGCGCCTTGTAACGTCTGTTGCACGTCTGACCAAACTTCGACCCCTTCATATAATTCGTCTAATTTTCGCTCAAGTGCCACACCAATCTCTTTTAACTGTTCATTCGCTTCAGCCATGTGAAGTAACTGATGTCCGGTGGCGGTCGTTTGTTCAGTGACCGATTGGAACTGAGTCATCTGCCTTCTCACTTCTAAATCGATGGTTTCAATCCCTTCTTCAACACGTTGCAACGTCTCGCCTAAATGTACAATATCTTCTTCAAAGCGTTTCATCTCATTAAAGATTTCTGCTCGTTCCAATCGAATAGCTTCAATTGCCGACACAGCCGACAAGGTCGATTCATTCGTGATTTTGGCCAATTGTCCGACCTCATGGGCGACTACGGCAAACCCTTTCCCATGTTCTCCAGCTCGTGCCGCTTCAATTGACGCATTGAGTGCCAACATCTTTGTCGAAGCAGCGACGGATAAAATTTTCTGAAGCGCTTCATCCGCCTGTTCTGATGTTGCTTCACTTTCAAGCAAGCGGTTTTGAACCGCACTCGCTTTTCTTGCGAATCGATCGCTGGCTCCTTTGACGATCGAGAACGATTCAATCTCTGTCGTGATCGTCTGTTTTAATGCCTCCGCTCGCTGATCAATTGAACTAATCTCTTGTTCGAGCGAACCGACGTTGCCCGCCAAATCCGTAAAGCGATGTGTCGATTCAGTCGTGAACGACTGATAAGATTGACTCGTCGATGCGACGGTAGCGGCAACTTGCTTGAACCCCGTCACTTGATGTTGATTCGCTTCAAGTTGTTGCATAAACACCGGAAGGCTTGATTCAAAGGCGGTCGACGTCTCGAGCATCGTTAACAACGAACGTTTCCATAATCCGATAAACGTATTGTACTCTCGTTCCAAACTTCGCATTTCAAACGATTTGGCGTGAAGTTCGACCTCTGAGAACGACCGCGTGGCCACTGATTCACGAAGCCGTACCGCAAATGCCGTCAACGGTTTGATTTCCCGGCGGATCATGAACGAGAATAAGCCAATCATCATGACCAGCATGACGGTGATGGCGATGAAAACGAGCTCTCGTAAGTTCCACATCGTCCCCAATACGGATTGTTTCGTGACGACAATCGCATAGTGAGCCTTCAGCTCAGGAATCGGTACCGTTACAATAAATACATCCGACTGCTCACTGACATTTACGTCATTTGCTATGATTTCGTCCGGACGATTTACAAAACGATCTTTGATTTGTCGACCACTCAATTGTTCGACTTCATTATCACGCAATAAATACTGACTGGCCTCTAGACCGTCAGCGGATAAAATAGAAGCCTGTTGCATATACATCGACTTCAAAGCTCGGTTCAGCACTTTTTCATTTGTGATATAGGCTCCATACGTCGTCTTGACCGTTTCTCGTATGACCGTCGCTTCCCGATGAAGCCTCTTTTCGACTTCGCTTGTCAATAACTGTTCTGCCTTTAAAGCAAACCATCCGAATGCCGTTAAAAAGAGGACGAGCATGACGGGCATCAACGTCCATAGCAAGCGTCGACTCATTGTCCTCTCTGACCGTCGATTCCTGCTCCAGAATTTTTTAAATCGTTTCACCATTAAGCATTCCACCTTTTCACGGGTCATTTCTTCCTATATATCGGTCCTCAGACGGTGGAAAATTATGAAGCATCTGTTAAGATAACGTTAGCGTTTTGTAAGAGCACACTGATCAAGCGCTTGCCGGGTGCTTTTTCACAAACATTTCGTTATGATAAGAAGGAAACTAACCATCTTATATCGATTGGAACCTTTCCAAAAGAAGGAGATTACGTATATGTCAGAAATTTTACATCGTTCTTTAACCCGTCCAATCCGTGTCGGTAACCTCATTATCGGTGGATCGAACGAAGTCGTCATCCAATCGATGACGACAACGAAAACTCATGACGTCGAAGCGACTGTCGCTGAGATCTTGCGTCTCGAAGAAGCGGGCTGCCAAGTCGTCCGCGTCGCTTGTCCTGACGAGCGTGCGGCCGATGCCCTCGCTGAAATCAAGAGCCGCATCAATATCCCGCTCGTCGTCGATATTCACTTCGACTATAAATTAGCACTTAAAGCAATTGAGAGCGGTGTCGATAAGATTCGCATCAACCCGGGTAACATCGGCCGCCGTGAGAAAGTCGAAGCGGTCGTCAATGCCGCCAAAGCGAAAGGCATCCCGATTCGCATCGGTGTCAACGCCGGCTCGCTCGAAAAGCAATTCCTCGAGAAATACGGTTACCCGACAGCCCAAGGGATGGTCGAGAGTGCCATGCACCACGTCAAAATTTTAGAAGATCTTGGCTTCTATAACACGATCATCTCGCTCAAAGCATCTGACGTAAACTTGGCCCTCGAAGCGTACACGCTCGCAGCCAAAACGTTCGATTACCCACTCCACGTCGGAATCACGGAATCCGGCCCGCTCTTCTCGGGATCACTCAAGTCAGCGGCCGGCCTCGGCGCGATTCTCTCGCTCGGAATCGGTTCGACGGTCCGCGTCTCGCTATCAGACGATCCGGTCGAGGAGATTAAAGTTGCCAAAGAAGTGCTCAAGTCGTTCGGTCTTGCGGCTAACGCAGCGACACTCATCTCATGCCCGACATGTGGTCGCATTGAAATCGACTTGATTTCGATTGCCAAAGAAGTCGAAGAGTATATCCAAAACATCAACGTCAACATTAAAGTCGCCGTCCTTGGCTGTGCGGTCAACGGACCAGGTGAGGCCCGTGAAGCCGACATCGGCATCGCCGGTGCCCGCAACGAAGGCTTGCTTTTCCGACACGGGAAGATCATCCGAAAAGTGCCGGAAGCTACGATGGTCGAAGAGTTGAAAAAAGAAATCGACGCCATCGTCGCCGAAAAATTGGCCGCTCGTGAACTCGAAGAGCAAGAGCTCGCCAACCAATCTAACTAATCCTTCGCCCGCTCGGTTGCAACCGAGCGGGCTTTTGGTACAATAAGGGCTATGAGCAAGGAGGGACGCACATGCACATTGGAATTGACCTCGACGGAACCGTCACGGATCCGCAAAGTTGTTTTCACTATATGAACGATGCGCTCGGGTACGCCATCGATTATCATCAAGCGACCGAATACGAGTTGCACACCTATACCGATATGACACAAGAGGCGTTTTGGCGCTTCATGATTGAACAAGGCCACGAGGAGGCGATCTATCGACGCTCACTTCCCCACTCTGAAGTGAACACCGTCCTATGGAACATGCGTCAGGCCCACTGCATCCATTACGTCACGGCTCGGAGTGAGGCCGTACGCGCCGTTACCGAGGAGTGGATTCGGCAACACGACCTTCCACTTGACTCGCTCATCATGACAGGAAGCCACGACAAGGTCGGTGTCGTCAAACAGCTCGAGCTCGACTTGTTCATGGAGGACCGTTATGAGAACGCGATTTCCATCCACGAACAGACATCGATCCCCGTGCTATTGTTCGACGCCCCGTATAATCGGAAGCCACTGCCAACCGGTGTAAAACGAATCACCTCTTGGAACGAGGCTCAGCATATCGTACGCCACATCGCGGCGACAAATTCGATCACCATTTAAAAAAGAGGAATCCTTCATGGATTCCTCTTTTTAAATGCGCCCGATTGCTTCGATAAGATCGGTTGCCAAGATACTTGCGGGATGAATTTGTTTACTCGCCTCTTTCGCCGCCAGAGCGTGCCAAAGCACGGCTTGCTCATTCGGCGACTTGTCGGGTTGGATTCGGTCCGTCCTCGCCCAAAGCGCGAGCAACATTCCTGTCAATACGTCCCCACTGCCGCCTTTCGCGAGCGCCGACGCCTCGACTGTATTGACCGCTCCGGTACCATCCGGCTTGACAACGAGCGTATGTGTCCCTTTCAAGATGAGATGGACCCCGTGCGTCTTTGCAAATTCAGAGGCGATCCGAAAGCGATCTGCTTCGATCTCGTCGACCGACCTGTCCGTTAATCGGGCTAATTCACCCGGATGCGGCGTCAGTATGAGTGGTCCTGACGATTTGAGATGCTCTTTCGTCAATGCTCCGGCATCCACGATGAGCGGTGCCTCGGTACGGCTTACAGTTTCCCATAGGTGAGCAAGTCGCGCATCGTCGACGAGGCCCGGTCCGATCGCCGTCGCGGCATAGTTTTTGTCTGGCAACTCGTCAAGTTCATAATACATCGCCTCCGGCAGAATCGAGGCGAGCGTAAGTGCTTCATTCGGGATGACCAAATCGAGCAGTCCGATTCCGGTCCTGAGCGCCGCCCGTCCTGCCAAAAACGGTGCTCCGATCAAATGCCGACTTCCGCCAATCAGGCGACCATGCCCGTACGTATTTTTATGACTGTATGTTCCCCGCTCGAGCAGGGAACGGTCAAAATCTGAAGCGGTCAGTACACGCCATGTTGACGTGTGCGGCAACCCGATCTCAACGACCTCGACCTTGCCGTAATATGGAGCGGTCCGTTTTAAAAAAGTGCTCCGCTTATAGCCATGGAGCGAAAATGTCACTTCTGCCTCGACCGCGTGCCCGTCAAACGCCAGTGCGTCGTCACTCGGGACACCGGACGGGACATCGACGGCCATGATTGGCGCTTGTTGCTCGCGCATCCATGTGATGACGTCCCTTGCCTTCCCGCTGACTGGTCCATGGAAACCGACCCCGAACAACGCATCGATCATGTGATCGGCATCGCGTGGCTCATCCGTGACCGTGACAAACTCTCGGGCGTATGTCGCGTGCCGTTTCGCTTCCTCCGCTTTTGGCTGTCCGAACGGGGCATAGACGGTGACCGCATGACCTCGATGCGCCAATTCGCGTGCGATGACCCAGCCGTCTCCCCCGTTGTTACCGGCGCCACACACAACGAGTACGGTCGATTTTGGCGGGAAGGTCAGGCGCGCCGCCATAGCTGACGCTGCCCGCTCCATCAAGACGTCAGCGGGCATCCCTCTTTGGAGTGCCGTCTCATCGGCCTGCTTGATTTCGGCTGCTGTGTAAATCATGTCGACTCCTCCTCTCTTGATTCGACAAAAAAGGGATTGTCGACACAATCCCTTTGTCACTTACATTGTTTACAATACCCGTAAATCTCAAATTTATGATCGACGACCTCAAAATCAGGATCGAGCGTCTCGACGTAGCGCATCGGGCAGAGCTCGAGCAGTTTCGTCTTGCCGCAACCACGACAAATGAGGTGGTGATGGTGATGATTGGCGCCGCATGTGACGCGGAACGCCTTCTCCCCGTTCAACTCGGTCGCTTCAAGCAAGCCTTCCTCGGCGAACGATTTCAAGTTGCGGTACACCGTGTCAAAACTCATCGTCGGATGTTTCGAGCGCATATAGTCGAGGACGTCCTTGGCACTCACGTATCGCTCTTCCGCCGCGAGAAAGGCAAACATCTCGATTCGTTTCGGTGTCACTTTGAGCGACGAGGCCTTCAGACGGGTCAACTGTTCAGTTTCCTTCATAACGAACCTCCTTTTTCCGAGCAAGGCCAATCCGTTCGGCCAGCATGACAATCGCTAAAATCATGACGGCGAGCAAGACGATGACACCGCCCGGGGCGACGTCGAGTTCGTAGGCGAGCACGAGGCCACCGATTGTCGCGATTTCGCCGAAGACAATCGACCAAAGGATCGTCTGTTTAAAGCTGTTCGTGAACCGGAGCGCAGCCGCAACCGGCAACGTGATGAGACTGGAGACGAGGAGCGTACCGACGATGCGCATGCTGACGGCGATGACGAGCGCGACGACGAACATGAACAACACATGTAGCATCGTACTCGGCAAACCGGACACTTTCGCCTGTTCTTCATCGAACGACAAGAACAACAACTGTTTATAGAACACGACGATGACGAGCAACGTGATCCCGGCCACTGCCAGAATCAACCAAATATCCGATTGGCTGACCGCGGAGATGGAGCCGAACAACAATGTCGACAAATCGATGGAAAAACCGCGCGACAGCGAGATGAAGATGGCGCTGAGCCCCATCCCGGCCGACATCATAATTGGAATCGACAGTTCTTGGAAATGGACGTATTTTCCGCGGAGCCAATTGAGGCCGAGCGCGGCGAGTACGGAGACGAGCGTCCCCAAGTAAAGCGGGTTCAAGTCACTGAACAGCAGAATATACTGTCCGAGGAACAGACTGAACGAGATTCCGGCAAGCGTCATATGGGATAATGCGTCGGCAATCAAGCTCATCCGCCTGACGACGACGAACGAGCCGATGAGCGGAGCGGTGAACCCGATGACGACGGCTGCGATGAACGCATAACGTAAAAAGCTGTACGTGAACAGATCGGTGATCATGTCGTACCTTCATGGACGAGCATTTTGACCGGATACGGTTTAATCGCCGTCAACTTGCCGAGCTCACTATATTCTTTCAATCCACAGTTGCACGCCATCCGCCCGTGGTCAAGATGGATGACTTTCGTGACGAGGTCGGTGACGACGTTCAAATCGTGGGTCACGAGAATGAACGTGCATGACGTATGCTCGCGCAACAGATGGAGCACCTCATAAAAATCGCGCAAATGTTTTTGGTCGACCCCGACCGTCGGCTCATCCAAAATAAGCAGGTCCGGCTGATTGACCATCGCCCGAGCGATGAAGACGCGTTGCTGTTGTCCGCCGGACAGACTGCCAATCTTCCGATGCCGAAACTGCCACATATTGACCGTCTCGAGCGCATTTTGGATGGCCGCCTTGTCTTCGATATTCAATCGTTTGAACAGACCAAGGCGTCCATACCGGCCCATGGCGACGACTTCCTCGACCGTCACCGGAAATCCTGAGTTAAATGACGCGGCTTTTTGGGAAACGTAACTGATACGAGACTTGTCTTTGAACTGTCCTTGGGGACGGCCGAACAGCTCGACCGAGCCGGTTTGCGGCGATAACAATCCGAGAATCGTCCGAATCAGCGTCGATTTGCCGGAACCGTTCTCCCCGACGACGGCGACAAAGTCGCCTTGTTTAATCTCGATGGACACGTCCTGTAGCGCGGCGGTCCCATCGTAATGATAGGAAACATGATCTAATTTTACGACGGATGTCGTCATAAGCTACCCTTCTCTCGTGTGATAAATCGTAATCATTTCTACTTGCTTGGCGTCTGTATTATACAGAATATCAGTCCTCGCTTCAAGTATGAGCCGATTGGTGGTGCATGAACTGAAATCCGTATGTAATTTGATGATCTTCGTTGTACACTAGAGATAACGCAGAGGGGGTTTTTCCGTGGAGAAAAAACTAGCAGTCATCGATATCGGTTCCAACTCGATTCGTAACGTCATTTTTGAAGTGAACGGTCACGGCCAGTATTTTGAACGACTGAATGTGAAAGAAGTGGCCCGATTATCAAGCCATGTCACCGAGGAAAATGAACTGTCCGAGGATGGCATCCATACGCTCATCGAAACACTCAACCATTTCCGCTGGTTGAACGATTATCATGAAGTAAAAGAAGTGTTGCCGGTCGCGACCGCCGCCATCCGTAACGCCAGCAATTCCGCCGCAATCTTAGATGAAGTGCAGCAAGCGACGGGCATGGAGATCCGACTATTAAGCGACTACGAGGAAGCGTTCTACGGTTACTCGGCCATCATCAACTCGACGTATATCGAGGATGGGTACTCGGTCGATATCGGCGGCGGATCGATGGAAGTGACGTACTTCCAGGACCGTGAACTCGTCTTCTATCACAGTTTCCCGTTCGGGGCGGTCACATTGACCGAGGACTTCATGAAAGGTGACACACTCACGAAAGACGAGCGCAAGCAACTGACGGCGTTTTTGAAAAAGTCGTTCAAAGACATCGATTGGCTCGTACCGCGCGGCGTACCGCTCGTCGGGGTCGGCGGAACGGCCCGAAACCTCGTCCGGGTCGAACAATCGCTGTCTTTGTTCCCGCTCGAAGGCATCCATCAATACACGATTGGCGCCGATCGCTTGCATGACGTCGTGGATGAGCTCATCGACATGTCGAGTAAACAGCTCAGCCGGCTTGATGGATTGTCGAAAGACCGCATGGACATCATCGCCCCGGCCGTTACCGCCATCGATGAACTGGCGAAATATTTGAAAGTACCAGAGTTCATGATGAGCAACAACGGGCTGCGTGAGGGCTTATTCTACGAATATTACTTAAAAGAAAACAACCGCGTCCGTTTCGGTGACGTCAAAGAAGAAAGTTTTCGTCATTTCGAGAAACAATATGACGTCGACCCGGCCCGTCACAAGCATTTGATTCATTTGGCTCGCCAAATTTATACCGGCCTGATCGAGACGAAGGCAATCAAACCGAAACCGTTCGAACCCGGCCTATTAGAAGGGGCCTGTCGCCTCGCCTACGTCGGAGAATATATCGACCATAACAATAAGAGTGACCACACGTTCCACTTGATTACGACGAACGACTTTAAAGGAATGAACAATGAAGACCGTCTAGCGCTCGCCTTAGTCACGTCTTATAAATCGCGTCGTCTGCTCGAACAACATATTGAAGGTTTCCCGCAATGGTTCGATTCAAAAATGATGAAGAGTTTAGAACTGCTCGGCTCGATTGTCAAGCTCGTCGACGCGCTCGATTTGACTGAACGCCAAGTCGTGGAGGACATTGACGTCTCATCGTCAAACGATGGTCTTATTTTGACGCTTCATACGAACACCTCACCCCGATTCGAAGTGCAACGTGGCATTCGTCATAAAAAACATTTGGAACGTGCAATCGACCAGACAATCGAGTTATACGTGGAGGAGAGAGAGTCATGACTGTTTATTTACCTGAACATTTCAATAACCGCGAGCTCAGCTGGCTGAGCTTTAACGAACGTGTCTTACAAGAAGCGATGGACGAACGAAATCCGCTCATGGAACGTTTGAAGTTTCTAGGGATCTTCAGCTCGAACCTTGATGAGTTTTATATGGTCCGCTTTGGGGGACTCAAAGACGAAGTGCTCGCCGGGTTCAATCGACCGGAAGACAAGGCCGGGCTGACGCCGAAACAGCAAATCAAGGCAATTTCAATCAAAGCACAGGGACTCGTCGAAGTTCAGTACGCGACGTACAAAAAAATCATCAAACAACTTCATACAGAGAACGTGCGCTTTTTACGGCCGAAACATTTGAACAAAGAACAGCTCGACTTCGTCAAGTTATACTTCCGAACCCATGTTTTCCCGGTATTGACACCAATTGCTGTTGACGCCTACCGACCGTTCCCGATGTTGTTGTCCAAGTCACTTAACATTGCCGTCGAGATTGCCTCGACCGCTGAAGGGAAAAAACGGCTCGCGCTCGTCCAAGTGCCGGCCGTGTTGCCGCGTTATCTAGAACTGCCGACAGAAGACGAGGACCATACCGATTTGATTTTGCTCGAGGACGTCATCATTCAGTTCATCGACTCGTTGTTCAAAGGATTTGAAGTCGAGTCGACGATGCCGTTCCGAATTACACGAAACGCCGATATGCCGTTTCACGAGGAAGGCAGCCGCGATGTTCTGAAACAGATTGAAAAAGAGTTGAAGAAACGGCGTTATGGTGTCGCGATTCGCCTTGAGGTTCAGCAACGGTCGCTCAGTAAACAGCTATTGTTCATGCTACAGGACGTGCTTGACTTGCACGAGCGCGACATCTTCCTCGTCGACGGCCCAATCGATTTAACGTTCCTGTTTGGAGTGTATAACAAGATTGGCATCGAGTATGACGACATGATTAACGAGACGCTCATCCCGTTCGTCCCAGAAGGACTTGAGCCGGGGAAAGACTTGTTCCAAGCGCTCCTCAAACGCGATTACTTGCTCCATCACCCGTACCATTCGTTCGATCCGATCGTCCGCTTTATCGCTCAAGCTGCCAAAGATCCGAACGTACTCGCCATCAAACAGACGCTCTACCGTGTCTCCGGCGACTCACCGATTATCAAAGCGTTAACCGACGCCGCTGAGAGCGGGAAACAAGTGACCGTCCTCGTCGAATTGAAGGCCCGATTCGATGAGGAGAAGAACATCCAATGGGCGAAACAACTTGAAAAGGCCGGCGCCCACGTCATTTATGGTTATAAAGAACTAAAGACTCACTCGAAAATCACACTCGTCGTCCGGATTTTAGAGGGCGGGGTCTTACAGCGCTTCCTCCATCTCGGCACCGGTAACTATAATGACTCGACCGCCAAATTGTACACGGATATCGGTTTGTTGACGACGAACGAAGAGCTCGCCGAAGATGCGACCAACTTCTTCAATTGGCTCTCCGGTTACGGTGAACGCCCATCATGGCACAAGTTTGAGACGTCGCCGGACGACATGCATGATTTCTTCCTTCAAAAGATTGACGAAGAGATTAAACTGCATGAGAAATACGGAAACGGCCGCATCGTCGCCAAAATGAACTCGATTACCGACAAACCGATTATCACGAAACTATATGACGCTTCGCAGGCCGGGGTCAAAATCGATTTAATTGTCCGCGGCATCTGTTGTTTGCGTCCCGGAATCAAAGGCATCTCCGATAATATCCGGGTCATCTCCATCATCGACCGGTATTTGGAGCACTCGCGTATCTTCTATTTCTATCAAAATGGGAAAGAAGATTTATATTGCTCATCAGCCGATTGGATGACGCGCAACATGCGCAAACGAATCGAGATTCTCTTCCCAATCCTCGACGCGAGCCATAAATCCTACATTAAAGACATGCTCGCCCTGCAACTCGTCGATAACGTGAAAGCCCGAATCCAACGTGCTGACGGGAGTTACGCCTATATAAAACAAGAGGCCGGACAAGAGCAGATTCAATCACAAATCATTATCCATCAATATACTGGCGGTCGCTGGAACAACATTCCAAGCGTGTTTGAGCGCGAACCGTCGAACTGGGCTGAACGGGAAGTCCTTCGCTTACGAGCTGAAAACGAGAAAATGACAGATGACTGATGTTAGACTTCTCAAACGAGAATGAACATTGTATAATGAATTCGGTCACCTGTTAATAAAGCGTTTTCATTTCGATTATGGAGGAATTATTCATGCAAGAAATCCTATTGTCATTGCTTGCCGGTCTCATTTGTGGCATGATTTTCACGGCCTTGAAGTTGCCGCTCCCTGCACCGCCGGTCTTACCGGGCGTCGTCGGTATCTTCGGAGTGTTTCTTGGAATGAAGGTATATCAATTCGCACTAGCGAACTGGCCATTTTAATTGTAAAAAACGAAGCCCACCGGCTTCGTTTTTTACATATCATAATGTCTCGCTTTGTGACACGTCGGGCAGAGCCACGTGCCGCGCTCTGCTTCGAGATGATACTCCATCAAACGAATCCCGACCGGCCCGAAACGGTTCAAGTCATCTCCGCACGCTTCACAGACGGCCGTCGGGGCGAGTTGTGACACTGCCTGCTCTTCGGTCAAGTGGGCAGTGAATGTCTCCCGGGTCCACTTGGCAGACGGGACGCGGTACCCTTGCTCCCATTTGGTGCGGATGACAGCGTCCGTGTCTTCCTCGTACATCCCTGATTGAAGCAACGGATGATGGAAATCAAGACCGACCACGTCGACAAGGCTATACGCCTTCGCCTCTGGTCCCGCCTCCGTCCGCCAATAGCGGTCGGCCGGGCGTCTTGTCATTTCGACGAGCATGATTTCGACTTCGGCCACGATGCCGTGCCCGAGAATCTCAATCCAAGCTGTCCCTTCCTCGTGCCGGCCTTCCACATAAAATGGGCTCGCTTCCTGGAAGTATATCGGGAGCGCGGACCAGACGTCATACTCGTTCGGATTGATTCGGATGATATTCATCTTACTGGTACGCGAGCGTGAACTGTTCGCGCCATTCGGCATCGAACCGGTTCGCCCGGAACATCTCGATCTCTTGCTTATACGGTGCCACTTTCATCTTCTCACTGATCGGGATATACGGCGTCTCTAAAATCTTCGGCAAGTGGGTGAACGCCTCGTGGTGGATGATTCGGTTCAACGTGTCAAAACCGATCTCGCCATAGCCGATATTCTCGTGGCGGTCTTTCTTCGCACCGCGCACATTCTTCGAGTCGTTGACGTGGATGACGCCGAGACGGTCCAATCCGACGATTCGATCAAATTGATTGATGACACCGTCCAAGTCGCCGACGAGGTCGTAACCCGCGTCATGGACGTGACACGTGTCGAAACAGACCGAGAGGCGGTCGTTATGCGTCACCCCATCGATGATGGTTGCCAGTTCTTCGAACGTCTTGCCGAGTTCGCTGCCTTTTCCGGCCATCGTTTCGAGCGCGATGCTGACCGTCTCGTCGCCGGTGAGTACTTCGTTCAAGCCTTCGATGATTCGGGCGAGGCCGACGGCTTCCCCTGCACCGACATGCGCGCCAGGATGAAGCACGACGTGGCGTGCGACTTGGAGCGCCTCGGCCCGTTTAATCTCGGCGGCCAAAAACGAGACGGCGAGCTCGAACGTCTCCGGTTTCGTCGTATTGCCCAAGTTGATGATATACGGGGCATGGACGACAATCTCGTCGATGTCGTGCGCCGCCATATGGGCGAGCGCCGCCTCGATATTTAAATCCTCGATCGGTTTGCGCCGCGTGTTTTGTGGCGCACCCGTATATACCATCATCGTGTTGGCGCCGTATGAGACGGCTTCTTCACTGCCAGCGAGCAACATCTTCTTGCCGGATACTGAAACGTGGGAACCAATTTTTAACATAGTCATTTCTCCTTCATTCTCATCTGTCCTTAGTGTACACAAAAAGAAGAATCGACTCCACGAAGTCGATCCTTCTTTTGCTTAGCGACGGTTCTTCTTACGAACTTCGCGACGTTCCTTCCGTTGGCTCTGCATATGCTCACGTGAGGCCGTCTCTTTCAATTTGTATTTGAACTTCTTCTTGTAACCAGGCTTGACCTTTTTCTTCGCCTTCTTGATTTCGCCCGCCATCCGGCTATGCGCCGTTTGCGAGACTTTCATCTTCCGGTCGGTCGTGCGGCGTTTGCGTGTCTTGATCTCTTGAAGCGATCCGTTTTTCACATCGACATGTTTGAACGTGAAACCACGCTCTTCGAGTCGATTGATCGGACCGTTCTCGTGATCTTCGTACAACGTGTACGCTTCACCCGTCTCACCAGCGCGGCCCGTCCGGCCGACACGGTGCGTATAGAAATCGAGGTCTTTCGGAATCCCAAAGTTGATGACGTGCGACACACCTTTAATATCGATGCCGCGCGCCGCCAAGTCGGTGGCGATCACGAACTGATATTTCGCGTCGTTGATGTCTTTGATCGCTTGCTTCCGGCGACGGGCTTGCATGTCCCCATGAAGCGTACCGACGTTGAGTCCCGCCTCGCGGAACGACGTCTCCAACTCATCCGCATCTTGTTTCGTGTTCATGAACACGAGACAAACGAACGGATTGATTGCTTTTGCGATCTCGACCGTCAACGCCTTGCGGTCACGATGTCGGACCGGGATGACGTGATGCTTGATTTTCGGAACGACGCGGTGCTCTTCACTCGCCTCGGCGTAACGCGGGTCATGCAAATATTTCTTCAAGAACGGTTGCAGCTTCTCAGGAATCGTCGCTGAGAAAACCATCGTTTGAAGTTTCTCTGGCAACGCCTGCGCGATGCGGTCGACTTCAGGCAAGAAGCCCATGTCGAGCATTTGATCGGCTTCGTCGACGACGAAGTGTGTAACTTTGTGCGGGAATAACGCTTGGACTTTCATCAAGTCGAGTAGACGACCTGGTGTCCCGATGATCAGTTGTGGTGGGTTTTTCATCTTGTCGATTTGTCGTTCCCGGTCAGTTCCTCCGACAATCAAACTTGTTTTAATATAGTCCGGCTGTTTGACGAGGAGTGTTTTCAACTCTTCGTGAATCTGCCAAGCGAGTTCGCGCGTCGGTGCGACGACGATGGCTTGGACCGATTCTTCTTTCGGATCGATTGCTTCTAAAATAGGTAAGAGGAACGCAAGCGTCTTCCCTGTCCCGGTTTGTGATTTCCCAATGATATCGCGGCCATTCATCGCAGCCGGAATAATCCGGGCTTGAATGTCCGTTGGTACTGTGATGCGCTTTTCTGTCAAGGCATCGACGATAAACGGTAACAATTTGAACTGTTGGAAGCTGTTCAATCGATACACCTCCTGTTTCTTTCCACTTTTCCTAGCATAGCGGAATCTAATCATTTGTCAATTAATCTTTTGCGAGCCCTTCGTACAAATAGCTCGACGAATAGTAGTGTGACGCAATTTTCTTGCCGTTCAAATGATGTTCGAGCGCCTTGAACCCGACCTCGATCATCTCGTTCGGTGATTGCACGACGGTCGCATCGACTTTCCCGCTATGGATGAGCGGATAAATGCCCGCCACACCGTCGACCGACACGAGTGTCTTATCGGTAAGACCATGGCTCTCAAGGGCACGCACGACACCGAACGTATTGTCGTCATTGTGGGAAAAGACCGCATCAAACGGGATACCGGCATCGAGCCAACGGGACATCTCGATCTCGGCTTGGAACGTATCGTAATTACCGGTGATCGAAGCGACGACTTGCAAATTGTCATTTGCCTTGTCATATTCCGTCAATCCGAGGCTTCGGTCAATCGTCGAGCGGACCTTGGCGGTCCCTCTCACTTCGACGACACGAATCGGACGGTCGAGCCCGGCGTGTTGGGCGGCGATATGATTCGCTGCCATCCGGCCGATCTCGACGTTATCGGACATGACTGATGTCACGACGCTCTCATGGTCAATCATTCGGTCGATGGCGATGATTGGGATACCTTCCTGTTCGGCCCGTTCGAGTGATGGGCGGATGAACGATTCATCGAGCGTCGTCACGAAGATTGCTTCGACTCCGCGGTCAATCAACGTATCCAATTTCTCTTTCTCGAGGACACGGGAATCCTCACTCGTCGTCGGGACAGGGATGAATCCTTTTTGGTTCGCCGTCCGGACGAACGCGGCCAACAGTTTATTGGCATGCTCATGTTTTTCACTGACGAACACGAAACCGACTTCATTGTTTTCGATCGTCCGTTCCGGTAATTGAATCGATGTGATCAATAGAATCGACAGCGCCCAGACGATCGGCAGCCAAAGCCAGTAATGTTTGAATCCTTTCATCATGGGTGTGACCGCCTTGGAATTTTAATCATCATGGCCGTACCTTCTCCTTCAACACTCTCAATTTCCATGTGACCGTTCACGGCTTTCAAGTATTCCCGAATCATGTAGAGCCCTAAACCGTTTCCGTTCTCTTTCGTTGTATAAAACGCGGATCCGACTGACTTGACTTGGGCTTCGGTCATCCCGACTCCATTGTCTTTAATCAAGAAGCGGTAATCTCGCTCCGTGAATTGGATCGTGACCGTCACAACCCCGTCGGCACCTTTCGGGTCGACGGCCTCGACCGCGTTTTTGAACAAGTTATAGATGATTTGGACGAGCATGTCACTTGAGCAGTAAAACGGCGGCATATCGTTCGGGATGTTCAACTCCCAGTTCGTGACCCGCTTATAGCATTCGGCATCGAGCAGAAATTCTAGACGGTTCGCGAACTCGGTCATGTCGAGCCACTCTTCTTGCAACTTCGCCTGGTCGGGCTTCGCGAGCGTGAGCATCGTCGTAATCAAATGATTGGCTCGGTCGAGCTCTGAGAGCGCGAGATCGAGCATCTCGCTACTGCTATGGCCTTCTTTCACCATCTGCAACGTGATTTGGACCGGCGTGAGCGGGTTGCGAATCTCATGGGCGATTCCCGCCGCGAGCTGTCCGAGCGAGGCGAGTTTCTCTTGTTGAAGCAACAGCTGTTGTTGACTGAGCTGTTCACGTCGAGCCGTCTCCATGCGGCGGGAGTAATCGTTGTACGTATCGAGCAACGTCTCAATTTCTTTTGATCCGGTCCGTTCGAGTTGGATCGGTTCAAGCGACTGTTGCTGTTTGATACTTTGAACGAGTTCAAGCAACGGACTCGTCAGCGTCTTCGACAACAACAGGCCGACGAGTATGCTCAAGAAGAACGTGACGAGCGTGATCATCAAGTATTGCCAACGTGTCGCATACACCGCTTCGTAGACGGAATCGGTGCTATGCTTCGCGAGAACGCTCCATCCGTTGACGCGTGCATCGGGTTCATACATGAGGACGTCGTCTTTCGTGCTGAACACTGTACGTACATCATAAACGTCCGTCGCCTCGACGATGGATCGTGACAAGCGCCGTTCTGCGTCCGTGACGAGATTGAACGAGGTCGACAATACCTCGCCCCGTTCATTTAATAAATAGAGAATCATGTCATCATTCGCCGATTCGAGCATTCGACGATATAAATCGGAGTTGAGCACGCTGATACTGCCGCCGAACAACCCAATCATTCGGTTGTCTTCAAGCACAGGGACGTACAAATACGTCCCGATGTCACCCGAGATTGAGATCGGGTCACTCATAAACAAATCGTTTCGACCGCCGATGAGCACTTCTTGAAATTTCGGATCGCTCTTAAGCGTCAACGCCGGCACTTGCCGTTGCGAGTACCATTTGAACGCGTCGCCGTCTAAATCGTAATAAAAAATCGAGGTGAAGCTCGTCCGTTGATTCAAATAACCGGTGCGAATCCGCTCTTCGATAAATATCTCATTCCCGACATAAGCACCGAGATAGACCAAATCTTCGTATAGTTTACCGAGCCGCGTCTCCAGGTTTTCAATACTCCCGTCGATCGCGTAGTCAAATTGTTCTTTCGCCAGTTCTTCCGCACGGGACACCGTCACACGATCGGCAGAGAAGGCTAGTGAAGAGATGACAAGTCCTAATATAATGAAGATAATGAACGTAATCTGAAAGAAGTACGATTTTCGAACTTCAAGCAATGTTCTTAGGCGTTCCACGGTGTCCCTCCTTTCTAACCTTAAGATTATAGCATGAATACACGGAAATCTTTTCGTATTTTCGAAACAATGTTAGACTAATACGTATGATAGCATCGCGAAAGGAGCGTTCCTTACAAAATGAAAGTTAAAAAAATTAGTCCGCGCGGATATTGCTACGGCGTTGTCGATGCCATGAAGCTTGCCAACGAAGCCGTGGCTAACCCAGATTTACCGCGTCCCATCCATATACTTGGCATGATCGTCCATAACCGTCATGTCACCCAAGCATTCGAGGAACTCGGCGTCAAGACGGTCGACGGCGAGGATCGGATGAAAGCACTCGAGACGATTGATCGTGGAACGGTCGTCTTTACCGCACACGGTATTTCACCGCTCGTGCGTAAACGTGCCATTGAGAAAGGCTTGACAATCGTCGATGCCTCGTGCCCAGACGTCCTCGTCACCCACGATTTGATTCGCGAAAAAACGGCAGTCGGCTACGAAGTCATCTATATCGGGAAACATGGCCACCCGGAACCGGAAGGCGCGATGGGGGTCGCTCCAGGAAAAGTTCATCTCGTCCAATACGAGCGTGACTTTGAGGCGCTCCCGGCTCATCTGTATGACGCAAAAATTCTCGTCACGAACCAGACGACGATGAGCCAATGGGACGTCTCGGCTTTGATCGAGATGATTCAAGAACGATATCCTCATGTCGAAGTGCACAACGAAATCTGTAACGCGACCCAAGTCCGGCAAGAGGCTGTCGCTGAGCAGGCCGGTGATTGTGAACTGTTGATCGTCGTCGGTGACCCGAAGTCGAATAACTCGAACCGTCTGGCGCAGGTCTCTAAAGAGATTGCCGGCACGAACGCCTATCGCATCGGTGACTTGAGCGAGCTCGATCTCACTTGGCTTGAAGGTGTCGAAACGGTCGCCGTCACGTCAGGCGCCTCAACCCCGACGCCAATCACGAAAAAAGTCATCGACTTCTTGTCCCAATACGACCCGCTCGACTTGAGCACGCATGATAAGACGCCATATCTTGAACTGCGCAGCATCCTCCCGAAAGTGAAGGCGCTCCGTAAATGATATGACCCCCGCCCTCGGGAGAGGACGGGGGTTTTCGATTAATCAATAAAAACGGAACGGGTTCGTATCGGCTTTCGAGACAATCAGTTCGACATCGAGTTTCGCACGTTCACACTTCTCGCGCATCACATCGACGACGCCTTGCTTCATCACGCTCTCCACGTGATGACCCGGGTCGACGACAGAAAGTCCGAGCGCCATCGCGTCATGGGCCACATGGAAATACAAGTCGCCCGTCACATATGCATCTGCTCCTTTGAAATGGGCGGCTGAAACATATTTGTTTCCGTCCCCACCGAGGACGGCCACTTTCTCGATCGTCCGGTCACGGTCACCAACAACCCGGACGGCTTCGACGTTAAAACTCGTTTTGACGTGTTCGGCGAACGACTCAAGTGTGAGCGGCGCCTCGAGACGGCCGATGCGTCCGAGACCGAACACGCGACCTTCGATGTCGTCACGAATCAAATCGTAGGCGACTTCTTCGTAAGGGTGAGCGTCCGTCATCGCCTTGAGAACCTGTTTTTTTTGGCTCTCCGTGACAATCGTCTCAATCTTGACCTCATCCACGTGCTCGGTCTTGCCGTGCTCACCGAGATACGGGGTAGACCCTTCGAGCGGTGTGAACTGCCCTTCTCCTGAGACGGTGAACTGGCAATCCCCATAATCCCCGAGCCTTCCGGCACCGGCCCGGCCGAGCGCCTCCGACACAGATTTCCGATGCGTTGTCGGGACAAAGACGGACAGTTTATACACCGGTTCTTCGTATGTCGGGATGAGCACCGTCGGGTCGACTAGTCCGAGCGCCTGACTCATCCAATCGTTGACCCCGCCCTCGCAGACATCCAAATTCGTGTGGGCGACATAGACGGTGATATCATGCCGGATGCATTTCATGACAATCCGACCAGCAGCACTGCGATCGTTCACTTGCGCGAGCGCACTGAAAATCGGGGGATGGTGGGCGATAATCAAATCGACGTCTTGTTCGATCGCCTCGTCGACGACCGATTCGAGCACGTCGAGCGTCACCATCACACGATGCACTGGTTTATTCAACGTCCCAATCTGCAGACCAATTTTATCGCCTTCGACCGCGAGATGTTTCGGGGCAAACTCTTCAAACAATTGAATGACATGGTTTCCGTTCGCCATCAGTTGCTCACCTCTCTCATCTTATCGCGCAGCTTCTTAAACTCCTCCTGTTTCCGGATGAGCGCCTCGGTCTGTGCGCCTGCGGCCATTTGACCGAGCACATAATCGAGCTTGTCCGCCTCGCGGCCCCATTTCAATTTGAACGCCTCTGTCCGCGTCTTGAGCAAGTACGGTCCGAACATGAGTTGCCATGCGCGTTCTGTATCATCTAGGCTGTAGCATGTTTCCGTACCACGCTCTCCGACAAGAATCTCATACACTTTATCGTTCTCCTCGACGATTGACTCCGCGACTAGGACGAACCCTGCGTCGAGCAACCATTCGCGGACGTATTGCCCGTCCACGTTCGGCTGCAGGACGAGCCGTTTGACCGCCCCTAATTTGTCACGGCCGCTCTCTAAAATCGACCGAATCAAACTTCCGCCCATCCCGCAAATCGAAACGCATGTCGCCTCATCTTCTTTGAGGACGGCGAGGCCGTCACCGAGACGGACGTCGATGTTTTCGGTCGCACCGATCAGCTCGACTTGGGCTTTGGCTGCTTCCATCGGTCCGCGGTTCACTTCGCCAGCGATCGCGCGGTCGACGATGCCTTGCTGGACGAGATAGCACGGCACATAGGCGTGATCGGATCCGATGTCCGCCACCACACTGCCTTTCGGGATAAAATCGACGACTTGCTTCAGTCGACGGTCTAACGTCACTTGTTCTTGCATAGGGACAACTCCTTTTATCTACTTCACTATTAGGTTAACGAAAAATGATACCTGAAACAACAAAAAACGTACCCCAAATGGAGTACGTTTCACCCTTATTGTTCGAGCAACCAAGTCGCGAGTACGTCTGCTTCTTCCGCAGTCGCAAGTCCACCTGGCATTGAACCTTTACCATTGACGATGATGTTTGTGATCTCTTCCGCCGATAAACGTTCGCCGACGCCTGTCAAGGCAGGACCGACGCCGCCTTCGAGATTCCCGCCGTGGCAACCTGTGCAACCTTTCGCCGCGTACAAGTCTTCCGGGTTCATCTCGGTGACCGCTGGACCTTCAGCAGCCTGCTGAGCTTGATTCACGCCAAAATACGATAATGAGACCATGGCAATGATTGCGACGATCGCGATCGCTGCAAACGGTAACAATGGATTACGCATTGTATTTCCCCCTCATGTTCATTCCAAATTTCTACCCATCACTATTTTACTCAAAAAATAATAAAGAAGGAAGGAAAATCACTCATTTTCCTTCCTTTCTTCTAAAACTTCACACTTTATTCAAAATCCCAATCAATCAAGGAAGTCTTTCAATCGCTTCGACCGGCTCGGGTGACGGAGTTTACGGAGCGCCTTCGCCTCAATTTGACGAATCCGTTCGCGAGTGACACCGAATACTTTACCGACTTCTTCAAGTGTGCGCGTGCGTCCGTCATCGAGCCCGAAGCGGAGACGGAGTACGTTCTCTTCACGGTCAGTGAGCGTGTCGAGCACGTCTTCGAGCTGTTCTTTGAGTAGTTCGTAAGCGGCCGCATCTTGCGGTGCCATCGCATCTTGATCTTCGATGAAGTCGCCGAGGTGTGAATCATCTTCTTCCCCGATCGGTGTCTCGAGCGAGACCGGCTCTTGGGCGATCTTTAAAATCTCCCGCACTTTCTCAGGTGTGAGTTCCATCTCTTTGGCGATTTCTTCAGGCGACGGTTCGCGCCCGAGGTCTTGCAACAGTTGACGTTGGACACGAATCAACTTGTTGATCGTCTCGACCATGTGGACCGGAATTCGGATCGTCCGGGCTTGGTCGGCGATAGCGCGGGTGATGGCTTGACGAATCCACCACGTGGCGTACGTCGAGAACTTGAATCCTTTCATGTAGTCGAACTTTTCGACCGCCTTGATAAGGCCCATGTTCCCTTCTTGAATCAAGTCAAGGAAAAGCATACCGCGCCCGACATAACGTTTCGCGATTGAGACAACGAGACGTAGGTTGGCTTCGGCGAGACGTTTCTTCGCCTCTTCGTCCCCTTGTTCAATCCGTTTCGCGAGCTCGGTCTCGTCTTTCGCACTGAGGAGATCGACGCGGCCGATCTCTTTCAAGTACATGCGGACCGGGTCGTTAATTTTAATGCCTGGCGGGACGGACAAGTCGTTCAAATCGACCTCTTCGTCCTCTTTTTTTGTTGGCGTCTCTTCAGCATCGGCCGCGTCTTCTGTGACACGGATATCTTTACCTTCTAAATCTTCAATGAAGTTATCGATAAAGTCTGAGTCCACCTCGAAATGGCTGAGGCGGTCTTGAATCGCTTGCATGGATACGACGCCTTTTTTCTTACCTAATTTCTCAAGTTCGTCTATGGCGTTAAATAAATCCTCTTTTTTCTTCTCTGCCATCTAGCAGTTCAACTCCTTCCAAACTTCCTTCACGTTCATCGTTCACGAAGTCGACGACTCCGGGTAATCAATTCTTGCAACTTGGATGCCTGGTCTACTATACTTTCGGCATCTTGTCCGATTTCCCTTTTCGCCCGTTCGATTTGACGCTGTTCCTCATAACTGTTTATGACCTTAATGTATTCATCTAAAACCTCTTCGCCCAGTTCATCTGGTGCGGACATGAGCCGAATCTCGGCATACCGATTCGCATAGTCCGGACGTTGGTCACAATATCGTTCCATGAACGGGGGTGCGACTTGATTGAACTCCTCATGCGTCATGTCCTCGGAGACGATCTCATAGAGCGCTGTCGCCAACATGCGATGCACTTCGTCTTGATAGGCCAGTCCGAGGCGGTCTCTGACGAAACGGACCCGCTCCGGACCGCTCAGCATGGCACGAAGCAACAACTTTTCAGCTTTGACGTAACGCGGTTCATTCGTCTTAGATGAACGCCGGCGAACCGGTTCAGCTTCCGGCACTCGCTGTGGTGCGATTTCTTTCGGTCTTGTCGAGGGCATCCGTGACAACAATGTCTCGACCGGAAGCTCAAATTCATCGGCCAGCTTTTTCACATATAGATCACGGCGAATCGAATTGTCCGTTTTACTGATTTCCACAAGCATAGATTCAATAAATCGAATCCGTTCTCCTTCTCGACTCATATTTTTCCCGCGCCGAAGCGTCCGGTTCATGAAGTCGAGGACGGATAAACGTTCCGATTCGACGAGTCGATGCCACTGCTCTGCCCCATTCTTCCGAATATAGTCGTCCGGGTCGGTCTTTTCAGGCAATATCAGCACTTGGACATCGAGCGGGTAACCTTCGAGCAAACGGACGACTTTCATCGTCGCTTCTTGCCCGGCCGGATCGCCGTCATAACAGATGATGACTTCTTCGACCATGCGTGCTAAAGCACGGGCATGTTGCGTCGAAAACGCCGTCCCGAGCGAGGCGACGACTTCCTTCGTCCCGGCCTGGGCGACTTGTAGGACGTCGACGTTCCCTTCCACGAGCACGACGCGCTTTTGCTTTCGCATCGTGGCCCGTGCCTGAGAAAAGCCGAAAAGGAGCTCGCTCTTGTTGAACAAAGGCGTATCCGCCGTGTTGACATACTTTGGCTGTCGTTCATCGATTGCCCGTCCGCTAAATCCGACGATGGTGCCGTCTCGATCCGCAATCGGAAAGACGACTCTGCCTTCAAACCGGTCAAAATATTCACCGGACCTCGACTTAGAAATCAATCCCGCCTCCACCATGACTTCGAGGTCGAACCCTCTTCGTTCCAATGAATCCACGGTAAACCGACGATGGTCAGGCGCGTAACCGATCTTATACTGACCAATCGTCGACTCCTGTAAACCGCGCGCTTGCAAATACGTCAATCCGACTTCGCCTGCTTCGGTCTTCATCAATACTTCATGGTACAAATCCGCCACGACACGATGGGCGTCACGCATCTGTTTACGAATGACTTGGTCCCGTGACAACTCCTCGTCACCAGACACCCCGCCCTCGATAGCGATGTTCGCCCGCGTGGCGAGACGTTCGATCGTCTCAGGGAACGACAGACCTTCCGTCTCCATGACGAACGTAAATACGTTCCCGCCGGCACCGCATCCAAAACAATGGTACATCCCTTTTTCCGGGGACACGGAGAACGATGGGCTGTTCTCTGAGTGGAACGGACAGAGACCGACGAGGCGATGTCCTTGCTTCTTCAATTCAACGCGTTCACTGATTAAATCAACGATGTCTGTGGCTTGTTTCACTTCCGCAATGACTTCATCCGGTATTCGCGGCAACTCGACCACTCCCTATCCAAACTCGCAACGAAACGGAACGCTCACCACGTTCCGTTTCACTGTAATGTCAGTACTCTATTATACCGTTAACGCCAGGCGATTACTAATCCGAGTACTCAGTCGTCTTTTGATTGATCGAGCATCCGTAAAATGATGCCCGCCGTCTCTTCGACAGCCTTGTTCGTCACGTCGATGACCTCGCAACCGATTCGTTCGTAGATTCCACGGGCATATTCGAGTTCTCGATTGATGCGTTCGAGTTGGGCGTAATCGGCCTCAGGCTTCAATCCGAGCGACTTCAACCGTTCCATCCGAATCGAAATCAACTTATCCGGCGAGATGATCAACCCGACACACTTGTCCGGCGGCAAATCGAACAGTTCTTCCGGCGGGCGTGATTCCGGCACGAGCGGCACGTTGGCGACCTTGTAACGTTTCAGCGCTAAATACTGGGAAAGGGGCGTCTTCGACGTGCGAGATACGCCGACGAGGACGATGTCCGCTTTTTTCAAACCGCGCGGGTCACGTCCGTCATCGTACTTGACCGCGAACTCCATCGCTTCGATTTTACGGAAGTAATCTTCATCTAGACGATAGATGAGTCCTGGTTTCTCACGCGGGCTCTCTCCGAGTTGACCGGCGAGCACGTCGAGTAAATCTCCGAGCAAGTCGACCGTCTTCACACCGTACTCTTGTCCGAGACGGACGAGCAACGCCCGATGCTCTTCGTTGACCAACGTGAAGGCGATGACCGCTCCTTGGGCACGCGCTTGTGTCACGACGTCGTGAATCGTCTGTTCATCTTCCACGAACGGAATTCTAAGCGTCTCAATCGCATTCTCGTGGAACTGGATGCTCGCGGCGCGGACGACGAGTTCACACGTCTCCCCGACCGAATCGCTCACGACAAATACAAGTTGTTTTTGTGTCAGTGTCAAACCAGATTCCTCCTCAGAACGACTCATCGTTGGCAAGTGCGATCAATACTTTCGTCATGTTCGTCTTCGTCATGCGACCGAGCACGATCAGCTTGCCGTCTTTCTCTTCGACGACCGGCATGGCATCGATTTGTTTCTCGATCAGCTTCATCCCGGCCCGAATCAACGTCTCACTCTTCTCGCACACCGTGATGTTCGGCATGCGGGTCATGATGACGTTGACCGGCAATTGATCCAAGTCTTGATTGCCGATGGCGGCTCGAAGTAAGTCTTTACGTGACAAGACACCGACGAGCTCGTTGTCTTTCCCGACGACGAACAGCGAACCGACGTCTTCTAAAAACAAGGTCACGACGGCGTCATACACCGTCATCTCGTCACTGACGACTTTCGCGGACGACATGAAGTCGCCAACCATCAATGAATCCAATTTTTCCCGAAGCAGGGATGAGTTTCGTTTGCCGACGAACGTGTAGCCGACACGTGGCCGGGCTTCTAGTATTCCAGTCATCGTCAAGATGGCCAGGTCCGGGCGGAGCGTGGCACGAGTGAGCGACAGCTCTTGCGCAATCTGCTCACCCGTGATTGGTCCGTTGACCCTGACGATTTCAACAATCTTCTGTTGGCGTTCATTCAGCTGCATAGCCAACCCCCTCAAGTTTGGTCAGAGTACGAGCGCGCTAAAGTCGGCGACGCTCTCGATTGTCATGGCGAGTCGTTTCATCTCGCGCAGACGGTTCTCGCGAATCGCTTCAACGTCGCTCATGACCATTGTATTTTCGAAATAAGCGCTAATCGGTTGTTCCAATACGCGCAATGACGCGATCGCTTGATGATAATCCCCATCCTCGACGGCTCGCTCCGTTTCCGGTAGCGTCGTTTCGATGGCGACATGGAGTTCGTTCTCTTCTTTGTTTTCGAACAATGCCGGATCAACCTCTCCAGCCTCACCTTTCTTGGCGATATTGACGACACGCGTCAATTGCTCAATGAGTAGTTTCGCATCGTTTGCGAGCATGGCTTGAACCGCGTCCGCTCGGGCATCGAGCCGGTCGATGGCGAGCTCTGTCGTCAATACGGCGTCGATGACGTCATAACGGACTTGCCGTTCTTGGAGACGATACTTCAGGCGAAGCATGAAGAAGTCTTTTAATTGTGCCTTGACTTGTTCTTTATCGGCATCATAAAGTCCTGCCTGAAGTTGCGAATTGACAACTTGTGAAAGTAATTGGTCGAGTGGCAATGTAATCTTCCAATCCGCTAGAATTTGGACGACCCCTTGGGCTTGACGACGAAGTGCGAACGGGTCTTGCGAACCGCTCGGAATCATGCCGATGCCAAAGAATGCAGCGATCGAATCCAATTTATCGGCGAGTGCGAGAACTGCACCCGTTGGCGTCGCCGGCGAGGCATCACCAGCAAAGCGTGGCATATAGTGCTCACGGATCGCCGCGGCCACTTCTTTGTCCTCGCCTTGTTGGAGCGCATATTTCTCGCCCATCACCCCTTGGAGTTCTGTAAACTCATACACCATTTGGCTGACGAGGTCGAACTTGTGGATGGCCCCAGCCCGGGCGACTTTGGCTGCATCGGCATTGAACAACGTGGCCAGTGTTCCCGCGAGTTGTTCCACGCGACGGACCTTATCGCCGGTTGTTCCTAACTTCTCATGAAAGACGATGCGGTCGAGACGGACGAGTTGCTCGTCGATCTTCGTCTTTTTGTCTTCCTCATAGAAGAAGACGGCATCGGCCAAGCGGGCTCGGATGACCTTCTCGTTCCCTTTGGCCACATTTTGAAGATGGTCCGCATTCCCGTTACGTACCGTCACGAAGTAATGTTGGAGCGTGTCCCCGACGTAGACCGGGAAGTAACGTTGGTGCTCTTTCATCGTCGTGATTAACACTTCTTCCGGAAGCTCGAGATAGCTCGCTTCGAATTCACCGAACAGCGCTGTCGGCCATTCGACGAGGTTCGTCACTTCTTCAAGCAACGACGCGTCGAGCGGGACCGTCCACCCCTGTTCTGAAGCCAACTCCGCGATTTGGCCTTCGATGCGGGCCTTACGGTCTTCATATGATGCGACGACGAATTCACGTTCGAGCGTCTCAGCGTAGGCGGACGGCTCGGCGATGGTGACGTCACCTTTACTCAAGAAGCGGTGACCACGTGTCACGTTTCCTGTCTTCACGCCTTCGATTTCAAAATTGATTTGCTCGGCACCGAACAAGGCGACGAGCCAACGAATCGGACGCATGTAGCGGAGGCTGCTCGTGCCCCACTTCATGTTTTTTGGGAACGTCATACCACGGACGACGTCTTCGAGTGCCGGAAGCAGCGTGCTCGTCGCCTGACCTGACTCGTGACGGTCTGCGAACACGTACTCGACACCTTTCTCTTCAGCGAAGTACAAGTCGTCGACCGAGAGACCACGGCCACGAGCAAACCCAACGGCTGCTTTCGACCAGTTTCCTTCAGCGTCTTGGGCGATTTTCTTCGCTGGTCCGCGAAGCGTCTCCGTCAAATCTTGTTGGTTCTCTTCCACGTCTTTGACGAGAACGGCGAGGCGGCGCGGTGTCGAATAAACGGTGATGGCACCGAATTGGACACGAGCTTCCGTCAAGAAGTTAGTTACGCGTTCCGCCAATTGTTTCTTTGAACGGAGGACGTATTGGGCTGGTAATTCTTCAAGTCCGATTTCTAATAAAAGATCACGCATCAAGGGCACCTGCTTTCTGTTGGTTCAAAAGTGGGAAACCGAGACGTTCCCGCTCTTCGATAAATTTGGCGGCACATGCACGGGACATGTTGCGGACGCGTTGAATGAAACCTGTCCGTTCTGTCACCGAGATGGCACCTTTCGCATCGAGAAGGTTGAACGTATGCGAACATTTGAGGATATAGTCGTAAGCCGGGAAGACGAGGTTCTCGTCAAGGGCACGCTTCGCTTCTTTTTCGTACGTATCGAACAATGTGAATAACATATCGACGTCCGAGAGTTCAAACGTATATTTTGAATGTTCGAATTCTGGCTGATAGAAGATGTCGCCATACTTGAATCCGTCTGTCCAGACGAGGTCAAACACGCTCTCGACTTCTTGGATGTACGATGCGAGACGTTCGAGACCGTATGTGATCTCGACGGCGATCGGGTCACACTCGATGCCACCGACTTGTTGGAAATACGTGAACTGGGTGATCTCCATCCCGTTCAACCATACTTCCCAGCCGAGTCCGGCCGCACCGAACGTCGGGTTTTCCCAGTTGTCTTCGACGAAACGGATATCGTGCTCGAGCGGGTTGATCCCGATCAACTCTAAACTTTCTAAGTAAAGCTCTTGGATGTTGCTCGGTGACGGCTTCATGATGACTTGGAATTGGTGATGCTGATATAAACGGTTCGGGTTTTCACCGTACCGTCCATCCGCCGGACGACGTGATGGCTCCGTGTAACAGACGTTCCACGGCTCGGGTCCGAGACTCCGTAAGAACGTCATCGGGTTCATCGTACCGGCCCCTTTCTCAACGTCATACGCTTGCATTGTCAAGCAGCCTTTCGACGCCCAGAAATTTTGCAACGTCAAAATAATTTCTTGCACGGTCATGTGCTTCATATGTGACACCTCCAAAAGTATTGAAACGACAAAAAACGCCCCTATGTGCCATGCACATAGGGACGGGATTACCCGCGGTTCCACCCTACTTGCCTCGAGGTGAGGCCACTCTTTGGATTGTGGGCGCTCCGGAATTGCCATTCACTTCCCCCTGGCGTTCGGCTCCCACCTCCCCGAACTCGCTGTACCCATGGCGTAAAAGCTACTCGTTTCCTTCATTGCGCACGCTATTTCATTTGTCTAATCGTAGATTATGGTATCGAATCTTGTCGAAAAAGTCAATCATCGTTCAAGTAAAGGCGCTGCATTTGATCGAGGACACGTTTCGTTTTCAGCCGCAAGCCACTGTATGACTCCATATAGGCGTCGAACAGCTGCCTGAGCAGAATCCGCGTCTCTTTCGTGAGCGGGACGTTACTGAATTCGGACAGCTCGTGTCGGCTCATCAAATAGAGGAGCTTCGCTAGACGTTCGCTCATGCGGGCCGACCCTTCTTCTTGGTGACGCGCGCAAAGAAAACCGCCGGCCGCCACTGAAAAATACATCGGGTCGGTCACATCGTTACAACGGATGCATCCGGTCAAAACGGGTGCGACCCCGAGCAGGTGCAAAATCCGCAGTTCAAAGTGGTGCGTAATCACATCCGGGTCCATATCCGCATTGAGCGCCTGCAGGGCATCGTTTAAAATCCGATAGAGCGGCCGGTTCGGCACCCGGTCCTCGACGGTGCGGTCGACAAGTTCGAGCCAATACATGGCGTACGCCATCCGCTCGACGTCTTTCCGGATTTCCGGATAGGACGTGATCACATCCGACGACTTCAGTTGCCCGAGGCCACGGCTCGCTGGGAAAATATACACCGCCTCGACGAAAGGTTGGCTCGACGCATGCAAGCGACTGCCTGGCTTTTTCGCTCCGCGCGCCATGACGGCGACTTTCCCGAGTTCTTCGGTGAACAGCGTGACGACTTTGTTCGACTCCCCGTAATTGACCGTCCGAATGACGATTCCCGTGACCTTTTGCAACATAATTAATACTCGTCGTCGCGGAAACCGAGGTCGCGGAGTTGACCCATCTTGTTACGCCAATCTTTTTGTACTTTCACCCATAGGTTCAAATACACTTTTGTCCCGAGGAGCGCTTCAATGTCGTGGCGTGCTTCTGTCCCGATTTCGCGGAGCATCGCACCTTTTTTGCCGATGACGATCCCTTTTTGTGAATCACGTTCGACCATGATCACGGCCTCGACATCGATCATTTCCGAGTTTTCCCGTTTCTTGATTGATTCGATGGCAACGGCGATCGAGTGCGGGACTTCGTCGCGCGTCTTATGGAGCACTTTCTCGCGGATCAATTCAGAGATGATGAACCGTTCCGGGTGGTCGGTCACTTGGTCGGCCGGATAATACATCGGTCCTTCCGGAAGCAACTTTTTGATTTCTTTAAGGAGCGGCTCGACGTTATTGCCTTGAAGCGCCGAGATTGGGACGTACGCTGCGAAATCGAGCTGGTTCGTGTACTGCTCGATGACGGCCGGAATCTCGTCCGGATGAATTAAATCGATTTTGTTCATAACGAGAATGATCGGTGTATCGAGCCCTTTCAACTTCTCGATGATGAACTCGTCTCCCGCGCCACGCGGTTCCGTCACATTGACCATGAAGAGAATCGCGTCGACTTCACGGAGTGCGTTCGTCGCGACTTTCATCATGAAATCGCCGAGCCGGTGTTTCGGCTTATGAATCCCTGGCGTGTCGATGAAGATGATTTGCGAATCATCCGCCGTGTAGACACCCTGGACCTTGTTGCGCGTCGTCTGCGGCTTGTCTGACATGATGGCAATCTTTTGTCCGATGACCCGGTTCAAGAACGTCGATTTCCCGACGTTCGGGCGACCGATAATAGATACAAATCCTGACTTAAAATCTTCTTGATTCATAATGCACCTGCTTTCTCAATTTCCAATCCGTTCAATCATAAAATTAATTTGTCGATTACATAAGGCCCAAAGATGATGAGCGCCGTAATTGCGGCCCCGATGGCCGCAACGAGCACTGACCCGGCCGCGACGTCTTTCGCTTGTTTCGCGAGCGGTTCGATATCTTTTGTGACGAGGTCGACCGTGCGTTCGACCGCTGTGTTCATCAGTTCGAGCGCGATGACGAGAACGACCCAACCGAACAGAATCAAATTCTCAAGTTTCGTCGTTGGGAGCCACCAGGCAAATACGACGACGAGCAGGCTCGATGCGAGATGAATCAGCATGTTGCGTTCGGTCCGCACCGCGTGCACGATGCCGTGCATGGCGAACCAGAACGGTTTCACACTCCGCCTCGTTTCAGCTCAAAATGTGCCAGCACTTGTTCTTGGCGCGCCGTCATCTCCGCTTCTTCCTCAGGCGTCATGTGATCATAGCCGAGGAGATGTAAGAAGCCATGAATGGCCAAAAATCCTAGTTCTCGTTCGAATGAGTGACCATAGTCGGCCGCCTGTTCGCGGCAACGCTCGACCGAGATGAGCAAATCGCCAAGGAGACGGGGCTCGTCTTCATCGAGCATGAAATCCATCTCTTCTTCCCCCATCTCGTCAAAAGCAAAACTGATCACATCGGTCGGCGCATCTTTCCCGCGCCATTCCCGATTGATTGCTTGAATCTCGTCGTTCGTCAAAAAGGTGACCGACAGTTCGCTCGGTTCTTCAATGTCCTCTTCGAGCGCTGCGTGCATCAAAATAGATTCGACGAGCTCGACTTGAGCATCGGTCAACAACCCGTGCTCATCGTTCGAAATGATTTGCATGTAATTCGCCTTCTTTCTTCAGTTCAGGATATTCGATTCGTTCATGGAACAGACCGGTCAGCGTCTCACACGCACTCTCACCAATGCGCCACACTTCTTTCGTCGTCAACTCGCAGTCCTCGAACTGTCCGTCTTGCAACTTGTCACGGATGATCGCGTTGACGAGCTGACGGATTCGTTCCGGCGTCGGCTGCTTCTGTGACCTTACCGCCGCCTCAATTGAATCGACGATCATGACGACCGCCGCCTCGCGCGTCTGCGGTTTCGGTCCCGGGTAACGGAAACGCGATTCGGTGACGTCTCGAGTCTCTTTCGCTTTCACATAAAAGAACTTCAACAATGACGTGCCGTGATGTTGCTCGGCAATATCGATGATTTCTTTCGGCAACTTGTAACGCCGTAACAGATCGGCACCGTCATAAGGGTGCGCCATGATGATGTCGGCCGATTCTTCCGGCGTGAGCCGGTCGTGGGGGTTGACTCCGCTCTGTTGGTTCTCGATGAAATGGAGCGGCCGTTCGGTCTTGCCAAGATCATGGTAATAACTCGCGACCCGAGCGAGCAGTCCATCGGCCCCAATCGCCTCACACGCCGATTCAGCCAGATTGGCGACCATCATGCTGTGATGATACGTCCCCGGAGCCTCCATTAACAATTTTCGCAACAACGGATGCGTCGGGCTCATCAGCTCAATCAAGCGACCCGATGACAAAACGCCGAACCACGGCTCAAGGAACGGCAAGAAGCCGAACGTGAGCACGATCGACAACAAGGCGCTCATGATCGCGAAGCCTGACAGGTACGCGACCATCTCCCACGTCACTACCGTGTTACGTAGGAACAAGAGCGCGAGCACCATAATGATGTTGATGATGCCGAGCAAGACGCCAGACAAGAATAACCGTTTCCGCTGAATCTTCGGTTCGACGAGGAAGACAGCCAAGAAACTCCCGGTCGCAAAATAGACGACCGTCATAAAGCTCGTGTTTTGACCGAAGCTCGCCACAATCGACCCAGCAATCATTGTAATGAGGGCAGAAGCAAGCGCAACACGTTCATCTACGAGGATGCGAAGCAACAGGACGACGAACGCTGTCGGTGCGAGCACGTAGGCATATGTCGTAAACTCGATCCCGATATAGCCGACACCGAAAAAGATACCGAGTTGCAGCAATAACAATCCGTATACGGTAATCAAGATTTTAGGACGAAGCAACAACTGTTGAATCTTCGAACGGATTAGCATGAAAAGGAACCCGGTCGTCAACAGTCCGCTCAGTAAATAAGCTCCAAAAAGTGGTGCGGACGAACGGTTCGGGTCAATCGCACCGGTCAACTCGAGCTTGCGATAAATTTCACGTGTCACAACTTCCCCTTGATTGACGAGCAACTGTCCTTCTTGGATGATGACCGGCTCGACCGCGTCGAGCGCTTGCTGTTCTTTTTGCCGAGTTGCCTCGGAATCGAACACGTAGTTCGGGACGATCAATTGATCACTCAGGCTGTTGGCGATAGCTCGGAACTCGAGTGAGAGCGGGGATTGGTCGACGAGCGTCTCAGCCCGGTCTCTCGCTTCTGAGATTGACTGTGAGCTCGTCTCGATCCGGTTACCCATCACTTCTTGAAGCGCCGTCACAGTGACGTCTTCAACTGTTCGACGCGTATTCTCACTCGCCTCAAGGAGCAGGAACAACTCGTCGTCACCGAGAAAGCCATTCACCTCGGTCGAGTTCAATCGATTTTTAATATCCGAGAGCTCGGTCTCTTCTCCCGTCTCTTCAAACGCCGCGAACAGTTGCTCGACTTTGGCGATTTGTTGATCAGCAAACTCGCGCCGAAGTGAAAATTGACTGCCGACGCCATTGACGGCGTCTTGTTGCAACCGTTCCGTCGCCGTTCGGTCCTCGACCGTGATGGGCGAGCGGATATCCTGTTCGGCAATACCGAGCGGTTCGACACTAATAATGGATGGGCGCACTGTAAAATAGAGAATCGCGCCTAGAATGAGAAAAAAGAGGACGGAGATTGTCGCGACCGTCCAATGACGTGCTTGCTGCATCAGTGCCCCCCCTTTTTGTTATGTGAGTTCGGTACTATAGGCGTTGATAATTTTCTTGACGAGCGGATGTCGAACGACATCGGACGACGTGAAGTGTTCGAAATGAATCCCTTCGACGCGTTCGAGCAGATGCAGCGCCTCTTGAAGCCCTGACGCCTTTCCTTTTGGCAAATCGACTTGCGTCAAGTCGCCGGTGACAACCATTTTCGAGCCGAAACCGAGTCGAGTCAAGAACATTTTCATCTGCTCTTTCGTCGTGTTCTGCGCTTCGTCTAAAATGACGAAAGCATCTTCGAGCGTGCGTCCCCGCATGTAGGCGAGCGGGGCGACTTCGATTGTGCCTCGTTCTAGCAAACGATTCGTCTGTTCGACGCCATAGACGTCAAATAAGGCGTCATAGAGCGGACGCAAGTACGGGTCGACTTTCTCTTTCAAGTCGCCTGGCAAGAAGCCCAGATTTTCCCCTGCTTCGACGGCCGGACGCGTCAAGATGATGCGTTTGACTTGCCCTTCCTTCAATGCCCGCGCTGCCAAGACGACAGCCAGATAGGTTTTTCCGGTCCCGGCCGGTCCAATCCCGAAGACGAGATCACGTTTTTCGATGGCGCGGACGTATCGGCTCTGTCCCACCGTTTTCGCCCGGATCGGTTTGCCTTTGTTCGTCGTGAAGACAACCCGTTCATAGTGCTCGAGCAATTCGTCGCCTTTGCCGACCTTGATATGTTGAATCACGCTGATTGCATCGCTCTCGTTCAAGCGAGCCCCTTTCTTGACGAGCTGTTGCAGCGTCTTGACGACAGTTTTCGTCAATTCGAGCGTGTCAGCGGTATCGGCCTGAATAATCAATTCTTCTCCACGAGGAGTGAGTGCGACCGCGAGTTCTGCCTCAATGGCGTGGAAGACCTCGTCCTTCGGTCCAAGGAGCGCCTGTGCTTCGTTCGCATGTTCCATGACGAACGGTATCTTATCAGTCATAATCAATGGTTGTTTCTCCTCCCCATCAGTAGATTGTTCCTTCTTTACTTTAGCACTATCAAGCCGTTCGTGAAAGAAAGACCGTTTGCTTTGGCCACAAAAAGAAGCAGTGACTCGATGTCACTGCTTCAGGCTTAGCGACGGCGTTTCGACACCGGCGGCTGCAGAATTTCACTCCAAACGACAGCTTGTCGAACTTGCTTCATCGACATGCGCGGTTGCGGTTGCGACTCGGTTGCTTCCGAAATCGGCGGAATCTTGACCGTCTGTTCGAACTGTGCGCTCACGTGCGGCAATTCTTCACGTCGGCGCGGCGGCTGTAATTCCCTTGATTCAACCGGGGCGGCGACCCGGCGACGCAGTTCTTGCGGTGCCGGTTTTTCCTTGCCATCACGCGGCTCGTCAAACGTCGCCTCGACTTCCTTCATCATGTCACCGACCGTATCGAGATAGCGCTTCAAATCTGTGCTCGGCGGCCGTTCTCCAGTAGAGGATGATTTCTCCATCCGCTTCATGACCGCCGAGGCGATCCCGAAAGCGGCGAGGAGTAGTACCCAAAGTCCCTCCATCCCAATCACTCTTTGTCAGATTCGACTGGGTGACCGATCGCTTTGCGCATTTCTGTATCAGCTTGGACGTTCAAGTAGTTGACGTAGTCCATCACTCCGAGCTTGCCGTGACGGAGGGCATCGGCCATCGCAAGCGGGACTTCCGCCTCGGCCGCGACGACTTTGGCGCGCATCTCTTCGACCGATGACTTCATCTCTTGCTCACGGGCGATCGCCATCGCGCGGCGTTCTTCCGCTTTCGCTTGCGCGATTTTCTTATCAGCCTCGGCTTGGTCGGTCTGGAGGACCGCCCCGATGTTTTTACCGATATCGATGTCGGCGATATCGATCGATAGAATCTCAAACGCGGTGCCTGAATCGAGACCTTTCGTCAATACGGTACGTGAAATCATATCAGGGTTCTCCAAGACATGCTTATGGTTGTGTTGTGAACCGATCGTCGAGACGACCCCTTCACCGACACGGGCGATAATCGTCTCTTCCCCGGCACCCCCGACAAGACGGTCGATATTGGCACGGACCGTGATGCGGGCTTTCGCCTTCACTTCAATCCCGTCCATGGCCACACCGGCGATGAACGGCGTCTCGATAACTTTCGGGTTGACCGACATTTGCACGGCTTCTAGTACGTTACGGCCTGCCAAATCGATCGCTGCAGCCCGTTCAAACGACAACTCGATGTCGGCACGGTGGGCCGCAATCAAGGCATTGACGACACGGTCGACGTTACCGCCGGCCAAGAAATGACTCTCGAGCTGGTTCGTGTTCAAACCGATGCCGGCTTTGACAGCTTTGATGAGCGGGTTCACGATTTTCGATGGGACGACGCGACGGAGTCGCATCCCGATCAATGTGAAAATCGAGACGTGGACGCCAGCGGCGAACGAGCTAATCCACAGCCCGACCGGTACGAACGTGAAGAATACGGCGAGCGCAATCAATCCTCCACCTGAGATGAGTAACGTGGTCAATAGTTCTGGTGTCATTCTGTTACATCCTCCTTCGGCTCTATAAAGCTCCGGACGACGACGCGTCCTGAATCGACTTTATACACCTGAATTTTCGTTTGCGAATCGAGATAGCTACCTTCTGTCACGACGTCAATCCGTTCTCCGTCAATCTCAGCGGTACCTGCCGGGCGAAGCGGCGTCAACGTGACCCCGACTTTCCCGAGCAACCGTTTGCGGTCATCGTGAGACAGATACCCTTTGTCTGATGACGTTGAATCGGTCAAAATCAACCCTTTATACATGAGCGAACGATTGGACTGTAGGCGACGATACGCCCAAAATCCGAGTCCAGCGACGATGGCCGTGGCTAGACCGAGCGACAGCCATAGCTGCCCGATCGTGGCGCCCGCCATAATCAAACTGGCGACGACCGCCCCAATCCCCAATACGCCGAACAATCCAAAACCGGCAACGAACACTTCAATTCCTAAAAGGACGATTCCGACGAAAAATACTGTCAGAATCACTCCGAGACCAAATGTCATCGTATTGCAACCCCCTTCCGAGTTCACAAGCTACCTCTTATCTCTAGTGTATACGAAACAAGTTTGCTTGTGGTTTCAGAATACGCAAAAAAAGACAGAAACTTTTAGATCAATCTAAAAGTTTCTGTCTTACTCATTAATTCGTCAATTGTTGTTTGACAATGCGGTTCACAAGACCACCGTCTGCCTTGCCTTTAACTTGCGGCATGACGACGCCCATAACCTTACCCATATCTGACGGGCCGGTAGCATTCGTTTGAGCAATGGCTGCTTTCACGATTGCCGTGACTTCTTCTTCAGAAAGTTGTTCAGGCATATAGGCCTCTAGTACGACAATCTCGTCAGCTACTTTAGATGCAAGGTCTTCACGACCAGCGCTTTCGAATTCTCGGAGGGAGTCTCTGCGCTGTTTCATCTCTCGGTTGAGCACCGTGAGTTCCTCTTCCTCAGTAAGATCTTGTCGACCAAATTTGATGGCCTCATTTTGGAGCGACGCTTTGACCATTCGGATCGTCGTGAGACGATCTTTCTGTTTTGCGCGCATGGCTTGCTTCATGTCGTCCGTCAAGCGTTCTTGAAGACTCATGAGCTAACACCCTCTCTACAAATGAAACTGAAATTAGAATTTCTTACGCTTACGCGCAGCTTCTGATTTCAATTTGCGTTTTACGCTTGGCTTTTCGTAGTGACGACGTTTGCGAACTTCGGCAAGAGTGCCATCTTTCGAAACACCGCGTTTGAAACGACGAAGAGCGTCTTCAAGCGATTCGTTTTTACGGACACGAGTTTCCACTAGTTTTCCCTCCCTCCGAATTACACGACTAAGGAAACGTGTTTCACACGTCATAACATATTATAGTGAAAGTAAGTCGTGCGGTCAACCACTAGTTATTAATAGTCGCTATCTGAACGTCCGCCTGTGACGATGGCGATTCCAGCCGATGCGCCGATGCGCGTCGCGCCGGCATCGATCATCGCTTGGGCGCCTTCGAAATCACGTACGCCGCCTGAAGCTTTGACGCCGAGATCTGGTCCGACCGTCTCACGCATGAGGCGGATGTCCTCTACCGTCGCGCCGCCTGTCGAGAAGCCAGTCGACGTTTTCACGAAGTCTGCGCCTGCTTTGACTGAAAGTTCAGCTGCTTTTTTGATTTCTTCTTTCGTGAGCAGGCACGTCTCGAAGATGACTTTGACGAGTGTGCCGTTTGCTGCTTCGACGACAGCACGGATGTCGCGTTCGACGAGGTCGAAGTCGCCGTCTTTCATGGCACCGATGTTGATGACCATATCAATTTCATCTGCACCGTTCGCGATCGCGTCTTTTGTTTCAAACGCTTTCACTTCTGGCGTGTTGGCTCCGAGTGGGAAGCCGATGACCGTACATACTTTAACGTCGTCATCTGATTTGAGTTGTTCCGCCGCGTACTTCACCCATGTCGGGTTGACACAGACGCTTGCGAATTTATATTCGAGCGCCTCGGCACAAAGTTTCGTGACTTGATCTTTCGTTGTCTCTGCCTTCAAAGCTGTGTGGTCAATATAGCGTGCTAATTCCATCGTAAAATTCCTCCTCATGATGTATCAATCTGACATATAGGTCTGACATCTAACATATTAACATGTTTTTTTTAAATGTAATAGCTTTCAATTCAGACGAGTTGACGACGTTTTCGCGTCTGCACCCAGCTGTTCCAACTAAAGAAGAAAATGGCAATCCAGATGCATGTGAACGCAAAAATATGATAGCCCGTGAACGGTTCATTATAGAGGATGACCCCAATCGCAAGACTGAGTGTCGGTGCGATGAACTGGAGAAATCCGACAAGCGTGAACGGGATGTGTTGCGCCCCATATCCGAACAAAAGAAGCGGCAATGCCGTCATCACGCCAGTCCCGACCAATGCGACCCAAATGACCGGCTCGGTCGTCATCGTCAATCCGCCCTGTGATGCCTGCCATCCTAAGAAAATGAGTGCGACCGGCACGACCGCAAGCGTCTCGATGCCGAGACTGACCGTCGAGGCGAGCGGTCGGCGTTTCTTCACCATGCCATAAAATCCGAACGTACTGGCCAAAATGAAGGCGATCCATGGGAAGGACCCATACCCGAACGTCAAGACGAGCACGCCGATCGCCGCCACGGTCACCGCGAGCCATTGCACTCGATTTAATGATTCCCGAAAAACGAGCACGCCTAACACCATGCTGACGAGCGGATTGATGTAATAGCCGAGCGATGCTTCGATGATATAGCCGTGATTGACCGCCCATATGTACACGAACCAGTTGGCACTGACGATGAAGCCGTTCAACATGAAGGCGTTTCGCGTCGCCCGGTGTCGGAGCGCATAGTTGAACTCGGTCCACTGTTTTGTCCATTTCAAGACGAGTAAGATGAAGAGGAACGACCAGACGATGCGATGGGCCAAGATTTGACCGCTCGGTATTTCCTGCAAAAATTTCCAATAAATCGGTAGGATGCCCCACATGACATAGGCTCCGACCGTCGGCATGACGCCTTTGCTCACTCTGTTCACCTGCTCTCGTAATCAATTATCGTCAGTGTAGTCGATGCGATTCGCACATTCAAGCGATTTTTTTACCCTGAACACGATAAAAGAGGTGCGCTCGCGAGCACACCTCAAATCATTACGAATCTTAGTTCGGAATCGTCGCTACGGTCGTTAGCGCCTGCTCCAAATCTTCAATCAAGTCTTGTACATCTTCAAGGCCGACCGAGATGCGGACGAGTCCGTCCGTAATCCCGAGCTCGAGGCGGCGTTCGGCCGGAATTGACGCATGCGTCATCCGGGCTGGGACGCTAATCAAGCTCTCGACTGCGCCTAGACTTTCGGCGAGCGTGAAGTACTTCGTCTTCGCAACGACAAGTTCCGCCGCCTCGGCTGAACCGACGTCGAAGGCAATCATCCCACCGAAACCGCGTGCCTGTGATAAGTGGACCCGCTTCGCATCCTCACTGCCGACGCTCGGATGCAGGACACGGCTCACTGCCTCGTGCTTCGTCAAGTAGTCGACGAGGGCGAGCGCATTCGCTTCAATCTCTTCCATACGGACCGCGAGCGTCTTGATGCCGCGGACGACGAGGAAACTGTCTTGCGGTCCAAGTACCGCGCCGACCGAGTTTTGCAAGAACGCCAAGCGCTCCCCGAGCTCTTCTGTCCGAGCGACGACGAGACCAGCGACGACGTCGCTATGACCGCCCAAATATTTCGTGGCGCTATGAAGCACATAGTCCGCCCCGAACTCGATCGGGTTTTGGAAATACGGTGTCATGAACGTGTTGTCGACGACGAACAGGACGTCCGCTTCGTCAGCGATGGCGCGGATGAGGCGCATGTCGGTCACATTCAACAGCGGGTTCGTCGGTGTCTCGACGTAAATCATTTTCGTGTTTGGTTGAAGCGCTTCACGGACCGCTTGTGTATCGGCCGTATCGACAAAAGATGCCTCCAAGCCAAGTGATTGAAATACTCGATTGAATACACGGTACGTTCCCCCATATACGTCAGAACCGACGATAACGTGGTCCCCTGATTTCATTAACATTAAAATCGTCGAGATGGCTGCCATCCCAGAACCGAATGCAAATCCGCGAGCACCGCCCTCGATATCGGCGATGAGCGTCTCCAGTGCCGTCCGGGTCGGGTTGGCCGTCCGCGAATATTCATACCCTTCCCGAAGATTGCCGATCCCGTCTTGCTTATACGTGCTCGTCTGATAAATCGGTGGCGTGACGGCTCCTGTTAATGAATCCGTCGTCTTACCGCCGTGAATGAGTGCTGTTTTTGTACGCATGTTCTGCCTCCTTGACTATGCCTTGGCTTAAATAACGCTCGACGCTGTCCGGTAAAATTGTCACGATGACGCCTTCTGTCATTTTAACCGCTTCTTGTACGCATGCCGCAATGGCCGCGCCGGATGAACTCCCGACGAGCAGTCCTTCGTGTTTGGCGAGGTGGGCGACATAATAGAACGCCTCCTCGTCGGAGATCGTATAAATCCCGTCGATAAGGTCGCGCGGCAAGAACGCCGGCCACACCTCGACACCGATACCTTCTGTCTTGTGCGGCCCTGGTTCTCCGCCGTTCATAATCGACCCGACCGGTTCGACGACGATCGTCTTCGTCCCGTTCGGCCGCAACTTGCTCGCGACACCCGTGAACGTCCCCCCTGAGCCGGCCCCGGCGATGAACACGTCGATGTTCGGGAGGTCGGTCATGAGTTCCTCGGCGAGCGTGTCGACGTACGCGTCCGGATTATCCGGATTCGAGAACTGCTCCGGCACATAGGCGTCATGTTCGATGGCGAGCTCCTTCGCTCGCGCGATGGCACCTTTCATCCCGAGCTCTGTCGGCGTGTTGACGACGGTCGCCCCGAGGAGCGCCATGAGCGCTTGCTTTTCTTGACTGAACTTCTCCGGCGTGACCGTGATCAACCTGATGCCGTGACGTTGACAAGCGAGCGCAAGCCCGATCCCGGTATTCCCGGCCGTCGGTTCGACGACCGTTCCCCCGCGTTCAAGTTGTCCGCGTTCGAGTGCCCGTTCAACCAACTGCAAACCGAGACGGTCCTTGACGCTACCGCCCGGATTCATCATCTCAAGCTTGCCATATATTTTTACACCCGGAGGTACCGGCAACGTCCGTAACTCAAGCAGAGGCGTCTCTCCAATCAATTCATAGACGCTTTGGACAATCATTTACGCTTCGTCCTTGAAGATAATGTGCCATTCGTCACGTTTGGCGAGCATATCGGCCGCGAGTTTCTTCGCGCCCTCGAAATCATGATGGTTCGCGCTTCCGCATTGAATCGGGTTTTGCGCCGGCAACTCCGTCGCATTGGCCGCGTCGCGGAGCGTCGCTTCGACGAGGTCGAGCATCGCTTCGTAATCCCCATCGTTCAACATCGTCCAATAGAAGCCTGTTTGGCAACCCATCGGCGACACGTCGATGATTTGATTCGAGTGGCTGCGGCTGTTTTCAGCAATCAAATGCTCGAGCGAATGGACGGCACGCATCGGCATGAGCCCTTCGTTCGGTTGAATGAAACGAATGTCATATTTATAAATCGTATCGGCCGTCCCTTTCTTCACTCCGGCTAAACGGACATAAGGCGCTTGTACTTTCGTATGGTCCAAATTAAAACTTTCGACTTTATAACTTTTCATGATTGAGTTCCTCCTGATTGTTTCGTGGCCACGACTAGCCAGACGAATTTATTTTTTTGCGTGAGGGTGACCGTATAGCCGTTCGCTTCGAGCATCGCTTGAATCGTCTGGGTATACGGATAAAATTCTCGATTCAAATCCTCGAGTAAATCGGTATAGCCGTTCGCTTCGGCCCAGTCCAAGATGTCCCGTTTCGCCGATTGCGAGGCGAACATCGTATCGAGCAAGACAAAGCGCGGGGCGTCGAGATGCTCGACGTAGCTTCGAATCGCCGTTCGTTTCTCGTCATCCGTCAAATGATGGAACGCATAAGACGACACGATCGTATCAACCGGTCGATCCGTCGGATAGTTAAGGAAGTCACCGTCGACGATGTCGAGTTGTAACTTCTCGGCTGCGACGGCCCGCATTTCTGGAGACGGTTCGACCGAAATCAATTCGTGCCGCTCCAAGATTTTTGCGCTTAAGTTCCCTGTCCCACTTCCGAACTCCATGACCCGGCCTTCTAGTTGGTCGACGACCTCATTGAGCATCGTCTCGTATCCGGCGAACACTTCACGATATTGTTCGTCATGTCCGGTCACGGTCGCGTCGTATTCTGACGCCCATTCTTTAAAAATGTCCATGAATTGTAATCCCATGCTGTCACCCCATCATCTTTATTCCGACTATATCGATAAGTTTTATATGATTTATCTACTACAGACTGTATCAATTTTGGATTAAAATCTCAAGTATATTGTCTGCTTCAATTAGTAGATTTGTTTTTCGCCTTCCAACGTAAAAAAATAAAAAGGAGCTATCTGCCGTTGTAGGTGTATAGGTCCAAAGTAATTGTCAGAATTTTTTAATTTGTGCAAATTCATTACCCTTACTTTAAAAAAAATAAAAGGAATTTCTATCATTTATCCGCTATCATTTTCCACAAATAGATTCATTTCTTCAAAAAGAAAACGAATTGGAGGAGATCAAATTGCCACAACCAAAATTTTATTTAAACGTCTCTCTCGCAACTTGCCTCGCGTTGACCCCTGCCCTGCTCGGCCTCGGCGCAGAACCTGTCATGGCGAAACCAAGCGTCAAACAGAGCGTGAACACGAACGATAAGCACGAGAAGGTGCGAGTCGTCGTCGAACTTGTAGGTGCCCCAGCCATCGAGCAAGCGAAAAAGAAAGGCAAGAAATTCAATGAATTGACGAAGTCAGAGAAAGACGGTGCCCAGAAGCTCGTCAAAGCCGAACAGAACAAAGCGAAAGTGGCCATCTCAACACAAGGCGTCAAAGTTGTGACACTCGAAGAGTTCACGACCGTCTTCAACGGCTTTAGTTTGGAACTGTCTACTGCAGACATTCAACGAATCGAGGCGTTGCCAGAAGTCGCCCGTGTTCATCTAGTCAATGAATACGAACGGCCAGAAGTAAAACCCGATATGGTCACAAGTAATGGGATGGTTCAGGCACAACAAACTTGGGGCGATTACGGATATACCGGTGAAGGGACGGTCGTTGCCGTCATCGATACAGGCGTTGACGCCGACCACCGTGACTTCCGTCTTACGGATAATTCAAAAGCCGAGTTGTCTCAAACAGAAGTCGAGACGGCCGTCAGCACGTTCGGCATGCCTGGAGCTTACATAAACGGAAAAGTTCCTTACGCTTATAACTATTATGATGAGAACGATGATATCCGTGACGATTCACCTGGCGCCTCCATGCATGGAATGCACGTCTCGGGTACGGTCGCCGCCAACGGGGATGAAGCGGCCGGTGGCTTGAAAGGTGTCGCTCCAGAGGCGCAAGTGCTCGGGCTCAAAGTATTTAGTAACGATCCGAACTACGCTTCGACATATGGGGATATCTACATCAAAGCCATCGATGACGCGATCAAACTAGGTGCGGACGTCATCAACATGAGTCTCGGCTCAACGGCCGGATTTGTTGATGCCGATTCACCGGAACAACAAGCAGTACAACGCGCAGTCGATAACGGTGTGTTCATGTCCATTTCAGCTGGGAACTCGGCCTACTTCGGGAACGGGTATGACCTGCCGTACGCCGATAACCCTGACACGGGCGTCGTCGGTGCCCCGAGCGTCAGCTCGGCGTCGACATCGGTCGCTTCTCTCGAGAACGATCAAATTCAATTGGACGCGTTCTCGGTCAAGTCGGGTGACGCCACAGACAAAATCGGTTGGAAAAAACAAGACGGTCCTGCCTTCACACAAGGTGACTATGACCTCGTTTACGTTGGCGACGGTCAACCGAGCCAGTACGTCGGGAAAGACGTCAAAGGAAAAATTGTCCTCGCGGTCCGCGACGGCAGTTACTTCTATTCAAACATTCAACAGACAGCCGAAGCGAACGGCGCGGCCGGCGTCATCGTCCGCGGAGCCGTCGGTCACGGCGATTATGTGAGCATGGCATTGGCCAACCCGAAAATCCCGATGGCCTCGCTCAGCATCAAAGACGGGAACACGTTGCAACAACGTCTCCTCGCTGGTGAACAGATGACAATCGGCTTTGCCGGCGATCGCCTCAGCGTCGTCAACGGCGCGGCCGGACAGCTCTCGAATTTCACGTCGTGGGGCATGACGCCAAACCTTGACTTCAAACCGGAGATTTCGGCACCGGGTGGTCAAATCTTCTCGACGTTGAACGATAACCAGTACGGCTTGATGAGCGGTACATCAATGGCTGCCCCACACGTAGCCGGTGGAGCCGCCCTCGTCCTCGAGCGCGTCGACCGCGATTTCAACTTGACGGGCACGGCACGTGTGACGATGGCGAAGAATTTGCTCATCAACACGTCGAAAGCGGTCACGGATATCGGACCGCTCAACAAACAGTTGCAACAAAACCTTCCGTACACGCCACGTCGCGGAGGCGCTGGCTTGATGCAATTGCATGCTGCCGTCTCGACACCAGCGATTGCGTACGAGAAGAATACAAAAGAGGCGAAAGTCGCGCTCAAAGAATTGAACCGCAGCAAGGCGACGTTCACGCTTGTCGTGGAGAACTTGTCGGACAAGGCCGTATCGTATAACGTGTCTTCGTCACTCCAAACCGACCTCGCCGTCGAGAAGACGGCCGGACTCGTTCAAAACGCGATGGAAGCCCAAGCGCTCGAGAATGCCCAAGTGACGGTCAACGGGAAGAAAGTCAGTACGGTCAAAGTAAAACCGAACGCGAAAGTAGAACTCAAAGTCGCACTCGACGTCTCGAAAGCGCAAGTGCTCAATCCGAAAACGCTCGACGGTCTCGTACCGGCGAAAGACGTCTTCGAGAACGGTTACTTCGTCGATGGATTCGTCCGCTTGACGGACGTCAACGGTGCTGAGGGCAACCCGTCACTCGTCGTGCCGTTCGTCGGTTTTGAAGGCGACTGGGGCAAGGCGCCAATCTTCGATGCTTCCATCTATGAAGATGGCTCGTTCTATGAAGTGTCGGGCATGGTCGATGAGACAGGAAATTATCTCGGTTCGAACCTCGACAAGTCGGTCGACGCCGATGCGATCGCCTTCTCACCAGACAAGGATGGCTCAAAAGACGTTGCCGTACCGGTGTTCTCGTTGCTCCGTAACGCCAAGGACGTCAAGTATCGCATCGTTGACGAAGCCGGCAATGTCGTCCGGACGTTGTTCCAAGACGAAGAGCTTCGCAAAAACTACTTTGACGGCGGTGCCAACACACCTTATTACTACTCGGCCGCCTACACATGGGATGGTCAGTTGAACGGCAAACCAGCCCCGGCCGGCAAATACTTCTATGAAATCGAAGGAAGCATCGACTACATGAAGAAGCAAGCCCAGACGCTTCGCTTCCCGGTCAAAGTCGATTACACGGACCCGACGTTCACGACGAAATGGCAAGGGGACAGCTTGGCGGTCGAAGCGAAAGATGAATTCTCAGGCATCCATTCAGTCGAATACTTCTTGAACGGGAAATCCGTCGCCAAGCAAGCTGACGGCAAAGCCTATACGTTCGCAGGCGTCAGTGACGCCGATCAAGTCAGCGTTCGCGTCGTCGATCACGCTGGCAACAGCACGACGAAGACGGTCGCTTACTCGACAGACGCGGATAAGCCAGGCGTGTTCGTGAACGCCCCGCTCGCTTTGACGCCATACGCGACATCGGTCATTCCGATCTCTGGAACGATTCAAGACGCATCTGCGATCCAGTCGTTCCAAGTCGACGGTGTTGACGTGCCGCTCTCGTGGGATGATGCGAAGAAAGAACATGTCTTCAACACGACGCGGACGTTTGCGGACGGTGTCCATAAGTTGCGGTTCGTCGCCGAGGATGCGGCCGGAAACACCACCAACTTCCAACGCGCCATTTTCGTGGACACGACACCAGCCGTGATTGAAATCGGAAAACTGCCGAAGAAGATTGGTAAAAAACAAACGACGGTCGATGTCGCTGTGACGGTGAAAGACAACTTCGACGAAGTGAAACTCGTCGTCAACGGTGACTTGAAGTTCAGTCAGGCGTTGAAAGCACCTTATGTGATGCGTTCGTTCGCAAAAACGCAGACGGTCACGCTTCCTGTGACCTCAGGTGAGAACACGTTCACGTTCGAGGCGACTGACCTCGCCGGAAACGTGACGACGAAGACGATCACACTCGTCAAATAATAAGCAAGGGCTCGCAGTGATTATGCGAGCCCTTCTGTCTTCTCAAAAAACGGCTCCCGCATCCGCGAGAGCCGTTTGAGGTGTTAATTTAATTCGAGCGCATAAGACACAGCTGCGAGCGCATAGAGCGGAGCCGTCTCCGAACGCAAGATGCGCGGTCCGAACGCACAGGCCCGTGCCCCGCGCTCCATCCACTCGTTCACTTCACTTTCGTCAAAGCCGCCTTCCGGCCCGACAATGAGCAGTAGTTTTGCCCCAGGACGCAGTGCTTGCAATATGGTCACAAACGCTGCTTGCTCCCCTTGCTTTGCTTCTTCCTCATAGGCGATGACGACGGCGTCGAACGCATCGATTCGGTCCGCCAGTTCTCGAGGTGTGATGTGTTGGCACATCGGAACGACGGCGCGGTACGACTGTTCGGCCGCTTCCTGCATGATTTTTTGGAGCCGTTCAACTTTTTTCGGTGCCTTTTTGGCGTCCCATCTGGCGACCGAGCGCTTCGACTCGAACACCCAAAAGTGATGCATGCCGAGTTCGGTCCCTTTTTGGGCGACGAGTTCGACTTTATCGCCTTTCGGAAGCGCATAGGCGAGTGTCACGTCGACGGGAAGTTCGGTCGTCGCTTGACGACGTTCGAGCACTCGGGCCGTCCCCCTCTTCTTCTCGAGCGTCACGACCTCGGCCTCATACTCGAGACCGGTACCATCTAAAAGCACCATACGATACCCAGGACTTTCCCGAAGCACCGTGCCGATATGATAGACGACGTCGGCCGGTAACGTGGCCATGTCATTGACAAATGATTCGCGCGGTAAGAAATAACGTTGCATAGCTTAGTCCTTCTTCGCGATGATGGCGACCCAGTCTTCCATGACTCGTGTCTCTACAATCGTGAAACCGGACGCTTCGAGCGCAGCCGTCACTTCGGCCCGCTTTTGACCGATGATTCCAGACGTGATGAAGTAACCGCCTGACTTGACGCGCGCGTAAGCGTCATCGATGAACAGCATGATGACGTCGGCCAAAATATTGGCGACGACGAGGTCATACTCGCCCGTCATCCCTTTTAGCAGATCCCCCGTCTTCACATCGACGACGTCTTGCGCATCGTTCGTCTCGACGTTTTGACGCGCCGATTCGACGGCGACCGCATCCAAATCGAGCGCATCGACCCGTTCGGCTCCGAGTTTCGCCGCGGCGATGGCGAGCACGCCCGACCCAGTGCCGACATCGATTAGCCGGTCACCCGGTCGGATATAGTTTTCGATCGCCTGAATGCAGAGCATCGTCGTCGGATGCGTACCCGTCCCGAACGCCATGCCCGGATCGAGCAAGATGACGTTCTCTTCCGGTTGTGGCTCGTAATCTTCCCAAAGCGGGACGATCGTCAAATGTTGCGAGATTTTGACGGGCTTGTAGTACTGCTTCCACGAGTGGGCCCAGTCCTCTTCGTCCATCTCGACGACCGTCACGTCACCGGTACCGATATCGAGCACATGACGCAAGCCATCCACTTCTTTTTTGAGCGCGGCGAGGGTGTCTTGGAAATCACCCGAGGCCGGGACGTACGCTTTCACGTAGACGCCAGACGTCGGATATGATTCGCGTCCGGAAATGTCCCAAACCTCTCCGAAATGGTCTTCGGCCATCATCTGGTCGTAGTCCTCGACGTCCTCGATGACGACCCCTTGTGCCCCCACTTCATGTAGTAAATTCGATACGGCTTCGACTGCTTGCTGTGTCGTGTGGACACAAATTTCAGACCATTTCATTGTTTGAACACGCTCCTTTTACTGGCTAAAAAACTTCTTCATCTTTTGGAACAGGCCGTGTTGTTCTTCGACGCCTGCTTCTCCGCTAATCTCTTCGAATTCACGGAGCAATTCTTTTTGGCGGTCGGTCATGTTCGTCGGCGTCATGATGACGATATTGACGTACTGGTCGCCATTGCCGCCGCCGCGGACGCTCGGCATCCCTTTGCCGCGCAATCGGAATTTCGACCCGGTTTGCGTGCCGGCCGGAACTTTCAAACTCACCTTGCCGTGGACGGTCGGAACTTCGAGCTCGGCACCGAGTGCGGCCTGAGCGAACGTGACCGGCATCTCCATCGTGATGTGTTGGTCGACCCGTTCAAAGATCTCATGGGCCCGGACGCGGACGACGATATATAGGTCTCCGGCTGGCCCGCCGTTATGACCTGGGCCGCCTTTACCGGAGAGACGAATTTGTTGGCCGTTGTCAATCCCGGCCGGAATCTTGACTTCGACTTGCTTCTGTTTTTTGACGTGGCCTGAGCCGTGGCACGTGTCACATTTTTCTTTAATCGTCTTGCCGCTGCCGTGACATTGGCTACACGTCCGCTGGTTGACCATCCGGCCGAGAATCGTGTTCTGTTCGACCGTCTCGACACCGCTGCCGCCACAACGGCCACACGTCTCTGGTTTCGTTCCCGGTTTGGCGCCGCTGCCCATGCACGTGTCACATTCCACTTCGATCTCAAGGTCGATCGTTTCCGTCTTACCGGTCACGCTCTCCATGAAATCGAGGTCGACGACGTATTGATAATCTTCGCCGCGACGTGGGGCGTTCGGGTCTTGACGACGTCCGCCGCCACCGAAGAACATGTCAAAAATGTCGCCGAAACCGCCTTGGAAGTCGCCACCGCCACCGAACTGGCTGGCCCCTTCAAAACCGAAGCGGTCGTATTGGGCCCGTTTTTGCTCGTCTGACAGCACTTCATACGCTTCGCCGAGCTCTTTAAATTTCTCAGCCGCATCCGGCTCTTGGTTGATGTCTGGGTGATATTGTCGTGCGAGCTTACGATATGCCCGCTTGATGTCTTGTGCCGAGGCCGATTTATCCAGGCCAAGCACTTCATAGTAATCTCGTTTCGCCACGTTACTCTCTCCTCTACACTGTCTAAACTAAGATTCTACCGAATCTACCTTAACATGGAAAGAGCCAAAGCAGAAACCTGCTTTGGCGCTCTCCTATCTATCGGTTGCCTTATTTACGATCGTCGAGGTCTTCAAACTCCGCGTCGACGACGTTGTCGTCTTTCGCTTCCGTCTGTGTCTCGGCACCTTCAGCACCTTGCTCTTCAGCCATGTTCGCATATACTTTTTGCGTCAATTCTTGAACGACGTTTGACAATTCGTCTTTCGCCGTCCGGATTGCTTCGAGGTCTGTGCCTTCGAGGGCTGACTTGGCTTTTTCTTTCGCCGCTTCAGCACGCTCTTTGTCCGCCGCGTCGACTTTGTCGCCGAGGTCTTTGATCGCTTTGTCTGTCGCGAAGATGAGTTGGTCCGTCTCGTTGCGGAGTTCGGCTTCTTCTTTACGCTGTTTGTCCGCTTCTGCGTTCGCTTCCGCTTCTTTTACCATGCGCTCGATTTCAGCCTCATCGATACCTGAAGACGATTGAATCGTGATCGACTGCTCTTTGTTCGTACCGAGGTCTTTCGCCGATACGTGAACGATTCCGTTCGCATCGATGTCGAATTTGACTTCGATTTGCGGCACACCGCGTGGTGCCGGCGGGATGTCCGTCAATTGGAAGCGGCCGAGCGTCTTGTTATCCGGCGCCATCGGACGTTCTCCTTGGAGGACGTGAATGTCTACGGCCGGCTGGTTGTCAGCTGCCGTCGAGAAGACTTGTGATTTCGATGTCGGGATTGTCGTGTTACGTTCAATCAACTTCGTCATCACGCCACCCATCGTCTCGATACCGAGCGAGAGCGGAGTCACGTCGAGGAGGACGACATCTTTGACGTCACCAGCGAGGACCCCACCTTGGATCGCCGCACCGAGAGCAACAACTTCATCCGGGTTGACACCTTTGAACGGCTCTTTCTTCGTGAAGTCGTGAATTGCTTTTTGGACCGCTGGGATACGAGTCGAACCACCGACGAGGATGATTTTGTCGAGGTCAGATGGTGTGAGACCAGAGTCTTTCAACGCGCGGCGTGTCGGTTCCATCGTGCGCTCGACGAGGTCGGCTGTCAACTCATCGAATTTCGCACGCGTGAGCGTCGTTTCAAGGTGAAGCGGACCAGCCGCTCCGGCCGTGATGAACGGAAGGCTGATGTGTGCGCTTGTCACGCCTGAGAGATCTTTCTTCGCTTTTTCAGCTGCATCTTTCAAACGTTGGAGTGCCATCTTGTCTTGGGCGAGGTCGATGCCGTTCTCTTTTTTGAATTCAGATACGAGATAGTCGATGACTTTTTGGTCAAAGTCGTCACCGCCGAGACGGTTGTCCCCTGCCGTCGCAACAACTTCGAAGACGCCGTCGCCAAGTTCGAGAATCGACACGTCGAACGTACCGCCACCGAGGTCATAAATCAAAATCGTGTGGTCTTCGCCTTTGTCGAGTCCGTAAGCGAGTGCCGCCGCTGTCGGCTCGTTGATAATCCGCTTGACATCAAGTCCAGCAATTTTCCCTGCGTCTTTCGTTGCTTGACGCTCGGCGTCGTTGAAATAAGCAGGAACAGTGATGACCGCTTCTGTCACTGACTCACCGAGGTAGTCTTCCGCATCTTTTTTCAATTTTTGTAAGATAATCGCCGAGATCTCTTGCGGTGTGAATTTCTTACCATCGACTTCTACTGTATGCGAAGTACCCATATGACGTTTAATCGACTGGATCGTATTCGGGTTCGTGATGGCCTGACGTTTCGCGACTTCACCGACTTGACGCTCTTCGCCTTTAAATGCGACGACAGAAGGTGTCGTACGGTTCCCTTCCGCGTTCGAGATGACGACCGCTTCGCCACCTTCCATCACTGCCACACATGAGTTCGTTGTCCCTAAGTCAATTCCGATAATTTTACCCATTGTCTATTCCTCCATCTAATTAAGTAATGTTATTCTGAGACTTTTACCATGCTCGGACGAATGACACGTCCGTGCATTGTGTACCCTTTTTGAAGCTCCATCGTCACGATCCCTGACTCGAACTCATCGCTCGGCTCTTGCATGACCGCTTGATGATAGTTCGGGTCAAACGGTTGTCCGACCGCGTCGATCACTTCGACGTTCTCACCGTTCAAAACGTCGAGCAACTGGCGGTGAATCATGTCGACGCCGGCTTGAATCTGCTTGGCGTCTTCCGAATTCGCTTCGACTTGGAGCGCCCGTTCAAAGTTGTCGATGAGCGGAATCAATTTCTCGACGACCGTCTGTGAAGCGAACTTCACACGTTTCGCGTTCTCTTCGTTCGTCCGGCGTCGGAAGTTGTCAAAGTCCGCGCGGATGCGGAGCTCGCTCGCTTTGAGTGCGTCGATCTCTTTCTGTAAATCCGTCCCTTCAGAAGTTTCTTCCACAAACTCAACATTTGAAACCTCTTCAGCTTCTACTGTCTCCATCTGTTTCGGATCAAAATCTTTTTCTTCGAGCACTTCTTCTGGCCCTGGCCCGTTTTGTTTGTCAGTTGTCATAATGAGGCTCCTTTCCATCACTCTTCTAATTTCGTTCGCCTGAGCGCCTCAATAATTTGTCCCATCATTTGAACCCCGTGTCGATAATCCATCCGAGTCGGCCCAATCATCGCGATCGTGCCGAATGTCTGGCCGTCGAGCGTATAGTCGGAGGTGATAACGCTACAATTTTGAAGCGCGACGATGCCATTCTCGCTTCCAATGCTCACATAAATCTCCCGGTTTGGCAACGATTCGAGCCAGTCGGTCAATCGCTCCTGCTCATCGATCCATTCAAGGAACGGACGCAGCGTATCAAGCGTCTGAAACTCAGGTTGATTGAAGATGTTCTTCTTCCCGCCTAGGTAAAGTGAAGCAGGATGGTGAACGCCGACGGTCGATTGAATGAGTTGCATCATGAACTCAAATTGTTCTTGATGCGCGAGGTGAAGCTTGGACACTTCTTCTCCAATTCGAAGCTTCAGCTGACCGAGTGGAGTTCCTTTCAGACGATTGTTCAAGAACCGAACCGTCTGTTCGACCACATCCGGCGCCATCGGTGAATCGAATACGACCGTCCGATGTTCGACGTGTCCTTGATCGGTCACGATCAAGACGACACCGCGTCGCTCATCGAGCGGCATCAAATCGATTCGGGCCAACCGATTCATCTGGCTGTTGGGTCCGAGTGCCACCGTCGTATAATTGGTCAAATCAGAGAGTAGGTCAGCGGCTTGACGGATGAGTACTTCCGACTCTTGGGCCGAGGCACGAAGTCGTTCGCCGAGATGATATGTCGCCCGCTCGTCGATGATTTTCGTCTCGACGAGATGGTCGACATAGTACCGATAACCGACTTCAGACGGGATGCGTCCGGCCGACGTGTGCGGCTTTTCAATCAGACCCAAATCTTCTAAATCGGCCATGTCATTTCGGATCGTCGCCGAACTGAATGACAAGTCATCCCGCTTCGATAACGTCCGCGAACCGACGGGTTGGGCCGTTTGAATATAATCATCAATAATGGCTCGTAAAATGAGCAATTGTCTCTCTGTCAGCACAACGTCACTCCTCTCTGAAGGATTGGCCTTACTTTGTTAGCACTCATATTCATCGAGTGCTAATCACACTTCAAATATTATCATGTTCTCCACATTTGTCAATTCATTCGCCTCATTTTTTCCTGTCCATTGAAGCCTTCCGGTATGCATGTCTCTTCAAGTTTCGGTATGATACAAATTGAGGTGATTAGATGTTTACAACACAACAATTTAACGTATTCACACAAGACGGACTCGATGCCCGGATGGCTGGGATCCGTGCTGAGATTCAACCGCTGTTCCACCGAATCTATGACGAGGTCGGTCCTCAACTTGAGGCCGATGTCGGTCTCCCGCTCTATCTGCATGTCGCCAAACATGCCCGTCGCACAGTCAATCCACCGAAAGACACGTGGATGGCCATTTGCCATGATAAGCGCGGCTATAAGAAACATCCCCATTTCCAAGTCGGCCTGTTCGATGATCGCGTCTTCATTTGGCTCGCCTTCATCTATGAGATGCCGAACAAAGAAGCGATCGGCCGTCGACTCATGACGATCGACTTCAAATCAGAGTTCCCCGACTTCCATGTCGCCGGGGATCATATGAAAAAAGACGCGTTCTTAATTGAGGATTCGTCAGCTGAATCGATTGAGGCAATCACGGAACGGTTCGCGACCGTGAAGAAAGCCGACTTCTTGATTGGACGTCAACTTCCGGCCGATGCGTCGATTCTCCAAAACGAAGCCGCGTTCCTCGCGCTCGTCGAGGACACGTTCAGCCGGCTCCTGCCGCTTTACCGCGATCTTGTCTTATGACCAAAACAAGGGCGAACCCAATCCGGGTTCGCCCTTGTGTTTATGACATCGATGTCTATTCCGGTGAGTCGATCATCCGTGCCTCGCCGATGAAAGCGGCGAACGCCTCGTTGGCGAGCGGGAGCCCAGATTCGGTCAAGCGGACGTGTGTGTCCGTCGTCTCGATCAACCGTTTCGCCTCAAGCTCAGTCAAGACGTGCCCGAACACCGAACGCATCGACACACCATACTTCGACTCGAACGTCGCAAACGACACGCCTTGACGCATCCGGAGTCCGAGGAACAGTTCCTCTTCCATCTTCTCGAACGTCTCGAGCGTCGTCGTATTGCGAACCGGTAGCCCTTCCTCCTTGATATAGTGCGGAATCGGGGCGATGTTCGCCCGCCGTTCCCCGTTCAAATAACTGTGCGCTCCGGCCCCGAAACCATAATACTCTTCGTTGCGCCAGTACACTTGGTTGTGACGGCTCTCGCGTCCTTCGAGGCTATAGTTCGAAATCTCGTATTGCTTCAAACCGCGACGTTCGAGCGTCTCCATCACTTTCAAATACATCGCGACTTCGATGTCCTCGCCCGGAAGGCGCAGCTTTCCTTTTCGTTCTTGAATCGCGAACACGGTGTGCGGCTCGAGGATCAACGAATAGGAAGACACGTGTTGAATCGGAAGCTTGAACGCCAAGTCGAGGTCGCGCTCGATCTGCTCAAGCGTCTGCTCCGGCAAGCCGAACATCAAGTCGATTGAAATGTTATCGAATCGCTTCGCGGCCTCTGTCACGGTCGCGAACACGTCATCGGCCCGGTGTGTCCGTCCGATCCGTTCGAGTCCGCCGTCATCGAACGTTTGGACACCGAAACTGACGCGGTTGACGCCGCCCTGTTTCATCGTATCAAGCTTCTCGGCGCTCACGAAGTTCGGGTTCGCCTCGACCGAGTATTCGAGATTCGGCGACGCGAGCGGGAGCAAGTGACGCGCGACCATATCCATGAGACGTTTCATCTGCGCCTCATCGAGTGCGGTCGGTGTCCCGCCGCCGATAAAGATCGTCTCGATCGTATCGGTCGGATATTGTTTGAGCGAGAGTTTGATTTCTCGTTCAAGTGCATCTAAATAGTCATCAACCGGTTGGTTCTTCAAGAACACCTTGTTGAAATCGCAGTAATAACAAATATGTTCACAAAATGGAATGTGAAGATATACGGCTTTAGCCATGGCGGCCACCCCTTTCTTCTCTTCCATTTATAACGCTTTTCACGTCGTGACGCCACTCTGCACGTTCAATCGAACCGATGAATGAACAGACCGCTCTTCAATTTCGGTTCGAACCACGTCGATTTTGGCGGCATTTGACCGCTCTCATCGGCGACGCGCATCAACTCTTCCATCGCCGTGGCGTGGCACGTCAACACGACGACGTCCCTACGTCCAGCCAAGTGGATGAGGCGTGTCAGGGCATCCTTGCCGCCAATGAAATCGATGCGAGGATCAGTGCGAACGTCCGTGACGTGAAAATATGGTTCGAGCACATCTCGTTGCAACGTCTCGACGTCGAGCGCCGTCGTCGTCTGTCGTTTTTTGAGCATGAAATGTTCGCCCCAGTTAGAAAAACCGAACGTGCCCCGCTCGTTCGGGACATACAAGAAAGGGACCGACTCGATGTCATACGAGAAATCCAGACTTTCGAGCAGCACCATCACTTCTTCATGGGCCACTTGATTCAAAATCCGATGATACGGCAAAATCGTCAGCTCATCGCTCGGGAAGAGGACGCCGAGGAAATGATCCCGCTCTTGTTTCGATTCCCCTTCATGAATCGGACTCCGGGCGACGACGGCCGCGGCTTTGGCACGGTGATGCCCGTCGGCGATATAGATGGCCGGAATGGTGGCTCCGATCATGATGACGCGCGCTTGATGCTTGGATGGCACGGCATAGCCTTCATGGATGACACCTTCACTGTCCGTGAAGGCAAACAACGCCTCTCCTGTCGTCGCGTCGTCCAAGATGCGACGCAACCCTTCGTCCGGCGCGTGGCTCATCAAAATCGGGCCGGTGTGCGCTTTCGTCGCCGATACGTGCTCGACGCGTTCGCGTTCTTTCGCGGCACGGGTGTGCTCATGAATCTTGATGCGACCGGCCTCATAATCGGTCACCGAGAATGTGGCGACGAGCCCTGTCTGGACACGCCCTTGATCGATGAGCCGGTAAACATAAAACCCGTGGGTCCGTTCGGTCAACTCGCTCTTATAAAGCCGTTCGAGCTCATGACGGGCTCGTTGTCCCCACGTTTCGAGCGGCATGTCCGCCGTGAACAGTTCCGGCTTATCGACCGCAAGAAATGAATCGGGACGCTGTTCGACGTCTTCACGAGCCTGTTCGACACTGACGATATCGTACGGGTCAGCGGCAACGTTCTCGGGATGTTTTGGCATGTATGGGGCAAACGGTTTGAATACGACCATGGTCATTCCTCCTTAAAATTCGCGGACGCGCATGACGCCCTCGATGTCATATAAAGCGTGCACGGATAGCGTCTCATGTTTGTGGTTGTCGATGTCAATCAACGTATAGGCTACGTCGTTGCGGCTCCGGTTGACCATGTTGTCGATATTGATTCCGTTCTCGGCGAGCCGGCTCGCGATTTGACCGACCATGTTCGGGACGTTCAAATGGAGCACGGCCAAACGCCGCTTGCCGACGTAAGGGAGTTCCGTGTTCGGGAAATTGGCCGAGTTTCGGATACTACCGGTCTCGAGATACAGTTTGAGCGTATCGACGGCTTGGATTGCACAGTTCACCTCAGACTCGTGGGTCGAGGCGCCGAGATGCGGGAAGGCGACGACTTGCGGATGTCCGAGCAGCACTTGTTTCGGGAAGTCGGTGATGTATGTCGCCACGTTGTCATCGAGCGCTTCTAACAAATCGGCGTCATTCACGAGTTCACCCCGGGCGAAATTCAAAACGGTAGCGCCCGGTTTCATCTGCTTGAACCATGTCGCATCAATCATGTGGCGCGTGTCATCCGTGAGCGGCATATGAATCGTCAGGATGTCGACGTCGACGAGCAACTCGCTCAACTGCTTCGCCCGTTTTACTTGTTGTGAGATATTCCAGGCCCCGTCGACCGATAAGTGCGGGTCGTACCCGATGACGTCGATGCCGAGATGGAGCAAATCGTTCGCGAGCGACGCCCCGATTGCACCGAGACCGACGATGCCGACGCGCTTGCCTCGCAGTTCGGACCCGACGAAACGCCGTTTCTGTTGTTCCATCGCTTCTTCGAGCGATGTCTGATCGGCAAACGTATGATTGTTGACCCAGTTCGCCCCTTCCAAAATCGGACGGACCGATAACAGCATGCTGGCGAGCACGAGTTCTTTGACCGCGTTCGCATTCGCGCCCGGCGTATGGAACACGACGACCCCTTGACGGGCGAGCCGGTCGAGCGGGATATTGTTCACGCCGGCACCGGCCCGGGCGATGGCGAGCAAGTAAGGCGGGATGTCCGCCTGATGGACGTCATGGCTCCGAATGACCCAGGCGTCCGCTTGTTCGGCGTCATTGACGGCATACTCGCTCGGCTCGAAACGTCGTAACCCGTCTTCTGCGATTTGATTATACGTTTTTATATGAAACATCTTGTCCCTCCTGTTCAAACTCATGCATCACATCGATGAGACGTGTCACGCCTTCGAGCGGCATCGCGTTGTATAGACTGGCTCGCAGGCCGCCGACCGAACGGTGACCCCCGAGCTCGATTAATCCGCGTGCCTCGGCGAATCGTTGAAACGCCCGGTCCGTCTCGGCATCCCCGGTCGTGAACGGGATGTTCGTCAGCGACCGCTGCTTGCCCGAGACGACGGCATGAAACAGTGGCGATGCATCTAAAGCATCGTACAACAGACCACTCTTCTCGACGTTGCGACGTTCCATCGCCTCGACCCCGCCTTCTCCCTCGACCCAGGCGAGCACGCGCTCGGCGACGTATAGACTGAACGTCGATGGCGTGTTGAGCAGCGTATCAACGTGCTTGCTGTACGCGAGGTATGACGGCAAGTCACGGTCGACAATCAAATCGCGACGGATGATGACGAGCGTCAATCCGGCCGGCCCGATATTTTTTTGGGCACCGGCATATAATAGCCCATAGCGCTTGACGTCAATCGCTTCCGCCAAGATGTTCGACGAGACGTCGGCAACGAGCGGGACTCCCGTGTCCGGCAGTTTCGTATAGCGCGTCCCTTCAATCGTGTTGTTCAACGTCACATGAAGATAATCGACGTCCTGTATATGCTCCGGCCACTCCGGAATTGTGCCATAGTTCGATGAGGCTGAACTGCCCACGACGATGACGTTACCGAAGTGTTTCGCATCGGCGATGGCCTTCTTCGACCAAATCCCGCTGTCGAGATAGGCGAAACGACCGGTCGCGCGTAGGTTCATCGGTACCATCGAAAATTGCAGCGTCGCTCCCCCTTGAAGGAACAGGACGGCGTAGTCGTCAGGAATGTGCATCAACCGCCGCAGTCTCATCTCGAGCTGCTCGACAATCGTGGCGAACGTTTCGGAACGATGACTCATCTCGACGATGGACACCCCTTGTTTATAGGAATGAAACTCGGCTTGCACTTCACGTAAGACAGGTTCCGGCAATACGCCTGGCCCGGCTGAAAAATTATAGACCACCGCCACTCCTCCTCTTTTTATCTGTAAGTGGGTACTATTCCGTACCCGACGTGCCGAATCCTGCCAAATGAGAAAAATCGCCCTTATCCGGAGATAAGGGCGAACGATTATTCTTCGTCCATCGACAAGACGGACATGAACGCTTCTTGTGGCACTTCGACGGAACCAACCATCTTCATGCGCTTTTTACCTTCTTTTTGTTTCTCGAGCAATTTACGTTTCCGTGAGATGTCACCGCCGTAACATTTAGCGAGGACGTTCTTACGGAGCGCCTTAATCGTCGAGCGGGCGACGATCTTCGTTCCGACCGCTGCTTGAATCGGCACTTCGAACTGCATCCGCGGGATGAGCGCCTTCAATTTCTCGACGATGACCTTGCCGCGTTCGTAGGCGAAATCGCGGTGAACGATGAAGCTGAGCGCATCGACGAGTTCATTGTTGAGGAGGATATCCATCTTGACGAGGCGTGACGGGCGATACCCGATCAAGTCGTAATCGAGCGAAGCATATCCTTTCGTGCTTGATTTCAACTGGTCGAAGAAGTCGTAGACGATTTCACTGAGCGGGATGTCGTACGTGATTTTGACGCGGGTCGTATCGATGTACTGCATATCGATGAAGCTGCCGCGTTTCTTCTGACAGAGTTCCATAATGGCCCCGACATAATCGTTCGGTGTCATGATGGCCGCTTTGACGTATGGCTCTTCAATCGACTCGACTTTTTGTTGTTCCGGCATCTTCGACGGGTTATCGACGTGGACAACCTCGCCCGCCGTCGTCGTGACATGATAGATGACCGACGGTGCCGTCGTAATCAAGTCGATTCCGAACTCACGCTCGATCCGCTCTTGAATGATCTCCATATGGAGCATGCCAAGGAATCCGCTGCGGAAGCCAAAGCCGAGTGCTTGGGACGTCTCCGGTTCGAATTCGAGTGCCGCATCCGACAACTGAAGCCGTTCAAGCGCTTCGCGCAAATCGTTATATTTGGCGGCGTCAATCGGATATAGACCACAGTACACCATCGGGTTCATCTTCCGGTAACCTGGGAGCTGTTCCGTCGAAGGATTTTTAGCGAGCGTGATCGTATCCCCGACACGGACGTCACCGACCGTCTTGATGGACGCCGATAGCGTACCAACGTCTCCAACATTCAATTCTTTCACCGATAAAGGCTTCGGAGTCGAGACGCCAAGGTCCGTGACTTCAAACGATTTACCCGTCGACATCATTTGGACCTTGTCCCCGACTTTGACCGAACCGTTGACGATTCGAATCGAGGCGACGACGCCACGATAGGCGTCATAATATGAGTCGAAGATAAGTGCTTGGAGCGGTGCTGACGGATCTCCCGTCGGTGCTGGGACGAGTTCGACAACTTGTTCGAGAATCTCTTCAATCCCAATCCCTGCCTTGGCTGAAGCCGGTACGGCGTCACTCGCATCCAAACCGATGACGTCCTCGATCTCTTGACGGACGCGTTCAACGTCGGCCGATGGCAAGTCGATCTTGTTGATGACCGGGATGATTTCAAGGTCGTTATCGAGTGCGAGATAAACGTTCGCAAGCGTCTGGGCCTCAATCCCTTGCGCCGCATCGACGACGAGGACGGCCCCTTCGCAAGCCGCAAGTGAGCGCGACACTTCATACGTGAAGTCGACGTGTCCCGGTGTATCGATCAAGTGAAGGATGTACTCTTCGCCATCTTTTGCGGTATAGTTCAATTTAACAGCGTTCAACTTGATCGTAATCCCGCGTTCGCGTTCGAGATCCATCGCGTCGAGCGTCTGTTCTTTCATTTCACGCGCCGTGAGCGCACCAGTTCTCTCGAGAATCCGGTCAGCGAGCGTCGACTTTCCATGGTCGATGTGAGCGATGATAGAAAAGTTCCGAATCTTCTTCTGACGATCCTCTAATTCTTGTTTGTTCATATATGGGTTCACCTATCCTTCTCATGCATACCGTGTCATTATATCAAAATCCTAAGTGTATGTGTACGACCTACTTCAACAATACCACATATAGTTTTCAGAATAATCATCAAGTGGTTGCTTTTCGAATAACCGTTTGCTACAATTGTGCTTGTTCTGTTGAATGATTACTTGAAGTAATGAGAACATACACTTTCTTGTTTCAGGGGGTGACAAAACAATGGCAAACATCAAATCAGCAATCAAACGTGCAAAAACTTCTGAAAAGCGTCGCGTCGCGAACTCGCAAGAGAAAGCAGCAATGCGTACAGCAGTGAAACGTGTTGACGCTCTCGTACTCGAAGGAAACAAAGAAGCTGCTCAAGAAGCTTTCGTCCTCGCTACGAAGAAAATCGACAAAGCTGCAGCAAAAGGTCTTATCCACCAAAACAAAGCTGGCCGTGACAAATCACGTCTCGCAGCTCGCATCGCAGCTCTCTAATTAGAGACTAAAACGGAACAGCCGCCTCCATTAGGAGCCGGCTGTTTTTTTGGTTCTCATCACATAGTGGGGTCCAATCCCCGGAATGTCGAACGCGTCACCGATCTTCACTAGACCGTTCCGTTCATAGAAACGGACTGCCACTTCTCGGGCGTTGCACCACCAAGCGTCATCGAGCTCGCGGTGGAGCGCCTGTAAGAAGGCCGAGCCAATCCCTTGACCAGCAGATTTCGGGTCAGTTGCCATCCCTCTGAGTTGGTACGCCACCGTCTGACCATCGAAGTCACGCTTCACTTCCATGACGGTCGCAATCGACATGACACGACCATCTTCGACCCAGGCGAAGTGACGAGTCGTCTCGGCGTCATCCCCTTCAAAATAACACGTTTCAATCGCCTGCCCCGGACGTAACACGTCATGCCGGAGCGGAATCACATCTTCTAGTCCGACTTCCTGTAATCCCATGTCTTCACCTCATAGTAATGTCAATTGGCAGACGAGCGTATCGAAAACGATTTGCTTGTCGCCCCGTCCCGTCTTCATCACCTCGTCCGCATCGGCAATCAACGTCAGTGCCCGGCCGAGCTGGGCCTCTGAGAAATTCCGGCTCGCTTGTGAGGCGAGTTTTACCGTGTACGGGTGTGCCCCGATTTTCGAGGCGATTTGTTTCTCGCCATACCCCTTCTCCGTCAGCTGTTTCGCGAGATACATATTCCGATACTGTCGGGCGAGGAGCGACAATAGACCAATCAATTCTTGCCCTTGCTTCTCTAAATCCCGGACGAGGCGAAGAGCCGCATCCGCACGTCGGGCCACTAAAAATTCGGACAGTTGGAACACGTTATCCTCGAGCGTCCGCGGGACCAAGTCATTGACAATCTCGATCGGGATATCGGCGCCTTCACTTGCATAGAGTTGTAACTTCTCAAGCTCGCGCACGAGTTTGCCCCAATCGTCTTGACAGAGGAACAACAGACGCTCGACGGTCGCCCGCTCCATCTTTTGACCACGACGATTCAATTCATCGCCGACATAACGCATTAATTCGGATTGGCTCGGTTTTTTCGCTTCGAGGACGATGGCCCGTTCTTTCAGGCGTTTGACAACTTTTTTTCGTTCATCGAGTTTTTCCGCTTCAATGACAAAGACGAGCACAGAGTAAGGCGCCGGTTGTAACGCGTAATCCGTCAAGCGCTCGACATTTTGTTTCTGCTTTTCTTTCGCCCCCGTCAAGAACTGGGCATGTTTGACAATGACGGTCCGATACTCGCTGAAAAAAGGTACTGTCTCTGCTTCGTCGAGTGCCGTGTCGAGTGACGTCTCGTGCAAGTCGAGCTGCATGACATCAAATTGGTCACCAGACGGGTTAGCGGCTTTGACGATCGCCCGTTCCCACGTCTCCAGTAAATATTTCTCTGTCCCAAATAGGACGTACACGTTCGACAGTTTTCCGTTATGCAGCCACGGTTCATTCAAAACACACACCACTTTCACAATTTATTCTTATCTAAACATAGATTATCCTTCACTGATTCGCTATACTTAGGACGGAACCATTTCAAGGAGGGACTCACTATGCATATTAACTCTGTTCGCCCACAAAGCGAAAACCCGTTCGAGAACGACGTGCAGTGCAAACGTAACGATGCCATCGATTCAGCAATCGGCTTCATCGTCCCGTTCGGCTTTTTCTTCACCATCTTCGCGATCGGTGTCCTCATCAAGTTCTTGAGCTTATAAGTCAGTCAGAAAGCGATTGCCCCGGGGGAGCAATCGCTTTTTTAGTTTATCATAGTTTTTCATGGCGGTACTGCCTTCGTCACAATCCCGCGACAGCGATTTCGTTCACAGACGACCATCCCGTCCTCATCGGTCCGCAATAACCGTCTGCCTTCGATTCGCTCTAATGTGTCGGGGTGGGGGTGACCGTAGCGATTGTTCGCTCCAACACTGACGACAATCCATTCCGGGTCGACCCGCTCGATCAACTCATGACTCGAGGACGACTCCGCCCCGTGATGTCCGAGCTTGAACACATCGACGTCAACGGTCGGAATCATCTCTTCCCGCGTGTCCGGCAAATCCCCGGTCAATAAATACGATAGGCCCCCTACTTTCATAAATAGTGAGACCGAGTTCGCATTCTCGTCCTCTCCTGACTCGTCCGGTGCGACGACCCACATCCACGGATACGGTCGGTCTCCGGCCGACAAGAGACGAACCGGGACGTCATACTCGGCCAGAATGGCCAACAATTCGTCCCGTTTGTCATGGTCCGCCACTTCCGCCGAGAGCCATACTTCCTCAACGGGAATCGCATCGAGCAGCCCAGTCAGTCCTCCGATGTGGTCGTGGTCGGCATGGGTGAGCAACAAAAAATCGAGACGACGTTCCCCCCGCTTCCATATATACGGGGCGACAACGTCCGCTCCCGGGTCATAAGTGGAGCGTTTTTGTTCGTTCGGGTCTTGATACACCCCGCCGACGTCGATGGCCCCGGTCACCTCACCATACTCGACGACGATGGCATCGCCTTGTCCGACATCTAAAAACGTGACACGAGGCTGCTCGGTCCATTCCAACGTAACATGCAGGAGTAAAAGGGAGCCGAGCGCCAACGCCCACCCCGTCCACCGTTTCCATTCGAGTAAGATTAACCCGACCCACAATCCGGTAGCGAGCGCCACAGCGTGCCAAAGTGTGGACTCATGCAATGGGAGCCACGGCTGCCAGTCATGATGCAAGCGGAACGTCCCATTCAACCCGTCGAGGATTGGGTAGAGGAGCGGTTCCACCGCCGGTACGATGAATGCCAAAAGAGCGAGCGGAATGACAATCCAGGAAATTAAGAAAGCGCCTACGACGTTATACATGGGTGCCAACACCGAGATAATCGGTTGGACTGACCATAGGAAGATGAGACCGAACCATTGGGCATAGATGGCCAAGCCGAACGGTCTATGCCAAATCGATCGGGTCACGAGCAAGAACAACGTCATCACGATTGTCAATTGAAACCCCAAGTTCCATAGCAAATACGGTTGCATCGCGAGCAACATCGCGCCACACCAACTCAGTAGCCGAATCGGGTCGCGGACGTGAATTCCGAACAGCGATAACCCGAGCAACAAATCGGCGACGAGCACGGCCCGTGCGACCGGGGGTGAAAAACCTGTCAACCAACCGAACAGTGTGACCGCGGTGATGATAAGTTGTGTCTTCGTCTCCCGACGAAACGGAAAACCACGTAACAACCATCGGAACGCCAAGACGAGGAGGGCGATATGCGACCCGGAGATGACGAGCAGATGTAACAACCCGGTCACTCGATAAGAGAACGACGTCTCCTCGTCGAGCAAACGGCTTTCCCCGAATAGGAGCGCCTCCATATAGAGCGCCACGTCCGTCCGATACGTCGCCTCGATTCTCGTGAGCTGTCGCTCTTTCCAGCGGAGCAGACGACCATTCAATCCTTTACTCGGTTGACACGCCTCAATCGACACGTCGTTCCCTTTGAACATAAGCCCTGCACCGTGCGCCCAAGCCGCCTCATCGAATCCTCCCGTATTGCGTAACGGTGCGAATGCGCTGTCTGTGAATGTGACGAGACATGTTTCGCCCGGACGGCCAAGCGCGACATCTCGTCCGGTCAACACGCCTTCGGTTCCGGCGATTTGTCCATACAGCCGCGCTGATAGTCCGTTGTCCCGCCGGCTCTCGATGGCAAACAGATAGGGCCCGTCCTCCGGCAACGGTTCGGCGTCAGGACGTACGAACACGAACAGGACGAGCAGGACGGCACCGATATGCGCATAGAAGGATTGACCGCGACAGGTGAACGCGATGGCAACAGACAATAGGAGGCAGAGGGTGACCGACCCGTACATCCCGGCAATGAATAGGCTGATCGGCAACAGTGGATACAGTGGCATGTCACGGCACCAATAGATACCCTTTCATGCTCTCTAGCGTCTTCTCACCGAATCCTTTGACGTCACCGATCTCCTCGTACGACTTGAACGGACCGTTCTGCTTCAAGTGATTCAGGATGGCTTCGGCTTTGGCCGGACCAATTCCCGGTACGGTCATCAATTCTTCTTTCGTCGCACTGTTGACATGGACCCCGTTCGTCCCCCCGCTCGCTTCTTCAGCGGCCGGCACAACGACCGTCTCCCCTTTTTTCGGGACGCTCACTTTCGTCCCATCGACGAGCAGTTGGGCCAAGTTCAATTGTTCGGGATCAGCCTCATCCGTCAAGACGGCGAGAGACAACACATCTCCGACACGCGCCCCTTGCGGCATCGTATACATATCCGGTGCCTCAACTGCCCCAGTTACATAGACGACGATTTCGGTCGGGACGCTCGGCTCGACTTCCGGTTCGGGTGTCGCGATGAACTGTTCGACCATCGGCGTCTCCGGTTCTTTCGAATAAAACATATAGCCCACCCCGATAAACAGTCCAATCAGCAGCACGATGACATATCGTTTCCACTTTTCCATACGTCTCCTCCTCGAGTGAGTCTCCCCTATAGTATGAGGAAATGGCCATCGGTGCACCCGGTCCGCCTTTAACGTTTCTGACGCGCTTATGACCCAGATGGACGTGTGCCTCATCCGTTTCAAGACGACAAAAAAAGAGACAAGCCGAAACTTGTCTCAGTCCTCTTCAAAATGTTGAACTTGGCTCGCGAGTGCCGCGGCTTGTCCTTCTAACTCTTGCATCAAGGCGAAAATCTGATCGAAACTCGCTTGCTGCTCTTTCATCGAGGCTGCGACTTCCTCGTTCCCCGCCGCAAGTTCTTCGGTGACACCGCTCACTTCCTCGACCCGTTTCAAGACGTTCGTCACTTCCGAACTCGACGCGACCATCTCGCGTTCAATCGTACTGACGAACGAGGCGACGTGGTCCGTGCGGTCATGAATTCGGTTGAACGCCTGCTTCGTCATTCCGAACGCCTCGAGCTGTGCCGTCTGTTCCCGACTCGACTCTTCGACCATGTCCGTCAAGCGGACGACTTCGTCCTGAATTGTTTGGACGACACCAAAGATGGAACGTGTCGCCACGTTGCTCTCCTCGGCCAATTTCTTCACTTCGCTGGCGACGACGGCAAACCCTCGGCCGGCCTCTCCGGCACGTGCAGCCTCGATGGCCGCATTCAAGGCGAGCAAGTTCGTCTGAGCGGCGACATCTTCCACAAGCTTTGCCATTTTTTCGATTTCTTCTGTTTTCCGGGCGAAATCATCCATCCGGTTGACGAGCGATGCGTTACGTTCGCTCGCACGCGCTAAAATCGCTTCCTGGTCCGTCAACGTCTCGATACCAGCGGCGACTTCACGCGTCATCTCAGACGTCTGTTCGGTCGTCTGCTTCGTCTGGTTCAAACTTGTCTCGAATGATGTCGCCATGATGCCGACCGATTCAAGTGTCTCTTGTAGTTCGGTCGCGATTGACTGTGCCCCGTTTGCCATCTCATCGACAGCGTTCGTGATGTTCGACGTCGTGCTGACCACAGCCTCGTTTTCGGCGGCCGCCGTCTCCGTCATATCGTTCACTTTCATCGACGTGACGCGGATGGATCCGATGACCGTCTGCAGCGACACCGTCATCTCTTGCATGGCCCGCTCCAACCGTCCGATTTCATCACGCCGCGTCGAGTCCGGCAACGTGATCAACCGGCCGGCCGCGATTGCTTCCGCCGCCTCGACGTTACGTTTGAGCGGTTGGGTGATCGAGCGGGCAAAGAAGAAGTTATAGACACTGAGTGCGCCGATGACGAAAATCGTCAATAATACCGACACGAGCAAGAGACGCTTCGTCTCACTCGCTGCCTCGGCTTGTAGCGCCTCATAGAACGTTCCATTTTTCAAGAGGAGCGTGTTCACGTCATTCAGTACCCCTTCAAGTTTCGCCGCTTGAATCCGGGCGGCAATCCCGCCTGCCTCAGCCGTCTCGACTTCGGCTCCAATCCGCTCATACTTCATCGTCGCGCGTTCTAAATGGTTCGCGAATTCAGGGATGAGGTACGTTTGTTCGAGCGTCGTGAACGTCTCCGTGTTCGTCGCTCGAATCCTCTCGAGCTGTGTGAGCGTTGATTGGCTCATCTGCTCACCGAGCGATGTCCAAAGGGATTGTTCTTGCAGGAGCGACGTCTCGAGCTGGGACAGTTCAATCATCTGAGTGCCGTACTGCTCGTTATATGTCTGCAGACGATTGAGCGTCAATAAGACATAACCCATCATCAAGACAATCAATAAGACCGTGAAGACGGTCGAAAAGAGAAACCGTTTCCGTAAGCTCATTTTAGCGTCCCCTCCATCAACTGTTTCTGAAACGCCTCGAACCGTTTCGTCTCATCGTCATCCCACTGGACACGACGAAGAGCGGCCAACCCGACACCGCCTTGATCGATTCCAAGTTCGATATGGGCGTTGAACGCCTTTGCTTCGACCCGGTCCGCAATCTCGACGATGGCCAAATCGACTTGTTTCAACATCGATGTGATGACCGCATCAGGCGCAATCATCGATTGATCGCTGTCGACACCGATCGCTTTGATCCCGTTTCGCTCAGCCGTCTCTAAGACGCCGACTCCAGTCAGTCCGGCAGCTGCGTACAGCACGTCCGCTCCGGCTTCAATCTGTTTCTCGGCCAACTGGCGGCCGATTTCTGGCGAGGCGAAATCGTTGGCGAAATCGACGAGCATCGTCACATCTTCATTCACGTTCTTTGCCCCGAGTTCGAAGCCGGTCTCGAACTTTTGAATCAGCTCGTTGTCGACGCCTCCGATAAAGCCGATTTTGTTCGATTCGGTCTCAAGTCCCGCCACTGCGCCGGCGAGTGCGCTCCCTTCCATCTCTTGGAACGTCACCGACATGACGTTTGGTAACGTCGAGACCGCATCAATCAACGCGAACTGTTGCTCTGGATGTTCGGCTGCCACCGCCTCCAAATCCGTCTGACAGGCGAAACCGAGACCGATGATGACATCATGTCCGTCGGCGACGAGCTGTTCGAACCCTGCTTTATATGTTTCCGTCTCTGCAAGTTCGCGATAATCGACGAACCATTCCCCCGTCTCACGGAGTTGTCCCATGCCGCGCATCGCCGCATCACTGAATGATTGGTCGCCGAGACCAACATCGGACAAGACAACACCCATCGATTGGCGAGTTTCAACGGTTTGTTCTGGCTGGTCAATGACAGACTGACAACCCGGCAACCAAGTCACACATGCGGCCAACAAGCCGATAATGAGTGATTTCTTCATAATAGCTACTTCCTCTCTCTAATGGTCTGACATCTCCCTTATCGTCAGAAACCGATTGAGTTTGAAGCCTTTCTTTTTAATTTTAGGTGAATCCGAGTAAAAACAAAAAAGCCACAGACGATCTGTGGCTTCACACTTATTCTTCCGTCGCGGCGAACGTCGAATCACTCAATTCGCGATCCGCACTCGGTTGAACGTTGCCTTTTCCGGCAAAGTTGTCGAGTAAGTCTTTCATATCGATTCCTGACGACGCTTTGAGCGTCTGTTGCAGCGATGCCATCAAATCTGTGGCATACCCCGTGACTTTGCCGGCACCTCCGTCTTTACCGCTACCCGTATCGACGACCGTGATCTTGTCGATATTGCCAAGCGGTGCTGCAATCTGTTTCGCATAGTCCGGAAGCATCTTGACGACCATGTCGAGAATGGCGGCCTGTCCGTACTGTTCGAACGCTTCCGCGATCTTTTGTTTCGCTTCGGCTTCGGCAAGACCCGTCAAGCGGATAATCTCGGCTTCCGCTTCCCCTTTGGCCCGTTCCGAATCGGCTTCGGCCACACCGGCGAGACGGACACGTTCGGCGTCGGCTTTCGCTTCTGCTTCAATGCGGTACTTCTCGGCATCGGCCGCGGCGATTTGACGCGCCTTGTCGGCTTCGGCTGACTGCTCGATTGCGTAGCGGTCGGCATCGGCTTTCTTCTTCACTTCAGAATCGTATTGTTTCTCGCGACGCATGATTTCTTTCTCTTCGAGCTCGATTTGCTTTTGACGCTCGATGATTTGGACTTGCATCTGTTGCTCGGTGACTTCTTGTTTGGCGCGGGCTTCCTCTAGTTCATACGCTTGGTCGGCACGGGCCTTTGCGACGTCTTGCTCGCGGCGATAGGCGGCGATGCGAAGCTGATTCTCTTTCTCGGCTTCCGCGATTTCTGAGGCGCGTTCGAGTTCTGCTTTCTTCGCGTCCTTCATCGCTTCTGCTTGTTTGATCCGCGTCTCTTTGTCCGCTTCGGCCGTTGCGATATCGGCATCACGCTTCACTTGCGCGATTCGCGGTTTCCCGAGCGATTCGAGATAGCCGTTCTTGTCGCGGACATCTTTGATGGTGAACGAGACGATAACGAGACCCATTTTGGCCAAATCTTGTGAGGCGACGCGTTGCACTTCTTGGGAGAACTTGTCGCGGTTTTTATAGATTTCTTCGACCGTCATCGAACCGAGGATTGAACGCAGGTGACCTTCGAGCACTTCTTTCGCCTCGTTCTCGCGTTCGATTTTCGGTTTGCCGAGGAATTGTTCGGCCGCCGTGGCAATCTCGCTGATGGAGCCGCCGATTTTGATGATGGCCGTTCCGTCCGCCATGACCGGTACACCTTGCTCGGTATACACTTCCGGTGTCGTCACTTCAAGTTTGCTCGAGAGAAGACTGAGTGGCTCTGCCTGCTGGAACACCGGCAAGACGAATGTCCCGCCTCCGCGAATGATTTTTACGCGATTGCCTGACGCATCGCTATGGACGTTCTTTTTCCCTAAATAGCTGCCGGTGACGATGAGCGCCTCATCTGGTCCGACCGTGCGATACTTCAACACGAAGACGAAAATCAAGGCGAGCAAGATCACCCCGACGATAATACTGGCTAAAATAGCTGTGTTCATACGTTAAAACTCCTTTCGGATTGTCGGCTCGTCATACTCCATGACGACCGCAATGTTTCGTTCGACTTCGATGATGACGACGCGTTGTGTCGTATCGATGGCTTTTCCGTCGACACTCTTAGCCGTTTTTAATACGGATCCTGTCACCGATTCGACGAGCACTTCGCCAAACCCGCCTTCCGGGACCGGGACCGTCAAACGACCGATGAGGCCGACGAGGGATTCGTCGGTCATGCCGATCGATTCTTCCGCGTTCGACAGCGGCAAGAGGACAAATAAGTACAGGAGCGTCGTGAGCGCGAACGATCCGACGAGGGCGACGGCTAGCCCAATCATCGGCGACACGTGGGCAAGGGCGTTTAATATCAATCCGATCCCAGCACCGAGCGCTAAAAACGATAAGATGACGGCGGGATTGAACCAACCATCAAATACATCGAACGCATCTGAAAAAATCATGTACACGAATGTACCGAGACCGGCGATGATGAGTACCCACCAATATAGCTGATCTAACGATTCCATTACCACTCCTCCTCGGCGCGACGCTGTCGTTCGTACGAAAGGACGCGGCGTAAATGTTCGACTTCGAGCGCGAGCGCCTGTTCGATCGTATCCCACTCTGCCAACGGTCGGGTCGGTTGCTCGACCGACTGCCGGACCCGTCCTAACGTCTGCTCGAGACGCAAGCGATCAAAGCGGTCGACCGCTTCCATCCGTTCTTGTCGCAGAAGTGACAAATAGTGATCGACTTCCGCCTGTAACGCAATGATTTGCTCAGTCGCCGCTTCCGACGATTCCTGCATGAGCAAGCGACGCACCCTGACTTGATGGGCGATCAGCTTCGCAATCCGAGCTTCTAGCTCGAGAATATGTTTATAGAGAGATTCTGCCTCATCTTCATCCGTGTCATCGCGCCACCACATCTCCGACTCACCTCGCTTCTTTCTTTACTCACTTGTCTATACGTTTAGAGCGAAACTTTGGTTTCAAAATATCTAAAAAAAATGTAAGATTAATTTGCTAGCGTTAGAAAGGAAGTGCTCATATTGGGCAATCAAGTCATTAAATTATCAGCTACCGCCCAGGAGGAACTCATCGCGAGTTATCGGGCCCATTCAGTCAACCCCCCACCACACGCACGTTTCAGTGCCAAAACACCTCAGTGCGTGATTACAGTCTACAATTCGGGTAAAGTCATGTTCCAGGGACGCAATGCTGACACGGAAGCCGCCAAATGGGGAACAAGCATTAAAAAAGAACCAAGTGTTCCGAAAAATGTTCTGCCGGAAGGCTTTGCGGACTGGTCTGTCATCGGGAGCGACGAAGTCGGAAAAGGTGATTATTTCGGACCGCTCGTCGTCGTCGCCGCTTATGTGCCAAAAGAGAAAATCGCCCTCGTCAAAGAACTCGGGGTCAAAGACTCCAAACTGCTGTCGGACACAGAAATCGTCCGCATCGCTAAAGACTTGCATGTCACCATCACTTATCAGAAAGCGACGTTGCACAATCCGGCATATAATAAGATGCAACGGACGATGACGCAAGGAAAAATGACGGCCATTGCGCATAATGCCGCCTTGTCGGCCTTATTGAAGAAGCTCGATGCGACACCTGACGCCATTTTAATCGATCAGTTCGCTGAAAAGAACGTCTATTATAACCATTTGCGATCTGAAAAGGCGGTCGTCAAAGACGACGTCTATTTTTCGACGAAAGCGGAAGGGCTACATGTCGCCGTGGCCGCTGCCTCGATTCTCGCCCGCGCCTTGTTCTTAAAAGAAATGGACAAGTTAAGTGCGACACTCGGGGTCACCTTACCGAAAGGCGCCGGTGCCAAAGTCGATCAAGTTGCGGCCGAGTTGATCATCCGTTACGGTCAAGAGCGTTTGAACGAAGTGGCGAAAGTCCACTTCGCCAACACGAAGAAAGCGATTCGCTTGAGCGAGTTGAAACGATAGTCCTACGTTTGTAGATATGGTATATTGTTTTTAGGGTTTAATGAACTTAAAAATTTTTGGAGGATAGCGTTCATGTTGCATTATAAAACGTACACTTTAAGCGACGACCACCCTTGGGTCATCTTCATTCATGGCGCGGGTGGAAGTCTGTCGCATTGGTATCGTCAAATTCGGCCGTTCAAAAAGAAATATAACGTGCTCCTGCTCGACTTGCGCGGACACGGCGGTTCGTACAACGAAGAACAGTCGTTGAACCAACCGCTGAACGCCTATACGCTTGACGTCGTTGTCGAAGATGTCGTCGAGGTCATGGACCACTTACAGATTGAAAAAGGACATATGGTCGGTTTATCACTCGGGACGATTGTCATTCAAGCGATGTTCGAGCACCATCCCGAGCGAATTGCTTCGGTCGTACTTGGTGGGGCCATCGTCAAATTCAACGTCCGCTCGACGTTGTTGATTCGCCTCGGCAGTCTCGTGCAGAGCTTCGTGCCCTATATGTGGCTATATCAGCTCTTCGCGTGGATTTTGTTGCCGAAAAAACGGCATAAGAAATCACGCATGATGTTCGTCCGTGATGCGGCCAACCTGTGTCAGCGTGAGTTCATCCGCTGGTTCAAGATGACTGAAAATATGAATCCGTTGCTTCGTCATTTCTCTTCAATCGAGACGAACGTACCGATTCTCTATATTATGGGTGACGAGGACTACATGTTCCTTGAAGCTGTCGAACGGACCGCGAAACATCAACCGACGGCACGCGTCCAGGTCGTCTCTGACTCAGGTCACGTCGTCAATGTCGATCAACCCGATCACTTCAATTCAATCTCGATGGCATTCATCGATCAACAAGTCGGCTCACTGGCAGCCAGCACGTCTTAATACGAGACGACCCTTCATCGGGTCGTCTTTCTATTTGAGCTATTTTTAATTTTTTCAAATAAATTTTCAGAAAATATTGATTATTGAAACATATCATGTTAGGCTTAGACAAATCTTAACAAACGGAGGAGCTGGCAATGATGAAAACCCATGCGCAACACGGCCTACTGATTATTATTCGACTGAGGGACTGAAAATCGACTCGATGACCGAGACGAATTTTTGGGCCCTTGTTTCGATGGTTTCGGACGAGGCGCTCATGGTATGACCGACGCGCCTATCCTATCTGGATAGGTTTTTTTATTGGATTGACACACATAGAGGAGATGATGGAAGTGAAACAGTACGCAATGGATCGGATGATCAAAATATCAGCAGGAATGGCTAGCGCCGTCCTCGTCACGCTCGGGGTCGGACTGTTGATTGAAACGATTGGGAAGATGGCCGGCATCGAGACGCTCGTCTTGATTGGGCAAGTCGCGAAATCGTTGCTCGCCCCGGCGCTCGGTGCCGGTGTCGCCTACCAGCTCGGCGGCAATACACTCGTTTTGTTCAGCTCGATGATTGCGGCAACCGTCGGTGGTGCGGCGCTCCAACCGACCGAGAGCGGGCTCGTGCTCATACCTGGTCAACCGATCAGCGCCTTGATCGCGGCAACAGCTGCGGTTTGGTTAGGTAAACGTGTCCTTGGGAAAACAAAATTCGATATGATGGTCGTCCCAGTCACGGCCGTCCTCGGGGGCGGCATCGTCGGGGTCGGTGCAGCAGCCGTCACGACACCGCTCATCAACTCGATTAGTGCGAGCATCACCGCATCAGTCAATACGTCTCCAATCGCGACATCGCTCGTCATCGCGCTCGTCTTTAGCGTCATGCTCATGTCGCCTGCTTCATCGGCCGCACTCGCCATCGCGCTCCAGCTCGACCCGGTCGCCAGCGCCGCCGCGTTGATCGGATGTACGGCCCAGTTCGTCGGCTTCACACTCATGGCGTATCGTCAAACGGATCCGGGTGGTTTGGTCGCCTCGTTCTTCGTCACACCGAAAGTGCAGTTCCCGAACGTCGTCAAAAATCCTCGCGTCGTCATGCCACCTTTTATCGCGGCGATGATCAGCGCGCCGATCGCGACGCTCGTCTTCTCGCTCGAAGTCCCATATGAGATCGCAGGGCTCGGCCTCAATTCGTTGATTGCCCCGCTCAACATCCTTGCCGCGCAAGGAATGGACGCGTTCCTCATCTTCGTCGGAACGGGTGTCGTCCTTCCGGCCGTCATCACGCTCCTGTTGTATAAAGTGACATGCCTCGTCGGTTGGACAAAGTTCGGCGACTTGGCGCTCGACGTCCAGTAAACTCAAAAAAGGTGTCCACACGTAGTGGACACCTTTTTTAAGTTAGGCGCGAACTTCCGCACCGTGCGCCGCTTGAACGGCAGTGAGAATCGCTTCATACGACGCCGTCACTTCTTCATCTTGAAGCGTGCGGGTCGGATCTTGATACTTGAGCGAGAAGGCGATTGATTTTTCATCGTCTCCTACGTTCTCCCCGATATAGACATCGAACAAGGCGAGGTCAACCAAGAGCGGTCCGGCCGCCTGTTTGATCGTCGCTTCGACTTGACCCGCCGGGATGTCCCGTTTCAAGACGAGCGCCAAATCACGTGTGATGGATGGGAAACGTGGTACGTCTTCATAGACAAGCTCGGCTGACTGTTGCAACACATCCAAGTCGAGTTCGAATACGTACACTTCCTTCAAACCGTACGCTTCTTTTGACACGCCCGGATGGACTTGTCCGACATAGCCGATGACACGTCCGTCGATGAGCACGTTTGCGGTACGACCTGGGTGCATATCCGCAATCACGGCCGCCTCATACGTCGCTTCGATGCGAAGTGAGTGCAACAGCGTATCGACGATGCCTTTGGCAACAAAATAGTCGACCGGGACACGTGTGCCTTGCGAGCGATGGTCGTACCAAAGACCCGTCAATACACCGGCGACCCGCTCCGTTTCGCGTGGTAACGTCTCGCCTTCTTCCACGTAGACGCGTCCTGTTTCATACAAGCGCACGTTCGCTTGTTGGCGTGACGTGTTATATCGCGCCGCTTCGAGGAGACCCGGGACGAGTGAGGTCCGGAGCACTGAGCGCTCTTCGCTCATCGGCATCGCCAAGTTAACTTTGTCCGAGCCTTCCCCACTGAAGCGTGCGGCGTGTCCGACGCTCGTGAGCGAGTACGTGATTGCTTGCGACAACCCTGTCCCTTGAAGGACGCGACGAACGCTACGGCGCAACACGTTTTCTTTCGGGAGGTACCCTTTTGAACGCGACGCCGGGAGTGTTGACGGAAGACTGTCATAGCCGTAGAGGCGTGCCACTTCTTCTGTGATGTCAGCCGGCAACTCCAAGTCAGGGCGACGCGACGGTACGTGGACTGTCAACGTCTCGTCCCCGGTCACATCGAGACCGAGACGTTCCAAGATGCGGACGATCGTCGCTTGCTCGAGGTCCATCCCGAGTCGATGGTTGATATAAGCGACCGAGACGTCAATCGTCCGAGCCGCGGAGTTTTTTTCCCCAGCGACGACGATGTCGCTGATCGTGCCACCGCTCACTTCAACGATGAGTTCGGCCGCACGGTCAAGGGCCAGTTGCAATCGTTCTGGGTCGACTCCTTTCTCGAACCGGGCGCTTGAATCTGAACGCAAACCGAGCGTACGGCTCGTCTTACGGACCGATGCCGGTGCGAAGTAAGCCGACTCGAGGATGATGCTCGACGTCGTCGCATCGACTTCTGTGTTCGCACCGCCCATGACGCCGGCGATGGCGACAGGCTGTTCGCCGTCCGTGATGACCATCATCGAGGCATCGAGCGTGCGCGTCACATCATCGAGCGTGACGATTTCTTCGCCGTCATGTGCTTGACGGACAGCGATCGTCGTTCCAAGTTTTGCCGTATCGAACGCGTGGAGCGGCTGGCCGAGTTCGAGCATGACGTAGTTCGTCACATCGACGACGTTGTTGATCGGTCGGACACCTTCAGCAATCAAGACGTTCTTCAGCCATTGTGGGGAGTCCCCGATCGTGACACCGTCGACGCGACGTGTCGCGTAGTACGGGCAGTTGTTCGTCTCAAGACGGACACTGACCGCGTTTGGTGCATCAGTCGTCACATCTGCCGATGGAAGCGTGTAAGGACGCTCGAGAATGGCCGCGACTTCATGGATGATTCCGTATAGGCTCAAGCAATCCGAGCGGTTCGGTGTCAACCCGAGCTCGATCACTTCATCGTCAAGGTCGAGTAAGCTGATGACGTCCGCACCGACCTCGACCGATTCACGGAACGTATGAATCCCTTCCTGTTCATCTTCACGAATCTGTTTCTTCTCAAAACCAAGCTCCTCGAGGGAGCAGATCATGCCTTGTGACTCGACGCCGCGCAGTTTCGCTTTCTTGATTTTGAGTCCTGGGAGTCGAGCTCCGACCGTTGCCACGATGACGTGCTGTCCGGCAGCGACGTTCGGTGCGCCGCAGACGATTTGCACCGGGCTGTCCGCCCCGATATCGACCGTCGTCACATTCAACTTGTCCGCTTCGGGATGTTTCTCGCACGAGAGGACGTGACCGACGACGAGTCCTGACAATCCTTCAGCGCGGCTAATGACGCTCTCGACTTCGATTCCGTTCTTCGTGATCAAGTCTCCGAGTTCTTGCCCGCTCAAGTCTGATACATCAATATATTGATTCAACCATTTTTTCGATAATAACATGTGTGTTCCCCCTTAGAATTGCTCGATGAAACGTAAATCGTTTGTATAGAAGTGACGGATATCGTCCACCCCATGTTTTAACATCGCCATCCGTTCGACGCCGATTCCGAACGCGAATCCAGATATCTTCGTGGCATCATAGCCAGCCATCTCGAGAACGCGCGGATGGACCATACCGCCTCCGAGAATCTCGATCCAGCCTGTTCCCTTACAGACATTGCAGCCTTCGCCGCCGCATTTGAAGCAAGAGATATCCACTTCGACCGACGGTTCCGTGAACGGGAAGAAACTCGGACGGAGACGAATCTCGCGCGTCTCACCGAACAATTGCTGGACGAACACTTCAAGCGTGCCTTTCAAATCAGCCATCGAGATGTGCTCATCGACGACAAGCCCCTCGATTTGCATGAACTGGTGTGAGTGTGTCGCGTCGTCCTCGTCGCGACGGTACACTTTCCCTGGGCAGATGATGCGAATCGGCTTCCCGTTGGCTTGGAGCATCGTCCGGGCCTGAACTGGTGATGTATGTGTCCGGAGAAGCGTCTCATCCGTGATATAGAACGAGTCTTGCATATCACGTGCCGGATGGTCTTTCGGAAGATTGAGCATCTCGAAGTTGTAGAGGTCTGTCTCGACTTCCGGACCTTCGGCGATCGTATAGCCGAGCCCGACGAACAAGTCTTCCATCTCATCGACGATTTGTTGAAGCAAGTGGGTATGGCCCGGCAGCGCCGTCCGACCCGGTAGTGTGACGTCGATTGTCTCAGCCGCGAGTTTCGCTTCGAGTTCGACCGCCTTCACTTCCTCGATTCGCGCCTCGAGTGTTTCTTGAATCGTCGACCGGACCGTGTTGACCAACTCACCGACGACCGGACGCTCTTCAGGGGATAGTTTCCCCATCCCACGAAGGACCTCGGTCATCGGACCTTTCTTCCCTAAATATTTGATTCGGACATCGTTCAATTCTTTTTGTGACGATGCCGCTTGAATCTCCTGCAACGCGTCTTGTTGTAATTGTTCTAACTGTTCTTTCATCCTTATTTCCTCCTCTACAAAAAAAATCCCTTCAGTCGATGACTGAAGGGACGAATAATCGCGGTACCACCCTACTTGGCCGAAATCGGCCCACTTGAGAGCATCGGTATCGGGATGCTACCCCGGTGTTGTCTCCAACACGACTCGAGAGTGAATTCGGCGCCGACCAAGGCATCGGCTCGCAGTCTCGGCCCATGCTCCCTGTACTCGTTCGGTAGTTCGCGTACTATGCTCTTTCAACGTCTATTCGGTATATTGTTCGATGTTATAAACCTATCACGATTTTTCGGTGCTGACAAGATTATTGTAATGCGATCCGATACATGAGGATGCCGGCCGCGACGGCCGCATTCAACGATTCGGCCTCGCCAAGAACCGGGATATGAACGCGCGTGTCACATAGGTCGAGCACGTCGTGATGCACGCCTTGCGCCTCATTGCCAATGACGAGCGCGACTTTCTCTTTGAAGTCGACTTGTTCGTAAGACGTCGCTTTCGCAAGTGCAGTCCCATATACATGAAAGCCTTCGCTCTTCATTTCTGGCAGCATCTCGAGCAAATCGACCGAGCGCACGTTCACGTGGAATAGCGAACCTTGTGTCGCTCGGACAACTTTGGCGTTGAACGGGTCGACCGTCCCTTTACCGAGGAGGACCGTGTCAAATCCAGCCGCATCGGCCGTGCGAATCATCGTCCCGAGGTTACCCGGGTCTTGAATCCGGTCGAGGACGAGCACATGCTTCATCTTCCGTTCGACCGGGGCCATCTTGACGACCGCGAAGACGCCTTGCGTCTTTTCTGTCTCAGATAGCAGATCGGCCACATGGTCCGATAGTTCGAGGACCGGCATCTCATCGAGACGCCATGAGCCTTTCGGGGTATACGACTCCCCCATGATCAGCTGAACGAGACGTCCGGCACGAATGGCCTCGTCGACCAAATGCTCGCCTTCGACTAAAAATTGTCCGGACTCTTGTCTGCCTTTTTTCGTCATCAATCGCTTTAAGCGTTTGATCGTCTCACTTTTCGTAGACGTGATTTTCGTCATATTATCCCTCTTTCAACCATTGAACCGTTTCGTGGTCGAGTCGTTTCGTGAGCGCTACGACCAAATCGACGGCCGCTTCATAATCTGCTTTGTGAATGATCGAGACATTCGTATGCAAATAACGGACCGGTACCGTGAGCGCGACGGCCGGTATCCCGATTCCTGACAAATGGAACCGACCTGCGTCTGTCCCGCCGCCCGGCGTCAAATCTAATTGGTACTTGATGTCGTTCTCTTTGGCCACGTCGACAATCAAATCGATGAGGCGCGGGTTCGTGACGGTCGTCGCGTCAAAGAAGATGACTTGGACCCCTTCCCCGAGTTTCGACAAACCTTCTGCCGGTGTCATCCCTGGTGTGTCTCCTGGAATGCCCGTATCGACGGCGATGGCAACGTCAGGTTTGACCAAGTTGGCAGCCGTGACGGCACCGCGCAACCCGACTTCTTCTTGGACCGTCGCTCCTGTAAAGACGACCCCCGGAACCTCGTCGTCTTTCAATCGTTTCGCCGCCTCGATGGCGATGGCACAACCGATTCGGTTATCCCATGCTTTCGCCATCAAGAAATCTTCGTTCTTCATGACCGTGAACTCACAATGCGGGACGACCGTATCGCCCGGACGAATGCCCCACTCGGCCACTTGTTCTTTCGACGTCGCACCGATATCAAGGAACATGTCTTTAATCTCGACAGGTTTCTTGCGTGCCTCGACCGGAAGGACGTGAGGTGGTTTGGCACCGATGACGCCTGGGATCTTCTCTCCCGAGCGTGTGACGACGTCCATGCGCTGTGCGAGGAGAACTTGGTTCCACCAGCCGCCGAGTGCTTGGAAGCGGAGGAAGCCGCCCTCTTCAACGCGCGTGACCATGAACCCGACTTCGTCCATATGGCCGGCAATCATGACACGCGGTCCATCCGCGTCGCCTGTCACTCGACCAAACAGACTGCCTAACCCGTCTTGTTCGAACGTTTCGACGTGAGGTTCTAAATACTCACGCATGAGTGAGCGGACTTCGCCTTCATTTCCAGGGACACCTGTGGCATCCGTCAAGCGTTTCAACATATGTAAAGATTCGTTCACGGGACATCGCTCCTTCGATATTTGATTAGTAACCTTGATTCTGTCGCTCATGGTTCTTTTCATTTTTCGCCATATACGCCATCACCATCAACTCTTCATTGATGCCGAGCGTATAGCCAAGTTCGAGATAAGCCGCCATCAGCGTCTCGTACATCGGCTCTGTCTTCGACAAACCAAAGTTCGTCACTTTGCGGAACACGTCTAAAAAAGCGTCAGTCGCGTCAAGATACGAGCTACCTGCTGGGAACGAATCACGTTCATACCCGAGGGCAAGTCCGAGCGACAATAAGAAATGAATGCCGTCGACATACTCTTCTAAGATCACGTCTTGAGGCGACGGGCCCTTCGTTGACCAAAATTTAAAGCTACGGGTCTCATTGGCGAGTTCACCAAGCTCGACGAGCAAAGCAAGCAAGCGCTCATCAAATTGGTTCCCGGATAATTGATGTTCTTCTTTGATCCGCTCATCTAATTCACGCTGCCGATCAAACAATGTTGTCCAGTTCACCGGTTGCTCCTCCTATTCTCCATTCAAAGCAGTACTAAAATCATTAAAGACCAGCCGACTGCCAAAATCAATACTTGTATTTGAACGCTTTTTGGGGCATGAACCGCCTTTTTGCGCGTCAAATGGAGTCCGAACAGAGCGCCGATCGCACCACCGGCATAAGCATATAAGACGTTGAAATCGCCTTCACCGAGCGTGTACCGTTTCGCTTGCACGTACGTGTAGACGTTCAACACGATGAGTGACAATGCGACAATGGCCAAGACAGATTGATCCATGGGACGTCCTCCTTATCTTAAGTTTAACATAATTAAGCGAGAATTCTCCCACCTCTAAACGTCTCGGGCGAAGTCCAGCGTAGGTGGGAGATGAATCGCCTGCTTGCGAACCCTTCGGATGTCCCTGTGACAAACATAACGAACAAAAGTTCGTGATTCCGTCAGATTTCCTCGCCCCTTCTGCGGGTATCGGAATGAGAAAAGCATCATCCGACCACACAGAGAAGGAGGGAAAGACGTGCTGAAGGGATATAAATACCGGCTCCACCCGACGGCGGCGCAGGCGGAGTTCCTGGTCAAGACGATCGGCTGCGCCCGCTTCATCTACAACA